>CAZNEW010000018.1:0-4358 GCA_964572515.1 uncultured Candidatus Obscuribacterales bacterium | reverse complement strand
CTATCAAAAGGCGGTTCGCAACTTGGAGATTTAGTCAGTTTTTGCAACAGAGCCCGTTATTCCACTGATACATTTGAAAGTAGAGTGAAGGAAGTTAATCAATTAATTGAAGAATACGATTCACTCGACAAAATCAGCGACAGTGAAAAGATAGAAAAAATCTTGAAAAAACTTACCGAATATGAAAAGGACAAAGAACTTTTTCCTTTGGGCTCTGGAGGATACGGAAAATTGCTCGCTGCATTTTATAACTCTCACGGCAATCACAACGCTGCCGAAGAAGCTTTAAATGTGATATTTCAAGCAAACAAAAATAGCATCTATTGTCCACCATCTGTGACTATTCATGCAGCTCTGGATTTGGGTCTTTTTCAATTTTATTTGCAAAAATATGATGCTGCAAAAACAACATTTGAAGAAGTAGCAAGATTTAATGGGTTAAAGAGCTCCGAGTCTAGGGATCTTATCAAATTTGATTTAGCTATGCTTTTATATTCGACTTTGAAATATGACGCCGCTGACAAACTAATTTCCGACATACCGATTTTAGCCAAATTGAAGAATATCGATTCAGACTGGTCCAGCGATAGCAAAGAACTCACCAAAGCTTTAGATCAGATGAATCCAAAAGATCTCAACTATCCAATTGGAGCTCTAACCTTCAGGCAAAGTAGTGCGACTATTCATGCCAAATTAAAGAGAAAGCGCCGAAACGATAAAATGAAAATTTCTCAGGAAACCACATCCAATATGTTTACACTGGCAAAACTTTTGAAATCATTGCAGCAACCCATCGAGGCTGAATTTCTCTACAAAGAGGCAATTGCCCTCAAAGAAGAAATGGAGCAGAAGACCTTATCCCAGACACGAAGGTAGAATGGCTGCTGAAAGTGGCTAAACCATCATCGACGTTCTCGATCAGCAACCTTATACTCAGTCTGATTGGCTATAGATTAATCGCTCATTTTGAAGCGAAATTACTAAAGTGTGCCTGCCGATACTTCCCGAATGTTTATTGGTGGAATCGAACCAATTCACTAATCTTTGATAACCTTCTTCGTCTAGCAATCTTCGAACAACATCTAATCTTGTACGAGGAACAGCGCTGAGTCTCAATAGCCATCGATGTTTAGTGTATGTGTTCATCCAGCTATCTTCCGTTAGGTAACTGTTAGGTGTAGTCAAACTGATTGCAGACTTTTGATAGCTAGCAGAAATAATTTCATTCAATTGTTCCGCTTTAGACTTTCGTGATTTGCCATACTTAGTCTTTTGCAATCTGCGTTCTGACATTGGCTTTACGTAAGAGTATACAATCTCAATTTCCGAAGATTGAGGTGTATTGAAAAGCTTTTCGCGCAAATCAGAAACAGTTATAGGAAAAGCCATATCATCTGGCAGTTTCGGTTTGGTCATTTTCCTCGATCAGGCTTTTTCACGATTCCAACTTCACAGAACATAAAGTAAATTAGCAGACTCAACCACTTTGAGTATAAACAACTTGGCCGGGAAGAAACAAAACACACCTTATCAGAAACACTGAGGTTCTTAAGTTAAGGCTGATCGCAATCATTATATTTACAGATAGACATTACTATCGCTGTGGCAATCGCACAAACAGTTGAAGACACTACTATGGAAATTGGAAATTGAAGAAGTACTATGCCGACTCTTTCTACAAATTGCTGCATGGTTGAAGGAGCTGGTAATGCTCCCAATCCCATAACAAAAGTAAAAAAACCAAGATAGCCATATACGATCAACCAAGCAACAACAAAACAAGCAGCATAAACTCGACGAAGCCGCCTTGTTTCTGATAGCAGCCAGCGTTCTAAAAGTAGGCTGAGTAAAGATGCGACGAATATTCCAACAATTACAGAAAGTATCGGCAAGCAACTAAACGCGACAGGATATGCATAATCAGGAATATCGGCAGTGCTTGCTTTTCCTGATTGCGAATTGCGTGTGAATGCAACCATGCATAAAGCAGCGCTATGGAGAACAAATGGTAATCCTGCCATGCCAGCAAATAACCATGGAAAAGCTTTCATTTGTTTTACCAAATACATCAGAGATGCCTCAGAAGCAGCGTGTTCAGACTCAGAACTAAAACTCTCCGGATCATACGCTTACGGCAATTATGTTGCACAAAATTTGGCGCTTGGTTGCTAAACCAACAGTTAGATAACTGAATGGTTCAATTCTTGAGTGCATTCAAACGGTAAGCATATTTAAAAGTTTGAAGATTTGAATTCCCCTTTGTATAACCTTCAGTAAAACATAGTGGGTATTATCGGCCCATTTGTTGTGAAGTGGGTGGGGTTTTTACAATTGCGCCCTTTTGCATCACCAGCTAGATTGGAAATATAAGATTACTCGGTTAAATGCTTGCTATCCAGACCCATATTCTGTTCATTTGGCTTGTCCCTGCTCCTTGGGTATTTCATTGCTTTTGGGCGCATAGAATCAATTAGTTCGTGGATTTTTTCTCTAGACATAAGAGAGCGGTTGGCATTATTTCTTTGTCAAAGAGATTACAACGGTGGAAAACTAGCATATAAAATCTTTCCTCATCCTCGAAATAACAGGATTGGAGCATATCTTGCCAGCCTTTATGCTGACCGCGTATGGGATGAAATGACATGTGCCGAACAAGAGCGACTTTGGATGCAAGCTTTATTGCTTGAGAAAAAGTTTTTTGGTGAAAGACATCGCTTTACGTTGCGTACAAAACTATCACTCTCTGAGCTGTACTATAAAGTCGGTAGGATCTCTGAAGCAAAATTATGGCTAACAGATGCGCTGTGTAATCCTTGCGTCAGTGATTTCGATCACAATGAATTTTCTGCTTTTGGGCAGGCGACATGGTTTTGCCATGACGAAAAAGACATACACAAACAAATCCATTACCACAAACTGGAGCGTAAATTCTTGCGCTCGTGCAGTCATTATGGGACAGATGCGTGGAAAGCTTTAGACAAAACAATAGTGCGGCTGCTAAATGAATCCAATCGTCATGACGAGGCTATTGCCTATGAAAAAGAACATTCCAACGAAGCTCCGCCTACTGTATTCATTTGCAATAAGTCAAAGGGCATGGTGATTGACAGGCTGATAGATTGCTCTAAAACTGATGAAAGCTGGTTTAAATTGCTGGACGGAGCCGCATCTCTCAATCTTCAAAAAGAAATTGAGGCAAGTTGCATTCTGAAAAACAACGAATTTTTTGTCTGTGAACCATAAGAGAAATTAGCGGACGCTTCAAATTTTGCCAATGAATTATCAAAAAATTGCCAAATAACTTTCAAAGTCACAATTATACCGGCTCAATTTTCGTTTTTGCCTCTGAGCGGCGCGGACCACTTTCAGTTAATGCCGTTCACAAAATTGTCGCTCGCGCAGCACTATTGGCCGGAATTGAACTATCGGTCCATCCGCACATGCTTCGGCACGCTAAAGGATTTCAATTAGCAAATAATGGAATTGATACAAGAGCTATCCAAGCTTATTTCGGTCACAAAAACATCCAACACACCGTTGCTTATACCCAGCTCGCTCCCTCAAGATTCAAAGGCTTCGGAAAGGATGTGAAATTTTAGCCGGACGCTTTGGCTTGATTTCATGCGCTTGGTGACATCGACTTCGGAAAAAAGACGGACAGGGACATCGTCTTCGGAAATTTTCTCACCGCTAATTTTCAATAGTGGATGTCAAAACCGCCATATATTCAGATCGCTGGTGACATCGTCTTGTGAAACTGACACAGACTGCACCCGCCTCTGGCGTGCGCGAAGGTGTGACGCCTCCTCGTCGTTGCCAACTCCGAGGTAGAACACTCAAAGGATTTCTTGTCTTTCTTTGTGCCACTTAAATGCTACTTAGGCTGCAATTGGTCAATTGCTCTTTGGAATACTCGAATCGACCATTCCAATTCTTGGTTTTAATTTGTTCAATACTTCAGAGAAAAATCTTTGATGGCAAAATACAAGCCCAGAAAAATAGAAACGACGCCGCCGTAGAACAAAAGACCTAAAAAAACTGATTCTAGTAAGGCTATATTCGGCACTGCTTTCATACAGAAGAAAGAGAACCACACCCCCAAGATTCCCAAGACCACCAGAATGCAGTCATTAATTCGATGCTGCCTGACCACTTTTTTGTTCGACATTTTTGCTTTTAACATCAACGGAATGCATTTTTGAGAGAGTCGTTAAAACACGCCCTT
Organism: uncultured Candidatus Obscuribacterales bacterium; assembly: GCA_964572515.1. Taxonomy (GTDB): domain Bacteria; phylum Cyanobacteriota; class Vampirovibrionia; order Obscuribacterales; family Obscuribacteraceae; genus Aved-18. The sequence continues at coordinate 133 of CAZNEW010000018.1, read as the reverse complement.
GTTTCAGAACTCTATCATGTCAGCCCAAAAACAGTCATTCGCTGACTCAGTTACCAAATCACTGACCTTTCAATATCTTGCCTTATACCCTTCAGGGTATCGGCCTTCGGTTCTCTTGCTTCCGCCTCATGGC
>CAZNEW010000017.1:0-4916 GCA_964572515.1 uncultured Candidatus Obscuribacterales bacterium | reverse complement strand
TCCAAATTTCCTTTTCCCCTCTCGACAACACTACGCCGTCTAGTAAATATTTACAGATTTTACTATTTAAACCGACCGGTTCCAACTTTATGGAAGCGATACAGAACCTTTGGTTTTCCACCAGTTTGTTCGAGATAGTTACGTTCAGGCATCTTATGAATAATCTCAACTGTAAGTGGAGACAACGATGCCCCGGGACTCAATAGCCTTGCAATTACCGGCCAACAAAGCCTGTGCCCTAGCTCGGATTGAAAATCCGCCAGTTCGCTTACATCGAAAAATTCGCTTTTCACTCCAAGCTCCTGACTCAAACTCGGATTAGAACTAAGCCACGAGCCAAGTTCTGGATGCTGCACGTTTTGAGCTGGTAACAAAACAGTACCAGCATTATTAATAAGCGACTTCAAAAGCGGATTAGAAGTGACGTCAGAAAGCTTGCTTGCCAGGCTGGTATCATTTGTATAAGTCTCAGTCGGCTTTCCTAAACGTGGCATCTTATGCAAAGCTTGAGAGGTCAGTAGCGGTCCATCACGTTCTGATACAAGTACATAGATCTTGTCGTTTACCAGTTGTTCTAACTCAGGGATATCATCCAAGGCCTGGTAATAATCACAGTCTGCCGAAGACAAAATTATTTTTTCAATCAAAGGTTTTTTATAGACCTCGGGTAATTTAAGCAGGTCAAAAACTAGTCGACATCCCATGCTATGAGCCACTATAACGAGCTTAGTCTCAGGTTTCTTAGCGACTAAAAGTCGTGAGACAAGAGACGAAAAACTCTTCTTGCTCCATTCTAAATTGGCTTCATCAGCGGAGTAGTCTTTGGTCGAATCAAATGACGGCCATGAAAATGCAATTGGCAAAACTGCCTGAGCGGGCATCTGCCCTTCTAATTCGCTTGCAATCAAAGCTGTGTCTTGCAATGACTTATTGAAACTTTCGTCGTAACCATGTGCGAAAATCATGATTGTGCCATCAAAATTCGACACCGTGTCTATAAAATTGGAATCGTTCTGCAATTGCAGACGCACACCACCAGCCAAATAACCGGCATCGGTACCCGTCATCAAAGAATGAAAATTTGACCAATTTCCAGATGTAGCTAGAGTTCCGTTCAAAAGGGGTTTACTCACTTCAGCAGTGCCGTAATCTAGAGATCCAACCCCCATGTCTAGATGACGCTTCGCGGCAAAAATGGGTTTTAGGACAGACCCATTCTCGTTTAAGCGGGTAGTTGCAAACCAGACTTTCTGAGAACCGTTGTATCTGAACTGAGGTTGAGAACTGCGACTAGGTCTGAACTGTTGCGCCTCGGCAACAGTTAGCACAGCTTCGCAACCAAGAATTAAAGAGGTAGCAAGAAAAGCCGCAATCGCCTTGCAATTCATACGTTTAAGAGATTTATTCGCCATCAATCCTCATCAAAAAGCCTCTATTCATCGTGATCTTTATCATTTCTACATTTACTCTGCCTCTAGAAGATCACTATGATTCGAGGCATCTTTCGTTTTCTCTTCCCTAAGGACATTTCTCTCTAACCTCTGGTTCTATATCACTAACCCAACCCCGAATTGCAAACACAAGCAAAGGGATACGACCAAGCATGCAGGACAACACTCCTCCCATTAAGAAGCCGAACGCCACTGGCACCGCTCACGCCTACGTCTTTTGCGACAAGCAAATCGACGAAGCGATTGCGACCTGGCGCTCCAACAATCCGCATCTCGAACTGCTCGAGGTTTCGACGGCTTCGTTCTATCAGGGACGCGAAGCTCCTTTCGATGTCCACATGGTCGGAATGGTCTTCAGGGCTCCGGAAGTCTGATTTCTCTCAAGACTCCGATTCCTGAGTTTTCCTCTGTGATTTGATTAGATGGTGTGGCAACGCGTATTTTGTTGCCACACCATTTACGAATTTTTTTACCTAGTTACTTTTTGAAGCATATACTACTATTTGTAGTAATAGGACACAATAGGCAAAGAACAAGAATAACGTAACTTTTGGGAATATTGCTCTCGGTTAACCCACAATTTTTTGGGAAGCAAATTTTGGCGGCTGGAACTGGAACTGATGAACAGACTGAACAGGCCGTACCAAGCGATGGTCGGATTCAAATTGCTGAAGCTCCCAGAACTGACTTCTCTGAAGTTATCACAAGTCTGCAAGATACTTGGAAGCGGTTCGATTCAGATACAGAAACATTTTGGCAGGGCGTAACTGCTAACAAAAGAACCGATACTGAAGTTTTGACATTCCCTCCCGAAGCGCCTAAAGTTGCTCGCCCTCCAGAGGAAATCAAACCACAAGATCCATCCAAACCTCCCCTACCACTTTTATCAATCAAACAAATGAGGGAACTTTTCCCTGAATTAAAATCAGTCGTTTATGGAAAAACAGATGGTGCGCCACTTCTTGAATTGAACATTCCAAATTCGGACAAAGAATTCAGAGCTCAATATGTGAAATCGATTCAAGAAATGGCCAAAAATCACGGCTTGACTGATAAGCAATTGCAAGAAGTCATCGTAAAACTATATGCATTCGAAGTAGGTGGAGACGGCGGGTTTGACACTGTTTCCGGCATGACGAAGAAATCTGTATCCGGCGCAATCGACACCATTAAAAATTTGTTTTCCGATGAAATTCCTTTATCGGATCACAATTTTATTCCGACGAAATCTTCTGCGATTGGCTATAAACAGCTCATTATGGCTACAACCATGGGTAATATTTTTACTGACGGAGCAAATATGTCACAGCAGTTAAAAGATCGTGCTAATGAAATTTCTGATCCGACTGAAAGAGCAAAATTATTAGCTAAAGCCGATCTCATAAGCAAATTACCAGAAACGATGATGCGATATGCCAGAGAAAATCATCTTAAAGACAATCCAAAAATATTTGAAGATCCAGAATACAAAAAGAACCCAGAAAAATATTTAGAACAGTATTGGAAGAAATTTGCACCTTGGACTTTATTCAATTCACTTTCAAGATCGGCAAATCCAATCACCTTGCCTGACGGCAAAACTATTACCGGAAGAGAATTTACAAGTTCGATTCATGGACTGAATTTAGACAAAGATCTGGGACCATTGATTCAAGCAGCGCAATTGAGAAGTCTTATTCAGGACTGGAGTCCAGACTCGACAAAAAATCCAATAGGTAATGAATCAGCCAATCTCAAGTCTACTCTGGACGGTTTCATCACTAATGTACAAGAACAAATTAAGACTTTTGACAGTCAACCACTCGATGCGAAGATGAAAGCCTTAAATTCAATACTCGATCAGACTTTTGGAATGCTCCCTAAAGGAGTTGATAAAGTTATGAAAGACACGATTTTGCGAAAGATGAGTAACTCTTTTCAAAGTGGCACAGCTCCAGACTTTAAGGAACCAGAACTGAAATATTTTTTTGACAAACTGCTCTTAAATAAAGTCTTTCTAGATCCGAACCTAAGTGGAAAATCTTTGGCCGACAGCACTGATGCACAAAATATTACAGGACTATTTTTTAAACTGAACTCGATTTATTATGGCGGACTGGATGCAGAAAGATTGACACCAGCTGTATTTGAGATGGCGAACATGCTTGGAGCACCACAAACTAGAAGACTATTAGACCCAGCCCATTCAAACTGGAGAACTGTTAATTTTACTGATTCCAGAGGGTATGGTGCAAATCAAATTCTAGCTAACAGAAGTGCCGCTGAGGCTCTATTAGCTATTCATCGCGTGCAAAATGGGCCCAAAGCCGATGAAAGCAGACTTGGTATAAAGGCCTTTCGAAGACTATTTGAACAGCCAAATTAATTGGCAAAATAAAATTCTTAATTTCCCTGATTACTATTTAGTAACTTATGCTGACTCAGCTAGACCGCTTTATTGATGTTTTCGGCATTGAACACGTCAAATTGTTGCATCTACCAGATGCATCGGTTAGTTTGAATTATCCCTTTGCTCCTATTCACTAAAAATCCCAAACAGGTAGTGCCACATAACCAAATCCTACTCTTGTTGTGGCTCTAGCTACCTGAAGCAAAACAAAACTAGGAGACCCGATACGCTCACCTTCACGCACCAGGCTACGCACGCTATTACTACTATCCTGGCTGCAGGCACTGCTTTGACGATTGCCACAAGCTCATTCGCCCAGGCACCGTCGGCGCCACCGAGCATCACTCAAGCTACCGCTCTCAACAACAAAAGTGTGCGCAACTTTTGCCAAAGTTCAGTCGAATCCGCTAAGCGTCAGGCTGCACAGGCTTCCACCACTGACGAAATCGCAAAACTTTTGCAGGATTTGGACACCTTGGCGTTGATCAAAAAAGACTACAAAACCACAGCCAAATCCAAGTCGAACATGCAAGGTGTGCAGGAGTTGCGCATTGCTCAGGCATATTCGACCATTCTGGAACTTCAGCTAGTGTCAGACAAACTTTCTGGTGCCTTGCATTTCAAGCCGGTGTTCGATTCTGTCGAGCGCTGTCAGAAAGATGTCGAACGGCTGCGCAACCGTAATATCGCAGTCGACAATGTAGAGCTGACCCAAATCTTCGAGCCTTTTTACAAGTTGATGGGTCCATTCGATGAGGCGAAAGAAGTCCTTTCTGACTTCGACCAGCTGTACGACGCTTATCTCAAGCTCAGTCCCGCTCCTGCAGGTGCCACCAAATCGCAGGTGGACGACGCAGAATACAAAGCGGGACTGCAAGCCATCGAGGCTATTCTTTCACACTAGCTCAATTTGCTGAATGACTGAAGCAAAATATAGGGGCGTTTGGATGTTATACATCCTATGCTCCCGTATTTTTTGCTTCAACAATCCCAACTATACGTTTTAATAGCTATCGCAAGAAAAAGTAAATAGTCACTGGAGGGCGTTGGCTTGCTAAGAGCAGAGCGATTCGACC
>CAZNEW010000016.1:0-8308 GCA_964572515.1 uncultured Candidatus Obscuribacterales bacterium | reverse complement strand
CGTCTAGTTTTTCGAAACTTCCCCTCCTCTTTACTATATTCATGAATAGACCGGGCGAAAAAAGAAAGCGATTCGAGTCGGCTGTAAAAAGCCAAACTCAAATCGCTTTAACGGTCAGACGCTTTTCAGCGAGCTATTTCAAGTGCTCACCTACGAGGCCGCACCCGAGCTGATCACCGAATCGATGGTCTCGTAACCCGGATACGGGTGAAACGAGGCAACCGCCGAAATGACGGATGCATTCTTCAGCCGACCGGACAGATAGGTGAGAATGGGTTCCATCAGGTCATCGGCTTTGGCGGCGGCACGATCGAAGCGCTCGTCGTTGTAGACGCCTTCGGTGTACGCCCAGACGCCGGTGCCTTCGTCTCCGCAGCCATGACGACCGCCGGCATACTGGACGGTAATCGAGATGGGCTGACCGGAGGCATCGGGAATGACCATGATGACCGCCTTCTGCGCTTTCGTTTCAGCGACATTATTCAGCGCAGGCGCGATGACAGTGAGGAGCGCCTGAGAAATAGAGGCTTGTGACTGGCCTTGCATATCGAATCTCCTTTCGTAGAGATTGATTTGTTGCTGGTTTGCACAGGGTTTGTGTTTAGGGGTGAAAAGTTCTGGAAAGAAAAGACAAGTATGAATTCACCCTATGTAATAAGCTTAGCCGCGCGCAAGTTATTATTGACTAATTCTCAAGTAGGTAAATGGCGCAAACTGAAAGCATTATCTGACAGTTAAAAAAGGCTGCTAACGGCGTGTTTGGGTAAATAATCGCAGTTTGCGCGCAAAAAAGCGAGATTATTGTTAGACCTAGGGGTATGAAATATGTGCTACTTGATTAGTTTATATATATCGCGAGCAGTCGCATAATTTTTTCGAACCAATCGAAGTAGTTTACTAAAGCCGGCGTCCCTACACTCTTTTGCAAAGCCTTCAAGGCTTTTGCCTCAGGACATCTGGCAAAATAACAATACAGACGAGGAAGTCAGGACAAAGTCATGGAACAGACCAAGAAGTCGCACAAAGATTTCTACTACATCCTCGGGGTTGAGCACGATGCGACCAGCCAGGAAATTCAAAATTCTTACAACGAACTGTATGAAAAGTTCGGACCGCACGTAGCAGCCAGCACAATAGACCCCGAACAACAGGCTCGCACCTTTCGTGAAATATGCGATGCATACGAAGTCTTGATGAATCCCGAGGCACGAAAAGAATACGACAAAACAAGCCATACAATCAGACAAACATCCGACATAAGGGCGTTATGGGGCAAAATTGCCCGAGACAAAGAAAACGAAGCAAAAAAACGAGCACGTCCTACAGCCGACATGGAGCAAGTCCAGGTACAAGCCCAAGCCTTGCTCATGGATATCGAAATCTCGCTCAAAGAAGCTGTAAAAGGCACTCGCAAACAATTCATCATTACTGACCCTACTCCTTGCGAAAATTGCGCCACTAAAAAACCACTTGAGCGCATGCAATGCGACAGTTGCCGCGGATTGGGCTATTTTAACGTCGACAGATCTGTTGATGTAGACTTGCCTCCAGGGGTATTAGACAATACCGAACTGAGAAAAACAGCGCTTGGCCGCTGGGATTTACGCGCTGGAAAATATGGCGACTTGATTTTAAAAATAAGATTGCGCGAACATCCGTTTTTGAAGGTGGACGGAAAAGACCTTCATTGCGTCATTCCGGTCACTATTTATGAAGCGATGCTGGGAGCCGAAATTCAAGTTCCGACTCCAACCGGCAAGGTTACAATGAAAATACAACCACTGACTCAGCAAGGTCGCACTTACAGACTTAAAGGACTTGGTTTAGCTGGCGGCGACATGCATGTGGTTATCGACGTCATCATTCCAAAACGTCTCACAGGGGAAGAAGTTAAGCTTTATCGCCGTCTGCAACAGCTTTGCGAAGAACCAAATCCACGACAAGAAATGTTCGACAAATTAGCGAACTTACACTAAGAAGAATTTGTGAGTTGGTTAATTTCGCTTATTATGCCGGTCACCAAAGCCTCAACAAGTTTGCGCCCTTTTTCCTTTGAGGCCAAACTGGGGTCACCCCAACTTCCGGTAACTGAGTAAACCCCTGTGCCATCGTTGATGGGAGAGAGCGGACCTTCACCAGATCCTGTGAAATCTTTGACTGCTTTTTGCATTTTTACTATTTCTGGTTTTAGTTCAAGCATGATTGAAGTCTCGATTTCATCGGCATGACCACCGCCTTCCTGCTCCTCGATTGAATTCTTTATCGATTGAAGTAATTTGTTCAAGTCTGTATACCGCAAAATAATGTCTTCATGCAAAAGCGCTTCTGAAGCAGACCGCAGCGGTTTCAATGTAGAGATACCAGTGTTTAAAATATAAAATTTACGCACTCCAAAATTTTTAAAACTGTGACAAATGTCACTTACCATGCCGATCATGGTCTCATATCCCAGCGAAACTGTCCCGGGGTATTTTGTCATAGCTGGATAGTAAGCGTAATTTATGACTGGAGCAAAAACAGCAGAAACCTTACTTTCTATGCGCTTCTTCAACTCCTGAGCCATTAACCAATCGGTATTAAGCGGCAAATGATGACCGTGCTCCTTGCACTGTGCCCCAAGCGGAACGACCACTACCGATTCTTTATTCAAGCAGTTTTTGGCTTCATCCCATGTCAGGAATTGAAGGTCGTTTGATTTCATATGTAAGCTTTTTCTTCTTTTGTTTAAGTAATTCTTCCACAGCGGAAACAGCCTTTGCAAAGCGTTCTTCAAATGGTCCAGAAATAGTTATGTATTTCCTTCCTCTTGTATCAAGTGCTTCCTTGCAATCGTCAAAAAATTCTTTGCGATGATTTGGCAAACATCGAACACTATCATCCTGCCACGGAACATCGATGTCCATAAGCAGATACAAGTCATATTGACGCCGCTCGGCCTCCATCCTGACCCATTCTGGACATTTGTCTTCGTACATCCATTTACACCAAATTGTAGTTGAGATCAGATCAGTATCGCAAAACAATACCTGCTGACTCAAACGTGCAAGAAAGTCTTCAGATGCCACTTGTCCTAAAGCGATGTCTGAAACCTCTTCTGCATGTACATCATTTTCTTTCATTTCAAAATAAGAACGCGCATACTCTTCAACAAAAACAGTATTGAAGTGCGAAGCCAGTTCACGAGCCATTTTTGTCTTACCTGTACACTCAGGACCGAACAAACAGACTTTGATTGTTAGATATCCTTTGACACATGCAGGCAAATATTTCCAGTTGTCGAACGGCTGGATTTTGGCTTGGACACTATCACTGGAAACACTTTCCTGGAGAGGAAATATTTGTTTGGCTTCCATTTGGCTTGCTACTCTGTAAGCCATTTCATCAGAACCAATTACTGCATCAAACTTACCGTTTGCAGCAATAATTAGTTTGGCGAAAGACTTGTATTCTTCTTCACTTTCAGGACGCTGTGCTATTTTCATCTTGATGATTGTGGCAGCCGGAAATTCTTCTTTCAGCCATTCAAATCGTTTTTGAATGGGCACTAAATCCGTATCTGTTTCAAGCACCAGTATGCTCACCTGCTGCGAAGCTTCGCGAGCAAAAGCAAAGACAAACAAATGACCCAGATGTAAGGGGTCAAAGCTGCCAATTACAAGACCTTTTTCCACTTTAGGACGAATCAAGTTTTCTCCTCCAGTCGCCAAATGCCTCTAAAAAGGCCTGTTCATAAATTTACTAAACTGACGGTCTTTAGATTGCTTGCCAACCACTTATTTAATAAGACTTTTTACTATTTAATTTAGTAATAACAAAAAAAAAGAATACAACGGAGAATCTTTGAGATCTCCGTTGCATTCCTGATGTCACTAGACGCGACCCCTCAAGCGCTCCACGACCATGTCGAGGTAGACCACCCCGATGATAACCAGATCGTAAAGGATGTGCACCAGAATTGCAGCGAGCAATCCATAGGTGAACATCAGGTAGAAGAAAGCCATGCCGATGAACCAGTTGTTCACGACACCGAACTTGCCGGTGTACTTGTGACCATCACGGTAAGCCAGGTTGGTGGCAAGCATTCCAGCGCCAACTGCCCAGGTGTCAGAACGAACGAGAAATTCGCTCATGGACCCAAGAGTGGTCAGGTCGGCGATTGGACCAAGCACATGCGTTTGAAGCAGATGCAGGACCCCGTGGCCGAAATAGAAGCCGCCCAGGAGCCAATCGAAGACCTGGACCATCACGATACCGGAAAGCAGGTAAGTCCATCGGAACAAGATTTCCTGTCCGATACCAGCAGCGATGGAAATCTTGATACCTTGTCCCAGAATGCGCTCGGCGTGACGATTGTTGCGCGGCTCATTCTGGGTGAAAACGCACCAGGCCACAGTGACCAGGCCACCCCAGAGAAGAATCCATTTGCCGGCGGAAATCCAGTCGAGCGGACTACCAGACATGTTCCAGAATTCGAGAACATTGAACGGCACGATGTCGGGCCGGAAGAACATGACGAGAGAGACGACAATGAGCGACTTGAGCGCGAAAATCGAATGCATAATCAGATTTTGCTTCGCCAGTCCATCCATGTTGTCGAAGTAGGTGATCCGCGGTAGGCGGTCCTTCAGGTTTTCGAGCATTCTATCAATCCTTTCGTATTTCGCCGACACCACATGCGGTGCGGACGATTTGCTCGGTTAGGGAAGGGTATTGAAGTTTCTTAGTCGAAAAAACAGAGGTGAAAAAAGGGGACTTAGTTCTAATCCTTGTCATGAGTGCTTTTAAACAGCTCAGATATTTATTCGCTCTAAAGAAAAGATTTATAGCTCAAGACATCTGGCATTTCTTACTTTATAAAGGCAATACAACTTAGCGCGGCTCGCGCTAAGTTTGACGTTTTTGCTGAAAAAAATCCAACAAAATTTGACTACACGCTTTTTCCTCAACTCCGCCAATCACCTCAGGAAGCGGATAAATTCTGCCTTTTTGAAAAAGATTGAAAGCTGAACCGCATGCACCAGACTTTTCGTCGTAAGCTCCAAAGTATATTTTTTCAATTCGCGCCTGGATAATGGCTTCAGCGCACATTGCACAAGGTTCTAAGGTAGTAATCAAATATGTTGCATCTAATCTCCAGCTAGCTCTATTTTGACAAGCTTTTCGAATAGCCTGTATTTCAGCATGAGCAGTAGGATCTTGAAGCTTCTCTTTTTCATTGCAAGCAAAACTAACAATTTCGACTGGTTCATGCAATTGCTGACCGGGACTGACAATAAGACATCCAATAGGTAGATCCTCGCCAGATGATTTGGCAAGATCAATCGCTTGATGCATTAAGCGCCTTGCTTGGTCGATATCCACGACTAAACGTAGCGTTTGGTTACGCCAAGATCAAGAGCAAAACGATAACCAATCAGCTTGTACGCCAGTTTTGCAGCAAGAAAATCAGGAGCATGGAAACCAGGAATGGGAGAAAGTTCGACAATATCTGCTGCAACCACGTTTCTCTTCACACAAACAAGCTTAACCAGTTCCATGAGTTGATACCAGTTGATGCCACCTGGCTCAGGTGTGCCTGTGGCAGGCATGATGCTTGGATCCAGACCGTCCACGTCGATTGTAAGATACACGTTGTCGGAAAGAGTATTGATGATTTCCTGAAAATTCCAACGCTCTTGCTGGCGCGCCCAGTAAATATTCACGTTGGGATATTCAGTTTCAAGCCAGCGCACTTCCTCTGCACTAACATTTCGAATGCCGACCTGCGTGATTAGCGGTTTTGGAAGCAAATGATAAAGTTGATAACTAACAGACGCGTGACTGTACGGATTCCCCTCGTATTCAGGACGCAAATCGCAGTGTGCATCGATTTGCAGAATCGACAAATCTTTGTACTGCTCAGCACAGGCTTTAACTGCACCAACAGTTAGCGAGTGCTCTCCCCCGAAGATAATAGGAAATTTGTTTATGTTGATAAGCCGCTTAACTTGATCATAAAGTTCTTCGAAAGGCTTTGGAACGTATCGATCAACGGTTTTCATTACTATCGGCTCGGTAGTATGAATACCGATTTTGAATGGTTCTTCCCAGAGCTCGTCATCGAAAAGCTCGACCTGCTGACTAGCTTCAAGGATAGCTGCAGGACCTCTTGCAGTTCCTTGACCATAACTTGTAGTCGCCTCATAAGGAACAGGAATAATCATTACTTTAGCGTTTTCTGGACTGGAAAAATTTTCTGGTAATCCCAGAAAATTAGGCAATTTCACGCTCTTTTCACTTACAACTGCATTTACTGCCAAATCTTTTGCGATACCATTTTTGGTGGCGTCTATGGTGCTAGATTTGCCACCGGATTTGGTTGCAGACTTAGTGGTAGACTTGTTCGAAGATTTGCTGACTGATTTTGCTGCAACCTTAGCAACCGGCTTTGCGGCTGGTTTTTTACTAGAACTAGCCCTGCTCACTTGCTTTGGACTTTTACTGTTTTTGTTAGGCATCGCTTTGTACTTTTGGCTCAGTAACTGGGATTTATGATGATATATGCTTGACTATTTTGAGGTCCCCCTTGACAATGCCAGGCTTCAAACTTCACCGAGCGACGCTAACCACACCAAAGTTGTCAATATGAGTAAATTCAAATTTTAATTTTAGGCTGAGCACTAGATTACGTATCAAAGACTTTTGTAGTAATAAGCATCGTTTCTTTCTGCTCCAAGTTATTAGTTCCCCAACAACAGTTTCTGTCTAGTTTTACCAGTTTCATCCCCCCTGTGTGTGGCGGATTACTGAGACAGGCTGTACGTCTGGAACGAACTGACTCGTGCGTGCACCTGGCGCGTCTTCGCTCTCGTTGAGCCAGAAGGAGACGACAACTATAACAACACAATTGGAGTACCCAATATGAATATATCCAAGGCCAAACGCCTTGTCTCGATTTGTTTGGCTGATCCTGTCAACGTCAAGCTTTACGACAAAGCTGACAAGATGACCGCAAATCAGACGCATCATGGCATCGACCATGCTTACCAAGTTCTCGATCTCGCCAAAGTGATTGCCGACGAGATGCATCTTCGCCATCCGGGTCTCCTGGATGACTGGACGCGTCACGTGGTGATTCCTCTGGCGGCTTTCTATCACGACATCGCTCGTGGACTGGTGGAACGCGGACACGCACAAGCTGGTGCAGACTGGGTGATGAACAAATTGCCCGGTTACCATGTCGACGGCGAGTCGTTTCCTCTCGAAATCATCAAGCGCATCGCGCGAGTAATCGTGCGCCACCAGTCCAAGACTGTGGCCAAGATTGCTTTCGACGACCCGGCTTGGGCCATTGTCGTACTTGCGGACAAATGTGTCGGTGACGAAAACCGAGTACGCGCGTGGAAACGCTTCGTTCTCAAAGTTGCCACCGCACTTGGTGTCCCTCATTTGCCTCTACGCGCTGAAGGTTCTGAACACGACCGCGTCAACTTTGCGATCAAGAGCTGGGACTTCCTGATGGAAGACTGCAAACTCGTGCTCGACATCAAGACCGATTCTCGTGTTTGCGACCCCCAGCTCATTTTGGACACTTTCAAAAGTCGGTATGAGGCTTGCAGCAAAGCAGCCGCCTACCTCGGATACAAGTTTGTCGTGGCTTTCAACGGCCAGCGATTTCTTGTGCAACACTCCTGAGAAGCAGAAACATAACCATGTACCTGACTAACTCAATAAGCTTTCTCGCTTTCCTCCTCGCCGGATGCGCAGTTGCGTTCGGCTTGAACTGGGAAGTGACCGCCGACACATTGTGGACCGGAGTCTGGCTCGCAATGCTTGCGGCTCTCGGAGCGTTCGTCCTGGTGACCACATTCCAGTTTTCATGCTGGGTGATGCGCGTTCAACCGGGGCGCCTGGCGGAGATCCTGGCTATCTACGGGTCTTCTGTCGCATCAATCTCTCTTCTGGCTTGGCAATTTCCCTCGGACGTTTACGTCTTCAACGTGTGGATTGCCTCGCTTGGCGTAACGACCATTACAGTCCTCCTGGGACTGCTTGCGTCGCACAAGGTCTTCAATCAACACTGGCTTCCGCAGCGCAAGAAAGGCTCGCAAATCAGTTAAGACCTGGACTGGGCTTGCCTAGTTCCACGCCGACTTCAATGACCTAACTCGATGGTTTCACATTGGTTGCTTGCTTTTATATGCAAGCACCTCTGTGAAACTATCATTTCTTCTCTGTTTTATTACTTGATATAGTAAAATTATCACTTTAAACGTATAAAAAACGCCCGTCTTGCCTCATCTAAAAAAGACACCATTGCAACTACGTT
>CAZNEW010000015.1:0-18396 GCA_964572515.1 uncultured Candidatus Obscuribacterales bacterium | reverse complement strand
GAGTCATTTTCTCATTGTTCGCGTCCCCACAATGTCGAGTTTTTGCAACAGAGCCGAATAACGAGGCTCTTCTTCATTTTCAAAAGCAGCGAGGTTGAATTTTTTACATTCAGACTCGTCTAGCTTGGCTAAATCAAAGTCATTTAATTGCTTCAATGCTTCTGCACGTAAGCTTAGTGCTTTAGCTAAATCAAATCTGAATAGTCCTCTTTGGTAATTTGCAGATTGATTTTTCATAGATTGAACTATTAGGTTGAGTTCTGATAAGGCTAGTTTGGTCTTGCCTAATTTGAGATAGGCTTCTGACTTCAGTAAGCGAGAATTAGGAACACCTCTTTCATTTGCTTCTGCAACTGCTTTTTGATACGAACCCTCCTGCAAGTAGATTTTTGCTTTTGTTCCATGAGCAGGACTATATCCTAAAAGGATAGCTATATTGGCGGAAATCATGGCTTCATCAGGTTTTTTAAGTTCTAAATATGCTAGAGCTTTAGTATCGAAATCGATCGAATTTAGAGAAAAGATTGAGACGGCGCGTTCAAAACTGGACCTGGATTTCTGCTTGTTTCCTGCCAACGCATTGATGATTCCGCTTGTATAAAAACCCTCGACTTTGTCGGTGTCAAAATGAGTTATGTTATCGCTTATGCAAACGGCTGCGTGAATATCATTTCTGTCCAGAGCATCATTTAGCTTGTAGTATTGATTATGTAGGCGCAAATTTTGGGACAAAATATGTTCATGATGTGCTTGTAGCAAAGCCAACAAGAAAAAAGGCACGAGAAATGCTAAGGTGCAGATTTGAAAGTTTGAGCGATTGAGGAGTTTTGGTAGTGCTAGCATATCTCGTTTTCCGATGTTATAGAAGATAAGGTACATTGGCACTGAATGTGCGGGAATGGTGATATTACCAGTGTCCGTAAGAACTGGGAAAATAATGAGTTTTCTGAGCTTATGTTTCTCAGAAAAGTTCATTAACCTGACGTGTTTATTAGTGATATCACCAGTGACTGGACTTTTGAAAAACACTAACCTTCAGCAATGATTAGCGTTCTGAGACGATTATTTAAACTGAATGCCTTGCTGTTTTTCCTTGTAGTTGCAGTTGGTACATCTTCTCGAATGCTATTAAATTCGCATTGGCGCATTCAATATTCACTGAGTGAGGATTTGATTGTATGGTTTGTTTTTACCGCAACATTTTTTAGATTTGTGCAGATGAATCTAAGGCTCTTTCCCTCTGGACTAGAACTTGAGTTGTGGAAGAGATTTGGCAAAGCGTTTCCTCGAATGAAGAAAGTTTTTGTAGTAAGTTTGCTGGTTTACCAGGTATTTTGGAGAGACTTAGAGGGAGTTATGAAGGTGCTTGCGCTGCCAGTCTTAAATTGTTGCAGTTAGCTGAAAAAGATTAAGAGACGGACTTTTAGTCGCCGCTTGCATTTCCCGGTAAGCACTGCATTGAAGACATGTGGTAAATACGCTTTCTTCGAATAGCTCTAGTCGCTATGATGATCATAACCGTTCCAGTCAGTATTCCATTTCCAGTACCAATGCATGTAGTTGCATTCTGGATTTTTCTTTTTATCTGGGATTTTGTCTCCAACGTGAATAGACCTCCAAAGTGTTGCCAATAAATCACTTCCTCCGCGTTGGGTATAACATTGCACGTTTATGTGCGTCCGTTCTAAGCTCGTAAAAATGAAGCAGACAAAATAGTAAAAAGTAATCGTTGTCTGACAACTCAAACTCTGAAAATGTCTCAACAAGCGCTTTATCTTGTAAAATCTTGTTGCTGAATTTTCAATCTTGGATACCATGGAAAAAATTCAGATGTTTTGCCCTTTACTTTTCGGATAGTAATCTTTTGACTAGATCTAGATTTGAATCTGTAGAGGTATTGCGCCTTTCTCTCATCAATGGCTTCTGTTCTTATTGGGTATACGATTAAACTGCATAGTTGAATCTTCTCTTCACGAATACTAGTTGGGAAATTCAAGACTATTTCATTCTGGAGTGATCTAAGACATTTAATTACCAAGCCATCAAAGGAAAAATCTGCGCTAGGCTTGATTACTTGCGGACTTTCGATATTTCCACTTTGAGAAACAATATATTCAATTTCGCATTTCAAATTCTGTTGACCGAGCGTTTTAAACTCGGGTTGGTTTCTTATTCTATTGTAGATCGCTCGTTCAATGATTTGTTTCCAGATTGCGTGCTTTTCCACATCATTAGGAGGTGTGACATAACCTGTATCTCTTGAATCACGGGGGAGCAAATCGGGTGGGAAAAGTCGATTTTTTTCTTTTTGCTTGCTGTCGCTTGCTATACAATCAGGCAACATCCCCAGGGGATAAGAATTCCGCTCTAATGCTTGAATGGGTGTTGCCCAATCCGCAATAAAAATCAGTCCTAGTGATGCTGCTAGCAATCTCATGTTTCCATTGTATGCTCAAATACATTTCTTTCAAGGACTGATAAGGTGCGTTTTGTTTCATCCCAGTCAAGTTGTTTATACTCAAAGTGGTTGAGTCTGCTAATTTACTTTATGGTTCGCCAATTTTGGCTGGAAAATGCATTTCGATTTTTCTTTTCCTAAAAGCTATGAAATTCAGCATATTGAAAATGTGCCAGAGAATGTGCATCCACAATTTTTTTATCCCAGAGGAAAACCTTTTTGGAGAAAAGGACCGCAGTTCCTTATAACGAATAAGAGGCGGGAAACTTGGATCGACATGGTTTCAGAGGAAGTTCCAGGTGGACTTTATGGTGTTTATAGTTGCCCTAACCCAGATCAGGTCTTAATCGTAGCCGGCGGAACCTCTCACCTATTAGATACTCTGGCTTTTGAATCTCCATCTGTTTTAGACAATATTACCTATAACTATATAAACATTGTTATGCCGTGCGTTTCCGAAGAAATCATTTTAATGGCGGGATGGCTGGATATTGTCTGTATTGGTAAAAATGGCTTGCTATGGGACTCTCCATTTGAGTATGAAATAACCGAAATGGAAATTTCTAATGGTGCGCTTTACGTAAACGGTTTAAGCGCGGGAACTGAAGAGCCCTGGCAAATGAAAGCAAAATTAGAAGACGGAAGTATATTACAGGATTAGCCTGGCGCTGTCGATACCTTCGATATTGATGCTGATAAGGTGCGTTTTGTTTAGTTTTGCGGATTCTCGGGGCAACGGATTCAACGATGGAACAGATTGATATGGAGTCGTTCCACCATTGGTGAATCGAGCTCAATCTGGCAATTTATGGGAATATAAGTAATTGAGCTCCTCATGCACGTCCCATTCATGGAAAACAGTTCTGAACTTGAAAAGAATATGGATTCTGAATTACTTACAGAATCCAGTCTTTTTGATGTAAACAAGCCATTAAAGCTTTATTTCAACAGAAAGCACGCATTGCGAAAGTCAACTCTCATAAATGTTTTGAGTCCACTTTTTGTCGCGCTACCTGTCATTTTCATTTTATTGCTGTTTTGGTTGCTAAAAACTATTTTTGGCGATACAGGAAAAGAACTCCAAGCCCTTAGTTATTTTTGTATGGCATTTTTCACCATATTAGCTATACCAAGCCTTGTATTTGTCAATGTTCTCAGCCATAGGGCTTTTAAGGAAGCACTGAAACCCGCAATTGAAGTCGATCTACTATCAACTGTGCAGGGAGAAACTATAAGAAAATTCCGTGGGAGCAAATTCAAGAAGTCAGAACGTTCAAGATCTATGGCTGGAATTATGTGAGGGTGATACCACATGAGCCATCTATATTGAGTCAGTATGAGTGTGAGGACGAAACCCAAAGTGGGAGAATTTTACATGCTTTTTTGAAGAAACTAATTGTTTTATCGAAGTTTTCAGCTATGGGAATTTTGAATGAAAAATTGAATAAAGTTTACTCGCAGCCGCACATAGATATTCCTGATGAATTTCTTCCGTTAGGCGCGCAAGAAGTAGTAGAGTCGATCAATCTTCGTCTTAAAAATACGGATAAAATGTTGTAGAAAACGCAAATGGAAAAAACTCCTTCTACTTTTTTGAGAATAGGGAAAAGGGCTTGGTTCGCCATATTTGTGTTCGGTTTTGTTTTTGGTTTGTTGTTGAATTATGGAACTTATCCAGCTTTGGTTGCCACTGGGCTACTCAGAGTTTTTCCAATTCTGAATTACCTCTGGTGGATCCCTGCTCCGCTTTTTTGGTCTGCATTTTTTGACTTTATAGTCGTTGTTTGGCAAATGCTAGGAAATTCAGATGTCTCATGAGGTGCGTTATGGTTCAGATCGATACGCACGAATGAAGAGGTAGGGTTTTTCCCCTAGAGTTGAGTGTCCAGCTCTGATGATAATAAGTCAGAGAGCAATAGGGCTGGATCATGAAAAGAAGGCAGAATTCGCTTTTGAATAGGCTTGGACTATTTGTTTATGTCCTAGTAATTTTCTGTTGGACTATAGCTGCGGAAGCGCAAACACCTCAGAAAGCGCTGACAAGAACGGAACCTCTCGTTTTTCAAGTAGAACCAAAAGTAGTGCGTCCCGTCGAAACGGTTCAACCGACAAATACTAGCAGTTCAAATTCTGATTCTGTCGAATACTACAATAGTTGCTTGCCGTATCCGGCAACACTGCAGCGGGAAATTTTAAAGATTTGGAAAACGGACAAAGATGAAACGCGGCAAGTGGTCGTATTTTTTACGTTATCGAGAAAGGGTGCGGTTACTGCGTTGCGTGTTATAAAATCATCTGGATCTAAGGAATATGATGACAAAGCAATGGAAGCTATTAGAAAAGCTTCTATCCCTCCCTTTCCACAGAGTGCTCCACCAAGTGCTGATTTTCAATTTACTTTCTTGCCGACTCACTTATATCCGCGACCGCAACCGCAAAAGCTGCGGAAGTTTTGAAAAGTTATGCTGATATTGGTACTTATGGTTCAGTGCAACATAGGTTTGTTTTAAACAAAGCACGAGTTGGTAGAATGTTCTTTACTTTTCGGTAGCCTTATGGATAGAACTTTTTCGGAAGACATTTTAGATCCGCCTGATATAAGGCTAGATGGGCTAAAAATCTGGGTTCATAGCAGACAATATCCAGAGGTGAAGGATTATTGGGATGGCAATTGGTTGATTGTGACAGTTCAAGCCGCATGGAATGGAGCTCAAGTGTGGGTGCGCGGACCTATCCTTCACATTCCTGAATTGGCTCAATGGGCTGAGGAATCAGAGCGACTCTATAAAACACTGAATGGCGAAGCGAAATTATCGTGCATGGAACCTAATCTTTCAGTGAAATTGACTGCTCATATTACGGGCCAAATTCAAGCCGAAGTGAATATCACTCCAGATCATTTAACCCAGGACCATCTCTTCAAAATCGGGCTTGATCAGAGCTATCTTCCTGAGTTTTTGCATGGTTGCAAAAGGGTTCTGCAGAAGTATCCAGTTGTGGGTTTGAATTGATTTCGGACCGATAGCGGTGTTTATACTTGAATAGATGTCGTATTTTTCGAAGCCAGAAGGATTGGAAAAACAAATGTTTGAAACGGGTTCTGATGAGTATAGGGTTTATCGTTGCGAAAAAAAGAATTGGACCGAATATGATCAGATGAAGTATTTCAAGAACTTTGATGAAAAGGTTCAAAAAGAGATGTTGTCGCAATCAACACTTCAGCCTAGTGAAATTCCTGTATTCGCCCTGTTTGAATCTAAGAATTGGGTTTTGGTGACAACTAGAAGAGTAATCTGGAAAGCTGGTGAAACACTTAATGACTTAGGATATGCGCAAATAAGAACGATGGGGTGGTCAGCGGGGCCCAAGGCAGCTGAGACAAGGCTGGATTCTTCACAGGTGGAACTCAAATGGATTAATGACGACGATGAAATTGAAAGCACCAAAGGTCGATCACCATGGTTCTTCATTTTCGATAGTTTCGGTAATCGGCACGAATTACTCATGCGACCTGGAGATCTGATTGAGATTTGGAATGTAATTATCTTCCTTCGGCGTCTTGACCAGGTATATAGCCCCTCTTGATGATGGAGTTTTTTTACTGGGCGGTATAATCACCTCGAGAAGGAGGGTCTAAAATTCCTAATTATTTAGTCATTGCAATTACAACCCTCATTGTGTGGCCACTCATGATGGGAGCGATTCTTCTTGCGTTCAGACAGAACGGAGTCAATATCTCCAAACACAAGAATTCTTTTATCGCATTGTCGCTTTGTATTCTTATTTTTCCCATAGCCAGTATATTTCGTCTAGATTCAGTGACAGTTGCTCTCCTTTTCATGGTGTCCCTGGTTTGCTTTGTTAAAGAGGTCAGAATAATTTTTCTAGACCAGTTAGCTATTTCTTTTATCACTTTGTTCGCCATCGCAAAGCAATTTCCGATGTGTATTGGAATAAGTAATAGAGCGCTTAAGTATGGGTCGAAGTCTACGTATGTCTTCAAAGTTGGCGCAGTCTCGTGTCTACAGCTTCAGCAGTTCGACAGATGTATTTCATTTTGCGAGAAAACTCTTCAGTTATTTCCGAATAACTCTAGCGCTCTCTATGTTCGTGGTTGTGCATATTTGCGACTTAATAAATTCGACGAAGCATTGCTAGACATAAATCGCGCCATTGAAATAGATCAATACCGAGGTGCCGTTTATTTGTTTGAGCGCGCTCAGATCAATTTAGCAACTTGCAAATACTTAGACGCCTTAAGGGATTTGGAAGAATTTGAAAAATCGCAACATTCATCAAGACTGTACACATGGGAGAAGACCGGCATACTTGTTCAAGTTTATGTTGGATTAAATGAGATTGAAAAGGCGATTAATACAAGTGAAGAGTCCTTAAAAATTTGGCATTCAAAGTTATCCAAAGTGCAGTTATCGACGCTGCATACGATTCGCGGGCTTGTCTATACTGCTCAAGGAAATTGGGAAAATGCGCTAGATTCCTATACAGTTGCTTTGAATGATGACCCGCTTAGTTATGAAGTGCGTCTTAGCAGAGCGATGTGTTTTACGATGCTGGGTCGATTTGAAGAAGCATCAGCTGATTTAGATGTTTTTGACGCCTCAAATATAAATCAAAATTTGCGCGCTTGTAGCCTGGCTCAGAGGTCATTTCTCTTTTGCAAGCAGGGAAGAAATGAAGAGGCTCTTGCTCTTGCGCTTCAAGCCGAAGAGCTGTATCCAAAATCTACATTCGTGCTTGTAAATCTTGGTATTTCGTTCTTGAAAAATTGTAGGTACGATCGAGCTTTGGAAAAGCTTAATCAAGTAATTGAACTTGATCCATACTATCGGGATGGTTATGGAATTAGAGCAATGGTTTATCAAGCGTTAAACGAAACGACAAAAGCTGAAGCCGATGAAAAGATAGCCCGAGGCTACGGATATATTCCTCTCGTTTCGTGAATTTGATTACTTCATTTATAAGTTCAACTGTTGTAGCAGGCAGATGATGGCGCTTATGTCTTATGCCTTCAGGCGGACCGCTAGCAGCGCTTAGACTGGTAGAATTAATTTTATGCGATCTTTGTGCCTGATCTTAGTTTTGTTAATAGTGACCCTCGAAGGTTGTGATGGATCGAATCGATCCTGTTTAACTTGCAAGGAAGTCGGTCTCAACCTTCAATATTCTCAGGAGAAGACTCCTACCAAGCAACAGAAAGAAGCTGGATTGAGAGCTCTGAAAAAATGGAAGACAGCAGGAAGAACAGAGCGATATTGGCTCGCTGACGAAATAGTTGCTGGAAAGACTCTCATAGGAATGACACAGAAGGAAGTCCAAGATTCTCTTGGAGAGGTCATATTGCAGTATCAGTGCACTTCCAATAACGAGAAGATTCCAGCTGGAATAGAAGGATTCGTGAATAGATACGATGTTTTGCCAGAATTTCCGACTAAAGAGAGCACCTGTGATCTTTGCGCCAAATATGGAAGGGATGGCAAAGTCTCTCAGGCATATGTCGATGTAAACCCTTAAGGAGAGATTCCTTTCCAAAGGGCTGATAATAGCTATTATGCTGCACTGAGCATTCTTTTGGATGTAGAGCCTTTCATTGGGGCGCCGCTGTGAGACTGGTTTTTAGTGGGGTATTGACCCGCTGAATTTTAAGGTAAGTAGATTCATTTGATTTGATAGCGAGTCGTTTCGATTCAGTTTGATTTAGATGCAGATGATATAGTGTGATTTGGCGAATTGTTTGGCAATTTTTGGCGAATTGCATATTCGCATGGTTTTTGGCCGGCAAATCGCATGAATTTGGCCGGGTAGTCGCATAGTTTTTGGCCACCGAATCGCATTTAATTTGGCCGGTGAATCGCATTAATCTGGCCGGCAAAGCGCATGTTTTTGGCCGCTTGATAAGCCCTTTCTTAACTGCGAATCATTAACCAAGCAGGTCTTCAAGAACGAGTACAGCCCTTCTATCGACGAATCTAAATGCTCACTTAGTGGGAGGTTGGAGCGTCGATGGCTAGACCGAGGAAGACGATGACAATACACAGAGAAATCTTGCGTCATGTGCTCGATTTGAAGTTGAGCGGCAACGCGGCATATTTGATTTTGGGTGTTTCACGCGGCACTGTCCAAGACTGTATGAAACGGGCAAGATCAATTGATCTTCAGTGGTCGCAGATAGAATCACTTTCAGACGAAGATCTCTTCGCGCTTCTTTTTCCTGAAAAATCCTTTGCTCGCCACAGCCAATACAAACCGGATTGGGAAACTGTTTTTGCCGAACTAAAACGCCGCGGCGTAAAACTGCGACTCTTGTACGAAGAACGCGTTGAATCCCAAGGATTGAATCTCAGCTATTCACAGTTTTGCCGGCAGTTCAAGAGTTGGGCTAAAACAAAAGATATTTCAATGAAGCAAATTCATGTAGCCGGTGAAAACTTATTCGTCGACTTCAGTGGTATGACTGCAGCAGTTACCGATCCGGAAACTGGTGAAGTCACACCCGTGCAGATTTTCGTGGCAACGCTTGGAGCCAGCAATTACACGTATTTTGAAGCTGTGCCCTCTCAAAAATTACAGGATTGGATCGGGGCGCACATCCGAGCTTTCAAATTTTTCGGCGGCGTACCAAAATTCCTGGTTCCAGATAATTTGAAAGCTGCGGTCATAGACGCGGAGCAGTTTGATCCCATCTTAAATCGAACATATCAGCGCTTCGCCGCTCACTACAAAACCGGGGTCAAACCGGCCAGACCACGAAAACCCAAGGATAAAGCGAAAGTCGAAAAGGGTGTGCAAGTTGTTGAATATAGAGCCTTAGCTAAAATCAGAGATAGAACTTTCTTTAGCCTTAATGAGTTGAATGAAGAATTGAGGAAACTTCGCGATGAATGCAATAACGCACCATTTCAAAAACTTACAGGTTCGAGAGCCTCTTGGTTTGAGCAAATCGACAAACCTGCTTTGCGCCCGCTTGCAAGTGAGGATTTTGAATTTGAAGAATGGATTCTCGGATACCGTGTACCGAAGGATTATCACGTAAATTTGCACGGTCATTTCTACTCTGTTCCATTCAAACTGGCACACCAAATTGTCGATATTCGATTCACCAAGTATTTGGTCGAAATCCTGCATGGTAATACTCGCGTCGCCAGCCACATCCGCAATTTTGTTGAAGGACAAACAACCACGGCGCCCGAACACTTAACCCCAGAGCATGTGTTGTACCGGGGTCTTTCTCCAGAATTTTTTCTTGAGAAAGCGGAGAAAATAGGACCCAATGCAAGGCTTGTAGTTCAAACACTTCTCAATGCCAAACAATACCCGCAGCTAAGCTTCTCAGAGTGTTTTGGAATAGTAAAAACTTTGAAGGCTCAATTTGGCAGCGATGATCTGGAACTCGCCTGCCAGCAGGCTATTCGACTTCAGGTAATTGGATACAGGGTCATAAAAAATATTCTCAAGACAGGCGTCAAAAACTTGCCTGAGCAACTTACCCTTCGCCTTGGAAATATCGAACACGAAAATATCCGAGGCTCGGAATACTACCACTAGCGAGGAATAAAATGAATGCTTAAAAATCCAACTATTGATAAAATGACTATTCTGGGTCTTAATGGCATGCTTCGCGCCCTGGAGCAACAAAGTCAGCTTCAGGATGCAGAAACATTGTCTTTTGAAGACCGACTTGCATTGCTAATTGATGCTGAATGCTCAGAGCGAGAAACAACTCAATACAACAAGCGACTTAAATTTGCCAAATTGCGAGACAAAGCTTGCGTGGAGGATATCGACTTTAAGTCCAACCGGGGAATAGACAAACGACTAATTGCTCAACTGGCAGATGGCCAGTGGCTAAAGGATCACCGAAATGTTTTGATCACCGGCAAAACGGGAGTCGGTAAAACTTACATCGCCTGTGCTCTTGGTCACAAAGCATGCCGGCTAAATTTCTCTGTCGTGTATTTCCGCGCACCAAGGTTTTTTCAGGAATTGACAGTTGCCAGACTCAAAAATACATATCCATCATTTTTAACCCGGCTTAAGAAACACAATCTCCTGATTCTGGATGACTTTGCCCTCGTGCCAATCACTGAAGAACAGTGCCGGGATATGTTAGAAGTCGCTGATGACCGCTCGGGCACAAGTTCATTCATCATTTCATCTCAGCTTCCAGTTAAGGACTGGTATCAAACATTTGCAAACGCCACTTTGGCCGATGCAATTCTTGACCGCGTGGTACATGGATCATATCGGATTGATTTGAGTGGTCCGACTCGCCGAGATCCAAAAAACGGAGAAAAACAATGACCACAACAGGAGACCTTCTTGGCAAATGGCCAAATTAAATGCTACAGGGTGGCCAAAAACATGCGACTAAGCGGCCAAATTGAAATGCGATTCACCGGCCAAATTCATGCGATTACGCAGGCGAATTAAATTGCAGTGTTTCAGTCTCAAAAAGCCCAATTTAGTTTGATTTTGCCAAATAATTCGCCATTTTTTGCCAAATAGCTCGCCAAAAAGTCGGCAATTTAATTCACCAAGTTACAGGGCAACCAGTGCAACTTCCTATTCACAGTGCTGACTCGAATCTAGCAAGCTAAACCTTTGTCTGGTTTCTCTGTGCATTTGCCGTAGCATCGCTACTATTTGCTTGTGCTTATTAGCTCAATTACTAGGAGAACGATGAGGGCAAAGTAAGCGGATATTGAATTTCCTAGATTGTGAGAGTTGATATACAAAGGAGTTGGCATCCGATGATGCAACCAAAGCGTGATCGGCATCTTGCTATCTTCGTGAAATACTAGGAGATATAGGAGGACTTAAAATCAAAAAAACCTTCTGTTTATTTGTTGGGCTTTATCCGGTGTGCTTTCTCAAGAGCAAGTCCGGTCATGATGACTTTGGCTTGACTGGCTGGAAATCCACGGATGGTGGATTTATCTTTATCTCCACCGCACACGAACGCTACTGAGCGCCCTTCTTGGTCAATGATAGGTGCACCACTGCATCCCTCAAATATTCGATGTCCAGGATGCTCTACGGGCAGTCTGAATTGATGAAAACCATCTGAATCGCCAATGTAACTCAGCCCTGAAACAATACGAATCACACCACCTCCAATAGTTATCGCTGGATGATTTTCAACTGTGGATAGTGTGGTACCAGCAAATCCATATTCAATGCCTCTTTGGGGACTACAAAGGTTTTTTTCGGTATAGATGACTCGCTGTAATTCCTTAATAACTTTTCCCGTACCGTTTTGATCAAGGTCTTGAAATAGCGGGACATCACGATTGTGGCTGATATCGCAGATCGCAAAATCCAATAGTTTTGGGCGAGTTGTAGAATCATCGGAGAAAACTGTCGGGAATAAAGCTACCGTTGTTGTTGCCATACGTTTTTGATCCCATCTCAATTGAAGTGCAATTCGATGATTTACAAAAACATGCAGCGCTGAACAAATGAACCGATTTCCCCGAAAATCGATCAGTGCACTTGAGCCGCCGAAGCCGAGAAAGGAATCATCCTCCTTAAAGCGGCCTAGAGGAACGAATGAAACTTCTAGTTTCGATTGCCAATTAAAGGTCAACTTACTCAGTTCCTTTCTCAATTGAGAACAAGACCTTGTGAAACCACCTGCGATTTTAAATTCGTTAAGTGCTAGGTCTAGTACTCATTGAAACCTTTCCATTTTTCAAAAATTTAATTGTAATAATCCAATTACTAAAAAGACTGTTGCCTACTTGCTTGCAAGGGGCATCCTGTTCTATTAGGTGAGTAACTCGCTTATCTAATTCTTTCTTACCGGAAGAATTTTCAACTTGTATATTGATTGGCTTACCTTCTGGACTGTAAGAAAACGAGCAACCAATGTGGTTTTTGCCCAGTTCCTCCAAAATGGTTTTGTCTGTTGCTTCTAATTTTTGTTTTAAATTTGAAGTCGTCGCGGGTCCACTATATTTTGGCTCAGGACCACAAACATACATCTGACGCGGTTGTGCGAGTACAGGTATTGAACAGATACAAGTAGATAGGAATGCAATTGCTAACTGATTTTTCATTGTTATACCTCATCTCTATACTTACATGGTAACCGTTTAACGGCAAGGTGGATTCCACGATTAAAGCCCAAAAAAGGTAAAAAAAGTGACCAATTTCTGTTCAAACAGAAATTGGTCACAAGGCTAATGGCTTTTTTGTTCAGCTTCTATTGATAAATGCTAAAACTGGTGTCCTGGGGTGTACCAGGATTCCGCTGTTCCGCAAGCGCCCGGAACCGGTGGATTGTCTCCACCTGACCTGACGTAGTCAGCCAAAGACTTCATGCACGGGAAATAGGAGCCTCCCGAGTTAGATAAAACCTGGTCCGTAGATGGTCTAGCCCCTTTCGCACCAACCAACCGGAAGGCGAAGATTTGAGCCTGCGTCTCAAAATAGAATGGCGGATCAGACATAGGTCCGCTCCAAATGCCAGAGTCCATATACGTCAATATTTCACTGTTGCTGTTGGTATTACTTGCTAGGAATGAATGTAAAACACCACCAGTACAGATATTTACTCGCTGTTGGTTTATCGGATTGTAGAAAGTTGCTCCGGCAAAAACCGTGCAAGGTTCTCTGGGCGTCGAACTATTACGGTCACTGCCGACAACCGAATAGTCGAAGTTCACCAAATCTCTGAGGACATAGGTGACAAAGTTTGATTTTTGCGTGTAGTTATCGTATACGATGTCCATGGCATGACCAGTTTCATGCGCTGCTACCTCAGCAAGCTGGTTCGAATCCCAAGTAACAATGTTGTTAGCCTCATCTGGTCCTTGAGCGAAAATGTTGGATACAAGCGAACCGCCTTCGGTCAAAAATTCAAAGGTGAGTCCACCAATAAAGGTGCCTTCGTTATCAGAAAAGAAAGTGTTGTAGGCTGCCGCATCAGAGAAGTAGTAGAGCTGGTAATGCTTATCTCTCAATTTGATTCTTGCTGCATTGTTGAGCCCATGAACCGTGTTGAGAGGTACTTCATCCATTGCGTCGGGAGCATTTGGATTGACACAGTTCCAATACGATCTCGGGAAGTTGTTTTTCAACTTCCATTTTTGGCACTGAACGTCGTTAAGCTGCATAAATCCGTCTTTGCCTCCAATTGGTAACATGGTGCCGCCATCAAGATCTATGGTTTTATTGATATCGAATACCGGGGCAATATGATATGCCGTTAGTCTGCCGCCGGTTCCCGTGCCCATCCCGATACCTTTAATGGTTTGTGCATTGTCGTTGTTTACTCGCAGCCTTTTCAACCCATCGCCGATAACGATTTCGCCACCGTTTCCGTCGCCTGCTCTAGCAGAAACATCAATGGAGCGTTTTGAGTTGGCCGAAATGCTATTTCCAACTACGAATACTTTGCCACCATTTCCGTCAGACCCGCCGCCTCTAGCAAGGACCTGAATTTGGCCTGTCTGTGTTCCCAAACTGAAACCAGTCTGAGTTGAGTTCAAGAAAATGGCTTCATCAGGATCTGCATTACCTGTACCTTGCTCGGCTGCATCTGCTGAGATGATTGCGCGGCTTACAAGCATGTCGAGACCTGTAGCATTAAAGAAAACTGTTCCTCCATCGCCATCACCAGTGTCTGGACCATCAGCCCGTATGCTCACTAGTTCTGATTTAAATGTCGCATAGTCAACCAAGACGTTGATTTTGCCCCCTTTACCACCGTCTGTTGCTGATGCATTTAATACCGTCCTACCGGTATTTTCCAAAAGAAGACCAGTCTTTGCCAAGAACCCGGCAAAGTAGCCCATTGTAATATTGTGGTTCTCTTTGCCGCGGGCGCGGAATGTGGCATCCCCACCAGTAACCTTGATGGGATAAGCCGATACGAAGATTTCGGTGTTGTCACCATTTGCGCTAACAATAAGCGGAGCGCTTGCTCCCCCATTTAGATTAAGTTCAGCGTCGTACTCGCCAATGGGGTGCTTGGCTTCAAACGACCAGACAAGGTTTATCACCGAATCTGTGCTGATTGGTCTCAGATTGTCGTAAGGCAGAAGGTAAACCGAAACGACCTGGTCAACACCATTGCCATCTGCCAGAAGCTTCAGACCACCAGTGCCTGAATAGGTAACTGTCTTAGCGGAAATTGCTACTTGGTGACCGCTTGCTGGTGCGGCATCAGTTTGGCTCGCCGTAACTATGGTTCCGTCATTAGCTTCGACGGAATCAGCTAGCAAGATGACGTTACCAGCCATGTTGTCGCCAATTCCGCTCGCGTTGAGATTTCCTTGAAGGCTTATCTTTCCTTTGCGAGCGTTCAATATAATCCAGCCGGATTTCGATGCTGAATTGCGAACAAGAATGCTGGTCGAATTCGACACGACAATTCCACCCGTGGAATTGTCAGTTCCGTTTGTAATCCGAATACCACCTCTGGTATTGACCGGACCCGTGAGGCCACCTGTAGTGCTTCTGGTATCAACTCTTCCGTTGATACCGTTATCACCACCAGAGCCACCAATAACGAATGGCACATTAGCCCCATTCATATTGGCATCGATTTGAACGCTACCGGTAAGCGGCGTAGTCGGACCGACATTGCCGCTCGTTATGATGTCGCCGGTTGCGACTTTACCTGCTGCCTGAATCAGCACATTGCCCTGGCTGTTAGCCACTTGCAGTGTATTCGACCGGACCCTTCCGATCACATTGACCAAGCCGTTGACAGACTTGATATAGACGGTGGTTCCCGAGCTGATATTGCCAGTACCTTGAATGACGATGTCGCTCAGAACGTTCATACCAATGTTGCCGCCTTGGGCCGTCAGATTGCCAGTGACATATAAAGAGCCTGTCACGTTGAAGGTAATTGCGCCAGTGGCTGTGATCGAGTGATCGATGATGCAGTCACCTTCTGAGGAAACGTCAGCATCGCCGTTCACGTGCGTTGGAACGGGATTGATTGGACCGTCGCAATTGTATTGTGTGGCTTGCGCCGAAGTTGCTACACCAAACATAAGCGCAGCAGGAATGATGGCTGGTAGCAGCCATCTTAATAGTTTTAGTTTCATTACTTTCTCCTATTAGGAGTTGTTCTTTCTTGTCCATACAGTCTGTTTTGGACAAGGGCTTTTCGTTTAGAAAGGAAGTACTGTCTGGTCCCCGCTTTTATGGAAGAACACAGTCCAGTTTTGTGTAAGTTAAATGCAACACCATTTGATTGATGTTGTATTGGTCTTCACCTGCGTCTGTCTAGAAAAGCGCCGCCGTGCCATCAATGGCATTTAATTGGACTTGGAATTCTTCTTCCTTTATGCTTTTAAGTTGGCGGGGCCTCCGTGCAGATTGTGAGTAGGTGAATGACCCACAATAGCCAACGGCCCTGTCGTCTTTCTTTTAAAATTGACTCAGGCTAAAGGGCTTTCTTCTGGCGGGTCCATCTGTAAATGCAGTCTTTATATGACTTTTCGGATTTTTCTTTTTGATTGACTGTGAAAGATTAATTTGGCTCGCGCAGCTGAGCTAGCATTTGTAAGGTTCGCTTTTGGCTTTGTAAGTGATCTTGTAATGGTACTGTACGTGTCGGTTTCGCGATTGTTGCTAATTGAAATATTCGGTTTTCATATTCACCACAAGCGATACCAGTCTTTTGTTTGGAAGATAACTTGACACTTGCGTTTTTCACCCAGTATTTTCGTCGCGTTTTGTTGCAAAAAAACTAAAGAAACAATAAAGACAACCATCTTAGACCGAGAGCGAGAGTTTGTTGTTGTCACTTTGCGCGCTATTTGCGACATAATTTTGCAGGATATTTGCATCTTGCACGATAAATGCGACATGTCTAGGCGGCCATTTATAAATGGCTTTATTTGCCCTTTATTTTGATCGACTTGAAGGATTTAGCAGGAGGCTTGAACTAGCGGCGTGTACTATTTCAGGTGAAATAGTAGAAATAGAAGCGATTTTTCGAATTCTTTCGATTTCGGCTTGGACGTGAAGAGCTTTTTGAATGTTTGAGTGAGTTACTTCTTCAATTATCGTGATTGCAATATCGTCAACTGTTACCTCAGCATTTTTCCATCGCAACTCAAGTATCTGTTTTAATTCTTCAGAGCGAGGAGAATCGTATTCATGAAACAGTGCCACATCGCAGCCGACAAGATCATACAGCTTAATCCTTCTGTCGAAGCCAGCGGTAGCTAAAAGAACGATTCCGATCTGGTGCTTCTTGCGAAAATCGTTTATCTCCTCCAGGCATGCATAAGGCAAACGGTGAGCATTGTTGATAAATACAAGTTCAAGAAACTCAGTGCGAGGTGGCAACTTAAATCTTTCCGGCTCATGCCAATATAACGATTCTTCGATTAGAGAATCGAATTTATTTCGAAGCAAACGCAGACCGGAGCGAACACGTTTTACTGTGCAGTTGATCTCAGTATCCCAGTAAACGCTATGGCATTTTTGAAGTTGTTCTGGCACAGAGTTTTTAGGACGAGGAATTTCAATGAGTGGCTTCAAAATGGACCACTGTGCGTAGACCTGTGCTGATGCTTCCTTGCCAACTCCGGGCTTGCCTGTGCAGACTCCGAGAGAACGATTCGAGCTGCAAAAATCAGCGAATTCTGCAAATCGAAGATGCTGTCTGGTTTGAATAAACTCAATGTCCTGGTTACTATGCATCGACGCTATATCTCTTTATCGCCGGAGTCGATTTTTGCACAGTAGGAATAATCGGATCTGTTGGCGGAATGTCTCGTCCTGATTGATGAGCGTAAGATTTAACAACATTGCGAGCAGACGAAATCGTAGAGCGCAAATATTTCAATCGTGATTTTCGTGCTTTAATAACGTCTTGGAGACTGGGTTTCGTTCCTTCTAAATCAGAACAAGTAGCGATACACACGAATCTATTTTCATGAAATACATATACTTGAGAAACATCCGAAGGAGCGTAGCGAACTAAGATAGACTCTCTCATATAACCGTGCTGAAGTTCTGTGTTGAAGTAGCAATTGTTCAAAATGTGAATGCCATCTTTTCGAACCAGACGAGGAGTAGGAATGCTCATGAGCAGGATATCGAGCTGATTTAGAGAATCTGGCATTCGATGAACAAGACTTTGTTTGCTCCATCGAATAAGTGGCGTTTCTCCGGTTTCATCGTTTTTTCTTTGCATGTATTCGTTAGTAAGCCACGTATGAAAGGCTTTTCGTAATTGCTCCAGATTCATACCTGGTTGCATTGGTGAGGTGCCTTCTGGCGTATAGCCCGGTAATTCGCATAGAAAAAGTTGGTTCATGGTTTCGAAGAATCGCTCTATTTTGCCCTTTCCCTGGGGATGATAGGGGCGCCCTTTGATGAGTTCGAAATCTAGCTCTGCTGAAATTTGCTTCAGGCGATTAGAGACAAAATCAGAACCTCTGTCTGTATACAGCTTGTCTGGAATGCCGCAAGCAAGCCATTTTGCTTCGGTTTTGTGCCAGATAGCTTGCCTTAATGCCAGAGCTGTTCGTTGAGCCGATGGCGGAGTGAAGTCTAAATAGTATCCTGTAACAGCCCGACTGTAATCATCGAGAATGACTGTAATAACTGGTTTAAGAGCATTCCCAAAATTATCCCAGACGAAAATGTCCATGAAGTTATGGTCGGCTTGCCATATTTCATTTGGACAGCTAGCCTCGAAACGATGAATGATTTCATAAAGTCGTTTATATTCAGCGCTGTCTTTCGATAATGTAAGAAGGTCTTTAGGTAAGCTTTTATAGTTCCTATAAACGACCCAATACGTTGGTGCAGACCAATTTTGTTTTTCGCAGATTCTGCTAACCATGCGCTGTATCGTTGAACAGCTTTGATGTGGCAAAGCAATCAAATGGGCTCTGTTGCAAAAACTCGACATTGTGGGGACGCGAACAATGAGAAAATGACTC
>CAZNEW010000014.1:0-28541 GCA_964572515.1 uncultured Candidatus Obscuribacterales bacterium | reverse complement strand
CTATCAAAAGGCGGTTCGCAACTTGGAGATTTAGTCAGTTTTTGCAACAGAGCCCTTTTTTGTATGTTGAAATAAAAATAGTTTATGCGATAAGGTTATAATTGAACGGTTAGCAGGTAGGTTACTGAATGATTTTTAGAATGTATATGTTGCTCTTGTTTTTTGTGTTTCTGGCCAATCCATGTTGGTCATCAGAATCACAACTAAAATTAATTGCTCCTGCTGAGATTAGAGATCGTAACGATTCTGTCTTGAATGAATTATGGAAATTGACTGTAAAAAATTCAAAACTTGGTCTGAAAGTCGATGAAATCTCAAAAATTTCGATAATGAACAAGAAGAATAAGTCATTTATTACTGTCCAAAATGGAAATCCCAAAAATCCTAATAATCTGTATGTTATGGAACATACAGAGATTTCCAAGAACAAAGAACAGCATACGAGTACGGATGAGGATAAAGTTCGCGATAACCTCACGTCAATCTTGATTGAAAAAAAAACAAAAGAACTTATAGCGAGTTATGAAAATTACAGGAGCTCAACTGATATACATGAACAATCTAAGTTCAAGTCAATTTTGAGTAGTTTAGCTGGAATATCTAAATCTGATTTGGAAGCGATGCTGAGGCAAAAGAAAGGGACTGTCTCAAAACATAATTAATTTACTGACCTTTTCCATTAGTCTATCCAGAACCTGCACCCCAAGACTTGACCTGTTGCAAAGGTGAAGATCTCTCCATTTGCTGAACCTGCGTCGGTTAGTGGTTGTTATGTTTCACCCCTGCTCTTCGAGAACCTCTCTAGTACCACTTCTGGTGGCTTTTTGTTTTTTCTCCGGCTCCGGTCTTACTATAGGATATAAATGAAAATCACTTGGCAGCCAATCTTGGTTTGCCGATTTTTAGAACAGCCACTCCTTTCACTATTGTTGTGCCCAAGTCGCTGTGGGAAATAAAGGCAGTATTCGATTGGCAGGCGATAGCCGAGTCCTTGTTGAATGAGCTTACAAGAAATGTGCATAGGCATTCCTTTTTTCTTCTTTGCGTCTTTTGCTTGGGGGAGTATAATGAAAACAAGCGAAGCGACTTGCGCAAGTGAAGCCAGTGACAGGCACTAATGAAAAACCAGTGACAACGACTACTGAAACAGTAGCGAGACGAAAAAGACGCAAGATGCCCAAATAATCTAGAAAATCGAACATGCAGTTTAGCCGCATCATGGGGAATGATGCGGAAGTCGTCGTTCCGAAGGCTTACCCGTAGGTAAAGCAGGATAAAGAGTGGTCAGGTATTTGTTTAATAGGTCATATAATCAATATTTATGGTCTGACTGATGCTGAAATATACCTAATAGTTTCTGACCAGTAGTATATAATGAATAGAGGTTGGGAGAAAGAGACTGACTGATATGGCTAAGCTAGCGACTGGAAGATATGCAACTGTGTATGGAAGATTGGTCAGATCTGATGAGACCAGGCTTCAAGAGGCAGCAAAGCGTAAGGGAATTAAGCCGTCAGCGTATGTGCGGGAAGCATTACTTGCGTATCTGGATGCTGAGGACAAGGAGCTTGCAGATGAGCGAGAGACTTTGCTTGAGAAGCGGTTGAAGAAAATGGAAGATCGCCTGGCTGCTTTGATGGCTCGAACGGCAATAGATACCGGGATGATTTTTCAGATTATGCAGGCGAACATGAATCTTGAAACCAAGGACGAAGATCTCATCTATGCTCATAGTTTGGCTGTTAAGAGACTCAAGAAAAAGCTTCAAGGGCAAGCAGCCGAAGTGAAAGAACTGGCTAAGGCAACTGAAACTAAAGCTGAGTCGGATGATTAAGTCAGTCGCTAAGCACAAATATTTGAGAGGGCGGAATGCTCCAGGTAAGGCTCGTGCACATGTGAATTATGTTGCTTTTCGGTCTGAAACAAGAGCTGAGAAGGTCAGGGGCGGGCGGGAGTTTTTTGATTCTTCGCGCGATGGTTTGGATGCGCGGGAAGTTAAGGATCTGGTTTATTCACAGGCAAATGAGCATGGTTTTGTCATGCACAAGATTATTCTTTCACCTGGGATACAGTCGGTAGACATGAAAGATTATGTGCGCGATGTTATGGACCAGCTTGGCAAAGAAAAGCGTTTAGAGCTTGAGTGGCGGGCAGTTGTGCATGAGAACACGGAGCATAAGCATGCGCATGTGATTTTGATGGGCAAGGACAAGAATGGTCATCAAGTACGCATTCGCCGCGAGGACCATCAGTTTTTGCGCAAGATAGGAGATGAGTATCTTGACCGGGAGCACAAGCTGGACCGGTATTTGGATAGAGAGATGCACAGCTTGCTTCGGTCTAAAGAGTATGACCGGGGCGGTGATGAGCAATTTAAGAGCTTGTTTTTTGGAGGCAATTCGCTCAAGGAAAAAGACCGCAAGCGTGGAGAAGATCCCGATCGTGACCGCCGGGAGTTCGAAAAGCTGGATAAGGACCTCAAAAAGGTTTTTGGTCAAGAGGACCGTAAAGCAGAAACGGATTTTGGAAAGGGGAGCAAACAGCAATTGAGAGAGTCTCAGGGGCGTCTGTCTGACTTCCATAGCCATGCAATTACCATGCAGGCACAGTTAGCTTACGAAAGGCTAAAAGAAGGCGATCCAGAGCTTGCAGAAGCGGCTCGCCAGGAAGTGGAGGCTGCAAAGCGCTGTGAGCGAGAGCTTGCCTATGCAAAAACGACTGATTTATCCCATTTGTTTGGCTTTGACCGGAGTATGGATAGAGGGCTGGACAGAGGTCAAGAAAGAACCGGTCTTGAGTTATGGCAGGTTGCTGAGACTAATAGACAAATAGACGAATCCCAGAAGCAGGCGCCACTTGAAGCGCCTAAGCAAGAAAAGAGCCGGGACGATGATACGCTGGATCGAGGAGGGTCAAAGTAGATAAGTGAGTCCGGTAAAAGCCAGTATCTCGACTACGATTAAAGTCCAACCCGAAAGGGCGGCAGAGCTAGCTTCGGCTACTGCCAATGC
This sequence comes from uncultured Candidatus Obscuribacterales bacterium, assembly GCA_964572515.1. Classification (GTDB taxonomy): domain Bacteria; phylum Cyanobacteriota; class Vampirovibrionia; order Obscuribacterales; family Obscuribacteraceae; genus Aved-18. The sequence goes on along the minus strand of CAZNEW010000014.1, from coordinate 25,530 downwards.
GCTTGGGTGGCGGATTAAGTTTGTGGACCAGAGTCTAAAGAGATTGACCGCCCAGGATAACAAGACTGAGGTGACTGGACGAGACACCTGGCGCTTTGAATTTGATCTTTCGATTCGATGGAAAAAAGCAGCTGCCGGCACTGAGTTTACAGTTGATGTTATTGAGCGGCAAATGGCATGGACTGAACCTAAGTGCAAAGAGCGTTGCCAGGAAATAATTGAGGGACTCAAGGAAGATGCAGCTTTACTTACAACTTCAAATGAATCATCAGATTCGTATGGCTCGGCAAAGTGGGCAACATTTGATGATTTAGAAGATGCAGGCTATGTTGTTTTTCGAGGCGACCACACAAGACTTATTCTTGGTCCAGCAGAAGATGCTGATGAAGTTATTAGTGTTCCAGGACCAGAGACAGCAATGCATGCAACTGTTTGTGGTCCTACAGGCTCAGGCAAAAGCTCGACTGTGTATATTCCGAATCTAATTGAAAGAACCGGCGTGAGTGCGATTGTGACTGAAGCAACAGCCGGATCTGAGGAGCCTGATTTATTCAAGAAGACATCTGGGTTTAGAAAAACAGCCGGACACAAGATTTACTATTTCAATCCCGATGATTTGCGCTCAACGCGAATTAATCCGATTGAACATCTAAAAACATACGATGAAGCAAGCCATGTGGCTAATTTGATTATTCAAAACACGTCAGGCAAGAATTCTAGTGGTGACAAAATCTGGGAGGATTCTGAGAGGCAGCTGCTTAAATCGCTGATTCTTTATGCGATGGGAGAAGGCGGAACACTAGGAGATATCCGAGCTTGGCTTAGAGAAGGACCGGATAAGCTTGGCATGTTACTCATGAATTCAACATATGAACTTGCGCAAAAGGAGTTCTGGGGATTTCACAAGAATAGCTCTGAGGGTTTTAGATTCGGCGTTATTTCTGGCTTGATGCAAAGATTGAATCTGTGGGTTTCACCAAAAGTGGTGGCACTGACAGAAAAGACTGACCTGGACATTAATGAACTTCCAAATGAACTCTTTACTTTTTACTTTGCTGTTCCTGCTCAAAAGACCGAATTGAAGCCATTATCAGCATTGATTTTCAATTTCATTTTGGATCTAGCTCTACAAAAGAAATTTAAATATCCACTCAATTTGTTTCTTGATGAGTTTACCAACTACGGCTATATACCTGGTATTGCGGAGAAGATGACAATTATTCGCCACCGAAATATTCCAGCGATGTTAGGGTTTCAAGACTGGGTTCAACTAAGAAAAGTCTATGGCGATGATGATGCGACACTTTTGTTCAGCCAGCCTGGAACGAGATTTATATTTCGTCCAAGAGACAATACAACAGCGAAGAAAGTCAGTGATGCGCTTGGCACAAAGACTGTTTCTGAGCGAAAAGTTACGAGCTCGGGAAATATTAACGAGCGAGAATTTGGGCGCAAGCTCATGAGTCCAGATGAAGTGATGGCACTGAAACCAGGTCAAGCAATTGTTTTCACGCCTTCGACCGATCCAGTTTTACTCAAAACCTTCACCTGGCAAAACTATGTCGATGCCACTTCATACGATCCGCCGCAATTGCCAAAGATTGAAGTCGATGAGAAGTTGAAAGAGCGGTGCAAGGAAGTTGCATCAACGCCAGAATGGCAAGAGCAGTCGCAAGCGAAGATTCCAGTTAAGAATAAAAAGACTTCCAAGCCAAAATATGATCGAAACAGATACAGTGAGCAAAACAAGCCTGAGCGCAAGAAGAAGCCCATAGAAGAGTCTGAGCTTGAGGAGGAAGAGCGAGATTTTGAAAAATCAACTCCCTCAAGATTTGATATGCCGGGAGATATTTAGAAATGATTTTCCTTGGGCTATTAGCGGGATTTATTGCCTTCAGTTTTGTTGGAACACTTGTTTATCACTCTATTCCATCTAATTCCGGGGCTTGCTGGATTCCTGCCACCATTGGTTTTATTTGGGGAGCGTGGCCGTTTTTTCACAAGGCAAATGTGAGAGCGCACAATCTTTTGCATCCCGCTCCGATTCGATTCTCGATAAATATGCAGCACGCATTCTCGAAAGTCAGAGAGCTTTTATCTGTCCTCAGCTACAAATACGGGGATAAATGGAATGTGCTTCTCGCCGATACCATTACAGGCAGAATAGTAGCTGAGCTTCGATGGTCGGATGAAGAAATGCGCATGGAAACTGATGGCAGAGGGCATCCACATTCAAGAAATATCAGAGTGCAAAGATATCTGAAAGTTGAAATGCAACTAAAACCAATTGAATCAGCTGATACTGTATTGAGCTTGGATTTTGAGTCAAGAATAGAAGGATTCAACAAGATGGCTTGTGATGAGATCATTAATGGCTTCATGCAAGAAATCACGAATTCGCTTGGTCCTGGTCAGATAGAAAGTCAATCACCGTCAGAGAAAATTCCAGCACCGCCCTGGTGGTTAATATCGCTCACTGTGCTTTCTTTGTTTATGCTTTTCTTTGATGTTCACAAAGCAGTCTGGGGAAGTTAATGCCGACAAGAGAAGAATTACAGGAAGCTTATGCGGCATTCAGACTGCCTGTAGGCAGTGACTGGAGAACTATCAAAAAGAGATACAAGCTGCTGGTAAAAGCTTGGCATCCAGATAAGCAGGGTGGACAGGTCAAAGAAGAAGTAGAGCAGGAGCTGAAAGAGTACAACCATTACTATAACGATGTTTTCAAAAAGCATTTTGAATCTGAACATTCTGATGATCAAGAATGTATTTGCCAGCCTGTTTTGGACGTTCATGAAGAACCCACTCAAGAGAATTTCCAGGAATCAGAAAATCAATCTCAGCATTCAGCAAAACCAGCTGAACAAGTCGACCCAGAAATCGAAGCACGATCCCAGCTGAGACGATGGCATGCATCTGTCTGTTGTGCAGTAGCGTTTCTAGCCATCCTTGCATATGGCTATGTGGGCAGCAAAATACGATCGATGTTGCCTACACCAAAAAGTGAAACTGGAAATTCTGTTCAAGTAACTCCTGCTAGTACTGCTCCAAGAACGGAGGAACCAGCATGGCGTGCTCCTTATCAAAGTGTTTCAACGCCAATTACACCAACTTCGACAGAAGTTGTCCCGCCTGTGCCACCCGTTTATCAAACTAAAATTGATGATACCCGTCGTGCCATTGTGGCAAATGAGAGCAAAATGCAATTATTGCAACAGGATGTGGACACACTGAATTCCCAAATTAAGATGGCGGATCAAAAATCTGCCGGTAGCTTATATCAAGAGCTCGGTCGAAAGGAAGAGCAATTGAGACTTCTGCAACAGGCAACTTACAACCTTAAACACAGTATCGGTGAGAACTGATGCGAAAGACTTCAAAAAAGACAAGGAAAAGGAAAGGACCAGTTCCGATAGAGGAGGTACTTGAGCCTGGCCGAATAGATACAACCACTTTCTTGAAAGCTTATCCAGAAGCCGCAGCCTTGTGGCATTATCCAAAAAATTGTGGATATGGCCCAGGCGACTTTGGACAAGGATCTAATGTAATTGCTTGGTTTAAATGTCCCAAGGGTTCTGACCATATTTTTCAAGCACGAATTTATTCTGTCAGTCTTGCTTTCAAAAATAATAGCTTTACTGAAGGGTGTGGATACTGTCGAGGACTTCGAATCTCCAAAACCAATAATTTATCCGCTAGATTTCCAGTCATTGCTCGCGAATGGCACGAAAAGAATGGTGCTTCGCCATCTTCTGTTTCCTACGGTTCGCACAAAGCTGTCTGGTGGAAGTGTGGTGAGGGACATACTTGGAAGGCAGCTGTGAGCAGTCGAACTTCCAACGATTCGGGATGTCCTATTTGTAATCGTGGTGCCCCAACTGACTTGAGAAAATATCCTCAAGTATTAAGGGAGTTTGACAAAAAGAACAACAAAAACTTAAGTCCGTATTCGCTTCCTGTCGGAGTTAAAGTCTGGTGGAAATGTTCTAAAGACGCATCACATATTTGGAAATCTGGATTTTACCGTACTGAAAAAGGAACGCGTTGTCCGTATTGTTCCAATAAGAAAGGCTCTAAATCCAATAACTTTAAAAAATCGCATCCACACATAGCAAAGCAGTGGGATAAGAAAAAAAACGACTTGCTGCCTGAGGAAGTTACTTCCGGAAGTCATCGCAGGGTTTGGTGGAAATGCAAAAAAGGACCAGACCACAATTGGCAAGCAAAAATTCTTGATCGTGTGATAGATGATACAGGCTGTCCATTCTGCTGTTTTCGAAGAACTTCTGTAACCAATGTGATTGCAACCGTGGCACCGCATCTAGTACCAGAATGGCATAAAACAAAGAACGGTAAAATCACTCCGGACAAGGAAAGAGTGCGATCGAGAACCAAAAGGTGGTGGAAATGCAAAAAGTGTGCCCATGTTTGGCAGGCTGAGCCGTATCGAAGGGTGGTTCGGGGAAGTGGCTGTCCTCATTGTTCAATTGTTTTGAATATAAAGAGATTGAATCAGTAGAAGATCTTGTAGTGAACCATAATTTGGATTATCGGTTGCTCGCGTCTGATTGTGGTCTGCAAATTGCATATTGCAAAATCCTGTATTCAATGAGGAGAAAATCTCCAAAATTTTTCCAAGTTTCGAGGTCTACTTTCTTAGGAACTATGAAATCTCTTTGAAGGTCTTCCAGGCTATTGCAAATGCTTTCGAGGCGTGATTTTGACTCATTGCCGTTGGGATCAAAATAATTTGCCATTGGCACTCCATAAATCTCTTGTAGCCAATCTCCGAACACGAAGGAATTTAATGGTTCTCCACCATGGTAAAAGGCTTCATCGCAATTAGTCGAAAAACTAATATGGTGAATCTCGTCTGACGCGCAAGCATGGGGTGGAATACTTATATGGTGCTTAAAAGAAGGCACGTCCTTAATCCTCAAAGGTTGAAAGTTTCGGAAATGCATATGCACATCATGAAAAAAGAAAGGTCTTGTTCCCTTAATCCAGGACAGTAGTGCATCCATGACATTTACTCTCATTCTTTCTTTGTAAAGGCTGTCATTTAGTTCTGCAGGGCAAACATACGCAGCTTTTTCTCCAGCGCATGTAATTCTGTACAGCGCATTATGTTGAATGTTTTTCTTTGCTTTTTCGTCCCAATGGAGCTGAAAATACAAACAATGTGGATTGATTTTTTTGCTGGCTATTCTACGATCTTTAACAATATCGCTTTCTGCATTTTTTAACCAACCGTAGGGTCGCTTAAATTGCATGTAAAACATGAAAGTATCTAGTTTAACTGAGGCATCGTATCCCAAATGCCGTTCCTGCTGCCGAGTTACCGGAGTAAACTGATAGTTTGATACAGGAAAGCCTAGTAAAGATAAGTGTGATTGTAATAACAACGCCACCAAATCTTCTGGATAATTAGGTACTAAATGATGTTTGCTCTTCTTTTTCATGATCTCGATAAATCTATTGCGCCTCACTTAATACTTTTTTATCCGCATCTTCTTTGGAGTTCCTTTCCTGGTATGTCTCGTATAAAAAAATTGCAACAGCTGATGAAGCTCCAACAGCAAGCTTGGCATGCCGAGATCCCAATCCTTTTGTCCTGGCATCTTTACCGTGTCCAGTTCCAAACTGGCCCCGAAGTTCTGCCATCATATGTGATATTGTCCCCAAGCTCTTAAGCAGAGGACGAATGCTGTCTAAAGCTTTAGTGTTTTCCGGTAAATCATCTGGATCTAAATTAAGTCCTTTTGTTGCCTTCTTTACCAACTGTTGAAGATTGTCATCTTTGTCATAAGATATTTTTTGATCATTCAACACCGTTTTGCAAACAGATTCTAAAAACTCCTTTGCGGATCCGATTGCCAATTCAGGGTCCGTGTCAATGCTCGAATGCATACGATTTAGAAGCTTTGATATGTATTCAGTGTTCAAGCTCTGATGCATATTATTTAACTGAGAAACCAATACTGATGAATAACTTTTCACAGCTGAATACATTGATTTTCCGGCAACTGTTGTTTGCGAAACAAGATGCCAGCCTGCTTTCGATAGATGTTCATTGTAGCCAGTTACCAAAGCATCTACTTCCGAAGTTTCAGAACGAACTACCGGATGCACCGTCTGACAAAGAAAATCTAGAAAAACAGAATCCGGGCCCTTCAAAAGATTGAAACGATCATCGCTAAAAACCCAGTCATCCTGCCAATCGTAATTCAAAACACGGTGCTTATAAATGTCTCCTGCTGCCGTGGAAAAGCGATAGTCAGTTGAAGGGAGTTCGTCTACTTGAAAAATTCTTCTTAAAAAATCTACTTCCGAAAGTCGACCGCACCAGTTTATTTGGGACACGGTTATGAAATCAAAAATATCTCGCCTCACGTGTTCAGGTACTGTTTGCTCTCCGCCTTTATCTGGAAACTTCAAATCCTGTGAGTGGTTATCTATTTGACCAAGTAATTTCAAACAATCTTCAACATCTCCTTTTAGTAAATCCACAGATTTCCAGCTTATTGTGAGCTCATCGCTAAAATCTTGTTTGTAAAGCTTGAGCTCACGTTGTGGTATATCGTCAAATGCTCCTGGGAACTGAGATGAAACCATTTCACGAATTTGGTCGAAATTCTTCCACAAGTGACCATAGTGAACGTATTCGTAGTACGTCCAGTCCTTTTCAATCAAGGACAAGCACTTCATTTCTATATTTTCTAATCGAATCTTTAATGAGTTGACATTAATACTCATCAATACTCTACCTGTATTTTTTCCATTGCAGCTTCCTGGTCAAATTTGGTTGGAAGGCTATATCTCATCGTCGTCTCTAGTTTTTTGTGGCCCCCGATTTGGGCGACCATGACCATGTCGTTTCCAGCTCGGACTAGATTCGTCAGGCAAGTGTGTCGGAGTGTGTGCGCAGAAACTCCTTCTAATTTGGCTAATTTAGCCAGTTTTCGAACTGCGTGATCGATTCCGTCAATTGAGAGTCTTTGCCCTAAATTTGAGATGAAGAAGGCCGGGTCCAGGTTGTTTGGAAATTTCTTTTTTCTTTGAGCGATCCAATTTTGCAAAGCTTCTCTGCATTGGGAGTTGAGTGGAATCTCGCGATAGCCGCCGCCCTTGCCGACGCGGATGATTACCAGTCCTTTTCTCTCGCTTAGTGGAACATCGTCGATGTTCAAAGCAGCACACTCGCCAATTCGCAAGCCTGTGTAAAAAAGAAGATGAGCAAGAGCTTTGTCCCTAATTGATTTACATTTTTCAATTGCTCGCAAAAAGTCTTTTTGTTCTTTTGGGGTTAGAGCTTGTGGTGCAAGAGCTGGCAGTTCCTCTCTTGTTGCTTTGGCTTTTCCCAATCCAAGAAAGATATAAAAGGAGTCAATGGCGGTTAAGTAAGCATTGACTGTTTGTGGGCTGCTCTTAAGTTCCTTTTTCAAATAGAACTTGTAATCACGAGTTACATAGTCGCGAGTGTTTTCACTCGTGAGTGCGTCTTTGTACTCAATTATGTTCTCGCCTAAAAATCCAAGGAAATGTTGCATTCTGGTCTGGTATGCTCGCACCGTGTGTGGTGACAAAGGTTGCTTCTCTAGAGATGAAATATACAATTCATATCTTTTGTGTAAATTCTTGAGGAGCCGCGCTCTCTCGTCTACTGACAATGATTTGCTCAAATCGAAACCGCTTCCTAATATCAGGCAAAATTACCTGCCCATTTTAACCTCAAAAGACCGACCTGGTCATTGAGCATTTTCTAGTATCAGGCAAAAATGATACTATTGTGCCTGATACGCGCTCGTATCTGGCACTCCGTATTGCCTCATTTAAAAATCGTACTATTCCAGATCCGTTGCCTCATCAAATTTCTTCCCTTTACATCAAAGCGCTTGCATTACCTAATAGTAACTCTCTATCAATCTTCTAAGTGGATTCGCAGCAAACCCTCCATCGCAATTCTCTTTTGTCTAAATGATGGTGACTCCCCAGCGATGCGCTGAATATTTTCGCTTGCTACTGAAGTGTCTGTTGCGACTGAGCCTACGGTAACATTCCTCGATCGTCTTGGCCTTTTTCTTTTGATTCTGATTCTGGCTCGTCGATTTGTGCTGTCATCTGTAACTTTCTTTCCTTTGATTTCTTGAACAAGGACCTTTTGCGTGTCGTCATAGCCGGCTGAATGTTTCATCAGGTCTTCCTGAAGCTGTTCGATAGAGAGCAGTAGGTCCGTCGGGTCCAGCTCCAAGTATGATTGCCTCAACTGCTGTTCCTCCTCTTTTGTCAGAATGCCTGACTGTAGCACTCGTTTATACGGGGTCTGGGCCCGGTCGTATTTCTTCCTCACCCGCGCATCATGACGTTCCTTGTAAATCAATTTCATCGATGGCTGGAAGAAATTCACATAGAGTCTGAGCACTGAATAGAGTCGGTTGAATGCGTCCTGGGCAGCCGCTCCCTCATATCTATGATAGCCAACCACCCGGCGCACAATAGCGCCATTCTTTTCTTCGACGTGGCATTGATCGTTTTTCTTGTAAGGACGGGAGCGGGTAAAAGTGATTTGGTTATCCTCACAGTATTGAATCAAACCATAGTTCATGAACTCGCTTCCATTGTCGGTATCAAGGCCCTGAATCGCAAACGGCAACAATGGACGTATTTGAGTTAGGGCTGCAATTACGTTTTGTTCTCCTTTATGCAATAGGCAAAATGGCTCTGTCCATCCAGTGTTTATATCTGTGGCCACCAGGGTTTGCAAAAACTGACCCGATGTCGTGTCTCCACAGTGGGCTACTAAGTCAGCCTCTAGAAATCCCGGCTGAACTTCGTTCCAGTCAGCGAAGGTTCTAATCGGGACGTGCTTTCTGAGCAGTGACCCGGGTCTTGTGCATGTTTGTCCTTCGCATCTCCGCCGAGCCTTCAATAAGCGATCGACCGTCGCTGGACTCATACTCAAGAGTTTAGCCTTTACTGATTCTTTGAGAATCAGCCGACCGTGCCGGGAAACAGCGTCGATAAGATCGGGAAGAAAAGGAACAAGTCTTTTTGAGCAGATTCGATTCGCATATTCCCAAAGTTCAATCAGCGCGTTTTGCTCCTCTAAGCCGTAGACGGTTGCACGGTTCCGTTTCGTTGGTTCCTTCACTTTCGTTTGGCTCAGGACATAAATCGCATGCTTGCGACTATATCCGCTGGCTGCGATGAATTCGTCCAGAATTCGTTTTCTGTCTCTTGAAGTAGCATTTCGATACCGTGGCCCAGTGCGTGAAATCAACTCGTACCTGCTTCCTTTACTCATCTTTTCTGCCATCCTTTACTCCTTTTTATTCAAGGAGTACGATTTTAGATGAGGCAATAGACTTGTCAGGGTACGATTTTCGATGAGTCAATGCGCACTTTCTTTCCGAATTGAGTACTTTGTGGAGGGGAGGAATTGCACCTCCCTAGCGCTTACTCCTGGCAAGTAAAAGATCGAGTATTTCTAAGCTGCTCTCGACTGGGGATGCGATCCTTTTGACTCCACAGAAGCGCCGCACCGATCCAAACGATTTTTTTGATATTGATGTTCAACATAGACACTACCTCTCTTGCGAATCCTGATATGAGCAGAACGAACACGAAAGCCAACGAAATGCATCCCAACGAAACAGTCATAGAAGCTGTCACAATTACCTTTTTCACCAAGTCTCTAAGTTGATTATAAATCAACTTCTCACGTGGGGTTCAAAGAGAATCAACAAAAAGTTATCGATGTCGCAGCAATTTGGTGCTATTTATCGACTCGGGGATTTTAATACGAGAAATTAGTCCTATTGAGCCATTCCCGGCTACAATTCAATTTGAAGTGCCCCAACTATCAAATGTCAGTGTCCAATTCTGAAAAATCCAAAAACTCCGTACTTGCTTTAGTTTCTAAAGGTGAGTCGGAACAACTTGAATTCAAGTCTGATTTTGGAAAGGAGGCATTGGAGTCAATTTGCGCGTTTGCCAATAGCGCTGGCGGAAAATTGCTTGTTGGGATCGCCGACAATAAAGAAGTCAAGGGAGTTTTCGTAGGCAAAAAAACTTTGGAGGATTGGGCTGAAAGAATAAAGCGCGATATTAGTCCAGCAATACAATTTTCGCTGACAATTGATCCTCATATCACTGATACGGGAAATAAAATTGTTGTTTTAACTATCCAACCAAGCCCCTCTGCGTCAGTAAGTTATAAAGGCAAATTCTTCAAACGAGTCGGACGTGCGAATCAAACCATGACAGGCGATGATATCGCACATAGGATTATTTCTGCTACGAATCTTAGTTGGGATATTGGCATTGAGGAAAATGCTTCTCTAAAAGATCTTGATGAAAAGGCTATTGCCGCATTCATTGACCTATTGAATAGGCACAACAGAAGACCCGTATCACAAACCTCCAGTGCTAAAGCTGTTCTTGAAAAACTTGAGCTTGTGAAAAACGCAAAACCGACTCGGGCTGCCGTGTTGCTTTTTGCGGAACGACCTAAGCAATTCTATCCCACCGCTTTCATTAAGATGGGTCGATTCAAGTCGTCAACATTGATCTTCGATGACTTTGAAGCTGATGGAAACCTATTCAGTCAACTTATTGAGTCCGAAAACTGGTTCAGAAGGGTCCTCCAGACAGAATTGAAGGTTACTGGGGCCGCTGGCAGAGAAACTGTCTGGGAATACCCCGCTCCAGCAATTCGAGAAGCCATAGCAAATGCTATTTGCCACAGAGACTATTTGTCGGAGACTTTTGTTCAAGTTCGTCTTTATAATGATCATCTGGAATTTTGGAATCCCGGTTCTCTTTCTCCCTTGCTGACTATAGAGGATCTTAGTCAAGAACACGAATCAGTTCAGCGAAATCCAAAAATTGCAGAAATGTTTTTCATGTGCGGTTTTATTGAACGATGGGGCACTGGAACTTTGAGGATGATTCAATCACTAAAAGAAAGTGGATATCCGGCGCCAGAGTTTCAATCCGTTTCTCAAGTAAGATTTCGAGTTAGATTTCGGAAGCAATTAACTCATGAGAACCTTCAAGCGCGGGGATTGAATAAGCGCCAAATAGATGCGATCAATTATCTTAAGCAAAATCAAACCATTACAAGTGCTATTTATTGCGATATCTTGAATGCCTCTCAACGCACCGCTACACGAGAATTGGCTCAATTGGTTAGCTTAAATTTGATAACTCGGCATGGTAAAACAGGAAAAGGCACTTACTATGTCTTAAACTAGTTAGTCCAAGTCTTAATTTTGGCGTCTTTTGGCGTCTTTTTGGCGTCTTTAATTGCTATCTTGGATCTTGTAAATAAGCTAACTATAAGGGTTTCTGGCTGCTATAAGTATTAACCGATGTAGTAAGAGTGGCTGAATATGGCGTCTTTATATCTATCGAATATCCAGAGTGTTCTCTATTGGCGCGCGCTGGATATTTGAAGGTGTCCTTTTAAAACCCAAAGAACTTTTTCCACCAGGTCTGCTCGTTCTTTTCCAATCGTTGTGCGAGAGCCTCAAGTTCATTTTTTATTGACGCTGTGTGATTTTCACTGTCTCTTCTGAGTTTTTCTAGTTCCTCTTCTAGGGCAACTTTTTCTTTGGATTGTTGAGTGAGCTTGTCTAGCAATTCCGGAATTTGATCTTCAAGTTCAGCGGCTTTGTTTCTTAATAGTTCTGAATCAACAGTCTTTTCCGTTAATTTTTCGACTTCGTTTTGCAATTTCGCAACTTCATCTATTTTTGCCTTTCGTTCCGCTTCCAACTGCTTTTGAAGTTCTGGAAGAACATTCTGTTCAAGAGATGAAATCTTGTTTTCTAATTCTTCAATGGTTCCGTTATTGCCACTATCCGTAGTTTTTCTAAGTGCTTCTATTTGCTTTTGGAGCGCTGCTATCTCTAGTTCTTTTAATTCCGCTGCTTTTCTCTCGTTCTCAGCTTTTTTTTCCAAGTCAGGAAGTAATTTGATTTTCAGATCTTCAATTTCAATTTCTTGTCGGACAAGTAGTTTTGTTTGAGAGTCGATTTTTTCAAGGAGAGGTCTTACTAATTCTTCTGCCAGCAATTTGATTCTTTCTCGATCATTTCTTACCCCTGCGAAGGAAGACTCAGCAGCTTCTTCATACTCCTCAATTCCAATTTCTTCGGCTTCTATGGAGGAATCTTCTAAATAGGTCTCGGGCTCTTGGGTCGGATTGATTGAAGCCATTCGATTAAGTGCTTCGATTATTTCCTTCGTAGGGTATATGCGCCATTCTTCTAACCCGAACTCGTTCTTTACTCGGATTCCTTTTAGCTTTCCTGCTTCCAGCCGGTACATGATGGCCCGTTTGGTGAGGTTAAGAGCTTGTGCTACTTCGCGAACGGTTACTGTTCTCAATGGATATACCCTATATATGGTGGCGTTGCGGTTCACTTCTTATTATAAAGAATGCATTTCGTAACTCAATACCCTGGTAGGAAATTTGAGCCTGGAAGGACCTTTTAGTTGAGAAAGAATACTGAATCAAATGAGGGATTATCCGCCCTTCTTCCTACCGGCATAAGAAGTGGTTTTTATTGAATTTCCTTGGGTGGGAAATCCGCTTTTCCATTTCCTAACTGTTATTTCTCCCTTAACCCATTTTCTCTCTTCAATTACCCATAAATTCGGCGGTTCGCTCTGTCGTTTCAAAGCCTGTTTCCTTCTCGCTATAAGAAATTTTCCTTCCAGGGCTAGGAAGAAATTGTCCTTTCTTCTTTCCTGCCTGCATGGAAATTCTTAGTAGCACAAAATTCTCTACCCCCGATTTGTTTCTCTCTTCGTCTTATAACAATCTAAGCCTTTAATTCAGGCTTTGGCGGAAATGGCGCTAATTCACCCTTTACCGGCTTTTTCATGGGGAAGGAAATTTCCTTCTTGCCGGTGTGAAATGGAAGGTGTTATATAGGAAGGTGTCACAAGTGATACCAGTGTGGTATCAGGAAGACATCCGGAAAGGCTTTATACATATTTCTCTACCGGTAGGAAATCTCTGATGAATAGACAGTTTCGTAAGTGCGAAGACCTATAATGATTTTCGCTATCGATCAAATCCCTAACCAGTTGTGGATCTCGGGATCTAAAGTGTTGATCTGTCATGTGCCACCTTATATAGTGATCCCTAAGGAACTCTTGGCAATATGTCTAGAGTACTGATTAAAGGATATTTCGGAGCTTTCGCTCCCTAAGAAAGAAAGGAAGGGAAAGAACACTAAAAAAAAACATCGCTTGCAGGCGATGTCTTTGGTAATCCTAAAATCGGATTGGTTATGCAATTGTAAGTTCAGGAGTTTCGCTGACGCCCTGATTTGCATAAAGCATATAGCACTGATCCGGTTAGGTCAACTCATCTTCATTTAGAAAGAGGAACCTTTACGACCGGACTTATTTCTCTGGTGGATCAATCACGATCGCCGGCTAGATTCTCACGTCAAAAATACTATCCGTCTCAAGCAAGTGAGGCGATAGAGATGTTTCTTTCGTTGTTTCATAGATATGGATATATCTATAAAACGTATGGATCTAGTGGTTGGTTATCTGCAAATGAAGAGTGGAAGCTTACTGATTCTGAGATATTGAAAGCGGCTGCTAATGTGCATCCTAAGTATTTAGTTGGATGTAGATCCGGCAGAGCTTCTAAGTTTGCTGTGATTGATATTGATGCTGGAAGCAAATATCACAATGCTTCTTCGCTTAAGAAAATATGTTCATTGTTAGAGAAAGCTGGGATTTTAGAGACCAATCTTTATCGATCTTCTGAGTCTGGTGGCTGGCATTTATATATCTTCTTTGACGCGCCGATTTCATCTAAAGATCTGCGCAATCAGTTATTTCAGTTATTTAGATTGCATGAGTTTGAAATAGCAAAAGGGACGCTCGAGATATTTCCTCATCCAGGTGATGGCAGAGATGGAAATAGATCTTTAGGACAGGGTTTGAGATTGCCTTTGCAGAGAGGGTTTGCCTGGTTAAATCCAGATACTCAAGTTGTTAGAGATGAAAGAGACGAACTGAGTCCATATGAAGCACTCGCTATGTTCTATCAGGACATGACTTGTTCGGTTAATCCGTATCATAGCTTTCATCAGTTGAAAGGCTATGTGGAGAGACTGGCTGCTACTAAAGAAAGGATAGTTTGTTCTGTTTCTTCTATAGATAAAAAAGCTGCTGATGTGGTGCCTATCAGAAGAGTCGCAGACTATCAGTGTGCAGAAGATGCAATAAGTACAGTTAAGTCTGTGTTTTACAAACTGCCACCAGGAATTCATGCAGATATATGGGTTCGTGGTCGTGATTATTATTCATCTGGTTTAACTGGACCATCTCAAAGAGCAGATGCGATTTATTGTCTTTCTCATTATCTCTTCTATGGCGATCCAAAGGATGCAATTGCTCCTCTGGGCTATGGATATGAGAGTGAACGCCAATGGGTAATTGAAGAGATTCTAAAAACTAAGCACCATGGTCAAAGTAAAGATATTGACCATGGTCGATCTGATGCAGTGCTTCAAATTGAGCGGGCAGCATCATGGGTGCCTGCTCACAAGAGAAGCAAAAATTTAGTCAAATATGAAGCCAAAGTGCCTGCGTCATGGGCGAAGAATAATGCTAAGCGGGCAGGGCTTGCTTGCAGGAAGATAAAAGCTGCAGTTGAAGATTTCCAGGAAGGCAATCAACAGTTTTCTGTCAGAGACCTTGCCATTAAGTCTGGTGTCAGTACAAGAACATTGTATAAGCACCAGGAGTTATGGAAGAAGGCTCAAGATGATCTGTTGAAATTGCAAAATGCTCGGGAATTGGGCTGCTTGGAAAGTGTTGTACACGAATATAACGCTGGGGTAGGGGTGGCTTCATCAAAAAGCCATCCTCCTCACCAGTCCTTTTCTGAAAATATGCCTCATGGACGCTTAGCTGCTCGTCGAATTATCTATGAGCTGTCTATGAGAGACCGACAGAAAAAGCGTTTAGAGGCTCAAGCTGATTCTAGGGTTTCTGAGACGTCTGAAACTAAGTGGCGTGATAGAGTGGCTAGTCTTGTTGAAATAAATGTCTTAGAGGAGCCGCTAGAGAAAGTTAAAGCGCTGGTCAATGTTTTGGGACACATGCTTCAGACTGCTCCATGTGCAGAGGATTTAGAATGGCTGCAATTGCATATGCGCAAGATTAAAGAGCAGATGATTGAACGCGAGGATAAGCTTACACTTAAGTTAAAATCGGAAGAGTTGATGGGAGATCCTAATTCTCGATTTAAGGCTATTAAATTTCTACCGTTTTAGTGTTAGAATTCTTAGTATCGTAGGCGGTGCGCTAAATAGTTTTTCTAACCGCTCAAATAGATTTCCCAAATATACGAAGAGATTGATGGGGAGTCGATTAAGATTGTCGAATTCAAAAACGAAGAGTTCTACTTATTCGCTAACAATTATGCACTGTTGACAAGTTTTCGATGCTGGTGGGCGTGGTTAAGTCTACTTCCTTTTTGATATATCCGCTCAATGCATTAGACTGTTTCAACTGAGTAGAGGCTTCATTTTGATATGAGAACAGAACTTGAAATACAACAGAAGATGGCCGAGATGCGCTCAAGATCTCCAGAGTGGTTTTTATCTTTATCGAAAATGGATATGTCGCCTGAGTTGCAGAATCAAGTAACTGAGCATTTGCCGTACATTCAAGCTGGAATGCTAATTGGGCTTGCTTGGGCATTGGGGCATGAAGATAAGGACCTTGTGTCCATCCTGTTTGACCCAAAAGATTTGCCTCAAGGTTTGAAGCTGGCTGATTTTGATATGGGAACTCCTTAGTATCTTTTTCTAGCTGACCATTCGCTGGTGTGGGCAAAGCTGTTGACTCTGCACCATTCTTCTAGTTCACTTATTCTATAGCGGACAAGAGATCCCATTTTGACATAGGGCGGTCCATCTCCTTTTGTTCGTTTTTGTCTTAACCAGGAGGTCGATATTCCTAGAAGTTCTGCTGCTTCCTTTTCGGAGACTAGTTTGTTTCGATCTGTCGGTTTCGGAAGGTCGAAGCGAAATTGAGATTGCTCAATGGCTTTAGCTATTCGTTCTACTCCATCTGCCAATCGGGTTAGTTCTTTGCATAATATTTCGTCTGTGTACATCGCGTGCTCTCCGTTTGATAAGGAGGAGCAATCTATCACGATTGATACTGCATGAAATGTTCACCATAAATCTTGACCAGTTTCTAGTTACTTTTCTCTTTTCGATAGCGCTGATTTAGTTCCTGTTGTTCTTTTACCATCGCAGTTTGAAATATTGTCAAACAGATGCCGAGTTGCTTTTCAAACAGATTGCGGCTTATTGACTAGTGCAATTGATTCATGCCCAGCGCCAGGCAATTGAAGTGAAGTTATCCAGAATTGCAGGACAGCCAATAATGTCTCGCTTTATGCCTTCATCATCTTCGATAGCCCAGCCGTCTTCGAGTAATGAATCCGGATAAGGTGCTTCTAAATGAGCCTTGGTTTCGTCAGTCAAAAATGCAAACATTTCTTTGAATTTGTCGGCTTCTGCTGAAAGAGATATGTGTCCAAGCATGTCAGAGCCATCAACGCCTAGGAATTCAATTTCTCCAAGCATTTGCGAGTCATGAAAAAGTTTCATCATCTTTTTCATTTGCTAACCTCCAGAAATCGAGCTGGTAAAACACCCTTCACTAGCAACTCGTGGTCTTTGATAGCGTATTTGAGCGCTCTTCTCTTTTTGTATTCAGGTTGGCTAGATGTTTTTATCCTGTCGAGCAATTCATCATGTTCAATTAATTCAGTTCCTTTCAGCTCACCGTTTTTGATTGCGTCTCTCAAGGCATCAAGATCCACCGTTATTCTTTCATTGCCGAATTTTACTTCAAATCCGTCCTTGAAAGTAAGGCTAGTGAAAGGACTGTGCGATTTAGCATTATCATAGTATTATCCGCAAACATGATCTACCACATTAACGGGCTTACCATTGAAGACGCCTTTCAAATCTGCCGGGACAAGATCGCCATGATTATCGATATGGGACTTGCTTCTTCCAATCTCGCTTAGTTTTGATTTGGATCTATTATCCCCTCGAAAACCTGTGGAAGGACGATGACTCTCCATTTCGAGAATAAGATCTTGTTTGGTGACAGGGTTTAGATCACGCATCTTAATCTTGCCGCCACCAGGCAAAGCGTATTCTGGTTGGAGCAAGTCGTCTATGTAACTTGGCGAATTGTTTGGCAATTATTGGCGAATTAAATTGCATTGTTTCAGTCTCCAAAAGCCCAATTTAGTCTGATTTTGCCAAATAATTCGCCATTTTTTGCCAAATAGCTCGCCAAAAAGTCGGCAATTTAATTCGCCAAGTTACAGATGCCCAACTCTAAAAACTAATCGAGCCATCGCTTACCTTCTTGGTGGAACTTATCGCAATACTGTCTAGTTTTTATTTTTGTTCTTAACTTTCTTACCTTTAGTTATTTTCCAGCTTCCATCAATACGTGTTAGCGAGAACCGAACAATGTCTTCATCTGAAGAGAAGCCACTCATATCTAAATCAACTTCAGCGTGGTCTTGATCAAGCATCCTGTCAGTTAAGACGCAATTTTGTGTTCGGTTGCACAACAGCCACTCAGTTTTTTGAGCTGATGAAACGAATTCCGAATATGATAATTTCGACTTCCAGTTGTCACTGAAATCATCGTAGGCTGGCATATAATCATTGTTGGCAATGTTAACAAAATGAGCTACTAGAACATTAGCTGGCTCAGATATTTCTTTGATATTTGAAGACGGGCTGTCATCATTCACGTCGCTGCCCTCTTCTATGGACACGTTATCGCTTTTAGAAGATTCACTTTCAGTTTCACTCTTACTTTTGCCGAAAGGCAAAGGCAAACGCAATAAAGTAGAGTCATTTCCAGGTCCAAGCAGTGTCAGATTTTTTGAAAGAATCGATGTTGGTAGAATAAAAGCTGTGAATAAATGAGTCGATAGACCTGGTTGCAACCGAGTAGTCATCAGCTCATGTGATTCTCCGTCTTTTACAAGTCCAGCTTCTTGTACAGCTCTTACTGCTTGTTGGTCAGGTGTGTACTTAGTGTCGTCGTCCGTGACAATGGCAAAGGTGTCAGTTGTCACGGAAAATGGTGCTTTGCCAGCATTGCTAACCTGATAATGCAAGATTATGTATGAAAGACCACTTGCTTCGTTGGTATGAGACAACAGCTCAACGCTATCATAATGAAGAGCTAAGTCTTGGGGCGTTTCAATCGAGCAACTAATAGTGCGGTTAATATTTATTTGTTCAACATCACTAGGACTATTAGTTTCTTTTGTTTGATTCGAAAGCGCCGCTGGGCTACCGCTGGCAATCTGCCTGGTTCCACCGGAACAGCCGGAAAATAGTGGAAATGAAATAAGAAGCAACGATAGGCTAATTAGAGTATTAATAACTGTAATTCGCATACTATGTTCCTTTGTTAATTACTCAGACCTTAATAAGCCTTTCGACACAAAAGTATATTCTAGTTTTTATGCGGATATTGCTTTCATTGATAAGTCAATTCAGAGTTTAAAGATGTTTTGTTTTAGATATTTGTGCGGGAAGCATTTGATTATTTCAAGCACTCTATCCGATACCACAATTGAATTTTTTAAGCTTAGGCCAAAATCGTTCTTACCAGCTTCGCCTTCAACCTTAAGCCAAACAAACTCAGGAAGTTCTCTATCTCCATAAAGCTCATCAAACTGGCTTTCTGTGGTAACTTCCACTTCTCCAACTGAAAAACCGGTTAATGGTGGATTTGCAGATTCTAGAGCTTGAGCCAATTCTTTAGTGACGATGTAGTGACTCATCCAGCCGTTAATAGAGTCTTCTGGCCACGATTCAAAATCGTATGCCATTTTCGTAACTTTTGGAGGTCGCTCTTGTCTGGAACCAGCAAACTCAACTGACTCTCCGAAACTGCCAGCCGCTTGTGTAGTTAACTCAAAATATTTCATTCGATTAAATGTCCTTTGAAATCATGGTCTATCCTGGCTGCGAAGTTAAGAATATCCTCTTTGGAACGAGGACCGGCATTGAAGAATTCAAACCAACGCTGGCTTATTTCGCCGTGTACAGTATTCAGTTTTATTGCTCGCAGATTGCTCAAATCGTTAATCTCGCTTGGTTTAAACATCCCAGGATATTCCTCTAAAACCTGTTGCGGAATTCGATGATGCACTTGAAATTGTTTCTTAATTGGCGCCAGGTGAGGGCGATTTTCAAAGTAAAAGTCTCGATATCTTTCAGCCCAATCAACTCCGTATTTTGTCCAACGCGTTTCGGCATCTAAGAGCCTTAATTCACTTCCAGTAAGACCGGTTTGCTCAAGTATCTTTGTTTCTGCAATAGGCTTCTTTTTGCCTACGATAAACCAAGCTGCTTGAAATGCTCCGTTAGCCGTTTCTTCTGGCTTCATGGGTTTGTCGAGTTTTTCAAGAATCGCTTCACCGGCGGCTATTAGCTGCTTATTAAAAACTGAATTGTCCTGGGCAAGAAAGGCAATGCTAGCTAAGATATCGTTGTTGATAGCATTTCGCTCGCTTAAATGCAAAATGGTATCAATAACTCCATGTTCTAAAGCATTCGCTAGAGCCCCAAGAAAACGAGTTGCATCATCGATACTTTGAATTCCTGGCGTTACTTGAATATCGGTGTATTCAGCATTTAACTTGAAAAGCATTGAGCTGGATTTGCATTCGGCCTCTGCTTTTCGGTTCATGTAATCAATTTGATACTGAGCTTTATCTTCGTCCGAAGCATCTGGACCAAGGGCTTTTAGTCCATCATGGAACGTTTTGGAGCCCACTTGTTCTGTTTTGCGACTTGCTGCTATTTGCTTATCGCCGTCGACTATTTGGAAGGGTTCTATTTGGTCTGCATTTGGAATGCGTAAATTGGCAATGGATGGAAACTGATCTGGATTGGATTCTAGAGCTTGTGCGTAGTTTTTGTTTTGTTCGCCAGACGATATGGTTTCTGTTTTTGAAGCCCTGTCTGTCGATTTAGGTGACTCGGTTTTTTCTGGTTTGATTATTTCTTCTTCCATTCAATGAGCATTATTCCCTGGAAGTTAATGTGACATTCAGGTTTCACGGGCATCCGTTAATACCTGGATTTAGAGTGGTGCGTTCTTCAAGTCTACTGCGCTTGCGCCACCGCCCGTCAAGCTTCGATAAGAGTATGGATTTTCGTTAGCAGCTTTGAGCTTGACTGGCGGAGCCAGCGCCGTTTTCTTTTCTTGCGCACGAAGCAAAGCCTGAGTGCATTTGGAAAGGAAGGAGAATGAAAATATGAACAATGAATTGAAGAAAGAGAGGCTACTAGTCAATGAGAATTCTTTCTTGAATAAAAGAGATCGAGAGCGCTTGCCGCCGCTTTATTCGCAGGAGAATAATCGAAATCCAAAAGGGCAAGTGCACTACTTTGATGTGTTTTCTAAGTGGCATTGGTATGCAATAGAGTTTGATGGAAAGGATCTTTTCTTTGGGTTGGTTTTAGGTCTAGAGGAGGAGCTTGGATATTTTTCTCTTTCGGATTTTATTGAGTTAAATAAGACCTCCAAGAAAACATATATTGTCAAAGATTCAAAGTTCAAGCCGCAATCGATAAAAGAAATAAGGCGCAAGTGGCAGAATCAAGGATCTTAGGAATTGCTTTTATGCAACTGACCTGGCTATTGCCAGGTCCGTTGCATCGCTCTAAATCAAGCGGTCCTATTTGACCAATCTAGCTTGAAGGTCAAAAGAGCGCAATTGTAGAAATTTCGCCCTATGAGTTTGCTAGTGGATCTGGCATGTTTTCTGGATAAATTATCAATTTACCAGCAGAATCTAATTCAAAAATGGAATTTCGGTAGCCATCCAACTTGAGTAATACTGTTCGTTTCAAGCTAGATGCCAATCCAGCCATCAGGTGGAGTAAGATAAGAATTGAATCTTTACTTTTCACATCGTACGGATTCAATACTAATTCAGCTCTGTCTAATTCGTAAATTGTTAGATGAAGTCTCAAATCACCTGAAGCGACCATAAAAGTAGTGAGCCCCCCTTCCGGGCCTTCAAAATACTTCCTGAATTTTTCGAAAGTATAGTCTTTTGATTCAAGGTTGCTCTTGTCTCCAATGAAATTGATTTCAATAGTCTTGAATTGTTTAATCAGCACCTTAAAAAATAGGTCCCAGTCGTGTTCATTCAAATCTGCTACAACTATCTCAAGTAGCGCTCCTTCAGGAACGAAAGCTTGCATCAAGTATTTCCAATCGTTTTCAGTTAGATTGTCCTGGTCAAACATGCTGGGTGTCTCTTCCTGTAGATCGTAAGCATAAATTCTTCAAGTCAGTGAATCAGATTGTAAGTTGAATCTGCCTTGTTTCAGATACCTGTGTGGAATTCGTTTGATTAAATCAAGCACTCTATCTGACACCACAAACGAATTCTTTTGGCTTGGTTCAATAATGACAGGAGGCTCAGATAGGGAATGAAATTCATTAGATTTAGAAACTAGTGCTTCTGCATGGGTTATATTTTGCTCTGTTGTGTTTATTGATTCTTAGGTGGTTAGTCTGTCCGCCTTAAGAGGTGGTTTTATTCTTTCTTTGTTTTCTAGATCTTCGCTCATAAGAATTGATATATTCCCTTATTCTGGATTTATCTTCATGCGACATTGACGGGTCCGTTTGTGCCTGGACGTGTCCCGCAGCAGATCTTGGGTGTTTGATTGGCGTAACAGCAAAGATTTCTTTCTTGTAGGTGGCGCCTTCGCTCCTGCCTGGCAAATAGCCTAACGCCGGACCACCCAGCATCAAGCCTTGCGGCTTGACGCCGGGTGCCCAGGTCCGACGTTTTTCAGGCAGGCGGTGCAGTGCGTGCGGCGCCTTGGTCTGGATGCATGATGGAGATTTGGGTGTTGGTGTTATTGGCTTTAGGTGCTGGTGTTGGATGTGGTGGCAGGGTGCTCTGTAGATACTTAGATGTGGCTTTGTGCCTTCTTCAATCGTACTGCGTCGGCGCCACCCGCCGTCAAGCTTCGATGACATTCTAGATTTTTCGTTTCCAGTGTTGAGCTTGACCGCGGGAGCCACCGCAGGTCCTTAGCGATGCGGCAATTTAGTCAGCCGCTTACTTGGAGGACCAGAATATGGAAACGAAAGAGATTGTTTTGCGCATGAAGAAGCTGATTAAATCCCTCGCTTATGCAAGCCAGGATCAAGATGACTTGCTGCAAGATGCGATGCTAAAAATTCTTAGATCCAAAACTTTTAGATCTGGATTTGGTTCTGGCTGGTTGTATAGTGTGGCTAGAAGTACTGTCATTGATACCCACAAACGAAGGGTCAGAGAACTCAGTCATCGATATGGATATTTCGATTTAGGGGGTCTTGTTTGCGAGGGTGATGGCGACAACGAAAACAACGTGATTTATCATTCCACTTATTTAGACCGATATCATGATGTGGCGCCTGAAGATCTTGATGATATCCCTGAAATTCTTTCTTCTTTGTCTGAAGAACATCAAGAAGTTCTGATTCTTTACGCCAGAGGTCTGACCTATCAGGAAATTGCGCATATGATCGGATTGAAGATTGGGACTGTGAGATCACGAGTTCATTATGCTAGAAAACGAGCTCACAAATTGATTCAGGAGAATATGAAAGCAGAGAATGAGAAAGTTACTCAGCTTGAATGGAGCCACTGAATGTCAATTTAAAAGTGGGGGATGACTCATTTGAGTTGTCCCCTATTTTTTTCGTCCAGTAGAAGAATCACTCCCCATCTAAAGGCAGGAACTGAACCCTGCTATTATTTTGTCTTTGTGCAGCTGACAAAATATCTTTGTCCTGGACTCTTATATATTTCTGCTTTTACGCTTCCCCAATTTAGACTGGCTCTTGCCGCAATTGTTGCACGTTTGCTTTGTCCCGGCTTAGGTATCTGCGTTATTCGTTTTCTCTTTTTGTAGTGGTTTTGGTTCTAGATTGCCTGCTTGCATCACAACTAGCGTCTTGTGTTTTGTTTTTTGCACCCATCAAAAGCAAGTCCTACGTTGCATCAACATCAATAATAGTAATTGGCTCGCTCATTATTTGTCGATTTTCTTTTGACTGCTATGTCTAAATTAGCTGGCAATATTTTGCCATCGAAACTTTGACATTTAGATAGATTCTTGCCTTGTGCCCGACCGCATCGACTTATGTATTCATAGCTGTCTACCCCTTTTGCCGGTTTTCTTCGTGCCAATGTAGCACTTCAATTCTTGACCTCAAATCGACCCTCTTAGGGTGCTTCGCAGATTTGAAATCAAGAACCTGCGCGCTCTTTTGTGCCCGTAAAAACACAACAAAAGGAGTGACATCTTATGAATAACACAGTCTTTGTAGTCGGACATGTAGGCCAGAATCCCAAAGTCAAAGTTTTCGATACTGGCAAAAGATTGGCTAAATTTTCAGTTGCAGTCAAAGAGTATTCTGCCAATTTAGAGGAGCCAATTACTCTCTGGTTTGATGTTGATGCCTGGGAAGGACTTGCAGAGCGGGTGCAAAAAAACATCACCAAAGGACGCGAAGTTGTTTTGTCCGGCAGGCTCTCTATGACCACCTACACTAAGGAGGAAAACGGAATAAAAATGCAGATAACCAAGCCAGTAATCAAGCTTACGAGCTTTACTCTTTGCGGCAAGAAACCAACTGTTAATCAGGATGCGCAAGTAGCGGAAATTAAAAAGGAGTCCAAACCAAAGAAAAAGTCAGCCTAGCAAGACCCAAATAGGCAGGGCGCAAGCCCTGCTTTTTGCTGGTCGTGATTCTGCCGGATTCTTTTTTATACGCAAGCGGGTGAAACCGCAAAAGTCAGTCTTGTTAAGGATTTATATAGATTTGCACTTTGAATGTGACTACCTAAAAGACGCTAAAAAGCTCGCGCTAACTTTACCAATAATGAGATTAGGTAAATAAAGTCGGTATCGCTTGTGGTGACAGACAATTCAAGCTTGAATATTGTTATTTCAAGATCCACTTGGCTAGCCAAGCTTTGCGAGTAGCGCTAACTCATTGTTGTTAATTCGCCATTAGTAGGTGACTGCCTGAAAGCTTAAAACGCTTTGTTGGCAAGCGTTTGCATCGATAGTTAAGAAGGGTGAAAAATTGAAACTACATATGGTAACAGTGACGAGGAATTGAATATCTTGGGACATCTCATCTCCCCAAATTATTCGAGGTCCCCGTCAGCGACAATAAGGATAAATGCATGCAAATGCTGAGTCTAATTAAATGCCTTACATGGCTGCGGGTTTAACTAGAGAATAACGGGAACAAGAATTTTTCAGTTTCTCGTTTCCATTATTCTCTTGAGCTTGTACAAAGCAATTTAAATCTAGTTTCAACACCAACGAAAGAATCAAACTTTGAAAAGGCGAAAAACTAAAATCGCTGATTCACGATTGTTCGGCGTTGACGTATCCCATCATCAAGATGTTATCGATTGGGGTAAAGTCGCTGGTACAGGCGTTGTTTTTGCTTTCCTCAAGGCAACAGAAGCATCGACGCTTGTCGATCGTCAGTTTTCCTTTAACTGGAAAGAGACAAAGAAGAACGGGATTGTGAGAGGTTCTTATCACTTCTTCCGTCCCAGATCTCCAGTTGAAAAACAGATCTCTAATTTCCTGGCTGTCCAAGGCAAGCTTGAAGTGGGCGATTTGCCTCCTGTGCTTGATCTTGAAGTGCCAGACTCCTGGCGCAGCCTTTCACTCAAAAAGCGCATTGCCATAGTCCGGCAATGGCTTGATGCGGTAGAGACTGCTTTGGGCATAAGGCCTATCATCTATCTGAGTTCGAGCTTTCCTGCCGATGTGTTAGGAAGCGATCCTTTTTTGAAGGATTATTTACTCTGGGTGGCGAACTACAAGGTTTCAAAGCCTACGGTTCCTGCGCCCTGGACAAATTGGAACTTCTGGCAATATAGCGAGACCGGAAGGGTCACTGGCGTTCCAACCAGTGCAGTTGATCTCAACTGGTTTCAGGGTTCACGCTCTGAACTCATGAAGACCACCAAGCAGTCTTGATTGTGCTTCGATGAAAGACTCCAGTCAAGAGAAAAACCGCTTAGCTTCCGCGGATCCATCCACGCCGCCGGCACCTCAAGTTCCGGGGCGAGACGTCTATTTCGACCGTATCATCAAGTTCGTGCCAGCTCCATTGTTAGCCGGTTATGCGGCTGCAACTGGAATGATCGCAGAAGATCCGGTCCATATCCAGCTTCTATCATGGATTGTATTTGGCGTGATTTGGGCAATGTGTCCACTTTACGTAATTTATATTCCTGGTGAAGCTCAACAAAATGAGGATTGCTCCAAGCGATTCCATGTATTGGCGAGTATAATTTGCTTCCCAGTTTGGGCATTCGCCTTGGGATGTAAGTTTCGGAATTATTTGTCGCACTTTCTTCGGAATTAAATGTCGCAGTTT
>CAZNEW010000013.1:0-34750 GCA_964572515.1 uncultured Candidatus Obscuribacterales bacterium | reverse complement strand
TCTAGTTTTTCGAAACTTCCCCTCCTCTTTACTATATTCATGAATAGACCGGGTTCAAAAATTGAAAAACCGGTGAGCTACCTTTGAGTGGCAGCATCACCGGAGTTTCTACGATTCAACCAAGAAGCAAACGTGCTCGCTTCATGACGATGCGCGCACGCTTGCTCGGCTTGAGAGTGAGAAAGCCGCTACCACGCCCCTTGTGATAAGGAACCGGCGAGCGGAACTGACGGTAGGTGAGGTCCTGAATCTTCCCGGTGGCTCTGTGTTTCAGATACCAATGCGTGCTGCCTTCATGGCGCAACACCTGGGGAACGTAACCCGACCTTGCCCTGCCGAGCAAGTGATATAAGGCTTCGGAAGCCACATAACAATGGCCCGTATACCGGTTGCGACGCTTCAGCTTACGATAACGCGGCTTCAGCAGCTCCGATGACAGGCTCATTTGAATAGCTCGATTGATATTACAAGTCGACATCGTCGTTGACGGCTGCATATTTGCGATCCGGCATGGGAATGCCAATGTCACGCAGACACTGGTCGAAATGTTCCCTTGCGTGCGGATAGCAGGCACCACAATTGGTGGAGCACTTCAGGGTTTTGCGAATCTCCCTGAAGTCTCTCGCACCGCCATCGACAGCCGCTTTGATATCTCGGTCTGAGACCACAAAACAACTGCAAATGATCATCGCACTTCTCCTCAGCGCCGCTTCATCAACCAGAAGACTCGATAAGAGCGCGAGAACCAGAGCTGGTATCGCACCCGAATCGCTTTCGCCTCACGGACAAGATTTGACACTTTGAATTCGTCTCCGCCCTGCTTCTGAATTGCAAGAGCCCAGAGTTCAAGAAGAGAAGCATGATTCAAAGACCAGGGCGTATCCGCCTTGCGGTAAAGCTGGTCGGCCTCCTCGTAGAAACTGAGCGCCTCTTCGAGCTTCTCCGCCTTATAGCGAAGGAATCCGAGTCGGTGGCGGATGTAAGCCGCCTCCGTGGTTACCGGACCAAAAGACTTGTGGAAAATCAGAAGCGCTGCGGTGAACAGACGCTCCTGCCTTTCACGATCGACGGCACGTTCGCTGGGGTAAGTCTGTGCGACGAACACCATTGCATGAGCCGTTTTGGGATGCGAAGTCCCGTAGTTCTCGGTGCGGTGCGAAAGCTGCAGCAAGAAGAACTTGCGTGCTTTCTCTTCGCTACCAAACAACAAGAACAGTCGAGCGGTGAAGGCGAAGAATGCATCCTTCAACCAGCACCAGGAGTTGTGAATCAAGGTCATAAAAAACTCCTCGATTTTATGTTAAACCGGAGAGCCAATAGGGGCTCTCCGGGTCGGCGATTATCGCCTTAGTGAAAGTCAGAGATTGCCGGCGTAGGAAGCGACCTCCGCAGCGATGCCGCGCGAGAGCAGATAGCCCATGCCGTCGTGACCATAGTTGTGAATGACCGGTCGCCCGTCTGCGCAGATGTTGCGGTCGACTTCGACACGCGGCAGCCAGCCCTTGCGCTCGGGACGCAAAGCACGGATGACCGAAATCACCTGCGACGCATCCGCCTTGAGCTCGGGAGCAATGGCATTGCAGCGGTCGATGATACCCTGGGCGCTTGCAAGGTCTGCACCTTCGCAAGACTCGTGCGGACCATCGAAGATGGCGCCGAGCTTGACGTAGCCGTTGTGCGGCACAGCGCAGGCGCGTGCATGCGGTCCCTCGTCGGCGATCACCACCCGGTCGAGATTGTTCGAACGCACGGTGACGACTTGGACGCGGTCGGGGAAAACGTCTGCGTCTTTGGCGAGCTCGCGCGCACCAAGGCCAGAGCAGTTGACGATGACCGAATACTCCGGATGGAGCCCGTCCAGGCTCTTGAACTCCGCCTGCCCGAAGAGTCCGCCGGCAGCGTGAACCTGCCAGTAGAGCCAGGGAATGTAGACGAGCGGGTCGATGACCGGAGCGGAAGAAAGAACGTACGCGTCGGCGTAGCCGGCAGGCAGCTCGCTTGCATCAGCATGACGGAAGCCGCACTGATTGCCGGCGTTCCGACCTGCGAACCAGGGCGCTTCCTTCTTCGCCTTGAGCTGATGAATGGGCTTCATCGTGACACCAGTGGCGGGGTCGTTCGAAAGCTGCTTGAAGGCAGCATACGACTCATCAGCCCAGCGTTCGATGCGCGGATCCGCGTCCATCTTCATCGGGACCCACATGGCGTAAGCCGACATCGAAGTGTGAGCGTACTGGCCGCCGTACTCCTTGCTGCGGATGGTCACTTTGTGCCCCGCCTGAAGAAGTGCCAACGCCGTGGTGAGACCGCTCACGCCTGCACCGATTACAAGCACGTGTTGCTTGGTCATTTAGTCTTCCTTTCGTTTTGGAAGTTGCTTTTGATGTGTTTACCAAGAGAGAAATTGCTCGCGCTAGCTTGTGCACCTTGGCAACAACTAGCACCCACCTTTCACTCCCTTATTGAGAACGTTTGCAATTCCAAGCCACTCGAAACTCGACTCTGGAACTCTCCATTCACTGGCTCAAGTGGAAAAGAAAGTTCGAAAGACCGGGTTTATAGTTATTTCTTGAAAAAACGCTCTAAAGTGGGTGGAGAAAAGATAAGCGTCTTACTCTACTAATTAGAACTTATTAGTTTCCAGGATATATGGTATATCAAGGCTTATCTCTTACTTATGTGAATCAAAATTCAACTGGCGCAGCTATAATTATTGAGAATATTCGCCATTTTGTTTCCAGGTTGAAAGGAAACGTTTTTTCGTCGTGACCGGTCACAAAGAAAACCATTTACTCAGCGACAAACTTTTGTGGTATTTCGCTATTACTTATTTGGGCAATGGATTCGCGTGCGCTCAATACAACATCATGGCGCAGCCGCTGCAGTACTATTTCAGGACCGGACTACATTGGTCACCTGACGTAATCGCCAGTTACATGGCACTATTTATGATACCGTGGGTGATGAAACCACTTTTTGGTATAGTGTGTGACTTTTTGCCCATGTTCGGCTACAGACGCAAAAGCTATCTAGTGGTGGCAAATATCATTGCAGCCCTGGCTTTTATTCTAGCCATATTTGCTCCAACGCCACCGTTTGTAGTGGCAACAATTTTAGTAGCAGCAGTATGCATGTCTATTGCAACGGCAATATACATAGGACTTGCCGTAGAGTCAGATCGAGGTGGCAGTCGAAACCGACTGTACTTTTCAGTTCAACAGGTTTGTTACTATTCGGCTTCTGTATTAGCAGCAATTATTGGCGGCAAAATATGCCAGTCTTGCGAACCTTTCAAGGCTTTTGACTACTGTGCATTATTTGCAGTATTGCCATCAATTGTAGTGGCAGTACTTACCGCAATTTTAGTAAAAGAAGAAAAGTCAAAGTTAAATCAAGAGCTTCTCGAAAAAACCAAAACTTCCTTCAAGCAAGCCTTCCACACAAAACAATTGTGGTTCATCGCAGCGTTCTCTTTTTTGTGGAGTTTCTACCCCACTTACGGAACTCCACTTTATGTTTTCGAGTCCGAAACACTAAAATTTTCTCAAGACATCATAGGACAACTGGCCGGCTGGAATGCTGCTGGCATGCTGCTTGGAGCCATTTCATACAATCTAGTCACCCGAAATATGCCACCAAAAGTAGAGGCATTGACAGTGATGACGACTTGCTGCATCGCTGCTTCATCCTTCCTATTTCTCAATTCTCCTGTTACCGGCTCAATTCTGGAACTTGTAAGAGGAATGGCTAACAACTGGGTTATACTTTCGATTTATTGTTTGGCAAGCAGAGTCTGTCCCAAGGGTACAGAGGTCTCTATAATGGCTTTGATGGTCTCGTTTCGTAATCTCGCTACTTCTGCAGCAAATCATGTTGGCGGATATTTATTCGTCAATATGTTCGCACAGCAAATAGCTCCATTGGTCCTGATCACAGCCGCTATGCCGCTTTTGTCATTGCTATTGATTCCATTCATTCCAGATCACAAAAAAGTTTCGGAAGAAACAGTTTAGAACTCGGCAGAAATAGTCATCCCAACGCGAAAATCGAAGTCGCGGTCACACTCAAAGTAGCGACCAAACATCACTTTGCCGCCTTCTTTGCGATATTTGCTGAGAGTGCGCAAAGGCTCAGAGCCTGTCATTATGCCAGCTTCTTGATCGATGTTAATCATCACACAGCGACCACATAGCTTAATGCCATTTAGCTGAATCTCTCCCACCTTTAGCCTTGAAACCTTGTCTTCCAAAAATTCGCCAAGACCTTTGACCACTAGAGATGGTCTGAATCGGCTCATTTTTACCGGATTTTCCACCTGGGTATTTAATTGTCCAAGACTTTCTTCTGAAATTACCAAAAGTGGGCTGCAGTCGACATATCGACTATCTTTGCTTTGTCCTACCTTAGTGTAGAGCAACCTAGCCTCAGTTTTGAGATAATCGCTCAGCCAAGAAGCGACTTCCTCGCCTTGGTCGTATCCTGTCCGGTCGTTATCCCAAATATCTATCTCACAAAAACGACTTTTGTCTTCGCAATGCTCCACTTTAATTGGTGGCATATTCGGTGCTTCGAGCTTTAATTTGTAGCCATTTTCATTGAGTAAAGTAGGCTGAATCAATGCCATGCTAGCGTAATCGCGCTGGGTAATAACATTATCTCCTCCGCCTAGGACCACCCATTGCCTGTCGCCATCCAATCCCGATTGATTGCCATGAATTTTTGAGACGGAAATCGATCCGCAACTTTTTACCGGATAGATATAAATGCCAGTTAGCAAGCCATTTGTCATAGTTCACATATTCTATTCTTGAAGGGCTCTCCACGAGTATGAGTTTTTTATAATCGTCAAAAGCCGCATTATAGGCTGGACATCCTCTTGAAATGAGCTACAGTAGATTTATCGAAATTTGCGCAAACAGGAGCTGCAAGTGGACTTCTGGGTCGTGACATTATTGGTTGTTTTGCTCTGCGGAATTATGGGCTGGACGTCCAGCATCTTTTTCAACGCAGTCTGGTGGTATTGCGACTGGCGCGAAGGCACAGCTATCAACTGGGGCTGGGACGTAGGCATGTCGCTAGCCGTACCATTTATCTGGGTCTATTCTTTGCTCTTAATTTTTGTCCTATACTGCGGATAATTGCTTAGAAATTTTCTTGCCAGAAAGTCCATTTACTAGGTCAACACATCTTTTAGCGCAGCCCCAGGACATTGTGATGCCTGAGCCACCATGTCCATAGTTGTGAACACAAGCAACATCGTTGAAATTCTCGACTTCCAGTTTTACGCCAGTATCCTGTGCGTCTCTGTAATATCGCAAGCCCACTCGTCCTTGCATTTGTGCTTGTTTTGATTTCAAATCTAAACCAACCCAATTTTTGAGTAAATCATGGTTCAAAGAAAGAATCGGTTCCGGAATAGGAACACCACCAACCATTACCTCGTCGCCTTTTACAGCTTCTCCGACCCAATTTCCTGATTGATCGATCGATCCAGGTTCACGAGTTTGACCAAGCAGCCAGCCATCGACACGCGAGAAGAAGTGAACATATTCGGGTTTTCCATCTGCTCGACTGAAAACATCTGCAGTAGGAGTGTAGTTATATGCCATCGCGATATTCTCCGCCCCTGTTATGAGCGGCGCTTTGCCTACGAGCACTTGCTTACCACGCATAATATTCAGCGGTGATTTGTCATCAAAAACATCAAGGCTACCAAGCCCCAAACAATTAACCAATATCTTGCCGCTAGCCTCTTTGATGATTTCAGCAGTCACCTTTTTGTGAACCGAAAATCCACCAAGAGATTCATACCAGTCCCACAAAAACTCGATATAAATCGGCATATCAGCAAAGTAAGTCTTGAAAGTATAACCATAAAGATAATTAGCACCTGTGCGATAAGGAGGCTTTATAGTCATTTTTAGCTTATCGACGGGTCCATCAAACGTTTGAAACTGCATCCGTTTGTCAGCTAAAGGAGCACTTTCAGGCTCGTGTTCAAAAACTTCGTACATGCGATGAATGCTCAATCCAGATCGCGAATTCTGAATCAAACTGGCAAGCATCGACTGCGAATCGTCACTTATTTGCTCTAGATTTTGAATTTTTAGATTATGCGGATAGGCTGAGGCCATCGCATAATTGGTCGGGATATCAAAATTGAGATCGGTCAAAATACAAGTTCGATAACCAGCTTGTTGCAGTGCTATCGCAGCCGACAAGCCGACTATGCCGCTTCCCAAAATCCAGATATCACAATTGTTTTGCATACTGAAATTTATCCTTCCAAAGCTTGCTTCAAATCAGCAATAAGGTCTTGAGCAGGCTCTATACCGATAGACAGACGGACCGTAGTTTCGTTGATTGCCGAAATCCCTTCCTGTTTTTCAGGAAAGGAACGAGCATAAAACAACCAGGCAGGATTTGCGATCGACTGAGTAAAGCCAGTTCCAAAAGCAATCTTAAACACTTCAAGTTTATCTACTACTTTGCGCATATCTTCAGCATCGCCTTTAACATCAAAAATGAGCACCGAGCCAAAATCAACCATTTGTTTTTTAGCAAGGGCATGGTCAGGATGGCTTTTTAACCCGGGATAAAGAACACGACTGACATTTGCATGCGATTCGAGAAACTCGGCTATTGCAAGAGCGTTCTCGGCCTGCTTATTGACGCGTAGTCTATAGGTCTGCATTCCTTTCCAGATTTCTACAGCTGTATGCGAGCTCATAGTATCTGTGTTCCAAACATTGGCATTCTTAATTGCTTTGACACGCTCTTTGGTACCAAGAACTGCACCACCCATCACATCGCCCACGCCGGAAGCGTATTTGGAAAGACTGTGCACAATTACGTCAACTGGAATTTCGCTGTGTTGGTGCAAGCCCGCTAAACTATTGTCCATAACGGTCAAAACGTTATGCTCGCGAGCAACGGCTGCACAATAATTCAAATCTACGACACGTGTCATAGGGTTTGTTGGCGACTCAAGCACCATTACTTTAGTTTTGCCTGGCTTGATGTAGCTGGTCAAGTTTTTGACGTCATCAGCGTCTATGAGTGTAATCTCAACACCAAATTTTTTCAAAATGCCTTCGGCAAACAAGCGAGTCGATTTATAACCTTCTTTAAACAGAATCAAGTGATCACCTGCTTTGAGCAAAGCCTGAAGAGTGGCTGCAATAGCAGATTTACCAGTGCTGGTCACCCAGCAGCATTCTTGTTTTTGAGTTTTAGCCAGCAGTTCTTCAAGCGCCGACAAACTGGGGTTACTGTCTGACAAATAACACCAACCATCATTAGTTCCGGCGATGAATTCTTCCCAATTTTTCACAGTCGGAAGCGAAAAACTAATTGTTTCATAGGATGGAACCACAAAAGGATCGTTCCCGGGTTTTACGTCCCAGGTGCGCTTTTGGATTGCTTTAGCTTTCGCGCTTTCCTTTTTTTCTTTGTGTAGTTCTACCATGGTTGTCTATCTCCTGATGCGTGTAAGAACATTCCTGTTCTATCGTTGTTTTCTGCCAAATCGATAATGGCTTGAGCTGCGTCGGCAGGCTCAGTATCTGCGTCTTTTGGACCAAATCTGGTTTTTACTTTTCCCGGGTCAACAGACAGAACTCGAATATTTTCGGGTTCGAGTTCGACTGCTAAACACGAAGTAAACATATTAAGTGCAGCTTTTCCAATGCGGTAAGGATAAGTCGCTTCGCTTGCAGGAACTTCCTGACTCGAGACCCACTCAAGTGATGCGAAACGCGAAGAAATATTGATAATGGTGGCACTTTCAGAATTGCGTAAGAATGGCAAACAGGCTCTCACGCAACGGATCGGTCCATAGCAATGGACAGCAAGCACCCGATCTAACTCTTCGTATTTCATGCCTTCGACACCATATCCGGAGGCACCAAACCCTGCATTGTTTATAAGTAAATCGACTTTATCGACCTGTCCATCGAGAAACTCACGTAAGACTTGCTCGGTCGAAGCTTCGGTCACATCAGCTCTGATGGGTAAAATATCGTGTGGTGCGATAGAAAATAAGTCTCGAACATCAGACAAACTGCGAACAACTGCAACTACCAGATAACCTCGTTGTTGCAGAATGTCGAGCATCGCTCGCCCGATTCCTCGCCCAGCTCCGGTCACCACAGCCACTTTTCGAGCGCCCTGTATAACTTTCAGCTTATTTCTACCATTACCACTGGTCATTTTAGTTCTCTAAATCCTTTCTACTTCACGTAAATCTTGATCAAGCAAGATATTGACTGGCAGCGGGTCTCCATGAGTTCCCATTTCCATATGATGCATCAAATAGCCACCCGTATTTGGAAAACACACCACATCTTTCGGCGCGAGCTCAGCACCAATTGAAATTTTACGACGATAGAGCAAATCGCTCTCCGAACAAAGATTTCCGACTATATACGCGCCTTGGGATGTTGTTGCAGCCTGAATGCTATCTTTGTTTTGACGCATAAAAACAGGATCGCAAATAAACTCGGCCCTGAACGGACGAACATTCATGCGATTTACATTGACACCCACGAGCAAGTTGCCCAGGGTATCTCGTTTTCTGTATGTCACTCGTGCAAGAGTCATACCAACATTGTCCATCAAACAACGACCGGGCTCGAAATACAATTCGACATTACGATTGGAAAATGCTCTATGAAGCACTTCTCCATCTTGAATTTCATCCAGAACCGCACTTACAAAGCGTTCCTTGGAAAGGTTATTCCAGGCAGGATATAAATCTGGCTTGCCCACGATTTCATCGCCAAAACGATTGTATCCAAGTCCATCATTAAGCCAGGTAAAATAAGGTCGCTTACCCTTAACTGAGTCTAGAAGGGATTCTTGGAAGTCTTTCCATTCACTCTGGCTATCGATATAACGCATCAAAATGCCGCCGCCAAGATCTATCGACTTAATTTCAAAATCTTCGCCTCGCGCCCAATCGATTATCTTGAGCATCCTGAAAGCCGCACAAGCACGCTCATTAGTATCGTATCTATCGATGTGGGCATGCAAGTTTTCTACTTCAACCAGATTTTTATCTAGTAGCGCAAATATTTGTTTAAAGTCTTCTACAGGCAAACCAAAACGACTAAAGACAATTCGCTCGGCAGTCTGAAAACCAGAAAAACGCAGTCCTACTCTAGCTTTGCGACCAAGCTTCTGAGCCTGTGCCTGAATCAATTGCAATTCGTCTTCATTGTCTATGATTAACAGGCAGCCTTTAGAAATGGCCAAATCCGCCAGTTCTTCCTGCTTGCCTATAGCCGTAATCACAACTCTTGAAGGAAGAACACCTAAAGCCAAAGTCTCGCGCACTTCGCCAAGACTGGCCGTGTCTATACCAAGACCTTCCTGTCGTGCTATTTCGACCAACCAGGGTAATTTATTCGCCTTGCGGGCAAAATACAAGCCACCTTTTAGATTGCGCTCCACGATAGGCGCCTTTAGGTCTCTTACGTTACGTCTAAATTCGTCGCCATAAATCAAATGTGCAGGCAAGTCGAACTTGTTATAAAAATCTGGACTGCTTTCGTTTTGGGCGATGAATTTGCGCATCCAGGGAGCCAGTTTGGCTGTGAGCGGTGGGGCGCAATCATTGAGTATAGCCGTCTTGTCCATGTTACAAAATCTCTTCGTCTACTCCATGTATGGAGGGGAAGAAAGTCTCGCCAAGGGCATCGTAGTATTCATCTACGTGCGGCAAAGGCGAATCGCAACAAAGAAATACACTCCAGGTCTCTTTGTCTGAACTTAATAATCCAGCTTCTTTCTGGGTTTCGAGATACTTGAGCAATCCCGCGTAATTCATGCCAGAACTTGGTCCACCAAGAATGCCTCGGCGCAAGAGCTTCACGCTAGCTTCAAAGCTTTCTTTTGCTTCCAGTTCAAAACGCGCGTTGGCGACGTCTTGCCAGTCGAAAGACACATCACCCAGTTGCGCTTTTTCGCGTGGTCCAGGAATGAGTTCTCCAGCACCTGGACAACACGCTACTACCTTAATATCCGGGTTATGCATGCGCAATCCGCGACTGACACCGACCATAGTGCCACAGGTGCCAAGCGCACAAGAAAAAATATCTAGCTTTCCTTGTGTTTGTCTATAAAGATCAGGCGCAAGCCACTTTGCAAAACCTTCCGGATTATCTGGATTACCGTACTGACCGGGGTTGATCCATCCTGGCTGAGCACCACACTCTGCAGCGCGACTGCTACGAGGCGGCAACTTTCCATACAACTCATGTCCAGGACCAGGGTGTTTGTATACTTCGATTCCAAACAACCTGAGCATTCTGGTCAAACTTGCAGCAATGCTATCGTCAACCAGAGCAACAGTATTATCGATTCCAAACAGCCTAGATATCACGCTTAGCGACAAAACTGTATTTGAAGAAGAGCTTTCAATGACGTTTTTCACTCCATCGAGTTCGCCGCGAGCAAATGCTTCACTCATCATCGAAAACGCTGGAACAGACTTGATATTCATCAAAGGTACAAGTGGCATCATTTTAGCCATGATGCGCACACCATCTTTAGCAAATGGGTTCAAATCCGACGGAAGCTCGACCAGTGGCGGACATGCGATATTTGCTGGCGATAAATAATTTCGCAACGCTTCAGCACCAAGAAAAACTGTTGATTCAATTTTGGAATCAGCAACCACTTCTACTCTGGTTTTTGCTGGAGCAGTTTTGTCAGGCGCCGCTTCGGCTGACACCAGACTTGGTTTCATAGTTTTTCCAAGCTCTGAATTCACTTCTTCTAAGATACTGACGAAGGTAGCTATCTGACTTGATGTTTCAGTCCCAATCGAAATACGCAAGAATGGAGGCTCAAATTTCGTTGCAGGCGCGGTGACATAAAGCCTGGTGGTATCAAAGCCAAAACTGGTGCTCAACGCAATGGGCAAGCCATACTCGCGAGCTTTTTCCATCACTTTGTATTCGAATTCTCTATATTGAGGAATGGATTTGTACCCTTCCTTCATTCGCACAGTCAAACAAGTTCCTGTAAACCAGGGCAGATTAACGGCTATGGTGTCAGGCGAAAGAGAATCATCGAGCCACGAAACTGATTGAACAATACCTCTTGGATTTTGCGAAAGATTCGCAATAGCTTTTGCAACTATTCGAGTATTACGCGCGTGGCGCTTCATGCGACGCTCCATGCGCGAGTGATTTGGTTGAGGCAACGCGCCGACACTTGCATCGGAAATATTTGCGCCAAATCTTGCTCTTGCTTTAGCAAAACTGCTGTGCATCGCATCGCTCATCTGAGCCATCATGATGCCACCAGTTACTGCATCCATGCCGAACTGATGATATTTAGCCAAGCTCTCAATCATGATCAATGAAACATGTTCAGGTAGATCAGCAAGCCATCCATAGGGCATGAGTAAAACAGGCAGGCAGGTCGTATCTACTAGCAAAGTCACTGGCTCATTAGTCTCTTCTTTTGCCCATTTCAAAATAGTGTCGACGTCGTGGAACATCACTTCGCCACAGTTAGTGACGTTGTCGCAGATGACCAGATTAGGTCTGTTCAAACGCAACGATGCTAACAAATTAGCTCCTGGAGCGCTCATATCAACTTGCACCAGGTCTTGGAAATATCCGCGAGACAAATGAATATTTTCAAAATACATCGGCATAACAGCCATAGCGCGCACATTGAATGCGATATTCGATTCATGAGCGATCCACTGCAGAGCAGTGCTGTATGAACCCATGCCACTGTTCGACAAATAGGCTTTGATATTTTTGCAACCTAAATGCGAAAGATATTCTTCAACAAACTCTTTTTCGTATCCAATAGCATCCAGGTGTCCATCACGTTTATAGTCGAGCACATGCTCACAAATGCCAGCAGTCAAACGATTTTCGCCGGCATCATAAGTAGCATCATATATAGGACTTTGCCAATCACCAAGACATAACTCAATGCCTTTTTGACGATAGGCGTTTCGAATAGCGTTTTTTAGTTCGAGATATTCAACTCGTACTTCTATAAGTAGTTCATTCAGAGTTTCGTTCGGACTGTATTTGCTAGCTTTCTCAATAAGATCAAGAAGGCGTCTGTGACGCGATTTGAGCGCCTGAACCGAAAACTCCAATTCATCAACACTAGCAAGATCGTTAATCAGATGGCGAATTTCAAACAGATCGTCGACGACGTCATCCATATTATTAGGTTGATGTTGTCTTAGTTGAGAACGTCGAAGCGGTACAGCGTGACGTCTAACCATTTTGGACCTGTTCAATTTTTCTTGCATATATGCGGATACCGTAAAAGTGCACGCCTGGAAGTTGCAGCCTTTTAAGAATTTGCGAACGTTCTCAACTGACTGGATGTCCACGATATATCGGGCACTTTCAACTGTCAATGAAAAATGCTCATATATAAGTTGCAAAATATGCGAATAAGTCGCAATATGAAGATTTAAACAAAGCCCAAAATTAGGCAATACTCCTGAAATTACTTACTAAAACGCCCCTTTTCTTATTGAGAATGGTTTGCAAAATTTTTGAAGTGGTGTAAAGTAATTGCACAATCAAATAAGCAGCTTAGTAGGGCGAAACCCGCCTGGCTGCTTGCTTTTGCTTATCTCAATTTTTAGCTCGTCAAGTGGATGCGGCTTGTTGCTTCGCGTTCGCATTTTGACATTCTTTTTATTTATCAAGTGGAAACAAAGGAGAACAATTCGGTGGGCAAACTTTTTTACGGGACACAGACCGGAACCACAGTAGCAGTGGCAGAATCAATCCAAAAGTATCTAGCGGATCTGGTCTTGGAAATCAAACCAATTGACAGAGCGCAAGCTGCGGATTTTTCGGACGATTTTCTGGTTCTGGGA
The DNA here is from genome assembly GCA_964572515.1 of uncultured Candidatus Obscuribacterales bacterium. GTDB lineage: Bacteria > Cyanobacteriota > Vampirovibrionia > Obscuribacterales > Obscuribacteraceae > Aved-18. The sequence goes on along the minus strand of CAZNEW010000013.1, from coordinate 21,879 downwards.
AGCTCTACCTGGGGAGACGGAGAGCTTACAGATGACTGGGTGGACTTCTGGCCTCAAATGGACACAATCGATTTCAGCAATAAAAAAGTGGCACTATTCGCATTAGGCGATCAAACCGGTTATGGCTACAACTTCGTAAGTTCGATGCGAATTATGTACGACAAGGTAATCGAACGCGGCGGCACTGTAATTGCTAACCAAATATCACGTGATGGTTTTGACTTCGAACACACAGAAGCAATGGTAGATGGCTATTTCGTTGGCCTGGTTATCGACGAAGTAAACGAACCTCACCTGACCGAAGACCGCATCGCCACATGGGCCCAAGAAGTACGTAACGCGTTGGTGGTTGCTGTCTAATGGATTCTAATTTGCTGAATTTGCATTCGTTTATAGTGAATCTGCCTCCAGATTCGATTGAGCGCCTGCGCACGATAAATTTGAGCACTAATGGCTCTAAGCATATTATCGTCGCCCTCGCTTACGGGCTCTACGACGGCAATATCCGCAAATTGAACCAAATGATTACAGGTCTATTACTCTCGCGCATGAAAGCAGAAAAGGCTGGCAAAGTGCGCCTTGTAAATCGCATCAACGCCTTTCTTGAAACTATGCACGAAGCGATAGACCTGGCTACAGGCACGGGTCATCTCAGATCCAAAGACGGAATTGCCTGTAAGTCCGCAAAAATGGCTGGTCGTATTGTAGAAGCGAGGTAAGTTATGGAAGTCAAACTTGTAGGCGGTCCCTTAGACGGTGCCTGTTTCGAAGCACCACACTCGATGCCAGTTTATGTCGTGATCAAAAGCCACAAAGAATCGCCAATCTACAAAGCGATGTTTACATCACAGACCGAACGCACGGTAATTTACTATTACTTTCTAGGCTACGAAACCTTGCTTGCAGAGTCAGCTTAGCATTAAAAAAGTTAGCACCTCCCTAGACTTTCTTAAGAAAATCTAGGGCAAAGGTAGTGCGATGTTTTTAAATGCAATACTCAAAAGAACTGCCTTGCATCGAGCAGAAAACAACGCAAGAAAATCCGCGAAATAATACGAAAAGGTATAGAGCCAACCCATTTGGACGATAGTTAATTACTTATACTTCGCTTCATACCACTTTATCGTTTCTTTTAGTCCCGATTCGAAGTCGAAGCGCGGGCTCCAACCGGTCTTTTCTCGAAACAGACTAGAACTTAAATACTGAGCGGCAATTTCTGCCCGCGCAGTATTCTCGACTACCGGGGTAAGCTCAGGGCGAGCCATTAAATCAATAATACGTCGAACTACTTCAAGCACAGACTTCGGCGAATCGTTGCTTATGTTAAACGCCATCCCATGAAGATCCTTATCTTCGATCATTTTGTCAGCAAGAATGCTTAATGCTTCAGCGACGTCTTGGACATATACATAGTCGCGTACCAGTGTTCCATCAGATCTAATTGGCGGATTCTCACTCTTTATGCAACTAAATATGGTGCCTGGAATCAAGCGACTCCAGTTCAAATCGCCACCTCCAAACATATTTCCGCAACGCGTAACACATACAGGCACTTTATAAGTATAAAAATAGGAGCGCGAGATCAAGTCCGCACAACTTTTAGACACGTCATACGGAAACTTGCCTTGCATTGGGGCAAGTTCAATATATGGCAGCTTGTCCTGATCTCCATAAGCTTTATCGCTAGATGCAACAATAATCGCTTTCAGTCCTGTTTCGAAATCTTTGAGATAACGAGCCGCTTCCAGAATATTCATAGTGCCAAGAATATTTGTTTTGAGAGTTTCGTAAGGCTGATTGAGCGCGACTCCAACCAGAGCCTGAGCAGCTAAATGAAAAACTATTTCGATTTTGCGACTACGCAAAATATTGAGCATCTGATCGTAGTCGTTGACATCGGCTTCTATACGCTCGGCAAGATCTTTTATTTCGTGAATACGCGAGTTTGGATGATAAGCGATATCAAGGGCAAAAACACGCTTGCCTTCGCCAATTAACCGCTCGCAAAGCCAGGGTCCTAAAAACCCACCTGCACCTGTTACAAGAATATTTTGCTCTGACATGCGCTCATTATATGTCTTCAAGGTGATAAAGTCTGTCAATCGTTCAATTTATAGCCATGAAAAAACAGCTAGCCTATTTAACTCTGATTTTTGCATTCTTCACATGCACGGCTGCAGCTCTTAGCGCAGAGCCTAAAGTAAAAATCAGAGATACTTTTTTGACCATGAAAGATGGGGTCCAGCTTTCGGCAACAATTTACGAACCGACCAATATTGACAAGAACATGAAATTGCCGGTGCTGCTTGAGCTTTTGCCCTATCGCAAAGACGACAGCTTTTTCACTCGCGATTTTCCACTACATACTTATTTTGCCGAGCACGGCTTTATTTCAGTTAAGGTTGATATACGCGGAACAGGCTCGTCGCAAGGTAAATTGCCCGAGCGAGAATATTCAGACGAAGAAATAAATGATGCTATCGAAATCATCGATCAGATTTCAAATTTACCTTATTCAAACAAGAATGTTGGCATGTGGGGGATTTCGTGGGGTGGTTTCAATGCAATAATGACTGGCATGCAGCGTCCACCAGCTTTAAAAGCCATTCTTGCAGCACACGTGTCAGACGATATTTATCACGATGATGTGCATTACTCCGATGGTTGCCTCCATTTCGATTGGTACAATCTTGAAATTGACCACGAAAATGGCTTGCCGCGAAGTCCAAAATATGAGCTTGACAGTGATTATTTGAAAAACAGATTCGAAGCCTATCCCTGGGTTTTGACCTATCTGAAACAGCAGCGAAATGGTGATTTCTGGCGCCAGAAATCACTGCGTTTTCAGCCTGAAAAACTAAACATCCCTTGCTATGTAATCGGTGGATTGCTTGATGGATACCGCGATACGCCTGTGCGTATGCTCGATTATCTAAAGTCGCCAATCAAAGTTGAAATCGGTCCATGGAATCATTCTTGGCCAGACAATGGCACACCAGGACCCAATTATGAGTGGCGGGCGAGTGCTTGCAAGTTTTTCAAACACTGGCTGACAGATCAAAAAAATGATTGTATGGAAAAGAAGTTTCTAGTTTTTGTGCGCACTGGAAATGTCCCCGATGTCCAGCTCAAGAGTACTCCTGGATACTGGCGAAATTGCGACTGGCCGATTGAGCAGTTAGGAAAAGTATATTTTCCTCAATCCAATAACCTGTTGAATCATTCATTCGAAGAAAGAACAAATTCGACTACGCTAGCTAATGTGGCTACCCGTGGCTATCAAGCTGGTTATTGGTGGGGCGAACCAACTGGAGATATGAGAAGTGACGATGCTTATAGTTTCACATTCGATACCACTAAACTAGACGAAAAAGTGGAAATTATTGGCAATCCAAAAGTCACAATAGATGTATCTTGCACAGCTCCTCAAGCGACTTTCAGCGCCAGGCTCGAAGATGTTTTTCCAGACGGCAGAGTTTCATTGGTAACTGGTGGATTACTGAATGCGTCACACCGAAACTCAAGTAAAAAACCAGAATATCTGATTCCAGGACAAAAATACAAACTGGAAATCCCAATGCATTTCACGACCTGGACATTCAAGCCGGGGCATAAAATTCGGCTTGCAATCAGCAATAGTCAGTTTCCTATGGCGTGGCCCAGCCCAGAGAAATTATCGAGCACAATCTATTTTGGTCCAAATACAACACTTACATTGCCTGAGACCAAAACGGACCGAAGGCTCGTGAGACTGCCGATTCCAGAGAATAGGATTTCTCGCTACGAGAGAGAAAATTCGCCTGAAGTGAATTACTCTGTGATAGAAGAAGGACCAGAAGAGCACAAAGTAATATGGAAACAGGTCTCTCATGGCGCACACTGGGTCAAAGACAAAGGTCGCAACGATGTTTTTGCTACTTCCAGATATGTCAACCATATCGCCCACGATAATCAGCCTGAAATAGCTGGCTTCAAGGGACGAATGAATACTAAGATTAGCAACTTCAAAAGTTTAAAGTCAAAAGTTGATTTAACCACCGAAATTGAAATTGTTTCAGACAAAGATTGTTTCCATGCCAAGGTAACACGCATCCTAAACTCACTAGGTAAGCCAATCGCAAAAAAAACCTGGACTGAAAAAATCAAACGCGATTTCCAATGAATTTACTGACTTTGACGAATTACGTTTAGGATTGTTTGAGTGAGACCCTGATTGTTGACCTGTTCAAAAGGAATTTGTTCGACCCGAATTGGCATACTGGTTGACGTAAACGGCATATATTTTTCTTTGTCGCTTGTTTTCAAATTCAAGAATGTGACTGAAATTTCGTTCTGACGCATAACATTCGCCAAATTGCGTTTAATAACGGGCATGCCTTTTTTAGCAGAGATGTCACTAATAATTATGACCACTAGATTCTTATTGTTGCCCTGGCCGCGACGTTTAAAGTGTTCATCAAAAGCAGTCTGCAAGGGAGACTCGACATTGGTTCCCGCGCCAGTTTTGTTCATGGCAAAAATATCTTTTACTGCATTCATATCTACGTTTTGATAGACGACAAATTCATCGTCGAACAATAAAACATCTATTCCCTTCGGGAAAGCCTTAGCCGCTTGCGACGTAAACCCAACTAATTGATTCCGGCACCAATCCCAGCGCTTCATGCCGCCTTCGTGCGTGCGGTTTCCCATCGACCACGACTTATCAATCAAAATTGCAACATCGTTTTTCGCCAGTAAATTGAGGTCCTTAACGGACAATGTGCGCCCAAGCTGACGTCCATCGGTCAAACCGGAATTGAGCGCCAATGGAGACTGTTGCACATTTTGCCTGAAAATCGTTACGGGACGCTTATCAATAATGCCCTGTTGAGAAGAAAAAGCAGACATGGCATCACCAGATACCAGTCCGGATTGCGACGCACCAGTTTCCAGTGGCGCTTGCATTTGCACCGAACGATTAACACCACCATTTAGATACGTGTTCCATTGTCCTGAATCAGCCAAGGCTGGCGCCAGTTGCGACAACGCGATAGTAAAGCTAAAGGCAGCAAAAGTCAGATTCGTAAGTTTATTTGTGCGCATATACTTCTTCGTCCTTGTTTTCTTATATAGAACGAATTTCCCCAGGCGATGACCAGAGCGCAAATTTACTGACTGCGTTTGACTAATTGCACAATCGTTTGACTCAGACCATTTTTATTGACAATTTCAAATGGTTGTACTTCCACCGGAATATTTGGATTGGTAGTCGCCGAAAACACTGAAGTGAACGCCGTGTTGCTAACCATATTCAAGAATGTCACTGAAATTTCGTTTGGTCCACTTAGCTGTGACGCAGCAGTACCAATGGGAATGTAACCTACTGGCGGCAAACAATCGCTGATGATTATTACTTTTAATTTTTTATTGCTTCCGGCGGCTTTCCGCTTGAAATGCGCCGCAAAAACGGCATTTAAGGCAGGATCTAGCTTGGTACCACCGGCTGGATAGTTGTTTGCAAAAACCGACTTAACTGCATTGAAATCAACTTCTGGAAAGATTTTCAAATCGCTATTAAACAACAATAAATCAATTCCCTTGATAGAAGATGCCGTGGTTCGCTCAGTAAATCCAAGCAACTGTTTGCGACACCAGTCCCAGCGACTTATATTGTCTGGCATTACTTTCTCTTTCATCGAGCTTGAAGTGTCAATTAAAATTGCAATGTCATTTTTTGATAACTCTTGAAGTTCTTCGCTGTTGAAGCGCTTGCCGCTCGAAATTCCACCAATTAATGGCGTTGATTTTGGCACTGTTGTAAAAACACCTGCATCTATCAATCCGGCTGGCTTTGTCACAGACGTAGAGGCTGAAGCCGAAAATGCTGACATGGCGTCACCCGAGATGAGCCCTTGCTGAGATTGTGTCTGAGATTGAGTATTTCTTTGAATTCTTGAAGTCGAAGCCTGACCATTTAAAACTTTGGACGACACCGGCAAGCTTCCAAAACTTGAAATTGTGAATGCAACTGCTATAGCCAGTCGACTAAGTTTTGACAAATCCATTACTTTCTCCTTTGAGCTGCATTCAAAATTGCTTGCGACAAACCTTGTGTACTGACAATGTAAAATGGCTCCACATCAACGATGTCTTGCATGGCACCATCACCCATCAAATGATTATCGAAATAAGTGAGAGCACTCGTTCCACCGCGTTCATTTCCGATTTGAATAAAGCTGACTGTTATTTCGTCCGGTCTCTGCATACGCTGCGTGGCACGCGCAATGACCGCGGCAACCTGACCTTTGTCACTTGGCTCCCCATCCGAAATGACTTCAACAATAAGTTTTTTAGTATTCCCCAACTGGTCGCGCTTGCGGAAATGCTCGTTGAATACTGCTTCAAGCGGTTCTGACATTTGAGTGCCACCACTTGGTCCATTATTTGTAAAGACGTCTCTGACCGCGTTGAAATTAACGTTAGGAAAGACTTGATATTGGGACGAGAACAACAAAACGTCTATCCCTTGTCTGAAAACAGAAGCCGTTTGACGCGTAAAACCAAGCATCTGATCGCGGCACCAGTCCCAACGAGTCATGCCTCCAGGACAATCTGAAGTGCTCATAGAGCCTGATTTATCAATAACTATAACGATGTTGTAACTTCCTAAAACCGCCAATTCTTGTCTAGTTAATTGACGAACACCATAAGCCGAACCTACTAAGTTTGAAGGGGGCGGCGTATACGATGTTCCCGTTTGCGCTCCAAACGAATTGGCAGGAATTCGAGGTATTGCCGTGCGCGATACTGTGCTGCCTAGAAAACTAGCAACACCCAGCCCGACTTCTAAGGCTTTTCTTGCGTCGAGTGCAGAGAAGCCTTGCTTTTGAGCTGGAGCGGAAGATTGACTGACTTGAGCTTGTGGCGTGACTTTTGTGGGAGTAGCGAACTGCTGTGTTTGCACGAGTGGTGCTGATTGAGCAGGCATTTGAGCAGGCGCTGGGCTAGAATTAAAGACTGACATAGTATCATTTGAAATGAGCCCTCCGCTTTGTTCTGTAGTTTGTGTGGTGGATTGTATGGGTCCTCCTTCACCCATTCGAGATTGGCTTACCACGCCATTTAAAACTCTTGTGGTCTCAGTAAAAGGTGCCTGGCTGCGTCTTAATCTGGTCGGTGCTAGAGGAATAGAATCATCGGCTAAAACAGGTGTGATGCCGCTATTCAAAAGCAATAAAGTACTGAGTACCAAATTACATTTTGATTTCTTAAGTGTAGTCATTTTCGTGGTGCTCCGAAAAATCCCGTAGGGCTAATGACGACACGCTCCAAGGGATGTTTCTTTACGACATGCCACAGTAAAAGAATTTAAGTTACGAATCGAGAGTTAGTCAGAAGACAAAAACACCTTCAAGCGGCGGCCTTACTATAACCATTAGTAAAACAAAAACAAGAAAAAGAAGAGTGGGGAAATGGCGATCACTCGCCATTCCCCAAACTTCTTCAGTTGTTCGCCCTTCTTGCCGACTTTACTTGTCGGTCTCCTCCTTCTTGCGGAAGGAGTTGAAGCCGATGGTCTTCAGCCGGTTGGCGATGGTCGCGAACTTACTCGCCGGCGCTGCCAGCTCATAATGCGTCCAGTCCTCCCGATCCGAAACTCCACCAGACTTCACAAAGCGCGCGTCGGCCTCGTTGAGCAGCTCGCTGTATTCCTTCCACCGAACGGCCTTGAGAGAGGCCAGATTCTCGTTGGTGATGAACAGCAAGAAACGACTTACGGGCTCAGCCAACTTCGTGAAGCGCAAAGGCTGACCGGTCAAAGCATCGCTGAGCTTTTCGACCACCGCGGAGGTAGCCGAGAAATTGAGCCGAACGATGAGCACCGAATTCTCCTTGGAGAACTCTGTGCTGTCGACCGTCACGTTCGCTTCGGCGAGTAGACCGAGGATCCTAGACACGATCGGAACCACCTCGTCGGGGTTCGTCGTGCGCAGAAGAGCCTCGTAATTCACCACGGGCAGTACTTCCTTGCCCTTGCGACGCGTGAGCAGGTCAGTGATCTTCATCGCGTGCGCAACCGGATCCAGAGTGATGGCTCCGTCCACGACCTTGACGAGGACCTGCATGCCCGCCTTGATGACGCCGTCGTTCACCATATTGCCGAGCTCTTCACGCACATGCTCCTGCATGACGCGCTTCAAGTTGCCCAGGTTGCCTTCGCCGGCGAAGGTGAGGTCGAGGATCTTCTCGGCCGCCTCCGGGGTGAAGACCACCTCGTAGAGAGGCAGCTTTTCGTTGTCGCTGATGAACTTGTTGATGCGACGAGTCTCGACTTCGACGATCTTGAGCAGATCGCTGCGGCCAAGAGACTCGTACACGATCACCTCGTCCACGCGATTGCGGAACTCGGGAGTGGTGAACTGCTTGTAGGCATCCTGCACAGTTTCCACGATTTCGCTGCGGTCATTGGCGTTGCGACTGAAACCCCAGATCTTGTTGGACATCTCGCGCATGCCGAGGTTCGCGGTGAAGAAGATCACCACGTTGCGCAGGTTGATCTTGGTGTTGTTGGCGAGCGTGGCCTCACCATCGTCGAGCCCCTTCAGGAGAAGGGAGACGATTTCCTGCGGGAACTTCTCGAACTCGTCCAGCAGAAGGAAAACAACGTCGTTCTCGGAACCCAACTTCGAGCGATTGAGGTTGTGCTGCGAGAGCATGGCCGACTGGTCGACGTCTTCCGGCTTCAGGGGGTCCTTCGTGTCCTTGGGATCCTTGTAGCCGATGTAAGACGGCGGAGCGCCGATCACGCGAGAGATGTAGTGCTTGTCGAGGAACTCACCGCCGTCGATACGCACCATCGCGTCTTCCCGCCCGTGGAACCACTTGGCGAAAAGCTTGACGAGGAGCGTCTTGCCGGTGCGAGACTGACCCGCGAGAACTGCCGAGAAGATGGGCTTGTTGGGCTCACGCATCGGGCTGTGGATCAGATTGAAAATCCGCAGCGCCGTAGCCTTCGCCTTCGGCTGGCCGATCAACTCTTCATCGAGAAACTTGACGAACTCCGCGCGGAGGTCAGCAAGGGTTTTCCGGGCCTTCAGTGGGGCAACCGGAGGAATCGAAGTCAACGTAGACATGTCATTTCCTTTCGTAGAGGAGCTCCGCCCCGTTAAGAGGCCAAAACTCAGGTTTAAACGGATGGATTACATCCGGCGTTTCCAAAACGGAAACTACTCATGCTTCTTCGGCGAACTACCACTGCAAGGCAGATCGTCGATTAAGATTGTTATGGCTTTCTACTGGTTGGTTTCGGCCTTACGTCAAAGAAGAGATGAGATAACTCGACCGTATGTTTTGATGTCATGAAAAAGCTAATTAAATGAGTGCTAAGGTCCGCTAGTTAAGGCTTTTAGGATTAATTCTTATATTAAGTGTTGAGCTAGCTAGCACAGGCAATAAATTGTCTCTAGATAATATAATCAGCAAATGAAAGAACCTGGCATTCCACCATTTGCATTCGTTCAAGCGCTGATTTTCATATGGCTTTTGATTGAACGCATCATCAGTTACTATCGAAATGGTCGTAGGATTGCCTTCTGGTCCGTAATTTCAACCATAATGCTGCTTGTAGCTATCTGCTTTCTGGGCGAAGATGCGCGAGCTGTAGTAATCGTTTACTCGCTGGTTTTAATAGGCCCCGTTTGGTCCTTCATTCTGGCTTTGACACATCAAAAAAAATGGATACGAATTGTTTTTTCGATTTTGTGTTTTCCACTAGCAGCTATCCCAGTCCTGGTTGTCTCCGCCATCTTTTACACTATGATTTTTGGCAAGTCCTGAAAATAAAAATCTAGTGCACAAGGTCGGCGCCAGCAGAGCGTTTGAAAATCACACTCACTTTGTCGTTATAAATTACGGACCAATCTTTGCTTTTCCAAAGCTGCTCACTTAGCGAACCTTCGCGAGGTAGAAAGACCCAGTCGAATTCATATTTATCGAGCAATTTGCGCCAACCTTTCTGACAGTTGCGCAATCTGTAGTAATCGCTCATCAGTTCATCACCGTACATGTCAAAACGAGTATCGACAAAAACTTTGACAGGCACGCCTTTTGCCGCAAGGTGCCAGATAATCACATCGCCATATTGCGCATCGGCGTACATCTTGCCCACAGGCATGTTTTTGCGCAAATAATCGAGCGCCTTAGAGGGCATAACAAAACCACTGCTCGATTGCGGTATTTCAGGCGGTATCACGCGAGAAGATATCAGATAGACACCCAAACCCGACACCACTAAAAACATCGCAATCCACGCCTTTTCAGCCAAAAGCTCACCAAATCTTTGATTAACATGGAAGCTCAGACTTTTATTTCCGTCTGATTCAACTAGTCCATCTGCGATAGCTCCGCTAACCGATTCATCCTCTTTACCAGACTGAAGCAAAAACATGATTTCATACAGCAAACAAATATTGGCGAACATGATCAATCGCCTGCAAGAAAAACCGCTCGCTATTACATAAACAGCAACATATAGCGAGTACAGCCCACTTACTGGATATCTGGACGGTCTCAAGACACGCACGATTAAAAAGAAAACCAATGCAGATAAGGCTAGAAAGGGATAAAAAGTGAATTCTTTGAGCCTGTCTGGAGTAAGCGGTCCCAGCTCCATGATGTGCGGATTAAATGGAGAAAAGAACAAATGATAGATGTACTGCCAGAGCCCAAATCCGTAGGGATTAATCATGGTGGCAATAAGACAACCGAAAAATAGCAGTACATAATTTCGAATATAAATCAGGCTAAAAGTTTTTGACTTGCCAAAGAAATGCTCGCTTATGAGTGCAAGACCATAGAACGCTAGTGCGATAAGCCCACTGGTGAATCCTGTATGAAAATTTGCCCAAGAAACAAAAATCAACGGCAATTGCCATTTTAGATGCCCAAGAGTTTGCTCACTTGGAAGTTTCTGTCTGTGACGTAGCAAAAGCGACAGAGTAAGAGACAAAAACAAGTAGGAGAAAATCTCAGGTCGAGCCAGGATGTGATAAGAACTTGCCACAAAAGTCAAAATTACAGTAGCAAAACAAGCTATTGGTGCCTTTTTCGAATCGGCTATAAAGTTTACTGGAATAACAAAAAAGGCAGTAACTAAGACCATTCCTACAAAAAGCATGAGGCTCAGACCACCATAAACTTTGTAAGCTGCATAAAAAAGCAGCTCTGTGAGCCACTGATAGACTACATATTTTCCTTCAGCACCTATGTATGAAAATGGATCGACAGTAGGCAGACTCAATTGCTCGGCTATTTTCTGTCCAATAGCAAGTAACCAGCAGGTGTCTGGATCGTGAAAAGCCGTGCCAGCAACGTATCCACCTGCAACGAAACCGCAAACGAACAATAGACAAATGAGCGCTTTAGCTAGAAGGCCAGCGCGCCAATCGCCAGCTGTTGCTGTTTCTTGTCCTGATTCTTGTGGGTCTATTCCCATTCAATAGTGGCGGGGGGTTTCGATGTAACGTCGAGCATTACGCGGTTGACGCCAGGCACTTCGTTGACAATACGCGATGAGATTTTAGCTACCAGGTCGTAAGGCAAACGAGCCCAGTCAGCAGTCATGCCATCTTCGCTAGTGACAGCGCGAATGACGATCGGGTTTTGATAAGTCCTTTTATCACCCATTACTCCTACGGATTTCGTGGGTAACAAAATTCCAAACATCTGCCAAATTTGTCTGTACAAACCATGCGACTTTACTTCCTCGCGAATGATCCAGTCGGCTTCGCGCAAAGTCTTGAGTCTTTCTTTTGTTACTTCACCAATTACGCGTATTGCAAGACCTGGACCAGGAAAAGGGTGCCGGACCACGATACCATCTGGCACACCCAGTTCTCGGGCAAGTAAACGAACTTCGTCCTTGAAAAGTTTTGCAAAAGGCTCAACCAGTCTAAACTGCAAATCTTCAGGTAAACCACCAACGTTATGGTGAGATTTTATTTTTACTGCAATCCGCTCACCGGTTTTGGGATCGATTCTACTACCTGAAGATTCGATCACATCTGGATATAACGTGCCTTGAGCAAGATAATCGAATGGTCCGAGTTTTTTCGATTCTTCTTCAAAAACACGAATAAATTCTTCTCCAATAATTTTGCGTTTACGCTCAGGATCCTCTACGCCAGCTAATCTACCAATGAAGCGATCGCGTGCTTGCACATAGTGAACATGAATATTGAACTCTTTTTCAAACTTGTTAACGAGCCATTCGGGTTCGTTTTTTCGCATGAATCCCTGGTCTATAAACATGCAGGTGAGTTTATCTCCAACTGCTTTATGCAAAAGAAATGCCAGAGTCGAGCTATCCACCCCGCCAGAAAGAGCCAGTAGAACTCGTTTGTCGCCCACTTGCTTGCGTACTTGCTCAATGGATTCTTCCATAAAAGTATCCATGGTCCAGCTTTGAGTACAGCCACAAACATTCAAAACGAAATTGGATATGATTTGTGTGCCGCCAGTTGTGTGCACTACTTCAGGGTGAAACTGTACTCCATAAAACTTTTGTAGCGGATTTGCAATTGCTGCAATCGGCGTATTCATTGTGCTTGCAATAGTGGAGAAACCCTCCGGTAGACCATCCACACTGTCTCCGTGACTCATCCAGCTTTCGATAGAAGGGTCGAGATTAGCGAACAAATTTTCGTGATGAGCAATTGTCAGTAAGGCACGACCGTATTCTCGCTCACTTGAAGGCTCAACTTTCCCACCCAGATCATGAGCCATCAGCTGCATACCATAGCAAATGCCAAACACTGGAAGTCCAAGTTTCCATGCAGCTTTATCAAGTCTTGGAGCAAACTGGTCATATACACTTCCAGGTCCTCCTGAAAGAATAATTCCTTTGGGATTCAATCTTTTAAGCTCGGCTGCTGAAACGCTAAAGGGCAGGATTTCGCAATAAGTTTTCAACTCGCGAATTCGTCTTGCAATAAGTTGCGAAAATTGCGATCCAAAATCAAGAATAGCTATTCCGTCGTCCAGACAGTTGTCAGCCAGTTCGACAGACGTTTCCACTTGATTAGTCTCGGCTTTGGTTTGCTTCATGATTCCTGTCCTGTACTGGTGCATTGACGGTCTCATTATTATGCCAAAAAAAATCGATTGGAATGTGAGGCCTGTTTTGATAGGATGTAAGCAAGGCGCAAATTTAAGAGTCGCAAGCGTTTGCGGCTGTGATCACAACTTGAATTCGTCGAATTACTAATATGGAAATTCCATTAAAACCAGACCTAAGTAGCGAAATAAATAACTTCCAGATAATTGGGCCTGATTTGTGGCGCGGCGGACAACCCACTGTAAACGCTTTTACTTTGCTCAAAGACAGCGGAGCCAAAACAATCATCAGCCTGCGCGAAGAACAGGCAGCTCTTCAAAAAGAGAGAGAAATCGTCACTGCCCTTGGCATGGACTACTATGCAATTCCGATACGCCCATTCGCGGTGCCTGATGAAGAAGCGATTGACTACTTTTTGGATATTGTCTCTGATAAAAAAAACCAACCTTGCTTTGTTCATTGCCTCCACGGAATGGACCGCACCGGGCTAGTTGTAGCGATCTATCGCATGCAATTCCATGATTGGACATTTGAACAAGCGCACGAAGAATTATTGAAGATGGGTTTCCACACTGAATTTCAGAACCTGTTCCAAGTATTTGTGGCTTATGGCGAGCGCATTACGCAGAACAAACAGCGGGTCAATAAAGGACCAATAGCAGGTTAGTTAGCGTAGCTTCGATAGCTCAACTTCACCCTGACAACACTAAAACACGCTCCCAAAGCGGCGCTTAGCAAAACTTGACATTGTGTTTTGCAGGTTTATCCTCATTGTAGACGCCCTGTTTGCAAGCATTTGACGATTCAGCAGTTATCTGGACAATTGTAATGATCTACACAACACAAGATGACAAGCGGAAATATAGACACACAATTATTTTTTGAACTCTAGACTTTGCACCGCCAATTAGCTTATACCTGTGGTGCACTATTTCAATAAATTTGGAAATCACTTTTCCTAACCGGCAAAACTTACCTAATCACCTCGAATTCGACCTCAATTTCTGCCCTCAAGCAGAATTTGTCACTAACGGTCGCAATCGAATCGTTTTGCCGATACAATCACGCCCAACACAAAGAAGGGAGACTATCCATGAGCAACCTTGCTCTGAAGATCTGCGCCACATCAGAGAAACTGCGACCGACCGTCGTGAAGAGTCACAGGATGTGCGGATGCTTCAACTGTCTTACCATCTTCGAGGCGAGTGAAGTCCTTCCCTTTCCAGGGTCCGACGTTATCCCGTCGTGCCCGACCTGCGGACAGGACACCGTCCTCGACGGTACAACCGTTCCTTCGCTCGATGAACAGCTTTTGTGCGAAATCAAGGGATACTGGTTTGCCGGGGAGTAACTCCCTCTTCCCTTTCATTCTGCCAATTTAGCCGCTTTTGTATAAACGTCGCCACACAAGGAGATCGCGATGAGCCAGTTGTCTACTCAAGTTCCCGCAGGCAATAATGTCGCCTGCGCCCAACCTCACCTGCAACCTCAAGAGCAGAAGCCCTGCCCCGGCGGTTGCACTCATTGCAGCACACCTCTCAAGAGCGGGCTCAAGTACGAGGGCATCTGCACCACGTGCCAGCCCATCTACCTGCAGCGATGCGGTGGATGCCAGCGTCAGCTCTGGGATTGCATGTGCGTGAAGCCGCATACCTGGGAATAAGCCTGAACGAGGCTGTTAAATTGGCGGGAAGCTCTTCAATAGAGCTTCCCGTTAGTCCAAATTTGATTTTTGCCTACAATCTACTATTGGTTTTAGTATTTGCAATTGTTTCAAGCACGGAGCAAAAATGCTCAACATCACTCAAAGTGTTTGTATGACCAAAACTCGCTCGCACCAAGCCTTGCGCCAGACTACCAATTTTCAAATGCGCTTGTCTTGCACAATGCAATCCGCCTCGAACAGCTATTTTGTACTCGTCACTCAATAAACTAGACAGGTTTGCAGAACTCATTTGGTCAAACACAAACGACACTGTAGAAAGACTGGCAATCATTTCCGACGTGAATCTTCCGTAACCACCATCTACAATGCTCACATACGATTTATCCAAAGCCCAGTCTAGAAAAGCTTTTCGCAAAGATAATTCATGACTGAGAATTTTGTCTTGTCCCAATTTTTGAAGGTATGACAGCCCGGCAGACATAGATACGATAGCCGGCCCATCCTGAGTTCCAGCTTCAAAACGATCCGGCATAGTTAGCGGCGGAGAAAGATCCTCCGATTTTGAGCCGGTACCACCTGTAATGGCAGGCTCAAGCATTTCTTGCCAACCATCTTTTATATAAAGCAGCCCTGCACCCGGAGCTCCCATCAGTCCTTTATGGCTGGATGCGCAATAAAAAGTCACTCCATCGTGCTTGCCGTTTAGATCTATCGAAATTTTTCCTGCAGTCTGAGCCGCGTCCAGCAAAAAAGGAATGTTATTTTGTTTGCAGTAAACACAAATTTTATTGATGTCTAGAACCGCTCCAGTAACATTGCTAGCCTCAGTAAGAATCACCAGCTTTGGCTTCTTTTCAAGCTTGACCGTGTCGCTATCTGTATTTAAAACTGCTATTTCAAGGCTATGCTTTTTTTCAATTTGATGTAACGGACGAGTGACTGCGTTGTGCTCGAGTGCACCAGTCAAAACACAGTCTCCAGGCTCGAAGTAACCTGTCTCACTCAAACCTTTTAGAACATAATTAATTGAATAAGTACAACCAGGAGTAAAGATTAAATGCTCGCTCGACTTAATTCCCAAACCTTGAGCCAGGTGCTCACGCGCATGGAATATTTTTCTAGCACCTTCAAAGGCAAGCATATGACCGCCCCGTCCGGGATTTCCACATTCTTGTAAAAAACCCAAAATTGCGTCTATAACTGGCTTAGGTTTAGGATAACTGGTTGCAGCGTGGTCAAAATAAATTGTCTTCATTGTGTTAGCATATAAGCTTGAAATCCTATTTTGAGTGAGCGAATGAAACTAGCCAAAAGTCTTGGATTAATACCGATCTTATGTGCTTTAACCCTTTCTCTCTCTAGCCTTACTCATCTGCATTGTGCCACCACAAACGATTCTGTAAATGGTGATTTACCTCAGGCTTCCGTGCTTGGTATTAGCGAAGATCTTCGCCGCATCATCATAAAAAATGGCGCGGGACTGGAAGAATTTCGAACCAAAATGTTCTTATCACCAGCAGACCAACAAATTTCTGCCTATATGGCTGCTCGCAAATGGCAAAAACAAAACATCTCAACCAATCAAGACACGCTTAGTGAACCCTTTTCGCTTTATACACAAGCAGCACAGCATCCAGAAATTGGTAATCTTGCACGACTACAGGGTGCAGAACTAGCTCTTTCTGCCAATGACGAAACCAAGATTCAAGAGATTCTTGCTCCTATGTTTGCCCGTGTCAAAAAGTACCAATCCCAGCAACAAAATGCCAACTCCAAACCAATCCAGCTTGCACAGAAAAAACTCTTAGCTGAGGGTGTTTACAGACTTGCAGAATCTTATTTCCGGTCTCAACGGTTCGATAAAGCAAGCGAAACATTCGATCTAGTACGCGATGTTTTTCCAGATACTGCTTTTGCCAAAGGCGGATTGTTTTACACCGCCGAAATGGCAAGTTTGAAGGGAAATGAACCAAAAGAGATTGTAGACGCATACATAGCTTATATCAAAGCAGCACCAGACGGTAAAAATGCTATTAGTGCCGCTCAAAAAATCTTAGATCGTGGCGAGCCACCTGCCGACGCTTACGCCGCATTGGCTAGAGTCTATTTTGTCAATAACAACTGGCAACGGGCACTAGACTATTATAAAAAAACTGGTGTTCCTAACATTCAGGAAGCTGTTTGCCTGATTAAGTTAAAGCAAAAAGATGCAGCTGTAAGTTCGTTTATTAACTATTTGAATAATGGAACTAATTTCAGTGCAGTCACAACAGTGGCTACTCAACTGGCTAAACCACTGACAAAAGCAGAGGCGCTAGACTTGTGGAAAAGGGTACTCAGCTCAAAAGCTAGCACCGACGCCAAGGCCGATGCATTGTGGAATGTGGCGTTGCGCAGCACAGCACAAGAGGCAATTCCCTACTATCAGAAAATTCTGGCTAATTATCCCACCTGTCAATATGCTCCAGAATCACAATGGTGGGTTATCTGGAATCAAATAAAAACAGCAGGAGCGGACAAAGCGAAACTCGAAGCCGCACTTGCTTCGTGTCATAAAGCAATCAAGCTGTATGGCGGAACTGACTATGCGTCAAAATACTATTATTGGTCAGGAAAAATTCACGAATTACTTAAGACCCCCGAACAGAAGAATCTTGCTATTGCAGCCTATAAAGCCACACACGCAAAGTTCGGTGGAACTTATTATGGATATCGAGCGCAGCAACGATTAAACGCACTCGCTGGAAAAGCTGATAGACACTGGCAAATTCATCCTGGACGAAATGAACCTAACGTTAATTGGAGCTGGCCAGAATCCGGCGACCTTTTTGATTGGACCACTGTCCAAAGCCAGATTGGTAACACCCCAATATTGCTTGCAGCCATCGGTGAATATGACGAGTGCTTGAATCAATTACCAGAAAGCGCTCCTAGACCATTTAAGGCTTGGCTCTATTTAAAGTCAGGCAAAGTGATTAAAGCACTAAATGCAGTATCACTCCCGCTAGAAGGCAAACCCTTAGACCCACAAAGTCCAGCATGGAAAATGGCTTACCCACTTGCATATGGCGAACACATAGAAAAAGAGAGTCAAAAAAATTCAATGGACCCACTGTTGGTTCATGCTCTAATCAGACAAGAATCAAGATACGAAACGACTGCACTGAGTCGTTCTAAAGCAATGGGCCTTATGCAATTACTACTTGGTACCGCCCAGGGTGTCGCTAAACACAATGGCATTACTTTAAGCAGTAATAACCAGATTTTCGAGCCTCCGACAAATATAGCGCTTGGAACAGCTTATCTAAACTACGTTCTTAAGCGTCATAATGGCAATGCTATGTTAGCAGTAGCAAGCTATAACGGCGGTCCAAATGCTGCAGCTAAATGGATGCGTGAATTCCAAGCAACAGGCGGCGGAGATCAAGAATATCTGGTAGAAAACATCCCGTTTCAGGAAACACGTGACTATGTGCGCAAAGTCTTTGCTAACTACTGGACTTACGAGAACTTATACCTAAAAAAACAGGTTAACTAAGAGCAGGCTTTTCTTGGGTGCCATCTCGTTTTTGGCTATAACCTAACACTTTAGCCCAGACCGAAGATTTACTTTGTGAGAGGTTTTTGTCCGTCTCCGACGATTTTTCTTCAACTGGAAGCTCAAAGCCACATGTAGGGCACATATGCTTTTTGACTTGCATTTTGAACTGGCAGCGCGGACATAGTAAGTAGTGCACAGTGGACCTCCTGTCTTACTGCCAGTATAACACTGTATAATCCGGCGTGAAGGCTTGAAATTGACCATATGACAAGCCTTGCCAAGAGTTCTCACATTTTTTACCTGCTTCTAACAGTTGAAGAGCCAGCGACTCCTACTCACTTTTCAAAATGTGCACGCCCTTCTAGCTGCCGAAAAGTGCCTGCGCAAACAGTTAAGCGATTCAATAGATATGCGGGCTGTATCGACTCCGCCAAATCTGACCGAATCTGTTTGTTCAATGGCGCTCGAGGTGTTCAACCTGGAGAGGAAAATTGAAATTCTACAGACTCTAAAAACTGAAAACAAAGAACCAAGTGGCGTACACTTGATAAATCATGAATGAGATTTCTAACTTCAAGAATCTTTTTAGTTCTCAAACTGACGAGATTGAAAAGACACCCCTGACCATTCAGGGTCAAATACCCCAATGGCTTGAAGGGAGCCTTTTTCGAACTGGACCAAGTCTTTATGAATTCGGCAAAACCAGGCTCAACCATTTGTTTGATGGAATGGCCAAATTCTATAAAGTGAGTTTTTCCGGCTCTGCCCAGAAAGCATTTTTTACTTCTCGATTTGCTCAAAGCAAAGCATATTTAAAAGGCATAGAGAAAGCCGCCTTGCAGTCATACGAATTTGGTTCCGGTCCCAAGCGAACCAAATTGCAAACAGTGCTTGAAGCTTTGGATTTCAAGGCAACAGACAATCCTAACGTCAATATGTTTTTTCTCAATCAACGTTTTTTTGCATGCACAGAAACACCCTTTTTGACTGAATTTGACCCCCAAAATCTGAATACGATGGGTCAAATCAATTTAAGCGACAGTATAAAAAGTCAGATTAGCACTGCTCATCCGCATTTTGATTTTGAATCAGGCCAACTCTTCAATTTCTTAATCGAATATGGACCAGTTAGCACCTACAAACTGATTAGCTGGAAACAGGGCGATAACATACCTAAACAAATAGCATCGATTAAAACAGATAAACCAGCTTATTTGCATAGTTTCGCCATCACCCAAAATTTTGTGGTATTGGTTTTAGGTCCACTCGTTGTAAACCCGCTCGAACTCTTATTTAGCGGAAAGCCTTTTATCCAAAACTTCAATTGGAAGCCTGAGCTTGGCACAAAAGTATTTGTGATCGACAAGCAGGGCAAAAAGGTGACACCAT
The DNA here is from genome assembly GCA_964572515.1 of uncultured Candidatus Obscuribacterales bacterium. Lineage (GTDB taxonomy): Bacteria > Cyanobacteriota > Vampirovibrionia > Obscuribacterales > Obscuribacteraceae > Aved-18. Next base: position 2,187 of record CAZNEW010000013.1, on the reverse strand, counting down.
TTGAGCTACCATCATTTTTTGTTTTTCACCACATTAACGCTTATGAATCCGGCGATCGCATAGAATTGGACCTCTTGAGCTATACCGATGCTGGTATCGTGAAAGACCTCTATCTAGAGACACTTTGTAATAGCAATAAAGCGCCCGCAGTTCCTGTAATCAAAAGGCTTTCAATTGATTTATCTAGTAAAAAAATCAATCAAACCATACTCAATGAAATTGGTTTAGAACTCCCCACAATCAATTACAAGAACCTAAGTACTAAGCCATACGAACACTTTTTCGGGATTGCAGAAAATAAAAAAGGGAGTTTTTTGAATCAAGTAGTCAAAATTTCGACTAATACTGCGCAAACCGAAGCCGCCTGGTACGAACCAGATTGTTATCCAAGCGAAGCGATTTTCGCTAACTCTAAAAACTCAGATTCGGGTGTTTTGGTTTCTATAGTCACCAATGTCGCCAAAAACAATGCGTTCTGCCTGATTTTGGATTCAACTGACTTGAAAGAGCTGTGCCGAATTCAGCTACCACATTTAATACCATTTCATTTCCATGGACAATTTAGGGAGGGGTTACTATGAGAAAGATATGGAATCTTTACTTGGCTCTAGGTCTCATTTTTACTGTGAGTCAAACCAATCTTTATGCCAAAGAGGGACATGGAAATCTAACTGTAAAAATTACAAATTTAAAAAACAGCAACGGCAATGTTCGTGTCGCTATCTATAATTCAAAAGAAGCTTACGATGCCGAAAAGGGCGCCGGAGATTCAGAAAAATCTTGTGCAAAAGCCAGTATAAAAATAAAATCGCAAGAAGCTCAATATACCTTCGAAGAGCTTGCATACGGCGATTATGCGCTCAAATTCTTTCACGACGAAGACGAAAGCGGGAAGTTTTACAAGAATTTCATGGGCATGCCCAAAGTCGAATACGGATTTTCGAATAATGCAAAAGGTCATTTTGGACCAGCCTCATACGAACAAGCCACATTCAAATTGGACAAACCATCGACGGAAATGAATCTACAAGCCCAATAGTTGCTTATGGTTTGTTGCGATTTCTTACGCAAACAGGTGCAATGTTCGCAGAACTGCGCTAACCAATCATGAAGCTGCTGAAACCTTGTTTCCATAAAGTTTTCAAGCATTTTCACAAGAATACTGAGAGCCCTTTTAAAAAAGGCCAGATTGAGATCTCAAGATCAAACTTTCTATCTTGAGCAGTCTTTTTTATTTCCATCCGCGGAACCATTTCTCAAATAACCTAAGCAACATTCACTTTCTCAGGTCGCAAAACTCAGTTCTGGCAGTTTCTTCTGCTAGACGGGTGAGACTTGGTTCCCATGGCTAGACTAGACACCATCAACCCCGGAACGTAGAACGCGTCCGGACTGGAGATCAACATGATCGTGAAGTTCACAACATCACCTGTGCTCACGCCAGGCTCTGAATGGCATGCGTCTGAAAATATCCAGACCGACATGCTCCTTATCGGCAAATTTGCCGGCATGAAGTTGTCCGAAGGTGCTCATCACATGCTCTTGTCGAGCATCGCGGATGACGAGCCCGAATTCACCGGAGAAGAGTGCGAGTTCAAGCTCGTCGACGCTCCGGCGAACTCGCCTCAGAAGAAGATTCTCTTCTTCGGTCTGGGGAGGGCTCAGCGATTCGGCAGCCACATCCTTCGCAAGCTTGCCGAGACCTTGGTCGACCAGGCTCTTCTGGCTGGTTGTTCCAAGATTACGATTCCGGTCCTGCCCAATCGTCTTACCCAGGGCAACATCACCCTCAGCGCAACTGCGCACATCATCTCCTGCGTCGCTCGCAGCAAGCTCGAGAAGATGGAGGGCTCGAAGACTTTGACCATCGAGTTCGCCTGCACACCGCAAGCTCGTCGCCATCTTCAGGCAGGAGTTCGCGCGCGCCGTCGTCACTCTGACTGCGGCTAAGCGCTAAGCTCTAGACGGCTTTGGGACGGCTCGAGACTGACTTAGTTTTCGACTCCGATTTGACCGGAACATGAACTTCCAGTGGTGTCACCCAAAATGACACCACTGGTACTTTTCTTCTAAATTCTTTCTACAAACCTAATTTGCACTACTTGATATAGTAAAATTATCAGTTTAAGCTTATAAAAATCGCTCGTCTTGCCTCATCTAAAAAAGACACCATTGCAACTACGTTGC
>CAZNEW010000012.1:0-87300 GCA_964572515.1 uncultured Candidatus Obscuribacterales bacterium | reverse complement strand
TAGTTTAAGGGCATTTGTCACCTTTGCAACTGATCGATTTTCGGGGTTCAGGTCACTCAGGCTCTCCACGCAGAACAGAATAGGCGCCACACCTTTGCATTAACCATCCCTGTAATCCGTTAAAGCCATCAAATTGTTCGCGAGATGCGATATAACCAAAATCCTCTTTAGCAAGGCGTGAAAGCTCCGCTACTGCTAAAGGATCGAATCGATCTGAGTGATTGAACAGAATAACTGAGATAGAATTGCGCAAACGCTTCAGCTCTTTCAAGCAATCTTGACTTACTTTAACTTTTAATCGATTTTTGCGTAAGAATAACGGCACTGACCATTTGCAAATAGTAGCGATAAAATCATTGTATTTTTGTGCAAGAAAAGTTTTCATCCACTAATTCCTTATAAACGAGAATTAGCAGACCGTCACAAAATCGATGACCAAACAAACTTACGATGTCCCCTGCAAACCATAACCGTTAACGGATATAGTTACATATCCCTGATCTTCGCAAAATGATTTTATCGCCGGTGTAATTAAACTCACATTGCGACCTCCGCCGGCGAAACGTATTCGAGCATTTGAAAATAACTGAAACTATCCGAATTTAAACATTCACGAAGAACCTTTCCGATAGCCATAAAATTATCTTGAAAATAGGCTTTAAACTTTGCCAAATAGAATTGAAGATACTTCCGACTAAAACCATGGAAATTGATGATGGCGTAGCGGATGAAAGCGTCCACTTTAGATGAATTCAAATAATGTTTAACAAGATCTTGTCTTTCCTTTTCACTTCGAGACATTTGTTTTGACTGAAGCGGCTTACAAAAATAATCTCCTCCACAGCGAACTATTGCATTCTTTAACTCAAGTCCTGTTAGGACACCAGCCATCTCTCCACCTTGCAAGTTTAGCTGCCTGCAAAGATCATCGAAGTGAACCGGAGTTTCACTCAATAAATCCAGTACTGTCCCTTCTAGTCCTGGTGGCTCCTCCGAATTTGAACAAAAGCCACCGGATTCGGTTTCTTCCATATCCAAAACAACTTCAATTTGACGCTCTAATACTGTTTCATCCAAAAACAGTTGTTCGAATTTTGGATGTACTTTTGCAGGAGTTTCAATACTTCTCTTTCGGAAAAGTACCATAAAAACTTCAGAAGGGATGGACTCTATTCCTTCCATAGTCATTGCGGAAATTACTTTTGCTATCTTTCGGTTTATAACCAAAGCCGAAGAGTACGCTACCTTGCACAGTTCAGCCAACTGCCAAGAATTGAACTGGATCCTTCTTTCATACAACCAAATAGTGGCATTCCACAATTTGGCAACACGCATCTTTTGAAAAAAGGTGCCAGAAAAAATCCAGCCCTTTTTTCGACAATCTAAACATCTAAATAATCTGGAACCGTAGTTTCTTATGATGGAAGATGAAAAACAACTCCTGCAGCAAACTCCTATTTCATCCATCACCAGCTTTGCAAAATACTCGACGCTATCCTCCTCCTTAGGGAATTCTTTTTCAAACTCGTTAAATGAATGAATAAGTTTTCTCGCACAAGAAATTTTCTCCATACCATAATTGCGTAAGAAATTATGCATAAGAATTTCCTCCCTCGTTAGTCGCTAATTTGAATAACGATTTGAATGAAGAAAAGGTTCAATTTTTTTGAACGGAACTGACAAGCATACAAACTAAAACCATATCCGTTAACGGATATGGTTTTTAAAAGGTTAGTGAAAAGAAAGCTAGTGGATATGAATATTAGCTTCTTCTCTGTATTTTTCCATTTTGTCCCATTCTAGGACTTCAGGGCGTTTCTTAGTCAACTCATTCCAGGTTATATGAGGACGTCCGTGATTTACTTCAACCATGGAAATACAATCGTCCACTGGACAGACCACAGAGCACAAGTCACAGCCTACGCAATCTTCTTCGCGCACCACCGGCCAGAGACGTTCATTGACTTCATCTTTCAATTTTAAATCTTTGAGGTCGATACATTGGTGCGCTGCATCATTGCACGCAATAAAGCACAAATTACATTGAATGCATTTGTCGTGATTTATTTTCGCAACAGTTTGAAATCCAAGATCGAAATCTCCGAAACTCGAAATACGAGGCAAACTTTTTCCAATGAAATCAGTGCATTTTTCAAATCCCTTTTCTTCCATCCAATTGCTCAGACCGTCTACCATGTCTTCGACAATTCTAAAGCCCCAGTGCATAACAGCTGTACAAACCTGTACAGAGGTTGAGCCAAGAAGCATGAATTCAACTGCATCTTGCCAGGTTTCAACCCCGCCTATACCCGAAATTGGCACTTTGGATGCCATTACTTCTGGATCTGAAGCGACTGCACTTAAAAGATGCAATGCAATCGGCTTAACAGCTGGTCCAGCGTATCCACCATGCCCGCCTTTACCACCAACATTTGGACGCAGTTCAAATGTATCCAGGTCGACACCCATGATACTGTTAATTGTATTTATCAATGAAAGCGCGTCACATTTGCCGTTCAAGGCTGCACGTGCAGGTTGAACGATATCAGTAATATTGGGAGTTAGCTTTACTATCACCGGCTTAGTTGCCACTTCCATGACCCAATCAGTGACCATACAGGTGTATTCAGGAACCTGTCCCATCGCAGAGCCCATGCCACGCTCAGACATTCCGTGAGGGCAGCCGAAATTGAGTTCAAAACCGTCTATGCCAGTATCTTCGGTACGCTTTACGATTTCTTGCCAAGCTTCTTTTTTAGACTCGACCATGATTGATGCAATAACTGCGTGGTTTGGAAAGTTGCGCTTCACCTCTGCCATTTCGCGCAAATTCACTTCAATCGGACGGTCAGAGATCAACTCGACGTTATTAAGACCAATTATTTTCGAACCTTTGTAATCCATTGTTCCGTATCGATTACAAACGTTTAGGACCGGCGCTCCAATTGTTTTCCAAACAGCGCCCCCCCATCCGTCCTCAAATGCTTTCTGCACTTGATAAGCAGAGTTACTTGGCGGAGCAGATGCTAACCAAAACGGATTTGGGGATTTGATTCCGCAAAAGTCTATCGATAAATCTGGTTTCTTTTTCATTAGCCTTTTGCTCCCTGTTTTACTTCATCTAACTGGATTGCGAATTTTTTGGCGATACCGCGCGCGGCAATTTTGCCGTCTTCCACTGCCATCACAGTAGAAGCTTCGCCCTTGTTTCGAATACAGTCTCCACCAGCAAAAATTTTGGGATGGGCGGTGCGGTTCGTACCGTCCTCGACCAAAATATATCCGCGGTCGGTATGCACACCTAACTTCACTAGAGCATCGACTACGTTTGACAATTTTTTCTGTCCGATAGCTTTTATAACCATATCGCACGGAATATCGAACTCCGAATCAGGCACAACAATCGGTTTTCGTCGACCCGATGCATCTGGCTCGCCAAGATCCATGCGCTGGCAGCGCAACGCTACCACTTTGCCATCTTTTCCCAGCACTTCAATAGGCTGTGTCAAGAACATGAAATTTACACCTTCACGCATTGCAAACTCATATTCAAAAGGATATGCGGGCATTTCAGCTTCAGAACGACGATAAACCATCATCACCCGCTCAGACCCAAGCCTTCTTGCAATGGTGGCGCAGTCGATACCAGTATTGCCAGCACCAATTACACAAACTCTTTGTCCATATTTGATCGTAGATAAAGGTTCTGTTTTCGTTTCCTCGATGAAGTCGAGCCCGTCAAGCACGCCTTCAAGCCCTTCTCCCGGAATTTCGAGATCCGGAACATTTCCCAACCCAACACTTACAAAAACAGCATCGAACTGATCGACTAGTTGTTGAAACGTGATTTGCTCACCGATTGTTTGATTGAACTTGAATTTCACCCCAAGCTCTTCCATCATTTTTACTTCTGAAAGGCTTACCTCTACAGGTTCGCGAAATACCACAATGCCATACGTATCGAGACCGCCGCCCCATTTTTTCTTCTCGAAAACAGTGACATCAAATCCCAGCTTAGCCAACTCACCAGCGCAGGAAAGACCGGCTGGACCGGAGCCTACAATGGCTATTTTGAAACCATTAGATTTTCCAGGCTCAAAGAACTTGATTTTACGCTCCGAAGCATAATCCATGGCATAGCGCTGAAGACGTCCGATTGTTATCGGTTTGTGGTCGTGAGCCAGAACACAAGCACCTTCGCATAGCTCCTCCACAGGGCACACGCGAGAACATGTCGCACCAAGCAAGTTCGATTCAAGAATGGTGCGAGCCGAGCCTTTCACATTGTCGGTAGCAATTTTCTTGATAAATGTGGGAATGTCGATATGAGTCGGGCAAGCCACCATGCATGGTGCATCAAAACAATAGAGGCAGCGATTAGCTTCTTGCATAGCCTCTCTTTGTGAATAAGGAGGAAACACCTCTTGAAAGCGTTGCTCCAAGCTCATTTCCCAAGGCTTGTATTTAAACGGTTTGTAATGCTCTGCCATAGTCGTTCCTTTGTGTTGAAGCAGGAATTAATCGAAGCAGCGAACAAGAAGAAAAGGTCTAACTGTTTTAGAGCTTAACCAGCGCTTCGTAGGTTTCCGGACGACGATCCCTGAAGAATTGCCAGGTGTGGCGCACTTCCTTAATCTCATCCAAATTCAGGTCAGACACAATCAATTCTTCCTGGTCTCTACTTGCAAGTGCAATTATTTGTCCACGAGGGTTGCAGAAATAGCTTGAACCATAGAACTCCCCGATATTCCAAGGAGCTTCAGTGCCAACCCTGTTTATGGCTCCAACAAAATATCCGTTTGCTGCAGCATGTGCTGGCTGCTCGAGTTTCCATAAATATTCAGACAAACCTGCTACCGTTGCAGATGGATTGAACACTATCTCAGCACCAGCAAGTCCCAGAGCGCGTGCGCCTTCAGGGAAATGTCTGTCATAGCAAATATAAACACCAATAGTGGCATATTTGGTTTGAAATACAGGATAACCGAGGTTACCGGGCTTGAAGTAGAATTTTTCCCAGAAGCCTGGAGCAACGTGCGGGATATGATTTTTTCGATACTTGCCCAGGTATTTTCCGTCTGCATCAATAACGGCAGCCGAGTTGTACAAAACACCGGTTCCTTCCTTCTCGTAAATAGGAACCACAATGACCATGTTATATTTTTTCGCCAGGTCTTGCATCACTTTCACAGTTTGACCATCAGGAATCTCTTCAGCTGTGTCATACCAACAGTTTTGTTGCTCTGCACAAAAATATGGTCCGTTGAAGATTTCTTGCAAGCACAATATTTGAACTTTTTGCTCGCCAGCTTTTTTGATGTACTCAACGTGTTTGTCGAGCATCGCCTTCTTTATTTTCTCCATTGTTTCGGCGTCTGTGCCACCATTGGGAGAAACAATTTCGTTTTTCGTTTGGATCAGGCCGCACTTCACGATTCTGGACATATAATTCTCCGTATTTTTTCGTATTTCTTCGGGTAACTAATCTACTGTTTTCTTGTTGAAAAGCTCTATCGTGCTGGAACCGGATTCGATACCAGCAAATTCAATCGTCAATCTAAACTAGAATTTGCGATTCCTTTTCAACAGTGGCTATTGCTTTGCCAAGCACTTCAAGCAAGGTATTGGCATTTTCTTTAGTGATGTTTAAAGCTGGTTTAATTCGAATGACGTTAGCAAAAATGCCGCCTTTTCCAATAATTACACCGTTTTCACGACACAATTCAATGACGCGAGCTGTCTGCTGAGGCAAAGGAGTTTTGTCCTTGGCAGCAAGCTCGATCCCAAGCATCAAGCCACGGCCACGAACATCGGCCACTAATCCTGGATGACGCTTTTTCAAATCTTTGAAGCCTTCCATCAAATAGTCGCCAATTTCTTTGGCGTTTTTGATCAATTTTTCTTCTTCAATTACATCGAGCACAGCAAGAGCAGTGGTAGCCGAAACAGGATTGCCACCAAATGTGTTGATTTGCTGTTGAGCTGAAACTCGATCGGATAATTCATCGCGAGCAATTACAGCACCAATCGGCAAACCATTCCCCAATCCTTTAGCCATAGTGATCATGTCCGGAACGACACCATAACCCGAGATACCAAACCAATCCCGACCAGTACGCCCCACTCCCGTTTGTACTTCGTCTGCTATAAACAAAACGCCGTATTTATCAAGAATTTTTTTCACTTCCACAAAATAGTCATCGGGTGGAGTGATAGTTCCTCCCACGCCCTGGATTGGCTCTGCGATCATTACAGCGGGCTTGCCGCAAGTTTGAGTCTGAATGACTCTCTCAACGTCTTGTGCACACTCGAGCTGGCAATTGTCAGATGTTTTATTGAACGGGCAACGATAGCAATAGGCATTTTCAGCATGAACAATGCCTGAGGCTGGCATTATTTCTGGTCTAAAATTGTGATTCGCAGTCAATGTAGAAGTTAAATGCGATTCTCCATGATATGAGTGTTTAAGCGCAATCACTTCATGACGACCGCTAGTTAAACGTGCAAGTCGCACCGCAGCTTCGTTAGCCTCTGTACCTGAATTTGTGATGAAACTTTTGGACAAACCGGTCGGGGCTATTTCGGCTAACTTTTCAGCCAGATCGACCATTGGTTGAGTCATAAAAATAGTGGAAGTGTGTTGCAGCGTTTTGACCTGCTCCACAGTTGCATCGACAACTTTGGGATGACAATGCCCAACACTGACTGTTACTATCCCGGCAAACATATCAAGATATTCTCGACCTTCCTGGTCATAGAGGTATTGACCTTGCCCCTTGACGAAATGAGGAGGATCCGAGAACAAGTGCTTGACCGATCCGAATATGTATTTATCACGCTTGGCTTTTAATTCGGTTTTGCTGAGCGGAGGCTTTCCTGGTTTCAAAACAATTGACCTCTATTAATAAGGAAGAGAACGACAAGAACAAAAGACTGGGCACCACATCTGGTGAGGAAAACCAACAACAATCCAGTCCTTTTGAAAGCGTATCCGTTAACGGATATGGTTTCGAACTGGTCCCCACAGAGTCCGCTTAACAAAAGCCAAGTTTTTAAGATAAAAACTAAAACGAATGTTAAGGAGATGAAATACTACTTACTTATAGATAAGTTCGTCAACAGACACGCCTAAATAGTATCTAATCGGATAGCAATCAGATAAATCTGACTATTTCAATCAGAGAAAAATGTTAGTAAGATAATATTCAAGAATCTGCATAAAGCAGCAAATTACGAGAGAAATTTGCAAGAATTTGCTTTAGCAATTGTGCAATATGCACATTTGCCGGTTCACGCGCCCGTAGCTCAGCGGTAGAGCACTCGGCTTTTAACCGATTGGTCCTGCGTTCAAATCGCAGCGGGCGCAAAATTTTCAAACAAAAACACTTGAACAATTCAATGCATCGCACAAGATGATTGAACGCTGCATTAAACGCGTCTTTTAGCTTTATATTGAATCCAATCGAGACTTGCCAACTTACCAGGGGAAGTTGTAACGGGCAAAAAGCGGCACGCTACCTGATGTAAGTCCATGCCTGAAGTCCAAAACCCCTACTTGCACGCCGCGATCTTCGAATGAATCAGGATACAAATACAGCGACGCAGAAAACTGGCTTACTTTACCTCTAGCCGTTGCACCTTTAGCTAGCATGAAAACGACTTCCAATCCTCTTGGAGTGCGAATCGGCTGCGAAAGCTCAAAATATTTTTCAAGAATCAAATCATCTCCGTACGGCGGAGGTTCATCGAAATCAATTGGATCATCGTGAGTAGTCCAGTTCCAGAGGACTTCATCCGTGCCTGAACGAATCAATTTGACGTTCAAACGAGGGAACCAAAGGTCATCACCTTCTGACTCACGATAAACGCTCAAGCGCCCTTTGTTCAATTGAGGTCGGTCTATTAGGAGTTGCCTACCCTGAGCATCGATTTCATCCATCTTTTGTCGCCTGATTTGAATAATTACAGTTGGACAATATTACTCAATTTTGGGTCGGTTTTGCCAAACTGATAATTTTTGGCTTGTCAAAATTCTTTGAGACCGACATGCCAAGATTTATTGGCATGAATATTTTCGTACTAAACCAGAGATAATAACTGCCTATGACCAAAAGTAAGACTTTGACATTTCCAAAACGTGTTTCTCTGGGCAGCGTGTATGTTGCACCTAAAGAAATGCCAGAGTCATTCGAGCTTCTGGAACAACCACTGGGACTGATAACTAGACCTGAAAATCAGCCAATCTCATGGCAATGGGTAGATGAAGCACGTGGAGATATTTCTGTAGAACCAGATACAAAGATCAAATTGAAGCCAGGATCAGCACAAGTTGCTAATCTTGCCTATTTAAGTGATCTCGAAGCAAACGCTATACATACGCTCGATTTGAGTAGAACCGGAATTAGCGACCCAGATTTGCTTCCCATTAAACACCTGGAAGGATTGGCAGTACTGGAATTGGCTTACACTGCCATTTCCAATCACGGCATCGAAATAATTTCCAATTTACAAAACCTTCACACCCTGGGTTTGACTAATACCGCTATTACAAACTCCGGACTTGAAGGATTGAAAAAGCTCACAGGTTTGAAAGAACTCTGGCTCAATGGCACACTTGTAGACGATGAAGGGCTAGAACATTTGAAAGAATTGGTTCAGCTGAAATTACTCGGTCTTGCATCAACTAAAGTTACAGACCAGGCTTTTGAAACTTTAGCGCCACTTAAATCCCTACTTCGTCTTTATATGTTCAACACAAAAGTAACTGCAAAAGGTGTTGGCCATTTCAGAGAGATAATTCCTCGCTGTCGAGTGAAATGGCTTCGTCCCGCCAAATTACGTCCAGAATATATGGAAATAGACGAACTCGATCTGGACTTAAGCAACTTAATGGCTGAACTGCCTGAGTCTGAAATCGAAGAACAAAACGAAAAGGTATCCAGTATGCCTGATGAACAGTTCTGGAAACTAATAGACAAGCTAGATTGGGATCACGAAGGTGATGATCTACGTGTTATAGAGCCTTGCATCAATGCACTTGCCAAAATGGAAAACCGTGACATCTTTGCATTCGATGAGGCACTTAGCGCAAAATTATTTACTCTAGACGCAGAAAAATACGCACGCAATATTGGACGCGAGTCTTATCGAGGCAAAGATCAATATTTTTCTAAAAGCTGGTTTCTCAATGCTAGATGCTGCGCCGTTGCAAATGGAAAAGAAGCCTTCGATGAGATAATGGCAAATCCAGAGAACATGCCCAAAGATTTAGGATTTAAAGCATTGGTTTCGATCGCCGAAAAAGCGTATTTGCAAAAAAATGGCACCAGATACAACTACGCTACTCGTCATAACAACAAGACATTTAGCAATAAAGAGGGATGGAACTAAAATTTCAGATCTCGGATAAAGTTACTTATATATGTACGCAACCAAACTTCAAACAAAACAAAGCAACTGTCAGATAGCCTGGACCAAGCGAGGTCTTAAAACCATACTTTTGACACACACCAACAATAACAATATCCGTTATCGGATATGCTCTCAAGACCCTGGGTGGGTGGAAGACCTGGTCGGTAGTTCAGCTTTATCTGGAACAAATTCAAAAAAAGAACTTCTAAAAATGGAGTCGAAATCGCATCCAGCAACAAGACAAATGTCTCTATGCAAAGGAAAAAAATGAAAAAAGCGCCGTTGAAGTTTTTTATTTTGTCACAAGCACTTCTTTCGTTTTCTTTGTTGAATTCGACTATTTTGGCAGGTCCTGTTCAAGCCCAATACGACAATGCGGGGCAATATTCAGACCAGGCTCCAACAGGGAAATTGGAAGCGGTTCGCTACATAACCTGGTGGTTTCATGACGCAACCGGCTATCATCCAGCCATTCTTGTTCAATTCGAAAATGTAAGCAATCAAGATTTATCTGGCTCCAGACTGCGCTTTCAAGCTCAGTTCCGCAATCTTGCAAATGGCTATGTCAATATTTCAAATACAGAAAAACGAATCAAATTGGAACCAGGAGACAAAATCGAAGTTTTTCTTCAAGGTCCAAACTCAATTGAATTGCCGATTGACCGAGCACAATGGCCAAAAATGGAATGCAAAGTCATGGCTAGACTTGGAGAAGAAGGCGCCGAGTCAAGTCAAACACTTCTTGTAGCCAGACTAGATCAAGTGACAATGAGCACTGATGAAGCATCAAACTTATTTGGCAAACAACCCGATTTAAGACCTAAAAAGAAACGCTCAGCTCCAGCAGTCTCTAGAACACCTCTTGCTGCCACCACTGGTGTGTTAGGTGAGAAAAGACCCAAATACTTGAGCTCAACAGCAACACTTTCTCAACTTGGCACATTGAACGGTACAAGCCATCCTGGTATTGGAGATGACTTTTTTCACTTCGAGAAAAAATTTGGTTTGCCAATCGAAACCGATACAAACGATATTAATTGGACCTGGGCCCACTATCAGCCAAGCGACGGCGACTTTTCACTTTATGCTGGTGCGCCTGGTCAATCAGACATTGTTGAAATAATTATTGTTAAGCTTCCAAACGACGCACTCAAAAATGAAGCTGAGTTCTTAAGCATGGCTAAGGCAATGACAGGCAAGATTGGACGCGAATCGCTAACAACGACTACCCATTCGGTCCGTTATCTCAGATCAGGGCGCTTAAAAATTGAACAATCAATTGGACGCGGTCTTCAAGCAGCTCATCTTCTCTATGGCGGTCTGGGTGGGGCACAAGGAGCTTCTGGCGGAGGCACCAACCTAAATTTACTGATTCTAACCAAAAGCGCAGGCAATATATTTACTACTTTGCGCAAGGATACACAAAAGGCTAAGATATTAAGGTTCTTGGGACCGATTTCGGACATCCAAAGCAAATAATCAATCTCTACTGCACTAACCTCGAGGTGCATCAAATGCCTGTCGAAGCTCCAGTAAAAAAAAGACATAGTTCAGTCAACCAGCCAGAAAAGCACAAAAGCAAGTCTAATAGCATGAATCTGATCGACAAAATTCCAGTAGACCTAGTTCTATTCATGGCGTCTCCCTATATTGCAGGCGAACGACCGCAAGAAGCGATCTCAATGGCTCACAAACTTTGGAGCAAATATGGCTACACATCGACACTAGATATTCTTGGCGAAGATATGACTAGCGATGCTGATTGCGAAGCATCGGTGCAGAATTATATCGAACTTGCAAACCAAATTGCAGCAAATCCGCTTCCTGTGCCAGACACAGAACAAAGAAAACAGTTGACCATTTCACTAAAACCATCAATGTTCAGCACCATTTCACCAGGGCAGGAAGGATGCGAACCCGCTCTGGCTCGTGCTTTTTCTAGAATAGAAAAAATCACAGCCCACGCCAAAGAACTCAATATAAACGTTACGCTTGAAGCCGAAGATTATCGCTGGACCGATTTTCAGTTAAACACATATTTTGACCTGCTCAAAAAAGGATATTCGAATCTTGGCACGGTTTTGCAAACACGTCTTTTCCGCACCGAAAAAGATCTAAGTCGATTCGATGTAGATTTAAAAGGCAAACGCGTTCGGCTGGTCATCGGGATTTACAATGAATCCGAATCTATTGCTCACACCGACAAGAATGTGATGAAAGGTTTGATGGTCAAATATGCCGGAATATTGCTTGCCAAAGGTGTTTATGTTGAATTTGCAACCCATGATGAAGCTTGCATAACGGGTCTAATCAATAATGTAATAGAACCAGGGATGATATCAACCGACCGCTTCGAAACCCAATTTTTACACGGTGTTCCACGCGACCAATTGCAAAAATCCCTTACAGACGCAACTTTCGCTCCTGCAAATCCTGTTCTGGTGCGCAAATATTTGCCGTTTGGACCTGGAAAAGTGGCAGGAGCTTATTGCCGACGTCGCTTGAAAGAAAATCCAAACATGATTGGTTATGGAATCAAAAATCTCTTCAAGCTGCAGTGAAACTATCATACAAATTCAAAGGTTCTGAAAGCACAAAAAAAGCGCCCGTCATTCTCATTCACGGCACAGGTTCGCACGGAGAAATGTGGGAAGCACAAACGCGTCTTTTGAATGATCGCGGTCATCCATGCCTGACTATAGATTTGCGCGGACATGGAGAAACATTCGAGCCTGGCGAAAAAGCTGATATCAACACGCATATTCTGGATGTAATCGAAACGCTGGAAGCATCTCAAATACCATTACCTGCAATTTTTGTCGGTCATTCGCTTGGGGCAATAATTTCACTCAAAATTGCACAAAGTCATCCTCATTACACCAAAACTATTTTCCTGGCTGCGCTACCAGGACGAGTACTACCGGCGGTGGCACATAGTTTTCGTTGGTTCTTGGCTAAACCTTATGAACTCCTGAAAGGCGGACATCTGCACGACGCCCTTCCATTTAGAGGCAAAGCCTTGCTAAACACGCACGCTAATAGTCTGCAAGAAATAGTGAACAATTTCGAATCAATCGATTTGACTAGCGAACTTTTCGAAATCGACTGCCCTGCTCACTTGAGTGCCGGTCGCTTCGATCCTGTAGCTCCTTACATTTATATGAAAAAAGTGCAGAAAAATATTCGCAATTCAACTCTCACCATTTTTGATCTTGGCGGTCACAATTTCATGGACTATTACACGCATTCTTTCAATAAGTGGATTCTGGACAATCTGCCCGAAGAATCGACCTGATAGACTTACATGTGAAAAACGTCTTTGAGCCAATGAACCATTCTGCGTGGCTCAAGCGCATCGTTACTTTCTGCTCTGGTAGATTCAAGCTTGAATGATGGCGGAGTTTTTTCCTGCATCGAAGAATCGCTTGCTTGTCTTGTCGCCTGGCTTGCATAACCATTCATTGAATCGCTTGGTTTGTCGCCCAACGAACCTGGTGCATCCAAGGGCGAAGTAACCTTCTCAGCCACCACTTTACCTAATAAAGAAAGGTTATACAGCAAATCATCAGGAACCAAAATATCAGGACGGCGCATCTGAACAACAGCTTCTTTGTCTTTTGGCGCATCGACTGTTCGCACAACTCGCTTTCCATCGGCAAGGATTAAAATAGCTTCGCCAGTGTCTTCGGTAAAGAAGAATGCTTCGCCAGCCTTGAGAGTTCCAGTACCATTCTTAGCCAGGAAACGAAGTTTGCGTGTCCATTCATCTTCGTCTGTTTTTGCAACAACCTCGTTTTTAAATTTGGTCGGGCTAATTTTGCGAATAGATGTTTTATTGCGTTTTACCGCCGACTTTGAAACTTCTTTCGAATCCTGGGCACCTGAGTTCGCTGGAGCAAGAATCGCTTGTTGAGCCAAAAGAGTCGGTAGAGCTTTAGGTGGAGAGATATTTTCTTTAGCCAAGAGTTTTTGTTCAATCGGTTCTGTGTAAACTTCGTTTGAAACAAAATTACCTGGATTCTCACTATTAGATTTGGCAGCAGGAGTAAAAACCAATGCCGGTTTTATTACTGGCGCAATTGCGGGTGCCATCACGGACGCCACCACCTGACTGGTTTCGATAAAGGTGTGGATAGTCTGCAAAATTGTGTCTGACTCTTTGCCTAAATCGTCTTGTCCTTTCTCGTCAGGCAACATCCCAAGCGATTCTTTCAATTGCTCGAACGCACCACCAACATTTCCTTTTTCCAATTGCAGCGTCGCCAAAAGCACTCTTGCATCTTTGTATTTCGGCTTGATTGTGAGCGCTTGCTGCAAACAAGTCACAGCCATATCGTGAATCTGTTTATGTCTGTAAATAAGTGCTTGTTCAAAAAAAGACTTGAAATGATTTGGATTTTTATTTGTTGCTTCCAAAAACTGAGTAAGTGCGTCTTCCCACTGTTTTTTCTTTTTGAGACGCAGTCCCATTCTGTAATGTCCTTCAGCCAGCGTTTTCTGGATGCCTTTACTAAAGCGTGACTCGCCACTTTTGGGGACACTTTCTTGCGCCCCCAGTGCTTTGTCTCCAGACTTTTCGCCATCTTTCACACCAGATTTATCGCCAGTGTTCTCAAAAATCTTGTCCTGATTTTGGGCTTGAGGAATTACAGCTGGCCACGCGCAGGCGGCTGTGCCCTGCAAAGAAATACACACCAGCACTGATACCAGAATGCAGGTTTTAGATTTGGGTGAAAGATAAGGACGAATCAAACCAGGCATTCAATTACAATAGCTCAAATTGCAATTAATTGCATCTATTTACCAGGCTTGGAAGCCCGAACCAGAGCGCGCTCCAGATTGCGTACGAATGTTTTCCATCCAGGTTCAGATATCGATTTGAGTGGCCAAACGAGCACCGTTTTCAATCTATTCATATTGCCACCCAATATATCAGTTAGAGCTCGGTCACCTACCACAGCCACTTCTCCTTCGCTTAGATTCAAGGTCTCAAGCGCTTTGAGAAATCCTTTAGCAAATGGTTTTTTGCCATGCCCTATGACGCGAATATTCAAAACTCCCTCAGCCTGGCGCATATAATCTTCTCTTTTGTTATTACTCAAAACCACGATCGCGCCGTCGAAAGCCTGGTGGGCAGCGTCAAGCCAGGCTTTAACATCTTGGGTAATCTCACCACTTTTAGAAACCATAATGGTGCTGTCCAAATCAAGAATCAACCCTTTGACACCACTTTCGCGCAACTTGTCTATACTCAAAGTAGTAATATCACCATCTGTTATATATGTCGCTTTAATAATCATTGCAATGCTCTAAGAACAGGGGATCTGAACTCTTACTCTTTCAATTATAAGTTTTACAGGAGCAAAATCTTGTAAGCCGCTCAGTACGGTATATCTAATAATGTATCATTGACTATTCGAGAAAGATGAAAGAACTAGCTCCCAAAATTCAAACAATGAATAAAGCAAGCCTGCCTGTAAAACACGTGGCCGTAATCATGGACGGCAACAGGCGTTGGGCCACTCAAAGAAAGCTACCGAAACTGCTAGGTCACCAAGAAGGGGTCAAAAGTTTAAAACGCCTGGTCAAACATGTTGGTGCAGCAGGACTCGAATATCTGACTGTTTATGCATTTTCAAGCGAGAACTGGCAACGTGCTGATGACGAAGTTTCGTACTTGCTAAAGCTTTTTGTTCAAGTATTGAGCGATGAAGTTGCCGAGTTGCACAAAAACAAGGTAAAACTGCGATTTTTAGGCAAGCTTGATGCGATGCCTGAAGATTTAAAATTGAAAATGCAGCGAGCCGAAGAAACTACTGCTGCTAACACCGGCTTGAATTTACAAGTAGCTATCAACTACGGGTCTCGTCTTGAAATTACTGAAGCTTTGAAAAAAATCACCAAAGACACTCTTTCAGGCAAAATCAATGTAGACGAGATCAACGAAGAACTGGTTAGCAAATACCTCTATACCAGTGAAATTCCAGATCCTGAACTTTTAATCAGAACTGGCGGCGAAATGCGTCTTTCCAATTATTTGCTCTGGCAATCTGCTTACACTGAAATTTATATCTGTGACGCACTTTGGCCTGATTTTTCGCCTGAATTATTCGACCTGGCTATCGAAGAGTTCAAAACCCGCCACCGTCGCTACGGCAGCTAACAATCAAAAACCATATCCGTTAACGGATATGGTTTCAAAAGTGTACGAGCGGAAGCTAGCAGATTTTTTAGAAGAACCTAAGGCATCATCTGGGAGAGCATTTTGCCTTGTTCATCGACTGATTTAATAAGACCTTCCAAATTGATTCGTTGACCACGAGCAGTAAGTACAACAAGATAGTGCCCGCCAGTCTCCATGAAGTGCAAAATACCCTGATCGGTAAGCAAAGTCATTTGCACAAGAGCCCCGCGATTCATACGTTGAATAGAGACGTCATTGTTTGAAAAGAGTGTAGCGCTCAAAGCTCCGATTGTCGCCACTTCGATGTCTGGCGGCAAAGAAGAACACACCACCGAACCATCACGAGCAACGAGCAAACAGCCTAAAATGCCATGTTTGCCGTTAAGCGAAGCTACCAGTTGTTTTACTTGCTCAGAGACATCTCCCGCCATGTTGATTCATCCTTTTGAAGTTATAAATTGTTTATATTATAGTGCTTCGTCTTCGTCTTCAGCATCTTTTGGCTTATCAGGCGAAAGTTTTTTCAAATCCAGAACATCGATCCATGGTTCATCGAGTTGAGTAGAAAAAACGTTTGCGGTTACTTCGATTTTATCGCCATCATGCAAAGAGCTAAGAAGCTTGCTTTTTGGGTCTTTTTCATTCTTAGGCATGGGCATTGCAATCTTCAGTTCAGAAAGTGGAACTTTGGAGTCAGGTCTTAGTACTAGAAAAGAAATATTGTCCTTTTGAGGGCGCATTGCTGGTTTGTAATTCAATGCCAGGTTGCAGTAAGCAAAAAAGTTAGCAGTGAATTTGACATTTTTGCCCAAATATTCGGCTGGCTTATCTACCAACTGAAGCGGAGTTACATCCACGACGTTTGCTATTACAGGATGCTCAACAACTGAAGCTTTGGCATCGGATTTTTTATCATCAGACTTGTCTGATTTTGCTGATTCCTTATCTTTGCTTTTGCTTTTACCATCATCTTTCTTCTTAGCATCGCTGTGCGCTTCTTTTTCAGGAGCCTTGGCAGGTGCGCTAATTGCAGGCGATAAGACACTTGACAATGCCGCGATTAGCCCGAATGAAAGGGCAAGGGTCGAAAACAAAGGTGATTTGCGCTTCAAAGATTTTTCTCCGGTATATGCTTCGAATCTCATATTACCAGAAGCTTATTAGGACTGCTCGAATAGCTTTTGTAATATGAGTCATGTAAATTAAGTTCTCATTCTAAAGGAGCCAAGGTGGAGAGTACCCCCGAGCAAGAGAAGCAACTTTCGCCCATGATGCGTCAGTTTTGGGACGTCAAAAAACAGTATCCAGACTGCCTTTTGTTTTTCAGAGTGGGAGACTTTTACGAAACATTCGACGAGGATGCACGTATCGCCTCGCAAGAGCTTGACATCACCCTGACTGGAAGACCTGAGCCCTCTTATGCAAACGGCCGAATTCCGATGGCGGGCGTTCCATTTCGAGCCTATGAAGCGTATCTGGGCCGATTGCTTGCCAAAGGATATTCAGTTGCTTTATGCGAACAAGTCGGCATTGTAGGCGCTGAAAAAGGTCCTGTTGAGCGCAAAGTGACACGCGTCTTCACTCCGGGAACCGTGCTTGAATCACAGTTCTTGAATGCGCGCGAAAACAACTATCTGGCCGCAATTTACGCACAAAATCCAAACGCAGACGAATGGGGATTGGCTTATGTAGACGCTTCTTGTGGAGAGTTTTTTGTCTGTCAAACAAGTCTCGACCATTTGCTTCTGGAACTTGGACGCATTAATCCCCAAGAAGTACTTGTGCCATTCAAAGTGGTCAAATCAGGACCCAACAACCTGATTACAAGCGAAGTTCCAGATTTACCCGAAGTATTGAAAGACAAATATCGTTTTATCAATCGGACAAAATCCAGTTACAGTCACGACGGAGCGATAAAGAGAATTCAAGAAACCTTCAATGTTGCAAGCCTCGAAGGATTCGGTTGTCAAAATCTACCTTTAGCTGTAAGTGCAGCTGGAGCCATTTTGCACTATCTCGATCATACCCAGGGTGCACTTCGACCGGTATTCGAAGGTATCACCACATATGGTACCGAAAGCTGTATGGTGATGGACGAGAACACGCGTCGCAATTTAGAAATTTGCGAGACGCATCGTACCAGAGTTTTCGAAGGAAGTCTGCTCTGGGTATTAGACAAAACTCGCACCGCGATGGGTGGTCGCATGCTCAGGAAATGGCTCATGAAGCCATTATTCTCCGTACCGGAAATCAAAAACAGACAGTCTGTAGTGGCTTCGTTTTGCAACGAAAGCGAACTGCGTAAAGAACTTTACTCAAGACTTGGTCGTTTGAGCGACCTCGAGCGCTTATCAGTCAAACTGTCGTCGCAATCGGCTAACCCTCGAGACCTGGTGGCAATCAAAGACTCGATAGGCGAGCTGCCCGAACTCGCTAACTTGCTCAATTCGTCGCAGTCTGAATTCTTGCACAATTTGCTTGTATCTCCAGATGAATTACTCGAACTGCGTCAAAAAATTGAGAATTTGATTCAGGACGAACCTGCGCGAGAAATTACCGAAGGCAATATTTTCAAAGCAGGCGCAAGCAAAGAGCTCGATGAAATCAGAGAATTGCTTGGTGGCGGCAAAGACTGGCTTGAAGATTTGCAGCAAAAAGAAATCGAGCGCACCGGAATCAAAAAACTCAAAATCAGTTTCAACCGAACTTTTGGATACTACATCGAAGTCACTTCGGCAAACAAAGATATGGTTCCAGAAAACTATATCCGCAAACAAACACTGGCAAATGCAGAGCGTTTCATTACACCTGAGTTGAAAGAGCACGAATCGAAAGTACTCAACGCAGAGAAAAATCAAAACGACCTCGAATACAAAATGTATTGCGACCTCAAACGCGAACTGGCTCCAAAAGCCAAATTGTTGCACCAGGTGGCATTGAGCGTAGCGCGTCTTGACACCTTTTTGTCTCTGGCACAAGTAGCTTCAGAACGCAATTTCGTCTGCCCCGAAGTGGATGAATCGCAAATTATCGATATCAAGAATGGTCGACACCCGGTACTGGAATCAATCTTGCCCATGGGCAAATATGTAGCAAACGACGTTTTGCTCAAAGGTTCAAGCCAGGATCATCAACTTATTGTTTTGACCGGACCCAATATGTCGGGTAAATCGAGTTATTTGCGCCAGGTTGCTCTCATTTGCATCATGGCTCAAATTGGCTCTTTCGTCCCCGCTCAAAGTGCGCGCCTTGGCATTGTCGATCGTATCTTCACTCGAATTGGAGCCGTAGACGACCTCACTCAAGGTCAATCGACCTTCCTTGTAGAAATGAGCGAAACGACCCAATGTTGTCGACTTGCAAGCGACCGGTCTTTGATTTTGCTCGACGAAGTCGGTCGAGGCACAAGCACTTATGACGGTGTTGCAATTGCCTGGTCTGTAGCCGAATATCTAGCACAAGAAGTAAAAGCGCGCACCATATTCGCCACCCACTATCACGAGTTAAACGGTCTATCGAATACTTTTCCCCAAATAGAAAATTACCAGGTCCTGGTAAAAGAAAAAGACGGAGATGTTGAATTTATCCGGGCGGTAGTACCAGGTGGCGCCAGTCGAAGTTTTGGAGTGCAAGTAGCAAAAATGGCAGGCTTGCCATTGCAAATTGTTCAGCGCGCCCAATACTTAATCAATCAATTGGAGAAACGAGCAATTGTGTCCAAACTACTCGACGCTCCTAAGTTCAAAGAAAAAGACAGCACCGCAGACAATACCATGCAATTATCTCTGTTCGAAGCTGCATCTCAAAAAAATGATCTAATCGCCGTAACTGCAAGCTCTGGAGGCACGAAAAAAATAAATGAGGCTGAATAAAGCACTAGCCCTGACCTTGAGTTTAAGCCTGGGTGCAAGCACATTTGCCAATCCCATTTTCAGTCTGCCTGCATGGGCAGAAGCCACGCACTACACAGCTTCACTTGCCAAAGACGACATGACTTTGATGAACAGAGGCGATTGGAAAGGGCTTGTAAAAAGTCTTGAAAGCAAAGGCAAAGCAAGCAAGCTTACAAGCCACGAAAAAGCGTGGTTGATTTTCGCCTATCTTTTTCTTGGTGACTGCGACAAATTGAAAGATTTGAGCAAGTTGACCGAACTTGGCGATGCCATGCGCCCAATGCTTGTGCGCGATAAAAAACAAAGTCCTCAAGAATTGAATGAAGAACAACTGAACATAAGTTACGACGTGTTTACGCGCGCCTATAGTCTTGTTTGTCAGGGCAAACCAGCTGAAGCAGAAAAGATGCTCGCTAATTTGCCCGAAGGATTATCAAACGACACTTATGCTAATTTTGCTCTGGCTGCAATTGCGGGCAAAAATGGCAAAGCCGCTGCTGCTGCTCAATTTTGCAAACGTGCCATAGATTTAGATCCACAATTTGGCTGGGGCTTTCGTACTTATGGATATCTGAATAAGCAGTGGCTGAATAACAAAGACGAGGCAGAAGCGGCGTTTCGCAAGGCTCTTGAAATTGAGCCTCGCCAGGACGAAGTTCGAAGCATGCTTATCGATATCCTTTTGGTCCAGAACAAATTCGACGAGTCGCTCGATCTGGCAAATGAAGCCATTCGTCTGGAGCCTAAAAATGACAAAGGGTATTTTAGACTGGCACAGATTTATGTTCAACAATGGCGTTTGCGTGAAGCGACCAGAGAATTGTCATCTGCTATTGCACTGAACGATAAATCATCCATTTATTACGCTCTGCGCTCAGACATCAAAAAATATCAAGGCGATATCAAAGGTGCGCTCGAAGACCAGCTTCTTGCAACCAATTCGACTACAGACAATGCGCAAAAAGTCATTCAATTAATTGAATTATCTTCGCTCAATTACGAAGTCGGCAATGTCCAGCCAGCAATAGACACACTCTATGAAGCACTTGCTCTGGATCCAAAAAATGTCGACACTCACCAGACTCTGGTCAAACTGCTCATAGCCGAAAAACAATGGCCCCAACTCATCAAAGAATACGAGCGTGCACTAGCACAAAAGCCAGATAACGCCGAATTGCATTTGTTACTTGGCGATGCACTTTACATGATCCGAAATGATGCTGAAGCTTTAGAAGAATACAAAAAAGCTGCCAATTTGAATGGTCAGGATCCCAAACCACATCGTCATATTGCAGCTTTGTACATGAATAATCTCGATTATGCCGAAGCTGCAAAAGCTTACAAACGCGCTTTGAATATAGACCCTATGTCGGTCACTGACCTGGTTTCGCTGGGCTTTTGCAACGCACAAGACGACGATTATTTACAGGCTGAAGCCGCACTTGTAACCGCGCTTGCCTTGAAGCAAGTTTCAGGAGATCGCGGGCCACAAGACACAAAACGTGAAGACATTATTCGTGCACTGGCATCGCTTCTCTATATCGAAGGAAGATACGCAGATGCGCTCAGTCAATTCGAGGCGTTGATAGCCCTCACCCAGAATACGCCTAAGGCTCGTGAAGACCAGTTTTTACTTACACAAGCAAAAGCAATGAGTACTCTCAAAGAGAGTAGTCTGCAGGAATTCATTCACGCTTTTAATAACATCACTAACAACAAAGACTTGTACAGATTAGCTCTGGTACAAACTCTTCTTCGCCTGAACAAACCAGACATGGCAATTCAATTCATGTCTCATGTAAGCGAACATGTGGTGAAAAAAGACGCTCGCTGGCTCTTGCTCAAAGCACAAGCATTTAGGCAACTGGGTGCACTAGACAAAGCATCCAAGCTCATAGACCAATCAATCGAAGCTTGCTCTCCCACAAAAGATACTCAACCATCACTGCTTGCCGAGTGCATGATCGAAAAAGCAATGGTCCAGCTCGCCCACAAACAACCTGCTCAAGCTGAATCTACCATCCAACAGGCGATCTCGATTTATACCAAACATCCGCAATGCTATACGATCTTAGCTACAATCGCTCTTCATCGCAAAGACTATAAAGAAGCATCGACCTGGGTTCAAAAAGCCTTAGAAGTGAATCCCTATTTCACTGATGCTTACTTAATCGCAGGCGATATCAATATGCTTCAGAAAAATTTCAAAGAAGCAAGCAACAATTATAAAAAGGCAGCCGAGCTTTATCCTGGATTGCTCAGAGCACACAAAGCTCTGCTCAATTCTTATAACGCACAAAATCTGTTAGATGAAGCCAGACAAGAGCAAACTCAAATATCAGCAATGCAAAAAGGTGATTAGAATGGCAAGAAAAAGAACTCCAAAATATCTGTTGATTTTACTGTCATCGCTCTTTTTGCCTGCACTACCAGTGATGGCAGATCAAAACAAAAAGACCAGCACGCCAGTTGCTGGAGCGAGCAAACTCATCAATGGCTCAATCGAACACACCGATGAAATGCCGATGGAGAAAATCACTCCACTCGTACACCAGTTTCCTCAAGTTGATACAAGCTCGAATGCGCCTAAACCCAAAATACCTGACTGGGTACCAAACTATGCAAGAGCCTCGGTCTATACCAACCAGACTATGACTATGAAAGTATTCAAACGCATGGCTTTGCCTGGTGGAAGCAAAAAAATCAAAGCTGAGATTCCTGACAAAGGCGCCACCATAAGAATCAAAAAAACAGTACTGGACAATTGGAAAGGCAAGTTTCCAAATCTGCCTTGCATGGTTGTTTGTGAGCCGTTTGGACCAGAAGGCAATTTCAAATTTCACAACGAAGACCCTCTAGGTCCTCGCGGTTATCTCGAGCGAATAGGACGAGACGAAGAAGGATTCGTAAATTATCGCTACTGGTTTGCCCCTCCTGCGCAAACAGTCTCAGAAAGCAAACCTGCCAAAGTAAACTAACAAAAATCTTTTTACGAAGCTTATGGGCTTGAAACTTTTTCGTCTGGGCCCCAGGCCCTGGATTACAGACTAAAATTTAAAACTACACTGACCATGGTCCGCAAAGCGAAAAGCATGTCAAGCCCAAAGAACAAATCCGAAAATTCGGTCGGATTCGTCAAGATAAAAGGCGCAGAACAAAATAATTTGCGCAATATAAGCCTTGAAATACCGCGTGATGCATTTGTTGTATTCACTGGAATTTCTGGCTCGGGCAAATCATCTCTTGCTTTTGGCACTTTGTATGCAGAAGCTCAGCGTCGCTATTTCGAATCAATAGCTCCTTATGCACGACGACTTTTGTCGCAGTTGCCACCTCCCAAAGTGGACGAAATACTGGGGCTCCCGCCTGCAGTCGCATTGCAACAAAGACGTGCAGAGCCGAATACTCGCTCTTCGGTCGGGACAATTACTACTATTTCAAATGGACTGCGCATGCTCTTTTCGCGCGCAGGAAAATATCCGCCTGGCTTAGAACAAGTGGATTCTGACTATTTTTCTTATAACACTCAAATTGGCATGTGCCCTAAATGTCTTGGACTTGGGCAAACGCACGATATAACCGAAGAGTCTCTAGTACCCAACCCCGAACTTTCTATTCGCGAAGGAGCAATAGCTGCGTGGCCTGGTGCATGGCAAGGGAAAAATCTACGTGACATTTTAGATGTTCTTGGCTATGACGTAGATAAGCCCTGGAAAAAACTTTCAAAAAAAGATCGCGAATGGATTTTATTCACAGAAGAAAAACCAGTTGTAACAGTCCATGCCATACGCGAGGCACACCGTATACAAAGACCTTATCAAGGCACTTATATGAGCGCAGCTCATTATGTACGTCATACTTTTGCTTCTACCCAGAGTACAACTTTGCGCAAGAAAGCCATGCAGTTCATGATAGCGCGCACTTGCGAAGATTGTGGCGGTAAGCGACTTCGTAAAGAGTCGCTTGCTATAACTTTTGCTGGCTATGACATTTTTGAAATGGGCAAAATGCCTCTAAAAGAGTTGATTCAAGTTTTAAAAAAAGCACCAGAGCTGACTAATAAATCAGAACGATCTGAAGTGGCAAAAATGATTGTTCATGATCTAATTGAGCGATGCACCCTTATTTCCAAACTTGGACTCGATTATTTAGCCCTAGACAGATCTACACCAACACTGTCTGCAGGCGAATTGCAAAGACTGCGACTCACCACTCAATTGAAGTCTGGGTTATTTGGAGTTGTTTATGTTTTAGACGAACCATCTGCCGGGTTACATCCTGCAGATGCAGAAGCTCTTGTCGAAATGCTTCTTTTACTTAAGGACTCTGGCAATAGTTTATTTGTAGTCGAACACGAACTAGACATTGTACGCAAGGCCGACTGGATTGTAGACATGGGACCAGAAGCCGGAAATAGAGGTGGCGAGCTGCTCTATAGCGGACCCATAAATGGACTGGAGCAAATAAATTCACGCACTAGCGATTATTTATTTGGCAAAATCAAAAAAGCTCATTCATCAAAAACAGAAAGAAGACCAATAGAGCCGGACAATCGAATCAAATTAGAAAACGTCACAAAACACAATTTGCAAAATCTTAGTGTTGCTATTCCAAAAGGTGTTCTAACAGTGGTGACAGGAGTTTCTGGCTCGGGCAAATCAACACTTATTAGTCAGGCACTTGCCGAAGCAATTAGAAATAAGCTTGGAGTCGAAGAAACAAAAGATGAAGACAGCGAAGAGCCAATGGACCAAGAAGATCTCAGCCTCTACGAAGCAAACCAGCGTGACCAGATAAGCAATATTTCGATAAGCGGGCTGGAAAATATCAAACGTCTTGTTCAAGTTAATCAAAAACCAATAGGGCGTACACCCAGATCAAATCTAGCTACTTACACAGGTCTATTCGATCATATACGAAAGAAATTCGCTGAAACAAAAGAAGCCAAAGCACGCAAATATAATGTCGGAAGATTTTCTTTCAATGTCAAAGGTGGTCGCTGTGAGCATTGCGAAGGCGAAGGCTTCGTATCTATTGAGCTGCTTTTTCTTCCAAGCGTGTTTGCACCTTGCAATGAGTGCGTGGGCAAGAGATATAATCCTGAAACTCTGCAAATAAAATATCAGCAAAAAAATATTGCCGAAGTGCTCGAAATGACAGTCGAGGCAGCGTATGAATTTTTCAAAGACTTAAAAGTAGTTGAGCGCGCGCTTAAAACACTGCTCGATGTAGGTCTTGGCTATTTGAGATTAGGCCAACCTGCAACTGAATTATCCGGTGGCGAAGCACAACGAATAAAACTTGCGACCGAACTGCAACGTCAGCAACAGGGCGACGTGATCTATTTACTGGATGAGCCCACGACTGGACTTCATCCTTACGATATCGAGCGCTTGATGAAACAACTACAAGCTCTGGTGGATGGCAAAAATACTGTAGTGGTGATCGAACACGATATGGATGTAATAGCCCAGGCAGACTGGGTTATAGAGCTAGGTCCAGGCGCTGGAAGCGATGGTGGCAAAGTGGTGGCACAAGGAACACCAGAAACCATTGCTTCTTGTTCAGTAAGTAAAACAGCTCCCTATCTCAAAAAGCATTTGCAATAATTAAAGATTTGCCGCCTGCAGATCTTTCAATCCAAGCCTTGATGGCTTTTTATTTTGTTTTAGAACACATCCAGATGCCTTCACCACACCAAGAAGCATTCCGTTAAAAACAAGCTCATGCAGAGGCGATACAGCATACCAGTAAGCCAGTCCTAAAAGACCTCTCGGCAGGAAACGAGCCATCTGAATAATTTTGGTGGTATTGGAGTCTACCGGCACAACTTTAAATTCAAGAGCGGCTTGTCCAGGCAATCTCATTTCGGCAATGAGCAAGAGTCGTCTTCCAGGCTCGAGTGCACGCACACGCCAAAAATCGATAGCGTCACCATGACGCAATTGGTTTGGATGACGCCTACCCTTGCGCAAACCAGGACCGCCAAAGAAGAAGTCCAGCCAACCACGCAATTTCCATAACCAGTTGGCATAATACCAGCCAGTGGTGCCACCTATTTTCACCAGTGCAGACCATGCCTGCTCGGGGCTGCCAGTGATTGTAATTTCGCGAATATCGTTATAGACAGTGCCACCAGCCCATTTTGGATCCGATGAATTGACCCACTCATAAGGTGGCATTTTGCCAGCGTCTGTCCAATGACTTTCTACCTGGTGGTGCTGAATTTTGTCCACTGCAATTTTGATTGCTTCCTGGCACGTGAGCAGTTTTTGCGGAATAATTTCAGTAATACTATTTTCTTTGCAGACAGCCTCATTTCGCAAACCTTCAGCAAGTGGACGGGCGATAAAAGCAGGAACCGGAGTGACAAAATTGATCCAATACGAGCTCAACCTGGGAGTAAAAACAGGCACTGGAATAATACGAGGAGGCGAAATTCTAGCCTCCTGAGCGTAAATAAGCATCAATTGTCTATATGAAAGTATGTGCGGTCCACCAATATCAAAAGTCTGGTTATACATCTGCTCTTTGGCCAGAGACCCGACCAGATAATTTAAAACGTTGCGTATTGCAATTGGCTGCGACGGCGTGCTGACCCATTTGGGAGTAATCATCAAAGGCAAGCGCTCGACTAAATAACGCATTATTTCAAAAGATGCACTACCCGAGCCAATTATCATTGCAGCTCGAAGAACCGTTACTGCAAATGGCGCCTTCTTCAAAATTGATGCAACTTCGGCTCTAGAGCGCAAATGCTTGGATAAATTGTCTTCGTTTTCACCCAACCCACCAAGATAAATGAGCTGCTTGATTTTGCACTTTTCTCCAGCCTCCACCATTATTTCAGCGGCTCTTCGATCTGCCTGCTCGAAATCTTTGTGTTTTGGATTCATTGAATGAAGCAAATAAAAAACTCGATCAACACCGCTTAATGCCTCTTGAGCCGAATCTAAATCGAGCATGTCCAGCTGGGTCAAACTAACGTTTGGATGATTGCTCCAGAGTCTTGATTTTAGTTTCTCAATAGAGCGCGATGCCGCCCTTACTCTGAATCCCTCGTCGAGCAAAACTTGCACCAAGCGCGAGCCAACATAACCTGTAGCACCGATTACCAGAATCAATTCGTCGTTCTTTTGCAAATCGCTACCAAATCTCCCACTTTGAGTCTAATGCTATCAAAGCGCGAAGAAATGAATTGTTAGTGAACTTATTTGCTTGCGTCAAGAATGGCTTTGGCACAAGCCTTCATGTGTTCAGCTTCTGCTTCGCGATAGTTTTCCGTAAGTAAATCCGCGTAAGCTTGAAGTGATTTAGCAACGTCTAAGTGCTGAGGACCAAGCACTCTTGTACGAACATCAATTGCACGTTTAAAAAGTGCTTCTGCTTTGTCGTATTTTTTCTCTTTGCGCTCTAACTCAGCCAGATAGTGCAAACTGCGACCGAAAGCTTCGCTGTCTTTTTGGACTTTCTGGTCATAATATTCTTTGATATCTTCGAATATTTTTCTTGCTTCACCAAATTTTTGCTGCGCGTACAAACAGGCAGCAAGGTCAGAACGAGCAAGATTTCCGCCATCTAAGTCAGGATTTGAGATTGAAGCTTTACCTTGCACTTCGACAATTTTTTCTAAATGCGGTTGGGCTTTGGCAGGACGATTGAAAGTCAAATAGAAGTCAGCCAACTGTTTTTGCTTTTCTATCGTCTCAGGATGACTTGGACCAAGAGCAGTCTGAGCCGCTGCAAGTGCGTCGCGATAATAATTTTCAGCCTGGGTAACTTTCTTTTGTTCCTGATTGAGCGCTCCGAGAGCGGAAAATAAATCGGCGCCCTGAGGACTGCTTTTTCCTTGAGCCCGTTCCCAAATAGTGACTGCCCTCTTTAGAAAGCGTTCGGCTTCATCATATTTGGCACGACGAGCATATGACTGCGAAACCAGTTTGAGCATTTGAATGATTTCTGGGTGGGTCGGTCCCAACTGGATTTCTTTGATAGAAAGAATTTTCTCGTAAATTTTGCTCGACTCGAGATATTTGCCATTGAATTCAAGAACCTGAGCCAAATTAACAAGGAGAACTTCAAGGTCTGAATGCCCTTCACCAAGAGCGCTCTCTAGAATACTCAACGACTCTTTCAAAAGCGGTTCAGCCTCAGCGTATCGCTCTTGATTGAAGTATAAAGTGCCTAAATTCTGCAAAAGGTCTCCCACTTCTGGATGCTTCTCGCCTAAAAGACTGGTCTTGAGCTCAAGCGAGCGTTTGTATAAAGTTTCGGCAGGACCATATTTCTTCTGAGCGGCATAAAGCAAAGCCAGATTGTTATAACTGGTTGCAACTTCCGGGTTATCGGTCCCCAGCACTCGCTCATAAATTTCGGTTAACCTGACACACAAAGGCTCTGCCTGCTCAAATTTCTCCTGAAAAAAATAAACTGCAGACAAATTGTTCAAGCTCTGAACAATCTCTTCGTGATGCGGCCCCAACTGTTTTTCACGAATCTCGAGTGCGCGCTTGTACAAAGGCTCGGACTCTATATATTTGCCTTGTTCAAAGAGTACTTCGGCGAGTCGGTCGAGACAATTGGCGATAGTCGAAGGATCGTTTGTGCGCTCAGCTTCCCACAATGCAGCTTGAAACATTGTTTCCGCTTGCGCAAAATCCTCGTTGTCTATGGCCTGGTCGGCCGATTCCATTAGCTTTTTGAGGTCTTTGCTCATAGGTTCTATATTAGCTAAATTTACAAGGCAAGATCAATTGTAATTGGACAGTGATCTGAACCCATTATCTTTGATTCGATTGCTGCGCCCTTTAAATACTTACCCAGTGAATCGTCTGCAAAAAAATAATCTATGCGCCAGCCGACATTTCTTTCGCGTGCTGCAGTTCGCATATGCCACCAAGTATAGTTATGCGGATCGCTGTTGAAAGCTCGAAAAGTATCTATATAACCGGCTTTTGTAAATCTATCCAGTAGCTCTCGTTCTTTGGGCATGAAACCCGAAACGTTAACATTGTCTTTGGGGCGCGCAAGGTCAATTTCTTTGTGGGCCGTGTTGAAATCGCCACAAACAATTATTTTTCGTCCTTTTTTCTTTTGCGCTTTAGCGTGTGAAATAAAGGCTTCATAAAAGTCTATTTTGTACGAAAGACGCTCTTCGCTTGCTTTTCCATTTGGAAAATAAATGTTGTAGAGCACAAAATCTTCATAGTCAGCCACAAGCGTTCGACCTTCATCATCGAAGCGCGGGACGCCAAAACCTGTTTCAATTTTTTTGGGCGTGTCTTTTACATATAAAGCAACGCCACTGTACCCTTTTTTAAGGGCATGGTGACTCCAAAAACTTTTATAGCCAGGAGGCGCAGTAAGGAGTTCTGTGAGCTGTCCGGCATCAATCTTGGACTCTTGAATGCCAAGGATGTCGGGCTTCGTTTCCTGAAGCCACTCAAAGAACCCCTTTTTGCTTATGCTCCTGATGCCATTGACGTTCCAGGAGGCGATGCGCAACATTTAGGCAGTAACTTTTGCGGCGTTTACCGCTTCCAGTACGCCTGGGTGCACTACTTCGCCATTGTGGATGTTGACGCCTTTCATCAAGTCTGAGCTTTCAAGACATGCGTCATAACCTTTGTTAGCCAGTTTCAAGCAGTAGCTCATTGTGGCATTGGTCAGTGCACGTGTCGAAGTCCAGGGTACAGCACCTGGGATGTTAGCTACACCGTAGTGAAGAACTCCGTCTACAACATAAGTTGGGTTGGAGTGTTTGGTGGCGTGGATTGTTTCGATACAACCGCCTTGGTCTACGCTAACGTCAACAATTACAGAACCTTCTTTCATTGTCTTGAGCATATCTTTGGTGATGATTCGAGGAGCTTGTTTGCCTGGGATCAAAACTGCACCGATAACGAGGTCGGCTCTAACAAGAGCTTCTTGCAGATAATGTCCGACTGAATAAACGGTGCGAACTTGACCGTTGAAAATGTCATCTAAATATCTCAAGCGATCAAGCGAAAGGTCGAATATGGTGACTTTAGCGCCGAGTCCCAAAGCGATTTTTGCTGCGTTAGTACCAACTACACCGCCACCGATGATGACGACAGTACCAGGTTCAACACCAGGTACGCCACCAAGCAATACGCCGCGACCGCCCATCGGACGCTCGAGATAGTTAGCACCAATTTGAGTAGCCAGTCTGCCTGCGATTTCACTCATAGGTGTAAGCAGTGGCAAAGCGCCGTTAGGCATTTGCACTGTTTCGTAAGCAATACAGGTAGCGCCGGTTTTAGCCAGATCTGTAGCCAGTTTAGGGTGGGCTGCAAGGTGCAAATAAGTGAAAAGAATTTGTCCTTTGCGCAAATAGCCGACTTCTTTGTCCTGGGGCTCTTTTACTTTCAAGACCAAATCAGCTTTCTCGAACACAGACGGAGCGTCGGGAAGAATAGTACATCCTTGAGCTTTGTAGTCTTCATCAGTGATACCGCTTCCAACACCAGCATTTTTCTCAACGAACACTTGGTGTCCTGCACTTACCAGAGCATGGGCACCAGCCACTGTGAGGGCTACGCGATACTCATTGTCAAGAATCTCTTTTGGCACGCCTACCTTAGTCAAGGTCCTATCCTCCTAGTGATGAAATAGTCTAAAAATAAGAAGTCACAATTGCGACTAATTCTATCTCGAAGATATGCTTTTTATAGTTATTTATGGTTGTCTTAAGATTGTCCAAATCAAAATGCGATTCAGGGGAATGTCATGACTGGAAAAACAGACGAAACTGTAATTTTGGCGGGGTCGCGAACCCCGTTTGGAGCTTTTGGAGGCTCGCTTGCCTCTCACAACCCTACTGATCTTGCAGTCGAAGCAGCCAAAGGATCGCTTGACAAAGCCGGTATCGATAAAAAGCTGGTCGACTATATTGTCCTGGGCAATGTCATCCATTCAAGCCTGGACTCCATTTATATGGCGCGACATGTCGCTCAAAGAGCTGGTCTAGACAAAAACACACCTGGTTTAATGGTCAATCTATTGTGCGGCTCGGCAGTTGCCTCAGTCGTTCAGGCTGATTTAATTCTTTCAGCCGGACAGGCAAAAGCAGTACTTGCTGGTGGGACCGAAGCTCTTTCGATGACACCTTATTCAAGCTGGAATATTCGCTGGGGCAAAAGAATGGGCCACGGCAATTTAGTTGACGGACTCGACATAAGAGATAGTCTGGTCGATTTTTCGATGGGTGAAACAGCAGAGAATTTGCAAGAAAAATTTGGTCCTATATCTAGAGAGGAACAAGATGAGTATGCCGAATTGAGCCAGGCTCGCTACAAAGCCGCTATGGACAAAGGTTATATCGCAAACGAAATTACACCAGTCGAAATCAAAGCTAAAAAAGAAACAGTCATGTTTTCTCTGGACGAACACCCTCGCCCGCAAACGACTCGCGAATCACTAGCCAAGCTAAAACCAGCTTTTAGAGCGGGTGGAACTGTCACCGCAGGAAATGCTTGCGGTATCGTAGACGGTGCAGCATGCATCGTCTTGACCAAAGCGAGCCTGGCTGCAAAAGAGAATCTCAAACCACTGGCGAGAATAGTTAGTTCCGCCACAGTCGGCGTACCCCCGGAAATAATGGGAATCGGTCCGGTAGAGGCTATTCCAGCTGCACTCACAAAAGCCGGTTTAAAAATCGACGATATTGATTTGTTTGAAATAAACGAAGCTTTCGCCCTTCAATACCTGGCTTGCGAAAAGGCTCTTGGACTCAATCGCGATTTAGTGAATGTAAATGGTGGTTCAATTGCTATCGGACATCCGTTTGGAGCGACAGGCGCCCGTATTCTCACGACCCTGGTGCACGAACTAATCAGGCGTCGCAAAAAATATGGTTGTGTTAGTTTGTGCGTGGGAAGTGGAATGGGTATTGCAATGGTGGTTGAAAATATAGCCTGAGGTCAATGCTTACGGTCATCCGCTGGCAAAAATGTGCTATTTATTTCAAAGCAAGAATAGCTTAAAAATGGCTTTTATCTGATCTGCGCGCCATTGAAAGTAAGGGGTAAACACTGGCATGAAAAGACTATCTGGATTTCCAATTCTACTTGCAGTTCTACTGACAAACTCTTTTAACCTGTCGCAAACTGCCCTTGCAGCAGACTCAAAAGCTGACGACCAGAAACCTCAAGCAAAAGCAGATGGCAAATCTTTTAGCGGCAAAGCCTCATGGTATGGACCTGGATTCAATGGTAAGAAAACAGCATCTGGTGAAATTTTCGATATGAACAAGTGCAGCGCAGCTCACTTGAAACTTCCCTTTCAAACAAGGGTGCAAGTAGAAGACCCACGTACCGGAAAAACAGTAATAGTTAAGGTCAACGACCGCGGTCCTTATGTCAAAACCAGAGTAATGGATATGTCTAAAGGCGCTGCAGTCAAACTTGGTACAATCTCGCGCGGTGTGGCGTTTATCGACTGTCTCATTCTAGACGACTAGAACTAGAATATGGCTATCGCGCAATTCTATTCGCCAGCGCTTTCTTCTATTTTGCGAGCTCGTGAATTCATATCTTTTGCTTCACTGTCGCGCCCCATGTCTTGCAATAAATTGGCGTAATTGCGCAGTGTCGCAGCAACTTGCGGATCGTTAGCTCCATAAAGTCTTTCTTTGATACCAAGCGATTTTTTGTAAAGTGGCTCTGCCTCGGCATAACGCCCTTGCTGACGATAAAGGCGTGCTAAATTATTCAAATCGACCGACAGATCTTGTGCGGTTGCATCTCCGCCTTTTTCGCTAATTGCAATCGCATCTTTGAAGGTCGGCTCTGATTCGGCGGTCTTTCCTGCCTGTCTGTAAATAAGAGCAAGTTCGTTCAGGTCTCTTCCGACTTCGGCATCAGTAGCTCCGTTTTGAGCCTTATGAATTTCGAGAACCTTTTTCATATAGACTTCGGCATTGCCATAATCGTCCATATGCAAAAACAATTCTTTCAAGTTGTACAAACAAGTTGCATAATTTTTGCTAGAAACGCCGTCTACCTTTTCGCAAAGAGCAAGCGCTTTTTCAAGGTGAGGGCGAGCTTCGTCATAATTTCCAATGGTATCGAGTACGACACCAAAGTTAGTTTCCATCGTCAGTTTTTCAGAGTCTGTTGCTCCAACTTTTTCTTGTAATGGCTCGACGCGTTTGTAGATATTGAGCGCTTCTTCAAAGTTGCCTTGTTCACGCTGAACCATAGCAAGATTATTCAAAGCGACAATCAATTCTTTATCGTGCGGCTCTGGACTTGCTTCTACCAGAGTAACGGCTTTCTTCAGAAGGGGCTCTGCTTCATCGAACTTCTGTTGCTCGCGCAAAACTCTTGCAAGTTTAGTCAAGTTGGCTGGCGTTTCATTGCCATCTTTTGTATTTGTTTCTAGCAACTTTTGAGCTTCAGAGTCATTTCCTTTTTTACGCAAAACTACAGACAAATTGTTTCGCGCCACTTGCACGCTGCTTGACTCACCGATTTTTTCTTGAATGCTCAGAACTTCTCTCAGTGACTGCTCCGCTCTATCAAGCTCATTTGAATCTGTAAAAACAGCAGCCAGTGCATTAAGCAATCTACTGCGGTTGAGCTGATCTAATTTATCTTCGCCTTCTGCTAGTTTGAGAGCAGCTTGGAATGTATCAATACTCTCCTTATAGTTTTTTTGTTTGTAATGCAATTTTGCCAAATTATTCATAACTGGCAAGATAGACGCATTGCTTGATCCAGCTTTTTGTTTGGCCGTAATTGCGTCTTTGTACAAATTGATTGCTTTTTCATCTGACTCTTTTGTATCTTTCGAATCTAGAACAAGAGCCAAATCGTTCAAAGTAATGCCACGACTTTCTTCAAGCGCTTTGTTATCAGGAAAATTGATTGCGTCGCACATTTTCAGTGCTTGAGAAAATTTGCTCTCAGCCTGATCTAATTGACGCGCCTTATAGGCAGCTTCGCCTTCACTAATAAGGTTGGACCACTGAGTTGAATCTGCATAAGCTGCCAGACTACAACTACTTGCTGTCAAAAACAGCCCAATAGAATATTGCAGTAAAACCTTTTTTGCTTGCATGAATCGCATCCTGTTTTGCTAGTAAATTAAGCCTTCGAATAGAACTTTAAAGCTCCAGAAGCTTTGGTGCATTAGACAGAAAAATACTAAAAAAGTTCCACTATTAATGCTCCCGAAGTCACATATTCAAGACTAGAAGTCAAGCGCATTTTAGGAACCATCAATCAACTTCCCCCCTAAATCCAAAACCATATCCGTTAACGGATATGGTTTCAAAAGTAGATGGAGGAGCCAGGTGCGAAACGCTAAAGCGTCACCGGCGCCTAATTCCAGACAGTGGTTGTGTTATTAAGTTTAACCGAGCGAGGAGCGTCGGCTTTGTTAGCAGTAAAAATGTATTTGGAGTACGGATATTCGTTCTCAGATTTCTTAACCGCTGCTTTCTGCGGCAGTCCTCTCATCGCCATCATTTGTAATTCAGGCATTATCGAAGGAGCATAAGGCGGGGGCGGTGGCACCAAGTAATGATGACCGGCAATTCTATGACCTTTGCGGTGATGCGAAGATTTTTTGCTTTTGGATTTAGCCAGAGCGCCATCGCAGGTTAAGACCATGCTTCCACCAGATACCGCACAGGCGGTTGCTAGAAGCATCAGGGAACGGCAATGATTTTTGATAGAAAGACCCAAAACAACCTCTTTCCACCCAGCTCGCTCAAAGTCCAACAATATACGGACAGCATAAATCAGGTGGCTTTATACATATTACCACTCGACTTGACTAAATAAACCCGCAAGCTCGGGCTCTTGCCTGTACAGACAGACACAATAGCCGTTATTAGTCGAACCACTTGGTTTTACGAGGACGTCTTTGCTGATGAATAGAATCGAGATTTTGGGCGTCTGCATTAGGATCCCAAGTGGCGACTGAATTGCCCCACCAGGCTTTCAAGTCGACAGCAGTTTTTGAAGGAGAAGACATCTCTTTGGTTGATTTGCGCACAGCCTTGGCATCTTCGCAAAGCTTTTTCATTTGCTCATCTGTGGGCTTTTCTGCAATTTTGCAGGGAACTTCACCCAAACGATTAGCTAAATGATCCAAATCATTCTGCCAGGGATGTTGTATGACCGAATGCTCCCCAGTGTCTTCTATAGATTGTCCTTTCTTCTTCAAGAACGAACCTAACTTAGTCAGGAACTCCTGAACTTTCTTGGCACAGGCATTATTAGTACTGAACATGGTACTTTTCGACAACCTCCATAGCTCCATCTTCTGGGACCGAGTTCTACTCTGTTATTTCCCATGACAAGAGCGCCCTAACAATTTAGGAACTATATGGAAGATATGTTAAGAAATCCGTAATGTTCTGCTACAAAAATCAGCTACGAATTAGTTATCGGCTATTTAGCACTTTAACCAGCTACCAGTGACAGTTGGGGAGCATCAACCACCATTGGATTTTCACCCATCAAAGGGAGTTCCAACCTCAACTGATATTCGCCTGGTGGCTCGAAACAGTGAATGCAGCGGGCTTCATACTGGGCATCG
The DNA here is from genome assembly GCA_964572515.1 of uncultured Candidatus Obscuribacterales bacterium. Lineage (GTDB taxonomy): Bacteria > Cyanobacteriota > Vampirovibrionia > Obscuribacterales > Obscuribacteraceae > Aved-18. The sequence continues at coordinate 52,242 of CAZNEW010000012.1, read as the reverse complement.
CCTACTAGAATTTGTTCTTCTGAATGAACCATTCTTTGTGTCCGGCAAGCAAAATCAGACCCGCACTTGCGACAAACTGCAAGCAGCTTATCGACACGATCCGCCATCGCCATGAGGGTTGGCAGAGTTCCGAAAGGCTCGCCTCTGTAATCTAAATCAAGACCCGAAGCAATAATTTTTTTCTTCTGACGCAATAACGTCTTAACAACTGGTATCAATTCGTCAGAAAAGAACTGACATTCATCCAGCCCAATTACAAGAGCATGAGCTGCGTAAGTAAGGATATCTTTGGGCTCTTCGATTACAACGGCTTTAGATGCAAGCCCATTGCGAGATTCGACGTGATTAGCCCTCGATCGTGTGTCGGTGGCTGGTCTTACGATAATTGTTGGCAAATACGCCAAACGGGCGCGCTCAATGCGACGAATGAGCTCGCTCGATTTGCCGGCGCTCATGCAGCCGACGATTACTTCCAACTTATAGCCAGTAAGCATCATGGAGATAGTACCCTTTATATACGCGTGAGAGTTGCAGTGGCAACGGCTTTTAGCTATTAAAACTTAACAGGAAATCGGTCAGTCAAAAAGGTAACTTTTCTTATTAGCGCTGAGCCGAAGTCATATATTTGTAGCCAGTTAGCCTATCTAAAGTATCTTTAGGTAATAGATTTTGCTCGAAAAGCAGTTCTTTTATAGATTTTTTTTGTTTTTTTGCTTGAGCCAAAATTTCAATCGACTTTTCCATTCCGAGCTCTTGTGCAAGCACCGGCAACAAGGCTTCTGAACTTTCAAGCAATAACCTGCATTTAAGCTGGTCGGCTTTTACACGACTCAAGCAATTGGAAGTAAAAGCCACAATGGATGATTCTAACAATTGCATACTATTAAGGATGGCTTGAATAATCACTGGCGTGAAAATATTAGATTCCAGCCTGCCGCCCTGTGTTGCTAGTACGACTGCCTGATCATTTGCAAGGACCTGATAAGCCGCAATAATAAGTTCGTCGTTGAGATTAGGCAGATTGGGCAGATGCAGCTGATTAGGCTGATTAGGCTGATTAGACAAATTAGCCGAATTAGTCATCGCAAACGATATCTCAGCCGGACCACCTTGCGGACCAGCAGAAAGAAAAGTCAAATCATTAGCCATTTTAATTAGGTCACAGGCAAGTTCGCGCAGTCCAGATGAGAATTCCAAAAAATCACTCATCGAACTTGTAGCTCTTATATAATCGTCGGCGGGACGCAGTTCGAGCTTGGTTTGAGTTGCCAGCGCCTGCACGACTTGATACTGAAAAGAATGACTGACACCAAATCCGGTGCCCACTCTGGCACCACCCAGATTGACTTCCTTGAGGCAGAGCGATGCTTCAGAAATGCGCTTGAGCGCTCGCTCTATCGATGATCCATAAGCATTGAATTCTTGCCCAAGAGTGACTGGCAAGGCATCTTGCAAATTAATACGACCCAGTTTTACAACCGATTCAAACTCAAGACTCTTACGCCTCAGTGTGCGTTCCAAATCGAGCAACACACTCTTGAGTGACTTCAAACCAAGCAAAATTGCCACTCTCATCGATGTGGGATAGACATCTTCAAGAGAGCAAGCAATCTCGATGTGCTTGTTGACCTGGATTTTTTGATAAGAACCAAGTGGGTCTTGCAAAATTTCGCCTGCGCGATTGGCAATAATTTCATTCAAATTTAAATTGAGAGCGTGGCCAGAAGCTCCAGACAAGCCATCCACAACGACATCGTGGTTAAATTCACTAGTTGCAATTTCGTCGCAAGCCTGCAAAATAGCCTTGAGCACTGGCTCGCTAAAATCGGCTTGTTCCACCAGATTATCCAAACACGCGCTTTGAATGACTGCGCGCTTGACCTGAGCCATTGCCTCAATCAAGCGGGCATTGACTGAAACTCCATACTGCGGAATTGTCTGAATCAAACGCTTGGTTGCAATTCCATAATATGAATCGCTTGGAAGTTCAATTTCTCCCAGGTCATCCTTTTCTACTCGAGTAGAGCTAGATTGAATATTTCGTTGTTGACCTTTTCGCTGAATCATCGCTTTGTTGAGTCTGGTTTGTCTTATGATAGTTTTTAGCCGCGGAAACGAGTATGAATGATCGATAAGGAAGCCAAAATTTACCAGTGCCGTTCTAATCTGTGCGAACAATTAGTCTGCACTAGACAAGAAGTAATCAATCTGGCGCTTGGTTTTACCGAAGATTTCAGGTGTATACATTGCCTGGCTAAGGATCTCGAGGCTTCAGGGGATACGCTTTCACTTCTTTTGAGAATGAAAGACTATGTCAATTCACGCCCTTGTTTTGCCAAAGAATGGCAAAAATACACAAAAGAAATTGAATGTCCAAGCAAAACTACATGCTATCCTGCCCAGTGTTTCCAGAGCGAACAAGAGTAAAAGCAAGCGGGGCGCCGAAGCAGTGCATAATCTAGATTTACGTGGAGTTGCCTGTCCAATGAATTTTGTCAAAACCAGACTTTATTTGGATAAAATGCAAAGCGGCGAAACTGTAACAGTAATTTTAGACGACGGCGAGCCGGTCGAAAGTGTTAGCCAGAGCGTTAAAGCCGAAGGGCATAGGGTTTTAGACCAGGTCCAGTCCGGCGATTCTAGCTGGACCCTGACCATTATTAAGGCATAATCTGAGGCGCAAATTGCTTTTGCGCGCTAAAATTTGACCCATGTCTAAAATTGCACTATTTCTGTCATTTACTCTTGGGCTTGGCACCCAGCTCAATTCTGTCCAGCCAGCACTGGCGCAAACTCAATCCAAACAAGCAAGCAGCGCTCAAAGCCAGCCTGCCACAAACGCTATTCCAGATCTAGACAAAGCTCGCGAAAACTCTGAGAACAATCCGTCGAGCCCGGACCTGAGCTATAAATATGCCGAGGCATTGCGCTTAAACGGCGAAAGCGTCAAAGCGAATCATCAGTATTTGCACACTACTGAAGTGGAGCCATCCTTTTATCTGGCTTACCATCAGCTTTTCCTTAATTGCAATGACCAGCGCATTCTCGACGATGCCATCAATCGCTTGCGTTTTCTAAAACAAGACAAGCCCAACGAGTTGATGCTTCGAGTGGCTCTATCTGAGCTTTTAGAAAAGAAACGAGAATTCTATGAAGCCTCTCGCGAGCTCATAGATCTGGTTTTCGCCAACCTTGTGCCCGAAAAATACAAGGAAAAGGTGAACACACGCATTCGCTATCTCCAAGCTAAAACCACTACTGCTCAGTCTCACCGAGAGGCGAACGCTGGCGATGCGCACAATACAGAGTCGATTGCAAGACCACCAATGCCTGTTAACGAAGACATGTTGAAACGCGGGGTGTCGCTCTCCAAAGTCAAATTCGACACTCCTGATCTAGATTCCGACTCTAATTTCAGACACGTTCCACTACAAGACTAATGAATAAATCAAAATCTTTTCTCTGGTCAGCGCTTTTGGTTTCGACCACTCTGACCTGTGGATGCCGGTCTCAGATGCCAGTGCAATCCAACCTGCCTAAAGTCGAATCAGACGCGACTGCAAGAGCGACTTCTGCTGCTTCGCACAAAGATATGGCGCCAACTGATTCCTCTGTGCCAACTTCTTCGTCTCAAAGTCCAGCGCAATCGCCAAAACGCGAGCTGTCCCCATCTCAAGCCAATATGCAAAGCGAGATGGCAGTTGCTCACGAATGCGTAGAGGCTTGGAAGATTGCCGTTCAACAAAAAGACGAAGCGACTGCAATGAAAATGCTTGAAAAGCTTGCTGCCGAAAATCCGCACATATCAACCGTTCGGATGATGATGGGACAGGTCAAAGACTTCTTCAAAAAGCACGACGAAGCGCTTGTTTATTATCGAAAAGCTTATGCCATCAATAAATTCAGTTCTATCCAAACTTTAAAATTAGCCAGCTCACTAAGAAAAAACGGTCAATTTAAAGAGGCCGAAACGCATTACGACCGTCTTCTCAAGAATTTAGAAATTGCGCTCGCTGAAAAGCCAGACGAACATCTAACTTTAGTATTAGCTTCTGTGCGCACCGGCAAGGCTGCCTGCCTCAGCCAGGAAGGCAAGAAAGAAGAAGCGCTTGCAATGGTCAAGAAGGCTTTGACAGAGGATCCAGGCAATTTAGAAGCTAAAGAGCTTTTAAAGAATCTGGGCGGCTAAATCTCGAAGACTGACAACCCAAGCCTCTTCTTTAGAGGTATTATATATTTACGTTATTCGAGGAATTTTTAAATGGTCAAAGAAACTATCGAACGCAAAACTTCTCCCAAAGGCAATCCTGATGTCGAAGAGATTGCGATCGACGGATTTGATCATGTCGAACTCTTTGTCGGCAATGCTCTGCAAGCTTGCTACTATTATCACAAAGGCTTTGGCTTCGACGTGATTGGTTACAGCGGTCTTGAAACCGGCAATCGCGAAAAAGTGTCATACGTACTAAAACAAGGCAGTGTTCAACTTGTAGTGTCAGGTGGACTGTCCAGCAAAAGCGAAATCGCAGAACACGTACACCAGCACGGTGACGGCGTTAAGACAATCGGATTTCGTGTACGCGACGCTGTAAAAGCATACGAAACCGCCGTTGCTCGTGGAGCTAAAAGCCACAGCAAGCCGGAGTTTTACGAAGGCAAAGACGGAAAATTCATTTCTGCATCGGTGCACACATACGGTGACACCATTCACAAATTCGTCCAGCGTCAAGAATTCACCGGTCCTTTCGCTCCTGGATACAAAGCACTCGACAAGAAGTCGCAAGGAAATCCAATTGGTCTAATGAGCATCGACCATATCGTTGGCAACGTCGAATTGAACAAGATGCTATCGTGGGTCGAGTTCTACGAAAAGACCTTTGGCTTCTACGTCTATCAATATTTCGATGCCGACGACATCAGCACCAAGTATTCTTCGCTGGTATCGAAAGTGATGGCAAACAAGAGCGGCGTCATCAAAATGCCTATCAACGAACCCGCCATTGGAACTGGCAAATCTCAGATTCAAGAATACATCGACTACTATAACGCAGGTGGCGTTCAGCACATCGCCATCACCACCCGTGATATCATAGCCACCATCGCCGAGCTGAAAGCACGCGGCATCGAGTTCCTGGCCGTTCCAAGGACCTACTACGATGCACTACCAGAGCGTGTTGGTCATATCGACGAAGACATCGAGGAATTAGCAAAATACGGAATCCTTGTAGACCGTGAATCTGACGGCTATTTGCTCCAGCTTTTCACCAAACCAGTAGAAGACAGGCCTACTTTGTTCTTCGAAATCATTCAACGAAAAGGAGCGAAAGGTTTCGGCAAAGGCAATTTCAAAGCTTTGTTCGAGTCAATCGAGCACGAGCAAGCATTGCGCGGAAATCTTTAAAAGCAAACAGGCGCCCGCAATGGGAATTCTACGCTTTACGACCTCTGTCTCTATATAGATAATTCTGTATGGTGGATAAAACTGAAGAGGTCTTATACGGTGTCTCTCGAGCGCGACGCCGCGGAACCACGCGGCACGCAACAAGACAATCAAGAAGAAGGATTGAGGCTGGCAAGCCTTAACTTAAGTGCGACCGATTTCAGCGCATTCTCTATCTCCACTCAAAATTTCAACTCACCGACCAATTTCAATTCATTTCCGGGCTTCAACCTGAACGCCCAGGGATTCAACCCTAACGCCCAGGGCTTCAACCCTAACGCCCAAGGCTTCAACCCTAACGCCCAGAGCTTCAATCCCTACGATCGTTCTGCTATGACGCAGCCCGGCTTTGATCAACGAGCCTTTAATCCACAAGTTTTCAATCCACAACAAAATTTAGACCAAACCTTCGGCTATCCACCACAAATGCAGAGGGACCCGTGGCAACAATACAGAATGGAGGCTTACGCCCCCACTAGCTTCGACCAATTCGGTCCAAATCAGGGTTATTTCCCGCAAGGACGAAATGATTTCTGGGGCAATTATTGGTCAGCTTATTTCAGAGAAGCGGATCGACGCGGTTATCGACCTCCCGCACCGCAGGATTATCCCGATCGGCCAAATCCGACCAACAGACGCCCACGCTACGAAGCTCCAGACAATCCAAACGCGCCCTCCCAACAATATACAGGCACGCGTATGCCCATGGAGCCAGTGACAGACGCTTCCATCGTTAACGACATCAGCAAACGTCGCAACGGCGAACGAGTAGACCCGGTCTATGTGGGTATCGACAATCGCGAGAGCTATAAAGATCAGGACGGTAAGAAAAAGATTCGCAACGCTCCTGCCTGGCTCGACCGGCCGGCCGCACAAGCATATCTAATGATAAACGAAGAACTCGCCCCCTTAGGTAAAAAACTACTGCCAGCCTCTCATTGCGCTGACTGTGCCAATATCAACTCACTTGGTCGAACCAACACACAACAAGCGATAGCAAGCGGTTTGCGAGCAGCCCCCGGCAATTCCGAACACGAACGAGGTGCTGCACTAGACGTCAAAAACTTCAATGATCCCGATGTTGCGCGCCTTCTTCGCAAATACGGATTTGTACAGGGTAACTTATCCAGACCCAATGTACCGATCCCAAATGACGCACACCATTTTTCTTTTGATATTCGAAATGCTTCAAAAGTAGCTCAGATGTGGGAACAGTCAACTGCTCGCACACGTTTCGCCAAATACGAAAACGCTCCGCAAAATCGGCCCAATCAAAGACCGGTAATGGAAGCAGAATATCAACCGGAATACCAACCAAACTATCCACCGCAAGATCGTTTGCCGCGGCGAATGCGAAGCTAAATCATAGACGAGCGCGTAGCCAAATTGCTTACAAGCGCGAAGCTAAATTGCTGACAAGCGCGTAGCCAAATTGCTGACAAGCGCGTAGCCAAATTGCTTACAAGCGCGAAGCTAAATTGCTGACAAGCGCGTAGCCAAATTGTTGACCGCGCAAAGCTAGGTTGCACCTCGCCTATCTGGACCGAACATAATAATCGCCAGGAAGTCTTTTGACCCAACCCGATAATTCTAACCCGACCAAAATGGCTGAGAGCTGACCTCCATTCAACTTCAATTCATAAGCAAGCGCGTCAAATGAAACTGGCTCCACACCAAGCATTTCATAAGCCCTAAAAACATCCTCGATTCCTTTTTCTCTGATAAACTCAGATTTTCGAATCTGTTCTTTCCAATCACCGCACTCCTCAGATTCTTGTAGACATTTTTCTTCTCGCTCGCAACTGGAATCAAATACGGTGGCATTGGAATCGCTTTCCTGCATTAGCATTTGGGGTTGCATTTGAGGTTGCATTTGAGGTTGCATTTGCAACTTTCTCCTCGCGCGATTCAACTCGAAGCGGTTCTGGAGTTCAAGCCAATATTCAGGCTCGTTTCTAAAAAATGCAGCCAAACGAATAGCCATCTCCGCTGTAATTCCTCTTCTTTCATTAACAATGTCAAAAACTGTACTGTGGACTACCTTCAGTCCAGTAGCAAGTTTGTAAGTACTAAGTCCACGCTCTGACATGAAATTAGCCAGAACTTGGCCTGGATGGAACTCTCTCACAATTCTCTCCTTTATCTGAACTGTCTTTTTGATTTCGTCTGTCGTCCAGGCCCTGGGGCCTGGACGACAGACGAAAAACACATTCGACCTGTTCAATCATCGTTAGAAATTCGCACAATCTGCAATTTTCATTCTAAATTGCTCTAAGTCTGAAATATCATTTGCGCCTTGCCTGTTTGTGTAAAGGATTAACAGTCTTGTTAAAAGCTCTGCAGGAAGAAAAACAAAACGCCCCCCGAAGGGAGCGTTTTGGAAGCATTTAGTTTCAGGATCTAGTTGGATCTGATTCTAAAATTACTTGCGATAAGTGATTGTCGGTACTTCGCCTTCGAATTTGAGTTCGCCTTGGAATCCGAATTCTTTAGCCATGTTTTTAACACATGATTCGAAACCGGAAGACATTTTTTCCATTTCTTCTTTGGTTACGCCACATGATTCCATGGCTTTCCACATTCCACAGGTTTTGTAGGTGAAGTGAGCTTCTTTTTCGTCGCCCCAAACTTCGATTTCGCTACCATAAAGGTTAGCTTCGAGTTCAGCTTTAGCTTGTGCGAATTCGATAGGTGTTTTGACGTTCTTTTCAACGAAGTATTGCTTCATTGAATCACGCATTTCGGTTTCCCATTGGGTTTTGGCTTCTTCACCGAATTTGGCGAGAGTTTTCATGGTGATCATCATTTGTTTAGCAACCATTTTGGAGTATACAGCGTGGAGCTGTTCTGCTTTCCATGTTGGTTTGATCAATGTTTTTTGAAGTGTTGTCATTGCACGGTCCTTAGTTGCGTGGGGGTGAAACTGGGACCAGTATATGCGCGAAAACGAGCAAATTAGCCAGACTTAAGACTAAGATCTGTTTTGAACTTGGCAATCCTTAGCAATTGATAATACTTAGCTTTCCAGACTTTCGCACTCAAAAAATCAAACTGCAAGGATCATTTTTAATGCATCAACCAATTTGGCATTTTCGTCTGGAATACCGATGGTGACTCGAACACAAGTTTCAAGACCAAAAGCTTTCAAGTGTCTGATCGCAATTCCTTTATATAAAAGTTTTTCGGTCAAATCTAGTGCAGCGGCTTCAGTGCCCATTTCTATCAAAAGAAAGTTGGCATACGAATGCACACATTGCAGACCAAGTTCTGAAAATGCGGACATCAGATAGTGAATTCCCTGACTATTATTTTCTTGAGTGATAGCCGGAAACTCTGCATCTTCCAATGCAGCAAGACCTGCAGCCTGAGCCAACAAATTCGGTTCAAAAGGCAGCTTCACTCTGTTTATGTAGCTAATGACATTTTCGTGACCAAAGCCATAACCAACTCGAATACCCGCCATTGCGTACGCTTTTGAAAAGGTACGAAGAGTGAGTACATTAGGCAGTTTGTAGCCGACTGTACTTGGAAAATCTGGATTCGATTCGGCAAATTCATGATAAGCCTCATCGACTATCACAAGTATATTTTGGGGAACTTTAGCGATGAATTTTTCGAATTGATTGCGTGTAAATATAGTCCCAGAGGGGTTATTGGGATTACACAAATAAATGATTTTGGTGCGCGAGTTTATCGCTTGCAAGATTGCATCGAGATCGAAAGAGTAATCTTTCAGTGGCACCGTATGTAGTTTCGCTCCCTTGGCATTGGCGAGCACGTATAGACCAATGAATGTCCCTTGCGAAGTCAGTAATTCTTCATCGCCATCTAAGAACGCTTTCATGATGCTGCCAAGGATGCTTTCGGATCCAGCCCCAAGACATACGTTTTCCGGCTTCAAATCGTACATCGAAGCCAATTTGGTTTTGAGCAAAAGCCCGCCAGCATCTGGATATCTGTTCAAATTGACAGTAGCTTCGGCTATCGCCTTCTGCACACTTTGAGGAGGAGAAAAAGAATTTTCGTTAGACGCTAGATTGACTAGCCCGTCGATTCCAGACTTTTTGAGCTCTTCCATGAGCTCGGTCGGCGGACGACCAGGTTTATAAGGTTGGAGAGCCTCGATGTGGGGAGCGACCTTAATCTGAAAAGGCGGAGCCATATCAATAAGCTGATTGGCTTTATTTGCATCCTTATTAGGGATTATGGTGACGTTGAGATTGTTAACCGCCAAACTTTCGCTCATGATTCCCCAGATACCCGTCCTTACATGGTTGACCGGCTTTCCCGGTCGAGAAAGGGCCTATCTGTCTTAACAACTTCCTTAAGATATCATTGAGACTTCTGGCGATCAAGGCAAAAAGCTTCGGAAATTGGGCTCAAATGATGTACTTATCTTCATGTGTTATAATTTCGGATATTGCGGGTGTAGTTCAATGGTAGAACGGTAGCCTTCCAAGCTGCACACGCGGGTTCGATTCCCGCTACCCGCTCCATTTTTTTTAATCGCCCCCATAACCAAGGCATATACCAAGACCGGTGACTAGCAACAGAGTAAGTATCAGTGATGTGCTCGTTGCTCGTAAGCGTATAAAAGGTTTCGCGCTCGATACTCCGCTTGCTAAGAGCCAATGGCTGAGCGAAGTTTCAAAGTCCGAAGTATGGCTCAAGCTTGAAAATATTCAAAATACTGGCTCTTTCAAACTGCGCGGTGCCCTCAACGCACTTGGCTGGGCTCGCGAGAAAGGCATTAGCAAAGTGTTTACCGCTTCAATGGGCAATCATGCTCTGGCAATTGCTCAAGCAGCGCACTTCACCGATCGCGAAGCAACTGTTTGCGTGCCGGACAATCAGGCCTTCAAAAATTCAAAGAAACTGAAAAAACTCAACCAGTTCAACGTTTCAATTATCAAGCATGGCGACGACCAGGCTGACACCGAACAGTTCGCCCGCCGTCTGGCTCAGGAAAAAAAAGGCTTATACGTATCGCCCTATAATAATCCCGAGGTTATATGCGGTCAGGGAACCATCGCTCTCGAGCTATTCGAGCGCGTGCCAAAACTTTCGACCATTGTTGTTGCAGTAGGTGGAGGCGGCTTGATAAGCGGCATTGCAACCGCGGCAAAAACTATCAATCCGGCTTGCCGCATCGTCGGAGTTGCAGCAGCGAGCACCCCAGCCATGTATAAAGCCTGCCAACAAGGTCGCATCACCAATTGCATGATCGATCCCACACTTGCCGACAGCCTTGCGGGCAATCTGGACCACGACACAATTACATTTCCACTGGTCAGAGAATTGGTCGACGAATGGGTCCTCGTTGACGAAGCCGAAATCGCAGCCACTATTTATGATTTCTTCGAAAATGAAGGGATGCTCATCGAAGGCTCTGCGGCTTGCGCAGTGGCCGCGGTTTCAAGACGCATCATCAATTTCAAACCTCGCGAAAAAGTGGCTGTGGTAGTCTGTGGTGGAAATATTGCCAAAGACGCCTGGAAAGACATTTTTGCAGAGCGCCTTAGCAAAGTCGGCTCTAACTAATAACTCGTTCTATAATTTAGTCATATGAACATACTAAACATTGCCGCGTATAAATTCGTAGAAATTCCGCTCGAGCTGCATCCAACCTGGCGTGTCGCTTTAAAGGAACGCTGCGATAGTCTCAATTTAAAAGGCACTATTCTTCTTGCCCACGAAGGCATCAATATGTTTTTGGCAGGAGAACGCGCGCAGATAGAAGAATTTCTACATTATTTCAAAACCGACTCGCTCTTCGAAAACAGATTTTCTGATTTGAAAATCAAAGAAAGCCTGACAGACTATCAGCCTTTCACCCGCATGCTTGTTCGACTGAAAAAAGAAATCATCACTATGCGTCATCCGACAATCACCTCGAATTCGCTTGATGCCGAAGAAAAACGTGCGCCAAGCGTGGAGCCTGCAACACTGAAAAAATGGCTCGACCAGGGGCACGACGACGAAGGTCGCGAAATCTTGATGCTAGACACACGCAATTATTACGAAGTCGATGTCGGCACATTCGAAAACGCTGTCAGTTTCAAAATCGACTTCTTCAGCGACTTTCCACACGCAATCGACACTGCTGAAAAAAATCTGCAAGACGAATTGCAAAACAAAACTGTCGTGACTTTTTGCACTGGCGGCATCAGATGCGAGAAAGCGAACTTGTTCTTGCAAGAAAAAAAATTCCCTCACCTTTATCAATTAGATGGTGGCATTTTGAATTATTTCGAGAAAGTTGGCGGCGCTCACTGGAACGGTGAATGTTTCGTATTCGATCGCAGAGTAGCTGTAGACCCCGAATTGAATGAAACAGAAAAAGAATACGAAATTGTCTACACGCCGCGCATCGTAAACAATTCTATTCAATAATAAGCTACCCGGCTCCTGCTCTGAAGCGCGCTTCTTTTGAGTCGAAAATCTCACGTCAATTTAAGTGCGAGTAACTAAATTACGTCTGTCGTCCAGGCCCTGGGGCCTGGACAACAGACGTAAAACGAATTGAACACCTCAAACGGTTGTTAGATTATTGACTAGTTTTTAGATTATTGCCTAGCTTTCAAATTGCCAGCGCCGTTAGATTCGCAAAAGAATCGCTTCAATTTGCTTTCGATGTATTGCTTGATGCGGAGCAGCAAACAAGGTCCATTGACGCGCAGTGAGCGGTCCAAACCATGGATGTGGATGTTTTAGGTCAGCATGTTTTTCGAAATCTATTTTTCGAACCAGCCTGCCGAAATTCTCGACCAGCTTTTTGAAATTCTCGACTACTTCCTTTGCATCGACGTCGGCAGATGGCTTTACATCAGCAGTCCCACGTGAGGGTAGTTCGTTATTGCCGCGCGACAAACTGACGATAATTCCAAGCATACCTTCACCGACAATATTCAGATGTTGGATTGTCATCGCTACAGACCAGAATCGAGAACTATCTTCAAGCCCTCGCAACCGTGGTATCAAGCATCTTTGCTCAAGCTGCTCGGAATTCAGTTTAGATGCCAGTTCGATGATTTTTCTGGACTCTTCTTCGAATTGCAAGACCGCTTGTTCTATAGATGTGCTTCTAAATCTATTTGGGAAAATAATATATTTAGCTACCAACCATTCAAAAAATGGTAGACCAGCACCAGGTTTTGCTAATTTCGGTTCGGTTAATTTTGATTCTTGCATAGTTGTCATAGTTTTTTTATATATCCCCAGACTGTAAAACTTGGTATCGGCTTGAAATCTAACTCCTCAAAACGCTCATATCCACGCCTTTCATACATAGCCCTTGCAGTGGTCATGAGACTTGTAGTATGCAAAGTCATAAACTCAAAACCCTCATCACGCGCTTTATCCTCGCAAGCTTCAATCAATTTATTGGCAAGTCCTTTATTTCTGTGATTGGGATGCACAGACAATAAGCGCATTTCAGGGTATTTGTTATCAATGATTTTTCCACCGACAGCTCGCTTACTTGGTGGCACATATATAGCTGAAGCGGCTATTTCATCGCCGTCTAGAATAACTAGTCGAATCAAGCTCTCATCATTGAGTAACAAATCACGCGTATGTAACTCGTACATCGACCAGAAATCGGGATCGGCATTTCGCGCATATTCGGCATAAGCGACTTTGGTGAGATCTGCAATCTGAGTCCACTCATTTTTAGTGGCGATTTTAGTGGCGAGGCGCGTCATAAGCACTTTTTCCTTGTCGGAGCTGTTTTATTACTTGCATTTTGCAAGCATTGATATTTCAAGACTAGCAAACTTACTTGCATTTTGCAAGTGTCGTGTATAATTGCATATTATGGATAGCAAACTCAAAAATCCAAATTATTCAAACACTCAAGCCAGGTCGCAATGCGTCATAAGCAATGTCCTGGAAATTCTGGGCGACAAATGGACCTTGCTCGTTATTCGCGACTTATTCTTCTTTGACAAGCACGAATTCAAAGAATTTCTCGCCTCTCCAGAATCGATTGCCACCAATGTGCTAACAGACCGATTGAAGAAACTGAAGCAAAATCATATTATCGCTGAGATTCCTCATCCCGAAACACGCACAAGAAAACTCTATTACCTCACTCAAAAAGGAAAAGACCTCTTGCCTGTTCTTGGCTCAATGGCTCAATGGGGCTCAAAGCACTTGCCCGACTTAGAAGCGATGCAACCTCTATACGAAAGGCTTCGAGTCGAGCCCAAAGCAGTCCAAAGCGAAATCAAAGCACGTATAGAAAAGTGGGAAGCTGAGCATCTGCAGTGAATCTAAAAGACCTTAAAAAAGGCGACATAAAAATCATTCTGGTGATTCTATTCGTCGCATTCGCACTTTATTTATTCATCGAATTCTCTTCTGAAATGGCAGAAGGCGAACTCACTGCAATCGATAACATAATTTTGCAAGCACTTCGCAATCCACAAAATCCAAAAGAATTGATTGGTCCACCTGGACTTCTTGCATTTATGCAATCCGTTTCATACCTTGGCGGAATTTATGTTTTGAGCGCGGTCTCGACTATTGCTGCGATGTTTTTTATGCTCAAAAAAAGAACCAGAACCTGCTTGCTCTTCATTTTGTCTGTAACTAGCGGCAGCGCATTAATGGTTCTATTGAAATACGTGTTCGACCGTCCACGACCCGACATCGTTCCCCATCTTGGCGAATTTTCTTTAGGCTCGTATCCAAGCGGTCACAGTATGGTATCAGCCATAGTGTATCTGACTATCGGAGCGCTTTTAGCCCGCTCTACCAAATCGCTCAAAATGCGAGCGATTTATTTATCGATAGCGGGAGTTTTCGTTTTTCTCATTGGCATAAGCCGAGCTTTTCTTGGCGTTCACTATCCAAGTGATATCCTTGCCGGATGGTGCGCAGGAGTGATCTGGTCGGCACTCAGCTATTTGCTTGCAAAATTTCTATTGCGCAAAAAACGACAAGACCCAAGCACAAGCGATCGGATATCATAGACCAGCTAGTTAGATTCAAAGGTGTTAAATGGGTTCGAATTTCGTTTATCTGGTAGCCGGCATTGCAGCCCTCTCTGGCTTGCTCTTTGGCTATGACACTGGCGTAATTTCGGGCGCGCTGCCATTTATAAAGAACCAGTTTACTCTCACCCCCGAAGGCGAAGGGCTCGTTGTAAGCGGAGTCTTATTTGGCGCGACATTCAGCTCGATTGTAAGCGGCAGCCTGACCGATAGATTCGGACGAAAGAAAGTCTTGCTTGCAACAGCTATGCTGTTTGCAGGCGGCTCTGTGCTTGCAGCTTACGCACCATCTGTAGATATGCTCGTTATCGGGCGCATAATTCTTGGTCTTGCAATTGGTGTTGCAAGCTTTGCTGCCCCTTTGTACATTGCCGAAATGGCACCACCCAAGGTGCGCGGCACACTGGTTGCAATGAATCAGATGGCGATTGTGACCGGCATCTTACTTTCCTTCCTGGTAGACTATTTCTTTTCAGCATCAGGCGATTGGCACTCGATGATTCTACTTGGCACACTGCCAGCCGTACTGCTTGCAGTCGGAATGCTCACCCTGCCTGAAAGTCCGCGCTGGCTCGTCAGTCAAAAACGCGACGAAGAAAGCAAAGCCGTCCTGCAAAAAGTGCGCGGGACCCAAGACGTCGATCAAGAATTCAGCGAAATCCACACAGCACTTGCCGACGAAAAAGGCGACTGGAAAGAATTCTTCTCACCACAATTGAGGCAAGCTTTAATTGTTGGTGTTGGACTTGGTGCCTTTCAACAATTCACCGGAATAAACACAGTAATTTATTACGCGCCCAAAATCTACAAAGCAGCCGGCCTCACATCAGACTCGGTGGGAATTCTTGCCACAGCAGGTGTTGGTCTTGTTAATCTGATCATGACTATAGTCAGTTTGATTCTGATAGACAGAGTGGGAAGACGACCATTACTGATAGTCGGAAATCTTGGAATACTTCTCAGTCTTGCGGCATTATCACTGACTTTCGTATTCAATGCATCTGCAGACGTAATGCGATTTGTGGGTGTCAGCAGCACATTTGTGTACGTTGCATTTTTCGCGATTAGTTTGGGACCAGTTTTCTGGGTGATGATAAGCGAGATTTATCCGCTTCGAATCAGAGGCTTCGCTATGGCATTTGCAACCGCGCTAAGCTGGCTAAGCAACATGATTGTCAGCTACACCTTCCCGGTGGTGCTGGACAAATTTGGCATTGGTGCTACATTTGGTGGCTATGCAATAATCACACTTGCATCGCTTTTGTTTTGCATAAAGCTTGTGCCAGAAACAAAAGGATTATCGCTCGAGTCTATCGAGAATCAAGAGCGCCACGGCGAATTTCATACTTAACTTATTTGGACTATCCAGACAAGCTTTCTTTCCAGAGATATTTCTCTAAATCGAGCTTGTCTTCGCTGTTGAACTTCACACCTTCAGACTCAAGTAAGCGCCTTTGTAAATCTGGTGGCAGCCCCACTTTGTGAGTGCTCGTTCCACCCTGAGCATTCACCACTCTGTGCCAGGGGACATTATCGGAATTGAATTTTTTAGGCTTGTCGCTACCAAGCGCCTTCAATGCCCACCCCACTCCCTGAGCACTCATGCGCCCACCGATCATGTGCGAAATTAATCCATAAGTCAGAACTTTTCCCTTGGGAATTTTCTGAACTATTTTATAAACTTGCGAATAGATCTCGCTCATTTATTTTGCTCACTTCTTAGCCCATTCGAAAAGATAATCATGATGCTCAACAGAGTCTTTATTCTTGTCATCAATTTTCAAATGAATGTCCGAATGTGCAGATGCAGTCTGGGGCTGAGCGGTCTTAGGATTTATAACAACTTCCAAATGAGTAGAGCGTGAAACTTCTTGCACCATATCTTTCGAGAATGGCTTAACACCTTCTTTTTGCGGAATGCGAGAAACGAGCTGCACCATCATTTCAGCAAACTGTTTGCGCGCTTCTTCACCTTCAAAAGAACCATCAGCTACAAACTTGAAACAGCCAGGATATTCTTTGCTTTCGCCAAGATTTTTCACTTTCACTTTGGAAATGAAAGTTGCAGCACCAACAGGAATCTCGACATCGAGCAGGCCTTCCTTGCCCTCTGCAGGCGCGCAATTGAGCCATGTCTCTACCCAGAGACGCCATACCTCAAGACTCTTTTGCTTGATTTGATTTTCCATCTGCGGCGATTTCAAAAATTCTTTGAGCAACTTCAAGTCTTCTGCACTCTTAGAAGGCATAAGCTCAAGCGCTCTGTCTATAGTTTCATCAAGCCCAACAACATCTTTGGCTTCGCCATTGGCACCAATAACTAGAGTTGGCATAGAGCTTTCAACTGCTGTCATCATGTCGATGACCTTCTGATTAGTTTTTTGATTTTCTTCCTTACTCAAGTCCATTCCGTCCAACTCGAGAATTTTGAAATTATGATATTTCAGATTTATCGCATCTTCTTTCTCGTCTTTTTGCCAGGCAATATCGTAATGAATTTTGGCCGTCTTACCCTTCTTCAAAACAGTTTCACTCACACCAACAGTTCCTGGAGTGGGCCACTTAAACTTGACAAAGGTCGAAGCTGAACACGCAAGAGGAAAAGACAAAAGCAAGGAGCCAAGCGCGACGCTCTTCAAAAACTTATTCATCAAATATCTCCCATCTCCCCGTTCTCGCCTTGACTTCTAACATAATCTGATCGCACACTTTTTCAAAGTTTATCAGGTTAAGCATGTGGCAATTCGAACTCGCCGCGGGTAAAAGTCACCTATAATGTCAAAACAATAACCTGGTAATTGAATTGAAAAATCAGCACCTGACCTACAAGACCATTTGTGTTCTTTCTATGCTCTCACTCATGAGTATGCCCGCCTTTTGCGAGCCCACTGCAAAGAAGTTGCAAACAGCGCCAGGTCAAGCGAAGTCAGAACAAAAGAAACAAACTCCAGAAGGCAAAGAGATTGAGAAAAAAATCGAAGAGCGTGATTTTCCCGAAGCGGTAAATCTTCTGAATAAATACCTGCAAAAGCATCCCACTAAAGCTGCGGCCTACTTGAGACGAGGCCAAGTGTATCAGATCATGGGAAGACACTCCGAAGCGCTTATCGATTTCAGCACCGCAATAAAATTAGATCCCAAATGTGTTCCCGCCTATGTGCATCGCAGCTTTCAATACAAGCGTTTGAATCAAATAGAAAAAGCAAAACAAGATTTGCTTAAATTACACGAAATAGATCCTGTCCGTTTTAAGAAAGTAGATGCGATAAAACTAGACAACGCTTTCAAGAAAATGGATTCTAATGCGGCAAAAAGAGACAGCGAATACCCGTTTCTTCGCACCTTTTCTGAAGCACGTGCGGCAGGCTTTGCTGGAGAATACGAAAAGGCTCATACTCTTTTTGACAAACTGATAAAAGACATGCCCGCAATCAAAAGCAAGTTCGACAACAAAGACGGCGCAAATCGCTTTGCTGCCCTTAGTTATTACAACCACTCATACTGGTTCTTAATTCATCAACGCTACGACCTGGCGCTTAAAGACTTGAACATGGCTCTAGAAAACTATCCCGATTATCACGATGCCCTTATGAACAGAGCCAAACTATACGAGTTGATTAAAAATCCAGACCTGGCTAAAAAAGACAAAGCGCGCGCCGCCGAAATCGAGAAAAAACAAAAAATCAATCCCAACTTTGGGCTCTAATACTTACTTCAAAAAACAGGCTATTCGTCTTCTGTTAAAAGCCAGGTGCTCACATGCTTTGCAAGCTGATCAACGCCATCTCCACTGTGCGCCGAAAAAGTCTGGACAGTTATAAGTCCATCGAGCCCTTCTTTTTTCAAATCGTTTTGAATTTTGAACAATACATTTTTCGCAGCACCACCAGACAACTTATCGCTCTTAGTAAGAAGCGCATGAACAGGCATTTGCGATTGCACCGCCCAGTCGAGCATCATAGTGTCTAAGTCTTGCATCGGGTTTCGAATGTCCATAAGAACAACAACGCCTTTGAGACTTTGTCTTTCGTGCAAATAAAGCGACAAGTTTTCTTGCCAATCGTCTTTGACAGAGCGTGCGACTTTAGCAAAGCCATATCCGGGAAGATCGACTAACCGCAGCTCGTTTGTATTTTGCAACTGAAAGAAATTGATGAGCCTGGTAGCACCTGGTGTCTTACTTGTGCGGACAAGTTTCGAATTATTAGTAAGCTTGTTGATGCAACTCGATTTGCCCGCATTCGAACGTCCAGCAAAAGCCACTTCGGCACCACGCTCAGGCGGACACTGCTTGAGGCTTGGCGCGCTGGTCATGAATTTGGCTGAGTTGAAATTGATTGGTTTCATAGTCTATCCATATTGCCAAGATACCTAGTTTCAAACTTGATTTTTACGATTCTCAGCGTACATTTGCATCGAACGTTCGACCGCTTTTATAGCTTCAGCAGCACCAAGAAACCCCTCGACGCTTACTGTTTTATTTTCGAGCGCTTTGTAGTCTTCAAAAAATCGCCTGACCTGATTCAGCCTGTGCGGCGGCAATTCGTCTATCGAAGTGTAATGTGCGTATTCCTGATCGTCAAAATGAACAGCAATGACTTTATCATCGCTTTCACCCTGGTCGATCATTTTCATGAGACCAATAGGCTTAGCGCGCACTATGCACAGTGGCACTAAAGATTCTTGTCCCAGCACCAAAACATCTAGAGGGTCGTGATCGTCGCAATAAGTTTGGGGCAAGAATCCGTAGTTGGCTGGATAATGAACCGAACTAAAAAGTGTACGGTCCACTCTAATCAAACCACTTTTCTTGTCGAGCTCGTATTTGACATTAGAGCCTGCCGGGACCTCAATTATCGCTATCACCACTTGTGGTGCTTTATCTCCAAGTTCTACGTCGTGCCAGGGGTGCATTTTAAATACCTGCTAAGTACTGGCATTTATACCACAACGCCGGATGTTCGCGCCGCCTTACTGACATCCGCTGCGAATCTGACCGATGCCCACACTTGCAAAAATATTTCACAAAAAAGCGGACTAACCAATAATTCTCCGCAAAATACCAGCCAAAGCGGATTTCAACTCTTCATTAGCCAACGCCTCTGGCAAAGCTTGCCCATCCTTCAATTGCAATTTTTCACCAAGATCAAAAGAACACGAAAAAGATTGTAGACACGGTCAGGACATGACACTATGCACAAATTTTCATTCACCCACTCGGCTGAGATTTGGGTTTCTACTGATTCACCGTCCCTTGCGAAGGTAACCAGACTCTTAGTGGGAGAAAGTAAATTTATCGATTTAAAAATGTAATGCGGCGCTTCCACTATGACATTCACTCATTTCCAGCAGCGAACTTATTTGCATTACCAAAGTCTATCAGAACACGCTGTAACAAATCACCCGATGCGTCCGGATGGACGGCGCATGGAAAATGTCCACCATCGTCCAAAACGACTCGACTGTTTGCATCTAAATGACACAAAATAGTTTTTGCATCATTTTTGAAAGTTATGGCGAAATGTGCCATGCCAGGCAGATCTTGCACGACTTTGATACTAACGATTTGACGCAAATCAGGCATTGATTCACAGAGTCTGTTGTATGAAAAAACATCCCCCACAGCATAATCGAATTTTTGCAAAAGCGGATTTTGTCGAAGAAAGTATTGATAGTTGACGTCATTGCATCCAAAACTAACATTTTTCCCATCGTTCAGCCATTGCGCATTGAAAACGCTTTTAACGATTTTTTCGCCGAAGAGAAACTCGACATGTATGACTGTGTCAGAGAGCACTTCTATGGAAATTGGTAGGTAATCTCGCACTATCCAAAACTCCTTACTATGAAACGCCTAGTTTCTAAAAATAAAATTCTCGTTCCAAAGATCAAGAAAATTTTCTCGACTCATAAGATATTTCGTCTTATCTCCTGGATCTCGAATCATAACCTTACCACAAGAGTCGATACCATCTACAATAACAGCATGAGCATTATGCCTAAACACTTTGAATTCAGCGATCCATAGATTATTCGATTTCATAGCTAATTCAAATTTCTCTTCACGAGAAGCCGAACGTCCTAATTTGTTTAACCAGGGGGCACCTAACTCTTCACGAAGCCAAACAAGATCACCCAATGGTTCATACTTTCCAGTTGGCGTCTTACATTTTTCGAGCAGTTGAGGATCCAAGTCTCGACAATATTTCTTCAATAAAGAAGTTTGGTCTAACAATCCCGCGGAGGCCATTTCTCCGCATGCAAATACACAAGCATTAGGATTATCTTGCTTAACCACATCCGGAGCATTTTTTTCGACTTGTTCGCAATAAGGTTCTAGCCAACTATATCTTTCGTCCCGCTTTCTAGCCACTGATTCCGGCCGCTTATTTCTTTCTGTTGACCTTTCTTTCTTCCCGCCCATCGCATTCATCAGTTCGTCAAATTTCTCGCGCCATCCCTTCGGTGCCTCTTGTCCTGCTCGCACCATATCCGATGCAAGCTCTTCGCCGGCGTGCGCATACGCAGGTCGCAGACCGCCAGCGCATGGAGGAAACTTAGTGATATCATCAAGCGCTGTGGCAATACGATTGGCAGCTTTGCCCGAAACATTCTTGATTGCCACTCCAGCCGCATTTGCTTCCATAGCAATTGCATCTAGAATCTGCGTCATTTTTGGAAGTTGAGCAATTGTCTGAGCACCACGCGCGGTGATAACACCATCGGCAAGCAAATTTGTAATTAGCTGCGCTTTGATGCGCTCCTGCTCACGTGGCGGAAGAGATTTCCATTTACTATCAATAGCATTAGCGACAGACACCACGTCTCGAAACGGCTTGTAATAGTCGCCTTCAAAACCGATGTTGTAGCAATAGTCATATGCGAGATTAAAGAGAGCGACACCACCCACATATGTATTTGCAAGTGCCTCGCCAAATTTGGCACCACGCTCCTGAAGCCTGTCTTCGCGTCGAAAGATTATGTCATTTGCAAAATCAGATATGCTGGCATAAAACTGTAACACGTCACCAACACCTTGAACGGTTCCAATTATTTGTCCTAATGTTCGCTCGCGCTCTTCAAACGAATACTGCTTGAAGCCATCGGACAAAGCGGCGCCTATTACTTCGAATTGTTTTTCGACGGGAAGTTCGCTAATTTGCTGAACTGCTTCGAACCAGTTTTGAGGAGGCGCATTGTCTTTTGCAATTCCGATATCAAGCAAAATAGAGCCATCCGCGCGGTCATACCGGTTAGCGAATTCAGGAGAAAGATCAGCTGCTTGCTTTCTGGAAAGCTCGGTCAGGCGCAGTTTATCAGGATGCCCCTCTGGTAAAGAATCTGCGTACTGACGCAACAATGCCACAGGCAAGATTTCGGGAGCGGACTCAGCCGTGATTGCCATCAGCGTTGCAGAATCGAGGCTTTCAGGCGAATTACTAGCGTCGTTTTGAGTATCGACAATCTGGAATCGATTATTTTGAATTTGAGCGCGCTCAGCGCCTGAAAGCTCGGGACATTTAAGACTCAAATCTGAAGGACTATCTTGATTTGCAAGCAATTTCATACTCTGAACGTGCTGAAGGGTGCCTGGCTCGGCTTGCGAATCAAGCTTAGAAGATTCCAGCGTCGTATCTCGCCCGCCCTCAGTAATGGCAGACTTCTCGGGGACTTTGGATTTGTCGCTTTCAGTCACAGGAAAAACCTACGCGGGTAGGAATGTTATTCCCCGTAACAAGCAAGGACCTGCAAACAACCTTTCGACGCGACCAAAGTCCGTTCTAAATAGGTTCGAAAAGAAGCTTGATATCCTCTTCATCGAATTTGATTGAGTTCGATTTTTCAGGGTCAAATATAGCTGAAGCCAGTTCGCGTTTGCGTTCTTGAAGTTCAAGCATCCGCACTTCAATCGTACCTTCGGCAATGAGTTTATACACAAACACTTTCTTAGTCTGACCAATTCTATGAGCCCGGTCAGTTGCCTGGTTTTCTACGGCGGGATTCCACCATGGATCATAATGTATAACGGTATCAGCTGCGGTGAGGTTCAGACCAAAACCGCCAGCTTTGAGACTGATTAAAAACAATGGGACTTCTCCAGCCTGAAACTTTTCGACCGGAGTGATTCGGTCTTTGGTGCTACCGCACAGTTCCACATATTTGATATCACGAGATTCGAGTTCGGGCTTGATTAAATCAAGCATGCTTGTAAACTGAGAGAACAAAAGAATTTGACGCCCTTCCTCAATTAGATTCTCCAATTTTTCAACCAGATAATTCAATTTCGTGCTTGAAGTGACCTTTTTCGCCGTTTCTAATTTGAGAAGTTTTGGATGGCAGCAAACTTGTCTTAATTTTAAAAGCGCGTCCAATATGATAATTTGACTCTTCATTATGCCTTTGGAAGCTATTTCTTGCTTCACTCGCTCATACATAGAAACTCGAACAGCTTCGTACAAATCGCGCTGAGGTCCGTCAATAACAATCGGATCGATGATTATTTCTTTTTCGGGCAGTTCGCTTAGAACTTCTTCTTTTGTTCGACGAAGCATGAAAGGACGAAGTCTGGCAGCCAACACTCTACGGACAGACTCATCGCCTAATTTTTCAATAGGCGTCCTGAATACCTCTTTGAAATATCTTGGATCACCTAGCAGTCCAGGTAATAAGAAAGAAAACTGTGACCATGCCTCACCAAGATGATTTTCCACAGGTGTGCCAGTGAGACAAATTTTGTGGTTGGCTCTCAATTTACAAACGGCCTCAGAAATTGCAGTCTGATGATTTTTGATAAACTGCGACTCGTCCAATACAACGCACCACCAATTTTGATCTTTCATCACCTCTATATCACGCGGTAATAGCGGATAAGTAGTTACAACAAGATCGTATTTCGACAATTCGGAAAAATGATAGCGACGATCCGCGCCGCGCAACGCAAGAACACTCAAGTCGGGCGCTAGTTTTTGAACTTCCTTGATCCAGTTAGGCAAAACACTTGTCGGACAGACCACCAGAGAAGTTCGACCTTCTTTCTTTTGAATCAGCAAATGAGCAAGCGTCTGAACAGTTTTTCCAAGTCCCATATCATCAGCAAGGATTCCACCCAGCTGATTTTGACTTAAATATTCCAGGAAACTCAATCCTTCAATTTGATAATTCCGAAGCTTCGCTTTGAGATTTTTGGGAGGTTCGACTAGCGGAATCGATCTCAATTTTTTTAGCATGTCAGCAACTCTTTCAAGCTTGCTCAGCCCGTCGCCAAACCATCGCAAATTTTTCGACTCCAGCAAAGCAGCAAGAGCTGGAGCAGGCAATTCAACCCCCTTTTTAGGGTCAAATTTTCGCATGGCAAAGAGTTCTACCAAAATTGAAAGAATCGCCTTCACGCGCTCGAATGGCAGCTCGAGCAAATTTCCATCTGGAAGAGGAATCATCATATTTCCATCCACTACGGATTTTTCTAATTTCTCTATTGAAAATCTTCCAGGTGTGCTTTGTAAAATACCCATCAAAATTGGTATCAAATTAATTGCTTTGCCATTGACTTTGATACCAAGATTAAGAGAGAACCACCAGCTCTCATCCTCCTCGACACTAGCCTCCCATTCATCTTCAGCTTGAACAATCTGATACGGCAGAGATGGATCGATTTCAATTATCCAACCTTTATCAGCTAAGATTTTGGTGTAGTACAAAAACTCTGGCCAATCTTCTTTATAGCGAAGAACAAAATTCTCGGTGTTAGGCTTTATGTCAAAATTGTCTGCGAAAGTCCTGTATAGCCCTTGCTTTGCCAATTCACGAACGAACGATTCTACATTTACAGGTCTTGGCTTTTCAATTGAAACTTTTTTCTTTTCTTCATCTAGATAAAGACGCTTAGAAAGAGGACGTCCGCGTTCGTCTAAATCAAGACCCGGGTAGACGAAACTGAGTTCTATCCGATTGCTGTGATGATCATTGATTTTGGTTTTGCGCGTTACATCCGGGCGACTTGAAAATAGCCTCAGGCGAGGAATCGGATCTACAAATTTCTCTTCGACAATTGCTTCGGCTTCTGGCAAAGGAATTAACATCTGTGCATTTTTCTTGAGCAAAAACTCGCGAGCGGCACTCGCTCTTCTTGCATCAAAAGGAGGCAGTTCGCACAAAAGACCTAATACATCAGGTGTAAGTCCCGTTTTCACTAATCCGATTTCGTTCTTTTTCCTGTCCACATACATGGGAGCACAAGAAAGCAAAATGTCGTGATGCGAATCCGTTTCAAGAACTAGTCTCTGCAAGTCATCACTTGTTTTTTGCCAGACCAGCTTTCCTTCAATATCTGGACCCTGTTTGAGTGGAGCGTTGTATTTGCTCTGATAAACACACCGACCGGTAGCGAGCAATTTTCTGAGCAGCAACAAAATCAATTCAGGTTCGTCCGGAAGGTTGGTATCATTAACGGTGCGATCCGCAACTTTCTGCCAGAATCGACAAACCTGTTCATCTGCGGGTTGTATGTAGGAAATGAGATGAGAGCTCATATTCTTCAATGAAATGAAAGCATGACTTCCATACACATTGTCTTTCTTGATAAAGACACTCTGAATTTCAATTTTCAGCGCACCTGAAGGCGTTCTATCAATCACGTACAGAATTTCGCGCGTCGATTTCTCTGGAGTTCTCTCCGCACGATTTCGATTCTTTTCGCCCAGTATTTGTCGCTCGTTTGATTTTTCGTCCTCCAAAAGCTGGATAATGGTTTTAAGCGTGGGATCGACCACTAACCCTTGTTCGATTTCTTGCTTCATAGAAGCTTGATGCTGAATCTGAAACTCAAGCAGCAAGGCGACTGCATGTTTGCATGCAACCTGTACAGGGCATGAACAGAAAGTTTCGAAAATAATATTGTCTTCAACCGATAAATAAACTTCTGTTTGATAAGGAATTCTCAGGCTACCTTTAACAACTCCCAATATCGTGTCGGTATCGGCCAGATCGCAAGAAAGAACGCGTTTTTCTTGCCAATAGCGCTGCCCGCGCGCCAAAGACTGCGGCGCGAAATACCTTTGCATATCGAGCAAGAGAGTCTCTTGATCGTACCCAGCACCTATTCCGGCAAGCATGGCAACCTTCTGAAAGCTCTTTTGATTCTGTGGCTTAGTTTAAACCCAAGAAGGATGTTCGAGCAAATAAGGCCTTGACGCTGGAGCATTTCGTTGAAAACATGGTCCGTAGCAGATACTCTTGACAGCGACAGAATAACCCGTAAAATATTACAAGTAAAGGCGCAATATCCATCTTAATATGTAAAATTATGCAGTTTAATTTATCGACCAGTCAGGAGATTGGTAGCATTTTTGGAGAGCGGCTTCGCGCTCACCGACTCGCGCAAAACCTTCAGCAAAATGAGCTTGCCGCCCGCGCTGGAATTTCAGAAAGATCTTTGAGCAATTTTGAGCGCTCCGGGCGAGGAACCTTTGACGTTTTTTTGCGAATTGTAATGGCATTAGGTCTAATTGACTCAATGGAAACACTGTTCGACCAGAGACCAAAATCGATAAAAGCAATGGAGAAAGCAAGCATTCAAAGAGTGAGAGCATCTAGGCGCAAAAGGAGCCGCGGTGAAAAAACTTAGTGTAATTTACCGGGGATGGGGCGAAAGATTCGTCCTTGGAATTCTTGCCGACGACGGTCGCGACCTACTTTTTGAATATACTCCAGAAGCAATAAAACGCGGACTGGAACTTTCTCCACACAAGTTACCACTCAGTGATAAAACATACGCAGAGTTTCCAGCTCATCAACACCGATTGCCAGGAATAATTAGCGATTGTCTTCCCGATGGGTGGGGAATGCTCTTAATGGATCGATTATTCCGCAAGCAGGGTCGGCGATTAACCAGCATATCTCCACTCGATAGACTTGCTTTTATCGGCGACAAATCAATGGGAGCTCTTACTTTTGAGCCACCAGACCAAAATGAATTGGCTAATGAAGATGTAGAACTGCTCGAAATCGCGCGCGAAACACGTTTGATCTTAGAGGCGGATAACGAAGAGCTGCTTTGTAAGCTGGCTTTGATGGGAGGCTCTCCACATGGTGCCCGCCCGAAAGTGCTGGTCAATTTTGACCGCGAAAATAACCGAATGTACAACCACGATGGTGCAAAGGGAACACCGTATTTAGTTAAATTCCCAGCTTTGCATGAGCACAAAGAAGTTTGCGCAATAGAACTTATGTACAATCGAATTGCCCATGCCTGTGGAATTGATGTTCCGCACTCAGAATACTTTGATTTGAATAAGAGCATGTCCGCCTTTGGAATACAACGCTTTGATCGCAGCGACGGATTCAGAATTCCAATACACACCGCCTCTGGTGCGGCACATGCTGATTTTAGAATTCCAGAATTGGATTACACAAATCTTTTGCGCTTGACTCGCCGAATGACAGGCGACGAGCGCGAAGTATTGCACGCATATGAGCGATGCGTATTCAATGTCGTGTTCAATAACCGAGATGATCATTCTAAGAACTTTTCGTTTTTGATGGGAAATGACGGACGATGGCGTTTTTCACCTGCGTACGATCTGACATTTTCGCAAGGACCTGGAGGTGAGCACCAGATGGATATCTGCGGAGAAGCTCGAGAACCTGCTCGCAGCGACCTGCTCAAATTAGCTAGAAATAGCGGTGTTTCAGAAAAAATCGCCGCTCGAATAATCGATCGCGATACTGAAATTGCAGGTAACTTTAAATCATTTGCAGAAGATTTGCCCATTCGAAAGGCAACACTGAAACAGATTGAATTGGCTATTGAAACGAATCGGAATCGGCTGTTGTCTTTCGAAATTTAGCCCAATAAGCAATTTCGAATGCGCTCAGCATTTTGACGAACTTCTCTTTCTCACGCGAGTCGGCATAAAAATCCGGTAACCCCCGTTCCGAGTCAAATATTAGACTGTTTTCTCTGTCCAGATGGCAAACCACACTAACTTTCGGATTATCAAAAAGAACCTCAAATATGGGATACTCCTCAGACTCATCGATAATCGACAAAGCCAAAAGTTTCGGTCTTTTTGCACTAGATTCAAAACTATTTAGAAAAAATATTCCTCCAATAGTAGTTCGATCAAATTCGCGCAATGCGTCACTAGCACTGGTAAAGTGCCAATATTCAGGATCGCTGCAATCAAAAATCACAGATTCACCCGGTATTATTTTACTTGCGAGATACTTGCTTACTTTGACACCATCATTAGTATCATACGTAACCTGACACTCATGTGCCGAAATAACTTTTATGGAATTTGGAATGTACGTGCGCATCCTTTTCAACTCACTTTTTCCGTAACCGAATTAGTCTTTGTAAATGCCTCGTCCCCACCAAAAATGGAAGAAGTCGTTTAAATGTAACTCGTATTTCGTTGCCTTCTGCGGATCTCGAATCATAATTGTCAAGCAATTTCATGCTCTGAACGTGCTGAAGGGTGCCTGGCTCGGCTTGTGAATCCAGCTTAGACGATTCCAGCGTCGAATCTCGACCGCCTTCAGTAATGGCAGACTTCTCGGGGACCTTGGATTTGTCGCTCTCAGTCATTAATCTGTCTAATTCGGGTACGTTTATTATTCCCGGGAATAATGCAAACCTGGACCTGAAAGATTAAGTCAGCAGTGGAGTTTATTGGGTTTTAGAATGAGCGCAGAATCTTGGGAGAGCAAATCGCCGAGTCTTTATTTCAAAGCGTCGTTGAAAGTTTTATTCCTGTATCGTCGACGAACTTAGTTCGTCATTTTAGCCCTGCAACACTTGCTGCTACTGCCGACCAGCAATTTTTCTTAGTTCTTTAACGTCGTAAGTATCACTATCTCGCTTTCTGAAAGCCAAAATAGTTACCCGTTTTTTCTTACTATCTAGTGAAAAGAACATTCGGTAGTCCCCTACCCTTCTCTTGTAAACAGGAAGTTCAGACTCTAGTTTGGTAATTCTATCTGCGCCTTGCGTTGGCTTTTCACTTAATCTGAGAATCGGATCTTCAAAGAGGAGGCGAATCGAATTGTCCAGTTTGCCGAACTCTCGGCCAGCAGCAGGAACAAATTCGACGCAGTATTTATCACCCCATTCCATATTTTCTTAGCAAGTCTTTTGCTGGAATGAGTTTTTTTACTTTTAATCGATCTGAAAGCGACCTATCCAAATCAATTACTTCCCGACGCATAGATTCCATCTTTTTTCCAACCGGAATAATGTGTAGAAGATTTTTTCCGACCAATTGTCCAAATTCGCTCATGTTAACGAGCGTGTTGTCTTGAGGCTCTTCACCCAAATAAAGAATTTGTTGGCGATCAGAACGCACGTACAATTGAATGTTTGTTAGGTCATGATTTGGATCAATGTCCTTTAAATAATCTCGAGCTTTTTTCACATTCTTGACTCTGACACCATTATCTTTCAATAGCTTAATTAGTCGAAGCATCAAAAGTTCAGAAAATGAATAAACAAACGAACCGGTTTTGTCCTTTTTTGGTGCCACCACTTTTTGTGATACCAACCATTTAATTTCACCCTTAGATAGTCCGCAAAAATCGGAAGCCATGTCTAAAGCAAAGCCGGTGAAAAGTTTCATTTAAGCGCACCTTCAAAGTTCTTCTGACGAATCAAGATACCATACGTTTATACAGTATATCATTTTGGAAGAGTAGGCAAGCTCAATAAATATTCTCATCCTGAAGCTCGAAGGGTAAATTATTTCGATCATATGACCGACCACAAATTTCCCGACCAATTGCGTCCAACCGCAAATTTAGGTCAATCAGTTTGAAGAAGTTGTAGAACTGAGTATGAAAACGGACTAGTCGCTTCAAGCTAACAACGGTCATAATATTGCCTTCGCCTAAGCAATCTGCATCCTGATAATAATCCTCGTTTAGTGAATGTTCTTCCTCTCGAAAAAAGTATTTTCTGCCAACATGAGTATCAGGAGGAGGAAAATTAGGACCGACATTGCGCTTGCGATCAGGGCGGACAAAAGATACTGTCGTCGCTTCTATCCAATTGTTGTTTTTGCGCAACCAGGTAACATAAATATTTCGAATTGCAGTAGTTTGGCTTGAATGCCGACCAAAATTCCACTCGGCTATTTGCAGTGACTTTTTCAACATCAAAGACTGTTGCCACGAATTGTTCTTCAGACCTTCCAAATGTGCAAGCTTTTGAAGAAGGGCGATACGCTGCGGGCTCTTTCCTCCCTGCCATTTACCTTGCAAACTGTCATATCTTGCAAGTAGTAGTTTTGAATAACGCGCATCGCCGCGAGTTTCGAACTCGTCTGCAATCTCAAATAATGTAATTGCAATGGGTTGCGGTGAATCTTCCCAGCATCTTCGACTAAGTTCTCCAATTGGACTGTCTTCCAAATTCAATGAAAACTCAATTGCCTGCTTAGCTTCGTCAAGGTTTTCGCATTTGATGTACATCTTTGCAAGGATGAGATGCAGCAAAGATGCATAGTTCTTCTCGTCTGCATAAATTGTGTTTATCGCATTTAGATGTCGCTTCACATTTTTTTCTGCAATCGCAAATTTATATTTTTCGCTTGCGGCATCGGTAAAGTAAGCAACACAACAGCGTCCTGGCATCTGCGAGATCATTGCAGAGTATCGCATAAACTCAGGATCATTTGTGAATTTGGACAGCAAGGCAGCAGCTTCGTCAATATTTCCAGCCAGCGAATTGTACTTAATCGCATCCGATCGATAACCGTTCATTTCGTTTGGATTCATTCCTAGCGGAGTGTTGATGACTGACTCCATTTGCAATGCGGCTTTGCTAAACTCATTGCGTTTGAAATAGGTGTAAGCAATTTTCGATTTAAGTCGACACAGTTCAAATGTTTGAAGTTTTTGCAAATCGGCGAACTCAACCACCGGCTTAAACATGGTTGGATCGAATTCGGGACCTCCATAACATCGCTCGGCAGCCTCGACCACAGAAATAACATCTTTCTGTTCTACAAATGTCTTTTTCTTCAACGAATTCAATATTTGAAGCACATTTTGAGGCGATTCAATCGCGATTGCACTTGGCGATGAGCTCAGAAAGACAATTAAAATGAGCGAAAGAATTTTTTGTGTATCTGAGAATGGCATGACTCAATGCTCCTGATTTGAGCATAAGTCAACAGATTGAATTCGAGAATACGTGGATGCCTCAGTAAAATCGCTTATTTAGCGCCTGTTTAGTGGGAATTACCACGCTCTAGTCAAAGTAGGCGCCCCTTTGCCCAGCTTCCGTGACGAGTAGTTACTTGTCCGCCAATTTCTTCAGACTCTTGCGATGAGTCTCAAAAGTTTTGTTCAAAGCCTTGTTGAATATTTTCTCTCTAGGTGTGATTGTGAGACTAGTGCCATCGGTAGTCACTTCAAGTTCAGTATCCATATCGATATTTAAAAGATCAAGGATTGCTTTTTCTATCATTATGGCTTGGCTATTGCCATGCTTAACCAATTTCTTGATCATCTATTTTCCAACCCCGTTCATAATTTTGGTATACCCATGGTAGACCAATGGTAAACCCTGCATCCCAATTGAATCATGCATCCAACTAATTGTCACTACCCAAATTTGTTTTTTTAAAGTTCAATTGGGCTTATTGTCGCTGCTTCAATAATGATATTTGTGAACTCCTTCTTGCTGATTCGTCCGCTGGCAATGTTTTCGATGGCTTCGCAGAGTTTGTCTGAATCGGGAATTTCATATCCATTCATGCGGAGAAAGACCCCCACAGTTGCCAGAGCTGTTCTTTTATTTCCATCGAGGAACGGGTGATTGCGAGACAAATAATACCCATAAGCCGCAGCAATCTCCGGAATAGTCTTATGAAAATAACCGTCGTTTTTAGTTCCCAGCTGCGGCAAATTTAGTGCAGATTCCAATAACCTTTCATTCAAGATTCCATCCAAACCACCAAACTCCTGGATGGCTCTGGCATGTATTGCGATTATTTCTTGTCGGGTTAAAAATAAAACGGGCATCGTTAAAATCCATTCTCGAAAACACTTTCAAGCCATCACAATTCCAGTCATGACATGGTGTCATGACCGGTGCTTGCTCGATTTGCTGAATTATTTTTCTGAACCAAAAGGTGGAAATGAAACTATCCACTTCATTATGCTAACTCTTTTTCAAGACTCTGAAACATTAACGCGACACAAAGCGACAAGGCCTTAAGCGCTTGTGCTCTACTGACTTACGTCGTCGTGAGAAAAGTGGTGCAAGCTTACTATCTGCAGAGCATACTGCAAAAAAGTACCTGCGATTTGTAGCGAAAAATTTGCACAATTCGCTGGTTTGTCGCCTTCTCAGTGGGAATTACCGAGTATCTCAATAGCCATTTCTGGTCCAAACTAAATGCTCCCATCCAGAGACAGACAATGCAATCCACAGCTTCATTCACGCACGATTCACCACTTCCCCGTCAAAGTAAGTCAAATACTTTCTGGTTTGTGAATCCACTATTTGACACTATTTTCGTTTGCGGTGGAGTGATGTGGGTACTCTTTGGTCTATATCAATTTGTGCTGCAAAGTTGCCACTTTGTGGCATTATCCCTAGTTTTAAGTGTAATACTTGCTGAAGCTCATGTAATCGCGACACATGTTCGTTTGTACGAAACTGCTGAAATGCGTCGCAGACATAAATGGATGATACTCACTGGACCGCCCATCATCGTCGCATTTTTAGCGACACTGTGCTTGTCGCCTTCGTTGCTTTCGTTGGCTGCACTAATATATGTGGTTACAAGTATTCACCATGGACTCAGGCAGTGTTATGGGATAAGTCTTTTATACTGCCGAAAGCAAGGATTTAAGCTAACCTCGATTGATAAGCAACTCATCTATACACTTATGCATTTAGTGATGTTATTTGCCGTTCTGAGACAATTTGCTTACCCCGCATTCGCAAAGAGTCCTCTTCGCGGTGTGGACGTAGCCTTCGTCCAGATAGTGCCGGAATGGCTTGTCGAACTGTCCATCCTGCTTTTAATTAGTCTGGGCTCAACGATAGTGTTTAGATTGACCTTGCAAGCAATGCGTGGTCAATGCTTCCCCTGGAGCAGTGCGTTGCTTCTGCTAAACGCATCTTTAGTGGTTATTTTCTCGCGCGAGATAGCCGGTGATTTATGGATATTCGTTCCTGGTTTTTTCCACGGTAGCCAGTATCTCGTTGTTACATTCATGTCCAGGCTGAAAACACAAAAGCTTGCAAAATCTGCAAATTCGGATGCCCATTTCTCATCGAGTATTTTTTATATCTTGATACTGCTGGTGGTGACGGCATTGATATATGGTGGCGTCCCGGCTTATCTGCGAACTCAAGGCGTTGATTTCGATATTGCATGCGCTGCCGTTTTCTTAGCCATGGTATTGCACCATTTTTATGTAGACTCGAAGATTTGGCGATCTAGACAGATCATAAGTGATTTATGATGGGAATTTTGAAAAGATTCTCCGGTTGGTTTATTCCACTACAATTTTTACTTTCTTTTGATTTTTAGAGAGATTGCGAATCGCCAAGAAAATTACGAATCTTCCTCAGTTCTTTTTTGATTTCGATTTGCCCGGTTCTAAGTTCATCTGCAATCGAGCGAATCGACTCCTCACCGGTAACAGGAATGGTTTTAAGAGCATTCAATTGTTCCCAGACAAGACGCCGACAAAGAGTTCCAGGAGCGACCTTTAACTGGTCGGCTACATCAAGCAGCGCGGTCATGAATTCTTCGTCTGCTCGAAAATGGACAATGCCTCTTTCTATAATTCGTTTACGCGTGGCTATCTTCTCTTTAGAAAGAAGCGCCTCCATTTTTGTGGATACTTTCTTATTTGGTCGGATATCATCAGTGATATCTTCGATTTCGCGTTTGTTCCTCATAGGCTTTGATGCTCTTTTGCGTGGCTTCTCGGGCATGAAAAATCACCAGTTCGTCGTTGCGGTCTTCAATCCCAATTTCTATAAGCAGCACTCTTTTGGATGAAACACCAACAATGAGCACGCGATCCCCATAATTTCTTGAAACTAATGGAATTAGAGCATTGGGCTGAACGGTTCCGTAAAAAATCTCATCGATTTCTTGGTCTGAAATATTGTGGTCATTAAATGTGGAAGGCAAACGACGCATCGACTACCTTCTTTTCATTATGTAGCACATTGTATTACACTCGTCACGAATTGTCAAACCTAGTCTCTCGGTCATACTAGCTCAATTCAACGGCAAAAAAACATTACCGCGCCACAAACAGACAAGGTCTTGCCAAACTTGTGTTCAAGAAAATTACACAGACGCTGTTATCTTTTACCGAGCAGCACTGCACTACGAAAAGAAGTTTGCGCCGATTTATCACAATCTGGCAAAGACTCTCTGTATGCAAAACAAGACATCACCACCCAGCGAAGTAGTTGAGCTGCTGAATGAAGCCATCAAGCTTTCTCCAGACTCTTGCGACAATTACCAAACCTTTTTTGATGTTGGCAAGGCGAAAAAGCGATTGAGGAAGGGCGACTAAGAATTCATCCTTGTAGAAGCGAACAAACACTTAATCAACTGTTTGCTCTATTCTAAACCAACCCAGCTCAGGCGCTATCCTGGCTTTAAGCCATGGAAGACGCAGAAAATCTCTACGAACATGTAAAAATCCTTTCGACAACTGATGGAAGAGCCATCGGAACGCCTGGACACGACCGCGCGAGAAAATATCTTTGTGCCAACCTGAAACATCTTGGTCTTTCTACATATGGCGAATCATATGAAATTGAAGATCAAACGAACGACCTTGAGCTAATCAATATAATTGCCACTGTCCCCGGTATCAATAATCATGCGCCCCCGCTCTTGCTTGGCGCACATTACGACACTTTCGAATCATACCCTGGTGCCGATGACAATGCAGCTGGTGTAGCGATATTACTAGAGATCGCAAAAGTGTTAATGCAATCACCCGCAGCTTGCGACGTCATATTTGCATTCTTCGATGGCGAAGAATTAGGTGGCATCAACAAAGATATGATGGGCTCGACCAAGTTTTTTCAAAAGCACAGCAATCGACCGATACGATGTGGTTTCATTCTGGATCTGGTTGGACACGACGTTCCCATTGCAAATCTTGAAAATATTATGTTCGTGACTGGCATGGAAAGCAGTCCTTCATGGTTCAAGCAACTGCAAAGTGCACAAGACGAAAGTGGTATCAGATGGGCGACCGTGCTTGATTCGTATATCAATAGTCCCAGCGACCACTATGTGTACGTACAGAACAAATTGCCGTATCTCTCCTTTTCATGCGGAAGATGGGCGCACTATCACTCGCCATCTGATACTCACGAGAAATTGAATTACAACAAGATGACTCATTTCAAAAAGGCGCTAACTCGCCTTGTCTATCAAATTGCCAATGACGCTCCCATCAGCTCTGGTTACGACAGCACGAATGACGAACTAAAATTTCTAAAAGACAATCTGCTACACGGGCTTGGGATGCTAGACGTTCCATTTGAATCAAGGGCCGATATCGACAAACTGGCGCGGTATCTATTGGGGAATTTTGAGGTGTAATTCTATAGTATTTCTACTAAAGACAACCCGCCGTGCTTGGCTTAGGATTGAAGTAGAAGGAAAATCCCACTTGCGCATTAATCTCAATCGCCTGACTTTATGCATTCTGCCAGCTTACCTAATCGCTGGCTATTTATTTGTGTGGTCATTGCCCAAAGAGATGCAACCGTCTGCACTTACGGTTTGTGCGCGCGAGAGGATTGCTTATTACGCGCTGAAGCACGGCTCGCTTGGCTCCAAATTAGCCCACTTTGTTTATCCTAGGATTGAACGCGACTCAAAAGCCGGATGCAGCATAGCATCTGACTACGCGAGTTCATTGTTTTATAAGCGCGACCTCGAAGCCATTAAAATTCTAGAAAAAGCTATGAAAGTGCGGCGCAAAGCATATGGAGACACAGATGGTCGCACGATATGGGCGCTCCTATCGGTAGCAATTCCTTACCGTGAATCTGGCCAACATCAAAAATCCATCGATTGCGCGAAAGAAGTGATGAAGGACTTCGAAGACCAGCCACTCTGCGAAGAAATTGTGATCGCATACCGGCTTTTAATTTCAAATTATAGTGAAATGCAGGACTATGACCTGGCGTGCAAAACCTGCGAAAAATTGATTGCTCTAGAAGAAGCCGTGGGCCAAGCGCCGCAATTATTAGCGTACGATTATGAGATGCTTTCCTATCATTATCGAGATGCTGGACAATTCGATAAACAGGCTAAAATGGAGCGAAAAGTCAAGGATATCACAACCCAGCGAAGCTTTTATCATCCGTACCAAATTAAAATTGAGATCGGATGTAAATGTTCGGATGATGATTCAACTCTTTTTGATATGGTGCAATGAGTTTACTGAGCTCTGGTGGTCGTTGCGGTTTCTAGGAAAGTGAAAATTTTGAAACTCACGAAGTTTTGGTCAATTTTTCGGTCTACTCTAATTGTACTGGCGCTAACCACCGAACCAGGCGCATTTAGCGCTGGCTGATTCATTGAAGCCGGATAATAATTCCTATTCGAATTATTGTTGGCAGTCTTTACCAATGCATAAATCGCAAAGCTAGTAAGCGCAGTGAATCCAGCGACTATGGCAGCATCAATCAACGCGTTTTTGACTCTCTGCTTGTCGATCACGGGGAATCATAAAACGGGATGCCAGCTTAGATTTTAAACTATTGTCCTGACTTTTGACGTACTGAAGGCATATCTTTTGAACAGTTTTGAGGTCTGATTCAAATTATTCAAGCTCGTATATAATTTCTACATGAAGATTCTACTTGTCGCACTATTTTCAACTTTAATCCTAACCTCAGCAGTGCCATGCAATGCACAGTCAACCTCATCCGACTACTTGCAAAATCTCTCCACGAAAATCAAACAGCATTACTTTCCCCATCAGCATCTTAAGCGCGCAAAAGACAGAATTCAATTTTGTCTTGGCGCGGATGGCAAAGCATCAAAAATCAAAGTCCTAGATTCGAATACAAAACCTGGCGTCACTAGAAATGAAAAAGCTGTACTCGAGTACGCAATCACGAGCTCAAGTCCGTTTGAAAAGCCGCCAGCTGAGATCAATTGTCCAGCGACAATCGAAGTGACATTGGATAACCGCAATGCAAAAGTCGCGGCAGAAATAAAATCCAAATAGTTATCGCAAGTGTTTCGACCTAAAAATGAAGCTCGGTCTTCCATACGAGGGCGCACCAACCATGTCTTTGAAATTCGATTCGGTATAGCCGTGATCGAATCCGCTTCCTGCATACATTATTTCGCCTGAACCGCCTACAACACCGCAATGATGCAATGACATATCTAAAATTTTCTTGTCCCAGATAACAAAATCGCCTGAGTGAGCTTTGTATGTATCAAACGGTTTCTTGTCTGTATAGACAACTTCCCAATCATTTGATTTTAACAATGCGGCTTTCATTCCGTGAACATTAGGAATCGCCTTGCCAGTCCATGGCAAAGGAACTTTCATATCTCGATAGACCCTGTCACCGTACAAGTTGCATTTGCGAACCTCCTCGTTGATTCCTTCATTGCGCCACCAGTCTCGGTGGAGTTCACCAAGCGCCTTTGCGTGTTTCGCAATCTCTATTCCAGATGGTAAATTTGCTTCCTTGGATTCTTTGAATTGATTTAACTCTAAAGGCTCAGCTTGCAGAGGTTTTGCAGCTTTTAGATTTTGAAATTTTTTCATCATATATTCAATCGAAAATTTTCCTTGTAGCTGCTGAGCTTCTTCTGCATCGGACGCACTTAAATTGATCGACTTAAGACCTTGAACAAAAGACTCCGAAACATCGTCAGTCAAAGATTCAGATTCAGAATCGACAATTTCAAACTTCTCCGCCAAACCCTCACCTTTTAGCTTGTCGAGCTGCTCCGAATTAATTGCAAGATGTGTGGCTGAAGCATCATCATCTAACTCATGAATGGTCTGAGTTTCTTGCCAAACTTCTTGTTCAGAACTTCCAATAACGACTACTACTTTCTCCGATAATACTGGCACAGATTCTGCCTTTTCGACATCGTCCTTAGACTCAGAATTGTTTTTGTCGTTACTCATTGGTCATTGTTGATTCCGGAGCATATCGTATTACTCCGTTATTCCCTATTGGGTGATCTATAAATTACTAATGCCATGGGCTCCTATTGCCCGGCGTTGAATAAATATTCAAAGGATTTCCGTCAGCATCGATTGCATTGTACCCACCAGGAAAAAAAATTTTCACCGTCTTGCCGATGCGCGGGTCGTCGAGTCGCATTGAGCTTCGATTTTCTTTCGTAGCTTGACCACACACGGCTTAAAGAATTCCTTGTGCTGAATCTGCGGATTGGATATGTCGAGATCGATGTCTTTGCTGTCGAGTGCGCTCGATGGCAGACAACCAAATGGTTGAAACGTGAGCAAGCATACAAATATTGCGAGAACTGCACGAAGCGTGGTGGCACATGTGGTGAGGTGATGGCTTCGATCCGAGGAGCGTCATCGTCCTATTGTTATTGGTGCTATTCAAATTGCAATGGTTGTACTTTTTCATTGGCACCAGTCGATTCGTCCTCTTCGAAGCCAAAAGTGCGCCTTGCATTTAGCTGTCCTCCAAATTGAGGGATGCACCGTAATAGATCCTTGTTGATAATCCGAAATGCTCCAGCAAGGTTTTTCATCTGTCATGAGGTTGAGGTGCATCAGTTCGCCGCAGCCGCATGGACAAATCAAAGAAGCATGCCATGGTTCACCTTGCGACGTCACGATATAAACCATATTTTTCTTGAGTTTTTTCGGAAGATCTTCCTCAACAAAAACACAAAGAAATCGCCTTCCAAGTAGATGAAGTATTCTGTTCCAGATCGCCAAAAGTTTGCTTGGAATCCAAATTTTCATTTTCATAATCTCCTCAGCTCAACGCCGGTAGATTGAGAAGGGGCGAAACATCACCTTTGCCCACGAGACTTCTAAGAATTTCGCAACAATCTTGCTCTCTTTCATACTCCGGAAAAAATTCCATAGCAGCCAAGCTGAACTCAAGCCGTGCATATTTTTCGTTTGGTTCCTCTCTGTATGGATGCAGGCGGCAAAGCAATTCATGAACGGCAAGGGATGACAAAAACATATTAACGGTAATAACCGCTGGCCGTGCCTCTTGAACGCCTAGAATATAGCCTTCATCCATTTGTTGTTTATGCGCTTCCAAATCGTTTCTTTTCAGTCCTGCGGATCGCACCGCATCCATGCTTATCAAGCCTCTGCTCATCAAACTCGATTTCCCCGGCCGGAGATAATGGACGGTGCCGCATGCCTCTCTTATTTGACCTTTTTTCGCTCCTTCCTCGTGGGCTTGCAGTCTAACACCGAGATCAAAATACGGAATCAGATAACACGCTGCGAGGGTATTTAAAAGAAACCTCCCATCGATGGAATCCATGCAGCCAAAAACGATGTCGCACTGTGCAATTTGCAGAACTGCTTCAGTGGTCCATAAATTTCCTCGAATTGGTATCACTCTGGTACCGAGACCGGCCAGTCCAATTCTTTCGGTCAGCGTCTCCACTTTTGACCGACCAAGCAGTGCGTCTGACATATAGGTATTGGGAATTCGATTCAAATTGCGAATTTTGACAATGTCTTCATCCACCAATACCAGTTCGCCTACACCATTTCGATACAGTTGCTCAATGAGGGGACCGCCGGTGCCACTACAGCCCACTACGCCTACCGACAACTGGCTAAATTCTTGAATTGTCTTTTCGCCAAATAGGCTGGCGTGGGAAATACCAAATTCGGCAGAAGAAGCACCAGATAGATCGTGGTGCCAGATTTCGATATTGTCCCCTATAGCCATAATGCGATCCAGCGCCCGAGAATTCAGATCTCGATCGTAAACTTCACCAACCATCGTCCCATCGGCAACCATTGAGATGCATCCATGAATGGTGGCACCACCGATCTGCTCATATATCTGTGATACAAATGAGGCGTCCGTCTTTTTGTCTGGCGGGAACTCATTGGTCAATTTCCGCAGGCGGCTTTGAATTTTCATGACCGTAAGCTTTTTTGTCTTCGCTTTCTCAATAAGATCTAAAATACTGTTGAGACTCCAGCTCACATTGCAAGAAGTCCTCTGCAGGCACTGCTCGTATGGGATCAATTGAATTTCGTTGACGAGTAGCCGAGTCCTTCTATCGCCATCACGTCTGGTGCACAAGGCAATGGCGACAGATTGGTTACCGTCCTCGGGAAAGAGAAATTCTTTGAGTATCGTGTGGTGCTCTTTTGTCAGGGTCAGAGTTGTTTCTTTCATCTTCTTAACTCCTTTTCCAGCCATTCTTCAATAAGCTGGACGTGGGTTGCTACGCTATCAACACCAGGCCGCCAGGGGTTCTGTGGGGTCCTGTGCCGAGACCACCTCTGAAATTGCTTACCTTCAATCGCTTGCATAGAATCAGAGGCTGGTATAGCTTTTCCGTCAATCCGCTTGAGAACGGGGAAGAAATAAACCATGTCGAGCTGTGCTCCGGGATAACCCGTTTCAATGCGGATTCCCACAATGGATTCTCTATGGTTGTAACCTTCAGGCACTGGAAAACCATGCAGCAGCAACCATTGAGATCCATCATTTATGGTCTCCCAAGATAGCCCGTATTGTTCCAGAAACTCCAGGTCTTCTTCTGGGAGCATGAATTGTCGTCGATTATCCATCGTCAGCCTTCCGTCTGGTCAACGATTATCGCCCGGAATTTTTCGATGCCTTTTTCGGTGAGGTCAACGATTTCATCCAATTTGATTTTTCGTGGACGCTCACCCCGAGCCATGAGCCTGAGGGAATAATTTTCTGGTGGCGTCAATCCGGCCGCCAAAAGTATTTCCCTTCCGCTAACCTTCGGCGAACAAAATACAAATTTTTCACCGTTGATTTTCACCAAATAGCCCTGGAGGCTTATGGGCGGCTTTCTTCCCTCTCGGGCGCAGTCCTCAAGATCGACAACTACATTTATTACGCCGTCTTCGCAGGCCGAGACAGTGTTGTCGCTCAATGAACCTTGAAAAATATCAGACATCTTTAGAAACCTCTCTATATGGATGAGTAAGCCAATGCCATCCCAACGAGCCTCGAAGAACCTCTCGGGGACTGCATTTGGGCTAAGTTTTCGATCACAAAAATATCGTAGCACAAAAAGTCCGCTTGTAAAGAGAGTAACCAAAACAACCACCAAGACGCACTCCACTTGCCTTTCAGGAAAAATATGTCATAATAACATCAGTAACACATACATTAATTTCGACCGGAGGGTTATGACGCTAAGCCAAAATCTTCAAAATAGCCGCACCGACGCGCGGCTGACCCAAATACAGGTTGCCGACGTATTGAACGTGCCAAGGGAATCCATATCGATGTGGGAAAAAGGTGCCCGCGTTCCCAGTCTTCGTCAGCTCGAAGATCTGGCGCGCCTTTATAGCGTTTCAGTCGAGTTCCTTTTAGACAAGGAGAAAGCGAAATCCCTACCTTCCGAAAGAGAGGTTTTATGCAGAGGTCTGGTCAGCGATCCTGCCGCGCACTTGCAATTGATGAAATGGTTCGGCTTTCTCGACAACTGGGCGGACCTCAAAGAAGCTGCGAATTTACCTTTGGGCAATCCGGGGAAGCCACCAAAAAAACTCGACCGCGGCCCCGACTTCACCGACGGTCGCGCTGTCCCCACTCTAGCTGCTGAAGTCCGAAGCCATTTTGGCTTGGGCACCGATGCCATTACAGATCTATATTCCTTTTTAGATGAGCATGGCATTTTGGTTTGCAGAGCCAACCTTGGTGACTGGTCG
The DNA here is from genome assembly GCA_964572515.1 of uncultured Candidatus Obscuribacterales bacterium. Classification (GTDB taxonomy): domain Bacteria; phylum Cyanobacteriota; class Vampirovibrionia; order Obscuribacterales; family Obscuribacteraceae; genus Aved-18. The sequence continues at coordinate 10,890 of CAZNEW010000012.1, read as the reverse complement.
GATCAGTCCCACCCGGGAATCTCCGGTGTCTTCCACAATCATCCGAAGCTCGGTTTTTGCATTCTCGTCAACTCCCAGAATTCGCTGGGTCGCCAGTCGTTCACCCTGGCGCATGAATTTGCCCACGCACTCTTTCACTACAATACGAGGTCAATAATCAGCATCAATAAGGATGGTTCTCCCAGGGAATTTTTCGCTGATTCTTTTGCAAATCACTTTCTTGTTCCATCAAAAGAATTGAATAAGCTGATTGATACCTGGCAATGGAAAGACAAACTTGATTCACTTAAAGCAATCGAATTGGCTTATGTCTTCCGCGTCAGTTATGCCTTCATGCTCATACGTCTGCGTAATGAGAAACACATTTCTGAGGAGCTGCGAAAGGAGTGGTCAGAGCATAGCCCAAGTGCATTAGCGGAACAACTCGGCCTTGAAACGGACATGTTCAGCAAACCAAACACTCCAGTCTTAAATCTCCATCGATATCCCGCCTCAGTATTGCAAACGGTCAGAGATCTAATAAAGAATGACGAACTCTCTATTTCGCAGGCGGCAGATCTGCTCGATGTCAGCCAAGCCCAATTGAAATCCTTGATGTTGTCCGATATTCCCGTTGCAAACGAAAACGAGAGGAAAGAAGTCCTCGAATTCTCCCACTAGAAAGGAAACAACAGTGACCATTGATGATTTGCTAAAAATGAATTGCGTGGCAGACACAAGTCTGTTATCCAATTTTGTTTTCACTGGCAGTACCCATCTGCTTCAAAAACTAGTCAACGGTCCGCTTCATTTGCCACCGGCAATTTTGGATCCTGAGGAGGTGCCTGTCGCCATCAATAAAATGGCTCCTCCTCATTCTGAATTTCTCAAACCTCTTTACGAGAGGCATGGTGAAATTGAAGATCGGTATAAGGCCGCCGCACCTTTTATCACGTCGTTTTCACTGGGAATAGGTTCTATCTGGAATCCGATTGAACTAAACGTGGAAGAACTTGAGCTTGCAAGAAAATACAGTCGAAGAGAAGTCTGGCAAGAGACGCAGGGGGTTGATACCAGATTCAAGAAGCGAGGTCTTGGAGCAGGGGAAGCCGAGGCATGCTCGATAGCAGCAAAGAGGGGATGGACGTTGCTGATTGACGACCAGCCGGCCTTGGAGTTGCTGAAAGGGCTTGGCTTGAATGTGCCCTGCATCAGAACCTGCACACTGCTAAAACAGGCAGTGGATAAAGGTCATTTGCAATGCGAAGAGGCGATGGAAATTTTCAATACACAGATCGTAGACAAATTTGGATTTCACGCAACTAGAATGAAGGGAGCGGAACGATTGTGGTTTCGCTGCAATCCAACCAATTGCATCTGGGCCGCGGCCTAATAATTCAAGCGTTGCGCGATCACATTTCAAACAGATCCAATAGAAGAATTCAGCTTATTGCGCCACATACAACGCCAAAAAATTTGCGGCTCTTAAGGCAATGCAGGCGAGTATTTAAGCCAGATTATAAAAAACGAAATTGACATCTCCTGGTTTCGAGATAGGCTATGTTTAGTTCCCCCTGACTCAGAGGCGCATATGACACGCTTGCTTGCGATTTGTCTTTTAATCTGTTTCAGTTGGACAAGTTCTGCCTTCGCTCAACAGGAACCAAAGAAAACTTCGACAGCTCAGACTGAGGCTGAACAAATTACTTTCGACCTCATGATCAATGAACAGGCAGCCACGAACAGATTTCTGAAAGAATCAATTACCGGAACTATCGATGAAAACGACAAATCAATGAAAGCGTTATCGCGCGCCTACATTCGTGCAGCTTCCTTTGCACAGCCAACTGAAGCTGTAATCTATGATGCATTGAAAGAGCATTTGAAAGGCCAGGTTAATGCCAAATCAGCAGCGCAAGTTAGTCAGACTGCCGATTCAGCTCAAGTACGTCTGAATTGTTTGCAAGTTGCTCAAAATGGTCGAATCATTCAGTTGCTTGAGTATATTGCTGCGCGAATGCCTAAAGATAAAATGTTGAAGTAGATACAGTTTGCCTGAAGGAATGTTATTGGGAAAAAATTGCGCATGTTCTTTCCAGTTTTAAAATAAGGCGATTATCAACTCAAGAAAGCCGCTTTCAGATCGGTTACAAGGTCGTGTCCTTCGCGGGTTATAACAGTGAGCCTATCTGTTGCCCTGGTCATGCCTACATAAGCTAGCTTTCTGTTTTGCTCGATATCTTGCTTTTCTTTCCATATTCCGCAAAGTATTACATATGGATACTCCAAACCTTTGGCACTGTGAATTGTGGAAAGGATAATTTTTTGTTTCGCTGTAGCCATCCCCGCTTTCGCAGCCCAATTTTTCTTATCCGTGGCCCAGTAGAAATCCACGCCTGAGTTTCGCAACATCATATTCAAAAAATAACCTCTATCTTTTCCGTCCTTTCCAGGATAGAGAATAGCTATTTTTTCGTTCTCTCCAACTATTTTTGACCATTCTGCTGCAATCTCGACTGCTCTATTTACCTCAGTCAACACATTTGGCACCACTTCTAATTCTGGAATCGAACCGGATCTCGAAGCAGATTCAGGTGGTATCACAGTATTCTCATCTTCAAAATCCGGAACATCATCAGCAACTAACGAGTTACTACTCAAAAGAAACGAATTTGCAGATTGAAGGATTTCTCTTGTGTTTCGATAATTCACGCGCAAAATTCTTGTTCTGCCTTGCGCTTTGATACCAGATTCTTTCCAACTGAATTTTCGACGGTAAATATTTTGTGCCGCATCAGCAACGATGACTAAATCTTCTGAATCGTTTTTCAGTAATCCAACGGCAAAACGCAAAGCATCAGAATTAAAATCTTGAGCTTCGTCCATTAGGACAACGTCAAATCTGGGACCAAAACCTTGTCTTTGCCCTTCAAGGGCTGTCTCCAAGCGAATCTGAAAGTCTGGATCATCCGTAGGAATTTTGAGTTTCGCGTCGTGGCACACATCCTTCATTAACGCGTGAAGATGAACGACCTGTATGTTAGCGTAACTTTGCATAAGCAATTTGAGCTGTGCCGCTAAGGTTCTAGTAAAGCAAGTGACAAGAATCTTCTTTTGCGGAAAGTTTTCAGCCAGTAGTTTAGCTCTATAAACTAAAATCAATGTTTTACCACTTCCAGCGACACCTCTTATAACTCGGTGTCCATCACCTAGACTTTTAGACATTGCCTCTTGCTGTCTATCCATAACTCTAACAACATCATTTTCAGAGTCCGGTGGAATAAATATTTGAAGCTGATCTTTTTCATTCATCGAAAGCTTGCCAATTACAAGATCAGGTTGAATCAAACCTCTAAGTGTCTTTTCCAATTCCGAAGTTACGCAATCTACTGTTGGTGGCCCGACGACGCGGGTAAATGCTCTCATTAGAGTGGATTGTCCTGCTCCTGAAATACCTGCGTCAATCTCCTCTTTATAAATGCAGAATTCTTCAGAAAGAGCTTGAGTAATTCCTTTTGATTTAGCATCAGATGCAGTGACATTGGTAAAACAGACTCCAGCAGCAACATTTAGTTCAAGCCGAGAAACTCGTTTCTCTTGCTTCAACCGCTTAACTAAAATTTCCGCTAATTTGTGCGCGCGCTCAACCGGATTTTCTATCTCCTTATCGTCTCGTAAAAACTTTGCCTTGCCCTTGAAAATCCCAAGAAACTGCGAGGTCTTTACATCAAGAACCTCTAATACGGCTATTCCTCGCTCAGGCATCATGACAATAATGTGGGGTTTTTCACCTGTTGGATCGAATAACGGCTCATACCAAACTACAGCCGAATCATCTAATCCAATTTCAAAAGAGCTAAGAACACGTCGAATCGGTGACGGAATATCGGGTCGACTTTTCGCGTTATCGGGGATGAGAAATGCCATGATCTCGCGTTGGCGCATTTCTAAAGCGCCACTCATTTAAGGAATACTCGCCTATTATCGCACGTTCAAGCTCATCCTTAAGTCCGCCGGACACGATAGCAATTGCACCCTCAGGTTCTCTGCCTCCAACTGCTAGCGTACCTTCGGTTATGAGATAAAAGAATGACTCGAATTTTTTTCTATTTTTCAAGCCTTCATCAAACGCTTCAAGAGCTCTTCGAAATTGACTACTCTGTTCAAAATTTCTTGGAATATTAATTCTAATTTTCTTGGCAATCGAAACGGTTGAATGCAGAGCAATTTGTGCTGCTGTCCAAGATGTGCACCATTGAATTGAGTCTAATTGGCAAGACTTTAACAGCTCAGTAAAGCACACTTTATTAGTTGACATTTTCGTTAGTCTTGCTGCGGGTGAACGTCCGCCATGATGAATATCTACAAAGGATTTGTCTGCTAGAACAACAAGCTTTCCTTTACTACGAGAAATCGCCACATTTAATAATCGAGTAGACCGATCTACATCTGAACCCGTTAACCGGCTGGCGCCACTTAACGGCAAAGCATCCACCAAATCGAAAATTACAGAATCGACTTCGGAGCCTTGGAACCTATGAATGGTGGCAGTAATGACTTGCTCGTTCATGTTCAGAGACTTTATCATTCCATGCAAAAGTCGTGCGTGAGCAGCATATGGTGTTATGACAGCTACTTTGTTTGCACCGCTTTTCAGCATAGAGTCAGCAACACTGCAAATCAATAAAGCATGAAGCGGATTGACTCGAGAATGGGATCCCTTGCGCTTCTCCTTGAAGCTGGCTGGAAAAGTTTTTTGACTGTCAATTAAAACAACTGCGCTATGCTCATGCGGCGGTAGTTTTGCTAAATATTCTTGCTGAGCAGAACTAAATGGATCGGTTTGCAATTTTCCATCGTAGCAAAAATTACTGACCATTTTTCCAATGTTCTCGTTCATTCGATATTGAGTATCTAAAAGAGTTACTCTATTATCTTCGGCGCCATTATCGATGTTTTTGCGAACTCCTAGTACATCAAAAGCATCCCGACCTAACCAATTTTGAGCTAGCGTCTCTTCAGATACACATACTGGTGGCAATTGTCGAAAGTCTCCAAAAAGCAAAAGCCTTTTCCTCGCTTTCTTCGCTGCGGCGTAAACAAATGGAAAACTCAACATACTTGTTTCGTCTAACAAAATATTGTCGGGTTCATAATTCCATAGTCTCGCGTCTATTACAAACTTTGACGTAGTTGCAATAATGATTCTTGCACGATCGATCAACAAGTTTTCTGTTTCTTTGACTTGATTCCAAATGGAAGAAAGCTCGTCCCGAACTATTTTTAAACGGTCCTTCAAAGGACCTTTATTTCTGCTTACGCGCAACTCCGAAACAAGAAAGTCTCGCTCTTTTTCAGCTAACAAAAGTTCGTTCAAAAGGCCTGGAAATTGTTTTTTCAGAACTCCGAAAGCGCTGATATCCTCTCGCTTTCTGACCTCTGCCATTTGAGGAAAACCAAGCCTCAAGATGCCGCCGTTTTTCAGTAAATTTGTACCTTCACAGGCTTCTGCTATCTTCAATGCGGCCACATCAACGGCAATATTAGCGTGCGACAACACGAATATAGATTGAGACTGCCCTTCTAAAGCTCTGCATATCTGAGATAGCGTGGCAGTTTTTCCGGTGCCTGGAGGTCCCCAAAGAAAATGTATCGAGTTTGATAGGCAATTATTCAAAGCTGCGTGTTGACTCGAATTCCTTTTCATGCCTAAAGAATCAAGAGCAGCAAGAGAATTTGCCAAAGCATTCTTGTTGAAGTGACAGTCTTCTGGATTGATTGAAAACAATTGCTCTAAAAGATGTCCAGAATTTTTTTCAGTAATGCATTCTATGAGAGCCTCAAGAATATAAGATAAGTCGATTGAGATTTTTGCATTTGCCACCCTCTCGCCAAGATTTTCGGAGCTAAGCACTAAAACATCAAAATCATTTTGGCTAACCCAGATACCTGAAAATTTGGTGTAGTCAGCCAAATGAATTTTTACCGGCGATTCCGACGGAACGGTGGGGCGAACATCAGCCTTGAATGAGTATAAAAAGCCGTCTTCTATTTTTGCGATCAAGTGTCCTTCGCTGACAGGTATATATTTTGCCTCAGCTTTAAAAACCGCATAAATTTCTTGCTTTATTGCAGTAACTAAATCAGTTTGAATTTGAGATGGATTCAGCATCGAAATGGTTCTGTTTTAATGCTCGCTAAACCCATTCAGCCGACAACGCCTCAGCCTGTTGCAAAACTGTCTGCACCGCAGCATCCTGTAAGTCCGGAGGATAACCATACTTTCGCAAAATGCGTTTTACCAAAACTCGCATCTTCGCACGTGCAGAATCACGGTGTGCCCAGTCCACTGAAATGTTACTTTTTAAACTAACAAGCAATTCGTGAGCTATAACTTTTAGCTGGTCGTTGCCCATAGCTTTAACTGCAGATTCATTCTCTGCCAGTGCATCGTAAAAGGCGATTTCTTCATCAGACAGACCAGACTCTTCACCGCGTTGTCGAGCTGCGCGAATATCCTTTGCCAACTGAATCAATTCTTGCAAAACTTCCGCACTGGTAATTGCATTCGCGTGATAGCGTGCCACCGCTTTTTCTAATCGCTCGGAAAAAGAACGTGTTTCAACAATATTGGATTTGCTTCGGGATCGTATTCCATCATTCAAAAGTTTGCGCAAAGCTTCCAATGCCAAGTTCTTTTTCTTCATTTGTTGAACTTCAGCTAGAAATTCGTCGGACAAAATTGAAATATCTGGTGTTTGAATTCCCGCGGCTTTCAGAATGTCAACAATTTCGGTCGAAATCACAGCGCGGCTAACAATTTGCTGAATTGCAAAATCACGCTCACGAGACGTAACTCCAGAACCGGTAGCGCTTTTAACAAGTGCAGCACGGATTGCTTGGAAAAATCCCACTTCGTCACGGATGTTTTTTGCGTCCTCTGATGCGGAGGTAAGCGCAAAGGCTTTAGACAATGCAAGAACCGCATCGGAAAATCGTCGATGAGCATTCTTTTTCCCTTCGGGATTGGTTTCTCTCTCCGCCCATTGCTGCTGCTTATCGAGAATCCATTCGATTGCTCCGGCCATCATAGTCAATCGTTGCTGAGGCGTTCCATTTAGAGCGGTCATGTAATCAAAACCGTGAAACATGTCTCGTACTATTTCATACTTTTCGTGCAATACCGCCAGCGTTTGAGATTCGTCTAAGTGCACTGTATCTTGATCGCGCTTCGAATATTGTGCCAATGCGGACTTGAGGCTTTGAGCGATACCAATGTAATCAACAATAAGCCCAGCAGGCTTGTCTCGAAATACGCGGTTTACTCGAGCAATAGCTTGCATTAAGCCGTGACCTTGCATTGGCTTATCGACATACATGGTGTGCATGCAAGGAGCATCAAATCCAGTAAGCCACATATCTCGCACAATAACCAATTTAAGTGGATCATTCACATCGCGAGCTCTTTTGGCTAAAAGGTCTCTTCTCTTTTTATTGCCGATGTGTTTTTGCCATTCTGCTGGATCGCTCGCGACACCAGTCATCACAATTTTTATTGCGCCCGTGTTGTCATCGTCGCTATGCCAACTGGGTCTGAGTTTTTTTATTTCTTCATACAGAGCAACGCAAATGCGACGGCTCATACACACAACCATCGCCTTGCCCTCAAGCCCTACTATCCGGTTTTCATAATGGGTCACTAAATCCTTAGCAATAAGAGCAAGTCTGGTCGGACTTCCTACCAAAGCCTCCACTGAAGCCCATTTCTGCTTGAGCTTTTCCTGCTCAGAAATCGCTTCGTCTTCAGTTAATGCAGCTACTTCCGCATCAATTTTTGGCTTCTCATCTTCATTAAGCTCGATGCGAGCCAAGCGCGATTCATAGTTAATCGGAACGGTTGCCCCATCCTCTACTGCACGACTTATATCGTAAATATCGATATAATTTCCAAATACTGCTGGAGTGTTAACGTCTGAGTTTTCTATTGGTGTTCCAGTAAATCCGATGAACGAAGCATTGGGTAATGCATCTCGCAAATATTGTGCAAATCCGTAGGAAATCTTGCCCGTTTTTGCATCCACCTTGGCTCGAAAACCGTACTGTGAGCGGTGTGCCTCATCTGCTATAACGACAACGTTTCGGCGGGTAGTAAGCGGTTCAGGGACCTCACCGAATTTCTGCAATGTGGTAAAAATCACACCGCCAGAAGCAACTTTTAACAATTCCTTCAAATGCTCTCTATCTTCAGCTTGAACTGGAGTTTGTCGAATCAAATCACGGCACATGGAAAAAGTTGAAAACAATTGATCGTCTAAATCGTTTCGGTCGGTAAGTATTAGAAGCGTTGGATTTTCCATTGAAGAATGTTTCACCAACCTGCCAGCATAAAAAGCCATCAATAAACTTTTGCCCGAACCTTGCGTATGCCATATTACGCCAGCTCGCCGATCGCCTTTTGCTTGCGTTGTCACAGATGGCAAGCCATAAGATTCTGGTTCTTCTCCAACACTTTGGCTCATTGCGGTAGCACGAATGGTCGACTCCACCGCACGATTGACTGCGTGATATTGATGGTAGCCCGCTACTATTTTTGCGAGTCCATCCCTAGTTTCACCAAATACGGTGAAGTGCCGAATCAAATCGAGAAAGCGTCGCTTCTCAAAAATTCCTTCAATAAGTGTTTCCAACTCCGGCAAACCTTTCGTTGAAATTTCTTTGCCATCAGTTGTACGCCAAGGCATGAAGCGTTCCAAATCTGCAGACAAAGAACCCACCCGAGCGCTGATACCATCTGAGGTGACAAGGAGTGTATTAGTGTTGAACAAACCTGAAATTTGCTGCTTGTAAGTTTGCAGCTGATTAAAAGCACCAGCCAGATTTGCTCCCGCACTTCCAGGAGCTTTCAACTCTATCACCGCTAGCGGTAGTCCATTAACGAACAGCACCACATCAGGGCGTCGCTTCACTTGACCGTTGATGACTACGAATTGCTGAATTGCTAACCAGTCATTCCGCTCTGGCTGTTCAAAATCGAGTAACGCAACTTTGCCTGCCGTTAGTACTCCATCCTCGCCGTAATACTCTACGTCGACTCCCTCTACTAACAGTTTGTGGATTCGTCGGTTTTCTTCAAGAAGGGAGGGAAAAACTGATTGCGTCAGATTGCGTATTGCATCAGCTCGCGCTTCAGAAGGCAGATTTGGGTTGAGTCGTAAAACAGCGTTTTCCAATCTTTTCCGCAGTAACGTAACATCGTGGCTATCACGTTCAGGTGTACTGCTGTCCGGGCCAATGATCTCATCAGATGTAATTGCATAACCTAGTCCACGAAATTGTTCGAGCAATGCACTTTCGATTTCGAATTCAGATAGAAAGGACACTATTTTTCCTCTTTACTCAACCAATTCCATTGCCGAAGGTAAAACGTTGCTTGTCGCGTTCAAGGCTTCCACATATGCGTCGCGATCGATCAAGTAAAGCAGTCGACTAATTTCAATTTTGATGGGCATTTCATCACCACTAGGAAGCAAAAAACGCAAGATTGGCGACTCGTCATATTCTTGATTCACTTTCAAAATTACCTGTGAATCTATACGTGCATTTTCTTCTGCGAATCGCTCCCATGGTTCGCGAGAGCAAGCGGGATCAAGACGTGCATCTAAATACGCATTGTGCAAAAAAGTTACGATTGCGTCTGCAGCCAAAACGGCTGAGCGTCGGTGGTGAATGCCCAGTCTTTCCAAATACGGGTCTTTGCCGTGACTTGCAGGTCCGGCTTTGTTACGAAGATCATTGAGAGCGTCAGAAAGTTTGTGATGACTAGACACTAGTTTCTTGAACCTATCGTCCCTTACATCTCCCAGTTTGAGAGCTTTCACTGCTGCGCTCAACCAATCAGAAAGTTTTGGCGTTTCCTGCAGCGGTCGCAATGGATTTTGCGGGTTATGAAAACTGGTGACAATCGTCTGGCAGACAACTTCAACCACTGTTTTTGAGCAGTCAATACAAGCATCGTTATCTTGGTCCAATGTACGTTCAAGCGCTTCAAAAGTCTGCTGCAGCATTGGCGCGTCACGCCAATGCGCACAGGCTTCTCGGATACCAGGACACCAATCCAAAGTCATGATCTCCTCCGAAGTCGTCCCGAAATTAATCGCGGCAGCAAGGTGTCGCGTAACTTGGTGATAGTGCTTACCTGGCGCGAATTATTCTCTAAACTCGAATAAATGTGTCTAACGATATTGTTGTAACGTGATAAAGCAGCCTCATCCGGTAGAACGCATTTGTAATTGCTTACAATTTCTTTTGATATATTCTGTTGCGCAGCGCCATTCGCGCGGCTATTGAACCATTCACGGCCATTCTTCAATGTTTGGAATAAAAACCAAGGACCGATATTCTCGTGAGCAACCATACCCGTGCACGCTTGATTGAATCCAGAATTTTCAGTTAGAACTCCAAGCCTACCGACTGTTGGGGAGGCATATATTGCCATGAGTATAGAGTGACGGGGTAGCACTTTTACACTTGTCTCGTTAATGGCTCGCTCAGTAATGCGTTCTGATGGCTCAAGTAGAAAACCATCAAATAGCTCGCCCGTTTTGAACCACGGAATTTGTCCTTCATTCCAAAACACTTCTGAACTACGCCTTGGCGTACCACCATTTACCATTAGAGAACAGAGCTCTGCAAGCGATACTACCTGCCATCCTTTGGGAATTAATCCAAGTTCTGAATCCCGCATGTCCTTTTCAGAAACGCCTTCAAAATTCACAAACCAAGCCTTGAAAAGTTCAGCCACTATGAGCTGTAATGTGATATTGGTTTGACTCAAATTTTCTATTCGATCATCTAATTTGACCTGAACCCCGAAAATCGATCAGTTGCAAAGGTGACAAATGCCCTTAAACT
>CAZNEW010000011.1:0-118189 GCA_964572515.1 uncultured Candidatus Obscuribacterales bacterium | reverse complement strand
TGTAGATTTGGCAAATGTCTCTTAAAGACCGGATCGACGTTTGGGGCAAGGTCATAATCGCCTGAATGCTGTTCTACAAGATATTTCAATTCAAGACAAGTCAAACTTGCAACAACTACGCCAGGCATAAATCCAGATTTGGTACAAATATGATCAAAATGAATTTTCTCGTAACTCAACAGCTTAAGAATAGCGCTTTCTTCTGCCGATAAATTGACGGTCTCTTTTGATTCATCGTTCTGAAGTTCGGCAGAGTTTAGATCGCATGGCTTTAAGTCAAATTGTTTAAAATCTGATGATTCTGAATCCTTTAGCGCCAAATTAGAAGAATCGTTATCTCTCATAGAATCATCCGACTGTTCAAAATAAATTTGCTCCATATTAGGGTGTTCGCCTTTTGGAGTTTGATTGCTTCGCTTCCAATACAGCGAAACAAAATTTGCAGAATCTATTGAGTCCGTGCTTTCCACTGCTTCCAAATTTTCATATAGCACCGAAGCCAACTTTCTAAAAATCATGAGCGCTGTTGAATACGCACATTTCGCTAATTCATGAAACTGCCAGGCATTGATTGGCACACCTTTTTCAAAAAACCAAATAGCACCAAGCCATAATTGTGACTTTCTTATAAACTCAAAAAATGTACCCGCTAGAATCCATCCTGTGTAGTTGCAGTCTTGGCAAAAATATCGACGTTCACCAAACCTTCGGCTTAATACCTCTGAACCACACCTTCTACAACTGAAACGCCAGCCAGTTTTTTTTAAGCAACTAACAATCTTTTCCAGACAATGTTTATCATCAGGAAACAATTTTAGGAAATCATTCCACGTCCTCTTTTGTTCCGCATTCATAGTTTTTCTCCTGCACTCAATTTCATAAACGTCATCCAAGAGCAAAAAGTTCAATAATGACTTGCCAGTTAGCTCAGAAAAAAACGTAATCCGATATCGGATTACGCTCAAAAATGTAGGTTGAAAAGTTCAAAGACTGGCTTAAACCGATTTTTTTTGATTCAATTAAATGACTGTAGTCAATGAGAGGTTAATCAATGCGTGTAATGAAAAATGGTCTATTTCTGCTCGCGATAGCGATTAGCACTCCCTTGGCAGCATTGGCAGATAGCATGGAAGAAGGGGCAAAGCTATACGCAGCAAAGGATTATGCTAAAGCCAAGGTGGCACTAGAAAAAGCAGTTGCTGAAAAACAAAATTCTTGGAAAGCCCACTTATACCTTGGACATACTTTACTTACGTTAGGTAATTTTACTCATGCAAAATATCAATACCAGCTTTGTCAAAGACTAACAACTAATGCTGCCGTTTTAGCTCAGTGCACAGAAGGTATTTCCAGAGCAGAGAAATATTTGGAAAAACGTAACAGCGGCTCCAGCTCAGGATCTAGTACTATTTCAAAATCTAACACCTCGGCTTCCAGCGGCTCTAAAGAGGCTTCCGCTGATACTGACAAAGAAGCCGAACTTTCACCAAAAGAAAAGCGCAAAAAAGCGATTATGGACGAAGCCCGCGAGAAAATGGACAAAATCAGAGCAGAAGCAAAAAAACAGCTCGAAGACGAGAAAAACAACTCTCAAGAAGTATTCAAGTATAAAGATGGGTCTCTTGGCACTGACATAAGTGACGAGAGAGAAGTTGAAATTATGAAAGAAGCAGAAGAGAGATGCAAAAAAATAAAAGAGGAAGCAGAACTTCGCTCGCGTTAAACGGAAAGTCAAGCTTTGTGCTTCAACTCATGTTTATAAATATTGTTAGCAGTTGACTCTAAACCTTCACTTGAATCAAAAGCGCTATTGTAAAACAAATGCACTGGCGAACTTTTATTCAAATGTGATGCGCTTCCATTCGTTCCCAATATATCTTTCATATCATCAAAAACAAAATAAACGGCTGTCTTACTGGTAGCGACCAAGTTGTGAAGCCATTCGGTTATTCGTGCATCCAGAATCTGGCGCACGAAATCAGGGGTAATCAAGAAAACAAGACAGTCTGCGAGTCCTTTCGCTCTATCAACCAACCAAGAAAGATTATCGCGAGTCAACGAGGTGTCATTATATATGGTGGCAATCTTAAACTTATTAAGAGCATCTATTAGCTCGGAAGCAACCGAATCTTTGTTTTCATCACAAAAAATCAAAAAGGCTTTTGACAAAAACTCCGGACCAGGGATTGCTGATGAATAGACTAAGTTCAAACCTCTCAAAGGGAGCTGAGATTCACCGCTGCTTATAGAAGCAGGTGGAACGGTGGCCTCCGAATCGCCTTTCGAATCCACCTTGCCAAATGGTGACTCCTCCGCAACTGCTATAACAGGCTTAAGCGCTTGCGAAACGACCGGAACCACATCTGACGTTGCTGTGGCAGAAGACAAAGCTTGCAATTTAGTAAATGTGCTGCTCTTGCGCGCTTTGGGAAGCTGTTTTCTGGAACCCGCAGAGGTCAAAATGTGTAATTGATACAAGAGCCTATCTAGCGTGTCATTCACCACCGGGTCATTAATCAGTTCCTGTGCAAAGTTCTTCAGTCCAATTAGATTTTTTTCCGAAGCGTTATCCATTGCTCCCACGTTTTCATCGTAAATATTAGATTGAATTCGGAAATATCTCTGCCTTCCATCTGTAGCTATTGGCAAAACAGAATGCATTTGCTGATCCACTGCATCAGCATTACTGTCGGCATAAACACTGACAATTTCTTTCATCCAATGAAATTGTCCCCAGGTACGAATATTTTCGAAAGTAAGCCCTTTGGCACATTTACCCGTGCCCAAAGAAACCACCAGATAGTCACATGGTTCGTTTGCAAAAATTGAAACAGCTTCGCAATATGCAGTCAAAGCAGGATTACTTGCAAATACGCTACCATCGACCAAAGACTTGAATTGCTCATGTCTATTTAAATTGACCGGTTCAAAATAGGTAGGGATGGAACAGGCTGCACGAGCAACGTCTCGAGCGAAAAAATCAAAAGTATCGAGATTTTTAGCAAGCCAACTCTTGAATAAAACAGGCAATTTATTTTCGATATCATATGCGGTGACAGCGACATTCGTTAAAGCTTGTTTTAACTTAAAATCACCAAGTAGTTCTTCTAGAGCTTTATCCATGCTTTTTCGATCATACTTGGGTCGCAGCCAACCATCCATGAAGCTATTCTGAGGATATATACTCCGTGAATGCTCTTCAAAGAAGCGCACCATATCTGATGCAGTATATTGAGGATTTAGCGAATTGGCTCCATTTGGCTTGGTTAAACAAAGACCAACTAAACCTCCAGTCGAGGTACCCACAATTAAATCGAAAAGTTCGTTGACTGGTTTACCAGCCTGTCTTTCCATATGACTCAAGATTACAGATGGAATAACGGCGCGAACGCCGCCAGCGTCGATAGAAAGTATCCTCACTATGCGCATTATTGGACCTCATCTAGAGCCACGGATAGCCGGAATATTGCTTTTTTCACCTATCATTTAATCTTTAACCATACTATCATGGACCAAAATATTCCTGAAATCGCCTGGAAACACCAAGGATCGAAAAATGAACACAATAGCAAGCGCAGTTATTCTGATCACTGTCTTAGTAGGAGTAGCAATAAGCGGTCAGATTTTATTCAGGCACTTTATAAAACCAGATTCCCTTGTTGAGCAACATGGTCCAGCCGAAGCGATGCTAGGTGTCGTCGGAACGCTTTATTCGGTCCTACTTGGCTTTTTGGTTGCAGGTGCGATGGAGAAATATGCCGAAGCTAAAATGCATACTGAAATGGAAGCAAACGGCGTGGCTAACATTTTTCGCCTTGCCAGAGGTTTTGAGCAAGAAGACAGAATAAGACTTCGACAGTTATGCCGTGAATATTCAAACGAAGTGGTAACGATTGAATGGCCGATTATGGAGGCTCGTGGCAAGATTAACCACCATTGGCAATCATATCAAAAGCTCTGGGAAGCAGTGGTTTCCGTTTCACCTCAAAACGAACGTCAGAACAACCTTCACGCAGCGGCGGTTGAGGCGATGGAAGACGTTGGAATGAACAGACGAACGCGAATATTAATTGCCAAGACAGGACCGTCAACAACGTTATGGATGGTGTTGGGAATTGGAGCATTCATAACAATTGGCTTTACTTTCGTATTCTCCAGCAAGTGGGCCGGGGTTCAGGCACTCATGACGTCGCTTGTAGCTGCGACTTTGGGGCTAAATATGTGGCTTTTAGCAGTCTATAGCACTCCTTTTAGCGGCGATTTGAAAATAACCCCCGATATGTTTGAAGTGCTGAAAGAAAATGTATTTACCGTGCCAGATACGCCTCCCCGATATCTGCATGACAATTCACCTGGGCAACAGACCGAAACTTCCACAAAGGCAAAAACCCTGAAATAGGCAGCCCGCATCTTTTAAGCGTAATCGAGCTAGATAATAAATAGCTAGAAAAGTGCAGCCAGCGGCAGCTTAGGAGACTTTGCTATGTTCGACCCAAAACGTAAACCGATATCGGTTTGGACTCAAACTTTTGATGTTCCAAGGTTCGCATCAATCTCCGAGTCGCTCGAATGTGATGTTTGCATAATAGGTGCTGGCATATCCGGTTTAAACTGCGCGTATCAATTAAGCAAAGCAGGCAAATCAGTGGTCGTCCTGGAAGACGGAATAATCGCAAGTGGAGAAACTAAGTCCACTACCGCTCATATAAGCGTCGTAATAGATAGCCTTTATCAAAATATCGTTCGTCTACACGGCGAAGACAACGCAAGACTTGTTTATCAGAGCCTGATAACAGCTGTTGATGAAATCGAAGAGATCATACTGGCAGAAAACATAGACTGTGATTTCACTAGACTCGAAGGCTGTCTATTTGATTCAAAGCTTCATTCGCACACAGACTTGCAAAAAGAGTACGAAGCTTGCCTGAAGGTTGGCTTTAAGGACATAGATATGATTCAAAACTTCCCATTGCTTAATGGTGCAACGACTCGAGCAATAACTTTTCCACAACAAGCTCAGTTTCATATTCTCAAGTACATCACTGGATTAGTTGAAGCATGTCGAAAGAGAAATGTCCGATTTCATACCCGCAGCCATGTGACCCAAATCACTGATGGAAAGAGACCGATTGTGCACACTAATCTAGGTCACGTTGTCAAAGCAAATTCGGTAATTGTCGCAACTAACAGCCCAATAAGTGATTTTGTTAAAGTCCATACAAAACAAGCTCCTTATAGAACATATGCAATTGGATTGAAAGTAAAAAAAGGCACGGTACCACAAGCTTTGTATTGGGACACTGAAAACCCATACCACTATATGCGGTTGCAAAATCTGGATATGGATACAAACGAACAAATACTTATAGTCGGGGGTGAAGATCATCGCACTGGACAGTCTAACGACGCAAAAGAACGATTTGACCGGCTTGAAAAATATGCTCGTGCATTTTTTCCCGACGCAGGTGATGTCGAATTCAAATGGTCAGGTCAAATTTATGAATCTGTTGATGGCTTGAGTTTTATCGGAAAAGACCCAGCCCATGATGGAAACATTTATATCGCAACTGGAGATTCTGGAATGGGTATGACTCACGCCACTCTTAGTGGTCTCATTCTTAAAGATATTATTTTAGGCGAAAACAATAGGTTTGCTGATCTTTATGAACCCTCGCGCAAGGTTTTCAACGCTTCCTTCGAGTATCTCAAGGAAAACGTCAATTCATTAAGTCAGTATTCGTCTTACATTACGCCCCCGGAATTGAACAGTCCTGATGATTTAAAACCAGGCCAAGGCGGCGTCCTTGTACGCGACGGATATCATGTAGCTATTTTCAAGGATGAAAAAGGTATGCTCCATGAAAAATCAGCCTACTGCCCTCACATGAAGGGTGTAGTTTGTTTTAACGCGCTTGAAAAAACCTGGGATTGTCCGGTACACGGAGCCAGATTTAATCTGGAAGGAAAAGTGCTAGACGGTCCTGCCAACGAAAACCTGGATGACGCTCGCAAAAAATTCGAAGTTGATATTCGAAAGGAAGATCGCAAAGCATCCTGAATTCAGGTTTCTTGCAATGGATGATATTCTTCTTCAGTCAACCCAAAAGTCCAAGCAACGGCTTGACGAGCTCGCATCATATTTGGTGGCACCCTAAGAAAATAATTCTTTCGAGTACCATCAGGTTCGGGCGTAGAGTTAATAACCCTTACCACTAATATGGGTTCATCCCCTTGCAAATTCATCTTATACAAAGTGCCGCAATCATCCTGATGAATTTTGATCAAATTTCCAGTGTTCAAATAATTCTCAAGACCAAAACGTTCGATTAAAACTCGCCGCACTTCAACGTTTGGCTCCGCTTCGATCATCTCAACCGATATCGGTTCAGATAAATTTATTACATATTCAGGAACGATGATGCCACGGTACGCAAAAACACTAAAACCGTCGGAATATTCAATTGCTGCGCCATTCTCGTTATGCAAATAAAGCCTGTTTTCTCGATTCAACACTCTTGGTCTCTCGGTGATAATGCATATATTTTTGTAGGGCCACCACCACCCTGCCGACCGTGCCACTTTTTTCAAACCCAACACCTTGTCAGCTTCCTGCAAGCCCAACCGAGAAAGATAATCGTAATATGACAGCCATGCAGCGTCATGCTGTCCGAAACAGCATTCCCAGGTTTGTCTTCCAATCAGTACCCCGTTATTTACAGTCATCTCTCTACGCAAAGGTTCAAGTATGCAAGTCTCAAGCTGCTTTTGCAAAGGACCAACAAGTTCGTGACTTATAAACAAAGACGTTTCTTCCAAAACTTTATCTTTAATTCTGGCTTGCATAGAGCGATCTAGTTCATTGCGAACTTCTTCAAAAACTGAATATCCATAATTCTTACGCAACTGTTTCCAAATCCAAATTCCCAGCTGCTCTGAAAATCGCTCCTTTACCACTTTTTCAACAAGATGAGGATATTTCTGAAGAACCTTTTTCTGTGATTCTTGCTTAATTTCGCTTTTAACGCGATTCCATTTCTCTTCACCAACCAGGTTCTTTATGAAAGGCATAGCTTGCCGCCAAACAGAATCCCAAACTGCACGTTGGTGAGGAGCTAACTGCGCTGGCCAATCAAGCTCGCTTTTAAGCAATCGAACACAAGTAGCTCCTGCTCTAGGAGACTCTAGCCAAAGGAATAATTTGGGAGGATCGAGGTTGACCGCTTTATACGCCTCAATAACCCCTTCTTGCGCCATTTTACGGTCAGCTGGAACAGTTGAAGTTCCAACTTTTCGCCAATGCGTAAGAGTAGTATCCAGACCGCGCCTCTGGCTGCTGGAGAGCTTCCCTACTGATTGCACAATTCTGCGTTGTGCTTTTTCAGTCGAGGACATCTCGCGGAGGCGCCTCCGGGACATACTCTCGCTGCTGAATTACTTTGTAGACGCCTCTGGGCAAAACGATCGTTGCGTGCTCTTCATGCCGCAATTGCGCCCCTTCGTCCACTTGAACTAATCGCTGCCCGTTATAAGTAAACATTGCTGCGCTAGAAACGCTCAAGGCATGACAGTGACCAGTAACCTCACCATACGCAAGAACAATACGTTTATCGAACTCCACCGGCTGACTATTTGCCGGCAGCGAATCCACTTTTTGTAAAAGTACGTCCCCTTGCCTATAAGTCGGTTTTGCCTGAAAATGGGCAGACTCTTGTGTTTTCTTGATAAATTTCACTGCAGTGTAAAACTCATAGAAGCTTATATAAACTATTTATACCCAGTTTACGCTGCTAAAAATGCTGATCGAAGTTTTCGATGAGCGAAATGAATCGCTTGAGAAAATCAGGCGGCACGTCGAACGGATAAACTATACGAGTTTCCAAATGCTTATTCAGTTTGGCTGAATATGGCGCGTAAAGCATGACATGGTAATAAGAGTATTCATTGAACTTTTTCGGAACAGCATGAACTCCACTATATTGACCATCTTTCAAATCGATATCGAACAGAATTCCGCCCCAGTCCACTCCTGGCTCGATTTTATTAAGCGATGGAATATCGTAAGGTCGACTTTTGAATTCGACATGTATATGAGTCGGTGATTGCTTGATTTTAGCTTTCGGATAAAATTCTTTGACCAATCCCTCTACAAGCTTTGTGTACGAAGCCCATCCCTTTTGAGTGGTACTATCTGCAGTTTTATCTTTTGTCTGCAAAGAAACCTCATCAAGCTTAGGATTATCGCCCTCGGCAAGATTGTGATCCCTTTCTTTAGCGGAAACAATTGTGACACTAAAAAAAATAATTAAACCTAAAATTAGCGCCAGTTTTAGAGATTTTCTCGAAAAAAACATTTCCACCCCTTCCATCTTAGAAAATCTATTCCGATATCGGATTACGTTCACTGAATGACCATTCAATGCTAACATGAACGTTTTGATAAACTCGATATAAACGCAAACTCAGCCATTTTAGAATTGATTTGTATGCTTGAAGACCTTACTACACCTATCACCAATGAAAAACAAGCTTTGGCGTGGTGGAAAAAATATCGAACACTAAGCAATGTGGTCTTGCTCTTTTTGATGGCAATTTGCATCTTTTGCTTTGTTTCGGTAAGGCTGAATCTTGAAATGGCGATTTCAGACTCATCCAAGAGAGAATATTTCAGTGGTACAGGTCTTTTTCTGGCACTAGCTATACCATGGGCATGGAACTCACTTTTCGATCTTATTAAACAACGCTACATGAAGAATTTCAAAAAGCTCAAATCTTTGCAAACCAAAAAGGCAAGCACAACCTTAGTGCTTTGCCTCATCGGTATGTTCATTTTTGGAAGTCTTGCCTACTTTGTTGATTTCAGTATGTATACTGCTCAATATCAAAAGAGACAAAAATCTAACAGCGATGTGCATGGCATGCCATTGCATTAGTTCATGTATATAAAACGTTAGTTAGCAGACAGCTAACGTGTAGCAAACAAGCATTCTTTACTGGCGCGACTCGTCGCAATTCCCCTCTTCTCGCTCGCACTCCTCTTCTTTGGCTTTTTGCTCTTTCTCCAATGAAAAGTCCTCCTGGTGGGTGCCTTTAAGAGCAGATTCGGTCAATTCTTGTTTCTCATCACCCTCCTCTTCATCTCTTTCTTCATTCGACTCTTGGGACCCTTCTTCGTTTCTTCCTAGTTTATTTTCTTCACCTTCCAATTCAGGCTTTTTAGTATCTTTGTTCTTTTTGGACATTTTTTAGACTCCTATTATGACTCCGGTAGACTTTTTCTACGCTCTATTTGTACGCAGTATTTGTACGCAGTATTTGTCGCGCCAAACTAGACGCAATAAATTGCATCTGGTTCCGGGAATAAATAGATTAATTTACTATGAAAGAAAAAGATGTCGAGCAAATAAGAACCCCAGAAAGACGGAGGATTAATGCCCTGGGCGTTTTGAAATTGCCGCTTATTTTGATGAGCGTGGCGGTTCTGGCGGGGTTAAACAACCACCCGATAATTTCAGCAATTTTTGCAGCTTCTTCGCTTTTTCACATGGTTGTGATATCTGTTCCAAGCCTTATAAGTTCGATTTGCACCTCCTATACCAAAGAATGCAAATACAAGGAAGCTGAAAACTGGTCCAATTTTGGTTTACGCTGGTGCAGGTTTCTAAAACTTGGAGGAACAGGAATTTTACCTCGTAGTTTTTCCTGGGACTGTCTGTTCGTCTCGACACTTATACAGTCATATATTCAGCAATCAAGATTCGAAGAAGCGCTTAAAGAATCAAATGGTCTAAAGACACTCCTTGAAGAGGCTCAAGATCTTGACGGCGCGGCAGATGCAGGAGGACAGATGGCCTTCTGCCTGATTGCTATGGGACGTTTAACAGAAGCCGAAAATATACTCGATCGAACCATTCCATTTTTAGAAAATGCCATGCTTCATTTAGCAGATGAAGACGAAATAGCAGCTTCTACTTATCGGGCTCGATTGTGTAGCGCGTTATTTGAAAAAGCAACTTTATACGAGACAAAACGCGACTTCATTACAGCCGAAAAAATAAGAAGACAAGCTCTTAGAGAAGCTGAAATCTTCAGTAAAAATGATGACGAATCAGCTATTGTGACCCATATGTGCATGCTTGCTAATTGCCTTTATCAACTAAGAAAGTTAGAAGAAGCAGAAAAATTAGCGCGCCAGGTTTTCGAATACCGCAAGAACAACTTAAAACCAGGCCATGTCCTTTTATCCTCTGCAAAACAATGCTTGGGACGTGTATTATGTCAAACTGGCAATATTTCAGAAGCTCAACCGCTTCTTGAATCAGCGCTGATAGACGCAGTTAAATCCGTTGGAGAAAACCATCCAGACATTGCGGGCTACAAATGCGAATTAGCAAAATTGCGCATAAAACAAAACCAGCTAGCCGAGGCAGAAAAGCTTTTACTGGAAGCAATTGAACAAACCGAAAAGATCCAGGGCAAAGACCATCCAAATGTCATCGAGTACTATCTCGCTATATCAGAGTTAAAAGACAAAGAAAATAAAACCGACCAGGCAACAGAAGCAAAACAACAAGCTGATCGAATACTAAGCAACTTGAAATGATAATTCTTCTTTGAGAATTTTGACCTTGAAATGCATTTCTTCTGCCAGTCTTGGCGCTTCATAAATCTCTGGCATGTAAGCTTGACCAACACGCATTGACACTGTAGGTCCGCCAAGAGCTTGATCAAAATTATATTCAATTGCAAGTGGCACAATAGGAATATTATAGTTTCGACTTACCGCTTCTAGAGCGATTTTTGCGGCGCCCTTTTTAAACGGATGCAAATAGTCGTCTTTAAAAATATTACCTTCTGGAAAAACAACTATTGGTTCATTTTTCAGCATACGCTCAAGTGAATATGAAACCAGATCATGTCTTGAATTTGCTGGAAAAGCACCTACACTTTTTACTGCACGCCCTTGTAGTCCTTTCATTTCATTGGGTGATACCATGTAATTTGCTCTGCGATTGAGTAAAAATTGCACTGCAAGCCCGTCCCAACGCGATGAATGGTTTGCCACCAGAATAAAAGCGCCATCGGGCAAGTTAGTTCTTCCAATAACACTTATCTTTTTAAAATGAACTCGCATGACTATTTGGTTGACTAAATTCCAGAAAGTAAATCTCAAAAAGGACTTTTTGTCTTTCAAGTTCTTGCGTTTTTTCACTTCAGAATTAAACACTTTTGCATCTCCTTACTTCTAATCGAACACTCTCAATATAGAAATAAGCAAAGACAAAAGTAGTGCAGGTCGATCAGTTAATAGAGTGTTTGGAAATAAGCGCTGAGTCCTTCAAAGACTTGATTTTGGCTATTTTCATATCATGTACTGTTTGTCTGGCTATCTGGACACCCATATATAGAGAACAGAAAGAGGAAACAATCAAAAATTGCACCAAAATTCGCTTATAGAAGCGTGAAACGTAATCACAACGCATGCTCATAGTTAGTTAACGCTCAATATCCGAACATTTTCATACTAACGCCAGGCAGGAGACTTATTATCAGGGTTAACCCCAGATTTATAGTCGTTTATTTATTCCTTATAAACTCCGCCGACAAATAAAAGTCTTTGACCTGAATTAGCCGCCACCTTGGCGCCTGGAACAATTGTGCCGACAAGATTTAAGGGGTCACTTGCAAATATTGAAATTTCTCTTTCAGCAGGTATCAAAGTCTTACTGGCTCTCAAACTGTCGACAGCCGCCTGACTTGCAAACTGCTCCCCGATAAAGCCATTTACAAATCGTCCGCCTCGAATCTCACCGCGAGCTTCCATACGTCTGAATGTATTGAGTAAATCTCGCCATTTAGGAACATTTACCTCCCGAGCCAAAAGTTCTCTGAAAACAATTCCGTATCGGCGCAATAACATCCAACAAGCCGCTTCAATGCCGGCATTGTCGTTTCGCTCTGGCAAGAGCAAGCTCCAACGTCCAGGACTATGCCTTGGCATCGATACATTTTTATTTTTTCCTTGCCCTTGTTTTCGCCGGGGGCAGATAATCGAGCGCATGTTATCGAAACCATCAGCAGTAACAAGTCCTGCAGTAACCAACTCCCACAAAGCAGTTTCCAGTTCGGAGTTAATTAGCTTTAGTGAGCGAACGATATCGAAAAAGAAAGAAGCTCCTTTCAGTTCGAGATATTCCAAAACAAGCCTGGCTTGAGCGCTGAGTATGGCTTTATTGACTTGAACATTGTCTTCTTGATACCACATTCCTTCTTCGCGCAAATAAAATGCGATAGGCGAAAATCCGTTTGGTGTGACACGCGATGTCGACTGCATATCAAAAACGCTCGGATGCCTGGATAAGCGTCCCCAACCTACTTGTCCGGTCAAACAAAGTTTATCTAAGTGAGTGAAATTAAAATTTTTCACTCTGCTTGGCAAAACTTGGCTCTCCCAGGCGTTTGCTGAAATCTCGAACCCTTGCAACTGACGTAAAACTTCAAGAGTCCCGTGTTCGCCTATCAGTTGGCCGACATTCGATACGTGCTGCCAATTAAATAACCAGTCCATAAACTGAGCCGGGCTCACCGCCTCGATTTGCTTGCGCAAACTGCCTATTGTAAGGCGATGAATACGAGATAATAATCCACGCTCGCACCACTCAAGCTCTGATACCGTATTTGATGGCGTAAAATTCCCTCGCAAAACAGTGCCTCGCGTCTCCAGCGCGATAAGTGCGAATTGAATTTCGTCAGGTTCAAAACCAAGTTCTTTTTGAATAGTCTCCATAGTCACTGGACCGGAATGCATCAAGAAACCGTAAACTGCTCTTTCAATAATTGAAGCGCTAAGCTCTGGATCCAAAAATGATGAAAGATTCTCAGCCGCAACATAACTCGGCTTTTTATTAAGCGAATCAATTAGAAGAGTAGCTCTGTTAGCAAGCTCGAGTTCAGAAAGTAAACTTTTCCAGTATTCTCTAGCGGTCGAACTTTGCTCAAACAAATAATTGTCAACTGGAAGAAATACAAGCGACATAAGCAAATCGTGCATTTCGTCGGCATTTCGAATATCGCAAAAAGCTTCTCGTTTTACTTGCTCGATTGCTTGTAGATCGAGCCCTCCCAATTCACGAGCCATTTCATCGGGTAAGACTCGACGCATACCGACAGCTCTTGCTCTTCGCTCTTCAAGGGGAGCATCGTCTAAATAAGCATACGGATTGGCATTTAAAATTTCAGCCGCAAAAGCCGATGGCATAGTGGTATCAACAGCAAGACACTCAATTTCTCCTGCAATTATGTCTTGTAGAATTTTGGAAAGTCCCTCTGTGTCCATTGCTTCAGTCAATACGTCTTTCATGACTTCATTTATTAGCGGATGGTCTGGGATGTCTATCTCACCCTTGATATTGTCCTGACACGCCGCTGCTTGCGGAAAAACGCTAGAAAGTAAATCTTCTGCTCGCATCCGTTGCAAATGAGGAGGTGTTTTCTTTCCTCCGCTATAGCGCAAAAGGGCTAGGGCACGTGTTGCATCCCAGCGAAAACGCACCGTAAAAAGCGGTGCTTGCAAAGCAGTTTGTTCAAGTACATGACGTAAAGAATTGGGGTGGAGATAATGAAAAACCTCTTGCAAAGGAAAACTATGCTTGTCAGTTAAAGATATATTGATACCGTTATCGGTGGCAGCAGCTTGAAGTTCGAAATTGAAAGACTGACAGAATTTTTTACGTAAAGCGAGCCCCCAGGCTTTATTTATTCTTGCGCCAAAAGGCGAATGAATAATAAGCTGCATTCCTCCGCTTTCATCGAAAAAGCGCTCAGCAATTAATCGTTTCTGGGTAGGTACAGCACCAAGAACTCTTACACCTTCATTTATATATGCAATTACTTGTTCCGCCCCACTGTGACATAGACCGCAAGAATTGGTCAGTCTCGACATCGGCGAAACTCCGATAGCTTTGGCATTCACCACAAGTTCTCTGATTTCAGCCACCTGCTGCGACAATTCAATTGTTCGTCCAAGTCCTTCACCCAGCCAGAACGGCACTGTTGGAGGAGCTCCCTTGGCATCAATGACACGAACTTTTCCTTGAATCCCCTCAACTTTTCTCACTATCCAAGAAGTGTTTCCTAGCAAAATAATATCGCCGGCATTGCTTTCAAGCGAAAAATCTTCATCGAGCGTTCCGACCATTTGTTCGTCGGGCTCGGCAAGTACAGTGAAAACATTGGTCTCAGGAATGGTTCCTGCATTGGTCATTGCAGCTAACCTGGATCCTCTTCGTCCTTTCAAGACTTTGTTTATACGATCGCGATGAACAAAACGTCCGTAACTGTAATTTCTGCCAGCGACACCTTCACTTACCATTTCTAGCACTCGATCAAAATCTTCTAAACTCAAATCGCGATAAGGATATGCCCGCTTAACTAAATTGTATAAATCTTCTTCTTTCCAATCGGAGGCAGAACAGGCTGCAATAACTTGCTGTGCCAGTACATCCAAGGCACAGTCGGGAATAACAATTCGATCCATTTCTCCTTCTTGAATCGCTTTGACCAGTGCAGCACATTCGACAAGTTCATCACGAGTGGTGGCAAACAGTCTACCTTTGGGAGTCGCTCCCCGCCAGTGACCAGCTCGACCAATACGCTGAAGAGCAGCTGAAATACTCCGAGGAGACCCAATTTGACAAACCAGATCTATACTGCCGATATCGATTCCCAATTCTAAAGAAGCAGTTGCAACGAGAACTTTGAGCTTGCCGGCCTTGAGCTTTTGCTCAGCTGCAAGTCGAAGTTCGCGCGAAAGACTGCCATGATGTGCCCCCACGACTTCATCGCCAAGTCTTTGCGAAAGATTGTAAGCAAGCCTTTCTGAAAGCTTTCTTGTATTAACGAAAACAAGAGTAGAGCGGTGTTGGTTTACCAATTCGGTAATGTAATCGTAAATCTCGGTCCAGACATCTTGCGATGCCACTGCTTGTAGTTCGTTTTGCGGAACTACTACAGACAGGTCGAAAAGACGACGCTGACCTACTTCTATGATTTCAGGCATCAAAGATTCGTTACCGACTAAAAAGCGACCTATTAATTCAAGCGGTCTTTGAGTGGCTGAAAGTCCTATTCGAATGGGCTTTTTTTCTGCAAGTGCATCTAGTCGCTCTAGAGTCAAAGACAAATGAGACCCTCGTTTATCATCGGCAACAGCATGTATTTCATCTACTATCACAGTAGTTACATGCTTCAGATTCTGCCGTGATTTTTCAGCAGTAAGCAAGATATAGAGCGATTCGGGCGTAGTAACGAGTATATGAGGTGGTTTCTTGATCATCTTTTGACGATCAGAGGCAAGAGTGTCGCCTGTGCGAACACCGGTCCGAATATCAAGCGTTTCAATACCCTTACTTTGAGCTAACTGCAGAATTTCTGCAAGTGGGGCATCAAGATTTTTCTGAACATCATTACTAAGAGCTTTCAATGGCGATATGTATACAACTTCAGTTCTAGACTCAAGCTTTCCAGCTAGTGATTTTCGAACTAAAACATCAAGACAGGCGAGAAATGCAGCAAGAGTCTTTCCAGAACCCGTCGGCGCACAAATCAGTGCGTCTTGACCCGACAAAATGACTGGCCAGCCGGCTATTTGAGGTTCTGTAGGCGTGCCAAATTTAGTGGTAAACCACTCAGAAACAATAGGATGCGCCCAATCGAGGGATTTGGCGGGACTTGCAAGCATAACCTGCCCCTCCTTCACAGAGACATTATATGGAACACTTAAAAGAAATGCTTTTGCCGCCTTGCTTTTATTAAAAACCATTTGTCTTGTCGAGAAAAGTTAAATCAAGCCCTGAAAAATTTGGGAAGATCTATTTCAGAGAATAATTTGTCGAGTAATTGTCGAGTATTTGTCCAGTAATTCTCACAAGAAAATGTCGAAGAAGCAGATGAAGTCAAAAGAATTAGAAAGAAGTAGAAAGAAGTCAAAAGAATTAGCAAGAAGGAAACAACAGTGAAAAGCACCGCATCTAAAGTTGTAGTCGCAAGCATGGTCCTGTTCGCACTTGCCTGTTTAACTCCAGCGCTCGAATTCCAGTCATATCAAATGGTTCAGGACAAGAAAGTGATGGGAGACTTAATTACCTGGTTTGGCTGGGTCTGCTTATACAAAGGACTGATGGCAATTTTCATCGGACAGTTTGCCCAATTCGCCAATATCTTCTATGTGGTCGCGCTGCTCATGTTACAAGAAAAGAGCTACCTGACTGCAGCAATGTGCAGCTTATTTGCACTTCTTTCTGGTCTACACACTTTCTCTCTTGGCAAAATGAACGTTTATAACGATGACGCCGGAGTTGTTAAGCTCACCTTTTTGCATCCAAGTATCGGATTTTATTTATGGATGGCTTCTTTTCTAGTCCTGTTGGCACTTTCAATTGGTTTAGCTATCCAACATCAAAAGACTAAAAAAGGGCTAAGCGAAGAAATCACAAACCCAGCAAAGTCTTGAGTCTTCTTGCAGTACAATACTTGCCATGAATAAACAGACAAGGTCATTTTTAAATTCCCTTATCTGCAAGACTCTTCTTGCGGGTATAGCCTGTCTTTCGCTTTGCGAACTTGCGGCAGAAGCGCGACGCGCATACTCGTATGCAGACATGTATTCGCCACAAACAACCGAAGTCGAAGTTGTCAAACCTAAGAAGAAACCCCGCAAGCCAAAATCTAAACCGATATCGGTTCGCGTTCAAAAACCGATAGATCAGACAAGCGAAATCGAAACCCCAGTCTCCGATTTGCCGATTCAGAAAAAAGAGACCCAAAAAGAAAATAAACCTTTTGTCCAGCCTTTAAAAGCCAAGGACGCCGAACCAAAACAATCAGTGACAGCGCAAATTCCGGAAAAGAAAAATTCGCCCGATCTAGAGAAGGCAAAAAGAATCACCCTGGAAGAATTGCTTGGCGCAGATGTAGTCAAAGGAATGTCCAGTAGATGAGTCCTTTTAATCCAGATAAATTTCGACTGGATTCCACTTCCCAAGGCGGCGTCAACAGTTCAATAGACAGAAAAATAGAGAAATTGTCGAAAAAATGTGCCGAATTGATTCAAAAAAACAGACACAAAGATGCAAAAAAAATCCTGTCTGAAATTAAGGAATTAAAATCGCTACGTCTGCCAGAAGACGAGATCGCATCGAATCATGACTTGGATGACCTTGAAAAAACTGTTGTGACAACTCCGTTGTTGCAATCACCACATTTAAACAATGACTATCAAGAACTGGAAAAGACCCTAGCCACCACACCGCTGTCGTTGGAAAATCAAGAGAAAACAGTTGTATCTCCTTTGCAGGAAATACAGCAGATCCCGCCAGATCTAGACAAAACTGTAGTAACCACACCGTTCAATCCTGAACAGATCACTATTGATCAAAATCAACAACAACAATCAGTGCAACAGCAACAACAGCAGCAAAAGCCGCAGCAGAATCCATCGACGCCACAGAAGCCTCCTCGATTACCGGATTCTTCGCAAGTGCAAGAATCACTAGAAACTTTGCCCATCCAAAAGGTTGGCACCCAAAAGAGCACTATATTTGGTATCTGTGCTTGCGTAGCTGCCTTTTTCGTAATGGCATTTTTTTCATTTCTAGCCTTTAAAGATTTCCCTGGCAGAGGCAATTATTTTGATTGGCTTAGAGCCGAATCCGTATACCAAAAGGCTGAATCTGAACGCAGCCAGGGAAGCTTCGACAGCGCAATAGCCAACTATATCGAAGCAAATAAGATTTATCCTGAATTAGCAAAAGCTGCTGATGCAAGAGGTCAGATTCAGCTTATCAAAGGACAACTAAAAGAAGCACTTGCCAGCTTCAAGGACGCTGCACAAAACAACCCTAAAAACAGCAAATTTCAAAGAGACTACGCAAACGCTTTACGCCTGAATGATGAAGAAGTACAAGCAGTCGAAATAGTCACCATGCTCGATACCAAAGAACCTGGTGCCCCCCAAAACAAAGCCTTGCTCGCCCTGCTTCAACTTAAACTCAAACAGCCAGAAGCTGATACAACACTTGCAAAGGCACTTTCAAATACAAATGATTCCAATTTTGAACGCGACTATTACGCAGGTATTTATTATCAAACCAAAGAAGATCTGCCCAATTCGCTAACTTGTTTCAAACGAGCGAACAAAGCCGAGCCGATGAATGTACTTGGGCTCTTAGAACTGATCAAAACAAAAGCACTGCAAAAAGAAGACGCCACTCAAGAAGCTAGCGATCTCACTAAAGTTGCTGGTAATTGGGTCGAATCATGGCACTGCAACGCTGTGCAAAACGAACTTCAAAAAAAATATAGTGAAGCAGCCGAAAGCTATGCAAAGGCGAGCAAACTAGATGCTGGGAATAGCGAAAGATTTTCACGCGCAGCAAAAGCTTATCTTGAGGCAGGTAACAATGCCAATGCTATTAAATTCGCTCAGGAAGGTCTTAAATTGAGCGCTTCAAATTTCGATTGTCTCGATGTCATTTCAAAAGCAGACGAACATGCTGACCCTTCCAAAATGGAAGAACTTTATCAAAATGCTTTGAAAGAAGTTCCTGACTCTGCACCTGGCTGGAGCGGTTTAGCTTCGTGGCAAAGCCAAAGAGAAGACAGATCATTAGAAGCTCTTGAGAGTCAGGCTAAGGCGGTGAAACTGAATCCAAAAGATGCTCTTATGTGGTATCAGCTTGCAATTTATCTTGATTCATGCGGCAACACAAAAGAAGCGATTCGCGCTGCAGCTGAAGCCATGTCGCTTGAGCCAGAAAATGAAAAATATACTGAGCTTCGCATGAATCTTTTATCAAACGATTGATTTGATTTGCAGTTATTTCTAGACAGGTAGCGGATTGCGCTCAGCAAAATGTCGCTGGTGCCAGTAAGGATAAATGGGCGTCTGCTTGCTTGCTGCATCCAGTTTAGATATTTGCTCACCAGTCAAATTCCATCCAAACGAATCAAGATTTTGTTTCAACTGCTCTTCATTCCGTGCTCCAATTATCACACTAGACACAGTCGGACGTTGCAATAACCAGTTCAAAGCGACTTGTGCAACCGATTTGCCAACTTCGCTTGCCACCGCATCCAGTGCATCAATAACCAAATACAAATACTCGTCGTCTACAGGCGGTCCATATTCAGCCGTAGCATGCAAACGCGAGACTTGCGGAATCGGCTTATCACGCCCTATTTTGCCAGTCAACCTTCCCCAACCAAGTGGACTCCAGACAACTGTGCCTACTTTTTGATCAAGAGCAAGCGGCATCAACTCCCATTCAAATTCTCTGCCAATCAAAGAATAGTAAGCCTGATTTGCTACATAACGCGACCAGCCAAATTTATCGCTCACACTTAGCGATTTCATCAAATGCCATCCAGAAAAATTCGAACAGCCTATATATCTTACTTTTCCACTTTGAACCAGATGTTCAAGCGTAGACAAGACCTCTTCTACCGGTGTCAGAGCGTCAAAACCATGCATATAGTAGACATCTATATAGTCAGTCTGCAAACGGCGCAGACTGTCTTCACAAGCCTTGATCAAATGATGACGAGAAGAACCGACATCATTTGGCTTGTCTGACATCGCAAATGTAGCTTTTGTGGAAATTATCATTTCGTCGCGTTTTTTGCCGATAGCTTTGCCCAGAATCTCTTCTGATGCGCCTCTTGAATAAATGTCTGCAGTGTCGAAAAAATTCACTCCCGCATCCATACACATATCTACCAGTCGGCTTGCTTCGTTTACGTCAGTGTTTCCCCAGGCTTTAAAAAGTTCGCCTTTGCCACCAAATGTAGCGACACCAAAGCTGAGAGCGGGAACTTTCAATCCGCTATTTCCAAGTTGCCTGAATTCCATTGTCGACTCCTATTTTTTTGTGACGCATATTAGTGGTGCAGGAATTCTACTATTATGGATAAACAATTTTCTTTCTGCTAATTTTTGACAGATGATTGCTGTAATACTAAACTTTTAGACTCTCTGTCTAAGAACACCTAATGTGAGGGTATCCGCGTGTCTAAAGTAGTTGATAACGAAGCGCCTAAAAGCCTTATTCTGGAATTGAAAACGCCAGACGGACAAATCTGGGGAACATTAAACGCCGAAGCCCGCGAGTTCAAAACAGGTTCTGTTGGGTTTTACGCAAACGGCAAAATCAAAAACCCAAAAACCGGTTTGCCATACCAGGTCGGCACAAATATCATTTTGGTCGGAAGCAAAGGCTAGAGCCAAAACCCGCCTGACAACCACCAACTTTGTCTGAATAGATAAAGAGCAGAAGAAATATAGGTTATTATTAAAGCTTCCCAATAAAAGGAGCTCTAGATGACTTCGCTCTTGCGTTTAACTGCGGTATCCTGTTTCGTTTTTCTATCTTTATTTTCCGCGGGAACAGCTTTTGCTGAAGACCTCAAAGAAAAAGGAATCACTCCTGGTCCTGCACATATAATTCTTGGCGATAATCTTGCCTCTATAGATGTGCCAGCAGGCTATGTTTTTGCCGACAAAGAGCTTGCTAAAAAATTCCTCGAATCATCAGGAAGCACACCTGATGGTGCGCTTGGAATCGTGTTTCCAGCTGAAGCCATGAAAGAAAATAGCAAAGAGGATGATGCTAATTCTTTCTATGTCATAAGTCGATTCGAAGACTCCGGTTATGTGCACGATAAAGACGCAAAGGACTTGAAGCCTGACGAGATTCTCAAAACATATCAAGAAGGCACCAAAGAAAATAACGAGCATCGCAAAAGCATGGATTTACCACCAATCTTTGTTGGTGGCTGGGCCGAAAAACCGCAATATAAAAAGGACAAACACCAGGTAGTCTGGGCACTGGAAGTCAAAGACCAAGACTCAGCCACAGCACCAGTTACTGGCATCAACTACAACACCCGAATACTTGGTCGAAAAGGTGTTTTGTCGATGAACCTTGTCACAAGCCAGGAAAAATTTCCTGAAAACAAAGCCAAAGTAATGGCTCTCTTAAACAAGACCGAATTCACCAAAGGCAATACCTATGGCGAATATGTCGAAGGCAAAGATAAAGCATCAGGCTATGGACTGACAGGACTCATTTTAGGCGGTGGAGCAATGGCGGCTGCAGCTAAAATGGGGCTACTTGGCGGACTTTGGAAATGGCTACTTGGTCTGTTTTTAGTTGGCAAGAAATTTATCGTACTTGCAGTGGTAGGTCTTGGTGCTCTGTTTGCCAAAATATTCGGTAAAAAGGGCTCAGACAAATAAATGTCAGTTTTAGCAAAAGCGGCAAAATTAGCGAGGTCAATGAATCTAGTTATATTTCTGCCGCTTTTACTTTGCGCTTTGCTTGACTCTTGTACGAACAAAGACAGCCAATTAAAAGATGAAAAGAACCAGGCTTTGACTGAAAAATCACCTTCAAGCGAAGAGCTGTCAGTCAAAGACCAGACAAAAAAAGATGTTATCGAAATGGTGACTTCAAAGCTAGAACAAAAAGGATTCAAGTTCGATTCGAGCAAAAATGCCTTCATTCGCAGCCAAAAAGATTATCAAGACGAGATTACGGTTCAAGCTAACAACCATGGAAACTTTTATTTCCATTTCGGCCGTAATTTTCCAGCGGTAGCAAATATGGTGGCACCGTTTCAGAGTAAAAAACTTTTCTCGACACCCGATCTTACAGTCTGGGATTCTTCCATGAATGCTGGACCAAATTTTTCAGAACACTACAAAATAGATGGTGGATGGACCCTAAACGCTGAAACAAAAGACCAGGTGAAATCGCAGGTTATCGAGTTTATTGACGAATTTATGCTTGTCTGGCTAGACAAATTCCCAGACTTAGAGGCTGCCAGAGCAAAACTCGAACGCCGTCCAATGATTAAAGCCGAAACTACTATTCAAATTCTGGCCATTGATGTTCTCCTAAAAGACAAAGCTGCTTTTCAGCAAGAATTAGATCGTTCGGTGCCTGCTATCGAAAACAGCACCAGTCACGATGCCAAAGAAAAATTGCAAGCATTTCTTGACGACATATACTCCCAACACCCCGAATTTAAACAAAGGTAGAGAGCAAAATGGCAGAAATTAAAACCAATGTTTGTGTCGTAGGTGGCGGACCCGCCGGGTTAATGGCAGGGTATCTGCTAGCACGAGCCGGTGTCGATGTAATGATAATCGAAAAACATGGCGATTTTTTCAGAGATTTTCGCGGAGATACTGTTCATCCATCGACTCTGGAATTAATGCACGAATTGGGCATACTTGATGGATTTCTCAAACTTCCACATCAGAAAGTTTCGCAATTGAGCGGACAAATCGGCGAAGAAAAATTTATGATGGCCGACTTCTCCTATTTAAATACCAAATGCAAGTACATAGTCTTTATGCCGCAATGGGATTTTCTGAATTATATAGCGGACCAGGGTCGAAAATATCCAAAATTCAACTTACGAATGAATACAGAAGCCACAGACTTGTTAGAAGAGAATGGAAAAATCGTCGGTGTAAAAGCAATCGACGATAACGGCGAACTTTTGATTAAATCTAACCTTGTAATTGGTGCAGACGGACGCAATTCAATTATAAGAAAATCTGCCAATATGGAAGTCGAAGACGTCGGCGCGCCTATGGATGTTCTCTGGATGCGAATCTCTCGCAAACCATCAGACCCGCAAGAAACATTGGGACGTTTCGATGCTGGAATAGTTCTTATTATGATTAACCGAAACGAGTACTGGCAGTGCGGTTTTGTCATTCCCAAAGGAAAACTTGAAGATTACAAAGCCCAGGGGCTCGATTCTATCAAAAATCGCATTGTAGAAATGGCACCATTTACTAGTGATACCGTAAACGATATTACAAGTTTTGATGATATTAAATTGCTGACAGTCAAAGTCGATCGTCTGACTAAATGGTACAAAAATGGATTGCTTTGCATAGGAGATAGTGCACATGCAATGTCTCCAGTAGCGGGAGTTGGAATTAATTTAGCAGTACAAGATGCTGTTGCAATGGCAAACTATTTATACTTGCCTTTACTAAAAGGCACACTGGACGAAAATCATCTGCGCATGGTTCAGGAGCGTCGCACCTATCCCACGCGAATGACACAACGTGCCCAGGTATTGATTCAAAACAACGTTATCAAACCAACCTTAGAAAGTACAAAGATGAAAGCACCCTGGATTACTCAAGTGTTCAAAACACTGCCAGCATTGCGTGCAGTGCCAGCCAATTTAATAGGAAAAGGATTTAGACCAGAACATATTCACAGTCCAGATACTAGACATTCAGCCGGAGTAATGAAGTAATGCTTCAAAAAAAATCGTTTTTAGTTTTGCTCTCTTCATTGATTTTTGCGCAATCGGGACTTGCAGCTTATGGCGCAGAGCAATTTGATTTTGATTTATATAAATCATTAGCCGCTAACAAAACAAAAGAAAATTTACTTTACTCACCCTATAGTGTGTCCAGTGCTTTGACTATGACTTATATCGGTTCTAATAGCACAACAAAAGAAGCTATGGCTAAAGTTCTTGGTCTGGATCCTAAGAAAGACAAAGAGTCAAAAGCAGCTATCAAAGCAGATATCGAAAGCTTACGCAAACTTGAAAATGGGTCGATTTTAGAAGTTGCCAATACTCTTTTTGCTAATAAGAATATTGAATTTTCCCAAGAATTCTTGAATGAAAATCAAAAAAATTTTGACGCTGACACCAATGTAACCGACTTCAACGCTCCCGATGCGGTGAATAAAATAAATGACTGGGTAAAGGAAAAAACTCACGAAAAAATCAGCAAAATTCTCGATAAAGTAAACAGCGATGCAATTTTATATCTTATCAACGCCATTTATTTCAAAGGCGCCTGGCAAAACCAATTCAACAGAGAAGATACAAAAAAAGAAAAGTTTCATTCACTCGATAACAAAGATCTTGATGTAATGATGATGTCCTTGAGCCGCAATTCGTTTTCGTATGCAGAAACCGGCGACTTTCAAGCAGTCTTCCTACCTTACAAAGATAATCGACTTGGTCTATATGTTTTCCTTCCCAAGAAAGGAAAATCTCTCGATGAATTCGAAAAAACTCTAGACCTCAAAAGCTTTGAAAAAAATACGGCTCTCTTTGCTAGCAGACCGGGCACTTTTAAGATGCCTCGCTTCAAAATTGAAGACGACATGAAGCTAAAAGACGACCTCAGTAAACTCGGAATGGAAGAAGCTTTCGATAAAAATAAGGCGGACTTCTCCTTGATGACAAACGAAAAGAATCGGGTTTTCATCAATGATGTGATTCACAAAACCTATATGGACGTAAACGAAGAGGGTACCGAAGCTGCTGCAGTTACAGCAGTCGAGATGTGCATGACCTCCGCGCGTATGGACCCCCCACAACCCTTCGCTATGACCTGTGACCGACCATTCTTTGTGGCGTTGCAAGACATGCAGACTAAAAAACTACTCTTTATGGGACATATCACAAAGCCATGACCAAAACTAAAAGAACTTCGTTCAAATTCAAAATAGCATTAGTTTCTGCTCTTGCACTGGGTTTTTCAGCAAATCTGTCATGCAAAGCTGAAACTTTTCAATTTGAGCTTTTCAAAAAATTAGCAAAAAGCAAAGGGCAATCGAATTTGTTGGTCTCGCCTTATAGTGTTGAGACAGCAATGACAATGACTGCCCTTGGCGCATCCGGCAACACTTTTAGTTCGATAAGCGATACACTGGAGCTTGGAGATTCAAAAGCTAATATTGGGGCAAGAGCCCTGAAAAATCTCAAAAGTTTAAATGAACCAGATCCAGATACAAATTTAAAAATAGTCAACAGCCTGATTGGAAATAAAGAAGTCAAATTCAGTAAAGTCTACACAAGCTCAATGAACACTCAATTCCAGGCAGGCTTAATGAGCCTGGACTTTTCTGCGAAAGACTCGCTGAATAAAATTAATAGCTGGGTCAAAGAAAAAAGTGCCGGGAAAATCCCGAGCATCATCAATAAAGTCGAGCCATCTGCCAAACTTTACCTAATCAATGCAGTCTATTTCAAAAGCTCGTGGCAAGAGCCATTCGATTCAAAACTCACCACTCAAAAGCCTTTCCATCCAAGCGAAGAAAAAACTATCCAAGTACCAATGATGGTAGCAGATCGAAAAAATTTCAAATATTTCGCCGGCTTTCAATTCGAAGCCTTACGTTTGCCGTATAAAAACGGTCGTTATTCGATGCTGCTCTTTCTGCCCGATGAAACGTCAAGTCTAAAAGAACTCGAAAGTCAATTAGACGAGAGCAATTGGGAAAAATGGCTACAATCCTTTGATGAACGGTCCGGCAAAGTTTCGATGCCAAAATTCAAAATAGCAGACAATATGAAGTTGAAAGACCCTTTGTGCTCGATGGGAATGTCTCCCGCCTTTGACTCATTCAAAGCAGACTTCAGCGCGATGACTGAAAAAGGCTCTAAAACTGAACTGTTTTTGACTGAGGTCTTTCATAAAACATTTATAGAAGTAAACGAAGAAGGTTCCGAAGCCGCAGCTGCGACAGCCGCTGAAGCTTCGGCCAAATCTCTTTATTTTGGCTCAAAGCATTTCGAAATGATTTTGAATCGACCCTTCTTATTTGCGCTTTACGATCAAAAAACAAAAAAAATACTATTCTTGGGACACGTAGTCGAACCTGCTGAAAAATAAACTGGTCAATAAATGAAAAACGAAGAAACGACTATTCTAGATAGAGTCTCGATTTCAGCACCATGCAATGCGGACTGGGACAAAATGGTCGGAGATGAGCGCGAACGTTTTTGTAATCAGTGTTCATTGAATGTCTACAATATTTCAAGCATGACCAAGGCAGAAGCTGAAGAATTTCTTTCACTCAGAAAACAAGGACGTCTTTGCGTACAATTCTATAAACGCAAAGATGGCACGATAATCACGGATAATTGCCCTTCTGGATTGAAAGCCCTTCGCGATAAAACACATAAATTGCTAAAAACTGCAAGCGCTTTCATTGCCTTGATAGCCACATCCAATTTATTTGCGTGGGGTCAACAAAACAATGATAATGCGCACCCCATGCCCACACGAGGCAAAGTTCTAGTACGTCCAGAATCTGAGACCAAACCTGAAACTAAAACTGACAAAAATCTGCAAACCAAACCAGCTTCCGAGCCAGCTTCCGGGCCAAAACTTGACACTACTAAAATAGCACCACTTCGCGGCGAAGTTTATGTACCCCTTGCCAAAGATGACCCAGCATGCTTTTTGGAAGCAGAAAAAACACTCAAAGATAAGCTTGCCAAACTGGAATCAAACAAAAACGACAAGTTGGCGATTGCACGAGTTCATTTAGACCTTGCCAGTTTCTATCGCTCTAAAAATCACTTGCAAAAGGCTGATGACCAGTATTCCATTGCGGTCAAGTTGCTTTCCAAATTACCTAAAGAAACTAATTTGTATAAGAATGCGATTCTAAACAAAATAGCGGTTTTAAAACATTTAGGTAAACAAAAAGATGCAGCTGCTCTAGAAAAATCACTTCAAAAAATCAAATGAATCTGACTCATAGCTGGTCTATTCGAGATGCTTTGGTTTCTGATGCGAAAAGCATTATCTTCGTTCATCAAAGCGCCGTACACCAGACAGCAAAACACTCTTACGAACAAAAAATCCTAGACGAATGGTCGCCTATTCAATCGTTGAAACGAGAGTATTTAATGCAGGAAAAATTGAAAAATAATACTGAGGGCGCAATTATGCTAGTGATTGAACTCAACGGGCAGATCGCTGGATTTGGCGAGATTCTTCCTTGTATGCATGAATTAAAAGCTGTATACATAGATCCTAAATTTGGACGTATGGGACTGGGTGCTGCGTTATTGAAAGAGTTGGAATTGCGCGCAATTAAGCAAGGACTTGTAAAATTGACTCTCCATGCGTCTTTAAACGCAAAAAATTTCTATTTAAAAAATGGCTATGTCGTAGATACTGATGGGCATCACAAACTTGCTTCAGGCACACTTATGCCCTGCATTTTCATGAGCAAAAATCTTGCTTAATTTATTCGCTCCCCCGAATCAGGCATCGTCACTGGATTTGCGTCACTCGCCCCCTTCAATTTAGAATCTAAACCGATATCGGAATACGTTTTGGGATCGACCAGGCCTTGAGTCTCCCCAGGCGATACAAACCCAATAGGCGCCTGGTTTTTGATCAAAAGTTTCTCAGCCAAACTGGTCACGCCGCTCACATCTATAGAAGTCCGACGAGGTCCAAGACCAAACCACGAGCGTTTAGTCTCAATCTTGTCGCCCAAAATAGTCGAGGCTTGAATTGAATTACGACCAAAAATATTTTTTTCAACTGAGACACCATTGCCAAATACACTTACTGTATTTTTCTTGCTTCCCAAAAAACTGTTATCAGATTCGTAACCATTGCCAAGCCGGTCCTTAAGCCTAACCGTTTTAGTACCAAACAATCCTTTTTTGACAAGCACTGACTCCCCCTTGCCTGTTTTGAATTCCCAAGTATCAAGAGCATAGCCTGCTTGAATTGTGGATATAAATAAGGTAGTAAGGACAGCCGCAACTGAACTAGATTTATGGAACATAATTGATGCCTCTTTCTTTTTCTAACTTAGTAGAACGAGAAAAAGACCCAAATGTTCCCCAGATTTGAAACTAAAGCTTAATCAGTCGTTTTGGTACCCAGGCGCTCCAGGGTCACCACCATAATATCGCGACATACACCAGAAACTTAGAGTATTATCCGATGGAATCCCATTGCTAATAACTCGAACAGGCAATGTACCGCCAGCCGAGCTCCAGTCCGGTATTTCACAGGTTATACTATTAGCACTGACGGATGTAATAGTGGCAGTTAGCGAGCCAATTTTCACCACGTTTTGACCAGCTACTGGTGCAAAATTAGTACCAGAAATAGTTAATAATCCACCAACCGGTCCGCCATATGGTGACATTGAGGTCAAATGAGGAGGAAGCGCCACGACACCTACTCTTATGGGTTCGCTAGTTTCTCCTGCCGCACTGACTACAAGAGAAACGTTACCGGAAGATGCAATACCTTGCGGGGGTTTAACCACAAGTATGCGCCCATTTGATTGAATAACTTGTGCAGGCTTACCGTCAAAAGTCACGTTATTGTCTTGGGGATTTACGCTAAATCCAGTTCCGTGAATGAGAACCTCTTTTCCTTCCTGAATCTTTGTGCAATCTATAACAGTCAATTTGTTTTTGACAGTTGTTAAAGCCCAACTAAAAATAGCGCCCTTACTGCCTTCTCCTTCGACATACAACTGCTTGCCATTTTTAGACAATAAACCAGAGACATCAACTGTGATGGCATGCTTTTGCGTAAATGCACGTTCATCTGCAAGGATTTCGCCAATTTCACCCTGACGTTCACCTGAAGGTGATAGAAAGACTCGAATCCAGCTGAATCCCTGTCTGCCGCCATAACCATTATAAAATGTCATCCAAAGAGGTTGCGATTCTTGTTGTGCACTCACAGTAATTGCACTGGAAAATTTTTCAAGCTTGCCCGATCCAGCACATACGAATGGTCCGCCTTCTTGAACCAGTTGTTGAGCCAGACTGAATGCTGGACATGCTATTAAAAGAGAAGCCAGTATAGAAAGACCAAAACTGAATCTGTACAACATTCTAATTATTCTCCATTTTCATGATGGCAATCAATTCTTCTTGTATAGGACTTGCCGCAACGATTACATTTTTAGATTCGCCAATAAAAACATCGATTTCGCTGCGCACGCCAAATTCGCTCATATAAATTCCTGGCTCAATTGAAAAACCGGTGTTAGGCAACAGTTCTCGCTCGTCACGAGTTTCTAGATTATCTATATTTGCACCATTTCCATGGACTTCTTCGCCAATTGAATGTCCTGTGCGATGAACAAAATATTTTCCGTAGCCTTTATCTTTAATATGGTTGCGAGTAACATCATCGACCTGCCAGCCATAGATCTTTTTGCCAGCGGTGACAGACTCTTTTACAAAGTTAAGACCTGCATTACGAGCGTCTCTTACTATTTCAAATATATCAATATATTTTTGCGGAATGGTATCACCCACAAATGCGGTCCAGGTGATATCTCCATAAATAGATTGAGGAACATTTTCTTGTTTTGCCCATAGATCAATTAAGAGAAAATCGCCCATTTTTATAGGTTTGTGCACATCCTGAGTTGGCTGATAGTGCGGATTTCCACTATTTTCATTGACTGCCACTATAGGAGGTGAATAGGTATAAAGTTTGTTTTGTTTGAATTTATCTACAATGAATTGTTGAATATCGTATTCAGTTAACGATTTTCCCGCGCTCAATTCTTTTTTGACTTGATAGAAAGCTTGATGAACTATTTCTTTCAATTTTTCGGTAGCGAATATATGGCTCTCTAACTGCTCTTGAGTCCAGGTAGCCTCGAAATACGATACCAAATCCGCGGATGATACCACTTGAACACCAATCGAATTGATCAATTCGATTGTTCCTGCATCAACGCGAGAAACGTATGGAACGGCATTCTTTGGTGAATATTGCATTGCAACAGTTCTAGCACCAGCAAGTATTTCAGCAAGAGCTGTTTCCATTTCCTGCCAGCCGACATATTCGACTTTGCGCCCAGGCAGCGAATCTAGAGCACCAGACTCTATTTTATGCACCAGCTTAACTGGCTCACCCTTTTGAGGAACGAAATAATACCAGCGCCTTGAAAACATGTGAGTTTCGCTCAGCTTCAAAGTTCCAAGCGCAATAGGGTCATTGTTTTTAAAGAAATAGAAAAGCCAGCCTCCAAACGAATGCTCACTCAGTTTGGCTTGAATCTTTTCAAGAGGAAACGTCGGCTTGGTCTTTGATGCGATGCTCATGGGATATGGCTCTCACTGTAATAAATAAATGAATCGACTCAGGCATCATGATAGATCCATCGTGCTAAAACAGGTTCGAATCTGGCACCGCGAGCTCTTTAAGTTCAATTAATCTCGAACAAATTAGCGGAACATTGACAATTTACGGGCGTCGATAGACCCCATGTGAACTTTGAAAAATTTGGAGATTGCGTATGAATAGCATCCAGCGGGCGATATTCTTAATATCAATAGGCACAATAGGGCTTTCTTCGCTCAATTTGTATAACGAAGCATCTGCCCAAACATTACTTACAGGAAACATCCAGAACAGCGCTTCAATGCCGCGCTTAATCAAACAGACACCTGTGCTCGACACAACTTACGTACAGGTTCCCACTTCTTCACCGCCTCGAACGGCAACTTATCAATCTCGCGCTACTAAATACATAGTTGTAAAACAACCTGTTATACAACGAGTGTATGTTAAGGATAATCGAACCTTCTTCCAGCGCCATCCTAAGGTGAAAGCTGCAACAGTAGGTGCTGGTGTCGGCGCTGCGGCTGGTGCGGTAACTGGACTTATAAGCGGGCGTGGTGTCGTTCGTGGAGGCTTGATAGGAGCCGGAACGGGTGCAGGCGTAGGTCTTGTGCGATCTAGCGATACACTCAAACGTCATCCAATTGTAAGAGACGTTGCCACAGGCGGTCTGGTAGGACTTGGCCTTGGTGCCGCTGCCAGCAGACGAAGTAAAAGAGTATGGCAAGGAGCCGGCGTAGGTTCAGCTGCTGGTCTTGCTTACGGACTTTTAAAACACGGACTGAGGTAGGATTAATGCAAAGCAAGAAATTTAAATATCTGGCGCTACCAGCTCTAGGAGCCAGCTTACTTATTGCTGCTGGATTTGCGATTTTTCACGCTGACCCACAAAATATGAAAGCTGAAGCAGAGAAACTTCTAGAAAAAGACAATTACGCCCAAGCGCAAAACGTACTTCGAAACGCTATAGCCAGCAAAGACAAGAGCAAACAAGACGATTTGCAAAAAGCATCGCTTCTTCTTTCAATGGGAAAATTGTACGCAAATCAAGGAAAATATAACGAATCGAAAAAGTATTTCGAAGATGCGGCTGAAATACAAAACAAAGCAATGCGACCGCAGCTATTACAGCTGGCTGAAAGTCTCACTGGTGCGGGAGCTGCGCTGTCAAAACAAGGACAATATGAAAAAGCTGAAGAAGTTTTGCAACAAGCACTCACTATCAGAGAAAATAATTTAGAAGCTGGAGATCCTGCCATTGCCGACAGTGAAAACGCGCTTGGCGAGCTCTATTTTGCCACTGGTTTTTATCCTCAAGCAGAAGCAATGTTTAAGGAAGCTTCAGCAATTTATGAAAAGAAATTCGGTGCAGAAAGTGCCAAAGTTGCCATTGTTCGAAACAACCTTGGCGGACTATATTTCATGCAAGGAGAAATAGCGCAGGCTGAACCTTTGTTCCGATGGTCATTATCGACTTTCGAAAATACTTCTGGCAAAGACAGCGTGAATGTAGCCAACTCACTTGTTAATCTTGCTGAGGTCTTACGTATGCAAAAACGCTATTCAGAAGCTGAGCCCATGCTAAAGCGATCGGTTTCAATTTATCAAGCAAAACTGGACAAAGACAGCCCCAATTTGGCTAACGCCTACAATAATCTGGCGTTAATTTGTCGAATGCAAAACAGAATGGCTGATGCCCAGACCTATTACAAACAATCAATCGCTATTTACGACAAAGGACAAGAGAATAAGACCGGACTTGCAAGCGCGTTGAACAATTATGCCGAATTATTGCAAGCAACCGCAAGACCGGCTGAAGCCTCACAGATGCGCTTTCGAGCCCAAAACAAAATTGCTCAAAGATAAGCATTTCAAGAAGTAAAGCGGTATTGTCTTGTATGATCTGACAATCTTATAGAAGGTTGGAAGCATATATGACGATAGATGACAAGAACGATTCACAAGGCGAAGAAAAACGCCGTACATTGCGCATGTCGCAAGAAGATGCTTCAGCCTACAAAGAAAAACGCTCCAGAGATGACGAGACTTCAGGCGAAGGTGGCGAACGCACGCGCCGAGGAGGACAGGGTCAACGCCCTGCTAAACCCGCCAACGTCAATCTGAATTTATCTCCTCGTATGCTCGACATCGCTGAAGCCTTGGCAGAAGAAGCAAAAATGTCTGTAACGACCTTTTTAACTGAAATACTCAAATATGTTCTGACTACTCAAGCTGATCAAAG
Organism: uncultured Candidatus Obscuribacterales bacterium; assembly: GCA_964572515.1. Classification (GTDB taxonomy): domain Bacteria; phylum Cyanobacteriota; class Vampirovibrionia; order Obscuribacterales; family Obscuribacteraceae; genus Aved-18. The sequence continues at coordinate 85,988 of CAZNEW010000011.1, read as the reverse complement.
AGGAATGAACGACAGGAAATTCACCTCTGAATTCAAAAATGAAAACGCCGTAAAAACAACTCGTTGGAGTCCAGAACCAAGAGAAAAGAAAAAAGACTTCGAATCTCCCGAAGAGGAGTTAGAAGCTCTTGAAGGTCTCGATACAGATGAAGATCGCGAAGGTGCAGAATTAGAAAAACCAGAACGCAAACCAAGATTCAAAGATAATCAGGATGACAGAGAGCGCGGTCGCGCAGGTGGCGGTGGTTTTGGTAGAGGTCGCAGTTTTGGTGGCGGCAGTGGTCGTGGCAGAGCTGGCGGCGGTGGCGGATTTGGTGGCGGCGGTGGTCGTGGCAGAGCTGGCGGAAGCAGCGGATTTGGTGGCGGCGGTGGTCGCGCAAGATCTGGTGGCTCTGGCGGTGAAGGCGGCGGATTTGGCGGCGGCGCTGGACGTGCAAGATCAGGTGGCTCAGGCGGTGAAGGCGGCGGATATGGCGGCGGCGCTGGACGTGCAAGATCAGGTGGCTCCGGCGGTTCTGGTGGCGGATATGGCGGCGGCGGTGCGCGCGGAAGATCTGGTGGCTCCGGCGGTTCTGGTGGCGGATTTGGCGGTGGCGGTGCACGCGGAAGATCCGGCGGCTCGGGCGGTTCTGGTAGATCTGGTGGCGGATTTGGCGGTGGCGGTGCACGCGGAAGATCAGGTGGCTCCGGTGGCGGATATGGTGGCGGCGGTGGTCGCGGAAGATCCGGTGGCTCTGGTGGCGGATATGGTGGCGGCGGTGGTCGTGGCAGGTCCGGTGGTTCTGGCGGCGGCGGTGGTCGCGGACGCGGTAGATAAGTCGTTTGAGCTGAAGCGATATGGAAATAAAACCATATCTAAAATCAATTACTCTATCGAAACCCGAAGGAAAAGCTTGCCAGGATTTTCCATTCAGCATTCCAGCTATTGCTAAACTCGAACGTATGGAATTTCATCCTGACGTGACATTTCTGGTAGGCGAAAACGGTTCGGGTAAATCGACTTTACTTGAAGCAATTGCAACCTGCATGCAGCTATCTGGAGAAGGCGGAACTGGTAACTTTGAAATTGAAGACGAGTTTGGTGCTACAAACTTGAGCGAATTCATTTTTTCAAAAAAAAGTTTCCAAAAACCTAAAGACCGATTCTTTTTGAGAGCCGAAAGCTTTTATAATATCGCAAGCTATCTAGAAAAGCTTTGGCGAGACCCAGATGCCGCCACAAGCAAAGCTGTAGTTTTCAGCCGATACGGCGGAAAATCGTTGCATGAGCAGTCGCATGGCGAATCATTTCTAGCCTTGTTGACTCATGGACTGGGTGGCAAAGGATTCTATCTTTTCGATGAGCCAGAAGCAGCTTTGTCTTGCAGTAGACAACTTTCTGCTTTGGTTCGCATACACGATCTGGTGAAAGACCAATCACAATTTATAATTGCTACCCACTCGCCAATTCTCATGGCGTATCCTAATTCAAAAATTTATTTATTTGATGAAAGTGGATGCAGACAAATCAGTTTCGAAGAGACTGAACACTATAAAATAACTCGAGACTTTCTCAATAATTATCCAAAACGATTGACGCAACTTTTAAATGATACTGACGATTCAGAGGAGTAAGACGAAATGAATGTTTGTTCGAAATTAAAATGTTCAGCAGTTAGCATTCTATTTCTCGCGTTCACTTTTTTTGCCCCTGCTCCTTCTTTAGCTCAAGAAGAAGACAATTTCGACCCTCGCACTCCAGTTACTGACAAATGGGCGCTGGTCGTCGGCATAAGCAAATTCGACCGCTCCAGCTTGAATTTAAAATACGCAGCAAAAGATGCCGATGATTTCAAAGAGTTTTTAGTAAATAAGTGTCATTTCGCTCCTGATCACATTTTGAGCCTTACAAACGAACGCGCAACTAAGAACAATATTCTGGAAGTTCTGGGCGATACCTGGTTGCCGCGCGTAGCTATCGAATCAGATCTGGTGGTAATTTTCTTTTCCAGTCACGGAAGCCCATCTGATATGGACGTGGCTGGAGTCAATTATCTGGTTGCATATGATACCAATCCAGATAAATTGTTCACCACCGGCATTTCTATTCAAAATTTAGCAAACACCATAAGAGAACGTGTAAAAGCAAAACGTGTTTTGATCATTCTAGATGCATGTCATTCAGGCGGTGCCAGTTCAAGTAAAGGTCTGATTCGCACCGCAAATGTAGATGCAGCACAGATAGCCCAGGGAACTGGTCATGCAGTTATTTGCTCAAGCGCAAAGTCCGAATCTTCATGGGAATCCAAAAATTACAAAAATGGTATTTTCACTCACACTTTAATTGAGAGCTTTCAAACCAATGGAAGCGATACCAAATTGAGCGAAGCGTTCAACAAGCTGAAAACCGGTGTACAATCTCAGGTTGCAGCAGAGCGCGGCGTTAGTCAAACGCCTGTACTTGAGGCGAGTAAATGGAAAGGCGACGAATTAGTTCTGGCAATTAATCCAGCAAGTCCTCGCCCAGTTCCCGACCAAATTCTACAAGGTCTGAGATCACTCGACACTCAACCTGTGGCGACTGCAAGCAATTCGAATAACAATTCAGCTTCCAAAGTCAATGCTTCTGTAGCACCAAATTCAATACCAGATATTAGCGGAGATTTCCTGGGTTCTAATGGATTGAAATACACATATTGGCAAAGAGAACGCAAATGCGGATGGAATATGCCTCAATTTGGAGTAAAAGGCGAATGCAATATTTCGCCAGACGGAAAGACTCTTTATTCAAAATGGACTGGCTTCGTTTCAGGCACAAGCACAGCGTCGCTTGAATGTGATGAAAATGGTCGAGTAGTTAAAATTACGGCCGACGATGGAACAACACTCGATCGCCTGAACCGATAAATCTATTTGACCATGTCTTTTACTTTGTTTCGGTATCGATAATAGTCTTGTTTGTATTTCTCAGGCACTTTCAGATCTTTTAGCTCTGCTCCAAGATTCGAGAAATTGAATCCACCTGACTGTGGCTGCTGTCCTGCTGGAACTGCAGCACCTTGTGGATTTGGAGCATAACCATTATTGGGGAGTATATTTTGCACCCCGGGAATCATCCCCGATTGATTCGTTACTGGAGCATTGTTTGGATTAATTGCAGCATTCTGAACATTTACTTGATTGCTCAAGTTTGTACCCAATTTTTTGTCGACCATAATTTGGATTTCTTGCTTGGCTCGCTCTTTGAGTCCACCGGTCATCGCACCTGTTTGAGACAAAGGTTGAGTTACTTGCTGCTGCACCGGAAGTGGTGGCGTTTGATTTTGAATGGGGTTTACTGGTGCTTGATTGTTATCCAGTTTATTGCGCAAAGCATCGCGCAATTCATAAAAGATTTTCTTCTCGTTTTGACCTTGAGCACAAACTTCTGTTTGCATTTGCAAACCAAAAATTGAAATTACCAACAGACCAGGAATCAACAGTTTTGAACTCATTTTTCATGCCCTATAACCCAGGATGTTGATATATTATACTCTTGCCAACCCTTTACTATTATCATGGTGGCATGAATTTAGCTGACATTCTCAAGTCCACCGCTCATCGCAGCTATCCGCCCCCAAGCACGCCATGGCTCATGACTCAGTGCTGGGACGAGCTTCTTTTTGCACACTGGCGAGTATCAAAAGACCACATGGCTTCGCTAATTCCCCAAGAATTCGAAGTAGACACTTATGACCAGAGCGCTTGGATTGGCATAGTTCCTTTTGTAATGCGCAAAGTACGCTTTGCGAAAACACCCTATTTGCCATACATAAGTGAGTTTTTGGAATTGAATGTGCGCACTTACATCAAATACAAAGGCACACCTGGCGTGTATTTTTTCAGTCTTGATGCATCAAACCCGCTTGCAGTGGATGGTGCTCGCATCACATACAGCCTGCCTTATTTCAATGCCAGAATGCGCAAACGTCAACTGGACGGATGGTCTTTCTATGAAAGTCTACGTGATGACAAAAGAGGAGCAGACTGCCAACTCAAAGTTTTGTATCGACCAATTGGACAAAATTTTGATGCAACCAAAGACCCTCATGGACTGCCTTATTTTCTGACCGAAAGATACAGACTTTTCACTAAAAAAGGTGACGACGTCTATAAGGCAGAAGTACACCATGCGCCGTGGCCACTACAGCCTGCGGAAGCTCAATTCAAAGCGAACACAATGCTCGAGCCACTTGGTATAAAATCAGCCGAAGAGCCTATTTTGTATTATTCGCACCAATTACTTACGCTTGAATGGGCTCCCGGTTTGTGCTAAATTCTCTGGCATAGGACGGCTTTGTTTATGAATGATTTCGTAATAGCTCGTTGCCAGATGGGAATGTCGATGTTTTTTCACATCGTATTTGCTGCTATCGGCATAGCGCTGCCACTTATGATGTGCTTATCTGAGTGGTTATGGCACAAGACTGGTCATAAAGAATACGAAGAGCTTGCCAAACGATGGGCAAAAGGCACAGCTATATTATTTGCAGTGGGGGCAGTTTCAGGAACTGTCCTTTCTTTTGAATTGGGACTTTTATGGCCGGGCTTTATGCGCTTTTCAGGCGAAATAGTTGGACTTGCATTTGCTCTTGAAGGCATTGCATTTTTTACAGAAGCTATTTTCCTGGGTATCTATCTTTATGGCTGGAACAAAGTTGGGCGCAAAGCACATCTATTCGCCGGCATCATGGTAGCGTTAAGCGGCGGTTTATCAGCTTTATTTGTTTGTCTTGCCAATGGCTGGATGAATACACCTTGCGGATTTCGACTGGAAAATGGCAAACCCGTCGATATCGATCCTGTAGCAGCAATGCTCAATCAGGCAGGCATTCCAGAGGCTATACACATGCTGATTGCAGCTTATGCAGCAACAGCTTTTTGCATCGCTGGAATTCACGCGGCTTTGCTTTTGAAAAACAAAAGAAATCTATTTCATCGCCGCGCTCTAGCACTGGCTTTGTGGGTCGGTGGAGCGATGGCACTTATTCAACCAATATCTGGCGATATGATGGCTCAACTGACTGCACGTGTGCAACCGGTAAAGCTTGCTGCAATGGAAGCGCACTACGAAACCAAAGCTGGTGCCCCTATAGACATTGGTGGCATCATTAAGATTCCAAATTTGCTTAGTTTACTTGCATTTCACGATCACAACGCAGTAGTAAAAGGACTAAACGATTTTGCAAAAGAAGACTGGCCCAACGTAACTCTGGTTCATACCTGTTTTCAAATAATGGTGGCATGCGGAATACTGATGATGCTTGTTTCAGCCTGGGCTCTGTTCATTTACTATAAAACTAAAGAATTACCCGATTCAAATACTTTTCTAAAAGCAGTAATATTGGCATCACCGCTTGGTTTTATTGCTATTGAAACAGGATGGATGGTAACCGAAGTTGGACGTCAGCCCTGGATAGTGCAAAACGTTTTACGCACTTCGTCTTCGGTAACACCAATGCCTGGACTTGCATACACATTTGTTCTATTTACACTTTTGTACATATTCTTAGCTTTGATTGTGGTCTTCCTGGTATTCAGACAAATCGGCAAAAGTCCCCTGATTTTGGAGAGCAATACTATTGCAGATAAGCAATCCTGAGTTAGTTTGTCTTGCCGGCATCATCAGTTTGACACTGTATGCGGTTATGGGCGGAGCTGACTATGGCGGCGGATTCTGGGATTTGATGGCAAGCGGACCAAGAAAAGCTTTGCAAAGACAAACGATAGAAAAGGCGATAGGTCCAATCTGGGAAGCCAATCATGTCTGGCTCGTTTTGATGGTAGTTCTTTTATTTAGTTGTTTTCCCGCGGCATTCTATGCCATTTCAATTGCACTGCACATTCCTATAACAATCCTGCTTTTTGGTATTGTTTTTCGCGGCTCAGCTTTTACATTTAGAACCTATGACAGTCATAAAGACCAGGTGCAAGAGCGCTGGGGAAGAGTTTTTGCAATTTCGAGCACAGTTACACCGGTAATGCTTGGAATTATAGTTGGCGCTATTTCTAGCGGCAATATTTTGACAGAAGGAAGCTTTTACTCAGTATATGTATCTCCATGGATTCAACCATTTCCAATAGCCGTTGGTATTTTTGCACTTTGTTTATTTGCCTATCTAGCAGCCGTCTATCTCACTGCCGACACTAAAGATTATCAATTACAAAATGATTTTCGCACCCGGGCATATGTATCATCGGTTGCATCTGGCGCAATGGCACTTATAGTATTTCTACTGGCAAAAGACCAGGCACAAGCTTTATACAAAGATTTGAGGTTTCTTTCGCCAGTCTATATTTGCACCGCACTTACAGCTTTCATTACTTTGTTTTTTCTATTCAAAAGAAAATTTGCCATCGCCAGATTCAGCGCAGCCACGCAAGTCGCGCTGGTACTCTGGGGTTGGGCTTTTGCCCAATATCCATATATTGTCCGTCCAACTCACACAATATCTAATTCAGCTGCTAACGAGACCACCATAAAATTAGTTATTAGTGCTCTTGTGGTAGGAGCGATTTTAATTGTGCCAGCATTTATTTATCTGTATAAAATTTTCAAACTCAAGCGCGACTAGAAGCTAATAAATTGCCATTTTCTCATTTAGTCAGACTGTCGATAATTGCCTGCTGAAGACCTTTTGACTGCAACTTGCCTATATCTGAAATCTCGACAATATCATAATTAGCACCATATGCGGTGAGTCGGTCTAAGGCTAAAATGTCACCAGGTATTGGCTTATCATCAAGAAGCAGAAGGTTAATGCGCAAATCATACGGTCCTGCAATACCATTTGCAGCAGCAATTATAAGATCCTTTATTTCCTGTCTATACCCAAATCCACCGTCTGTAAGAATAGTGATGACCATTGGCTTTTTGGTCAGCATCGCACGCGAAAGAGCATCTTTCAAAGGTGGAAACAAATTAGTGCCACCATCAGGTTTTCTCTGTGAAAAAATGTTTTGAACTTCGCCTCCAAAGCAAGGTTGATAAAGTTGATATTTATCAGTAAATGGCATCAAAGCCACACCTTTTTTAAGCGCATTTTCCATTTGCGAAGACAGCGAGAACATTTGATTTTGAGCCCATGTCCATTTAGACTGATTGATATTAGCTCCAATCCTTTGAGACATCGAGCCCGAACAATCAAAAATCAAGACAACATCGTATTCGTCTAACGCTTTAATGTCTTTGTGCAAAGTTTTTTTCTTAGGTGTATTATTGTCTTTTCTTGCTTGAGCGCATAACTTCTTGAATTTATCCAGCTCGCCGCGCTCTTCTTCCAATATACGTTGTGTCTCGACTCCTGAGACCATAACGGGTTCAGGCATCTCGTCCATAAATTTATCGATTTTGCTTTGAAATGATGTCTGATTCTTCTTTGCCACAAGACTACTATTGGTCGACTCGCGAAGCGCTTGAGCGCTAACTGGAAGAGTTACTTCCATACTGGCGCCTTTACGCTTCAGAGTTAACTTCAACATATTGTTTTCTACTGATGCGCCCTCGATTCGATCCGTTTCGTTTACACCGTAATACGATGCTGGACTACCAAGGCGAATTTTTGCCACAGTAGCTGGCAATGAATCTTTGTCCAGTGTAATACCAGCCGAAGTACACAAATACAAAAGTTGATTGACCGATCCTTTGAGCAAAACTTGCTTAGAAGTCTCAGTAGTCTTAGAAGGCTTTGCAGGTGGCAAAGCCCAGACCGTTCCGGCACAAAAAATCAGAGTAAAAAGTAAAACAAAAGCGCTTCTCACTTAGTATCCTTTTCAACTACTACTGCTGTTCCATAACACAAAACTTCGGTCACAGGCTGGCCACCATTATCACAAGAAGTGCTGTCATACTTCATGCCCACTACTGCATTAGCTCCCAGCTCGCGCGCTTTTGCAACTGCAAGATCGTATGCTGTCTGCCTCGCTTTTTCGGCCATCGAAACATAAGAACTTATTTTGCCGCCTGCCAGTTTCTGAAACCCAGCGCTGAGCGATTGACCAATTGTCGGCTGTCTTACCGTGACACCACGCACGATACCGCGATACTCTTTGACATGATAACCATCCAGCAAAGAAGTAGTGACTACTATCATGTCTGATGGAGCAGGGCTAGCGGAGCCTCCTGAAGCACTATTTTCTTCGGCATGTGCTCCTGCACCAGAAAAACAGAATAAGCTTACCAGACAGACTGCAAAGACGGTTTTGTTCATTTGGAATCTCCTATGCTTAGATTAATCAGATTGGTCAGACTGGTCAAAATGGTCTCAATGACTCACAAATCCATTACGCCCAAAGACCTGGCAAAGTCGGTACCCGACTACCGGAAAGCCTTGCCAACCGGCTATTAACGGTCTTTCTCACCTGAAAAATCACGACTTTTATTATAACTAATTACTCTTATGGATGGTGAATTTACCATTGACCACTTCACATCTAACATTTACTATCGAATGACGAATTGAGGTTTCAGTCCCCATGACAAAGAAAACCAGATATTTGGTCCCGTTTGGGCTTTCAAGCTTGCTTTTAGCAGCTGCAGTCTTGACGTTGTGGGTCGAATCGCCCGCCCTGGCAGAAAAATCGAACAAAAACCCCTACCAGATGGGTCTTGAATTTTATAAAAATGGCGATTTTGTCAAAGCCCGCCATTACCTCGAACATGTGGCCAAACTCAAACCCTCATATTTTCCTGTCCATTATGCTCTGGGCAACACTTATATGAAAATGGGCGATTTGGAAAAAGCAAAAGCCTCGTATATGGACTGTTTGAACAACACGCCAGACATTGCCACTTGCTTGCATATCAAAACAGCAATGGAGTACCTGAACACAGCGGCTGCAGAAAAACTAAAAACTCCAAACGCTCCAAACGTTGCAAGTACTCCTGAAATCGAAGCTAAAATCGCTAAAGCCGAAGCTGAAGAAAAAATTCTTGCTGAAGCCCATGAAGCAAAAGTCAAAATCGCAACTGAAAAGCGCGAGAAAATCTTAGACGAAGCACAAAAACAAGTAGCAGCAATAAAAGCTCGCTACGAAGAACAATATCGCTGGATCGACCAGAACACAAATCAATGGGTCATTAACAGAGAAACTGGCGAAATTCGTACAGGGCTCGATAAACATACTCATGCCGATCTTCAGGCGCAGTGTGACGAAGAAGTTAAAAGAGTGTTAGACATTGCCGATAGCAAAGCTCGCGGAATACAGATTCCCACACTCCCTACAATGGGCGGAACTTCTCTTCATTCTTCCAATGTTCACAGCAGCTCCAATGCCTATGTTCGTCACTACATCCATCCAACCAAACATAAACAATCGCGCAAGATAGCAGCCAGCAGCGCTAACACATCTAAGTAGTAGAGCTTCGTTAACAATTTTGGATCATTTAAAAGACGATTCCTAACAGTCGTCAAACAAGCACGTGTCTATTTGGCCGTATGCTAGACAATGGAATCAACCGAACAAAAATATTTTTTCTTGTCGAACACAGTTTCGGGAGGATCGACTTTATATGACTTTTATTCGACCGCTTTTTATATGCTCAGCACTGCTGGCTGTTACTTTTGACGTGCTTCTGCACGACCTGGTGATAAGCAGAGCACCTTTAGGTATTGGCTTGAGCATTATGCTTGCATGTTCCATAGCGGCACTGGTATTCCTGGCGGTGCGAACCAAATTACCTGGAAGAAGAAGAAGTCTCTATTTTTTAGTTCCTGCTTTTTTATTATCGCTAGGATGCGCATGGCGCGACTCACATACGCTATCGACGCTCGATTGCTCATTAGTCGTTTTCTTCCTATTTATGTCATCGACTTCTATGCAAGGCTGCAAAATTCTGATTGGAGGCATTTCTCGTTATCTGCAAGTATTTAAATGCATGACCGAAAGCCTGTTTATCCAGCCTGTAGAAGTAATTTTCAAAGATCTAAAATGGCAAGAACTTTTACCTTCTGGCATGACTTCGCACACCGCAGCAATTGCGCGAGGACTGTTCATTTCACTTCCATTATTACTCTTATTTGGATTACTTTTGACGTCTGCTGATGCTGCATATTCAAGCCTGATTCAAAAAAGTTTCAAACTAGACTGCCAGGCTTTTATTCAACATTGCTTTGTCATACTTGTAGCGCTCTGGTGTGCGCTTGGAACATTATCGCGTATGTTTGCAGGCAAAATGCACGCTAGAGATTTAAGCCTTGAAGACGCTCCATCCTACAAACTTGGAGCAATAGAAGTATGCACCGTTACCGGTGTCATAAACTTATTGTTTCTATCTTTTGTTTTGGTTCAGCTACAATATTTTTTTGGTGGCGCAAGTGTAGTGGAACTAACAAGTGGTTTGACTTACGCCGAATATGCAAGACGTGGATTCTTCGAACTTGTAGCCGTAGTCTCGCTAGTATTGCCAATTCTATTATTTTTGGATTGGGCATTTGTACAAAAATCACGACTTGGAATTTTCCTTTTCCGCGGTCTTACTTTTGCTCAGATCTCCATGCTTTTTGTAATGATGGCATCTGCAGTTAAACGAATGAATCTTTATCAAATGGAATATGGACAAACCGAGCTAAGGCTCTATACCACAGCCTTTATGGGATTGATGGCTGTAGTCTTTATTATATTCAGTCTCACAGTATTACGAGGCTATCGCCAGCATTTTGCCTTCGCTTCTATCATGGCAGGACTGCTCGTTACTTTGACTTTGCATTTCTTGAATCCAGACGCAATGATAGTGTCTGCCAATTTAGATAGAGCAAAAGCAGGCAAAGATTTCGACGTAGAATACAATCTATCTTTGAGCAAAGACGCAATACCAGTCCTGGTATCACGCTCAAGCGATTTGAGCAACGAAAAGCAGATACTCGTCCGTGACAAATTACAGTCTGCTTATACAATGAGTTCAACTTTCTCTAAATTTAAAGATTGGCGCTTCTGGAATTTGGCACGCGCCAAGGCTGACCAGTGCGTGGGCAAAGAAATGAGACAAAGAACAATCGGGATGAATTATCGCCCAGACAAGCCTAAAATCAACCAGGCAACAGGTAAAATATAGGTCTGCTCCAAGAGGTGCTTTTTATGACCCTGTTTGCTAGAAAACCACTAATGCTTGGCTTCCAGAGCCTTGTCATACTCTTGGCAATCTCTTGCCCACCTGGCGCTCAGGCTGATGCCTATAAAACAGGTGTGGATCTTTTGCAAAAAGTTGATTGCAGAGGTGCGATTACTCAATTCAACAAAGCAATCGCTCAAGATCCTAAAAACGCCAAAGCATTTGCAAAGCGTGGCGAAGCTCACTATTGCAACGGGCAAACTGCAAAAGCTTTGCTCGATTTCAACAAAGCCCTGCTTTTAGACCCGAAAAATCTTGATGCTTATTATGGTCGCTCAAGAGTATATAGTTCCAAAAACAATTTTAACTCAGCTATAAAAGACTTGAGCAAAGCGCTGAATATCAGTCCCAATTATATTGAAGCACTGGGCGATCGTGGCATGCTTTATAAAAATCAAGGCAATTATCAAGCCGCAGTAGACGACTTTTCAAAAGCAGTGGTGCTTGGTCCCAAACAGCGCTGGCCCTTAGTTCAACGCGGTCTCATTCTGGTTGACATGAAAAAATACGACGAAGCTCTGGCCGATTTCGATTCAATAGTAAAACTGAATCCCAAAGATTTCGATGGTTATGAAATGCGTGGAAAAGCCTACGAAAAGAAAGGCGACTTGAAGAAAGCATGCGAAGACTTTAGTGAAGTGATAAAGCTCAACCCCGATTACGCTGGTGGCTATGCTTACCGAGCACGAGTTCTTGAAAAACTCGAAGGCAAAGACTCAGCAAACGCCAAAGCAGATAGAGAGATGGCTAAAAAATATGGGGCTTAAGAACAAATCTCCTCGCTCATTGCTCAAAACTCTTTTTGCCTCTTTTGGAATTGTCACACTTTCTGTCTGGATTTTATCCAGCATGTCGCAGACAGATTCAAACGAGAATAATATATTTCAAGCCGACAAAAAATCTGTTTCAATCTGGGCATGGGACCGTTTTGATGACTTATCGTTCCTGAAAGGCGATACCAGCGTCACTTCGTACGCCGGCACCTTTTATCTGCGCGACAATCGATCTATCTTTAGACCTCGAATCAAAGACCTGGTCTGCCCAAAAGAAACACAGCGCATTCCTTCTTTTAGAATCGAATCTGTAACCAAACTAGATCCAGAATACGAAGATTCAGCAATTAAAGGTATCTGTCAAACAATCAAACAATATTTTCGCACTCATAACGACTGTCAAAAAATGGTACAACTCGATTTTGATGCTAGCCAGAGCGAACGCGATCTTTATAAAAAACTTCTGACCAAGCTTCGCCAAACGCTAACCTCAACTCAATACACAAGCGACGTCAAAATTTCGATTACAGCACTTGCATCGTGGTGCCTGAAAGACAAATGGATGCAAAATCTAGATGTTGACGAAATTGTCATAATGCTTTTCAGTCTAGGTCAGGACAAAGAAGAAGTTTTGACTTTGCTCAAAGACAATAATCTCGACACAGGAAATAAAGCTAAAACAGCAATCGGCATCTCAGCCAATGAGCCGCAAACAAACGAAGCCTTAAAAATTCTAGGCATCATAGATGATGCTTCCAAAGTTTATATTTTTCAATCTCTGCCCTGGACAAAAAATCGATTTGTAGCCATCACTAATGAGGTCATCCCGCAATGAAAAAGAAATTGAAAGCAGCCATCTCAATTACGCTCGCTTCTTTATTCTTAAGTTTTCCAGTCTACAAAGCTGAAGCATGCGGTCCTGTATTTCCCTCTGCCGTGATAATAAACTGGACCCATCCAGACATGCCGCTCAAACTTTTTGCCCAGGGCAACATAGGAGTAGTACAACCATCCTGGGCACGCTCTTACATGTGTGTGGCATATCGATATTTGAACAATGCTCCGCTCAATGAAAAAGAACAAGAAAGCATCGTCCGCCTATGGCACAAGCGTCTTGGCGAGGTAGACTTTTTTGCAGAAGGCACCTACACCGACCCCTTGGATAAATATTTAAAAGTCAGAGCAAAAGCAATGGGGATGACAGACAAAGAGTATTACCAGGTCTATGCACCAGCTTCAAGCTATGGCACCGAGCAAAAAATAGTAGGCTCAGCTTACGATACTGCACGCATTACTCTAGAAGAACGTATTTCAAAATTTGGTCTTAAGAGTGCCCAGGTCAAAGAATGGATAAAAGGTCAGGACCACGTTTTTGGCATTGGTTTCGATAAAGAAAAGTCAATTCCTCCCGCTCTTGGCGCCGACGCAGACCCGCTGATAAAAGCCGACCGCGATTATCAAATTGCAGCCGCCAATTTTTATCTAAAAAAATACGGTGAGGCAGCCAAAATATTTGAACAAATTGGCAAAGACAAAAATTCCCCATGGTCGAAATGGGCACCATATTTGATTGCACGCTGCAAAGTAAACTCGGCTTGCGACGGTGGTGATTATTCAAGCTATGACGACGCAAGAGCTACTGTAAAAGCGCTGTTGAATGCCGAAACAAATAAAGACAAACGTCAAGACTACGTAGATTTTCTTGGACGCCTCGATACTACAGAAGCACGCCCAGGAGATATCCTAGACAAACTGACACCTGCAATTTCAAAAGGTCATGACGAAGCATACGGACACGATGTAGGCGACGTCACAGTTTTGATGGACAAAATCTATTTTGATGGCAACGAAGAAGAGGATAAGTCCAAAGTCACCTACGATTTTTCCAAGCACGATTTACTCGATTGGATCGATACTTTTCAAAGACCGTTCGATTATCTATACTATTCAAGTGTAGAAGAAAAGAAAAAAGAACAAGCTAAATATGCTGCTTCCGCCCAAAAAGCTTTGACAAAATGGAGAAAAACAAAATCAAATCCATGGCTTGTAGCGGCAGTTTCGGCAAACTCTTTGAGTAATCCTGCAAACAAAGATTTACTCGATGCTGCACTTTCACTGCCAAGTTCGAATCCAGCTTATTTAACCGCTAACTTTTATGCTATTGACGCTTTAATTGCTCAAAAGAAAACAGTAGATGCAAGAAAACGAATTCAAGCCATTCTTGCCATGAAAAATCTGCCTCCTACCACCCAAAACATGTACAAAGCTCAACTTATGGCAGTTGCAAGCTCATCGTCAGAATACTTGCAAGCATCTTGCTTCAATTTTCCGACCGAGTCCGACAACAATTTGTATCTGCCTGCAAACTGGATTAAAGTCGAAAAACAAGACAACTTCAATATAGCAAGCTCCGGCTGGGATGGCATGGTCTCAGACGACCTCAACCGCAATCTGCCACTGAGCAAGCTAGTAGACCTGTGCAAGGACAATTCACTACCTCTGGATTTCCGCAAGAAACTTACCGCATGCGCCTGGGTCAAAGCTCAAACACTCAATTCACCAGAGTCGGCAAAACAGCTGTCTGCAAATTTTGCTACATTTTATCCAGCTCTCGCCTCTATGATAAAAGCATGCGATGCAGCAACAAATGCCACCACTCGTCAGGTACTTCTAGCCAAACTGATGAACAAAGCCTATGGAGCAACACCATATCTGCAAGGCGGCCTTCCTCGCATGGGAAGCGCGATGACAGAATTCAACTGGTACCACAATAACTACTGGCTGCCACTGCCATTGAAAGTTGAAGCGAAGAAGCCAGACGAAGGCGAAGGTTGGGAATGGCCTCAAGTGGTGGCACCAGGAAATGACACAATCCATACGATGATAAAATCGTATTACAAACCTGGCATATCAAAACTTTTAACAGCGCAAGAAAAAAGTGCTGCTGCTAAAGAATTGCTGACTATGTATAACAACCACCCATCAAAACTACTCGGTGAAGCTGTCATTCGATATTCGCAATCTAATCCAAAAGATGCAGACGCCCCGGAGCTATTGCATTTGATTGTAAAACTTCCCAAATGGAGCGGCTCTTCGCCAGTTGGAAGCGATTATTCCAAGAAAGCTTTCAAAGTACTGCACGCCAATTTCAAAGGATCTAAGTGGGCTAAAAAAGCTACTTGCTGGTACTAATATTAGTATTAGTTAGCTCACCCAGATAAACCGCATATGGTTCCAAACTCAATTTGGAATCGGATAGCTCAGAGGGAAAATCTTTCATGGTAGTGAGTATGGTGCGGATCGATTTTCCTTTAGCAACCATCTTCGTTTCAAACTGCTGTTTTTCTGAAGACATATTGAGACAAACAAGAACTTTGTGATTTTTTGTGCTGCGAATATATGACAAAACAAAAGGATCTGAACCAACAAGCGTTAATCCTCCCTGCATTAAAGCTTCATTGCCGCGTCTTAGTTTAATTAGCCCTTTGTAGAAATTCAAAATAGAATCTGGGTCCTTCCGCTCACTCTCGACATTGCAAGTAACATACGAAGGCGGAACAGGCAACCATGGTTCAACCTGACTGAAGCCTGCATTTTTATCTGCGCTCCACTGCATGGGAGTGCGCTCACCATCACGCCCCTTGAAATTTGGCCAGCCTAATTTGCCTATTGGATCTTTTACGTCTCCTATTGTTTTGGGATCGTTATTCTGCATTCCCAACTCTTCGCCATAATAAATAATTGGAGACCCGCGCAACGTAAGTAGCAGAGCTGCAGTAAGCTTTGCTATTTGATCATTATGCTTACCATCGCCGTATCTATCGTAGTGTCTTCGCTCGTCGTGATTACTAAAAAAATAAAGAGGCCAATCTGTAGCTGACATTTTCTCGGCTTCTTCGATATGTTTGCGAAAATCTGGAGCCGACAATTTATTCAAGTAAGCAAAAAAGAAATTCATTGGAAGTTGAATTTCATCGTGCTTCTTTCCATAAAGATTTTTGATTTCAGCAGCCGTCTTAACAGTGGTTTCGCCGATGAGCACCGGGTTGCCGGGATAAGTGTCGAGAACCGCACGTAACTCACGAAACACCTCATGAATCTCCGGCAAATTATCGTTGTATTTGTTCTGCATAGCAGGATCACCGTAGGCATTTGGTTTGCCACCCTTTATCAAAGGATTATCCCTAAGTGCAGAATCTTCAAACAAGACACCGACTGCATCCATCCTGAATCCTGAAACACCACGGTCAAGCCAAAAGCGGGCGACATCGTACATTGCCTTGCGCACTTCGGGATTGCGCCAGTTGAGGTCTGGCTGCTCGGTATAAAAAATATGATAGTAGTATTGATTGGTTTTCGGATCCAATTTCCAGGCTGAATGTCCAAAAATTGACTGCCAATTGTTTGGCACGCTACCATTTTTTGCGTCGCGCCAGAGATACCAGTCGCGCTTAGAATTATTTTTTGAAGACGCTGATTCTACAAACCACGGATGTTTGTCTGATGTGTGATTCATTACAAAGTCCATCAAGATTTTGATGTTTCGTTTTTTTGCTTCTGCCACCAGTTTGTCAAAATCTTCTATGGTGCCATACTCAGGCGCGATATCACAATAATTAGATATGTCGTATCCAAAATCGACCTGAGGCGACGGATAGCACGGAGTGATCCAGATTGCGTCAACTCCTAACTCTTGCAAATAATCTAGCTTAGACGTGATGCCAGCGAGATTTCCTGTGCCGGTGTTTTTCGCGTCAGCAAAGCTGCGCGGATAAATCTCGTAGAACACAGCATTCTTCCACCATGGATTTTGTTTTTCGCTATTTACCCTGGGCGAAGCTGCTTGCCTGGTCGACGGTGTCTCATTTGCAATTACCGAACCCGTGTTCAAAGCAAAACTCAATGCAATGCCAGAATAAATAGCACAGGTAATTTTTTTGGATAATCGACTCATCTATTTCTCCTGCCACATTGCAAGAAGTTTTTACTTTTCTTTTGTCGCATCTACAACTTCAGCAGCGCCTCTGGGGCTTGTGTAATAAATTCTGATACGAGGATGCCCCTGAGAGTCAGGACCTACATATTTGCCTGGCTTCAAAGACCAGCCGTCGGGCATTCCAGTTAATCCAGCAGTCCAGGTTATATTTCCTGCACCATCCATAGAGTAGGGGTGAAAGCCTCCTTGCTGACTGGAAAAGCCTTTGTAAGTCTTGCCTCGAATTTCTATAGTACCAATGTGAATATAACTTCTAAGCGAAATTTTGTTGCACTGATAGAGTCCGTCCGGAGGAGTGCCTACGGCCACATCGCCAGCTTGTGCAGTATTTGGCGCATCGATTGGAGCTTTCTGCGTTTTCTGATTTTGCTGAACGGGTGCTTGTACTTGTGTGTTTGCGGAAGTGTTCGCTGGACTTTTGATGGGCGCGATGGAGGAGTTTGTGCCACCATTGTCATTGAGTTTGTCTCTTTCAACCCACACTCCAACATTGTGACTATAGCCCGAGTCATCAAAGTGTATTTTGAGAATGTTTCCTTTATCTTCAAGGATTGTTCCAGATTTCTTGCCGACTGTTATGCGCTTTCCGCCAGTAAAAGATCCGACCGTCGAAGTTGAAGAAGGAACGCTGGTAGTGCCATTGTTAGCTGGTTGTGTGGTGACACTGCCAGCGCCACCATCCATCGCAACATCAGCTTTCTCGAACCAGAGACCGACATCAGAACTATAGCCTGAAGCATCGATATGTACTTTGACGTAAGTTCCATTATCCTCGACAACTGTGCCGGTCTGCTTGGTGCTCCGCACAGTCACTTTCTCACCTTTTTGGAATGCAAACGCGTCAGAGCCAATAACTATAGATGCCGCTGTAAGCACGATAAGCGCAATTTTCTTCATTTGATGCCCTCCTCGAGCAAGTAGATTTTAACACGTCGATGGCAATAAGCGGAATAAAAGCAAAGGTCTCTTGGTTGCTGCACCTAGAGGTAAAGGATTGACAGCCAGTTGTGCTCTGTCACCATGGACAGTATCGCTAAATACTACATTGTTTGATGCAAGCAGAAGGAATGAAACATAAGAGCAATTAGCAGACATCGTGCCAGAAATGGGGGGATCCTCAAATCGTTTAAAATAGTCCGCTTGGCATAGATCAAGATTTTGGTTGCACGCCAACAGCTGTAAAATGCCGAATCTAAATCAAACGAGAGCTTCAGGAATCTCCGTCGTTGGCATTATTAATTGAGCTGGAATGAATGACTGTATTTTTTGCAATTCGCGCTTAGTCATAAAAGAGTTTCCAAATGAGACAAAAGTACCCGTAGCAGAATCCTCTTTTACACATTCTTTTTCAAAAAGAGTTTCGCGCAACAACTCTCTATATGAAGGACCAAACCAGCTTAACCAAGTTAGTTCTTGAGGAAGTCCTTGCCATCGTCCAGCGTTACCTATAAAGTAATCTTTAGTTATTCCAGTTTCATAAAATTGTGTTCTACCAATCAATTTAATATTCTCTATTACATAAACACAGCCATAAAATGGAACACTCGATTTACATAACTGTAAAAAGATATCTTGAACTTGCTCACACTCAAAAAGTGCTGAATCAAACCTGAATGTCAGTTCACTAACTTTGATGAAAAAGGGATCGAGTTTGTTCCACGGTCTTTTGTCAGGAAAAGAAAAGCAACCTTCAATTTTTCCATTCTTGCAATACCATTTCAAATCTCCTCGATACTCTCTCATCGATATAGTGTTCCACATAGATTCAAATGCAGAGTAGTCATTCGAAGGCAATTTCGTTTTCTTGGATTTCAGAAAGTCTTCTATTGATGCTGGAAGAAATTGCTTATATTTGGTTTCAAAAAAATTGATCAACTTGCCTGGAAATTCATTTGTGAGCATTCGAGGATCATAAAATAAACTCATAGCCACAACATTAATGTACTTACTTTCTCTTTGTTTTTTTGAAACTCCTTTAGCAGTCGCCACACTGAATAGAATTTCTTCATTAGCGGCATCGAAAACCAACCCGACACCTTCTTTAGCAATAGCAATAGATAACTCAGAAAGTTCTTTTGTGTAATCAGGTGCCGATGAACATGAAACTGAATATAACCATTTAATTCCTTCCATAGCACTAACTACAGTATCTGGAAGCGCATCTATGTTTGCACGCTCTTCGTAAACAATCGAAAGCTGCGTACCAATTTCGACCTCAAATGATGCAGGTCCTTTTGTAATTTTCAGGGATTGCGATTTACTGAAAATACCAGACGTAAGCTTTTTAAAAATATCAAACGCAATTTGTTTAGTCGTAACAATACCAATTTCAACACTCATAAAACTCATTCCCAACGTGTTGATCATATTACCAAAAAGGATGCAGGATGAAAGCTCACCCTGCATCCTTCAACATAGAAATAATATTTAGTTTGACATTGACTGAGGCTCCAAGCTATTTCCTTACGTCAAATCAATATCGAAGATTTGCTGAAATATGCAACAGAAGCCATTCCAATAAATTCATCACTACCTTCTTTAGCAAAACCGGTCTTGGAAAAACAGATCCTGCTTTTTACTATTCAAGCGACTATCCAACGGCAACCCAGAAAAATTGCCAAGAATTTTCATTAATACCGTATAGTAGGTTTGACGCTAAACGCAAAAAAACAGCTCCCTAAGCCAGCTTAGGAAAATCACATAAGAGCGAATGAAACATAACAACCATTTACTGATACTGAAACACTACAGTAAGGAACGAAAGGACCTTAAAAGTCTGAAACCTAATCTAATTACAGTCCA
The DNA here is from genome assembly GCA_964572515.1 of uncultured Candidatus Obscuribacterales bacterium. Taxonomy (GTDB): domain Bacteria; phylum Cyanobacteriota; class Vampirovibrionia; order Obscuribacterales; family Obscuribacteraceae; genus Aved-18. The sequence goes on along the minus strand of CAZNEW010000011.1, from coordinate 66,289 downwards.
GTTCATTGCTGAAACATCCTCAATTCAATTTTTAATAAAGGGAGGAATCATCGTTCTTCATTTGAATTTCAAACAAATTTGGCAAATAAAATGCAATTATTCCTATCCAATGGTCTTTCTCTGGTTGGCCAAGCTTAGATCTCATATCCCAAAATTCTAATCTAGTGTATCCCAAATCCTCAAGTTCTAGAAGAAATTCCTCCGGAACCTCAAAGTCCGTGTCTAGCAAGTGAGGAAAACCGCCATATCGTTTTAGCAGTTCATTAAGCAATTCATCAGAAGCCGGAAACTGACTTAAAGGAAATAGCGGTTCACGCATAATAAAACCTTGCTTTTGCCTACTGAATTTATTATATCGAAAGCCTGAAAAGGACTCTTAAATTGCCGCTGTGAAACATAATTGACGTGAGCGGACTGCAACGAATCTAAGTCCCTATCAACCTACACAAGATACTCCGAGGCCAGTTTCGGAAACCGTCGTCTTAACTCATCCCTCGTCTTCTTCATCCCATTCTTCTCCATGTGGAGAATTCACTTTAGGCAACTCATCGAGTTTCTTGTAAATCAAGTCTCCGAAATCAACATCAGCGGTTTCTTTAGCACGCGGACTATCACTAGCTGCTTCAACTAAGCTGTTCCAGGCTAATGTATGAATAAATGTCTGAGAAGAATTGCGCACACAGTCGTCGAATTAAAGTTAGTCTATAAACGAGTTGTGCGCCATCAATAGCGATACCATCATCAAATGACTAAATTGCAACTAAAAAAATGAAACTAACTCCGTGCCGCTCCATATCAATTTTGTAGACGATGCGAAGAAAACAAAAAAAGAATTGAGATGATTTTGTAGAAATTTTCCTACAAAAGCTTGCTCAGCCCTTGATTGTCTGGATAGTGAGAGTATTGGAACGACATTTATCTAACGGTCGAAGGACAGGTCGAGATTGATTTCAAGAGTGTAAAATGGCAGGCGGAAAAGGTAATGACAATTAAGACACCTCGCAAATATGCAACCACCTGGGTAGTTTTTTTGATTCTGCTTTTTGTTGTTGTTTTGGTTTTCTATATAACGCCGCGCAGCTCAAAACCGGAATATGCAATGAGTGTCGGTGAGTTGAAGAGAATAGTTCGGGAATCTCCAACAGAAATAATTTCTGTAATCGTTTTCGACAGCGAACCCTTGGTTGTGGTGAGGCTCAAAGGCACATCATCTGCAAAGCAAGTTATAGTGCCAAGTGAACAGAAATCTGACTTAGTGAAAGAATTTCAAAGCGCAAAAATTCAAATCCAGATTGCGCCTCCAGATAAAGCGGATAAATGGGTGGGTGTGCGTGCTGAGGGAGTTTCTGTTGATATCGAACTCAAACAGAGCAAGTAAGCATTTATGGACAACAGAACCAAACCTGCTTCCCCAAAAGTGATTTCAAGAGAAACTGCTGTCGCGCCTTTTATACTCTTAGGCGAACTACGTTTGACTAGAACCTGGATTTCTATGCAAGGAGTAATGTTTTGCGCATTTATTTACGTCTCTTAGTTTTCATCGTCTCGGGTTTGGCACTGATTGGATGCTCCAGCGGGAATTCAGAGTCAGGGAATTTTTGTCTGCGACCCCGTGATGACGCAGCACTGGCGGAAGCTACTCAACAAGCCAAAGCAAATTGGAAAGAATTTGCAACCGCTTTCGCCACTAAAAATGGTGAGTCTTTCTTTGTAAAAGCTCCCTTTGAAGATGGCGAAGAGGTTGAACATATGTGGATTGAAGTAAGTAAACTCGACAGTAAAAATATTACAGGCATCTTGAATAACAAGCCCGAGATGGTGAGCAATGTTTCTATGGGGCAGTCTTTGACCATCCCGGTCGAGAAAGTCGAAGATTGGACGTATAAATTGAACAATGTAGTGCGTGGCGGCTACAGTATTAAAGTGTTTGAGAAACAAAAAAGCTGGCGGAACCAAGCAAATTCCTCGCCTTCTTCCTGAAAATCTCCGTTATCGACCATAAAAATAGAAGGTAAGCGATGGCTAGATTAGTTTTTAAGGTTACTGATGTTTTTGAAAAGTTTCAAAAAATTGCCTCCGGGTGATTATATTATTGCTGCCGATGCGCACGGTAAAAGTACTGCAGACTCAACCCTTTATTGGCTTTACCCTGTTCACTTTGATGAAAAAAATTCAGTCACTGTTGAATTGACAGAAAAAAATACAGTCCTTTCAAAAGATCCTGGATACATTTCACTTTCTGCTCCAACCAATGATTAGCGTTACAACTAAGGCGGAGGGGAAGTGTTGAACCACAATCACAGTTATGAGACATTCAGGCTAATCCAGACATGCTCGGGCACATATCTTTGATGAATAGTAAGTATTTCAGACTCTTTGGTATTGCTTCAGTCTTGAGTTTGACGCTAAACGCAAGTTTGCCTGCATTTGCTTTAGATCGAAAATCCTCAGCGCCAAACGTCGTAAGCGAGGCGGCAAGAATCAATAATGCAGCCACCACACTGGTGATGCAGGGAAAATATGATCAGGCGATTTCTCTGTATCGCAGCTTGATTGCCGACTATCCAGACTATAAAATGGGCTACGAAAACCTTGGTATCGCGCTTTTCAACAAAGCTGCTGATTTGCAACACAAAAACAAAGACTGGGTCATTATCGATTTACTAGAAGAAGCATTATTCTGGAATCCGTTAGATAAAAAGGCTATCAACGGATTGGATTCGCAAATTGATAGTTTAAACTTGAATCCCAAATCTCGATCGGATAGATTAGACCTGGCTGAGCGAGCCAGGCAACGTGGAAACAAACGTGCTGCACTAACCGAGTTAAAGGCTGCCCGTGCGCTTAAAGCCTCGAAAGAATTGGAAAAAGAAATCAGAGAATTAGAAGACTCGCTCAACTCAGAGCACGTGGTGCACATCACAACGAAGGGCAACCTCGAAGACATCGACTGTAGAGATTACATGGCAAATGTACAGGCGCGTATCAAAAGCGCATGGGACCCTCCACATTCTGAGAAGTCGCTTTCAACTGTTGCCATATTCAGTATCGAGCCGAATGGCAAAGTTAAAAACATCAAGAATAACAGGCCATCGCTGCGCAAAGATTTCAATGAAGCAGCAATAAAGGCAATTAACACGGTCGAGTGGTTTCGAGAAATTCCCATCGGAATGAAAGTCGATTTGGATATTCAGTTTTCCTTTGACTACAATGTTTATTCCAAAACGCAAAAAAAAGAGTTTCGACCCAGTGCGTCACAATTGAATTTTACCAAGACATTCAATCAGGCTAAAGCTTATTATCGTCAGAAAAATTTTTCTCTAGCAATTGAAAAATACAAGGAAGCGCTCACCTTTAATGTAGAAGATTGTCAGATTCTTGCTGAAAACCACCTGAGCGATAGCTATTATCAATTGGCTAAACAAAGTCAGTCTTCAAACGCAAAGGTCGCTTCCGAGTATTATCGTCAGTGCTTGATCATTGCTCCCGACTATGACAGAGCTGAAGCTGGGCTTTCTGCGGCGCTTGAGAAGCTCGGTATTAATCCAAAGGTTGCAAGCGAGCGCGAAAAATTAATTGAAGAATTGCTGGTAGAGCATAATTATAATTCTGCCTCAGTTGAGTGCAGATCGATACTAAAATATGCGCCGAAAGAAGAAAAAGAACGATTCACAGAAAAGCTTATTCAAATCCAAAGAATGAGTCGCAGCGCCAGTGCTAAGAACAACTGGGAAGAATTTTTGAAGAAAAATCCAAATTCGAACGAGGCAAGAATTGCTATAGCGCAATGTCTGATCGATATGAATGAAAAGCTTCAAGCAATAGAACTATTGAAGGAAGTTCTTTTAAAAAATCCTCAAAGCAAGCAAGCTAAAGTCTTGCTTGAGAAATTGCAAACAAAATGATTGACTGCATTTGTCACTTTGCACCATAAGTGCGACAATTTTTTGCACGCTACTAAGCGTTCATTAATCCATGCCTTCGAAGTATACCGGGCTTGGGAAAATCAAGACCGATTCGTTTATCATAAATGCAAGCTTTTCTTCTATTGGTGCATCTTTGGTGCTCGCTCCATTCTTAATGCAACGTTTTGGAACATCAGGAATTTTGCCTTCCTTTAGCTCGCTCAGCGTCTCTGCGTCGATTAAAATGAGATTGTCGAAAGAATCCATACCTATTGGTATGAATTCTTTTGCATAAATCTTAATTGGAAATCGTTTTGAAAGTGTCGAATGGTCAAAGGGGATGCCAGTCATTATGGCATCAGCCTCTTCATCACGTCCTGCCAGACGAAAAATTTTGGCAAGAGCCAGGCGCGATAGCCCTATATTTGCTTTGGCACCATCTAGATCTTCGATGTCTTCTTGCTTTACTTTTTCAATAAGTGAAATACTGTCTTGCTCAAAATTGTCATGCAATAAGCAGGTAGCAACGATAATTCGTTGGGCAGGAATCTTGGTATTGAGTAAACGCGCAGCAGCTCTTTTCCTTTGCAAACTCATAGACGAGCAGCGCGAACTGATACTACCTTTTGATTCTAACAAAATAGTTTGACTGTTTTGATCCAGGCAAGCTAGCTCCGGATATTCAATACTTGTTTTATCTATGCTGACCTTTTGCCATAACTTATAATCAGCCACGTGCACCACGTCAAAATACTCTCGAGCCAAGAATGCCGTCACGCCAAAAGCCAGTTCTTCTGCCATTAACGCACGCAAGCGAATACTTCGAAGTGCAGGGTCACTATTTAAGATAAGTTTGTTTATACGCTCCAGTTTAATTGGTTTGAAGTACTGACTATAACGCAATGCCGCGCTGCCAGCGCGAAAGTCATTGAATGGTGAAGCTGCCGGCGTCAGAACTATCGATGCTTCGACCAGCAATCTCAGTAGATTGGTTGATTGAATTAGATGCTTTTCTTCCTCAGTATTTTTATCAATATTTTTAATTAAGTCTACAGAATCTGATATCTCGATTCTCCACTGATACTGGCTGCTCAGGAATCTCAAATCAGGGTTGGGAGCTAGTTTTGGATTAGGAAGAGCCTTGAACGGGTGCCAAATCGGTTCAAGCACGCTTAAGAACCAGCGACTATATAAATGTAGGTCGTGTGAAGTGATAGCGTGCATTTTCTATAACACTGGTTAAGCCGGTTGCGCCTGAAGCGCACCAGATTTGATGGCATCGAGTAACCTGTTGTAGTCCCTCTCATTTTGAATAGAGTAAATTTCAGCAAAGTCAGCCACCGCTTCTGGTAGCACCTTTGCTTTGCCGATATATCCGCTAAGAACAGCTGGATCTGCAGAACGTGCATGCGCGCGAGCTAGAGCCCAGCCACACTTTTGGGCATAAATAAGCATTTCTTGAACAGAGAACGTCTCAACTGGAATTTTCACTTTGACATCACGCAGTTGTCGCACATAGTAATGTTTGTTTTGCAACATTCCAATAAAGTGTCCAAGAAAAACATCACTAGCAGCCTGCATTAGACGCTGACCAAAAACTACACGTTCTCCGTGAGACTGAAACGGTGGATAACCAGAATAAGGCTCCAGAACAGATTGCCTAGCCTCTTTGACCTGCAAGAATAGAGGATCATTTTCGGCTGCAAAAAATAAAACAATCAAACACATCGTTCCCACGCTGCCAACGCCGACGACTTTGATTGCAGTATCGACATATTCATAATGATCGAATAACACACGTCGTTCCATCGGCAGAGAGAGACGGTATTCTTCAATGCCAGCGCGAACGGCGTTTTGAAACTCTAGATTGTGATACCTTTCGTCGTGATATATCAAAGGAGGCTGATCCTTAATTCCTGGCTTACCATCGACGAAATGACCAAGCTTCACGAATTCTGATAGCCCATCTCGCGCCATTGCCTTCTTCAAGTCTTTTCGACGCCGCTCTTGAAACTTGCTATCACGACTGCGATCGATCAATTCTTCATAACACAAGAAGTCGTACCAAGCCGACAAAGATGGCATCTGAGCGAGTGCCAACATTCGCTCGCGGTAGCATTCGACCACTTTTATTGCAGCGGCACGACATTCTGATTTTTTGTGCCCATTGTGCTTACCAGCAATCACAAAACTCGCAGCCAATCTTTTGAGATCCCACTCCCACGGAGCCGGAAAGGTTTCATCAAAATCGTTAATGTCGAAAATTATATTTCGCTCCGGCGTGGCGAAAGCGCCGAAATTGCACAAGTGGCTATCTCCACAACATTGCACAGCATAACCGGTATCGGGAGTTTGAACTAAATCAGCGGCCATTATGACGGCCGATCCTCTAAAAAAGGCAAAAGGCGAAGTCGCCATTCGTCCATATCTGATAGGCAAAAGGGATTCAATTCGCCCTTTGCTTGATTCGATCAAAAGCTCGATCGGATCCCTGCGCTTTTTCCAGTCTAATTGGTAAATTGAATGATCTGCTCGAGGGCATTTTTCGCGCATCGCCTTTCCGACTTCAAATCGATCCTTGCGAGTGCGCAGATGAGCGCATTTTTCAAGATAGTCGGCGTGAAGACTTGCTTTTGGAAGATTCTTTTTCATCCTGCACTCATCGTTATATAAACAATTGGTTTCTACCCTGCTTGCTACTTTACAAAACAGGGCTCCAAACAGGGAACATCTAACATGGTCCAGAATAAAAGTGACTTGGACTCGTAAAGGAGGACCGGACTGAATGATGAAAGCAAGAGATGTATTAATGCTTCCGTTGTTTTTCATGGCATGCTGCCAAAATTCAGCAGCCGCCGAAAATATGGCGGTTTTACAAGAATCAAAACCGCTCATAACTAGAGCTGGTGCCTGGCACACATGGAATGATCACATTCATCTCAAAGCCGGTCAAGAAAAACGTCCGTTAAGTCTGACATTTACTAACGGCGCTGACGCAAGACCAAAGGTTACCGACCTCGTTGTAGAGATAAAAAGAAAACCATTCGCTTCTTTTAAAAATTTTAGCGGTGAAGACAATTTTACGCTCGATTTGACGGGTCAAATGTCGACAGGAAATACACCAATTATGGTGAAAGGCTTCGGACCATCTGGCGCGCGGCTAAAATGGAAAGTATTTATTTTAAGACCAGAAGTATCCGAGGTAAAGCCAGATCCCATGAGCGCGGTCGATAAGGTCACGATACTGGGCAAAAACTTTTCAGAGCGCCCTGAACAGATAAAGGTTTACATGGGCAAAAAGCACGTCATGCCACTGAGTAGTACAAACGACAAAATAGAGTTCAAACCTCTAGCTCACCAGGACGGCGGGAGTACGAATCTTGTAGTGTCAGTTTCGGATGTGAAAAGTGACCCAGTAAAAGTCACCATGCGTTCTCATCCCCATATTACTTGGATCAATTTACTTGCATCACCTCCCGAGCACCCTGTCACCATTAGCGGAAGCGGCTTTTCACCGATTGCCACAGAGAACGTGGTCACCTTCGGTAAAATCAAGGCTCAAGTGGTTTCAGCCACCGAATCTAGTATCACTTGTATAATGCCCAACATGCAATTTCCAAAATGGCATGTGCCGATAGTAATCACCACAAATGGCTTACCCTCTAAAGAAAGAGCCTATATCCACGTAGACTCAAGGTTAGTTGAGAATGAAGGCATTCCAATGAGATAGGTTCAATGGTTCACTCATTGTTCACTCATGACTGAGATTATTCTTTCTGGAGGTTCTACAGAAAATGAATGACTCTCATGTCCTGAAAGGTCCACACAATAGCTGCATTGACCAAAGTTCGCAATGGCTTAAATGGCAAACAGTATCGCAAGAGAAGCTAGCTGATTGCAAAATCTTTTCGGTCAACAAAATTCTGGCTAGCTGTGATTTTGAAAATAGCAAAACGAGAAGTTTCTTTACTCTTAATTGCGGAGCCTGGGTCAATATTGTTGCAATCAACGATAAAAGACAGCTAATTATGGTAGAGCAATACAGGCATGGTATTGAAGAACTCACGCTTGAACTGCCTGGCGGCAGTGTAGACGATGCAGATATAGATTCACATGAAGCAGCAAAACGTGAGCTGATAGAAGAAACTGGCTATATCGCCAATAATTGGACTATGCTTGGAATGAATCATCCCAACCCAGCTCTGCAGAACAATCTTTGCTACACCTATCTTGCTGAAGACGCTTATCAGATTGAGCAACCAAAATTCGATGGCACAGGTACAGAAAGGATAAGAACGCGGTTTGTTGATTTGTGCGATATAGGTGCGCTTGTTTTAGACGGAACGATTAGTCACGCCCTGGTGATAACAGCTTTGCACTTCTTATCTCTCAAGCGACCAGATTTGATATTAAATGCGACACCACCGTTGGCAAAGTAAAAGTTGGAGAATTCTAATTTGAAACCCTCTACTGTTGCTATCGTTGGAGCAGGCATTTCAGGACTTGCCTGCGCGAGCTTGCTCTTGCAGAACGGTTTTAAGGTTTGCCTATTTGACAAGGGGCGTCATCCTGGCGGCAGGCTAGCGTCAAGAGACAGGGACAGTTATTCTTTCGATTACGGTGCACAGTTCTTCACTGCTAGAGACTCCAGATTCAAACAACTAGTTTCAGAGCTTATACACGAGAACAAAGCTTCTGAATGGAATGGCAAATTCGCCAAACTAAGGAACGATTGCCTGTCAGAGGAGATTCTGTCCGAGCCTCGCTATGTTGGTGTACCAGTTATGCGGTCCATAGCAGATTTTATGGCAGCAAAAATCGAAATCAATTGCCTCACAATGCATCGCGTCAAGAGCGTTTCCAGACAAGACGATAAATGGTCAGTCACAGGCACTGCACAAAATGAATTTGACGAAATTGAATTCAGTCGGCAAGATTTCGATTTTCTTGTGCTTAACATGCCTCCAGCACAAGCAGCGGCATTACATCCTCATGCCAAGCTCAATACCATCAATATGAGACCATGCATAGCATTGCTTCTTGCATTTGATTCTTGCGTCAGAATAGACTTTGATGGTATTTCTACAGACGATAAGATTATCTCTTGGGTTGCACGCGATTCAAGCAAGCCCACAAGGACAAACGGTGAAAGATGGGTAATTCATGCCTCTGCCGACTGGTCTGAAGAGCATTTTCAAAGATCCGACGATGATATTAAAAAACTATTGACTGAACGATTTGCCACTATATTCGATATCGCTCTTCCTGATACCATCTTTTCGAAAATACACAAATGGAGATACGCTTTGCCTGTGTCACCGCAAGATTGGCAATGCATCTATGACCAAAACTTGTCTTTAGCATATTGCGGTGATTGGTGTATGAATGCAAGAGTCGAAAGTGCATTTCTCAGTGGTATTACGGTAGCTGAAAAAATCATCAAAACGACACAATTAAGTCATTACAAATGAACAAAAAAAATCTGATAAGATCCTAGGTCTGTTCTGAACTGGAGAATGTAAATGCTTACTGAAACTGAAAAAAATGATGTTATCGATGCGTTGAAATGGCGCTATGCCACAAAGAAATTTGATCCCAGTCGCAAGATTCCCGATTCTGTTTGGAGCAAATTAGAAGAATCTCTAAAACTATCTCCTTCGAGTTTTGGCATGCAGCCATATCGATTTGTTGTCGTTACTGACCCAGCGATAAAACAAGAGCTTGTTGGGGTAGCATGGAATCAACGACAAATTGCCGACTGCTCACATCTGGTTGTTTTTTCACGTTTAAAAGAGTTGAATCTGGAGCATGTCAACCACTTCGTCGACATCATAGCTGAAACCAGGCAAGCACCTAAAGAATCGCTGCAGGCGCTAAAAGACATGATGACAGGCTTTGTTAAAAATCTTAGTCAAGAACAGCTTGCCGATTGGATGGCCAAACAAGCTTATATTGCCCTCGGCAACTTAATGACTGTTGCTTCAACTCTTCAGGTAGACAATTGCCCAATGGAAGGATTTGTCAAAGAGGAGTTCGATCGCATTCTGGATTTACCAGCCAAAGGCTGCAATAGTGTAGTTATTTGCGCATTGGGATACAGAGCCGCTGATGATAAGTATAAGGACCTTGCAAAAGTGCGATTTCCGTCTGATGAGCTTTTCATTAAAATTTGACATTCTGATTTAACGCTTAACCGGCTAAATGAACAACTCCAACTAATAAAGGGCTTTGAAGGCTTTGCTAGAATTTAGCCTTCACGCTGGAGAAAATTGTATGTTCGAAGAGCAGTCAAGAGATATGGTCCGCTCATTGATCCGCACCTTTACTGAAAAGGGCTACTTTTCAAGCAAGAAAGAAGCACTGGAGAAGCTGAAAGACTCTAACTGGATAAAAGAGAAAGGATACGGACATGTAGGCAGCATTTTAAACAGCGGCATGGCCATTAACGAATGCAATAAGTTTTTCGACGAACTAGACTCTCGCCTGATGAAACGATTAACAAGTGGCATTCACGAATTCAAATCAAAAGAGTTCTTATCCCAGAAAGAACTGTTCGAGCGCCTGGCAAAGAAACAAACACCAGACGCATTATTTATCACTTGTTCTGATTCACGTATTGTTCCAAATCTGATTACGCAGACAGATCCTGGCGAGTTGTTCATCATTCGAAACGCTGGCAACATCATTCCTCCAGCAGATGCAAAAGCTAGCGGCGAAGGCGCAAGTATTGAATTTGCGCTCAAGCACCTGAACATTCGAGATATCATAGTATGCGGTCATTCAGCTTGCGGTGCGATGGAAGCTATCGTGCATCCAGAAGCGTTAAATGAACTGCCTATGATGGCAGATTGGCTGCAGTATGCACGCGGCACAAAGAGAATCATCGAACAAGAATATTCTAACGCAACGAACGAAGAAAAAATCGATTTTGCAGTACAAGAAAATGTGCTTGTTCAAATTGAAAATTTGCGTACTCACCACTCGGTTGCTGAAGCTTTGAATGAAGGTAGATTGAACTTACACGGCTGGGTATATGACATTCGCACAGGTGAAGTTCTTGTGTATTATCCCGAACTGGAGCAATTTTTGCCGATCGGTGACAAGCCAAAAACACCGGGGCAAAAGAAAAATATCATCTCTATGTGACGTTCAGGCTCGCTCCAATCCCACCTTACAGGAAAGCGAAAGATGAATGATGGAAGATAGATTTCAAAGGCGAAAGCATATGATATATTCACTCAAAAAGTTTAGAGCCAATTACTTAAGGTACCTGCAAAAATCGCATGAAACGCTCAGACATTGATTCTGCAATAGAACGCGCAATTTCGAATGCAAAAAAATATGGTGTCGCCCTGCCACTGTGGGCGGAATGGAATCCTGAGGAGTTTGAAAAAAATGCAGACGGCATCCGACATCAGAAACTGGGCTGGAAGGTTGTGGATTTTGGTTTGGGAGATTTCGAGCACTGCGGATTAGTAATTTTCGTACTATGTTCTGCGCTTATAGACGAACTTGGAGAGCCTCTTGCAAAGACTTCCCGCATCGGTAACTATGAGTATCCGGTTACAAGTTTCTCGCGTAAATATCTCTTTGTACAAGCCGGTCAAACCGAACCGCACCACTTTCATCGTCAGAAAGCACGTAAGGAAGTATCTGTAATTGCTGGCTCTCCAGTACGCTTCGAGTTGGCTTGGGCAGAAAAATACACCACTCTCTCGAGCAAAAATGTAGATGTCGCAATCGATGGAATCTGGCACCACTTGCCTGCCGGCGGTGCAGTAATGGTTAACCCAGGTGAGACAATAACTTTGCCAGGTAATCTCTCGCATATTATTTCGGTGGCAGAGGGCGGACCGGACAGCATCATGCTAGAAACATCGACTGCCAACAACGACCGCAACGATAACATCTTTCCTTTCATGACACCAACTTCAAAGCCGGTGGAAGAAGATAAAAAAGCGCGCTACCAACTACTCGACGAACACGAAGTCACCGCAGCCGCCGATTATCAAAAAAACGCCGATTCTATTTTTAACCAGCTTTACTACATATGGTTCGAATTTGAAAAAAACGATCCACTAGTATGGGATTCTGAAATATGGCGCAAAGCAAATACGATGGACTCGGTGCTGCGTTATTTTGAACAGCCTCTAACAAGTGACGAGCAAAAGCTAAAAGCTGTGCAGCTATTAACTGACGGCTGGAAATTTTACCTGAGCAAAAAAAACGTCGGCTGGTGGGTCGACGACTTTGGATGGGTCGCAATGTTTGCCATGAATGTGTTCGACTTATTGTCCGGACCAAATGCACCAACCTTACCTTTCAATGCCGAAGAGATGCTGAGCGAAGCACAATACTGTCATAAACGGATGCTCGAAAATCTTGACCAGCAGTCAGGTGGAATTTACAACATTCACGACTCGAATAAAGAAAGAAGACGAAACACAGTCACTAACTCGCTTTTCTGGACACTGTCTACAAGACTCGCCAAGACGAACTCTGAATACGCCGAATATGCAGACAAGTGGTACGCCTGGCTGCTATCGGGCACATGGAATGGAAATACTCCTCAGGACTGGGGATTCTTGAACGATTTAAACATTGCTCGTGAAACCGCCCTTGGTGCAGCCAAGCCATCTGCGCATAGTAAAGAATGGTTCTGGAGCGGCGATCAAGGTTGCGTGCTTGCAGCCTTAATGTACTACGGCATGTTTAGACGAGCAGAACAGCCCACAGTGAGTAAAATTGCTTTAAATTTAGTAAATGGATGTCTTCCTGCTGGAACTCCATTTTTCGATCAACAAAATATTTTACACGAGTCTGACTTTCCCGACAATTTCAGTAACGATTTTGCAGACTACTCAAACGATTACGCCACCGGAAAAGGAGTGCTCTTGCGTCACTTCGCAGGATTTGCACCATCTGTTTTGGGCGTCGATACAACTGTTTTAAAAACGCGTTTTTGTGCCACCGCCGATGCAGTCTGGAATACAAGAGAAAAATATGATCAAGTAGCGCGCGATTGGAATCCCAATGCTGGTCCCCAAGGAGAAAAGGAAGCGCCCGGGGGTCTGGCACTCTGGCAGCAAGTCTTGCAAACCGGAGGACTGGACGCTACAGTTGCAGCGGTAAGAATTGTAAGAGAATGAAGTGTTTATGAAATGTGCCAATATCTATTTTAAAGGCACCACTTTTAGATAAATCAAAAACGGCAGCATCTATTGCCAGTGAGTTCGCAAAAAATTTGCAGAACAACTGACTTCTGGCGAATTGATTCAAGGTGCCGCCTAATCGCAGCTCTTCTGTGCAATTGAACAGTGAAATTATCCTTGAAGCGTTTAACCTAGAATCAATACTTGGGCTTTTTGACCGATTTAATCTTAATTCCTCTCAAATTGAGAGGTTAAAGCTTGTCAACCGCCTCTCAATCTGAGAGGATAGTAATACAGGAGAACTGCACCATAGTGGAGATCTTAAATTCCAGGATTATTGAGCAGTTCATAGCGATACATCCAGATGCTAAGGCTCCACTTAATGACTGGCTCATTAAAACAAAGGTAGCTCGCTGGAAAAACAATTCTGACGTGCAAAAGACCTTTAAAACTGCGGATCATCTAGGAAATCAGAAATTCATTTTTAATATTGGTGGCAATAATTTTCGAATGGCAGCTATGGTCTGGATAGAAAACGAGAAAGTCTACATACTGAAATTGATGACTCACGCGGAGTATGACAAGGAAAAATTCTGATGGTAACAAAAAAATATAGAGACCTTATAGAACGCTTCCCCTTGATGCCAATTAAGAGTGAGACTCATTTGGACAAAGCACATTCGATTGCGCAAAGCTTGATGCTTAGAAAGGAACCGCTTTCTTGCGATGAAAAAGGATACTTGGAAGTATTGCTCGATGAAATCGAAAAATATGAAAAGAAGCACCACGAACTGCAAATAGAAGAACTCCCCCCACACAAGCTTCTACAATCATTTATGAAAGATCATGCTTTAAGACAGATTGACTTGCAGCCTATCCTAGGCACTTCATCTGGTGTAACGAGTGAGTTAGTATCAGGCAAGAGAGAGCTTACAAAAGAACATTGTGTCAAGCTTGGACAATACTTCAAAGTGACCCCAGCGGCATTTCTTCCCAAAGTTTTTGCCTGACTAATTTAATTCAAATATGGCACATAACCATATTCTTGTGCAATCTTTAGATCTGCTGCGGCTTTCTCTTTTTGGTTCATCGCGTCATAAATCTGGTGGCGAATATAGTGCGCTTCGCGCGAATATGGATCAAGCTCAATAGCGCCATTAATATGTTCTAGCGCTGCATCCAGCTTGTTATCGTGCAAGTTTAGATAAGCCACCATCGCATTTACGATTGGCGAATTTGGATATTTCTCCAGCGCCATCGAAGCTTCTTTCCATGCTTTATCCCAGTTGTTTTGCTTGATGTAAACGCGAATCTGCGTATACATCGGATAAGCTTTGAGACTGTCTGAAATCTTCATGCGATTAAGATTATCCAACTCTTCTTGAGCTTTCTTGAGATCACCAAGCATCAAATAGCTTCCAGATCTATTTACATAAGCTGGCTCGCAACGTGGATTGATTCTAATCGCTTCATCAAAGTCGGCAATCGCCTCTTTAGATTTGCGCATACCATGATGAATATTGCCGCGAGTGACAAGCAGCCCAGACAAATCGGCATCCGAAGATTGGCTCTCTGTACGATTCATCGCATTTTGACAGATTTTCATTGCTTCGTCGAATCTATTCATACTGTTCAGTGCTTCAGCATGAATGATGTCTACATCAATCAAATTCATCGAATGAATTTGAGTACAATCGCCGACCGCTTCTTTATATTTGCGCTGGACCAAATAGGAAAACGCACGATTCAAATACGCTGGCTGTGACTTTGAGTCAATTGAGATTGCCTGATTGGCGTCTTTTTCAGCTTCGTCATAACGCGACAAATTATTATTTGCAGCGGATCTGTTGCACAACAGTTTGACATTATCTGGTGCTAGCGCCAAGCCGCGATTGCAATATTCAAGCGTCTTTTCAAATGCCTTTAAAGGAATACAAATGGCTGATGCATTAACAAGCAATTTAACGCTATTTGGATCTCTAATTAAGCCTTCTTCGCAAAAGCGCAGAGCTTCATTGAAATTCTTTTGCTTTACCGCGTCTTCGAATTTTCTGATTGCCACATTTTCTGGTCGCATGTAAGTGACGACCAACCAGACAGTGGTGCCAGTCAGACCAAAGAAAATGAACCAACTAATGAAATCGAGCGATGTCATGAACTCTTGAGATTTTCAGGTATGAAAGAATAGGATATATCCAAAGAGTATCCTGCTTCAATCGAACATTTCGGAGGTTAAGAACATGGTGTCATTTAAAAGAGTGGTATTGTCCATCCTTGCCTGCTCTTACCTCTTGGCGCCCGCAGCCTTGCAATCCGCAAACGCTTATTCAGCAAGACTTTCGCAGGGAATCACACTCTTTAATCAAAAACATTACGATAAAGCACTTCCGGTCTTAAAGAAGGCAGTACGTGACAATCCACTGGATGCCAATGGTCATTATTATCTGGGGCTTTGTTATCAGGAGCTGAAACAAAACAGTCTGGCAAGACAGCATTTTCAATGGGTGGTAGATGCAGGAAAATCCAATCCCAAACTACGCAAAAACGCTCAAATAGCGCTCGATCACTTATCAAAAGTCAAACACTATGACAAAACAGGTTTGACCGAAATAGCTCAAAAGGCACCATCACTTGCGCCGGAAGAGATGGCAGCGCAGCATGGACGTTGCACAATCATATTGATCGAATCCCCCAAAAGCGGTGCCTCGCGCAAATTTGCTCCCGAATTTGTGCGTACTGCTCGCAAATACGGACGTTATATTGAGTTTCGACGCCTCAACGCAACGGCTCCAGAAAATGCTTATCTCAAAACACATTACAAAATTGGTGGTATGCCCTGGCTTGTTTACTTGAACAAAAAGGGCAAAATTTTACATAGTGAAAGTCGCGCCAAATTTCAAAGTCGCGTCAAAGAGATGATGGGCAAACGCTATTAATAGTTAGCGAAACATATTGCCTAAAGCTTGAGCGATCGAGCGCCAGACCGGCTTGTGCGGTGCTTCATCTTCTTTGCTCGTTGCTTCGACTAAATTAACTGCTTCTTTCATTCCGGCATTTGGTGGCACGGGTGGTATGTTTGCATCGGCAAGGACTTCGATTAAAGCAGGACGTGTAGCAGACATCGCATATTTTAAAACCGAATCGATTTGACTGGCTGACTCTATCAGATAACCTTCAAGACCAAGAGACTGTGCATATTTCGCATAGGGAAAATCCAGTAAGTCCTGAGAGGGCGCAAATTTTGGATCGCCTTCGTGTGCACGCTGTTCCCAGGTGACAAAACTCAAATCGTTATTTTTTAAAACTAAAATCACAAGCTGTGGATTAGACCATTTTCGCCAGTATTTTGAAATAGTTATAAGCTCGTTATTTCCGATCATTTGCATAGCACCATCCCCGGTGCATGCAATCACGCTTCGATCAGGATAAGCAAATTTTGCAGCTATGGCATAAGGCAAACTGCAACCCATAGAAGCAAGTCCTCCAGATACAGAACCCATCATGCCCGGACGCATTTTCAAGTGTCTTGCATACCACACAGTTGAAGTCCCGGAGTCTGCAGTAATGATGCTATTCTCTGGCAAAAATTTATTCAAGTCAAAGAACACTTGTTGCGGGTTTAACGGCTCACCTTCGGAATGCGCCTGCGCGTACAAAGCTTTGGTAGAATTGCTTACATACCCGAGCACTTGTTCGCGCCACGAATTATCTTCTTTGCGCTCGATAAGTGGTATCAACTGGCGCAACGTAGCCTTTGTATCTCCAACAAGACCAATGTCCATGGGATAGCGCAGACTGATATTTTGAGCGTTTATGTCGATTTGAATGCCTTTTGCTGAGCCTGGTTTGGGCAAGAATTCTGCATAAGGAAAATTTGAACCAATCATAAAAAGGGTATCGCAATCGCGCATCATCTCTTCGCTTGCTTGAGTTCCCAGCATACCTATAGAACCAGTCACAAAAGGCAATGAGTCTTCAACTGCGGCTTTACCAAGAAGTGCTTTGGCTACACCGGCTTGAAGCAAATCGGCGATTTCCACTATTTCGTCTCTGGCATTTAGTGCACCAGCGCCGACCAGTATGGCAACTTTTTTGCCAGCGTTTAGAATGTCGGCAGCCCATCTCAAATCGGTGTCTTTAGGAACTATGTAAGGCGAACTGAATCCAACACCGCTAAATGACTGTCCATGTTCGCGCTTTGGTTCTGCCTCGCTTTTCATATTTTGGATATCATGCGGCAAAATCAAGCATGTCACAGATTTTTCGGCATAAGCAGTGCGAATAGAGCGGTCTAGCAAATGACGGACCTGCTCGGGCGAAGTTGCGACATTGACATATTCATGAGCAACGTCCTTGAATAAAGCGGCAAGGTCAACGTCTTGCAGAAAACTTGTCCCAAGTGCGTTTCGCTGCTGTTGACCAACGATTGCAAGTACTGGTTGATTGTCCATTTTGGCATCATAAAGACCATTCAATAAATGAATAGCCCCAGGTCCAGAAGTAGCCAAACAGACACCGATTTCTCCGGTAAACTTGGCGTGAGCACAAGCCATAAAAGCGCACATTTCTTCGTGCGTTGCCTGGACATAGTCGATTGTTTGAGATTCGTTATTTGCTCTATCAATTGCCGCCATCAAAGGATTTATAGCGTCACCTGGATAGCCAAACAAGCGTTTGATTCCCCACTGTTGTAAGCGTTCAATAATAAAGTCGCTGACTTTTGCCATGCCTAATTCCCTCTTTCCAGTCAAAGAGAGGACGCATATTGATCGAATTAGTGCCCGGTTTAAGATTCTTTTCTAGAATAATTCATGACAGTTTAAGTACAGGCGCCTTTCGCGACGTCTAAAACCGTCGATTTCATAAGTGCACAAAATATAGTCTTTATTGAGCGATTCTCTGTATTGCTCAATTTTTGTTTTAGACATGACTATTTCTAACTGGACTACAAGAACAGACTTGCCTGGCGCCAATGCTTTGGCTGGCTGGTCAACCTTCAAGCTGTAATTGCCGTCGTCGCCGTCTTTGAGTAAATATGTGGGCACTTTGACCTGAACACTATACTTATCTAATTGATTGTTTCCCGTATTTAAGAGACTAATGGGGAAAAGCAGGCACCATTCAGTGTTCCCGCCCTTCTGCCCGCTTAGTAATTGTGCCGGTCCCGCCTCTAATTCAACCGGGATTTTGTTCTTAATTTTGGCGATGACCCAAGCAATCAAGTTGGACAGCAAATAGGCGAAATCCAGATTGTCGTGCGAACTCATTTCAAATTCCACAATTTCTCCACAATCCCTCCATACCCAATTCATAACTTGTGACTATCATGCAAATATTCGGCATGAGAGGCATGAAAATGATGCGGACCTACATTGAAAACGAATCCCACGCAGAAGATGTGAGCCCAGACATGAAGACGGGGGATAGTACTGCAGGAAGTATCATTTTCTTGCTTCTCTTATATGTCGCGTTTGCTTTTTGCCCTTGTGCTCTTGCGTTAGCTGAGACTGACAAATATGAAAAACAGATTTTACAGTCCTGGAAAACCACGGCAAAAACGACACAGATAGGCAATCAATTAATTAGATTGCTCGAAGCGACAGACCGCACCTTGCTGTTCGATCCCAAAGATAAACAGTCTTTGTACAGGCGCGGTTATTTACTTGGCACTATTGGTTGTACCAATGGTGCCATTGCCGATTTAAGCAAGCTAATCCAGACAGATCCTTATTTTAGTGCAGCATACAAAGAAAGAGGGCTTTGTTATTTAGACCAGAAAGATTATTTGCGAGCCCTCCAAGATTTGAATCGAGCTTGCATTCTCAATCCCAGATCGGGCGACGCGCTACTTGCACGTGGGCGGATTTATCTGCTTTTAAGTCAACCAAATCTTGCTTTGCGTGATTTTAGAGCTTGCAAAATGGCTGGAGTCAAATTCGAGCCTGCATTACCAGGCGAATTGCCCGCCAATCATTATGATGCGCTCGACTATTACACAGGTACAGCCTACGAGTCGTTGAATCGCTCAACTGATGCTATACGCTGCTATAAAGAGTCGATCAAATCGCCTCACCTGGGAGTTACTGGTTATATCCATCGTTATGCCGATCAGCCGCTTGATGCAAGCTGGCGTATCAAAAACCTGGAAGCAGAATAAATGAAAAAGAAGTCTAAACTAAAACTTGGAAGCGGCGGTCGCTGCGAACGTCTACATCAGTTAGCGATAAGCGAAACAGGATTTATTTTCGATCCTCAAACAGGGCAAAGTTTTACCGTAAATCAAACAGGTCTTTTTGTCTTAAACGGATTCAAAAAGGGTCAGGACCAAGAACTGGTATCGCAAGATCTGGCGGACGCATGCAGCGTACCTATAGAATTGGCCCAAAGCAGTATAGAAGCTTTTATTTTGCAGTTGGAGCGATATCTATGAAAGATTGGCGCAAGTGGACAATCGCCATCACCGGGGTAAATGCAAGAGCAGAAAATCCAGGACCAGGATGTGCAGTTGCTCGCTGTATTCGCGAGCACAAAGATTTCAAAGGAAGAATAATTGCTCTTGGTTATGACACACTCGATGCTGGATTATATTCGCGCCAACTTTGCGACCAGAGTTATTTGTTGCCTTATCCTTCGTCTGGTGAAGATGCGTTATTGCAAAGAATAAAAGACATTCAGGCTATACAAGGCAGCGAGCCGATTGATGCGATTATTCCTTGTCTCGATTCTGAATTGCAAAGTTTCAGCCGATTGAAAAAATCGCTTTCAAAAGAAAATATTTCACTTTTCATTCCAAGCCGAGATCAATTCAATCTACGAGCAAAAAATAATTTGTTTTCGCTTTGCAAAGAAATTGGTGTGAAAGTCCCTGAAACAAAAACAATTACCGACCCGACATTTTTTGATCGCTGTGCCGATGAAGGTTTTGATTATCCGCTCATAGTAAAAGGAATTTATTATGATGCAATTATTGTATACAGCGCGTTTGATGCCCAGATGGCATTTGCAAAACTGATTGGCACCTGGGGCTATCCATGTATCGTTCAAAAATTAGTCAAAGGTGATGAGTTGAATCTTGCCGCCGTAGGTGATGGCAACGGAAATATGTTGTCGCCTGTGATGATGCGCAAAAAAGCCGTAACAGACAAAGGTAAAGCCTGGGCTGGTGTTTCCGTGGTAGATAAGTCGCTTGAGCGTCTTGCAGCCAAACTGATAAACAAATTAGCCTGGCAAGGACCTCTTGAAGTAGAAGTAATCAAAGCACCAGATGGAAAAATCTATCTTATTGAAATCAATCCGCGCTTTCCATCCTGGATTTATTTGAGCCATGCTGTCGGTCGCAATCTGCCTGTCACTTTACTCAAAACAATGTGCGGCGACAAAGATCTTGATTTGAAGCCGCCGTCTTCCGGGACATTTTTCATCAGACATGCACAAGAATTGATTGTCCAATTGAATGAATTCGAGTCCATGATGGTTCTTGGCGGAACAAGACCTGCTCCTTACTTTGAAAATAACACAAATGACGCGGAGTCAGCTTAATGACAAAATTATTGTGGGAACCACCGTTTATTCAACCGCATCGTCTTGGCGAAATAAACAAGTTCGGTCGTATGAAAGCACGCGACAATTATGTCGAACATGTCTTTGGAGTTCCTGTCGCACTTCTAAAAGAAGAATTCGGCTCGCCTTGCTTTGTCACATCAGAGATTCATTTTAGAGAAAATTTGCGCAATTTAAAAAGAGCCTTCGAGCGCAGATATGGCGATGTTATTCATGGCTGGTCGTATAAAACAAATTATATAAGCGCTATGTGCAATATCGCGCACCAGGAAGGGTGTTTTGCAGAGGTGGTATCAGCTTTCGAATACGAGAAGGCGCGCTCGCTTGGAGTACCGGGAGACAAAATCATATTCAATGGACCAAACAAAGGCAAAGACATTTTAGAGCGTGCCCTCAATGACGGTGCACATATTCATCTGGATCATCTCGACGAATTGAATTTAGTAAACGAAATAGCATCACGTCTAAACAAAATAGTAAATGTTTCTCTGCGTTTGAATTTCGATACTGGATACACAGAACCCTGGAGTCGATTTGGTTTCAATATAGAATCTGGCCAGGCACGACAAGCGGCAAGGTTACTTGCAGCTTCCAAAAATCTCAAGCTAAGCGGACTGCACAGCCACATTGGCACTTTTATTCTAGAGCCCAAAGCCTATATGCAACAGGTCAAAATCATGTGTAAATTCATGCGCGAAATCGAAGCATCACATGATATCGAAATCGATACTATAGACATTGGAGGAGGACTGCCATCAAAAAATGCTTTGCAGTCAATTTATTTGCCTCCCGAACAAGTGATTCCGCCGCTGAGCGAATATGCAGATGCAATCTGCAGCACACTAATCCAAGAAACCAATTATCGCAACCAGTTAAAACGAAAAAAACCGACACTCATTTTTGAAAGTGGTCGCGCGGCAGTAGACGATACTCAAGCATTAATCACAAGTGTTGTAGGCACCAAAAGATTGCCCGATGGCAAGCGTGCAGCTATTCTAGATGCTGGGACCAATTTGCTTTTCACTGCTTACTGGTATAACCACCAGGTGCAAATGACAAGACCGGCCGACGGTCCGGTAGCGGATACAGCACTTTATGGTCCTTTGTGCATGAATATAGATGTGGTGCGCTCTAGCATTCAATTGCCACCACTAGAATATGGCGACACACTGGTGATAAATCCAGTTGGAGCTTATAACAACACACAATGGATGCAGTTTATTGAATATCGTCCAAACGTTGTTCTGGTGCACGAAGATAATTCTTATTCAGTCATTCGAGAACGCGAAGACTTAAAAGTCATGTGCCAACAAGACAGACTGCCAGAACACTTAAAAATAGCATTCAGCAAATCAGAGGCGAAAAAATAAAGAATGAAAACAGTAGCCTCGGTCTTTTTAAGTTATGGCTCGTTTTTTGGACTGAGTCATCCTCTGTCTATTTCGCTTCTTTTTTTGTGTTCGATGCTCTGTCCTTTAACCGGACTTACAGGAATTCTTGGAGCATCGCTTGTATTGTTGATTAGACGATTGCTTGGCTTTTCAAAAGATCAAGAAGCAATCGAAGTAATAAACGGATTATTACTGGGAATGCTTGTAGGCTCTCTCTACGTGCCCACCGTGCAATCGTTGTTTTTGCTTTTGTTTGGTTCTGTTCTGGTAGTCTTGAGCAGTGCTGTTTTCAACGATGTGCTAACTCGTGCTTACAAATTGCCAGTGCTTGGAGTTCCATATGTTTTTGCAGGTTGTGTACTGATTTCACTTGCCCAGACTTTTAAATTGCCATTACTTATACCAGGCTCGGCGTTTACTTTCTTTTCTTTAATACCAGTTGGCGAACTGGCATGGACTACAACTTATGTATCTGGTATCGGTTCTATTTATTTTAGTGGAACATTACTTGGAGCAATTTTAGTTTTACTGGCATTTTTGGCTTCTTCGCCATATCTTTCTGTATTGACTCTTGCACTTGCGTTAGTTGTCGCCCTGACATTGCAACTGGTAAACATTCCACTTGGGTCTATTACAGCACTTGTAGCGCAAATGAACGGTGTCTTGACTGGTGCTGTAATTGGTGGCTTATATTCAAAACCAGGTTACAGAAGTATTTTTATTGCAATGATTGCTGCAATACTTGCATCCTTTCTTTCGCTTGCAATCGAACATCATTTATGGACACTTGGTCTTCCCGCGCTGGCTATGCCTTTTGTGATCGCCACTTACGCAATTTTGATGGCATTAAATCCACAGCGCAGCGGGGCATGGTCTAGATTCTGGCTTTTAAAACCTGCCTTGCCTGAGATATCTATTGAAGAGCAAAAAATTGCAGAAATAAGAGGTGTAGACCCTGCAAGCATTGCAGTAAGACTGCCTGTCCAGGGCATATGGAGTGTTTATCAAGGCTTTGGTGGCAAACATACACATCAAAAAGAATGGCATTACTCTGTAGATTTATTCAAACTAGACTCCCAAAGAAGTTATAAAAACGACGGGTCTAAAGTGACAGACTATCATTGTTTTGGACAACCAGTACTTGCTCCAGTGTATGGAATCATAGTCGATTTTTGTTCGCATCACAAAGACAATGTTCCTGGAGAAGTAGATGTAGTAAACAATTGGGGAAACTATATCATTATTCAACTTGATACCAATGGATTTCTGGTGCTTGCTCACTTACAACAACATAGCATCAAAATAAATAAATACGACCGCGTGGTGCCGGGGCAGGAATTAGCTTTGTGCGGAAATTCGGGTCGCTCGCCTCAGCCGCATTTACATATGAGTATTCATTCAAATATGAATCTTGCTAGTCAGACTCTGCCTTTCCATTTTACTCATGCCATTGTCATAAAGGGTCAATCACAAACCTATACTCTTTGTTCAAGACCAAAAGAAAAAGAGTCTATGATGACACCTGCCAAAAACACGGCTCTCAAACGCGCATTCCATCTGAATGTCGGCAGTCGACTGCAATTCGATACTACATACAAAGGCAAAGAAGGAGTGTCGATATTTGACGTTATACTTGATCCTGCTGGTCAGTTTTATCTAGTGAGCGATAAAGGTGCATATGTCGCTTTTAGTATTACAGACGACCTTGTAGCATTCTGGAATCGACAGGGTCCCCAAGACGATGTTCTAGATGCATTTATACTTGCAATCGGTTTATCGCCTTTGATTGAAGGACAGGCAATCTGGTACGACCTTGTGCCAAGACACCTGTTACCAGCCAATTATTTTGTGCAACTCTATAATCAATTTCTAAATCCGTTCAACAACTGTACCAAAAGCAAAATCGAGCGCTCCTGGGAGCCTTTGAAAAACATGTGGAGTCAAACAGCCACACAAAAACTAAAATCTTGTACCTCGAGCAAGGGTACAATTACATATACAAGCACAGCCAAATTGTGCGAGACACTGGGTCTGGTTTCACTTGAAATGAAAGAAAATGATAAATCAATTCTGAAAGCCACGCTTGTCGGACAGGCAAGAAGAGCGGATAATGGCATACCAGGAGTAAGATCAATAATTCGTCGTGAAAATCAATCAATCGCTGGAACTGATAAATAAAATAATTCTGGTATCAAGCGCTCTTGTTGCTTGTATTGCAATCACTTTGTGGAAGGGCAGCCCTGATTTTTTAGCCGAACATAGTGTCAAACTCTCGATTGCAGCCTTTATTCTATTTATAGTGGTAGCAGCAAGCGCTATCTTAGTTCCGCGCCGCATAATATCTAGTATCAACAAAATGAAAGATACAGCAAAAAAAATGTCTGCTGGCGACTGGAGCGCTCGCATAGAAATTGACGGCGAAGGCAAGGACCAAGACGAATTATCTTCCTTGGCAACCGAGTTAAATGAACTGGCAGAAGCATTGGAAAAGAGAAATAACGCCCAGCGCCAATGGATAGCCAATACATCGCATGAGCTTCGCACTCCACTATCAATAATTCAGGCACAAGTAGAAGCATTTCAAGACGGCGTTCGGGAAGTAACACCAAAGAGCTTAAATACACTGCACAAAGATATCCTTGGACTGGCAAAATTAGTAGAAGACTTACACTGGCTTGCAAGATTCGACATTGGAACTCTAAGACATTCCTCTACACCCACAGATCTGGTAGCAACCATCCAAGAATCGCTCGACTCATTTAGCGAACGTTTTGCCGAAAAACAAATAAAAATAGAAATCGAAATGCCACAAACATCAATTGTGAATGGTGATCAAAACAGACTGAAACAGGTCTTTTTCAATTTACTAGAAAATTCTCTTCGATACACAAATGAAGGTGGAAGACTGAAAGTATCACTAAGCGAAGACAAAAATAGCGCCACAATTTATTTTGACGACTCAGAACCTGGAGCCCAGCCAGATACACTCGCTCAAATGTTCGACCGTTTTTATAGAGGCGAAGTATCACGAAGCCGAACTTATGGCGGCTCTGGACTGGGACTTTCCATTTGCAAAAATATTATTGAAATACACAACGGCGCGATTCGAGCACAAAATTCTCCAATGGGTGGAGTTAGAATAGAAATCATTCTGCCTCTAGCTGCAGCTTTAGCGGAGCAAAACCGTGACTGACAATAAAAAATCTGTTCTTGTAGTTGAAGACGAAGCTGGAATTGCAGAAATCCTGCTTGAATACCTGAATAAGTCTGGCTATGAAGGCAAGCACAAAGACACCGGTGCTGGTGTGGTTGACATGGTGCGAGCCGAGTGTCCAGATTTGATTCTGCTTGATGTTATGCTGCCGGTCATGGACGGACTTGAAATTTGCAAAGAGATACGCAAATTTTCAGAAGTTCCCATTATTATAATCAGCGCTCGAGTAGACGAACTCGATCGCTTACTTGGTCTTGAGCTTGGTGCTGACGATTATATATGCAAGCCATTTAGTCCGCGCGAAGTAATCTTGAGAATAAAGTCTATTTTCAAAAGAGCACAAAATATTGCCACCGGTGGCAGTGATTCGCTCTTTCACTTAGATGAACCTAAAAACCGAATCACTGTTAATGGTATCACTCTCGATTTAACCCCTACCGAATATCGTTTGCTCAAACAATTCATGAGCAAACCAGGTCGCGTTTATTCACGAGCCCAATTGCTCGAACTTTGCTATGAAAAAGACGAAATGGTTTTTGATCGAGTAATCGACAGTCACATAAAAAACTTGCGCAAAAAAGTGGCAAAAGCTCTACCCGACATGGAAGTGATTCATGCAGTTTATGGCAGTGGCTATAGATTCGAGATTTCGTAGTTTATACTTCTTCTATGAGCTTAAACAACTACACCTACATTTTGCATTGTGCCGACAACACCTATTACACCGGGTGGACTAACGATATCAAGGCACGCTTACAAGCTCACAATTCGGGCAAAGGTGCTAAATACACTCGCACGCGGGGACCTGTGCGACTTGTATATTGCCAGGCGTTTGAAACACGCTCTCAAGCACAGCAACAAGAATATCAAATCAAACAAATGTCTCGTTTGCAAAAGGAACGGCTCATTCAAGCGTTTCAAAGTCTTTTAGATTAAGTCTTACCAAATACAAGGCAGACGGTTTCTTTTCATCGTCTGTATCTGCTGTCAAAAACAGTTCAATCATATTTTTATTTCTTGTGCTGACACAAAGTCCTTCGAACTTTTGTTTACCTTCAATTTCTAAAAATCCTTTGCATGCACCATTTGCATTCATAAGCCCGATTACAGACCCGAAACATTTGCCATCCTGGTAAGAATCGTCAGTATCTTCAGCCGCCGCCAGAAATAAAATGTTCTCTTCATCAAGACAAATGGCGTCAGTAAATCCAAGCACCTGCTCATCTATTTTGCCAATATCGAATTCTTTGACACAGAAAATGTTTTCAGGACAAGGGCAGTGCGTATCATGCAAATCACGCAAAAAATCCTGCGCTTTAAAATCTATCAGAGCATTTTGCCCTTGCTTACGATTTCCTCTTTGATAAAAACGCGCAGTGTCTTTATTGACTGTAATTCCTTCGATATTCAAGCCTGGAAACTGAACTGAAAGATGTTTTTGCAATTTGGAAAAATCAATTGGCAAAGGCTGTCCACTTATTTTTCCAAGTTTGTCTAGAACAAGCAGGACGCCTTCGACTCGATTATCACGAGACATGGAAGGAACAGCAAGAAGCGCTCCATGTGGAGCATACTGATAGGGCTCTATATACGTCAGCGCCTCCAAGTCTGGTTTCACTTTTTTGCGAGGCTTGTATTCTAGAGGCAATTCTCCAGGCAATACGCGATACCACTTACCTGGTTTGTTCGGGTCTTTTAAATCAAACTCGGCTAAATGCAATTCGTCATCAGCAACTATATAAATTCTGTCGCCAAGTTTAACCAGACCACTGGCTGCAAAAACATAATCTGGTCGTTGGGCTCTTGTGGGCTCAATGTTCAAGTCGCGAATTTTGGATATATTCAGTGTTTTCAAGCGTAAATTCCAAAACAGAGGTGAATTTGCTCTCTAGCTTGTGAGCATAACATTTATATTTCGATAAAATGAAAGAATGTTGTTCAAATTGCCTAGATTCACCACCCTAGTTTTATTTCCTATCATTCTTTGCTCAGGACTGATTTATTTGCTTTCTTTTGTCGAGGGCAACTGGATTTGCGACATTTGTGCCCAGACAAGATTACTTCTGCTTGCCCCGCTTGGCTTTGCGCTTATTTTTTCGCTTTTGCGCAATAATGCTGCTATAGCATTTTGCTCAACTGTGCTCGTTTCGATTATTTGTGTCCAGACTATTTTTGGTCCTGGACACTCACTCGACAAAAGCGCCAAGCCTGACATAAAAGAAAACACTGAAAAACAAATTACAGTGCTCAATTTCAACACTGAATTTCAACACAATAATAAAATCGAATCCTTAATTGCTTATTGCAAAAAAAACAAACCAGATATTGTAGTTCTGAGCGAATCAACCAAAGACTGGCTAGATGCTTTGCAGGTGCTTGAATATCCTTCGACCATGAGTGTATTGAAAAGTCCGGGCATCACAGTTTTCAGCAATTATCCAGTAATTGGATCTCAAATCTATTACTCTGGAGGCTCTAAACACCCTCAGATTCATGTTCAAGTCAATAAAGACCAACAGACTATAAATATAGTTGCACTGCATTTGTCAGCAATGCAAACACCCGCAGGCTACGACGCTCGAAAGAAAGAACTCAAAGCTATAAACGAACAGCTGAAGAAAATGCCTTATCCCACGATTGTTTTAGGCGACACAAACAGTTCAAACTGGTCATCGAGCATAAAAACTTTTTTGCAAGATACAAATTTGAAAGATACCCAGGAAGGCTTTATGACAATTCCTACCTGGCCTGCGCGCGCTGGAAAATTAATCGAAAACCTGTGGATCCCGCCTTTTGTGGCAATAGACAATATTTTTGTGAGCAAAGATTTCGATGTACTAGAGCGCAAAGTCGGGCCCCCTTTGGGCTCGGATCACCTGCCTATAATGGTGAAACTGCAGCTACAAGAAAACACAAACAAAAAAATCTCTTTATGACGATTTAACTAGCGCTTTTCAAAGGCGCTGTTATAATCGCCTCAAAAGTGTACCTTAAAAAAAGTAATGAAACGCAATTTTTTGCTCTCTCTCATCCTTATATTTGCATTTTTGTCGGCATTAGGCGGTTCGATTTGCAATGCGGCTCATGCCTTTGTGGGCGCTACATACACAGTCGAGACATATGACCAGGCTATTGATAACGCCGAAGATATAAGTCTTGAAGATGTGGTCCCAGTCGACCCTTTTCTTGGCAGTATCAGTTTTTCAAAGCCCGAACATGTGCAATTTTTCGTTTTTGAAAATATCAAATCTGGCTTATTTGCACTGATTCAAGATTCAGGCCAGGCATCGTCTTTACTAAATACTTTCATCCAAGAGTCTTCATGCGCAGACAAATGGCTCGGCAAAGGGCTCTGGCTCGAACTTAGCAATTTGCGACTTTAATATTTCCGATTGAATCAAGGCATCCTTTCGGAATATATAAATGCTGAATAAACTAATTCGCTTTGCGCTTGAAAATCGCGCATTCAATTTCATACTTATCATCACAATCATCGGACTTGGGATTTACTCAGTTTCGACTATGCCTATGGACTCTTACCCAGACGTTAGCAACGTCCAGGTACAGATAGCCACAGAGCCAGAGAATATGGCGGCCGAAGAAGTCGAGTCACTGGTTACAGTGCCAATCGAATATTCACTCAATGGATTACCTTTTATCAAAAAAGTGCGCTCTAGCTCGCGTTTTGGCTTTTCACTTGTAACTGCAATTTTTGACGATAACTGTGACATTTATTTTGCAAGACAGCTTGTCCAGCAAAGACTTTTGAGTATCAGTCTGCCTGCAGGGGTGCCGCGTCCCCAGCTTGGTCCGGTAGTGTCATCGTTCAGTCAAATTTTCATGTATTACGTGACAAGCGATAATCATGACCTTATCGAAACCCGCACTATTCAAGACTGGAACATCGCAAAACAATTATTGTCGGTCCAGGGGGTCGCAAACGTTGTTACTTATGGTGGCTGGATCAAACAGTATCAAGTAATGCTCGACCAATCAAAGCTCAAGGCTTATGGTCTGACAGTCACAGATATCCTAAACGCGGTATCACAAAGCAATTTAAATGCCGGTGGCAGCTTTATCGAATCTGGTGACGAAGAAATTATCATTCGCGGTATTGGACGTATCAAAACAGTCTCAGACATCGAAGACATTGTTTTGAAAGAAGAACACGGCACTCCTGTAACCATAAAACGACTAGCCCAAGTAAGCATCGGACCTGCTTTTAGACGCGGTTCAGCATCGATGAATGGCAAAGGCGAAGCGGTAATTGGAATTGTAATGAGCCGCAAAGGTGTCAATACACGCGAAGTAGTCGAAGCGGTAGAACATAAAATAGCCAAAATACAGCCGAATTTACCAAACGGCATAAAGATCGTGCCTTTCTACAACCAGAAAGAACTGGTCGACAAAACCATGGACACGGTCAAAGAAGTGCTGATGCTGAGCGGTTCGCTGGTCATAATCATTCTTGCTGCTGTTTTGATGAATATTCGAGTAGCTCTGATAGTCTCAGTAGTTATTCCGCTTTCACTTTTATTCAGCTTTATCATGATGCGCTTCAGCGGTCTATCAGCCAATCTCATGACTCTAGGCGCTGTCGACTTTGGTGTTGTGGTAGATGCTGGCGTAGTGATGGCAGAAAATATTTTCAGGCGTCTGTCTCAAATTTATGAAGAACACCCCAACAAAAAAATAAATACGCTTGGTGTGATTTTAAACGCCGCCCTGGAAGTTGGTCGGCCCATAGCTTTTGCAATGGTGATTATCATTAGCGTTTATTTGCCTTTGTTTGCGCTCGATGGCGTCGAGGGCAAAATGTTCGTGCCACTTGCGCTTACTTTCATTTATGCGCTTGTAGGTGCGCTTGCGGTGGCGATATTTATAATTCCAGTTTTATGCTTCTGGTTTTTAAAAGGTCCCATAAAAGAACAACATAACCCGCTTGTTGAAAAAATAAAAGACGCCTACCTGTTAAGTCTAGATCGTGTAATCAAACGCCCGGTAGCAGTTATTGCTACATCTGGGGCACTTCTAGTTTCGACTGTGTGTATTTTGCCTTTTCTAGGTTCTGAATTCATGCCATCTCTAGACGAAGGCTCAATCTGGCTTAGAATGAGAATGCCACCAAGCATCTCGCATTTACGCACAATTGACTATGCCAAAATGGTCGAAGAAATGATGGTCAAGTTTCCAGAAGTGGAGATTGCCGTGACACGTATCGGTCGCTCTGGTCTTGGTTCAGACGTAGAAGGAGTCGATGCCGCCGACATGTACATTGGTCTTAAACCACGTCACACCTGGAAAGATCAAAACAAAGAACATCTGGTTGATCGTATGGCGCATGAAATGGACAAAATACCAGGCATCATGCACAGCTTTTCACAGCCAATCGCCGATATGGTCGACGATCTAATCACTGGTATCAAAGCTGATGTAGGTATAAAAATATTTGGTCCAGATTTAAAAACTCTCGATGCCTTAGCCGACAAAGTGCGTATTAGCTTGTCGAATTTGCGCGGAACTGCAGATACTTCGCGCGAACCTGTCATTGGAGCGCCCGAGCTCAAAATCATTCTAAAAAGACACGAGCTTGCAAGAATGGGCATGAAAGTGCACGAAGTTCAAGACCTGGTGCAAGCGTCACTTGCAGGAAAAGAAGTCACCGAAGTTATTGAAGGTACAAAACGTTTTGGAGTTCTCGTGCGCTTGCAAAAAGAGCAAAGAGAAAATCCCGAGATAATTTCAAACCTGACTATTCAAGCCTCAGATAAAGCAATGGTACCTTTGAAAGCGATTTCCGACATACGTGTAGAGCGCGGAGCAATTTTAATCAACAGAGAAGATGGTCAAAGACGCGCGGCAGTAATGATCAATATCCGCGGTCGCGATTTGGGTTCATGGGTAAAAGAAGCGCAAGCCGAAATTAAGCGTGAAGTTCCAATGCCGCCTGGATACTCGATAGTATGGGGAGGTCAATTCGAAAACCAACAACATGCTTT
The DNA here is from genome assembly GCA_964572515.1 of uncultured Candidatus Obscuribacterales bacterium. Lineage (GTDB taxonomy): Bacteria > Cyanobacteriota > Vampirovibrionia > Obscuribacterales > Obscuribacteraceae > Aved-18. Next base: position 35,068 of record CAZNEW010000011.1, on the reverse strand, counting down.
GCATAGACTTAGCATTGTGGTGCCTATAGTTCTATTTTTGATTTTCATACTTCTATTCTTTACTTTTCATTCGATTAAAAATGCCAGTCTCATTATGCTGAACGTTCCCTTTGCCACTATTGGCGGTGTGATTGCTCTAGCCCTTTCGCAACAGCCCGTTTCGGTGCCAGCGCTGATTGGCTTCATTGCCTTGTTTGGAGTAGCAGTACAAAACGGGGTTATTCTAGTTAGCTACATAATGCAGGCAGAGAAAGAAGGTATGTCCACACTGGATGCCATCAAAAACGGTGCCGAAGTTCGTTTCAGACCGGTGCTGATGACTGCACTTGTTGCAATGATGGGTTTGTTACCTAAACTGTTCTCGCACGGGACAGGTGCCGAGATCCAGAAACCTTTGGCTACAGTCGTTTTTGGAGGCTTATTGAGCGCCACGCTTATGACACTGCTTGTTTTACCTACTCTATATCTATTGACCAGCAAACCCAAGGAAGAAACCGAATAAGCAATTAAGTTATTCGTTTTAGTCTTTGATACCAATAAAAGTCTGAACCAAAATAGCGTGATTACCCTGGTCGAATTGATCAGTGCGATTAATCCATTGATACTGATAGCCAGCTTCAACCCTGGTACGTTTAAGGGGACGAACGCCAACGCCTGCAAAAATACGATTCTGGTCTATACCAGCCTGAGGTCCATTTTTGACCGAGTTCAGGTTGATAAACAACTCGTCGGATGCCACCAGATATAGCTTTGGATTTAGATCATATTCAAGCTTGAGCATATGACGAAGTCTGTTTCCTGTATCGGCAAGATGAGGGAACATTCGCTGTTCTAAACGAGTTCTATTTATAATCGAAAGCCGCTTTATGTCTTTATCGAACAAAACCTGCTCCCAGAGCCTATGTTCGTGCAAAACATCACCATTTTGATAAGTGGTTGCCCAGAGATATCCAGCAAACAGCGAACAGCCTTCGTTCACCCGATACTGCAAAGCCGGTCGAATGAGCAATTGACTCATGCGTGTGACGTTGTCACCGATTCGCGGGTTTATTTCTAGATATCCGCGCAAATTGCGATAAATTCGAGCATCAAAAGTTACTGGTGTCCACAATTGCAGGTCGTGTTCAATATTGGCATAAGACGCACTACAAGTGCCTAGCATCGTAATCGATGCACATGTCAGAGCTAGTAGTAATTTGCGCCAAAATGGCATGACTTGATTGAAGAAAATAAGAGGGTAACTGACAACGCTTAGAGTAACATTTTTAGAGTCAAAATTCGTATAATTGAACCTCTACAAATCCCGTCGTTTCATGATTTCGAGGTCTGAAATTAATGAAGAGAAGAACCTTTCTGAAAAACGCAATTTATTTAGCCGCACTGGGGGAGACATTTATTTTGAACATGAAACAAGCTCTGGCGACCGAATCTCTGGGACCATTGCTCGACACCTGGACTGGCGACTATAACGGATATCCGCGCTTCGATCTTGCCAAGACCGTCGATTTGAAAGCAGCAATAATGAAAGGCATGGATCTCAAGCGGGATGAGATCAAAAAGGTTGTCGCTCAATCTGAAAAAGCTACATTCCAAAACACATTCGTTCCGCTTGAAGACGCAGGGCGTCCTCTCAACAATTCAATTCGTTTCTTCGATATTTATACATCGACAATGAACGACAAAAAAATGCAAGCTATCGAAACAGACATGAGACCGATTCTTGCCAAATTCGACGACGAAATTATTCAAAACGATCCGCTTTTCCAGCGCATCAAAGCTGTATATGAAACGCGCGAAAATTCTAGTCTCACTGCCGAGCAGCAGCGTCTGGTCGAAGTCTATTACAAGCAATTCACCCGTCAGGGAGCCGGTTTAGATGAGAAAAAGAAAGCACGACTGCGTGAAATAAACGAAAGACTTGCAGCTTTATTCACTAAATTCAGCCAGAACCAGCTGGCTGATGAAGAAGATTACACCCTTGATTTAGAATCAGAAGATGACCTCGCCGGTCTTCCAGAAAGCATCAAAGCAGCTGCAGCAGCCCAAGCAGAAGCCAAAAACAAAAAAGGCAAATGGTGCATCGCAAACACTCGCTCTGCCATGGAGCCATTTTTGACTTTTTCCACCAGACGCGATTTGCGTGAAAAAGGCTGGCGCATGTGGACCAGTAGAGGCGACAACAATAATGCCCACAACAACAAAGCAACGATAAGCGAAATTCTCAAATTAAGAGCCGAGCGAGCAAAAATTCTGGGATTTCAAACTCATGCTCACTGGATTCTCGACAACAACATGGCAAAAACCCCTGATGCAGCCATGGAGTTAATGCTTAAAGTCTGGAAAGCAGCCACTAATCGGGTAAAAGAAGAAGTTGCCGACATGCAAGCAATCGCCGATAAAGAGGGCGCCAAAATCAAAATAGAGCCTTGGGACTATCGTTTCTACGCAGAAAAAGTGCGCAATGCAAAATATGATATAGACCAAAATGTGGTGAAAGAATATTTGCAGCTCGATAAAATTCTAGAAGGCATGTTCTGGGCTGCCGACCAGGTTTTTGGCTTACAGATGAAAAAAATCGAGGGGCTTCCGGTAGTTCACCCAGACGTTACTGTCTATGCAGTAATGCGAAACACAAAACAAATTGGCATGTGGTATTTCGACCCCTACGCTCGCGAAGGCAAACGCTCGGGAGCCTGGATGAACGAATATCGCACCCAGGAGCGCTTCAAAAACGACGTAACTCCGATTGTCTCGAATAACTCAAACTTCGTGAAAGGCAAAGCTGGCGAACCGACGCTCATTTCATGGGACGACGCGAACACTATGTTCCATGAATTTGGACATGCGCTACATGGACTTCAGTCTAACGTCACTTATCCAAGCCTTGCAGGAACTGCGGTGAAGCGTGATTTCGTCGAATTCCCTTCTCAAGTCAACGAACGCTGGCTTATGACTAATGAAGTATTGAAAAAATTCGCTCTTCACCACAAAACTGGCGAGCCAATGCCCGATGAATTAATTGAAAAAATTCGCAAGGCCAAGACATTCAATCAAGGATTCATCACTGTCGAATATCTGGCTTCTGCTCTATACGATATGAAAATTCACCTTGCTTCAACTCCAGATTCTAATATCGATGCTGGAGAATTCGAGAAAAAGACCATGAGCGAAATCGGCTGTCCGACAGAGATTGTGATGCGTCACCGCCCAACTCAGTTTGGACACATTTTCTCTGATGACGGCTACTCGGCTGGTTATTATGTCTACATCTGGGCAGACACCATGTCCGCCGATGCAACCGAAGCGTTTCATGAAGCAGGTGGGCTCTATGACCGCAAGACATGCGACCGCTTCCGTGACACTATCTTTAGTGTCGGAAATTCAGTCGCGCCTGATGTTGCATTCAAGAATTTCCGCGGACGCAATGTCGACACCAATGCTTTAATGCGCGACCGGGGCTTTCCAGTTTCCTGAATTGCTTAAAGCATTCTCTAAGTTAAATTAGCTTGACTACCCCCTTGCTTGGTCCTATCATAGCGCCAGGCGTATGAATCTGGGAAAAACCAATGAATAACAACACGGGATCATCCAATCCCTGGTTTTCTGGCAAACCGAAAACCCAGGAAGAACTTCAGGTTCCTGAGCGCAAACCGCGCACCACAGAAAATGACATGTTATCGACCAGGCGTCTTTCTGGAGCGCCTAATGAGACCGATGGCAAAACCCGCTGGTTCGGAGTCCGCCAAAGTTATACCAATTTGCCAGCACACAAGCTGATTAACGAATTGCAGCAAGGGCGTTATGACCCTTATGCAGGTATCGATGGAATTCGCTCCCAATCTTTCAACCATATGGATATTCCCACTCGTGTGTATCCACAGCCAGAGCAAACGACCTGGGCATCTACTAATATGGCAGACAAAAACAAAATGCCAATTTACACACCTCCTATCTCTCAGGACATAGAAACCGATTGGACAGTGAATTATGCAACCCCGATGCTGCCACCATGGCCAGAAGAGGTAAAACCTAACCCACTCAATACGCAAAAAGAAAATGAGGAACCCGAATACAAATTCCAGCCCGAAATAAATCCAATGCAATTTGTTGAACAATTTGGAAACGAACTGCCGACTGAATCGTTAGAAGAAATTTGTTGCGATGATTTTTCGCCAATCGAAAATCTGATGAAAGCAAAATCAAATGACAATAGCGACAATGTCTTTCAATTCAATCAGGCAAGCAGGTTGCCAGCGTTCAAAAGACCACCTCGCACGCTTACTTAAGATATAGTTAGATAAACTTCGCTACCATTTCTCGTATTTCAAAGTTTCCTGCCAGACTTTGTTCATATTGTCTATTCTGTTGTCGTAGGCATTTTGCCAGATAGATGATTTTGCTCCATCTATTTCAAACTGCGATAAACTCATGTCGGCGCCAACTTTTGCTACAAGCGTTTTGTCATTTTGCAATTGGCATTTGATCCCGATTACTCTTTGGCTCTCATCCATTTCTAATTCAATTTTATTGCGTCCTGGTTGAAGTTCTTTGTCATCTCTAAGATTATTAACCCGTGTATATGTGATACCACATTTGGTTAACAGATCTTTGAAATATTTCTGCCAGAATTGAGACTGGGACATTTGATTTATATTGCTGAAATAACCAGAATCAAGTACCCAGAAGTCTGCGCCTCCTTTATGTACTTGCAATTGGAATTCACTCGAAGGTCTGCCATCTTGCATTCCAGAGAACCAGATAACTTTACCCAGTTGTGATTCTTGATCTTTGAACAACTGTCCACAAAGTACATTTCCTTCGCTAACTACAACACCTTGAGTTCGAGGAATATATCTAAGTTCCGGTTTACTTGTATATGTGCTTATTTGTTCTTTGCTCCAGCTTTTTTCCATTTCTTGCTGCATGCGCTTTTGCACCTCTTCAAGATATTTTTCGAATCGCTCACCAAGTCCATTTAATTCTTGAATTTGAGCATTGCTAAAATCACTCAAGGCACTAATTACGCCACCATTCAAACCAAGGAAAATACGCTCAGGATCTTTTTCATCGTGATAAACCGGATTGAATTTCCAAATATATCTCTGTCCTTTTTTGATTGGTCTTGCAAAATCTTCGTAGAAAAACGCTTTTAGCTTTTGTCCTTTTTTCAAGTTGGCATGAAATGTCTTTGGAACAGTTTTCTCGTTTGAAACAGCAGTTGTCTCAGCCTTGCTTAATGTGTCAGGCAAGTACACTTCATTAACAATGGCTTCAATATCAATACGTCCAGGATGACAAGCCTGACAACCCTTTTTGAAAAACTTGTTTTTTGTGATAGTTACATCTACACAAGCTCTAAATGGAAAGCTGGAATTCGCCAAGCGCATTTTGAGCGTGTCTATTTCTGTCTGGTTTTGCGCTTTTGAGGCAAACGGAAAATATTCGTTATAAATTTTCAGATGCTTTCTAAAGCGGTTTGGAGGCAAACTATTGAAAGCGACTAAAACTGTATTTCCCGGCTCGAAACAGCTTTCTGACCGGCATTTACCCTCCCCTTCAGAAACGTAAACCGATATCGGTTTACGTTTTAAATAGTTGCCTCTTAAGACGTCTTCGATTGTCGCGTGGCAAACGCGGTCACTGCCAGTTTGTTCAATTCTTTCGATGTTTAAAAGTAAACAGGATTCCCAGGGGAAAAATTCAAAGCCGGACTCATCTTGACAGTGTGCAGGCATCAAGCCGTTGACACAACAAAGACAAGTAGACAAAAGCATCGCAAATACGAACTTTTTAGCCCAAAACAAAGATTTCAACTTTAAATCGTTAATCACAATCAGTAGATTATATCAAGGTAGCAAGAGGGAATAATGTTGTGCATAGCGTCATTCTTACTCAGAGGCTGATTGAAAAAACGAACAGTTATTATTACTAGCGTCATCAGCACGATAGTGCTTGGTGGTTTAGTTTTTGCAGCCATTTGTGTAGGAGTTAAAGATTTTTCTTCCAAAGTTTCTTATTTTCAAAGCGCATTTGAAGTGGAAACACCCTATTTCACAACTTGTCCTGATGACCAGGAACTGAAAGATTTATTCAATAAAAATAAAGATTCGTTTCATGAATTAGCAAAAATGGCTCAGGAAGACAAGTTGAGCTCTTTTCGTAAAAGCTGGATCTTCCACAAAGATTGCAGCATGGTTTTCTTCCCTTACATTCTTGGTGAATTTCCTTCAGACAAAATTATTTCAAGAGAAAGGTTTTTCAAGTATTTAACCCTCATGAAAGAATGCAAAATTCAAGATTTCGGATGCGAATGCGACGACCAACTCACCGATCGTCCGATTGAATCCCAAAATACAAATCAAGTAAATCAAAAACCACGCGGCAGCAGAGCAATTAGATTCTTCATTTTCCAAGAATATAAATATGACAATGCGCCTGAAAGCAAATTCATTCAAGTAGATAAACATATTCTCTATTCTCAAACAGACAAAAATTGCGAATTCGTATCTAATACAGACGATCTAAAAACCATAGATATCCAAAAATCGCTTGCAAGAGCTGCTTATGTCAAATTAGAACCTAATTGGGCGATAAAAAAATCAATCTCACTTCAAGATGAAGATCCCGGCGAAATCGATGAATACGAAAAGGCTTCAGAACCTCAATAATCTTTGCGCTTAGCACCGCGCATAGCTTGCGCTGCAAGCGGATCTTCTGGCCATGAATGTTTTGGATAACGCGCTTTTAAATCTTTGCGAACCTGAGCATACGTATTCTTCCAAAAACTAGCTAAATCAGTAGTGATTTGCTGAACTCTGAAATTTGGAGCGAGCAAATGAATAAGAAGAGCAACACGCCCTTGCGCTATATTGGGTGTTTCCTTCATACCAAATAGTTCTTGAATACGAGCTGCTAAAACAGGTGGCTTATCGATCTCATAAAAGAGTTTTATGTTGCTTCCGCTTGGAACCAAGAACTTCTCTGGCGCTTCTTTGTCGAGCTTAGTCATTTGGTCGTAAGTCAGTCGCCCAGAAATTATTGACGACAATGGACGCGCTTTCAGTGCATCCAGGCTTGTAAGCCCGCTGCACCATTCGTCTAAAAATGCAAGCCATGCTTGTTCGGGTAATGAAGGCAAATCAAGCTCAGGCATTGCTTTATTCAAACAATCGATCCGAGCCAATAATTGCTTAGAATCATCATCTACCAGAGCACTTATATCAATTTTTTGTGCCCGCAAACCTTGAGCGAGGATTGCTCCTGTGTCGGTGTCGGGTGGAATAGAAATGATAGATTCTTCAATAATCAAATCGAAAAATTTCTTGCTCTTTGATGCCACCACTTTCAAACGATCTGAATCAAATCGAACGTCAGTACTCGTAACAATATGATTTTGAGCCAACCAGGAGAGCTCGATTGCTGATGCCTGCCTTACCAATGCATCAGACTTTCCGGTCTCGACCAGTTCTACAGCCACAAAAAATTCAGCATCTGTAACACCACTTTCTTCACTCAGCTTGACGCCTCTGCCACCATGCATGAGAGCCGTGTTTTTACCCGGCTCACGCCGTCGACAGATCCTGTCTCCATAGGCAATGAGCAAGGCGCGCATCAACGCCTCGTCTTCATATATCTTGCCAGATGCAGCAAAATCTTTTTCGATTGGCTTTGCAAGACGATATAACTGGTCAGCATCAAAGAGAACCTGCTTACTAAGACCAATCGATAACTCACCCAAATGCGAATCTTTTATTCCAGATTTTTGATATTGCTCGAGCATAAAAACTCTGTCGAGAACATCAGATTTAGACTTTCGTCTTTTGCAAGAACCGAACATATCTCGATCTGCGCGTTTTATCGGGTCTTTGTTAGATAACAAGGAAGCGCAAAGCGAAGCTGCCTTTCCATATCCCAAACGAGCACCTTCTATAAGAAGTCTCGCAAGTCTTGGCGGAAGAGGCAAACCAGCCATCAAACGTCCTTCATTAGTCAAAACTCCATTTGCGGTGGCATCAATTTGCTCTAGTAAATCTACTGCTCGCTTCAAAGCATTTGCAGACGGTTTACTGTACCATTCGAAATTATCAAGATCAGTTTCGCCCCAGTTCAACAATTGCAAGACACAAGACGATAATTCGACACGCTCGATTTCAGGAGTATTAAATTCAGCCATCAATTTATGCTCACGTTCACTCCAGAGCCTGAGACACATTCCCTCTTGAGTGCGCCCCGCACGCCCTGCTCTCTGATTTGCTGACGCTTTGGAAATGCGCTCCAACAAAAGAGAGTTTAAACCCAAACGTGGATCCAGCCTGTTCACACGCGCCAAACCGCTATCGACAACGGCAGTGATACCATTTATGGTGAGCGAAGTTTCAGCCACATTCGTGGCAAGTACAATTTTTCGCTTTTGAGTTTCGTGCAATACTTCATTTTGTTCGTCTAAGGGCATTTCGCCATAAAGCGGCAGCAAAAGCAAATCTTGCTCCAAAGCTAAAGACTCAAGCAATTCCTGCGTCTTTTTAATTTCTCGAACGCCAGGCAGAAAAGCCAGAATGTTTCCTTTAGAATCATTGATGCATCGTTTGATACCACTTGCAACTCGATGCTCTAAAGTCGATTGATTTTCGATATTTAGATACTTTATATCAACTGGATAATTGCGTCCTGCCGACTTTACAACAGGGCAGTCGTCCAGAAACTTGCTGACAGACTCTGTTTCTAAAGTCGCTGACATAACAACTATTTTGAGTTCTGGTCTTATTTCCTTTTGGACCTGACGCACAAGCGCAAGACAAAGATCGCTATCGAGACTTCGCTCGTGAAATTCATCGAAAATCACAATAGATACCTGGCTCAGCGTCGGATCTTCTTGCAATTTGCGCAAGAGAATTCCTTCAGTGCAAACCAAAATCTTGGTCTTGTTAGACGAGCGGGATTCATGCCTTACTTGAAATCCGACTTCTTCACCGAGTTTTGTTTGCATTTCGCTAGAAATACGAAAAGCTGCAGCACGCGCGGCAATACGCCTTGGCTGAAGCAAAACTATCTGCCCCAAAGTCGCTGAATTCGATGTCATTTCTAAAAGGGCTGGTGGAACACATGTGGTTTTACCAGCTCCAGGCTCGGCAACAACGATGACTGCGCCATTTTGCGAGAGGTGCGAAACAATTTCGGAAATAACATCATTGATTGGCAAATTATCCATTGTTACATTTTAACCCGCCAGTTATGGGATACTACATTTATGATAATGGAACCGGTTTTGAATCGATTCAAATCACAGATAGACAGGTTTAAAACTGTTTGTGGCGAATCACTGCCTGACGAAATCAAGATTGAAGTCCAAAATCAGTTAAACCTTTTCATCAATCAATATAATACGCTCACGCGTTTGGAAACTCGATACGGCGAAGCTCTCTTTCAAGCATGTCAAATCGAAATAGACGAACTCGTGCAACTTTGTTCAAGCTGTATCTCTGCTTATACGCATGAAAATTCTAGCGAGTTAATTAACAAAGTGCGAGAAAACTCTGTTCGTTTGAATATTTTGCAGCAGCGCATCACAGGCAAAATTTTTAAAATCAAACCAGGACAATGATCATGAAAAAAGACTTCTGGATGTTTGCTTCCATCTTGCTACTAGTGTTAATTGTAGTGCCTAAAGAATGCTGCACTGCTCAAGGAATGTATCATACGATAACTCCCATCTTTTCGGGCAAAAAAGCCGAAGGCAAGTCAATTACAGTAAGCATTTCATCTGGAAAAAAATACGGATTGATATACCCAAAAGCTGGAGATACCTATAAGATAGGGACCTATATACCAGTCAATCCTTCTCCTGCAACTGCTGGCGAAAAAAGCTATGCCAATTACTATTTAGTCGATAACGAAGGTTCTGCCCGACTGGTTTACGTCCAGGGCGGACTGAGATGCGGAAACGATTTAAACAGAGTCGAATTCCCCCAAGGAAGTATTTGGGGAATCAAAATCGAACAGACCTCAAATGGAGAAGTGATACCACCGCAAGCATATACTCTTGTGATAACGAAAGGAGGCACAGGAGAATCAGCCAGAATCATCACAGGCGATATCATCGCACGAAGCGGCAGATTCAATTTAGTCGACAGCGTTCAAACTCCAAAACGAGTTCATCTTTCAGGCACCGTAACTCTTCCGCCTTTTGACCCACGCTTGAAACTTCCTTCAAATGCAAGAGAAGAATTCTTCAGCAAAGCAATGCCTATTTACCTGACTTCTCAGCAACAAAACCAAGCACAGATTGAAATTCACGCAAACAAGAACGGTACCTTTGACGCAATTGTTCCAGCCGGTTCTTACACATTACAAGCTGGATCGGGCGAATCCAAATTAGACAATCACAGATTCTTTTTCGACAATCATCTTACTTTGCAGCCAACTAAAGAAACAAAATTAACTCTACATCCAGGCGACTGGTACCAAATAAACTACACCTTGCGTGACGACAAAACGGGCGCTAATTTCCGCGATGGTTATATGGATTACACTATTCAGGCTGGACCAATCACTAAAAAATAGATTGATAGAATATCCTAACCTCTAGGATACGCAGCATACTGATAGGGATCAGGCAATTTTATTTTGTCATTCTGGTGCACCACCCGCGATGCATTGACCGCCCAGTAAGGGTCGCGAAGTGATTCACGAGCAAGCAATATAATATCGGCTTGTCCCATTCTGATTATCGAATCAGCCTGCATCGGCTCTGTAATCATGCCTACAGCAGCTGTCATAACACCCGCTTGCTTTTTGATAGCTTCGGCAAATGGCACCTGATAGCTAGCACCTACTGGAATTTTTGCAAGTGGTGTTCCAGCCCCAGAGCTGCAATCAATTACATCTATTTTCAGGTCTTTCAGCTTTTTGGCAAGCACAATAGATTCTTCTAAAGTCCAGCCCCCTTCATACCAGTCGGTACACGACAAACGCACACTCATTGGATATTCTTGCGGCCAAAGTGCGCGCATTGCTTCTGCTGTTTCAAGAGTCAATCTGATTCGATTCTCGAGCGAACCACCATATTTGTCTTTTCTCTGGTTCGAAAGCGGCGAATGGAAACTGTGACATAAATAACCATGAGCGGCGTGAAGTTCGAGCCACTTGTATCCAGCTTTGAGACTGCGCGTGGTGGCATCAAGAAAACTTTGTTTTATTCTTTCTATTTCTTCAATTGTAAGTTCTTTTGGCATCGCATAATCCGAATCGAATGCAATCGCACTTGGACCGACAGGCTGCCAACCGCCTTTTGATTCTGGCACAGCACCTTTCTCTTTCTCCCAGGGTCTGTAAGTGCTCGCCTTTCTTCCTGCGTGCGCTAGCTGAATGGCGGGCACACCACCATACTCGTCTATAAATTTGGTAATTCTTTTCAATGGCTCGATTTGCGAATCGGTCCAGAGTCCTGCATCTTGTGGAGAAATTCGACCTATGTCCTCGACCGCTGTTGCCTCGGCAAAAATGAGTGCTGCACCACCCACCGCACGCGAGCCTAGATGAACAAAATGAAAATCTGTAGCGTGACCGTCCACCGATGAATACATACACATGGGCGAAATTCCCACACGATTGCGAAGCGTGATACTACGGACGGTGAGGGGCTCGAAAAGATGAGTCATTTAAAGGTTTCCTCATGGATACTGGAATGCCAAATGTTATTATATACTCTTGCGTAATGAGTAATTTCACATCTATCAAACCCCTACTTATGACTACGGCTCCTGCGGCAGTGGTAGTTATTAGATTTTTATTGGGATCAATCTTTATTTCAGAAGGCATTCAAAAGTTTCTTCTTCCCAACGAACTTGGAATAGGACGGTTCGAGAAACTTGGGATTTTCTACCCTTCTTTCACTGCGCCATTCGTTGGAATAGTTGAAATCATCTGTGGCACCCTTCTTGTAGTAGGTTTACTTACACGATTCGCTTCAATGCCACTTCTAATTACAATGTTTGTTGCAATTTATAGTACTAAATTCAATGTGCTGATAGACAGCGGTTTCTGGAAATTCGCCCACGAAGCTCGAACTGACTATTCAATGATTATGTGTCTTGCATTTCTTCTGATTGTAGGCAGCGGACCGATCTCAATGGATCAAAAGCTTACAGAAAATATTTCAAATGAATATTGAGTCAATTGCAGTTTTTATTGCTTCCGCTTTTGCAGGTGCTGTCGCATCGATTTCAGGTTTCGGTATTGGAAGCCTTTTAACGCCCCTATTTGCCTTGCGCATGGATTTTCAACTAGCAGTCGCTGCGGTGTCCGTTCCCCATTTAATTGCCACCGCTTATCGATTTGTATTAATCAGAAAAGATTTAAACAAAGCTGTATTCATCAGATTCGGCATATGGAGCGCAATTGGCGGATTGATAGGCAGCCTAATCGGAGTAGCCATTCAACATCGAGCGTTGTCTTTGACTCTGTCCATACTTTTGATATTCACAGGCTCGATGGGCGTATTAGGGCTTTTAGAAAAGATGCGCTTCGCTCAAAAGTTCGGATGGATAGCAGGTCTTTGTTCTGGGATTTTTGGTGGACTAGTCGGAAACCAGGGTGGTATCAGATCTGCAGCATTGCTTGGATTCAGTTTAACCAAGACTGAATTCGTGGCTACAACCACTGCAATTGGACTTATTGTAGACGCAGCTAGAATGCCGATATATTTCATCCATCGGGCACCTGACCTGGCTCAAAAATGGCTCCCAATTTCTATTGCTATCATTGGCGTAATACTTGGTACCTGGCTTGGCAAATTGCTTTTAACCAAAATTCCCGAGCGCATTTTTAAAAGAATCGTTTGCGCCATAATTCTAATTCTGGGAATAGGAATTTTACTTGAAGAATAAACAATTGCTCTGCACAAAAGCATCATGTACCTGTACGGGATTGAGATCATCCGAGGTCCGGATTGAGATCATCGGTGATTTCTGGCGCACATTAATTGAGACGGATACAAATTAATTGAGACTGGAGCGATTTAATTGAGACTATCGCCTCCGTAGCTGGTGACGCTGAGGCTGTAAGGAATACGGTCGTTTTTTAATCGCTACGAATTCTTGACAATCTTGTGCGATTGCTGATTTTTAGAGTGTAAAAAAGCCTTCTAGAAAACCTGTTTTTAGATGACTTCTATGACAATAAAAAAGCTATTCGGTTGTTTCCGTTTTTTTGCTCTTTTGGTTCGGATTTTGAATCTCACGAACCATTTGACCATCGCGAATAACGACCACTGCCGTTCCAGTTTGTTGCGCTATCAATCTGGCGCGTTTAGCCGCTCTTTTGAGAGCTGCTGTTGCATTTTGCATATCAGAATCTGACAAAGCACTCAGGTTTCAATTGTTTTCTCCTTCATCGATCATGATGGGAGTATCTCCACTATTATCGTACCAACGCCAATAATTCACTTTAAGGCGATAGATCGTTTTAAAGATTACCAAACCAGCATCAAAACGGCGACGTACCACATCATCAGGTACATGATGTCCGCCTTGAGCCAGGCGTTCTGCTATTCGCGCAATAGCTTCTTCAGCATTCGATAAAGATAGATAGAACAGTTTTACCTCATACTCTTGTTTACGCTAATTTCGAAACATCCAAACATAACCGCGGACGGCCAAGGTAGTTTCAAAAGCGAAACTGCGACCATGTTCGGCATTTTCAGCCATTTCTTTCAGAATTGGTCTACCGGCTCAAGTTCTGGCTGGAAAGGCGACAAGCCTGCGGCAATTAGATCTGCGTTTATAAACAAGGGACACTCTGCTTCATTTGGAAGAAACTCTCTAGCAAAAGTTGATTTTCCAGCTCCGTTTGGACCAGCAAATATCAGAATCTTCTTTTGTTTCATAATTGCATCCACATGATTCTCTAGAGTGGTAATCCGTTAACTAAAAGTTGCTCGTGAAGGTTTGTTGCTCTGGCGCTGTCCATGCGTCCTGTAATAAACTGCCTTGCTTAAACCTAAGTCTAGTCGGTCAACTCGGGATCAACAATAAATTGATTAAGCAAATCGGAAAAAGAATCAGCTGCTAGGAATAAATTCTGATACTGCCAATCAGGTGGGATTTCTTTGTCAACACTTATATAGTAATCCGGCTCTATAAACCCCTCATAGAACCAGAAGAATACTTTGTTCTTGTGTTCACCATCTACTGCCAACAAATACTGATTCAAACTGAGATCATCTGCGATTGAAAGCATGTATCGAGGAAAGAAATCCTTGAACGGACTAGTTCTCACATTATCCAGCAGGCTCATTCCGTTTTGCTCGCCGCCAAAAAATGCTGCAAAAGGAAGATAGTTTTTATCGTCACTGCCCCACAGTTCAAACGGTGGCTTTTCAATCGGTTGTACAGCGGCTAGTGGTGAAAAATATGACCTGCCATATTTCAGGACAAATTCTCGATAGTCATCAGGAAGCTTTGCACCTAAAATCGATTCTATTTCTAGAACGTCTTCAAGCGAGGCAGGAATGAATTTATCACCGCAAGGAACAAGCTGGGGTTTCATTTTCTGACTCATTACAAATCATTCCTTAGTTTGTAGGCTGATCCATGGTGACCAAAATATCTGTGAATTTTAGTATGGACTAACTGCACGGTATGAGTACCATCAATTTTAGAACTGTAATGATGCATAGCCAAGCTATTCTCAATGAAAAATTGTTTGACAGCTGCCTGTGTTTTTAAATTCATCCAGTTGTTTTCAGCCAAATACTTTTGAAAGAGACTAGTATCCGGCGCATGGAATCCAGTCATTTGTCCTATGAATTGATGATTCCTTTTATCGAAAGTGAATTGGAGCAAATCTGGTACTCCTTCATTGAAGGGTATGAGCGTTTGTTCTTCTAATTTGAGTAGAGAAATACTTTCGTTGTTTGGACGAAAATATAACTTGCCTCTCGATGAAAGAAACTCTCCTTGAGTCGGTTTTCGCCAACCTGCAGGCCATTTTAAATCCTCTGCAAGTGACTGACCATCAAGTGCCCAACCTTCATTAATAGGTTGATGGTCGGCAATAACAGATCCAACTTTAGTACCAGGTTTGACGGTCGAACGTGAGATATTGCCTTTGCCTAAGTTTTGCGCGACACCTTTCTCTTCGTTTGCCATCAAATTGAAAAGATCTTCTTGAACCAATTTGCCTGGAGGACCAGTAGTCATTTGTGTTCCTGCCATGGCTGGAACAGGAGAATTTCTTCGTCCTATACTGGATGCAAAAGTTTGCAGATGTTCTTTCCCGGTGGCAAGCTTGTCTTTGGTTGCGCTAGAAAGCATTTTCAGTTCCAGCTGAAGTTGCCCCATGTGAGGTTGAATTGCACTCTTGGCTCGATTAAATGCCTGACCGGCTAATTTGGTGGCCTCCAGATTGCCAGCTGGATTGACTGACCAGAACAAGCTTTTACCAAGTAATTTACCTTGTTCTTTAGGGGATAATTTTGAATACTCGTGAGTCGACATTGCAACCGAGTCAATACTTGCTTTCATCAGTCGATCAAAAGCACCACTATCTTTGGCTGCCTGATCTAAAACAACAATTGTAGAATTTGCGAAACTTTGACCAAATCGACTCGCTGCCTCTTGAGATGCATTCATAGTAGCGACTGGATTTTTAACAAAAGCTTCAGTTTGTCTGACACTGGCTAGGAAAGCAGCAGTCGCTAGCTTTTTTACATCCTCTTTCGCTTCATCCAATCCCTCACCAATGCCTACGAATTTTTCTTTCAAATTTTCGATAATGATTGCTCTTTCGGTTGGATCGCTTACCTCGTTGAGCGCTCTTCGTTTTAGTGCTTCAAAGAACACTGAGAGCTTCATTATGATATTCGCGCGAGATGGTTCACCAGTGTAGGTTTGAGCAGTCGTACTAGGAATCGCTGATACTTGTTGGTTCGGAATTTGCTGATTTGAGTTTGGATAAATCGGTACCGATCCTGATACTATAGAAGGTGCTTTTGCGATAGAAGTTGTGTTCAACATACGAGCGAGATCTAAAGCCGCTTGCGCTGCTCCAGTAGCCGCGCGCCCTAAAAGGTCTAGCATTGGACTCGTTTGTTTCAGTTGTTCGCGTGCTTGGGCAAGTAGCTTGTTTCCATTTTGAAAATTGGCATTATAAGCGTCATTTGCACCTGTGAGGCTTGACTTGTAATTTTCGAATTCAGCTTTTGCTTGTCGTAGAATAGACTCTATTTGTTTGAATTTAGCCGCAATAGAATTGCCGGTTTGATTCGCGGCTAAACTTTTGTAATCGTTGTCTACTCGGTCTTTTTGCTCGTCTAGTTTGAGGCATGGACTTATACTGGCGGCAGCCTGATCAAAAACGAATCTAAGATCGTTAGCCGCATCCGAAATTTTCATAAGCTTCTCATCGTACTGCACTCCTGTTTGAAGTTGAAAGTTGCCACTATATATAGGATCAACAAGCCCTTTTCCTTGCTCACGAGGAAGGTAAATTCTTCTTTCAACGTCGTATCCAGGTGGAATACGACGATTGTGAGCCAATGCTGGCTGTATAAGCATCAATATGGCTAAAAAAATGGTTGCTATTTTATCCAATGTTCAACTGTTTCACTCAGGAAATTTTCTACTGCGATTCCGCCTGTTCCGACCAGCAGCTTTCTGTTAGGTTTGTATACGCCTGAAAATGTCATCATTCCCGGTAGTGTATCGGGTGCACGTCCACTTTTCACTTCTATTGCAGTTAATTTGCGACCGATTTTAAAAACAAAATCTACTTCGCGATTATGGTCTCGCCAGTAGTAGAGAGAACCAAGACCGGTCATCTCAGCATTTGCTAGATGTGCTCCCACTGCGGATTCGACTAATCGTCCCCAATATTCTGTATCTTTTCTAGCTTCGCTTATATCTAGTCCGGTCTGCGCAGTGACAAGTGCAGTATTAAGTACTTGCATCTTAGGACTTGAACCTCTGACTCGAATTGCTTGGTTTGAAAATTTCTGTAGACCAGTCACCATACCAGCAGCAGAAAGCAATTCTAGGTAGTGAGCCAAAGTGGTTGTGTTGCCTGCATCTTGCACTTGCCCCAAGATTTTGTTGTATGAAATTATTTGACCTGAGTACAGGCATCCTAGTTCAAAAAGGCGTCGCAATAAAGCTGGCTTATCCACTCTTGTTAACAATAAGATGTCGCGAGAAATTGTGGTTTCAATCAGAGAGTCTCGAATATAGCGCTCCCATCGATGCTGATCTTTGATCAGGGAAGCAGCTCCAGGATATCCGCCATAAAAGATATACTCATCGCAGGTGAAATTGAAAGCATCTCTCATTTCGCTAAAAGACCAATGAGGCAGCTTGAGGACTTCAAATCTGCCTGCAAGACTTTCGGTTAAACCGCTTTCTATGAGTAGGGGAGCGGAGCCGAGTAGCACAACTTTCAGAGGAACTTTTTTACGAGAATCCTCATCCCATAATCTTTTAATTGATTCCGACCATCCCGGTGCTTTTTGAACTTCGTCGATTGCAAGAATGGCGCCTTTCTTGTTGTCCTTAGTTTTAAGACGAGCCGCGTCCCATTGCTGAGCAATCCATTCCGAACCTCTCAGAGTAGGTTCGTCGGCACTTGCAAAAATGTAAGGTTGTTTTTGTCCCTGTAAAACTTGGTCTACCAGGGTGGATTTTCCAACCTGCCTGGGACCAGAAACAACCTGAATGAACCGCCTGGGCTCATCTAGGCGATTGGCTAAAATGTCCGTATATTGGCGCTTATAGGACATGATTTACCTTTTACTCAATATACTGAGTAATTTTACTCAATATATTGAGTAAAATCAAGAGAACTTCGATTGCTACCAATTTACTCTTCAGTTGAATGCGATTTGGCGGATCGCGCAATCTTAAATGGTCATATGTAGACTTCAAAGAAATAAATTCCTTCATTTCACTGGTAACTTTAAGTTTTAACAAAGTCGAAACACTTCGTCGTAAAGTTCGACTTTATCACCGTATACGGTGCTTCCGACTAATAAAAAGAATCGATGCCTTAGCGATAGCTAGCAAGGCAAACGATAGTGGGGGGGAGTAAATCAACTTAATAAATCAAAAGAGCTAAAAATTTTTTCTCAAATTTTCTGCACAAGGGGCCATAATTCTTTTTTGCCTACCCCTATAAAAAATCGCCTCTCCATTCAAGATTGGCGATTCATCATTGTTTTAAAATTCCTGCCCGGTAAGACTCGAACTTACGACCTCATGGTTCGTAGCCATTTTCCATCCATATTTTCCAACTTTTCTAACTTTTTCCGAAAAATTATAAAGCTTTACTCCGTAAGCATTTTGGGCTAAAATGATGTTACTAAACAATCTCCAAATTTCTTCTACTTTTCTACCAAAGGGGCCAACAGGGGGCCAACGCGCTAGATTCAAAATATCCAAAATCTGGACATGAGAGCACAAATCAACCAAATGGCATCACTTTCAGAACGGGCCAATGCAGCGCAGACTAGTTGAGGGGAGGACTTATGACTGAGTCAGTCAAAATAAACTTCACGAAAAAAGAACTTGAAGGAATTGAACCTTCGCAAGGCGTAAAACAGTTACGCTACTACGATACGAAAACACGAGGGCTTCTATTACTTGTCACGGCAGGGGGCGCCAAAACCTTTTATGTTAGAAGAAAAGTCAAAGGACGTTCCGAGCTCTATTCCCTTGGACGTTTTCCTGAACTGTCCATAGAGCAAGCAAGAGCTAAAGCCAGTGGCTTTCATTCAGCCCTTGCCGAAGGTAAAAACTTGGTTCAGGCTCGCCGTATTGAAAAATCTGAACTTACCTTGGGAGAGTTATTTCAAGAGTATTTGATCAGGCATCTAAAGAAGAGCCGAAAGACTTGGCAGGTGCTAGAAAAAAACTTTGAAAGAGATTTTGGCGCTTGGAAAAGTCACAAACTATCAGTAATCAGTTGCGAAGATGTTGAAAAACTACATCGCAGTATTGGAGCAAATAGAGGACCATACGCTGCCAATAGAGCTGTCGATTTAATAAGAGCCATGTATAACAAAGGAATTAGTTGGCATTTATTCGGCGGAGTTAACCCAGCTATCGGAATTTCTGAATTTACCGAACGACCAAGAGATCGTATTCTCCAAGCAGATGAGGTAGCTAGTTTTATAGCAGCCATTGAGTCAGACGCGGAAGAAAATCTCAGAGATTTTGTAAGACTATGCCTTCTAACTGGTCAGCGAAAAAGCAATGTTCTCTCAATGCGCTGGAAGCATATTGATCTAAAAGGAAAGGTATGGAATATACCTGGTGAACAAATGAAGAATAATCAATCGCATACCCTTTCTTTAAGCGCCGACGAAATTCTGATTCTAAAGATGAGAGCAAATTCTCCAGAAAAAAACGAAGAGTGGGTATTTCCAGGAGACGGTAAAACAGGTCATTTGGTTGATCCTAAAAGAGCATGGAAAAAGTTGTTGAACAGGGCCGGTATTGAAAACCTTCATATTCATGATTTGAGACGTAGCCTTGCAAGTTTCATGGCAAATAGCGGTGCCGATGTTTCAATGATCAAGAGTGCTCTGAATCACAAAGACATTAAAACAACATTGAATGTGTACATTCGCACAACTCGTGATGCCGAGCTTGAGGCAAGAGAGAAAGCTCACAGTATGATTAAGTTGCTTGCGAAAAAAGAGAAGAGATCAACAGAAAAAAATGCGACTTTGAAAAAAGTCAGCGAACATTAACACTGCTCCCCTTGTAATTCGGATTTTGTTCAGGCTGATTCGTTTTTGAAATAATGAAATTACAGCCTAGTGGATTAAGGCACGATTGAAAGCGCGACAACAAGCTCAGCAAGACAAATTTGAGTCATCGCAAAAAGCTTTGGAACACTAATAGAATAGAGTTCGATTTTTATGCTACAGAGAGAATAGAATTATTTTCAACTTTCCTCCTAATTTTCCCTGTTTTTTTAGTTATGTTGATCATAGAGGCTTATCTACCTCGATTATTTCCCATCTTATTTTAGATCTTAGCTTGTAAAAGCTTCTTTCATATGAACCTCAGATGAGGTCAACGCAAGGAATACAAAATGAACAGTATCCAGTCCGGTGGTTCATCAATGAACCATCTTGGCGGAGGACTTCTGTCTCGAAAAGAAGCCGCCGTCTATCTTGGCGTTGCTGAAATGACACTTTCAATTTGGAAATCGACCGGTCGCTATAACCTACCGGTGGTCAAAATCGGTCGTCTTGTAAAATACAAAAAGTCTGACCTGGATGCGTTCATCGAACGCCGAACCACAGGTGGAAAAAGTCACTAAGTCGATTTTCAGAATAATTCAAAACTCTACCGATAGCGTATTTGGTGGCATAGCCGGTACCAGTCGCTCTCATTCTTTCATGCCGCATCCAACTAAAGGAGCTTATCGTGGCTTGCAATTGTAATATCTATAATCGAAAAATATCAGGAAAAATGATTTTCCTTTCCGATCCACTAACTGTAGTTTTTGTGCCCAATCACAACTGTAAAACGGTCGCAGACAGCACTTTGCTCAACTCTAAAAGCATTCGTGACTTTTCAAGAATACTTGAGGTTAGTGAATCAGAAATTCTTTCAAAATCAAAAAGCAACCAAGCATTTGACTGCATAATCTCCATCGATAAACTGAGAAAGTTAGGCTTCCTAACTTATTTGCAGAACCCCGGAAGTTTAAGCGTAGTTCGTCTGTTTTAATACGGCAGTAAGTGCAGTTAATAACTAGTCCAAAAATTTCAACATAGCGTGCCTGATACTACTAAGTGTCAGGCATTGCAATAATAATCAGGTAATATGTCCAGCGACAGTGCCTTCTTGAATCATTTGCTCAACTTCATTTATACATCGCTGGCAAAGAGTAATGACGTCTTTATTAGAGTCTGCTGTCCACTGAGTAAACTCATATGACCACATAGTTCCTAAACTATCGGAGATTAACTCTCCTGGGACACTTTGGATTATAGGTTGGTCCGATATATTTCGTACGACCACATCCCCAGTAACTACATTAGTTTCAATAACAACGGCTTCATCGCTAATTGGCATGAACTCTTGAGCACCCACAGTTGCATTAAGCAAAGGACTGACTGGACGTTGGTGAATATCTAAATCTCGCTCAATTTTAAAAAATTTCAGAATGTCGCTAGAAGAGATTTTTAACTGATACCAAGTTAGTAATGCCCTATTTACTGGTAAACGAGGATTCGGTGGAGGTTGTTTCCCTGAGTTTGGATCAGCTGTGCCATGAATGTACTGAAGAGGTGATCTAATCGCGGTTAAGAAAGCTGCAAGGTGCCTATTGAAATCACTTTGAATAGGTAAGGAGTTATTCATGTCTGCTAAGTGAGTTTTTGCGTCAGTTAGTTTTGTATTGCAGTCATCTCTCAGCGTCATTGCATCTCTCTATTTCAAAATTGGAAAATTAGTCCTGATTGTGCCTGATACGTGCCAGTATCAGGCATTATTTTAACATCCATGCCTGATATTGGGAGAATTTCGCGGTAAGATCATGGCGATACCATGGCTGATACTAGGAAACTGGAAACCAACTTGAAAACCAAAGACTCAAAAACAGCTCAAAAAGCCGCGTTGTCAGAAGACGAAAGAACTCGCATCTTGAAGGATTTATACAAAAGATATGAGCTATATATATCATCTTTGGAGAAGCAACCTCTGTCACCACATACAGTGCGCGCCTACCAGGTTCGCATGCAACATTTTCTTGGATTTCTCGGAGAGAATCTAGATCAATACAAAGATGCTCTCACAAATGCCAACACACGCGACTACGTAACTCGCGACTACAAGCTGTATTTAAAACAAGAATTGAAGAGCAGTCCTCAAACAGTCAACGCTTACCTAACTGCAATCGACTCCTTCTATATTTTTCTTGGACTTGGAAAAGCCAAAGCAAAAAGAGAAGACCTTCCAAATCTAGCACCACAAGCTCTAACTCAAAAAGAACAAAAAGATTTCTTGCGCGCAATCGAAGATTGCAAATCAATCAGAGACAAAGCAATTGCTACTCTTCTTCTTTACTCCGGCATGCGAATAGGTGAGTGCGCAGCCTTGAACGAAGACGATATTGCCCTTAGCGAACGCAAAGGCCTAGTAAAAATTCGCGCGGGCAAGGGTGGTGGCTATCGAGAAATTCCGCTCAATTCTCAATGCCGAGAAGCACTCCATGCCTGGATTGCATACAAACAAAAAACCTATCCTCACAATTTCGATCCGGCATTCTTCATTTCAAATTTAGGTCAACGCCTTTCAGTAGACAGTATCGATCATGCAATTAGAAAGCTTGCTAGATCTGCAAAACTAGAAGGTGTATCAGCGCACACCCTAAGGCACACATGCCTCACCAACTTAGTTCG
The DNA here is from genome assembly GCA_964572515.1 of uncultured Candidatus Obscuribacterales bacterium. GTDB lineage: Bacteria > Cyanobacteriota > Vampirovibrionia > Obscuribacterales > Obscuribacteraceae > Aved-18. The sequence goes on along the minus strand of CAZNEW010000011.1, from coordinate 12,663 downwards.
CTCCGGAAACGATATGGTAATGGTCGCTCAAATTGGTGGTCACAAAAAGCTTGAAACAACGATGAGGTATAGCCTGCCGACTATATTTGACCAGGAAACAGCAATGGAAAAAATACAAGTGGAGTACTAACAAATGACCACACACGCGCAATTCGATGAATTCGAAAAACGACTCATGAAAATGAGCAAGGAACAGCTTTCACTTTGCCGAAAACAACTTTATTTTGTATCAAGATTCAATTCATGCCTTACTGCTCACGGTGTCGCTACAAGCAAAATTTCAGCGGTACCAGGCTTGTGAACGGAGAAATTAATTGAAGAAAGCAGTTTCAATAAACAGCAATGCCGGCGTTGAGCTGGTTCCCAACGATAACCCTGGCATCTGCAAAGTGTTTGTGAAAAATTAGTTCCTGAGGTCTGCTTTGTCCTGGGATCGATATGTCAGACTTAAAGCAGCTTCAGAAGCAATCACACGCAATGCTAGTAGAGATGCGGCGATTCTTGATGTGGGCGGATACGATGGTGCTCTTGCCTTGTTTCTACCGGAGTATGAGATAGACTTGATCGACCCGGCGACCACCGGCGCATCATTACTTCAACAGCCCGCAGGGGCACTTTCATATGATGTTGCTGCCTCAATTGATGCTCTAGAACACATAGAGCCTCGGGAACGAGAAAACGCCTTGCGAGAGTTGGTACGTGTTGCACGCAAATGGATTGTTCTGAATTATCCTTGACGTGAAACAACAGAAGCTCAAAAACTTGTCCTAAAAGCAACCAATAATCCGCTTGTCCGTGAGCATGTAGAATGGGAACTGCTAGATACAGACCAAGTGGTGGCATTCATGGAAGAACTTGGTTTTTCTGCAAAGTTAATTCCACATTCAAGTTTAGCGGTATGGATGGGACAATATTTGACCATGAATTTGGCTCCCGATGCGGCTAAAGAGATGAACCGATACCTGGTCGATCATCAATCCGATGAACCGTTTTCTACGCCGCTGTACCATTTGGTCGTCTGGAGCCGAGTAAAGCCCGGCTTGTCATAAAATAATGCCGTAGCTTCAAGATTTTATGAAGCGGAATCTTTCCAAATCCTTCTGTTTATCGTCAGCGCGTTTGCGGCGGGCATCGCAGCACTCGCTGGCTTTGGCATCGGCAGCATCCTGACGCCGCTTTGGAAAATCATCCCGTTTATCTAACTTGGCGTACCTAATTATTAAATAGCGCGGCAAGTCAAGACACCGTATGAGATGACACTCAGATCGTAATTGTATACAAGACATAAGATTTAATCATCAGAACAAGCGCAGCAATGCTTACCTTTCAAGGCTTCGAGTCCTTCTTTGATAACGAGAGGAAGGATAAGCAAAGCCGCTACCGGATCAGCCCAAGCCCAGCCGAAAAGAGCATTTAGCGATAACCCAATCAGAGTGGTGACTGAGAGCCAGGTACAAGCAATGGTTTCTATAGCGTCAGCTCTCAATGAGCCACTATTAATAGAATTAGCAATTTTCAATTTGGCTCTTGCCACTAAAGGCATCACTATCACAGAGAGCCCTGTTAAAGCCATACCAACGAAACTTTTGTCTGCTTCTTCGCCGAAGCCCAAAAGACGCCGCCCTGCATCAATTACGATATAAATAGCAAGCACGAGCAGGATGACTCCAGTTATCCTGACAGCGATTTTCTCAACGGCCTCAGCTCTTTCGGCCGATTGATGTTTGATCTCATCAGCCAGGCGCCAACTCACAGCAATAGCGCTTGTAGTTTCCACAAAGGAGTCAACACCAAAACTGATCAAAGCTACAGAATTGGCTAATATGCCAGCACTTATCGCTATTATTCCTTCGATAACATTCCAGACCACGGTAAAGACCGTGAGCTTGAAACCCTTTCGTAGCAATATTATTCGTTCTGATTGAATTAATTCGGTAGAAAGAACATCAGGAATGGTAGGCTTCTTCATTTTTCTCCTCTGTATAGCGAGTGCACTCATAAAATCCTTTGGCCAAGTCGGCAACAACGTTGTCTGCAAGTTTAAGAAAGTTGCCGATTCTCTCATCTGTGTAGGAGTAATAGATAAAACGTCCCTTTTGCACTGACTTGACAAGCCCGCAGTCCTTTAGACAGGAAAGGTGATTTGAGACGTTCGATTGGCCAAGACCAGTAATCTCAACAATTTCCGTAACCGTAACTGGCGAACTACGAAGACATTCAAGGATAGCCAGTCTTGATATATCGGAAAATCCGCGAAAGAGCTTTGCCTTTACAGCCACAGGGTTAAATTGCATTTTTTTCTCCGCTCAACCTTTTATCATCATATCAGCAATTGGTGATATGATGTAATATGTCACTAATGGAAATTGTGAATATGTTCCGGCAAAGAATCGCTAAAGCATATTTATTGGCTCTTGTTTTGCTGTTTTTTTCAGCAATAGAATCCAGTGCTCACAACCATGAGGAATCTGAGCATACCAGCTTGGAAGGCGGGTCGATTAAGCTTAGTGAGCAAGGCAAGGCATCAATTGGTCTTCAAATTGAAAAAATCGAAGTCCGACCTGTACTCAGACGGATTCAAACAACAGGTAAGCTCGAAGCTATACCAACTCTAGAGTATATTCAACACGCTCCAATTGCTGGGAGAGTAGCGCAAGTATTGGTGCGCTTAGGAGACCATGTGTCAGCCGGAGAAACACTGGTAACTATAAGCAGTCCTGACCTTCAAGAACTCGGTTCCCAAATTGTGTCTGAGAAAACTCAGATTGAGGCAGAGATAAATACTCGCAGAACTGAACTTGATGGCGATGTCTCACAAGCTCAAACACAGAAAGACTGGGTTGATGCAAACTTCGCCCGTGAATTTCGACTGTACCAAGAAAAGATTGCCTCTAAAAAAGCAATGCAACAAGCGAAAGCTGAACTTGACCTTGCTGCAAATAAGCTGACGGTGGCTCGACAAAAGCGCCAAGTTACAGTGGAAGCTCTAAAGACGAAGCTCAATGTCAATCTAAAGACGCTAAAGCAACGGCTCAAACAGTTTGGTCTATCTGACAATGACGTTGAACGAATGTTAGCAAGTAAAACCAGCATGACCAGTGTACCTGTGCGAACTGCTCGGGCTGGACTCGTTACCGAGCTTGCAGTAACTCCAGGTCAAAGTATCGATCCAAGCATACCGTTAGCCAAAGTGTCTGATTTAAATAAACTTTGGGCAACAGCCAACATATATGAATCGGATATGAGCCGTGTTCGACTCGGAGAATCTATTGTGGTGAAAGTATCAGCCTATCCTGATGATGCGTTTTCAGGCAAGCTCAGCTTCATCTCTAGCAGTGTGGATCCGGTGGCGCGAGTGTTGCCAGTCAAAGTTGAAGTAACGAATAAGAAAAACAAACTTCGTCCTGGTATGTTCACCGAGGTGGCTATTGAAACTGCGGAACAAACTCATGGAATAACGTTGCCTAAAGATGCAGTTATCTCGGACAAAGGACACTTTCTTGTGTACGTCGAGAAAGACGGAGTTTATGTGCCAACTCCAGTAGAGATTGGCAATAGCTATGGAGACAAAATCGAAATTCGTTCTGGTCTTCTAGCAAGTCAATCGGTAGTTATCAGAGGAGCGTTTCAATTAGATGCTCAACGCCTAAAATCAATTGGTGATACATCCTTATTTTCGCATCCGACGGAAGAAGGAAATGATGAACATGAGCATGAGGAGGGTGATAGTCAATCAAATGCAATGTTGACTCCTCAGTTCGCTATTATCATCGTGATTTCTTTTGTCTTCGGTTGCGTAGTTACAGCACTATGGCTACAGAAGAGGACACGTAAAGTTTTCGATAAATCAGCTTCAAGCGAAGCTGAGTTACATGAAAAAGGAATTTAAAATTTCATGTTGAACGGACTCATTAAATGGTCTATCAACAAACGTTTCATCGTGATCGTTCTAGCACTTGTCTGGGCCATCGTCGGTGTTTATTTAACTGCCAAAACAAATGTGGACGTATTTCCGGAATTTGCACCACCGCAGGTAGTAATCCAGACCGAAGCACCAGGAATGGTGGCCGAGGAAGTCGAGACTTTAGTGACCCTACCGCTTGAAGTGGCTCTAAATGGCATGCCGGGGCTAACTCAGATTCGCTCTGCTTCACTCGTCGGAATTTCCAACATTACTATTATTTTCTCGTATGGTACTGACGTTTATAGAGCACGACAACTAGTAAACGAACGCATTCAGCTCGCCAGCGCCAATTTACCGAAAGGGATATCGCAACCGACTATACTACCCGTTATGCCTGCCATTGGAGACATACTTAAAATCGGTTTGGTATCAGACAAGACAAGCCCAATGGAACTGAGGACGCTCGCCGATTGGGACATTCGAAATCGAATATTAGCGGTGCCAGGGGTAGCGCGGGTTCTCATTATCGGCGGTGAGAAAAAAGAATTTCAGGTCCTTGTGGACCCGGCAAAATTGCAATCATATCAAGTGACATTGGACGAGGTAGAAAAAGCGGTTAGCGATTCAAATGCAGTTTCTGCCGGAGGTTTCTTAGTGACACCGGATCAGCAACTCTCGGTCCAAGGACTCGGAAGACCTAAGAATGTAGCCGAAATAGCCGAGTCTGTTATCGCAGTTCGCCACAACGTACCCATTTTACTTAAGCATGTGGCGCGCATCGAAGTGCAGCCAGCATTTAAGCTAGGCGACACCGTCATTAACAACAGAGCCGGTGTCTATTTATACGTCACCAAGCAGCCAGGAGTAGATACTGTACAGCTTACTCAAAATGTAGAGCGGGCAATAGAAGATGTTAGACAAAGCTTGCCGAAGGATGTTCAATTCATTTATATTTTTCGCCAAGCAGATTTCATACAAAAGTCAGTTTCAAGCGTCGTTACATCGATCCTTTTAGGTGGTGCGCTAGTTGTAATAGTACTATTTGTATTTCTTTTGAACTGGAGAAGTTCAGTCATAAGTCTGACCGCAATACCTTTATCAATTTTATCTGCGATTCTTGTCCTCAAGTTTACAGGTGGATCGATAAATACGATGACCCTCGGAGGACTGGCCATAGCCGTGGGCGAGGTCGTTGATGATGCAATTATCGACGTAGAAAATGTTTACAGGCGGCTACGGGAAAATAAAATTAGCAGCGAACGCAAGTCGATTCACATTGTCATATACGAAGCGTGCATTGAGGTTCGGTCCTCTGTAGTATATGCCACATTTATTGTTGGACTTGTGTTTCTGCCTGTATTTTTACTTAGCGGAGTTGAAAAACAAATTTTTGCTCCCCTCGGATTGTCATATTTAATAGCAATTATGGCGAGCCTACTTGTAGCCCTGACTGTTACCCCGGCAATGTGCATGCATTTCTTATCCAAAAATGAGGCAATACCGAGAAGTGAGCCTTGGACAACCATTCGCATTCAAAGAGCTTATGGATTAATTCTTGAAAAAGTGATGGCGGCGCCGAAGACCATTCTAGTTGCTTCAATCCTACTATTTATTTTGAGCCTGGGTCTGTTACCATTCATGGGCCAAGCATTTTTACCACACTTCCGTGAAAACAGCCTTATTATCACAAGTATAGGAAGAGCGGGCCAAAGCCTTGAAGCCACAACACGTATAGGAGCGGGACTGGAGAAAACATTACTCTCTCAAGGTGATGTACAGGGTATGGCACAATGGGCAGGACGTGCAGAACTGGATGATATGGCTGGCGGGTCAAACTTCTCAGAGTTCGATGTACGGCTGAAAGATAGCGACAAACCGATAGAGCCGATATTAGCTGAAATCAGAGAGCATCTGGAAGAGTTACCAGGGGTAGTATCAGATGTTGGCTCTTTTATTTCACATAGAATCGATGAGGTATTGTCGGGTGGAACTCGCGCTGGCATTGCCATTAAGATATTCGGTCCAAATCTTGCAACGCTTCGTCAATTGGGTGCACAAGTTAGCAGAACCCTGAATGATGTGAAAGGAGCAGTGGATGTTCGAATGGAAGCGCAAGTAGTTGTCCCCCGTATAAGCATTAGTATTGATCGTCAAAAAGCAGCAAGATATGGAGTCACGTCGCGTCACCTGATAGAAGATATTGAAACTGCGTTCCATGGGCGTGTGACGTCGCAAGTTCTTGAGGGACAAAGACTATTCCCGCTACGTGTCTGGCTCGACGAGCCTTACCGACATAATCTCGATCTTGTGAAGAGCTTACTCATTGATGCTCCAACTGGTGCGCGCATTCCGATATCAGAAGTTGCAAACATTTCTTTGGTCGATGGTCCCAACATTGTCATGCGCGAAGACGTGGCTCGCAGAATGGTCATTCAGGCGAACACTTCCGGAAGGGATGTCGTTAGCATTGTCAATGAAGCGAAAGATAAAATCGCCAATTCAATCAAACTTCCCCATGGTTATTACATCGTATATGCCGGACAATATGCCGCACAGAAAGAAGCAAGTCAAACATTATTATGGGCATCAGTGCTGACCTTCTGTGGAATTTTGTTATTGCTTTATCAGGCACTTGGATCGTGGAAGCTAACAGCGGTAGTGGCGAGCAATCTTCCTTTAGCTGTCATTGGTGGCATCTTGGCTGTATCTTTAACGGGAAATGTGTTGAGTATTGGATCACTGATTGGGTTCATAAGCCTATTCGGGATCTCAAACAGAAACACAATATTGTTGGCCACACACATTCATGACTTACTTAATCAGGGACTTCCCTTCGAAGAAGCCGTTTTTAAGGGAGCCATGCATCGAGTCGCTCCAGTGTTAATGACCGCTGTAACCGCAGCGCTCGGCATGCTGCCACTTGCAATCGGAAAAGGCGCAGGTAGCGAACTGGAGCAACCGCTTGCGATTGTCATAGTGGGTGGGATGGTGACTAGTACCGCACTAACATTAATAGTGGTGCCGGCACTCTTCCAAGTTTTCATGAAGCAGAATACATGGCAAAACGGGCAAGACTCCAATAAAGGCTCCTGATGGAACGGTGGAAACCAGACAGCGTCCATAAACTGTTTTTCTGAAAGCATTAGGACAAGCGCTTCATTAACAACACTGTCTGCCAGTTACCATTCAAGGAGAAACGCACCATATTATTCGTCGCTGGAAAGAGCCTTGTTGGAGACCGATAATTTTCACTATGTTTCAATGCTCCAACTCAAACGTCCTTGCTTGCAATTGCCTCAACTCTTCTTCCTTAACTCCAAGCTCACGATAAAGTTGACCAGCACCTTCTTTCTTCGCCCACTTAATTTGCGCCTGCAACGTTTCAATATCACGCTTGATTGCATCTATTTTCGTTTTATTGTAAGTAATTGCTCGTTTGGTATCATCTGAAACTGCATGAACATTGCTTGCCGGTGGCTCATATGATATTTGAGGCGCGGACGAAATTTGAGTATGTAGTTATCTGCTTCTGCACTGGAGCGCTAAAAAACAAATTCGTAAAAGTATGCTTTGTTGAATTTATAAAAGCGAATAGATGCATAGCCCCGCAAAAACTAATCCACAAGCCAATGCCGCATCTTTTGTCTATTGCTTGAAACAGGTTTGGTATTTGCTGCTTCTTCAAACTTAGATTCAAAATTTGGATGCCATACAAATTTCGAATCAAACTCAGGTTCTGGTTCAGTTTTTGCTTCTGGCGCAGGTTCTGGCTAAGGTGGCGGTTCTTCGTGCTGTGGATGCTCTGGCTCAGATTCTTTCTTTGCCTGACTCGATGGAATAGTTTGGCATATACAATATTTATCATCCCGGTGCTCTCCACCTTCAAAATGAGGCTTGAACACATCCTGATAGAAGTGATTGATTTCCTTTAACTCTTGCTCAGCATCACTCTGAAGCGATTCTCCTTGCCTGTCTGGATGCCAGATTCGGACTAAAACTTTGTAGCGTTTCTTGATAGTCTCCCACGAGCTCCCAATAGGAATTCGAAATGCGGCATATGCCTCATGTAATTGATCTTGTGTAGCCATTAGCTTCTCCAAAAGTTTTTCGTGATATCAACGAACATGAATATGAGTGCAAAACTTGTTGCTCCAATGAGCCACCAGGGCGCTTGCAGGCTTACAGCCGATTCTGGCTCTGTTGTAATTTGACCAGGTCCGATTTCTTCTTCAATCTGCTGTTTGAACCCTGCAACTATGTCCTTGCAAGCTCTTTCATTTAGACCCTCGACTCTTATTTCAAAATCCATTTGAATATTTGACTCAAAAGTACCTTCTGGACTTAGAGTCACATTCAAACGAACGTATCTCTGCACACGCATCTGACGCGAGTGATAATGTCCCCGTCCACTTGGCTCCATCTTTGTTTCTTCTTCAAAAAATCGAAGATCTGCAACGATGCAATTAGTGGCAGTATCAGCCGTTAATACGTGCCATTTATCGCCATAGAAATAGCTTGATTCAGAAAGTATCCTTCTGATTTTTGAAAACGCCACCTGCACATTTACAGGATATTTAGTCACAGCAGGGTGCAGCAAGTTTGTGTCGTCATTTTTTGCTACTTGAAAAAATGGATAGAACGCCCAAAGTGCTGCTACAAGTCCAGGTAGTAACCCTGTGCCTCTCTTTGGATTACACAGTCACCTACAAAACTGTAAATCGAACAAAATGTTAGCAGAGCGAAAATAAGTCCAAGTGCAATCATGACTATATCCCCTCCGGCATATCAAAACGCGAAGGATTTCCAGACTTAGTTTGCCTTCTCTTTTCTTGCTCCTTTGGCTGACTTTCAGGCGCTTGCTGCTTTTGAATTTGAAATCCAGAGTATTTCTGTTTGCGCTTCTCCTTCTTTCGATAAGGCTTATATCGAGCCTCATCGTTATTATATTTTTTCTGTTCTTTCAGTGCTAGTCAGTTTTCTTTCGATAATGGTTTTAAATCCAAGTGCATCACTCACCTTTCGAGCTGTAGAGTTATCTCTTGGACGAAATACAAATCTCGTTCCTGGCTGACTAAAAAGTAGCGTCGCATCATCATCTCCGTAGACTTTTCTTAATTGTACATAGTCTTGAAAGCCAAGCATTGCAGGAATATTTCTATGACGAATTATTGTCATCTTCTCTGGAATACCTGGAATATAGCCATAGTTAGTAAACTCATCTAGAAATAAAGCGAGCGGTTTTTTAAATTTCTTTTGCAGCGCCAGATCTAAAATGAAATTGAAAATTAATGCAGATAAGAGCTTCAATTCTGTCTTTTGAGCGGGGACTGCGAAGTAAAAGGTAAACAATTCATTTGGCAGTGCCATTCTAGGCGAAACCCAAAGATTCAATCTTTGCATCAAGCCAGATATAACGCCGAATCTAAAGCCTTCAGAAGAGTTATTGAAGAATCCCCAGAACTCTTTCATCGCAAGCGTATAAGTGGAGTTCTTGAGAAGCGCTCCGATTTTCTCCGGACCCTCTCTGAGCCAGGAGCGAATATCTGCTATCGTTCCTCTCTCTCTCATCGCGTGCAAAATCAAAGACTTAAGCAATTGACGTTCAGAGTCTTCCCAGATCTTATCAGGGCTTGTATGTTTGCCTGATGTATTTTGAATAATGAGCGATGCCACATGGCTTGCTTCGTCATATGTTTTTAAATGCTCAATTGGATTGATTCTCGTTGAGCGCAAATCATCTGGATTGAAGTAATAAATCTTTTGTCCAGCTACTTTTCTAAGTCCAAAAGTTTTTTTGAATAAATCCGGCTCCTCTGTTCCAGCCATTGCTTCAGTCACAATGGCGCTGATACCGGTTCGTTCAATTAGGTTTGGAATATAGACCGTTGAGCTTTTACCAGATCCAGTCGGTCCACACACTGTTGCGTGCATAGCGGTTTCACCAGGAGGCACACTGAGCAAAAAGCCGTCTCTCGCTGGTCCCAAGATTAGCCTTGTATGATCGTTTCTCGAACCGACATATCCAGCTCGCTCTAAGTCATTGATTGAATCCCACTTCGCAGATCCATATGTGTCAGAGACCTGCTCTGACAAAGTGAGTGATTTGCATCGTTTTTAATTCCTTCAACAATTGCGTTACATCGATCTTCGCAATGTGGAAGAGTCCATTGCATTTGCCGTTCACTTACACAGACGGCAATGTCAACTGATTCAGTGTCTTTCTTTTTCCAGGACAAAGCCAAATCGAATTCAAATCGCCAGGAATCTCGACCTATCACATCAGTCTTGTTCTCCATGGCGGAAAGTCGCTTCAATAGAGAGTCTACATGTTTGATTTTCCACCCTAAAGAATTGACAGTGGCTGCTGCCAACTCAGGCATTCGATCAGCCGAAATCGGCAATGAGAAATTTTGAGTTACTTGAATATTGTTCATTAGTCGCGCTCCAGTTCATCGCGGTCTTTTACTTTGGGCTCTTCAGCCTGTTCAATGCCGCCTAATTTTTGACCTTCTTGAATCTGCCTGTTCATCTCAAAGACCTGGGCAGTATCTACAGAATTTTGTATTTGTTGTTGTTCTTGAGTCCTTTCTACTCCTCTGTCTGTTTGTTGTTCAAAGCCAAGAATCTGTTTTAGTCGTGGATTTTGATCATTGCTCAATTCCCTCTCGACGTGCTTGGCCCACTTCAATTCATCAAGCATTGATTCGGCTAGTTCAGGATTTGATTGAAGTAATTTGTCATACTCCATTTGAATTCTCATGGTCTGTGCGTGACTGTGAAAGTCAGACCATCTGCCTTGCTCTTCTCTAATCCATTGCTTTCTGCTTTTGCCAAAATCAACGACTTTTCGATCATCGCTTTTCAAGGCGTCGCGAATATCCTTATCGAGATTTTCAAATTCGCGTCTGTCACGATCGGGATCTAGATCTTTCTCGCGTCTCTTCTCTTTATCTTTGAGTTCGTTATTGCCAGAGAAAAGACTCTTGAAATAGTCATCACCACTTCGTTCATACTCCTTTGTTCGAAGCAATGTCGAAACTTCGCGATCAAGAAATCGATCTAATTTGTGCTCGCGCTCAAGGTAGTCATCGCCACACTTGCGCAAATACTGATGATCTTCTCTTCGAATAGTCACATCGTAGCCGCGCTTGTCTTTGCCCATAATCACAATGTGCGCGTGCTGATGGTCAGTGTTTTTGTGGATTACTGCACGCCACTCCAGATCGAGTCTTTTGTGTTCGGCAAATTTCTCCATCACTTCGCGCGTGTACTCTTTCATGTCGACAGACTCGATGCCTGGTGACAAGATAAGTTTGTGCATGAGGAAGCCTTTCTCCTGGGCTTGCTCATAAATGAGATCTTTGACTTCAGTGGGTTCTATCTGGTCTCGATTTCCATCAAAAAACTTTCTAGAACCTCTTTCTTTTTCATCTCTTGTTTCAGATCTGAAAGCTATGTAGTTTACGTGTTTTTTTGCTTTTGATGGGGCACTTCGCCCCTTTAAGTATTTGTGTTTTGCAATTGATCTAATCATCACTCGCTTCTTTTGTCGGTTGATCAGACTCAGGAGTTTCCTGCTCAGATTTCTCTGAGTTCGATTTTTCCGATTCGGTTACAAGCTCTTTTACCGACGCGTTTTGTCCGGTCAGCTTCTTTTTCAATCTTTCTACAGCCAGGTTATGAGCCCACATCAAATCCTCTGATTTAGTTTCTGGATTCATATTGGCTTGAAGAATTTGGAAAATCATGCCGGCATCGATTGCTGTTCGTGCCATCAAAGATGCCAGTCGATCTTCCATTTTTTTGAGACGCTTTTCTACAAGTGCCTCTCTTGCATCTATCACTTCGGTTTCTTGCCCGTCCAAAAACAAAAGCACGGCTTCTCGAACAAGTGCCGAGGGAGCTTTGCCTTTTGCAAAAGCTATTTTATTTAGCCTCTGCACATCTTCTGGATTGAGCGAACCATAGATAGAAACAAGCGTGGGCTTTCGCCCCTTGCGAATTTCACTACTTGTCATTTAATTGTTCTTTTTGTTAATTCAGTTCGACTACTCGAATAAAAAACGCAGATTGTTTTTCGAGCAAATTTGAAATTAGTGACGCCTTAGGATGCCGTTTTGATGCCTAATTAAATTCCCAGGATACCCGCCACCAAGAAAACTACTTAGCAGCTATGCAAAATTAGACGGCGCGGAAATTAAAATGTTCCAGACTGAAAACAGTGAATATTTCGCCTTCTTCCAAAAACTCTGAAAAAACTTTTGCCGCCACCCTGAAAAAAATTCAGACTATTTTCCCGTCAAAGTTTTCAAGATAAACACAAGATTTTGCAAGACGAAGTACGCCACAAAAAGGAACCAACAAACAGACAACACACAGAACAGCACTACAACGCCATATGGCAGCTTGATTGAATATTTGCGAAAAATCCATCTCAAACTCAACGCTACTGGAGTGTAAGTAGCTACAAAAATCACGAGCACCAGCGGCACTACTCCAACTAAAAACATAAACAGAAGTTCCATAACTAAGCAGCTTAAAGCTGTGGTGTTACCTAAAGGTAATGATGCTGATCTTCTGCGCTCAAATTTCTGTTCAGTTCAAAAATGCACTCTGAAAAATCCTGATTCGTTTCAGACTAACAGTGTTTCATTCAGACCGAAAAGCCTTGCAGCATAAGGCATAGAAAGATTCTCTGAAACTCCTTTATCCTGCCTTATACCCTTCAGGGTATCGGCCTTCGGTTCTCTTGCTTCCGC
>CAZNEW010000010.1:0-119377 GCA_964572515.1 uncultured Candidatus Obscuribacterales bacterium | reverse complement strand
AAACTGCGACATTTAATTCCGAAGAAAGTGCGACAAATAATTCCGAAACTTACAGTCTGGGCCCTGGGGCCTGGACGACAGACGAAATTCAAATTTTGTACTTCTCATACTGAGTGTGACTGCTGAAAAAAGCATGTCTTTTACGACATGCTTTTTTGTTTTTTTCAATGAGCAGTTTTATTTCTTCGAAGCACCAACTAACGCAGGCTCTGCTTCTTCTGCTTTAGCCATGTCGGCATAGTCGTCTGGATAATCGAAATCGTCCACTTCATTTTGAGAAGCTTTAGAAGCAGCCAGTTTTAGCGCAGCTTTAGATACTGGTGCACTCGATTTACGTGCAGCAACAATATCGTAAGCGCGCTGCAATCTCTTTTGTTCGATTTCAAGACTTTGAGGTTTCACAACATCTTTGGCAAGACCAATTTTTTCCAAGAAAAGAATGGTCAACCAGGTTACATCGAATTCCCACCAGGCCATACCATGCTGTGCGGAGCGCGGGACTGCGTGGTGATTGTTGTGCCAACCTTCCCCACAAGCCATTATCGCTACCCACCAAACGTTGCGGCTCTCATCGCGAGTCTCGAACAATCTATAGCCATGATTTTTCAAATGGCAAACAGAATTCACGAGTTGCGGACTCCAAAAGACCATGAAAGTAGCAGCCAAGTTAGCCAGTGTAGGAATAAGACCAAGCGTGGCTAATAAAAATACTCTGAACAAAATTGAAAGAATGAGACAGCGTTGAGCTTGTTTAGGCTCGTGGTGAACTCCAAGACTAACCAAGAATTTGTCTTGCAGCAAATCTGGAACCTGACGTTCGATTTCTTCATCGCTTTGTTTGTCACCCATGGTGAACATCCATTCATAAAGCGCATGTTTAAATCCATGAATTGGGCTATGCGGATCGCCATCCATGTCGGACTTCTGGTGGTGAAGTCGGTGAGTCCCGACCCAATTTATAGGTCCGCCCATTAGGCAAAAATAACCGCCCGAGCAAATTAAATAAGTAAGCCATTTTGGCAGCTTAAGCGCCTTATGAGTCAACAAACGGTGGTATCCCAGAGTGATACCGATGCCATGGTAGTACCAAAAAACGACGAACCAGATGGCGAATGTCGTAAGAGTCGCTGTATTGAATATTTGCTGGAATTCCAAGGTAAAAACTCCTGGATGAGGAGAGGGATTCATTCCTTATATCATGTTATCCATTTGGAAACCCGTTTTCACTTGAATTGTTAGGTAATTGCAATGAGGTAATTACGAAGAAAAAGCACTTCTTATATTGGAAGAATTTATATTGATCAATTAGAAATTTTTGCTTAAAGTTTCAGTAATCAAGGGTGACGCCCTAGTTTGGGCTTGTGGGTATTGCATGCGCTTAGTTATTACAGGTGGACCATGCGTTGGAAAGACGACCCTGATTAACCTTTTGCAGGATAATGGCTACAAAGTAGTGCAAGAAGTAGCAACCGAAATCATCAAGGAAGGTCGCATACTTCCTTGGGTGGATCGCATGCAATTCCAGATGGAAGTCCTGCGCATGCAGCTTGAAACAGAACGTGGATTGGCTCAATATCCAAAAGACATTTTCTTGGACCGCGGTGTTTTCGATGGCGAAGCTTATTTTAATGTCGACGGAATGGCAGTACCTCCGATTTTCAATTCGATTGACCCCAAACGCTACGAACTAGCTTTTCTAGTCGAGCCTTTGTCCTTTTTTGAAACAACTACAGTACGCAGAGAAAGTCTTGAATTCACTCTCGAGATTACAGATCGACTCGAAGCCGCCTATGCCCGTCGCGGAATAGAGGTAGTGCGCGTACCATTTGCAAGCCCAGAAGAGCGACTTAACTTCGTGCTCAAGCGTCTTAAAGCAGTCAAAAAAGTGCACAAGCCAACTGCTCAAACACAAGTACCAGTTAGAAAAATTTCGATCTACCAGGCATCTGTGCCCTTGAATGTAGTATCTTAGGTTTATGCGTCTTCGCTCATCCAAAGAAAATTTTGAAACTATCATTTTGGCATGCCTGCTCATAGTAGTGAGCGAATTTGTCTATACGCCAGCAGCTCTTGCGTGTTTGGCATTCTTGATTGATTGAACCAGCACCAGAAATAATGGAAGTCCCACAAGAAAACGAAGATACAAAAGCAAGTGACATTGCTGCTTTTGAAAACGAAGAAGACCCAGATAAACGTCATAGGATCTGGCTTGAAAAAATCTATCAAGGCGACCATGTCCCACAACTTACACTGCGCGCCATTATCATGGGCGGACTTCTGGGCATGCTTATGTCTATTTCCAATTTGTACACCACCCTAAAGCTAGGATGGGCATTTGGAGTGGCGCTTACGGCGTGCGTCTTGTCCTATTGCATCTGGAACAGTATGCGTGTCCTTATGCCAAAACTGACACCAATGAGCATTTTAGAAAATGCTTGCATGCAGTCCACAGCGTCTGCAGCAGGCTATTCAACTGGCTCAACCATAGGAATGGCTTTTGGCGCGTATTTGTTAATTACTGGCAAACACGTCGATGGCTGGATAGTGCTTTGGTGGACTATTGCCACCGCCTGCCTTGGTGTTTTCATTGCAGTACCACTCAAAAGACAATTGATCAATCGCGAATTTCTCGCCTTTCCCGATGGTATTGCATGCGCCACCACGCTCAGAAGCTTATACAGTCAATCTAAAGAAGCAGTACAAAAGGCTTACTCTCTAGTCATCACCATGGTAGCGGGAGCCATTACTGGACTCTTGAGTAAAGGCGACTTTGCCTGGCAAACTGCATTGAATCTAAAATTGCCCGAGATGATACCACTGAAAGGAATGATGTTTGGTGCTGATTTAGCCAAGATGCCTGGCTTTGGTTTTGAGCCTGGTTTACTCATGATCGGTGCTGGAATGATTATTGGAATGCGAGTTTGCGCCTCAATGTTCATTGGCTCAGTTCTGCTTTATTTCTTTGTAGGTCCAGCCATAATTTCAATTCACGAGACTGCAAACGAAGGAACTATTCTTCGCTGGGCTGTATGGACAGGAACATCTATTCTTGTAGCGAATGGTCTTGCCGCCTTTGCCCTGCAGTGGAAAACTATTGCCAGAGCCTTTCAGACCGCAGCCAGTGTAAAAGAAGCTTCCACAAAGACTTCTAACGACCAGATTGAAGTGCCAATGAAATGGCTGGTGTTCGGTCTCATACCTTCTTCTATATTAATGGTAGTGCTGGAACTGATTGCTTTCAACATTTCGGTACCACTAGGTATCTTAACTGTAATCATGAGCTTTGTGCTTGCGCTTGTAGCCTGCCGCGCCACTGGAGAAACCAATATCACTCCCATTGGTGCTATGGGCAAAATTACCCAGCTCACTTATGCATTTTTAGCTCCAAGCAATATAACGACCAATTTGATGGCAGCAAGTGTTACAGCTAATTCTGCTGTTGCGTCTGCAGACTTACTGACAGATCTTAAAAGCGGATATTTACTCGGTGCAAATCCCAGAAAACAATTCATCGCCCAGTTCATTGGAGTTTTCTTTGGTTCTGTGGCTATAGTTCCAGCCTGGTTTGCGATGGTACCAAACAAAGATGTACTGGAAAATTACTATCACCCACCATCAACAATGATGTGGAAAGCTATGGCTGAAGCTTTGAGTGTTATCACACAGGGTGCGGATAACTTGAGTAAAGTCATCCCTCCATCTGCACAAATGGGAATTTTGATTGGAGCATTCATAGGCATAATTCTTGCTATATCTGAAATTTATGCTCCCCGAAATGTAAAGAAATTCCTACCTTCTGCAATGGGACTTGGTCTGTCCTGGGTTATGGTTTTCGCCAACAGTCTGGGATTCTTCACAGGCGCCATTCTTGGTCTGATCTGGACCAAGGTGCGTCCTCAAAATGCAGACATCTATTTAGTCCCTGTCGCTTCAGGAGCAATTGCAGGAGAATCACTTATGTGTGCGATTATCGCTATCATTAAAGCAAGTCAGGCCATATCCACGCGTCTTTGATTTATGACACAGTTGCAAACACTCACTATGAATCCTCAAAAGCAAGTCGTACTGAAGACGATAGATTCACTTGGACGAAAAGTAACTGCGGCAGACGTGGCACTCAAATCTGGATTGCCGGTACTAGCGGTAGAACAAGACCTAAATGAAATTGCAGCAGAAACTAAAGGCAATCTCAAAGTTGGTGAAAAAGGCGATATTGTCTACACCTACCCCGTAAATTTCGAAGCCACCTATCTAAGCCGAGGCGTGGAGCTTTTTTTTCAACGGCTTGGCGACTGGTTTTTCAAAGCAGCATTTTTCTTATTGCGTATCTCATTTGGCGTTATGCTCGTGCTGTCATTCGTCATTGTAGTGGTGCTCATATTTTTAGTGATTATGTTCTACAGCCGCATAGGTGGGCGCGATTCAGATAACGACCGCGGTTATGACGACTATGACGGCGGCTTTGGCGGTGGCGGATTCCATCTGGGCTTCTGGGACTGGATGCTCATTCGCGAACTTTTCTTATGGCAGGCTTACTCTCGCGATTATCGTTGTGACCCTTACGATAGATATAATCGACCAACTATACACAAGCCTCAAAAAACCAATTTCTTTTTCAACGTATTTTCCTTTCTGTTTGGTGATGGTGACCCCAACGGCAACCTAGAAGAGCGAAAATGGGCGATGATTGCAGAAGCCATTAGAGAAAACAATGGTGTCGTGACTGCTGATCAGTTAGCACCATATACAGGGTCAAACGAAGATGACGCAATGCTACCTGTGCTTGTTCGCTTCCAAGGCAAGCCCATGGTGACAAATACTGGAAATATCGTCTACGAATTTTCTTCGCTCAAAGCCACAGCACAAAGCCCTTGGCCTGGCGAACTACCTCAGTATCTAAGCGAATTTACCTGGAAATTTTCAAATGTCCGAACAGACCAGTTGCTGCCCGTCTATATTCTAGCTGCGCTAAATTTCATAGGAAGCTGGTTCTTATTCCTGCAAATGGACTATATTTCCATGCTCTACAAATTCGCTCCACTAATTCAGGCTCTGGTAATTTATGGCACCTTATTTCTTGTAGTGCCAGCAGTGCGCGCATTTGGCATATCGGTGGCAAACAAAAATATTGAAGAGCGCAATAAAGCACGCATGCAGTACTGGAGTAAACTTAGCGCTCCGCAAGCCGAGCTTGAGAAAAAATTGCAAGAGGCCAAGAGCTTGTCTTTCAAGCGCGAAATCCAAAAAGACCAGGACAGTGTTTACACTACTGAAAAGGATGTACTAGACCAGGAATTCGAAGCTTAGTCAAGCGGCGGATTTTAGTTTAAGATATAAGACTATGACCGACTATCAGGAAAGCGCAACCTTTTCCGAGGCGATTAGATGCCTCGAGGCCTTCGAATTCGAGAAGGCAGAATCGCTGTTCAAACTTACTATCAAAGAGCTTGGACCGACTCACCACCAGTCGCTTTTGTCTTACAAGAGTCTTATAAGTATAGCGAGCCAAAACAACGACTATACAAACGCACTCTATTTGTCGCTTGACTTGCTAGATGCTCAAACCAAAGCCTATGGCGCAAGACACATCGAGTGCTCTAAAACAGCCAATAACATCTACACCATCTGCAACACGCTTGGCGACCGCGAATTAGCCGAAGAAATAATGAAAGCGGTCAAAGAGTTCGAGCGCGATTCAATGACCGAAGGCGTCAAGAAGATGCGGGTCAAAAAAGGCTACGACGAGATGGAGCAAGAAGAGGCTCAAAGAGAGCTCGATGCAAGCCCCGTCAAACGCGCCATCAAAACAGCAAAAGCTATAAGCGAACCAGAAAACGCTGGTTTTGCTGGATATGCCGTATTAATCATGACTATCGGACTGGTATTTGTTTTGCTTGGTGCAACATTTGCATTCGCCTTGACCAGAGGGCAAACGCTCAAGCAGTCGCTTGCAAGCCAGGGAATGGTCTTTAGTCAGGCAGATGGCTTGTTGTCCCTAAAATTGACCGACACTGGCGCCATACTGGTTTCAAGTGGCGGCTCAAAGGGGGCTGGTAGCGAGAAGAAACTCTCTTACGATGCGTTTTCACCAGGGATGAAAAACATTGCAGCCTTGCTTGTGACAAACCCATTCGAAAAAGAATTCTGGATGTTCAAAGGTCCCGAAAAACTCGTTGGTCAGAGTAATACTGCATTTTATTCTGAAAAAGCACCCGAGCAAATTATCTTGCAGACAGCTCATCAGACTTTGAAGTCTGCTAACGAGATCTACAACGACAAGCGCAGCTATCCTGACGAATCTATGGGCGAAGATAGCAAATACGACAACCCATTCACCAAAAGATCCGATTACCCTTTTATTCAAAAGGTGAAAGTTTCTTTGAAAGACACAGGTTATGCAAGCAAAGAAGCTTTTATGGCTCATCTGGAAAAAGGCGGCACCTGGCCTGAAGAACCGGCTTTGTATCCAGGTTGTATCAACTGTGCTCATTTGTCCATAGAAACAAATGCGTCTTATTTAGACAGTTTTGTCATGCATGCATGCGATGGGTCTGGAAGAATCTTCGATGGTAATGGCGGAAAGAAACTCATCCTGCAAGCTGAGCGAGGAGAAATTATTACCAGCGCGGCTTTAAAAAACATGGCTCTAGACAAAGCACAATCTCTGCGTATCTGGATGGATCAACCGCAATATCCCGAATTGCTTATTTTACTTTTGCAATTGCGCCAATCGCTTTTAAGCGCTGTTTTATCTCTGCCTTTCTTCTTCTTATCTCTGGTCTTGCCCAGCCCAAGCGCTAAATCGGCATCAGCAGGCATGGGACTTTTATTCTTGATTCTAAGTGTGGGACTTATGGCTTTTCGCTTTATTTAAGCGAAGCAGTTATTTCTTCGCTTTTCTGCCAGAGCGCTTCTGCCTGAGAGTTGTCTAGTGCAAGCTTACTTGGCTTTGCGATCTTTTCTTTTTCAAAATATTCTCCACTGACACCAACCACTTCTGGTGAAGAAGCCAGATAAACAATTGTGGTGGCACCCTCTTCTACAGGAACCCAAAAGAGACTGGCTGCAGCTCTAAATAAATTGCCAAATAACCCATTGTCAGAACCAAAATTAGTTGCCACCACACCAGGATGCAACGAGTTTACTGTGACACCACTTGCAAAAAGTCTTTTGTGTAATTCTCTAGAGAACCAAATGTTTGCAAGCTTGGTATTACCATAAGTGGGATATCCTGTTTGATTTTTTTCTCTGCCCAGATTATTCATCGATCCCATAAAAGCCCTACGATGCGCGGCTGAAGACACATTTATGATACGACTCGGCGCAGATTTCTTAAGTAAATCACAAAGCTCCAGACTGAGCCAGAAATAACCGAAATGATTAAGAGCCCAGGTCATTTCTAACCCGTCTGCGCTCAATTTATGACTAAAAAAAATAGCTCCTGCATTGTTGATGAGAACGTCGAGCTGATCATATTTTTTCTTGAACTCTGAGGCAAGTTGGACAACTTTTTTGTAAGAAGATAAGTCAGCTACAAAATAATCGACAGAAGCATCTTTGTGTTTTTGTTTGATCAATGAAACAGTGTTTTCACAACGCTCTTTGTTGCGACCGACAATTACAATTTTAAAATCATATTTTGGTGCTGCAAGCTCTATTGCAGCAGCCTGTCCAATGCCTGCGGTGGCACCGGTAATCAAACAGACTTTACTCACTTTTTGCGCTCCAGATAATTTTGTAGTCGCTTCATTGCTTCCTGCCATTTAGGTTCGGGCAATGAGAAACAAATTCTCGAAAAGCCTTTGGTTCGACTCCAATCATCCGGGTTTAAAAGCAGCTTTTCCTGGATAGCTAGCTCTTTTTGCCTTGCAGACAAATTTGCCAAGGAAAACATTCCGCCACGCACTCGCGAAGTCGCTTGAGATACTTTTAAATCGCAATCGAATTTTTCAAGCAAATCGTTCAAGTCATTTCTATGACTGGATAAGAGTTTTCTTGCCTGGTCAAGGTATATTTTCACTTCTTTCGATGCTTCTTCCACATCGAGCATCGAATGTGGTGCCACCTCCAAAAACGCGCTATACAAATTATCCCAGGCGCGAAGCAGCACATTTGACGGTAACACAGACTGAGCTTGTAGTCGTTGCGCCCACTCTTCGTTGGGGCAGGTCATAAATCCACAGCGCAGTCCTCCGGCGGCAAACGATTTAGCCACTCCATCACAAACGAACAAATTTTCGCCTGCCTTTGAATTGTACAAACCAGCAAAACTGAACTCAGGCAAAGTCCAATCACCACAAGCAATATCGCTCAAGAGAAAGAAAATCTCATCCGCTAAAAGCAAAATGCTATTTTCAGAACAATATTGTCCTAAAGCCTTTATTTCATTTGCTGTATAAAAATATCCCGACGGGTTTGAAGGATTAGTAATCCAGATTAGATCGGGTTTTTCTGAAAGCTTCTCAAGCTCACTCACTTGCAACAAGAATCCATTTTCTGGTCTGGTCTCTACCTGTACTAGCCTTGCATCATGATAAGACAGTAAAGCAAAAAGCGGTCCATACGAGCCTGTGTGCAGCGCTACAAGTGGCTTACGGCCAAGCTTCAAGGACAAAGCACCCAGCATCGAAGCAAGCAGCGGAAAAACTCCTTGTCCAAGAACTATATTATTTTGGTTGACATCACAATTTCTCGTAAACTTCATATAAGCTGCAATGCGGCTTCGCATAACATCTTTCATTTTCTGTCCGCTTGGCTCGACGAATCCTTTTATGAGTCCCTTTAGGAGCAAATCGGGAACTTCGTGTTCAAATTCCCCATAATCGAGTCTGATTAAATCGCGGTTGGGATGGTCGACATCCACAGGTTTAGGTGCAAAAACAGGGTCCGATGCTGCCGCTACAAAATTTGGATTTAGAGACGGATTGAAAACTGTTTTATGCACTTTCATTGCATTTTGAGGCTCATCTGGAAAAGGCAAATCGAGCAAGTCGTCAAAAAGCCACTCGTAATAAAGCTGCCCCGGAAAAGAAATGCGGGAATAACTTAATTCTGAAGTGACATCAAAATGTTCAGGCCAGTGTTCAGGCGCGTTCAAAAGAAAACTCAACTCCAGGTCTGGACAAACTGTATTTTTTGTAAGTCCATAAAGGAAAATGAGATTAGATGGAACGGCAGCTTGACCAGCTAGACGAAGAGTAATATTGGAATCAAGAGCTGAACCGATATCGAAATTGGCAGAATCATCAAGGATATACAACCGCTTGGGATGCTTAAGCGCTTGTTGAAAAAGAGCTTCTAACAACAAAGGAGATGGTCTAGAAAATTGTTTTGCCGCAATCAGAACAATATCCGGATTTAAAATATCGTCCAGGCTGAAAATTTCTGGTAAGTCGTCGTTCGCGTAGCAACCATCGCATTCTATATTATCTAAAAGTCTTCCATAAACCTCTTTGAGCGATTCAGACAAAAGGATACGACCGCCTTTTGGTAATACCATTTTCAGTATCATTTCTAAAAGTTGGATCCGCTCAGGTCCAACGAAAAGTTTGTCCGCATCATATTTGATATGACAGTAAACTTGCAAAAAGCGAGACAACTTCTCTCTGAATGAAAAATCGCCTCGTTCGTGAGGATAAGGCAGATAGCGACTGCGCAATAGCTCATGAGTGAGACGGCTCAAAAAGCTTACTTGCTCTTCGCTCAAACGAGAAAAATCGAGTTCGCTTCTGAGTGTGTCGAGTTTCAATTTATGCAAGTTGTCTAAAAACTCGAATAAAGATCGCTCGAATTTCGGATTGGACTGAGCACGATATACCAACAAATCGTGATAGATCTCAGCTTCCTCTTTAAGCATTTTTACTGCAGTATCCGCGCTTACCGAGTCTTGCGAATTTTTAGAAATAAAGAAGTGAAATTTGATATCGTGAGCGCGCTCGAGTTCTACCAGAGAATCGAGATCAGTATCATC
The DNA here is from genome assembly GCA_964572515.1 of uncultured Candidatus Obscuribacterales bacterium. Lineage (GTDB taxonomy): Bacteria > Cyanobacteriota > Vampirovibrionia > Obscuribacterales > Obscuribacteraceae > Aved-18. The sequence continues at coordinate 109,407 of CAZNEW010000010.1, read as the reverse complement.
GGCTTGCGGAATGCGACGACTGAGCACAAGTTCTGGAATAAACGCGCGACGCTCGAACATCGCTTGAATTTCTCTGGGACCTGGTCTGCCACCAATAATAAAAGTCACTTTGCCCTGCGGTTTTAAACAAATTTGTGACTGTTCAAGGGCTCTTGCAATCAACGGTAAACCAAAACGGTCTTCCAGAATTCCCTGACGGAAACAATAGTTGCTCAAATCGTATAAGTCTTTTTCGTTAATTCCTTCATTCACTGCGCTAAATGTCGAATGTTCTTCAACTGGATGCAAAACCTGAGGAATACAACCAATGATGTGATGGAATTTTTCTTTTGACTCAGAATCAATCACCACAGACAATAAATCGGATTGTTTAATACGCAGAGCCCCTACTATTGGAACCCCTAACTGGCTGGTAACAGGATAGCCATCACTAGTAGTACCATTCAACCAGGCATTCAATTTTGCAAGCAATACGGCGACTGGATTCAAATCAAGCGCCAAAATTTCTTTTACTTGAGTTGTAAGTAATAACAAAAGGCTAATCCAGCCAGACCCGGTTCCAAGTTCTACAACGCTCTTTGCGTGAAATTGATCTGGGTCTTTTAGCAGTCCTTCGGCAAAGGTTCTACCCCACATTTCCGGAGAAAATACAGCCGGCGTTAACAATAACTTTATGGGCTCTTTTAGATTTTTGACTGTCATTTTGCGCAACATCAAATGTATTTGCGCCTTTTCGTTAGTAGATTCAAGCAAGCCAGCCAATTTGTGCAGCTCGCCACAAGCCTTCATGCGTAACTGTGGATCTTCAAGACAAGTAAGTAAATGCTCTAGAGCTTGTACTATTTGTTCAGGACTGGTGTCCTTGCTGGTGGCAAGCTCGGCAATAAGCTCTGCTTGGGGGTCTTTTAATGCAGTTTCAGGACTCGATGTCATATAAGGTCTCTTTTAGTTTTTGCGCAACCTTCGAAGCTCAGCCCAGGGGTCACCACCTTTTGTTTCTTTGTTTGAAACTGGTCTTGCCTGACTTTTCTTTTCCTTTTCCAGATTCGACCATCTGTTGTGGCTGTGAGCAGCATAACGACTTTGATTCTGGTTTGTTTTTTCCGCTGGAGCCACGCTTGTAATATGCTTTGAAGGTGCCACAGGTTTGTTTTTGACAATGGTATCAGAGTCGTCGAGATTTAATCCTTTATCGGGGAAACTAGATAATTCTGGGACCGGAGATTTTAAACTAGTTACTGGTGTATTCCATCCCGCCACGGACGCAACGCCGAGCCCAGCAAAGCCCAAAATCAAGAAAAGCATCAACCACAAACTAAACTGGGGCAAAAGAGCAAGAGGACCCTGCATTGCGACATCTTGCTGCCCCCTTTGCGACTGAATACGAATCGACGAACTACTAAGTCCTTGCGCTCGAATCGCGTGTTTAAAAGCATTACGCTCTTTGGCCCACGAATCACCAAGGACACGCAACAAGATTTCTTCCATTTCAAAAGCAGATTGATAACGATCTTCTGGCTTTTTAGCCATGGCTTTAAAAATCACTTTTTCAAGCTCAGGTGGTAAGTCTTTACGCGGGTTCACTTTAGAAAATTCAAGTGGAGTTTGCTGAACGTGCTTATTTAAAAGTTCATAGAGATTGCTATTTGGAAAAGGGTCCTGCCCCATGAGCATTTCATAAAATACACAGCCAACAGAATAAATATCCGAGCGATGATCTGTAGCTTCGCCTTTACACTGCTCGGGACTCATATATGGTGGGCTGCCCCAAATTTCGCCAGAATGAGTAAGTTTATTATTTTCTTGTCCCAGCTTTGCCAGTCCAAAATCGACTACTTTGGCATAACCGGCATCTTCGTCCATCAATACGATATTGCCGGGCTTGATATCGCGATGTACGACTCCATTTCGGTGAGCATGTTCGATTGCACTTAAAATCTGCAAAGCAATATTGGCAAAACACGGCACCGTAAGCGGACCTTGTTCGCACAACATTTTATCGAGACTTTTACCTTTAAGCAAATCCATCACCACATATGGTTGCCCTTCTTCGTCAATGAGACAATCAGTCACAGTGACAATATTGGGATGGTTAAGCGTGCTCAGACTGTCAATCTCACGTTGGAAACGTTCTCTGTAAACAGGCTTGGTATCAATTTGTAGTTTAAGTGTTTTAATTGCAACTGATCGATTCAAGCGCAGATGCCTGGCACGATAAACGACACTCATTCCACCAGTGCCAATGAGCTCTTCAACCATATAGCGCCCATCCAAAACCACACCTAAAAGCGGGTCAGTCGCTTTGCGTTTGGTATCGGCTAAGTGAGGCTCTTGAATTGTTCTAGCCCTCTGATTCGCTAATTTGTCGTGGTACCAGGAGGTGGTATTTTCTTCTCGCTAACGAGCCTTTTGAAATCGCGGGTGCGATGCAAAAAGTTTGGGATATCTTTCTTGTTGAAATAACCTTGCATGTCCTGGCACATCTGACAAGCTTGTCTATAGCCTTCATTATCTCCTCGGCTCTTCAGAACACCTTGTGTATGATGCATCCATACATCAACATATTTTCTTGCGCCGAACATATTATCGATATTACTGTTATCATCCAAAGCAGAAATGAACTTTTCTACCGGTCTTGTGCCTTTTGAAGAAGATGCGCTTGTTATATTTCCGTGAATACCTTTACCCTGAGCCACTTTCTTAGCTTGCGCCATTTGTGTTTCCTGCCCTGCCAGTTTTTCTTCAAGCGAAGTAAGCTTATTGAAAATGCTCTTTTGATCATCATTTGCTTTGATAGCCGCTTCAAGCTCCAAATACAAATGCTCAAATGGTTTTACACCAGTGCCCTGCTTACGCAGATTCTCTATGCGTTCCCAAACCAAGATCCGACGTTCGTAAAACGGACCTTCTACAACGTCTGGCTGACTTTCTTGAACAACAGCTGTTAGCGCAAGCGAGCCAAGCAATTCCTGAGCATTTACCGCGCCAGAACTATACTCACTTACTTTTTGACGCGAAATTATAGTGTATTTTGCGTCTTTGCCACCATTTGAAAAAATGATTTTGCAACTAGTCAGCTCAGGCGGAGAAGCATCATACAATGACTTGGCTACAAGCAAAGCGTCTATTTTCAAATCCTGATCTGAAGTCTTGCCTGGTGGTCCCATAGGGTCTACCGAAGTTGTAATTTGTGCACCACTGATGGTGACTTTGGGTGCCTTGTCATACTTGAGAATATTTGCGTTTCGGATTACATCTGTCAGACTGGCTGCATCTGTAGCAAAAGCACTTAGTTGCAGATTAATGCCTATAGTCAGAGCCAATAGAAGATAAATACTGCTTCGGCGCTTCATTCTACTTATCCCCACCTTTGTGATGAGGTCCCATATGATGCATCATCATGCCCGGTCCCCTGCCCATTTGCATTCCACAATGTCCCATAGCACGCCCCAGGCTTGAGCCTCGTACCATTTTCTGGCGTAAGATTTTTCTTTGCTCTGCAGTGAGAACATTCATCATCTCTACTGCAGCACCTGTAAATACTTTAGAAGTCTCAGCTTTTAGGGCAGCCATTCGGTCTTCGAGCTTAGATACAGCTTTTGCATCGATTGACTCACGATTTATTTCATCACAAAACTGTCGGCGCAATTTGCTCATTTCAAGCATTTTGCTACCCATGTCATCTTTCATTCTATTTTTGATTTGATAGAACTTTTCAAATTGCTCATCGGTCAACTTATTCTCACCTTCAAGGTAAGGGCAGCTATCACCCATTGGCATACCACCGCCAAATCCATGACCGCCATGATGCATGCGAAAAGCAAAAGTGTCAGCCCCTGGCATTTGAGCAACCTGGTCCATCATCATGGGAGCATCTTCGACCATATTGCCTTCCATTTCAGTAACCGAAAGGTCTTGAGAATTGACTGGATTCAAGGCGCCAGCTCCCAACCCCAAAACCAAAGCCAGTGCCGAAAGACCAAACCTTACTCTTTTCATCACAAATCCCCGCTTGCTTAAATCGCTAGTAATTCGAGCTCTAACTATAAGACGTTTTTTAAGGCGAAAAAGTTCAAAACTGAGCGAAATCGCCAGGCCTTATTTCACAACATCATGTACTTTGATAGTTCCCCATATAAGATAAATTAGACATGGAAACCTCCAACTCCTCCCAAATCGATACCTTAGACAAAGAAAACAAAGCCCCTGGAGGCAAGGCGACTAATTATCGATGGGTCATTCTGGGATTGGCATTTTTCATTACGCTGGTCAATTATCTCGACCGCTCTGCCATTTCCTATGCCATAACGCCAATTCGTAAAGAATTTGGCTTTTCAGAAAGCGAATTTGGCGCAGTTGCAGCGGCCTTTGCGGTGGGTTACATGGTTATGACCACAGGCGGCGGCTTAATGGTGGATAAATGGGGAGCACGAAAAATCTGGGCAGGTGCTGCGATTTTGTGGTCTGCCGTAACGGCCATGATGGGTCTAGCCTGCAGTTTTAATGTCTTATTTACGTTTAGAACTCTGCTTGGACTGGCAGAAGGTCCACACTTTCCTTCTCTGACAAGAGTCGTGGCAGACTGGTTACCTACTAACGAGCGAGCCCGTTCAACCGCTATTGGTCTTGCAGCAGTACCCATGGCCTCAGTTATTGGCGCCCCGCTCATAGTCAACTTGATTATTGCCTTCGGCTGGAAAATGATGTTTGTTTGCCTTGGCTCAGTGGGCATTGTTTGGGCATTTGTCTGGTATTTTCTGTTTCGCGATTATCCGGAAAACTCAAAGTATGTAAACGAGGCTGAATTACGCCATATTCGTGACGGACAGGCAGTCGAGCGAGGCAAAAGTGATTCTGAAATGCGCAGCCATCATTTGAGCCTTGGTACAACTACCTGGAAATTCATGCTTCTAAATCCCTCGTTGATGGCAAATAACTTCGCGTTCTTCGCTTTTGGATATCTGCTCTTTTTTGCACTGACCTGGCTGCCCGGCTATTACGAAGCGACTTATCACTTAAAATTGAAAGAAATTGGCATTTATTTAATTGCCCCCTGGCTAACTTCTGCAATTATGCTCATGAGCGCTGGCTTTTTGTCTGACTATATCTGGAAAAAGACAGGCAGTATGCGCAAGTCTCGCTCGCATATGATCTGGATTTGCCAGCTACTATCGGGTCTGTGCTTCATTCCGGTAATGTATATCCACGATGTAAATTTGAGCTTGCTCTTCATCTCGCTTGGACTGGGTTTTGGTCTCATGCCAAACGCAGCCTTTTATGCACTTAATACTGACCTAGCCAAAGACCGAGCAGCAACCAGTCTTGGACTAATGGACACATTCTTTGCCCTTTCAGGCATTCTTGCTCCTTATCTGACTGGATTAATCGCAGAAAAAACTGGCAGCTTCAATTCAGCCTTTTTCGTACTTATATTTTTCACGTTATCTGCCACTGTGGCTGTGCTTTTCTTCCAAAAGCCAGATAACGTAAATACTAAGGCGTCTTGACCTGAGCGTCCTCTATAAGCTTGTTTTTGAAGTCGCTCGATTCTTCAATTACGTGCACTTTGTTCTGTAAGTCAGAGATGACGCACTCTAAGGTTGATATGCGTTTTTTCAAATCGGCGATTTCCTTGGCTCCGCTTTTCTTTCCACTGATTCTATCCGCGACAGAATGAACAAGTGGCCACAACAAAATGACAGGCGGAATGACCAAAAGGGCAATAGAAATAATAAGTAGAATGCCAGTAGTTAAGTCCATCAAGACTAGATTATCACAAAGGTTCAAATGAGACGCAGGGCGCCCAAGCCGAATAAAGAGAATTTTCAAAGGCTAAACGACTTTGGGGGAGTCAAGCCTGTTTTCGACATGATTTTTATGTCGGCTAAGGTAACAATGTCCAGTTTCACACTGATTATGGCTCTGGTCATTTCGATAATTGCTGTTTTTGTTTGGGTCGATTATCTGAAAGTACCGGACCTTTCGATTCTTGAATCGTATCAACCAGGAGCAGAGCTAATTTTGTTCGACAAAGACGATAAGCTCATCTGCACATTTCCGGCTAAAGAAAGACGCGAAATCGTGCCAATGTCAAAAATTTCGCAAAATGTAGTGAAGGCTGTTATTGCAGCTGAAGACAGAAGTTTTTTCCAACACTCCGGCGTTAGCTGGGAGGGTGTAACACGCGCTTTGCTGACCAATATTTCAAAGGGTCATCAGGTCCAGGGCGGCTCTACAATCACCCAGCAGCTTACCAAAAATATTTTTTTTGCTGCTCAAAAAAGGAACATTTCGGTGAAAATTGCCGAAGCCATTGTCTCGCAGCAAATTGAACAAAAATATTCGAAAGAAAAAATACTCGAACTTTATCTAAATCAGATTTACTTTGGCTCGGGTGCATATGGTGTAGAAGCCGCGGCCAAGACATATTTTGACAAACCAGCCAGTCAATTGACTATTGGAGAAGCTGCTTTTCTAGCAGGAATTATCAAATCGCCGTCGATACTCGGTGACAAAGAACACATAAAACAAGCAGTTCAACGACAACAATATGTGATAAATGCCATGTATGAAACCGGCTTGATTACACAAGATGAAGCCGATTGGGCGATTAATCAACCACTTGTTTTCAGAGAAGTAGACGATACAATTGCGACTAAAATCTTCGTGCCCAAATATCCTTACTACTCGAGTCTTGTAGCGCAAGAGGTTAAAGAATTACTCCCCTACACAGGCTCAAAGCGGATAAAAGTTTATACATGTCTAGACTCTAGAGCACAAAATGCAGCCGAAGCAGCTATTAAAAATGCTCGTCTTCCAAAAGGCATAGACCAGGCGGCTCTTGCCTCCATAAATCTGAATGACGGATCGGTGGTGGCACTGGTCGGTGGCACTGGACAATATCTAGAAAATCAATGGAACTCAGCTGTACATCCGCACACGATGGGTTCTGTTTTTAAACCAATGGTATATCTCACTGCATTTGAAGGAGGGGCGATGACGCCTTCCAGCTTGATTTCAGATACGCCACTATCTGTAGTCGATGAGAACGACAAAGAAAATCCAATCTGGGAACCAAAGAATTTCGACAAAAAATATTCAGGCATGATCACAGTCGCCGAAGCATTAAAGTATTCGAAAAACGTCTGCGCTGTAAGAGTAGCTCAACAAGTTGGAATTCCTTCCATAGTCAGCGTTGCAGGTAGAATGGGAATCAATGAAACTCTGGCACCAACCATGGCGCTTTCGTTGGGAGCTTCAGCGGCATCTCCCCTATCTCTTGCCACCGCATATGGTACTATTGCCAGAGGCGGTGTTCGAGTAAAACCACGCTTTATTCGTAAAATTGAAAATGAAAAAGGCAAGCCGCTAGCGGTTTTTGCCCCCGAAGTAGAGCGTGTAATGGATGAGAAGCCTGTGATTGAACTTGTAGACGTTTTAAAAGAAGTAGTATCTTCTGGAACTGGAGTAGCATCGCGCGTCAAAGGTATTCCCTCCGCCGGCAAAACGGGCACTGCAGATGATGGCAAGGATTTATGGTTTGCCGGCTTCACTGCCGATCTGGTTACAGTAGTATGGGCTGGAAACTCTAAGAACCAGGCTGTAGGCTCATCTACTAAAATCACCGGTGGAACTGTAGCTGCTCCCGTCTGGAGACAATACAACACCACATACTATAAAGACCATGCAAAACCGCTTACTCACCTGCTTGGTTCAGGACTTGGTCAATTAGACACCAATATGGGAAAAGCAAATAAGGATAAAGCCGCTAACTCTGCCGAACAAGAGATGATTTATTCAGGAGATGTTTTCCCTCAAACACAACAAAGCAAGACCACTCAAAAACGCATCAATAATATAAATGTGAAAAAAACAGTTACGCGAAAATCGCGAGGAGTTACCGAATACACCTGGGAATCTTCTGATTGAGAACTGGTGCGGATTTAAGCGCTTAACATTTCGCTTAACAAATCGCAACACCGCGTAACAGCTTGACATATTAGTTTTCTTGACTTCCCCTCCTGGCGGCCTTACAACAGTATGTGGCGGCAACAAGTTTTTGAATCGGAATCAAAGGCACTAATACTGGGGGTATTAGCTATGTTCCATTCATATCATGTTCCACCTAATTTCGAGCGAGAATGGCGTACCATCGGAGAAGCTATGGAAAGATATTTTGCAAATAAAGGCGCAAAACCACAAGCAACTGTATATGCAAGAGTCGAGAAACTAGAACATTCTTTTCTGGAAACCATGGTTAGAGTAGCTGCACTCGTTGTCGTAGCATGTGCAATGCTTTGCACTTTGTGTTATTTCATGGAATTAGACAGAGAACATGCGCTTGGTTCAAAGAAAGAAGTGCCAAAAATAGAATTGCGATCTGATTTATTCGCTCAACCTGCATTTGCGTTTGATGATCAGAACAAACAGTCTCAACTGTCGGGTAGTTCCCTCCACCCGCACTACCAGCCGGCGTTTGGCTTACCTAGAAGATTCGGTTGTAATGACTGATGTCACAGACTTCTAGGTAGGCACCACCGGTAATATTATAACGCGTTCATATTCGATCATCCGAAAACCTAGTCAAAACAAAGATAGAGATTACATCTACGTAATTTCACCACCTTTTGCTTGACTACCCTTCAGGCATCACTCAAAATGTCAAGAGAGCGCTATTGGGTGGCTCCAACTAAGGACAAGAACATGTTTCCAACTCCACCTGAATTAAGAGAAGAATTGCACGAAGCCGAGCACCATCTCTCGTCGCTCCAAGAGCAGCCTGCGCCAGTCTTTCACAAACCCACCAAAGGTGAAGAATGTCTTTGTGGATGTGCACAGCGTCCAGACAATTCCAAAAAGATATTGAAAATCAAAATTATTGCATCTGCAATTCTTGGAATTGCAATCAGTCTTGTCGGTTTAAATGCTTATCAAAGAGATGCAGCTCAAGCGTCTAACAAAAATGTGCCTCAGCAGGAAGTTTTTCAGAATCCTGCAGGTGCAATTCAGGCCGCTGAAACAACATTCCCGACAATGATTCCATTGAACGATACACCATCTAGCACCTACCAACAAACATATATTCCTATGCAAATGACGCCTCATATGGCTACTCCCATTGCAGCATATCAACAGTACAACCCCTATCCTGCATATCCTTCAAACTATGGGTATCAAATGCCCAATTGTACAAATGAAGTGAGACAGGATCTTGTTGGTCAGCGTTTGAAGCGCTTCGTAAGCCGGTAATTCAGTTAGCTCCATCACAAATCGATCACAAATTTAGAACCCAACTTTGGTACTTAATTTGGTGTTATACTTCGCCGATTCAATTCTTTATAGTACACAGGTAGTCAATGGCAGCAAAAGACAAAGGTATTCGATACTGGTTATTCAAAACTGAGCCAGATGTATATTCGATTGACCAATTGCAAAAAGAAAAATCCTGTTATTGGGAAGGTATCCGAAACTACCAGGCTCGAAATTCGCTTCGAGACGATGCAAAGCCGGGCGACCAGGTCTTTATTTATCACAGTAATGCCAAAACAGATGACGGTAAACCAGCAATTGGAATTGTCGGAATTGCTGAGGTATGTAAAGCCGGATATCCTGACCACACGGCGCTTGACGCCAAATCCAAATACTATGACCCAAAGAGTAGAGCGGACAATCCCACCTGGTACATGGTTGACGTAAAATTTGTACGAAAGCTGAATAGACTTATCTCTTTGCAAGAACTTAAGTCTAATCCCGCCCTTGAGAAAATGTTGGTCGTCCAGCCAGGCAGCAGGCTATCAATACAGCCCGTTCAACCAAATGAGTGGCAGACCGTACTAAACATGGAAAAGACACCCACACCAAATTAAGGAATTGAATTGAAATGAAGCAATTGTTTTTAGCAGCAGCCCTTGTACTGGGCTTAGCCTGCAATTTGCCTTCCATGGCAAAAGACGCAGCCCCAGCAAGTAAAGAACCAGCTAAAGCACCTGCTAAGGCCGCTCCTGCAAACTCAGATTCATGGGATATCGATACTGCTCACTCAGCTGTAAATTTCACTGTAAGACACATGATGGTTTCGAATGTTCGCGGCAATTTCGGACAAGTCACAGGCAAAGTCAAATATGACGGCAAAACTTTGTCCAAAGCAGCAGTCGACGCCACTATCGACGCAAAAACAATTTCTACCCAAGAACCTAAGCGCGATGAGCATTTACGCGCTGGTGATTTTCTGGATACCGAGAAATATCCAACTATGAAATTTGTCTCAACCAAAGTGATACCTGGAAAGGATGGCGCTTTCACACTTGAAGGTAATTTCACCATGCATGGTGTCACTAAAAAAGTAAGCCTCAAAGCAGAACCACTCTCTAAACCAGTGATGATCAAAGGCGCACCCCACATGGGAGTTAGCGCAAAAGGAAAGTTGAATCGCAAAGATTTTGGTGTTTCGTACAATAAGACACTCGATAACGGCGGGGCAATGGTTGGAGACGAAATCAATTTCGAAATCGATCTAGAACTGGTCAAAAGTGACAATAAGGCGCAAGCTTAACCAAAATGACGTCACGTGATCGATTAAAGAACAAATTTCTGATCTGGTTTTTCGAAGGACTTCGACAACGCGGAAAAGAAAAAGAAATTCACCAGGACTGGTGGCCAAAAGTAATGTGCCTCACAGGGGTAGATTATTTTTCCACTCTTGGATATCAGCCCGGTATTGCATATCTTGCAGCCGGGCTTTTGTCGCCTGTTGCAACATTCATACTGATTATTCTCACTCTTTTTGGCGCCCTGCCAGTCTATTCCACTGTCAGTCGCATAAGCCCGCATGGACAGGGAAGTTTGTCTTTGCTCTCACGCTTGTTTCCAGGCTGGAGAGGTAAAACATTCGTTCTTGTTTTACTTGGATTTGCATGCACAGACTTCATTATTACAATCACACTTTCGGCAGCTGATGCCACTGCACACATCGTCGAAAACCCACTAGTGCAACAAGCTGTTCCTGCCTTCATGCTCGATCGAGTTGTAATAACTCTTCTGTTGCTTGGATTGCTTGGGATGATCTTTCTATCTGGCTTCAAAGAAGCGATAGGGCTTTCGACCGTCATAGTTAGCACTTATCTTGTGGCAAACGCAGTCACGATTGGTGTAGCAATGGACAACTTGATTCATCACCCCGAATTATTTGCAAACTGGCAGAACAGACTGACCAACACTTATCATTCAATCTGGCCGATGATTGGAATGTCTATGCTTGTTTTTCCAAAGCTGGCGCTTGGCATGTCAGGTTTTGAAACAGGGGTTGCAGTTATGCCACACGTGCGCGGCTATGCAGACGATACTCCCGAAAATCCAGCAGGTCGAATCGCTAACACTAGAAAATTGCTTCTGACAGCAGCTCTAATTATGGGATTACTGCTTATGACAAGCAGTTTCGCAACGAGCTTTCTAATTCCTCCCGAAGCTTTTGTTGAAGGTGGAGAAGCCAACGGTCGCGCCATTTCTTACCTGGCTCACGAGCTTCTTGGACATACCTGGGGAACTATTTACGACGCAAGCACAATTGCTATTCTCTGGTTTGCTGGCGCATCCGCTCTTGCAGGCTTGCTCAATTTAGTGCCACGCTATCTTCCTCGATATGGAATGGCTCCAAACTGGTCAGCTGCAATGCGTCCTCTTGTAGTTTTCTTTCTAATAGTTGCTTTTGCAGTCACTTTGATTTTCAAAGCCAATGTAGATGCCCAGGCAGGCGCCTACGCCACTGGTGTGTTGGTACTCATGACTTGCGATTCTTTTGCCGTGACGCTTACTTACTGGAAAGTCAGCAAACCAAAACGCACAGCATTTGCAATTATTACTTGCGTCTTTTTGTATACCCTAATTGCCAATATTATCGAACGACCTGAAGGTCTGCATATAGCCTCTTTCTTCATTGCGGCAATTCTGGTATCGTCTCTGCTTTCACGCACTGTGCGTTCGCTTGAATTGCGCATACAGAAAGTTTCTTACGACGATGTTGCGGAAAGTTTCTTTCAAGAAGCACTACTAAAGGAAGGCGAAATTTCGATTCTTTCTCACCGGCCAGGTGGCATGGAATACAGTGCCAAAGAAGCAGAAACAAGAAAAGTACACAAACTAACTCCAGAAGAAGCCCAACTTATTTTTCTGGAAGTGAGAGTGCAAGATGCTTCTGAATTCATAGACAATGTTTTGCATGTCACAGGGCATCTGGTTGACGGCAATAAAGTCTTGCGCTGCCAAAGCTCGGCGGTTCCAAATGCGATTGCCGCTATTTTGCTAGATATTCGTGACAGAACCAAAACTATTCCTCACGCTTATTTTGGCTGGACCGAGGGACATCCCCTTGGATACGTATTTAAATATATCTTTCTGGGAGAAGGTGAAATCGCGCCCGTTACCAGAGAAATTCTAAGAGCCGCGGTAACCGACCCAGAGAAACGTCCCAAAATTCACGTGAGCTAACGCTGTGCAATCTGCAATAAACTGGCTAGTTGAACATTCGCTGAAAGGCCGGTATATGACACTCATAATCACTGGCGTAGTGGTGGCAGTGGGCATTTTAGCCTGGAAAAAATTACCGCTTGAAGCTTATCCTGAGCTTTCCAACCCACAGGTACGAATCATCACTTTGTACCCTGGCAAAGGCGGAGAAGAAGTCGAAAAGCTTGTGACTATTCCAATGGAAAAAGAGCTTTTAGGCATACCACGCCAGATTCGATTGCGCTCTTTGTCCTTGTATGGACTTTCAGTTGTAACCACAACTTTTTCAGACGGAACACCAGTTTCGCTTGCACGTCAACAAGTGCTCGAGCGTCTCACTCGCGTAGAATTGCCGCCCGATGCAAACCCACAACTAGAGCCCGAAGTTGGCTCGTTGCGCGAAATATATAGATACGCTCTGCACAGTCGTTATTTCACTCCCATGGAGCTGCGCTCGTTTCAGCAATGGGAGCTGGAGCGATTATTCCGGCAAATTCCTGGTGTGATTGGTGTCATCAGCCAGGGAGGTCCCACCAAGTCTTATTTGATTCAGATAGACCCGCATAAATTGCGCTCTTACGACATAACTTTACAAGAAGTCTTCAATGCGGTTTCGCACGCTAACGCCACCTCAGGTGGTGGTTTTCTAGAACGAAACGGACAAGCGCTTATCATTCGCGAGATGGGCTTGCTAACAGGTGTTGCTGATATCGAAGAAATCGTTATCAAAGCACATGGCGAAGGCATCCCTATTAGAATTCGAGATGTGGCAAAGGTATCAATCGAACCACTGGTCAGACGAGGTCAAGTCGGACACGACCACGAAGACGACGTTGTAGAAGGCATTGTGCTTTTGCGCCGAGACGAAAACCCATCGCAAGTTCTTGCCGAACTAAAAGAAAGACTGCCCGGTATACTGAAAAAATTGCCTCCCGGTGTAACTTTCGAGCCCCTGTACGACCGATCTACTTTGATCGAACGAACGGTAAAAACAGTCAGTCACAACGTTTTTACCGGTATTGCACTGGTGTTCATTTTTCTCTGTTTGTTTTTAGTCGATATAGTTCCTGCTGTGATAACAGCAATTGTCATTCCAGTTTCAGTCTTGATTTCGTTCATCGGTCTGAACATATTTGGTGTGCCAGCCAACCTGCTCAGCCTTGGAGCCATTGATTTTGGCATTCTGGTTGATAGCGCGGTAGTAATGACCGAAAACATAGTACGCTTCTTTTCTGAAGCGGGTCCCAACAAAACCCCACTGCAGCGCCTGCAAATACTGAAAGAATCGGCCTGCGAAGTAGCAGCTCCACTTGTTTCTGGAATCATCGTAATTATTGCTACTTTCTTGCCAATTTTTGCTTTTACTGGCGTAGAAGGAAAATTATTCAGGCCACTTGCCACCACAATGGTTACAGCCCTTGTAGGCGCGGGTCTGTGCGCTCTGACTCTGGTGCCGGTGCTTTGTTCTTTCTGGTTCCCTAATCATCCACCGCGAGAAAAAGAAAGTTTTATCGTTATTTTGGCACGCAAAATTTATGCACCGACACTGCATTTTGCCCTGCGCTTACGTTGGCTTGTAATACTGCTTGCAATCGGCGCTTTTGCTGCTATCGTGCCTATCTATACAAGTATGGGAAGTGAATTTCTTCCTCACTTAGAAGAAGGAAATATCTGGCTTAGAGGAACTATTAAGCCTGGCAGTGTCACCTTGTTAGAAGCAAATCGTATTTGCAGCCAGATTCGCGAAAAACTGCTCAAATACCCAGAAGTAACAGGAGTTCTATCTCAAGCCGGCGGTCCAGACGATGGTTCGGATCCAAACAGATTTGCTGACCTGGAGTTTTTCATTGGTCTCAAGCCATTTTCTGAATGGCCAAAAGAAATGCACGAAGACAAAGAAAAACTAATTGAAATGATGAAAGAAGACCTGGAAGAGATTCCTAACGTCAAATATTATTTCACTCAATATATCCAGACCACGCTTGACGAAGCTTTGTCAGGTGTTCAAGGCTCGTTAGTTGCAAAAGTATCTGGACCAGATCTTGAAACACTCGAACAAACAGCAATAAAAGTGGGTGCGCAGATGCGCTCTACACCGGGTATCGTCGATGTGATAGTCGATCCACTGATGGGACAGCCTCAGCTAAAAATCGAAATTGATAGGGTTGCAGCCGCTCGCTATGGGCTTACGGTAGACGATTTGAAAGACCTGGTAGAAATAGAATTAGGTGGCAAAACAGCTACAGTCGCCATTGAAGAAGAGCGCAGATATAACGTAATCGTACGTCTTGCAGAAGCTTATCGCAACACATCAGAAGACCTGGAACAAATTCTGGTTGACACTCCCAGTGGTGTCAAAATTCCACTTTCGCAAATTGCAAAAGTTAAAGAAACAATGGGAGCCACCCAGATCTGGAGAGAAGGTGGAAGTCGTCTTGCCACAATCCGAGCCAACGTACGAGGACGCGACCTTGCTACAGCGGTTGCAGAAGCACAAGCCAAAGTCGATAAGATGGAACTCCCCCAGGGATATTCTGTAATCTGGAGCGGAGAATTCGAACGTCAAAAAGAAGCTTCCAATCAATTGATGATAGTTTTGCCAATTACACTTGCTGTGATTCTGGTTATTTTGTATTTTGCTTGCGGGTCTTTAAGCGGAGCAATGGTAGTCTTTTCGGTTATTCCGCTTGCTGCAATCGGCGGTGTCTTATCTCTATTTGTCACCAAAACTTACTTCTCCATCTCTGCAGGCGTAGGATTCATCGCCTTATTTGGACTTGCTGTAAAGAATGGAATTCTTCTAGTTTCTTTCGTTGATGAGCTGCGCATGAACGGAGTGCCAATACGAACAGCTGTTTACAAGGGTGCTATCACCAGAATGAGACCCGTACTGATGACAGCCGCAATAGCCGCCGTAGGACTTTTACCTGCTGCTTTATCAAACGAAATCGGCGCTCAAACCCAAAAACCTTTTGCAATCGTGATTATTGGAGGAATGATTTTCTGTACTTTCCTCACACTCTATGTGCTTCCCTGCATTTATTTATATTTCCGCCCTAGCTCAGGCAAAATGAAGCAGGTAGAATCTGATATGGAATTATCGTCACAAACAGCTGAAGCCTTACCTCTATATGCTTTCCCCGAAAAACCGCCTGAAGAACTAAAAGAAACCAAAGAGACCGCAGTCACATCAGAGTCAAGCCCAAAAGAAAAATGAAATTTCAAGTCCGTCCCATGCTAAATCTGATGCCAGCAGTTTGTTTGTGCCTTACCGGGTGTCAATTCATTGGTGATGCTCTGCAACACGAAGGTAACGGCATAAAAGCACACACACCTTTTTTGTCTAAGCACGAAAACGATTCATTGCTGCATCTTACAAAGTCTCAATTACAAAAAATTGGACTAACTACTTGTCCGGTCTCATACCAGACATTGCCAGTAGAACTAATTCTGGAAGGCGAGGTCAAAGAAAACGATTACCAGACCACACCGGTGTTATCGATGGTGCCAGGAAGAGTTGAAGACGTCGATGTACAGGTCGGCGATATGGTCAAGAAGGGACAGATTCTCACCACTGTGCGAAGCGATGAAGTGGCAAAACTAGAGTCTGAATTGCTTGAGAAAGTGATGATTCTAGAAGCCGACATGGAGCAGGCTAAAGTCAAATTTTCGCTTGCAAAAAAACAATACGAGAGAAACAAATTGCTCTATGGAGAGGGAATTGCAGCTCGCTCTAACTTAGAAATGTCAGAGGGCGAATTCGAGGAAGCCCGCGTTCTAGTCAAAAACTTGCAAGACAAAATGAACTCGGTGGTGGTGAGCACCAAAGAGCGTCTCAGACTGTTTGGCATCATGCCAGAAGAAGTCGATGAAGTGCTTAAAACAAGAAAAATTGACGACGTTTTCAATATTGTAGCGCCGCGCTCAGGAACACTGATTGAGCGACAAGTAGACGTTGGACAATTAGTTGATTCATCCAACAAATTATTTGAAATTTCAGACCTTTCTACTGTATGGATGTTCGCACAAGTATTCGAAAAAGACATTCGTTATGTCAAACGTCAGCAGCCAGCTGTGGTTATTGTAGATAGCTTCCAGGAACAAACTTTCCATGGTGTGGTAGATAACGTCGGCAATATCATGGATCCAAAAACCAGAACCTTGCCTATTCGAGCTACTGTAGACAACAGAATGGATCTATTGCATCCCAATATGTTTGGAAAAATGGTAGTACGTACAGCCACTAAAAACGCGCTGGTTATACCTGCTGAAGCTGTACAGAAAGTGGGTGAAGCCCACCTTGCTTACGTACAAAAATCACCCGACACTTTTGAAGAAAGAAAGATTCAAGTAGGACCGGTCTATGCGGGCAAAAACGAAGTGCTATCGGGACTCAAACCCGGCGAAGTTGTGGCAGTGAAAGGCAGTCTTGAGCTAGAAGGTCTAGCAGTCAAAAATTCTACCGAATAAGACTTATTTATTTTTTTGCTTGCTGGTGCAAAAAATAAACATCTTGTTCTAGTATTCTAAGCTCAGCCTGGCGACTTTGAAGTTCGCGAAAAAACATGGCAGACGAGCTTGGATTGCTCTTCTTGATCTCATTTTTGAGTGAGTTTATAGATTCTTTGACCCGAGACAGTTTCTCTTCTTTTGCTTCAATTTTCTGGTTAAGCTCTATATTGCTTTTTTCCGGCGAGAGCTTTGGCGAAGATTCCAAAACCTCAGCGCATCCAGAAAGTAAAAAGATAGAAAAAAGGAAAACTTCAATAGACGCGCCTTTCATAATCCGCTCCTTTTTACAAAAAGAACAAGTTTAATTAAGCCGCATCGAACATATTTCAACTCTTATTTAAGCATCAATTGGCTTAGCTGTCGTCTTAAATCTAAAGGGACTTATAATTGACTGGACAATTTTTCAGGAGACCTTGATGCAAACTGAATCTCTTACCGATGCTTCCATTTACAAGTGCTGGACATCGGTCCCGTTGCGTTATAGTGACACCGACGCCCTGGGGCACGTTAATAACGCCATTTTTTCTACTTTGTTAGAGCAAGGTCGGGTAGCAACCTTTTTTAACGGTATGGAACCTTTGAGTGGCGCTGGCAAAACATTTGTAATAGCCAGTATGAAGCTCGATTTTCTGGCTGAAATGAATTTTCCTGGTACTGCCGAGGTGGGTACTAGAATCAATTCGTTTGGCAAAAGTTCGGTAAAAATTGGGCAGGTCATTTATTTGAATGGAAAATGTTGTGCAGTTTCGCAAGAAGTGATGGTTTTGATCGACGAAAAAACAAGAAGACCAAGTTTGATCTCAGAAGAAACTCGCAAACTAATTGAAGAGCGAATGTCTAAATGAAAATCATTTGTTAGACTGTACGGTTTCCATAGCTTTTAATTGAGCTTCAGTAACTATTGCACCATCCCAGAGTTCAGCGCTGCGAGTGGTATTTTTTGTAGTGGCGCCCGTTAAATCGGCCCTTACCATTTTGGCTTGATTGAACCTGGCACCAGACAAATCGCAATTATTCAATTTTGCATCCATAAAATTACTTTGCAAGAAAAATGAATTAACCATCTGCGAACCAGTTAAATCTGCTTCTGAAAAATTTGCTTGAACGGCATGAACATCGCTAAGCATACAGTTTTTCATCTTTGCACCACGAAAATCGGCACCATCTAAAAAACAAGAATATAAATTGGCATTATCTAAATTCGAATTGATAAAGAATGCTTTTGAAAATCTTGCACCATGAAGATTTGCTCCAGATAAATCTTGACCGCTCAAGTCGGCGCCTTTCAAATCTAGCTGGCGACGGACAGCTTCCTCTAGCGCGGCTTTGAAACTTTTGCGTTTGGTGGTGGCAAACATGATTTTTTTAGTGATCAAATTCACGATTTGAATTTGCTTTTTAGACTTATCTGCTTCAATCTTATTGTCGTCGAATTCCATTTGTAATCTATAGTCAGCAGAATCAAGACTTAGATGATACGGATGTTTTGTTTGTGGATGACTATCAGCAATAAGCTTTTGAGTGTATTCGTTGTGCGAAAGAAAAAAGGAAGCAGACGGAACCAAAACAAACAAAACAAGATATTTCCAAACACTTTGTTTGCTGGGGGTGTATGCCTTTAAGTCAGCTGGTTGTTCAATGCCTTTCAATGCCGCTGCAAATGAATTTATATCCGCAAAACGCTTTTTGGGATTTTTGCGCATAGCCTTTTCGATTATAGAATCGAGTTCATCAGGAATCTGCTCGTTTAAGATACGTCTGCTCAAAAATCGAGGCGATTCACTCACTTGTAATTCGCTTGTGCGCTCTTGGGTAGTTTCTACAAATGGAGGAGCACCAGTTAAACAAGCATAAAGAACACATGCCAAACTATAAACAATCGAGCGTTCGTCACACGGGCGTTCAAGACAAAACTCAGGACTTTGAAAAGCACAATCGTTTTGACTTACAGTCTCTTCTAGACTGATTTGGCTGGTTGATTCATCTATTTGAAACGAAGCAAGATTCAATGGCAAAATCAAACGCTCGAAAGAAGCACTTTCGAGCATCGACAAAAAAGCTTTTGTGCAAGCTTGCCAGGGCATTGGACCATTTATCTCGATATATGTTTTTAGGTTTTGCATACTTATAGTGTAAGCGGTAAAGCATTGTCACACTAGGATTAAACTCAACTCCAATGCGGTTTTCAATAGTTTTAAATTACTTAATAGATTGATTAACCAATACGAGGTGGCTCATGTCCAATTCACACCAGGTCTACAAAATTACAGAGATTGTCGGCGTTTCAGAGAAAAGTTTCGCTGATGCCGCAGAAAACGCTGTCAAACGTGCGTCAAAAACCCTACACGGTCTGCGCTGGTTTGAAGCAACCGATTTTCGTGGGCGTATCAAAGAGGGTCATATAGTCGAATTTCAAGTAACTATGAAAGTCGGCTTCAAACTTGACGAAGAATAAAGGTCTTTACAAGCGCACGCAAAAGAGGCACCACATCTGGTGGTGTCTCTTTTCTTATGTACCGAAAATTCTATCGCCTGCGTCGCCAAGACCAGGAACGATATAGCCGAACTCGTTCAGATTGTTATCTATCGAAGCTGTTGTGATGACCACATTTGGATACTGGTCATGAACGCGTTTAACACCCTCTGGAGCCGCAAGAAACGAAACCAAATGAATATTTTGTACGCCCATTTTGGCAAAAAGCGAAATTGCTGCACACGCTGAACCACCTGTAGCAAGCATTGGGTCCAGAACATAAGTGCGACAATCTGGCGGCAACGATTCAGGAAGCTTGGCGTAATAAGACTTTGCCTCAAGCGTTTCCTCGTCGCGTCTAAGTCCAATGTGATAGATACGCGAATTTGGCATCAGGTCTTGTGCCGCTTCTGCCAGAATAAGGCCTGCTCTTAAAACAGGAGCAAGAATTACATAATCGACGATTGCTGTTCCGCTACCAGGTCCAAGCGGTGTTTCCACGCCGACTTCTTTTACTTTAAGGTCGCGCATCGCTTCATAAACCAGATACTGACTCAATCTAAGAGCGGTGAAACGAAAATCGTGGCTTACTGTTTGAAAGTCGCGCAATCTAGTTAGAGCCTGCGCCGCCAGGGGATGGTCTATCACGTTAACTTTGGTATTTGTCAAAACCATGAGTCGAGTCCTATTTGTGTGTTCGAGGTGGCAAAAATGCTATCACGAAAATGACTCAAATAGATGAGATAGGTGCCGTTACAAGCCGAAAAGCTTCCTTTCGAGCCCAGGCGTCAGCCTCAAAAATATCGTCCAAATCAGGTTTTTTAACTGCTTTGTGCAAACTTAAGACTGCTTCAAGAAGCTTGGGAATTTGCTTGAATGGTAAAAGGTCTTTCAGAAAACTATCGACTATTACTTCATTTGCCGCATTAAGCACGCAAGGAAGGGTTGTGTCCGATTCTGCCACTTCTTTAGCGAGCAAAAGACAGGGAAACTTGTCGTAATCTGGCGGCTCAAAGGTCAAAGAACCAATTTTTACAAGGTCCAGGCGTGGAACCCTGGTTGATCCAACCCGACTTGGATAAAAGAGCGCATAGTGAATCGGAAGACGCATATCAGGAACTCCCATCTGTCCCACTATCGATCCGTCTTTAAATTCGACTGCAGAATGCAAAATCGACTGTGGATGAACCAGAACTTTTATTTTTTTTGCACTAAGGTCAAACAACCAGCGCGCTTCAATAATCTCAAGCCCTTTATTCATCATGGTTGCAGAGTCTATAGTGATTTTTGGACCCATCGACCAGTTGGGATGTTTTAGTGCATCAGATTTGGTTGCTTTTTCCATTTCTTCAATGGTCCAGGTTCTAAACGGTCCGCCCGAACCTGTGAGCCAGAGATAGTCTATGTCATCATTGGTATAGCCCTGCAGCGATTGATAGATAGCAGAATGTTCACTGTCGACTGGAATTATTTTGACGCCATTTTTTTGAGCTTCGCTCATTATGACCGAACCGGCAGCTACAAGTGTTTCTTTATTGGCTAAAGCAATATTTTTTCCAGCTCGAACTGCTTCATAAGTGGGCTTGATACCTATTGCACCTACCACTCCAGTCACCACCAAATCACAGTCATCCAGAGTAGCGGCCCGGATCAAACCTGCATCCCCAGTGACTATTTCTGTACCTTTAGGTAATTTTGAGCCGAGCAATGATATTAGCTTTTCTTTGTCTTGCGATTCGGGAACGCAGACCAGTTGGGGGTTGAATTGAATAACTTGCAAAGCCAATTTTTCAAGCGAATTCGACCCAGCACAAAGTGCCACCACTTGCAGGTGTTCTTGGTGATTTTCCACAATATCTAGGGTCTGAACACCAATTGAGCCGGTCGAGCCCAAAAGACTAATTTTGGTCAATTTAGAACGCTGCATCACTTCTGTTGCCGCCACCAGTTTTAGCTCGCTGCAGAGCCATTTCGGCTTTGGTTATTACATCTTGGGCAGAAGTTCCATGCTTGGGGAATGAGGCATAGCCTACGCTTACTGTGATACGCCAGTTGCGATCTACACCCACAAGTGCATCAGCTGAAACTGTTCGCAACATTCTATCGGCGATGATTTTAGCTCCCTGACTGTTGGTCTCAGGACAAATGACCAGGAACTGACTGTGAGAATAGCGAGAAGGAACATCAACGTCTCTTACCGCTTTTAAAACCAGCTCGGAAAATGACTTCAAGAAAGCATCTCGGCTCAATTCGTTTCCAGCAGCCACTTCATCGAACTGGTCACACTCGACCATTATTACAGCCACGGGACGCTTGTAGCGTTTGGCTCGACGTACTTCCGAGATGAGAACTTTGATTATCGCCTGCTGATTATAAAGTTCGGTGACAGAGTCAAGTAGAGCCAGGCGCTCCATCTCTGTCGTATCCTTGTTCTTCATGCTCAATTCGGCATTAGCTACATAGCCATAACCGGTCAACTGCTCCTGAGCCCGATTGCCCTTGCCTTTTGCCGGATCGTGCCACTCTGCGCGCAGCTTATGCAGCTTGCGGCGAAAAAGCGAATCAGGACCAAAAAATGCTTCGTCGTCTTGTGGGTTCTTGCTCATTGCCTATTACTCAAAACCAAAAAAGTGAGACCTTTCAGACAACTATATCATTCCTATACCAAGGTCATATAACTTGAAAGAAATAGGTTCAGATTATCTAAATATACTGGGATCTACGCCGCGTTCATAAATGCGCAATCTTCCTGGGTTAGGAGGCAACGTGCGGTCATATTCAGGTCGATTTGGCGGCAATTGAATCGAATCGAGAACATTTCGGTCAATCAGCCCCCGCAAAACCCCTACTTGTGTCTGTCTGTATGCCCCATAATCGGACCCTGTGCCCCAGTACAAGAAGCCAAAACCGCCAGCCCATGGGTTAAAGTCGAAATTGGGCAAGTACGGCGAGCGAAAAGGAGTGACATTATTGTGCTGCCATCTGCCATTTATGTTCTGAGCCTGTCTGTACTGGTCACTTGCAGCATCCAGTTGAGAAAGAATTTGTTGTTTTAATTCAAGAGGCACAGGTGTCCGGTCGGTCTGATTCAAAGCAGAGAGCATGTAAGGCGATAAATTTCGAATTGCCTGTAAGGTCATAACGTCACCCAGACCCACTTTAGCCCAGGCATTACTGGGGTTTCGATTCACCATATCTTTGTAGACAGCCTCTAGAGCATTCAATTCCTTGACGCCCATTTGATTCATGTTCTGCAAGAAGCGCATGGCAGGGTCATCATTTGGCAATGACTTAATCGCCTCAAGTCGAGTTGCAGCTCTGTATGCGTCTTGAATTCTAAGAAAAGCCGGGTCTTGAGTATTGATGAACTGATCCACTTTTTGACGCTCCAGAGCCAAATCGAGCCTGGTTGGAACACCATTTACTTTGAGTTCGATACTTGGCAGATCCGGTGGATAGTAAAGTCGTTTTCTTGGCTGTTGCATTTCTCCCTGCCCAGCCGTTGGAGGATTGAACTGCAAGTAATAACCACGACTGTCCATGGCATGGACAACCTGGTAATTATTGGGCAGATTTTCAATCGAAAGACTCTTAAAACTATTTCCTGTTATAAGCTCTGACTCGCCTGGCGGAATTTTGTAGAAATCGGTTGTGCCAGAAACCCGAGTATCTCGCGTATCGTGCGTAAGCCTGCCGTCATTAGGCGGATAGCGATTGGATAAATAATCTGAGGCCGCCAACAAAAGCGTTTCATGAGCAGTGCTTGCTGTTTGATCAGTGTTATTTGAAGTGTCCTGAGCGATATCAGGCTGATTCTCTAGACCGTTTACCATGGGTTCGACTCAAATTGGGGATTTCGAGCGTCGCTTGTGAGCATCGACTAATGACAATATCCCGTTTCAAGACGCTATAGTCAATGTGAGTTCTACGTATCCGCCCGAGTTATAAATCAAAGCAGAACCTAACTATGCCTAAAAACCTAAGCAGTATCATTCTCATAGCAGTAGTAGTTCTCATAGCACTGAGTATTTCAATAGGGTGTCTTTACCTGGCTTATACAAACCAGGCAATGAACCCACAATAAATTTTTAATCCAACCTTCAGGCGAATTCGGCGCGTTCTTTGATGAAGCGATCGACTAATTCATCTACAGTCAAAAGGCCAATTTGCCCATCGCGTCTGTGACGCAGGGCCACTTTACCCTCTTCTTGTTCCTTATCACCGATTACCACCATATATGGTGTCTGCTGCATCTGCGCTTCACGAATTCGGTAATTTACCGTTTCGGCTCTTGCATCCATTTGCACTCTGAAATCATTGTCGCGAAGGCGTTTCATAAGCTTTTCGCAAAACTCATGATGTCTGTCGGCAATAGGCAACACCACGGCTTGAGTAGGTGCCAACCAGAAGGGGAAGCTACCTGCATAGTGTTCAATTAGTCCACCGCAAAAGCGCTCCATTGAGCCAAGAACAGCACGGTGCACCATTACTGCTTGATGCCTCGATCCATCTTCGCCGATATAGCTTACGTCGAATCGCTTAGGAAGATTGAGGTCAACCTGGATGGTTGGACCCTGCCATTCACGCCCGATTGCATCGAACAATTTGACGTCGATCTTAGGTGCATAGAAAACGCCACCACCTTCATCTACTTCGTAATTGATACCACGTTTGATGAGCGCATTTTCAAGACCACTGGTCGCCATAGCCCACTCTTCATCGGTTCCCAGATACTTTTCTGGACGCGTCGACAAATAACACTTATAGGTGTAACCAAAAGTAGTCATCAATTTATCAATCAAATCGAGCACACCATCGATTTCGCCTTCCAGCTGCTCAGGCGTGCAGAAAATATGAGAGTCATCCTGAGTGAATCCACGCACGCGCAACATGCCGTGCAAAACGCCTGAACGCTCATATCTATAAACAGTTCCAAGCTCGGCAAAACGCAGGGGAAGATCGCGATAACTTCGCAAACGATTCTTGTAGATCATGATATGACCTGGACAA
This sequence comes from uncultured Candidatus Obscuribacterales bacterium, assembly GCA_964572515.1. Lineage (GTDB taxonomy): Bacteria > Cyanobacteriota > Vampirovibrionia > Obscuribacterales > Obscuribacteraceae > Aved-18. The sequence continues at coordinate 84,911 of CAZNEW010000010.1, read as the reverse complement.
TTCATCGGTTTGCATCGATACGGAGCACCATCGATATCCATTGGCGCATACATATTTTCGCCATAGTTTTCGAGGTGGCCAGATACCTTGTAAAGCTCTTCTGATGCGATGTGTGGAGTATAAACAAATTGATATCCGCGTCTGCGGTGTTCTTTGCGCCAGAACTCTTCGATGGTATCACGTACGGTGGCTAAGTTTGGGTGCCAGAAAATCAATCCTGGTCCAACTTCCTCATGGACCGAGAATAAATCTAACTGTTTAGCCAGTTTGCGGTGATCGCGTTTTTCTGCTTCTTCGAGTTTTTTGAGATATTCATCGAGGTCTTTTTTAGACCACCAAGCAGTAGCATAAACACGTTGTAGATGCTCGCGTTTCTCATCAGCTCGCCAATACGAACCCGAAACTTTCATCAATTTGAATGCTTTGATAAAAGAAGTATTAGGCAGGTGAGGTCCGCGACACAAGTCGTTCCACACAACTTCGCCTTCTTTATTTTTCATCAAATATAAAGTTGGATTATGGTCTCTGTGTTCTTCAAGCAATTCTGCTTTAAATTTCTCGCCCTGCTTTTTAAAAGTAGCAATTTGCTCGTCTACGTTTTCTATGCAATGGCGAACTATTTGTTGATTTTGTTTGACTATTTCAGTCATACGCTCTTCAATTCGAGTCAGATCTTCAGTAGAGATATTGTGATCTGGGATCTCGAAATCATAATAAAAGCCATCTTCGATAGTCGGACCAATTGCAATTCGAGCCTGCGGAAACAAAGACTGCACTGCCTCTGCCATCACGTGAGCGGTCGAGTGGCGCAAAAGTTCGATTGATTCTTTGTCTTTTTCAGTCAGAATCTGGACGATGTCTCCCTGATTCAGAGGGGTGTACAGGTCGCGAATTTCTTTATTTATCAAAGCACCAACAGATTTTCGGAAAAGCCCTTCGCTTATACTCTTAGCGAGGTCGGCTGCCGTGCTGCCGGGTTCCATTGATTTTTTAGAGCCATCAGGTAAAAGTACTTCAACTGGTGAGTCTAGTTGAGAGGCGGCTCCTGCTTGTGATTGAGTCATGGTAAGTTCTCCTTTCAGCCGGCATCTACAAACTGCCGTTACTGACGTGACATTAACATGGCAATTTTAACAGGCAAATTCAGTTTTGAGTTCGTTTATGAAGCTCGACAACTTAGCGTCAGTGGTAAAAAATCGAAGCCCAAAGGCATCCCAGCGAGCAATTGCAGAGCTCGCGTTGCCATCATCTACAAAAACATGGACCTTAACACCAAATGTTTCTACTCTTTCCAGACTCAGCTCAAAGGAAGGTTCGGAAGGCTCAAATTGCATATTTTGCATTCTTTGACTGACGAATAAATCTAGATTTTGGCAAAGCATCTTGATTTCATCTTGGGGCTCTCGGCAGAATAGATACCCATCGTCATTCGCCCCTCCATATTTCAGAGAAATAGGACCGTTGCAAATTTCAAGCGAATATCCCTGCCACAGCTGCTCGTTTCTCGTTTCGTGCCCGGTCGCACTCAAAGAAAGGAAAGAAATAAAATCTTCGTCTTCAGAAACTAATTTTGCCATGGGCAATATCATACTTGATCAAATTTGAAATTTGGTCTGGACGAAGACTTCTCCCATTATTCGCGACAATTTCTGCAAAGATGCATTTCTCACTTGCTCGTTATTATCAACAGCAAGATATTCAATATCACTTAGTGGTGTGCGTTCATTTTTTACAACTTTTAGTCGCACACTGGGTTCAGGGTCTAGAGTGAGTGCATTCAAAACTATTATAGGCGCGATAGGATTTGACTCTACGCCACGCCTGACATTAACATCGGCGCTAGCAGCTCCTTTATGAAGAATTTCAAGGTCATTTGTTTGAGCGAACATTGATTCGAGCTTGTCCTCAATAAATAAAGCACTTTGGCCACCAGTTATATACCAGTTTTGCACTTTCATAGGATACGAACGTCTGAGCATTCTTCTCAAAACAATAGGAAACGACTCTACCTGCGCGTTTTGCCAAGTCAGCGATGTCTTTTCGTATAGGTTTCATAGCAAAATCACACTTGAAGCTACATCATACCTAAGCGTTGTCTGGCTGCCATAGCAACTTCTGGATTAACGTCATTACTAAGATGTTTTATTACTTCGCTTGGACATTTCTCGTTTTGGACCACCCCAAGGCGTACATCACAGCTTACGTCTTCAGCTAGTTTCTCGAACTGGCTTTGATCAGCATTGATGATTCGGGCAAGAGCCGCACGTGCTTTAACTTCCGAAGCCAACAAACTCTGGTCGAACAGTTTCATGTCAGGAACCGTTTGCTCCTGGCTCAAATCCAAACTTGGAGTCAGACCCGGTCCAAAATTCATTGTTCTTATGGTGGCAGGTCTTTGTCTTTTACCTAAAAAATAGTCGTGCAAAGCCTTTTCTTTAGCTGATTCGGTGAGGAAAACCTCCAAACAAGATCGGTCCAGTCCCATTCCGTATGAGTAATTATCTTCTTCTATCCGCGAGGCAGGAGCACGGTAGATCTGCTCCTTGTCCATTTCGTATACTTCAGGCTCAGCTGCACCTGGACCAGCAAGAACTGCCCTTAAATTTTGATACGAAGCCGACGGACTTTGTTTAGTTTCCACCCGGTCAGACTGAATGCTCTGCAAATGGCGCCAGTGTCTAATAGCTGCTTTGTTAACCAAACGAGCATGCTGTACTTTGTCATCTGAAAAAAGGGTGAGGTAAAGAGAATTATCAAAATCCTCTTGCGTGATTGAAGTGTCTAGACCGTTGGCTGACGGATGTTTAGAACGCTCAGATTGCAAACGTTTTTTTGTAGCTTGAGAGTCGTTCAACTGGTAATAATAAGATTCCAACCACGATGGTGTACTTTCGTGAAAGGAAAATGAAAATGAGTTGTTCATAGTCAAGTCCTCCTGTTTGCGATTTAGCATGCGACAAAATATCGAGGCTCGCCGCCTAAAAGTGGGTAGAAGGCTTGTATTGGAAGAAAGAATTCCACGAGCACTTACTATCGAGTCTTGCAAATGAAAAAATCATCGTTGCTAATAGTTATTACGTCCGCAACCTCGCTCATAGCGGGTTCAAAAGCTTATGCACAAGGTATTGCAGAATACGGCGGTTTAATGGCTATGCCAAAACCAATGGGTTCTGCACAAACCATGGGCTCAAGCATGAATAAGCTTTATGGAGCACCAAACAAAGCCTTACAAGGTTTAGGCGCAACCGGCCAAACTGGAGGCAGACCAAGCCCCTCGGCAAGAAGCACCAACCTGGGTACTCCAATCACCCACACAAGAAATGCCAGTGCCACTCACGAGAATCACAAAACCGAAGTACTCAAACTTTCAGCTCAAGCCCAGGAACATCTCAAGCAAGCTAAAGCCTTCGAGAAGGCGGGGAAATGGAATGAAGCCGAAGCCGCATACAAAAAATCGCTTGGAATTCGAGAAACATACTGGAAAGACAGAGACCCTGCTATTCCAGATATCTTAAATGCCCTTGCAGAAATTAGCATCGCTCAAGAAAACGTAGACGCTTGTCGCAAATACTTGAACGCATCACTGGTGGTGCTAGGTAAATTATATGGACCAGGCACCGCCCATCGTATCAAACCGCTTGCTCTGCAAGCATCTTTATATGAAGCCCAAAACGATCCCGGACGCGCGCTTGATTCGTATCAACAATGCAAAACCCTTGCTGATCGATTAATGCCTGATGAAAAATCTAAATATTTAACAGCCGAGCTTTCAGAGAAAATAGATCATAAATGTACAGAGCTTCTGGCTCAGCTTTCGCGAAGACCCTCTGAACACAGTGAAGAATCTAGCAAAACGACCGAAAGCACAAGCCAAACTCCTGCAAGCAAGTAAAATTCAAAAAAATCTTACTCTTGGGAACCTTTTCGACAGATTGTCGTCGTTAGGTCTCTGCGGTTTATTCTTGGGTCTAACGAATGGTCAAATCTTCTTTATGCAGCTTTTTGCTGTTGACCTGCTGTATCCAACTCCCCTGCCAGGCATTGAACCCTGACGGGACATCGCCTGTATCACGCTTACAGCTTGAGACACCCACTTTGGACCAAAGTAATAATTCAGCATTAAGCCGAATCTATAGATTAGAAGCTGCTTTTTTCGGAGGCGGATACAACAAGGACAACTTACATCAAAGAGTTAATCGTTTAGAGAACAACGTATTTGGAAGCACATCCTATGATGCCCTAAATGACCGCCTAACAAGACTTGAGCAAGCATTAGGCAAAGAGACTCGCCTCAAGATTGAAAATCCAAAAATCTCAAAACCAAGCACCCGGAATCAAATTGTCGCCAATGACTCCCCCGATAAAAAATTAGCCGACTTTCTAAACAGAGCCCAAGCCGATATCAGTCTCAGACGCTATCACGCAGCAGCAGAAGAGCTGATGAACGCTATTCAAATCAATCCATCTTCTTCTCTTGCCTTCAGACAGTTGGGCGATGTTCTACTCGAGCTAAAAGATCGGGAAGGAGCTCTAGAGGCCTACAAAGCATGTTTCGATAACGATCCTTTTGGCGAAAATGGAAAATATGCAAAGGTAAAATTGTTATCTTTGTCTGCGCACAATGCCCGAAACAAAACAGCTCCACAAGATACACAACCAGTAGTTGAAAATACTGTTAACACCGTAAACAGACAGGTTCGCGAATACGCAAATCGGATGCAGTACGAAAGTCGAAGAAATGCAGAACGCATATCGCGCGAAGCTGCTTTTGGGATGAATCAAAGAAATAATGCAAACGCATTTAGAAATGCAGATGCCTATTTGAGACGAGCTCGCCAGGGTCTTGGAGGGGGTGGAACTGGCGGAGGTTTTTCCCAAACTGAAATAAGTGATTTAAATTATTTGCGCAACAACTGGGCTCGTACCGATGCACGCGTAAAAGCCATGGCGTGGCAAAAGGAAGCAGCTCAAAGGGCTGCATATGTTGCCGAAAGCGCAACCAACCTGAAAGACCAATTGTTGCGCCCGCAAAAGAAAGGCTCCGCTCGTCTGCGTGCTCTTGGTACTAATGTTTATGTTCGTTATTACGGTGATGAAACACCAAGTTCCAGTGAGGACATAGTGCCCGAAGATCCAGCTCTTGAATTGAGAGCAAAACCAGAACAACTCAAACGATAATTTCGAGGCGAATAAAATGCAAACTTTCAACCAAACAAAAAAAACAAGTCTGATTTTATTTCTTCTTATTTCACTAGCTGGAGCTGCTAAAGCTCAAAATGAGCCAGTTTCGTCATCTGATACTTGCTGTCAGAGCGGTCGAGTTGAGTCAGCCAAAGAGATTATCGATCAGTCTAAAAAATTCAAACTAAATGCTACAGAGACTAATGTTCGCTTGAAAGATGCGATTCAACGAGCTCGTATGCTCAAAGGCGAAACAAATAAACTGACTGGTAAGCTTGAAGCAGGACATGTAAATGCATACAAAAAGAATCTGGCAGCCTTCATGGAACATGCCGAAAAATACAAAGCTCATCTTTTGAAAACTGAACAAGACTACGGACATTGCAAAGCATCCGAATCCGCTTACAAAAACCAGCTCACAGCCTGGAAAGCTCATATCGATTCTTATCATATAAGGATCCCCAATTTCAATCTTGCCGATTTGAGACCCCCAAGAGCTTGCCCAGAGATGAATGCCTCCGTGCAAGAATCGACCAGTTTAGTAAATTCGATGCGAACCGATACTCAACGCTTAATTACTTCGCAGCTCGAACTTCAAAAAGCTCAGGCACGTCTTGAAACTGCAATGCAAGCAAACACTGGACAAGACGTTCAGGTCTTGAATCGCAGCAAATTACTTGAAGCAGAACGACAACTTGCAGGAGAATTTGCAAGTTTGAAAACCGAACTTGAGTTGTTGAACACACAATACAAAGCAATCGCAAAAACGTCTGATCCAAGAGGGTCCGTGGCGATTTCAAAAGTCAGCGCACAAATAAAAACACAAAAATCCAAACCTTAAGCGCAAAAGCCAGAACAATCCACCTAATAGGTGATAGTGCCCAAGCTCATAACAGTGCTAAGTTGGAATTGGGGGCTAGTTTTATGGACGTGGCGGCGGCGAAAGCCAATCGTTTAATGCATGAAGATACTGCGCAGTTGAATGCGTTAGATAAACGCGTAGTGATCAAAGCGCAAAAGATCTACAAAATGCAGCTGAACAAGACTTTTCACCAGTGCGATGTTTTGTTTGGGGGACTGCTTGTTACAGAATGGTTTGCCGGAATTCTGGTTGCTTTATTCTGGTTTCCCAGAACCTGGAACGGAACAGTCTCAGATACTCATCTTCATGTGCTACTTGCAATCTGGCTTGGACTTGCAACTATAAGCTTGCCTATTTTTCTCATTTTCAAAAAGCCGGGAAAAGCCCTCACGAGGCACGTTTTAGCGGCAGCGCAAATGATAATGACTTCGTTTATCATTCATCTAACCGGTGGGCGAATCGAAACTCATTTTCTTGTATTTGCAAGTCTGGCGTTTCTTTCATTCTACCGAGATTGGAAGGTTCTTGTCACAGCAAGCGTACTTGTCCTGATTGATCATGTGATTCGTGGCATCTACTGCCCTTTATCGATCTATGGAGAAGCAACGCCGCAAACATGGCGCTTTATCGAACATGGATTTTGGGTTCTATTTGGGGACATTTTCTTTGTCAGCTGGTGCTTGATCACACGAAAAGAAATGTGGGAGATGGCAAAAAAACACGCGCGCCTGGAAAACACGAATGAAATCATCGAATCTCAGGTTGCAGAGCGAACGGCAGAAGCCAAATCTGAAAAAGAACGATTTCAAATTTTATGTTCATTTGCTCCAGTCACAATTTTTGAAAGCGATGATCAAGGCAACTGGACATTCGTCGGACAACGCTGGTGCGAACTTACAAGCCTATCTACAGAAGCGGCTCTTGGAGCAGGTTGGCAAAGCTTGATTCACATTGAAGACAAGTCAGACGTTTTAAAAAGCTGGACCAAGAGTATCCGCAAAGGACGCAACTGGGAATACGAATTCAGAATCAGAGATATTGACGGCAAATTAAAATGGGTGCGTGGAGAAGCAGTGCTTTGCCGCCCAAATCCTGAGAGTAAGGCAATTTTCATTGGCTCGATCATGGACATTACAGATCGCAAAATGAGTGAAAACACAAATCGACGTATGGTGTTGATTGCTCAAAAAGAAGACTTCCTAGCTACTCTCAGTCATGATTTGAAAAATCCAATAATCGGGACAAATCGTATTCTAGAGCTCATTTTAAATGGCAAAATGGGACCTATATCGCGTGAGCTAATTACTATCATGCACAAATTGAAAGAAAGCAATACTTCGCTGTTGCGCATGATTCAAAACTTGATCGCCATTTATAGATACGATACTGGCGCCGATTATTTGAGCTTTGAACTTGTCGATTTAGTGCAATTATCTCGCTTTGCAATATCTGATATCACTTTGCTTGCCGCAGACAACGAAGTAGAGCTGGGATTTGAGGTCGACAACTCGCTCGATGAAAATTACACTGTAGTTGCCGATAGAACATCACTTGTACGACTGTTTTCCAACCTGTTAGACAACGCGCTCAAGTTCACACCAAAGAACGGAAAAATTACAGTCGCACTGAGTGGCTCAGAACATCAAATAAATGTCGAAGTAATCAATAGTGGGTCTTATATCCCAGAAGATAGTCAAAAACGACTGTTTAGCCGCTTTTACCAGGGCGAAGAAGGTAAAAGTTATGTACCAGGAACTGGTCTTGGTTTATACATATGCTCGCAAATCGCCCAGGCGCATCATGCAATTATTACTTGCACGAGCACCCGGGACGGTGGCGGCGAAACCCGTTTTCGCGTTTCTTTCGAATCTGAAAAACAAACTTCTTCAGGCAGTCTTGAGCAACTCGGAGTTCAATCCTCTTCGCAGCATGATAAAGTTCACTATAGCGCGTGAAAGTGATATTTTTCCTTTGCGAACCCATGTATGCAAAATGAATGCAGAATCAATCAATGAACGCTCCTCTGGATAGAGCTCTAAAAGAACACAGCGTAAAACTGCGTCTTTTTTGAGTGCAAGCTTGAGCAGTGCAATTGAATCCTGGCGAGTGCGAGCTTTTTCATTTGACACTGTTTTCAGTACCACGAAATACAAGTGACTCGTTTGATACAGCTGCGCAAGCAACTCATTTTCACGCTCTGTATTCAAATAATTGCTCACACCTAGAAAATTCCAAAAAGTGAGCGAACTTGCTTTTTCTTGCGATATTGATTCTGAATTTGCAATTGGTTTTATTGCTTCTTTTAAAATCACCACCGCTTTATCTGCGTTGATTTGCTCATTTTGAGTAAGCGATTGTAATCTCAAAGCCAGACTTAACATCTCGCTTGTGACAGACTTAGACTCAACTAAATGTTGTCCCACCGCTTTACCAGATTCGAGTTGACTAAGAAGAGCATCTTGAACTCGCGATTCATTGACAAGACCGGCTTTCATAAGCAGTTCACCAAGCAGAATTTTTTGAGCATCATACGTTGGCATGCGCGAAAATGTCTCATCGCTAGGTCTTAAGCTGCGCAGCTTGCTAGAAACAGTTTGCTCTTGCATCTCGCCAGCACGCAGTTCGCGCTGCAAAGCAAGAGTCACTCGCAAATAATCGTCTGAAATAAAATCAAGCATGACAAGGACCTGTCCCAACGGAAAGCCCGAACAATCTGAAACTTTAAGACCAAATTCCAGTTGTTTGCCATTGATTTTGCTTGCCGATACAAGCAGCTCGCCCAGACGAGTACGATTAGTATCGGAGGTTCTAATTCCTAAGGTAACAAGCGCCTGATCAAATTTGAGTTGACTCATTTTCACTATATTGAGTGCCTGGCGAGCCTGATGAATATTGATGATTTTGTCTCTAAGCATAGACTGAGCTTGGATAGCATCGTGCAGTAAATGCTCGTGCAGACACTCTAGAAATATGAGTGCTTTTCCAAGCGGCAATCCAGTCATTGACGAAATTCTCAATCCGCAATCCAGGTCCTGACGATTTACGATGCCAAAGTCAATCAGTAAACTGCCCAGGCGATACTCGGTATTATCGATTTCGTTTTTGTTCATGGTAAGTTTTTGTCCTCATATGGGCATGCTAAATCAGCCGCAAGCGCAAGGCGCACAAATAACGCCAAGGACCAACGCGGGTCCAACACCTGCAAGCAGGTTTAGTTGCCGAATAATTAGTAGCAAAATAACCGGTTTTAAGTGCCGATTAAAAATAGAAACTTAGTAAGAATTGAATTTGATAATTGAGGCTGTTAAGTGTCGCGAATAATCGCAGCGCAAAAGGCGCTTCTTTTCAAATCAACCAATCCACACTAGTCTATTTAATCCAATTTGTCAAGGACGAATTAAACGGGTAAATTGAACCAGACAAAAGCGCCTTAAATATGAAGCGAAAAGACGAGCTAGAGCAAAAAAAATCGAATGAACTGGTTTCTGCCGAGAAAATAACTTTTCTTGGGTCGGTTTTTATACCATCCATTGTAATAACTCTGATTAAAGCCCTTATTGAAGTTGTTGCAAGAATTCCAGGAAGCGGCAGTCTCAAATCCATATTGATTGAAAACGCCATTCTTTTTGCCATGTTAATGGTTGCTGGCGCCATTGTTTATGCGTTTTTGAAACGCAAAGTACACAAACTGGATAGCGCCCCCCAAGTCAATTCATTTTTACCAGGTGCTTCAATCGAAAAGTTTAGACCAATCGAAATGCGCACCCCATCTGAATATCCGATTCATCCAGAATTCATAAAATCGGCAAAATCACTCAAAGGCATACGTTATCTGATTTTATTTTCAACCGGTGGAATGTTTTTATTGACCACTTCCAGCATGCTAATGGGAATGACGATCAGTAACATATTTGGTTTTCTTTGCATTCTTGCAATGCTTGTACTTCCAGTTTTTTATATCAATATTGTCCTTCGCTTTTTGGAAGAATCACTGCGTGAAGATTCTTTCCATCTGGCGCACAGTGAAATTTTCGAGCTTGAGATGCTCTCGCTTTCACGCGACTATTCGCAGCAGCATATGATGTATAAACTGGGATTGAAGATGGGCAACATTCAGAAAAACTTTCACGTGCGCCCACTGAAAAGTAGCGAAAAAAACTTTTCTGAGCTTGGTTTGCAAAGCAACAAATGCCCTCAAACAATTTCAGTTCACATAAATCCGATCACAGGAGAACCAATTGCTTTAGCAACCCAAAATGGTGTGGTCTGGTTATCTAACGCAGAAGTAAGACCTTTCTTTCTTCCGCCGCGCCCCGGAGCCAAAATGCTTACTATGGCGCGCCCTTTAGTTCCGCTCGACTACAACAAAGGAATCAAGCTAATAGCTGAAAAAGGTTCAACCGCTAAGTTTAGTTCCGCCAATGATAAATTTGTCGGTACATGGCACGGTTTGTACTGTTTTGAAAGATCTCAAAAGGCTCAATATTCTTTTGACATTAACCTGATTCAGTCACCCAATGGTGGACTTTCTGGGACTTTTAGCAAAAAATTTCTTGGGCCTTTATACGGCAAAGTAACTATTGAAGGGATAGCCTCGGGAAACGAATTATATTTGAACGTGGTTTACCATTTTTGGCTCTGGAAATGGTTCGAGAAACCTGAACTCTGGGCAGGAATTTATGACCCAGAGAAGTCCCAGATTACAGGTACATTCAAAAAATCCGATTTGACCGGTACTTTTGTCCTGTCGAGAGACTCCCGTTAATTGAGCACTTCCAAGCCCAATCACACTTTAGTGTGGGTAGCAAAATCAAACTAAAATGGGATGTGCGACATTTTCATTTTTGCCATAGTAGAAAAGTGAATTGCAACAACTCACAGGACCTAAAAGTTTCCAGTGAAAAGGGCTGTGCTTGCCCCACAGCTCTTACACTGGTTTTGAGCACCATATGAAGTATCAAGTGCTCAACAATAAGTTTCTTTCAACCCTAAACCCCAACCAAGAGCAATCAGCTTGTGCCTGAGTAGTCGTTTCAAGCCCGAAAATGACGACTCACACAAGCTGAGCTGCTTTTACAAGAGTTAAGACATTCTCTGGTGAAATAGTGCTAAATTTAGCTCGTCAGTCTATTGGCGGGTAATTTCGTGACAACAACCAAGACCGGCTCAACCGGAATCAAAGACCTTTCAGAGCGCACAAAGCCACTGCGAGATGATGTTCGCATGCTTGGCTCATTGCTTGGGCAAACAATCGCAAACTTAGAAGGCGAAGAAGTCCTTGCGCTGGTTGAAGAATTTAGAGCCCTGACAAAAGCAGCTCCAAGCGAAGAAAACCGAGAACGCCTGGCAAAGCTGACAAACAGTATGGATCTTGAAACCGCACGCAAACTGATAAAAGCTTTTGTCTGCTATTTCGACGTCATTAACATGGCGGAGCAAAATCATAGGATACGACGTCGGGCCCAGCGTGAATCACAACAACCTGATTTGATTGAACAGGATTCGCTTTCATATGTTCGTCGTCATATAGAAGAAGCACAAGAAAACGCAAATAAACTCTGGCAGACCTTTACTAATTTAGACATTGAAGTTGTATTCACAGCTCACCCTACAGAAATCACCCGTAGAACAGTGCTCTTAAAACAGCTTAAAATGGCTCACTTGCTATACTTGCGTGACCATCCTCCACTTACAAAAAAGGAAAGCGAACAAATTGAAGCAGGTCTTGCAGGAGTAGTAGAATCGCTCTGGCTCTCGGATCATATTATTTATTTCAAGCCGTCGCCTTTAGATGAGGTACGCTATGGGCTATCACTTTTCGACAGCGTTGTAGTTGACTCAATCATCGATGTGCACAGCGAACTCGATTTATTGGTCAATGAATTAGCCCAAAAGCTAAATAAAAAAGTTCCCGAAAATTTGACCTATACTACTTTTGGTTCGTGGATTGGTGGAGACCGTGATGGCAATCCATATGTAACCACAGAAGTAACTCGCACCACGCTTGAAATGCAGCGCAAAGTAATTCTTGAAAAATATTTGAAAACACTTGAAAAAGTTTTCAACGAATTGAGTCACAGCGCCAATGTTTTAAAAATGGATCAATCACTTCTGGATTCAGTAAAGCAAGACGTAAAACTCTTTCCTGAGGTGCACGAACGTTATTACCAAAAATATAAGTTTGAACCGTTCAGAAGAAAGCTACTTTTTATCCAAGAAAAATTGCGCCGGACTTTAGATGCAAAAGAGCATGGATACAAAGGTTCCGACCAATTTTTAAGCGAACTAAAAATGATGTTTGATGCATTGCAGAAAACAAAATGTCGGCACAGTTTAGAACAGCTCAAACGCTTGATGGTAATGGTAAACATTTTTGGTTTCCATTTAGCCAAACTGGATTTGCGTCAACATAGCGCCAGACACAGCCAGGCTTTTGCTGAACTTTGCAAATCGTTTGGCATCATAGACGACTATGAAAGAATGGACGAAGAAAAACGCATAGAGTGGTTGTGCAAAGAAATCGAAAATAAAAGACCCTTGTTTCCTGCCAAACCTGGCTTTTCAACCGAAACCAATGAAACGCTGGCAACTGCAAGCATGATGGCAAAATTGCAGGACGAGCATGGCATACGAGCACTCGATACTTATATAGTGAGCATGACCAAAGACGCATCCGATATGCTCGAAGTCCTTTTGCTTGCAAAAGAAGCTGGAATTTATAACCCTGTAGCCAGACCAAATGACCCAAGCACACGTAGAACTATAAGTATCGTTCCTTTGTTTGAGACAATAGAAGACTTGCGCAACGCACCAGTTTTGTTTGATAAATTGCTTTCAAACAAAGTTTATGCAGATTACCTTACTTCTCGCGGCAATTTACAAGAAATCATGATCGGCTATAGCGACAGCTGTAAAGACGGTGGAATCGTAACTTCAAACTGGGAATTATACAAAGCTCAGAAAAAGCTGGTCGAACTGGCAGATACACGCAATATAAAACTACGACTCTTCCATGGTCGCGGAGGTACTATTGGACGCGGAGGTGGACCAACACACCGAGCCATTCTTGCTCAACCACCAGGCACTGTTTCTGGTCGAATAAAAATTACAGAACAGGGCGAAGTAATCAGCTCTAAATATTCAGTACATGGTATTGCAGTAAGAAATTTCGAGCGCCTGGCCGCGGCCGTAATAGAATCTAGCTTGACCGAAAACAAAAAGAAGAAAACAGGAATAGACAAACCTGAATGGCTGAAACTAACTGAAGAGTTGTCGCAAGAAGCTTTCAAAGCCTTTAGAAGTCTAATTTATGAAGACCCGGATTTTCTCGAGTTCTTTTTGCAATGCACACCAATTACCGAAATCAGCAGATTGCGTTTAGGATCGCGTCCATCACGACGCACCAAGGGTAGTACTGCAATTTCTGACCTGCGTGCTATCCCCTGGGTATTTTCCTGGACCCAAAGCAGATTTTTATTACCTGGCTGGTATGGCTTTGGAACTGCGTTTAAAACGCTTGCAAAAGATTCTGCCAAATCAAAACTGATGCAAGAACTGTACAAAGAATGGCCATTTTTCAAAGGACTTGTGACAAAAGTAGAAACTTCTCTAGCTATTGCAGACATGAAAATAGCACAGCACTATGCAGATAGCCTGGTTGAAAACGAGCAAATCAAAACCAAAATTATGGGTCGAATTCTAGATGAATTCGAAGCAACCAGAGATGCAGTGCTTACACTTTCTGGACAAGAATTTCCTCTTCAACACTCAGAATATCTGCACAAATCTATCGAACTGAGAAATCCTTATATAGACCCTCTGAGTTATTTACAAGTGCGCTTCATCAAAGAACTTCGTGCCAAACTAAAAGAAGTAAGCACAAAGCAAGACGCGACAGTAGCGCCTGGAGAATCAGGCGAGCCCGACACTCTTCTTGATACTGTTTTGATGACAATAAACGGCGTGGCAGAAGGACTGCAGAGCACAGGCTAGCCTTTAGCGCTCGCCTTCAAGTTTGCCTGTATAATTTTTGGAATATTCAAGAGACATGAAATCTGGGTTTTCGCGACTATCAACTGTAAATCTGCGTGCTACTTGTAATGGATTATTATTCAACTGATCTTGATAGGATTGCTCTTGTTCGGGCATTCTTCGATGCTTATAAAAACCTACAAGATTTTTCAACACAACATTTGCTTCGCGACTTTTTGGACCATATCCCTTTTTAAATATCTCCAGAGCCAACTTATAACTTTCATCTGCTTCTGTGTAGTAGCGATTGCGATCATATGAAATAGCTACCCGATTATGGGCTAGACCAAGAACGGGACTTTCTTCTCCAAAGGCTTCAGAAATTGCTTCAAGTGCATTTTGATAATATCTAATTGCATCTGGGAAACGCTGCTCGCGCTCAAGAATAAATCCCATTGTGTATTGATATCGCGCAAGCAAAAGCGGATCGTCTTGTAGACTCGACAAAACATCCATAACACGTCGACAGTGCAATTCTGCATTAGCAAAATCGCCTTTGCGAATGAGATACGTCGTCAATCCAAATTCTGCATCGGCAAGAATTTTATCGTTTCGTGGATAAGCTCTAACAGCTGCGTCTATTTTATTGTTGTATTCTTCTCTTATCTGATCATCTTCCAGATTCGATGGAACCTTTTGCGTTTGACTTGGAAGATTGAACATTGCAGACAATCCTGGAAAATTCAATGGTCTGTTGTTCTGATCTGGATAGATATAAGATGACACCACTTCAAACCCAAATAAAAATACCACTGTCACAAGCAGAACGGTGCCAGCTGGTGCTACCCAGCGCATCCTGTGATTAAGTGGTCTTTGACGTGGTGGCTTATTGTCCTTGATCCCAAGCAAATCCATACGCAGGTCAAATACTGTTTGATATCTGTCTTCTGGATCCTTTTGCAAACATTTCAAAATTACATATTCAAGACCGGTTGGCAAATCAGCCTCTTTAAGATGAAGACTTAAATTGGAAGGTTTCTCGTTTAAGTGCATCAAAATTGTTTTGATTGGATTCTCACCAAGAAATGGTGGCACTCCACACAATGTTTCATACATCAAGCATCCAAGCGAATAAATATCAGAGCGAACATCCAATTTATCGCCCTTACACTGTTCGGGACTCATATAAATTGGGCTTCCAAGCACCTCTTCGCCTGATGTTAGTTTGAGAGTATCAAGACCTGCACGCGGCAGAACTTTAGCAATGCCAAAATCGACAATTTTCACACGCTCATCGCTGTCCACTAGAAGAATATTGCCAGGTTTTAAATCTCGGTGAATAACACCTTTAGAATGAGCGTGTTCTAACGCTTCGCAAATTTCGATAAAAATATTTATTGCTCGCAAAGGCTCTAGATGACCATCTTTAGCAAGTATCTGCTCAAGACTGGACCCTTCCAGATAATCCATCACAAGAAAAGGAGCACCATTTCGAGATTCCCCTGACGAATAAACCGATGCCAGATTTACATGTGTCAATCTGCTTGCAGCAAGAACTTCTTGCTTGAATCGGGTCGCTACATTTTTATCTTTAGCAAGTTCGCTACGCAAAACTTTTACAGCAAAGACTTTACCAAGAACTTTGTCCATCACTTTGTAGACGCTGCCCATGCCGCCCTCGCCCACGCGACTCAAAACATCGTAGCGCTCATCAAGACCTGCTTCGCAATTAAGGTCTTTCTCCGCCAATTTTGCCGCACGCCAGGGTGGATCTTGCTTATTGCGCTCGTCTGTTTCTTCTACTAATGGCTCAACTTCGGAAAGCACAAGCGAAGAAGACTCGACATCTTCTTCAACAAGTTCAATTGTATTTTCTTTTTCTGCTTGGTCAGCGTCCATGTTAAGTCGCTTCGAGCTGCAAATAAGTTATTCCCAGTTCGAAGCGGACTCGTTTTAATGAATTATCTCAAGTGCAGGATGACGACGTTCATAAATCTCCTCCCTGCCCTCTGTGTCGGTGCGCTGGATAACAGTAGTTTGTGCTGGAACAACTTCTTGACGTACTATATTGGGTTTATAAGCCACCTTTCTTGCTTTGCGCACTTTCTTTTTTACAGCTTTCTTTGGTGCATTGCTTACATATTGGCGCTCGACAATCTTCACTACGGCAGGCTCTTGATGCACTGTAGTGGTAAAAGTAGTTTTATTAGTCGGGACAACCACCTTTTCGTGTCGCTCTTGAACCAGAGGCTCGTTTACGACCGTTGTATTGCCGTCTTTGTCTCTTACTTCTTTAGTACGTACAATTTTAGGCTCCATCCAGCTATCGACCACTTGTGCAGGTCCTGTTTCTGTCACCTCTTGCACTGTGGTCTGATCGGCTAGTACGGGTGCTTGCGCAAACAAACCAAGTGTCATTGTCACTGCTGTTATACCAAGCAAAAATCTGTTCGTGTTCATATTTCCACTCCCCCGTGGACTCCTCATTTCATCTACCAGTTTTGGTAGCACGGAATTTTGGGGTTAGCGTCTATTGCGAAGTCCTGCTTGCTCTCTTAGCGCATCAACAGTCATTTCACCTATTTTTCTATATCCGCCGGGTGAAAAATGAACCAGATCTGGAGCGGCCAGTTTTTGCTCACGCCATCTATTTATAGACCCCGGACCGCCCATTTTTGCTCTCAAGTCCAGGAACATCAAACCATTCTTCTCTGCCAGTTCTCTTTGAGCGTTGACCACGCCATCAATACCTTGCAGGGGGCGACCTTTTACATTTCCGTCGGCGGCGCCAACAACAAGAATTGCCGAGTTGGGTGAGCGTTGTTTGATTTCATTTATTAGTTTCTGGTAGCGCCCTCTAAATTGAGTATCGTTATAGGGAGCGTTTGCATCGTTAGTGCCAAAAGAAATAATTACCAGATCAGGTTGTTTTCCTTTGATAGGACCGTCGAGCCATTCTTGGGCATGCAGTGAAGGATAATTGGACGCAACACCACCTTTTGCCTTTGCCTGAAAATCGGTTGGGGCAATTAAATTTAGTTGTGCTTTGATTGACTCAGGCAAAGTATTTGCCGCCACGTGCGAGTCACCAAACTGCACGACAGTAAGAGGCTTGCCGCCATTATTTGCTCGCTCCACAGCAGCCTGAAGCCGTGCTATTGCTGAGTTTGACGGAGGCGGTCTATCGTTTACTTGTGGACGCTCTTGAATTTCCGGTCTATCGGGTCTATCAGTTCTTCTGCCAGGAGGAATATTCTGCGGTGGCATGTCCTGAGGATAATCCTGTTCTTCGTCGAGTGGAAAATCTTCTTCTTGATAGGGTTGATCGAACTGGAATTGTTGCGTGAATTGAGGAATCAACTTGAGCATGTCGAACGGATTGAATTGATGCTGCCTGAACTGATCCGGCATCGGTCTATACTGAGCTGGACCCCAATTTTGTGGTGGGTATTGCTGGCGATAGTATTGCTGTTGATTGAATTGTGGTTGATTAAATTGTCTGTAACAAGTGCTTTGACTGAATTGATTGAATTGTCCAAACTGATTGAACTGTTGATTGCAGGCAGGCGGTTGCTGTCTAAAATTGGAATAGTCTGGTCTGAAATTTGAATATTGCGGACCAAACTGATTTTGATTGAAATTCATGTGCCCGCGAAAAATCTGGCCAAAATCCATATTTTGCGGCATAAAGTTAAATGCCAGATTGACTTTAGTATCCTGACTTTGAAGTTGGTTTAGGTTTTCACTTGATTGAAAGGGACTGTAAGCCAGCGCTAAATCACCAGAATTCAAACTGGGGGGTTGAGTCGGTTCATCGACTCTGTCTCTGGCATTATTCAGCTCGTGATCCATGATTAAATTTTGCATTTATAGATGCATTGTGACCACACGGTTTTCCCCCAGCACAAGGCAGCCGGGCCAAAAATTCATTTTCCAATGCAAAAACGGGCAAAAACCTGAGTGATCACTTCTTCGCTAACTTCAGTTCCACAAGCTTGAGACAGAGCAATTATGGCTTCTTTCAAATCGGTAGCAAGACAGTCTTGGGGCAGGTCGTCTTTTACTGCTTGCTCCAAAAGTTCAAGCGACTGCATCGCCTTAAGGCAAAGTTCGCCCTGACGCTCGTTTACTGAAGCACCTTTGTCTTTGCTGCCTGAAAAAACAAATCGCGAAAGACAGTCTGCCAACTCTTCCATACCTTGTCCGGATTTAGCCGAAATCGATATTTGGTCGATTGCAGATTGTGGTTTTTCGGTTTTGCAATCTCCCAGGTCAATTTTGTTTTTAACCATGACAAAAGGCTTTTCAGCGTTTTTACAAATCATTTCTTCAATCTGTCTGTCGGTCTCTCCATATTCTTTGGACCCGTCAATCAAAAATAAGACTAAGTCAGCCTGGTCTATAGAAGCGACTGTACGGTCTATTCCAATTTGTTCTACTTTGTCTTCTGTATTTCGAATACCTGCGGTGTCGACTAGTAAAACAGGAATGCCCGCAAGCTCCACAAGCTCTTCTATAGAGTCTCTTGTGGTTCCTGGAATTTCTGTCACTATTGCGCGCTCAAATTTGAGAAACTGATTCAACAGGCTTGATTTGCCAACATTGGGCTGTCCCACAATCGATACACGCAACCCTTCTCGCAGAAAACGGCCAGCGCGCATTGTTTGAGCAAGGCTAGTCAAGCGCACCTTAGAGTCCACTACTACTCGCTCTAAATCGTCTAAAGGCACTTCGCCCACTTCTTCTGGAAAATCAATTCCTGCGGTGATACGAGTCAGCAATTCGACAAGTTCGCTTCTTACATTTGAAATCTTGGACCCAATTTGTCCGCTCAAGGCAGCCTGAGCCTGCCTGCTCTGGGATTTGGTTTTAGCTTGAATCAGATCCATCACAGCTTCAGCCTGGGTAAGATCCATTTTTCCCGACAAATAGGCACGTTGGGTAAATTCGCCTGGTCGAGCAAGGCGAGCACCCAAAGCCAGCGTAAGCTCCAGAATCTCGCGGGCGATAACCGGACTTCCGTGACAATTTATTTCTACTAAATTTTCGCCTGTATAACTTGCCGGCTCTCTATAAGGAATGAGAACAACATCGTCTACACAGATTTGAGTTTGAGGTTGAAGAATGAAGCCATGCATGGCTTTATGGCTATTGCCTTTGAGATTGACCGGCAAAAGCGCGTCTTGAGAGGAGGAAAAGAATTTCTCGGCAATAGTAAATGCTTCGGGACCAGATATACGAACGATAGCTATTGCGCCAGACCCTGGAGGAGTCGAGATCGCCGATATAGTGTCCAAATTAGTTGATGATGAATTCATACTGAAAAAATCTACCACACAAATTGAAAATCTTTGGAGATCCTATTGAACTCAGATAACTTGGGTGGTAGTATCACATTCGTTTTTTAATTCCGGCCGGTGATCAAAAAATCGAGGCACAAGGCGAGGTGTTAAAAAACCAGTCTACGTCAGCTTGATGAACAATCAAAAGTAGGATTATAAAGTATGAACAAAGCAGAACTAGTAAACGAAGTAGCTAAGGCTACCGGTCAAACTAAGCTGGATGTGCACAACACAATTGCATCACTCCTTCATAGTCTGACTTCCGCGATGGCCTCTGGCGAACGCGTTACCCTGGTCGGATTCGGCACTTTCGAGCGTCGCCACAGACAAGCCCGCATGGGTGTCAATCCTCAAAATCCTGATGAGAAATTGAGAATTGCCGCTGCACGCGTTCCTGTTTTCCGTCCTGGTCAAGAACTCAAAGCAATCGTAGATGGCAAGCAGAAAATGGCTGCTCTCAACGTAGGTTCTTCCGAACCCAAGAAAGCTGCTGCTAAAAAAGCTACTCCTAAGAAAGCTGCTGCTAAAAAAGCTGCTCCTAAGAAAGCCGCTAAAAAAGCCGCTCCTAAGAAGAAAGCTGCTGCTAAAAAGCCAGCTGCCAAAAAACCAGCTGCTAAAAAGAAAGCAAAAGGCCGTCGCTAAACTATAGAAGCGATAGCAAATAGCTGAAAAAAAATTGGGAGTCGCAATTGCGGCTCCTTCTTTTTTGCAATGTATGAATCAGGCCTTGTCCATAGATTTCATTTTCTGACGCAAAATGACTATAGAAACAAAATTAGAAACAGCATGGACTGTAATTGGAAGCCATAGTGAATGGCTGATTTCAAACAGTCGTCCAAACAAATAACCTGCCAGAGTTGCCCAGATAACGTACAAATAGAACTGTTTTCCAGCAAAATGACAAATTCCAAAAATCAGACTGGCAACAATTATTCCAAACTGTGTTTGCAAAACTCCCCTATAGAAGACCTCTTCGCAAAAGCCTGAAGCTAAAGCTATCAGTGCGATATCAACAATTTTAGAGTGGGCGAAAAGGGGCCCCATAATTTCATACACCAGCTGATGGAACGATTTGAACGATTCCACTCTGGTCATAAAAAGCCCAAGTACACTAAGCGAAATTCCAATAAGTGCGCCAATCAAAAAGTGCTCCGGTTGTGCGTTTACAAGCAATGGCAATAAATCTATGTTAGAAGCAAGACACCAGATGCAAGCAATTCCTAGCAATACCGCCTCTATCACTATTACGGTACTTAGGACAAATCCTCTTTTGTATTCGCGTTTGCTTGCATCAGTCAAAACTTAAATACTCCGCACCAATAAGCACTACTTGTGCTTTCATTTTTTCATCCTGCACACGTACAAGACAAATTTCTCGCCCATCCTTACAAGCCATGAAAAATCCGCGCTGGTCATGCTCATTTGATGTCTGGAAGTCTACAACTTGTCCATTGACAAGCCTCAAAAGTAATTCTGGTTCTAACTGAACCACAGGGACATTGATAGCTTGTGCCTGAGACATTATGCTTTGCAAGTTTTGTGATTGAAATTCATGTCTAAACTGATCAATCGTAATTGCGTCTTTGAGATTGAATGTACCAACGCGCTCACGTATCAAGCTTTTCAAACAAGCATTCACTTCAAGCATCACACCCAGATCTCGAGCTATCGATCGTATATAAGTCCCCGAAGAACAACTAATACGCAACTGCAAAACTGGATTTTCAAATTTAAGCAGCTCGATAGAGAATACTTCCACCTTGCGCGGTTTGACAGCTTCAGCCGCCAGCGATTGCCCTTTGCGAGCCATCTCATACATTTTGACGCCGTTAATTTTGATAGCACTATAAGCCGGCGGAATTTGCTCAATTTTTCCAATGAATGTTTTCAAACACAAACCGATATCGGTTGAAGAAATTTTGGCCACCCGCTCTGGGTCTTTGGTGTTCAACACTTTTCCTTCAATATCATCGGTATCTGTCGTGGTGCCAAGTAACACTTCGGCGACATATGTTTTATCGTCAGGCAAAAATTGCATCAGTCTGCACGCTTTTGAAAGACCAATAACCATGACTCCTTTTGCCATAGGATCCAAAGTGCCTGAATGACCGACTTGTTTAATGCCTGTGATTTTGCGCACTGCATTTACAAGATCATGCGAAGTTATACCGCCTGGCTTTTCAAGATTCAAAAATCCGCAAGGCTTGCTTGAATCAAACTTCGCCACGGGCAATCTTGCCGAGCAGCTCTGAGACTTTAGCCCCACGCTCAAGTGAATCGTCTAAATAAATCTGCATTTCGGGAGCAAAACGCAGTCTCAAACGCCGACATATTTCGCCACGCATCATACCGACATTGTCTTGCAAAGCTTCAAGAGTATTTTTCTTTGCTTCATCGTCTCCAAAAACTGAAATATAAACTCGCGCCGAACGACAATCATGAGTCATTTCCACTTCGGTAATAGATACTAATCCCGAAATGCGCTCGTCTCTAATGTCGCGTTGCAACATCGAAGCAATCTCTTTCTTGATTGATTGAGACACTCTTAATGAGCGTTCTTGTGCCATCTGTTTTTACCTGATTTGCTGTGCAACTAAATGAGTTTAGTCTCTTTGATGATGAAAGCGTGAACTTTATCGCCCTCTTCCAACTCGCCGAATTTTTCAAAGCTCATACCGCATTCAAAACCTTGAGCAACTTCTTTGACGTCATCTTTGAAACGCTTGAGGTTATCGAGCTTACCTTCATAGATTTGCTCACCATTGCGCTCCACTCTAACAATGGCGTTACGCTGGATTTTACCTTCTTGCACCATACAACCGGCGATGACGCTTCCTTTGCCAACTTTGAAGATTTTGCGAATTTCGGCAGTTCCGATCTTCACTTCTTCGCGAATAGGCTCGAGCATACCAAGCATCGCTTTTTGAATATCGTCGGTGATTTGATAAATGACGTTATAAATTCGAATATCAACACCGGCAGCTTCAGCGACCTGTCTTGCATTTTGATCTGGGTTAGAGTTGAAACCAATAATGATTGCATTAGAAGAAGCCGCCAAGTTGACGTCATTTTCTGAAATCTCTCCAGATGCTGCACGAAGAAGAGTAATTTGCACTTTCTCGTCTGATAGCTTGCGCACCGAATCTGCAATTGCTTCTGCTGTACCTTGTACGTCGGCTTTGACAATAATCTTGAGCTCTTTCATTTCACCCGACTCAAGCATTTCGTGCAACGATTCAAGCGAAACGTGATGACCTTGACGCGCAACGACAGCATCTTTGCGCGTGTCTGCAATTTCTTTCATTTCCTGGATGCTATCCACTACTTCAAATGGATCGCCTGCCTGCGGAACCTGATCAAGACCAAGCACCTCTACTGGCATCGATGGACCTGCGGCTTTTACTCTGTGACCGCGATCATCAAATAGTGCACGAACTCTTCCGCTTGTGCTGCCAACTACAATCAAGTCGCCTTCACGCAATGTTCCATTTTGAACAAGCGCTGTTGCAACTGCACCTTTGCCCCGTGAAAGCTCTGCTTCCACAATCACGCCATAAGCAGGAATATCTAGGTTGGCGCGTAAGTCTTGCATGTCTGCAACAAGCAAAATCATTTCGAGCAATTCATCAAGACCAGTACGTTTTTTAGCTGAAACGTTTACTGTAACAGTGTCTCCACCAAATGTGTCAGGAAGCAAATCGTGTTCCATCAATTGAGAAAGAACTCTGTCTGGGTCCGAACCTGGCTTGTCGATTTTGTTTACAGCAACAATAATTGGAACATTAGCTGCTTTAGCGTGATCGATAGCTTCAATTGTTTGAGGCATCACGCCATCATCTGCTGCCACAACCAGGATTGCAATATCGGTTGCTTTGGCTCCACGCGCGCGCATAGCGGTGAACGCTTCGTGACCTGGAGTATCTAAAAATACGATTTGACGAACACCATCTTCAGACTCGACTTCAACGTGATAGGCGCCGATATGCTGAGTAATACCACCAGCTTCGCCTTCGACCACTTTGATTTTAGCCTGACGGATTGCATCAAGAAGTGATGTTTTACCGTGGTCTACGTGACCCATAATAGTCACAACTGGAGGTCTTGTTGTAAGCTCCCCATTTTCTTCGGCTGCAGCTTTGGCTTTTGCCTTAGCAAGAGCACGTGCCTGCGCTTTTGAATCTTCTACTGGTTTTGTTTCTTCGGTCGAAATCTCGTATTCCATCTCAGTGGCGATTTCTTTAGCCAGCTCGAATTCAATAAGCTGGTTGACCGTACGCATAATGCCTTTCATAAACAGATGTTTGATTACATCTGCAGGTTGAATACTCATGCGCTCTGCAAGCTCTTGCACAGTGACATTTCCAGTCAAAGTTACGAATTTTGGAACGTCACTCGCTGGCGACTCTGGCTTTTCACGCTCGTCTTCGCGTTTGGGTTTGTTAGATTGCGATTGACGATGCGATTTAGGAGGACGCGGAGGCGTGGCACGCATCGAAGGCGCAGCCACTCTTATTGGAACAGGACTGCCGCTCGACTTTGCTTCAGGCTGTGTTGAGCGAGCAAACTTGGTCAATTCTTCTAAATTGGTAAATTCTTCTTTGGCGCGAGCTGCTTCTTCTTGTGCTTTGTTTTCTTTAGGCTCGTCTTTCTCACGCAAAGCACGCTCTTCGCGCTGCTTCTTCTGGAAGAGACTGTCCAGGTTGCGAATTTTATTTGGTGCAAATTTCGACTCTTCAGACCACGAATCACCAGTCGATTTTGGATCTGGAAGAGGAATCAGGTCGGCATCGTTTTTGCTTTCTTCTTCTTCTACTTTCTTATGGTCAACTGTTTTTTCTTCGACAGGTCTTGCATCGACTCGTGTCTCAGTGCGCGACTCCACAACTGGTGCGCTTTTCTCACTTACAACCTGGTTTTGAACTGAAATAGAACTTGGCGTCTGTGTTTGTGTTTGAGTTTGAGTTTGACCAGTACGCGCTGGTGTCGCCGATGGTGCGCTAGCAGCAGGTGCACTGGTAGCGACAGAAACTGCTTGAGCAGTAGTTGCTGCAGGAGAAGATACCGACGTCGATTCGCCTTCTGGACCAACACGACGAGGAGTTCTAGGACTCGATGAAATTTGCGATGCAGGTAGAGGCGATGGTCCACCTTGAGTAGCTGTCGCTCCTGCAACACTTGCGGCAATGCCTGTACTTGAACTTTGACTGCCACCATGTCCCTGTTCGGCAACACCTTTGTCCTGTGCTTGACCTTCAGGCAAAACTGGTTCTAGAGCGCCATCCGGCGAAGTAGGTTTTTTATAGCGAGCAAGAACACGTGGTTTGGCTTCCACTTTCTTTTCTTCCGGTGGAGGCGCAATTTTGGCTTGAGGTATACCGCCGCCCTTAGCTTTAGCGGGACCTTTGGCTGCCGCTTTCTGAGTTTCTGCTAGAGCTTCAGAACTAGCTTTTTTCTTGATTTGCTCAATTAGAGGCTTGATGGCATTTCCATCTACAGTACTCGAGTGACTTTTGACGTCATATCCAAGCTCGCGAAGAGCAGTAATTACCTCCTGATTGGAGATATTCATCTTCTTAGCTAATTCGTAAACTCTGACGCGTTCTTCCACTTTTCACTCTAAATATTATTCTGGTGTTCTACTCTCTGGTTATTTTGTCATGTTTTGGCCAAATCTGCGCAAATATCACCAATTACGTTAACAAGCTCAAGAGAAAGCCTCTTGTGGTCCAAATTTGGGCGAGTTTTTTTTCGCCCCAGAAGAGCCCCTCTCAAACGCCCGTATTTCTGCTTCTGGACTTCATGAAGACAATCGAGCGACCGGCAAATATATGCCGATCGCCCAAAGATACGACTCTGGTCATTATTTAGGCGTAAGCTTCCACTTTCATTTTCAAGAGTCAAACGTAATAGTTCGCCCCTTGGCTTGTAGAGCCTGCAAGCCACGCATAATCTTTCCAGCTTTTCTCCAGTTTTGTTATCAGGCCTGGGCACTCATATCTTCCAGAGATTGATTCATGCTGCGGAAACTGCCACCAGCTTGCGATTCGGACTTGATGTCAATTTTCCACTGGGTGAGCTTGGCAGCCAGACGAACGTTTTGTCCGCCGCGACCGATTGCCAGACTGAGCTGGTCATCAGGCACGATAACTTCAGCGCGCTTGCCGCCAGTTTCCGGATTATCGTCATACAAAGCAACTGTTGTGATACGAGCAGGGCTTAGAGCGTTCGAGATATAGTCGACCGGGTCGTTTGAATATCTGATTACGTCAATCTTTTCGTTACGCAACTCTGCAACAACGTTCTGGATACGAACACCGCGGGTACCGATACAGGCGCCGACCGGGTCTACATCACCATCTTCTGAATGAACAGCGATTTTGGTTCTGTAACCAGCTTCACGTGCAATCGATTTTATTTCAACAGTACCGTCTTCGATTTCAGGCACATACAGCTCGAACAATTCACGAACCAGCTCAGGGTGAGCCTGTGAAACGATAATCTGAGGAACCCGTCCGGATTCTTTCAATTCGAGCACATAGACACGAATTCTATTGCCTACGCGATAAGTCTCTCCAGGCAATTGTTCGCGCGAAGGCATACAACCTTCGACACGTCCCAGGTCTACGATTACGTTGTTTCTGGTATTGCTCAAGACTTCGATACGCTCAATTTGACCTGTTGTACAGGTACCTTTGCGAACTTCGAACTCTTTTTTGATCAGGTCTTTTTCTGCTTCTCTCAAACGCTGAGTAATCAACTGTTTGGCTGTTTGAGCAGCGATACGACCAAATTCAGAAAAATCTTTGGGAGTTACTTCTATTTCAAGAACTTCGCCCTCGGTAACGTCGGGAATCAGATCCTGAGCGTCTTCCAGACTGATTTCGTGATATGGATTGCCTACATCTGCAACAACCTCTTTTGGAGCGAAGATACCGATTTCACCAGTTTCTGTGTCAAAAATTGCGCGAACGCCCTCGACGTCATGGTCTGGTACTTTTTTCTTGTAAGCAGCAACAATTGCATCACAAACATAAGCAATGAATTCGTCTTGCGGTATGTTGCGTTCTCTTTCCAGTTCTTCGGCTGCTTCGAGCAGTTTTTCTCCAATTGGGATCACGAGGAACCCTCCTTTATTCAGTTGTAGTGTTATTTAGTTGTTCATCAGATTCTGATTGCATCAGAATTTGGGGGTAAAGCTTTATTTCTGAAACACGAGCCAGTTTCAGTTTTAAATTCGAAGGGGCTGAATCGCTCTTGCTTTCAGCATTTTTCGATTTTGATTTGCCTTTGGCTTTTTTATCTTGCAAAGGAAATTCTTTGGGGCTGTCAATTATGACCGTTTCTTCGTCACACGCACCAAGCGTGCCTAGCAAGTGATAACCGAAAAGATCGAGATTGTCTTTGTATTTAACTTCCACAAGCTCGCCCTTGAAAGTATTGAACTCACGCAAAGTCTTGAGTTTACGATCAATTCCAGGACTCTGAACTTGCAAGAGAAATTCGCCAGAACTAAACTCAGAATCGGCGGTGAGCATAGAATCCAATTCGCGACTGATCATTTCACAATCATCGAGACTGACTCTGCCAGAAGGCTTGTGAATAGTGAGCTCTATAACTTTGGTCTGACCAGAATTTTCCAACTTCAAGTCGACCAGGCACATTTTTTGTTTGGCTAAAACATCTTCCGCCATTTTGATAGCTGACTCAATCAGAGCGGCTCTGGCTGGTGATATCGAACTAGAATTGGATTGTGATTTAGCTGACAAAAGTGTGAAAAAGCTCCTTAGAACTAAAAAACGCAGGTCCCTGGACCCACGAATACCAAACGAACTCAACTAACTGGGTATGTTAACATGGCATTTCGGGAGCTTTCAAGCGAAATTGGGTTCTTGCCAAAATATGTTACTATCAAATCGTGTCCAGGTCATAAATAGTCAACGTCGTCACAGCGTAAACAAAGACCAGGTGTGCGATATGGCAAATAAGATAGTTCTTGGCGTCCTTTGTAATTTGCAAGAAAAACCTTGTACCTGGCTAAGTAAAAAAACGCTCAAAGACATTGAAAAGCACGGACATTTCAGCCTTGCACTGGTGTCCGACGCAAAGATTCGCTTGCTCAATAAAATGTGGCGCGAAAAAGACTATGCAACCGACGTTTTGTCGTTTCCCATAGAGCTATCTTACAACCCAGACAACAATGACCCAGACCAAGAATGGACAGTTGGCGAAATAATAATTTCAATGGACAAATGCCTGGAGCAGGCGCGTAATTACGGTCATAGTCACGAGCGCGAGCTCGCCTTTTTGATAACACATTCGGTTTTGCATATATTAGGTTTCGATCACGAGACTAAAGCACAAGAAAAAGACATGTTTTCGCGTCAAAACGCCGTTCTGGAGCGCCTTGGATACAAAAGATAAGCTTCCAGGTAATGAGGATGTAAATATATTAAATAGTTGGCTCTATAAATAAAGACAACAGAGCCACTATCATCGATGATTGATATTGAGCGACTTACTTAACCAGATTTATGTCAAATCAAAAGAAACGAGCCAAACAAAACGAAAGACCTATGGCCAGACCAATAGAGGGGTCGGCAGCGCTAAAACCGCAAGAACAAAGCAAGAAAAACTTTGATGTGGTTAGCTCCAAATCTTTTGTGCCTTTTGGCTGGAAGCGTAAGACTGGTCAAGCAGCAAACGTAATCGAGTCCTTTTATCACGCCATACACGGTCTTGGAGTAGGACTGCGCGGACAACGCAACCTGCGCATTCACCTTGTAGCCGCAGTTGCAGTAACAATCGCCGGATTTTATTTCAAAATAGACACCACTGGCTGGTTAGCACTTGTCATAGCCATGGGTCTTGTTATATCTACCGAACTAATCAATACCTCGCTCGAGCATCTCGTGGACATAGCCACCGATGGTCAATACAGACTTAGCGCACGTCTTGCCAAAGATACGGCTGCCGCTTCAGTGCTTGTGGCATCAATCGTGGCAATGGCAATTGGAGCGATTGTTTTTGGTCCTAAAGTATGGGCTCTCATTTCGGGCTTACTGCATATTTAGCTTCAAAAATTAAATATTGACAATATTTCTCATGTTCTTACAATAGCAATGGGAGAAATACGTAGTGGGCAAATTTTCCAACCAGTCATATGTTTCTTTTGGGCCGATTCAACGACTCTGCAATAAGTTTTTGCAGGGCAATATCTCGTCAAACACAGGATCTACTATGAGCACAGACGAAACTAAAAACAATTCAAACCAGATCACGTCTTTTCTTGGCAAACTGGCTTATGCTGCCCAGGCACAAGAATTCGTCAATGACAATTCAGTCAATTTACATTTGAATCAAGCAGTTCTTTTCAATTCATACAGACAAAACACAGACCAAAACCATATTTTTTCATTTCAATCCGACTCGCTTGCAACTCGCATCGGCTGCGGTCCTTTGTACAAACGTTAATATCCAATTAAATGAAAACTGCGTCTTTGGTCTAAAGTCGCTATTTTTACTTTTACGCCAAAGACTTCACCAAGAATGTCTTCACTAAGTATTTCCATTGGTGTACCTTCATTAGCCACCATTTTCTTTTCTTTGGACAAAAGCACCACTTTATCGCTTACCAGATCAATCAAATTCAAATCGTGCAAAACCACGATTACAGAAATCCCGCTTTCTTTCAGACTCTTAAGCAAGTCTGCCACTGCTAATTGATATTTAAAATCGAGATGCGAAACAGGCTCGTCCAGAATCAAATAATCCGCTTTTTGAGCAAGAGCCACAGCGATAAGCGTTCTTTGACGCTCGCCGCCAGAAAGACAATTCCAGTTGCGATCCTGTAAATCGGTCAATCCGGCTTTTAA
Source organism: uncultured Candidatus Obscuribacterales bacterium (assembly GCA_964572515.1). Taxonomy (GTDB): domain Bacteria; phylum Cyanobacteriota; class Vampirovibrionia; order Obscuribacterales; family Obscuribacteraceae; genus Aved-18. The sequence continues at coordinate 55,683 of CAZNEW010000010.1, read as the reverse complement.
TAGTGCTTCTTCAACAGCAAGATTATCCTCACTGCTCATCTGCCATGACCACCACATCTGGTGCGCATTGCGACCAAGCGAAATAATTTCTTTCACTGTCAATGCCGCAGTAAAATCTTTAGATTGCGGCACATAAGCTACTTTGCGAGCAAAGCTTGAAAAACTCAAATCTGCCACAGACTCATTATTCAAAAAGACTTCGCCATTTAGCGGTTCTAAATGTTTAGTCAAGGTCTTGAGCAATGTGCTTTTGCCCGAGCCATTTGGCCCAGCAATAGTCGTGATCATGCCGGGCTTGAATACCAGATTAACGTCAATCAATACAGGATTATTTTTATCCCAACCAATTGTGAGAGATTTAGTTTCAATCATCTGATTGTTATCTCTCCTTTGTCGCGAGCCATCAAAGCCAGAAAGAAAAATCCACCAAGCAAAGAAAGCAATGTACCTAAAGGCAACTCTTGCGATGCGATCAATGTTCGCGCACAAAGATCAGAAAGTATGACCAGGATTCCACCAACAATTGCACATGTAAGAATTTGCAGACGTTCATCGCTATCAAATAAATGACGTGATAAATGCGGTGCGATGAGCCCGACAAAACCGACCAACCCACTTAGAGCAACGGCAGCACCACACAAAAGCACTGCCACAAATAGGCAGGCCCACTGAATTCTAGCCACAGGGGCGCCAAGCGATGCGGCGTAATCCTTACCTAAAGACAAAAGTCTCAACTGCTTCGACAAACAAAATGCCAGAGCAATTCCAAGCAGAGTGTAGATAGCACCTGGTTGAAGCTCGGACCAAGACTTTCCACTTATACCGCCTGCAAGCCAGTAGAGTAGACCCTGAGCCAGCACAGGGTTTCCCGAAAGAAAGATAACCAGACTTGTAAGGGCTATTAAAAATGTTGAAAGAACCACTCCAGCAAGTAAAAGTCTGGTCACAGACAATCCCTGGTAATCGTGCGATCGAGCGACATAAGCTACCACCAGACTTGCCGCAAGCCCACCTAAAAGCCCAGCAAGCGGAATAAGGTCGAAATTCAATCCCAGAGCCACTCCAAGCGCCACGCAGACACAAGCGCCGCTGGACACTCCAGTCAAATATGGGTCTGCAAGGGTGTTTCTTGAAAGCACTTGCAATATATATCCAGAGACACTCAAGGCTCCTCCCACGATAAGAGCGATCAAAGTTCTGGGCAGGCGCACTTGCCATATGATGTCGTGCACATCGCTAACTGAATCGCCAGGCGAAAAAAGCATTCTTAACGACGTCTTGGCATCGATGCTAACGTCGCCCAGAAGAATGGACAAAAGCACAGAGCCTGCAAGTAGTAAGATGAGGATTAGAAGCCGAATTAAAATGTTCAAAGAACCTGTATCTAACCTAGTATAGGTCTTGCATGCTAACATGTCGCATTTGTCAGCGTACAATTTTTTGAGTTTGTACAAATTATCAACTAAATTATGACTATTTATTTTGACAACAGTGCCACTACCCCGGTCCGAAAGGAAGTGGCAGACGCCATGATCACTTTCTTAAGCGAAAGTTTTGGCAATCCTTCCTCAATTCACTGCATGGGTCGCGACTCATTCAAAGCCGTTGCCAAGGCTCGCCAGAATGTGGCAAAACTTTTGAACTGCGAACCAACCGAAATCTATTTCACTGCATGCGGTACAAATTCAAACAACAGCGCTTTGCTTGGCAGAGCACGCTTCGCCGAAGCAAATAATTTGGGCAAGCATCTCATTACCACTGTTATTGAGCATCCATCAGTAATTGGACCTGCAAAATATCTTGAAGCCAATGGCTGGAAAGTGACATATCTTCCAGTGGACAAAGAAGGTTTCGTTCGCGCAGAAGATTTGAAAAACGCTATTACAAACGAAACAAGCATAGTTTCAATCATGTGGGCAAACAACGAGATTGGCACAGTTGAGCCGATTGAAGAGTTGTCCAATCTGGTCAAAGCTAAATCAGACGAATTCAATAAAGAGATTTTCTTTCACTCAGACGCAATTCAAGCCGCAGGCAAAGTGCGTATAGACACAAAGAAATGTCCAGTATCAGCTTTGTCTTTATCGGGACATAAGTTTTACGCACCAAAAGGTGTAGGCGTTTTGTACCTGCGCAAAGGCACAAATGTAATGCCACTATTTTTTGGCGGCGGACAAGAAAAGGGTATCATCCCTGGCACCGAAGGTTTGACCAATATTGTCGCAATTGGCGAAGCATCACGTTTAGCACACCTTGAGCTAGAGCAACTCGAATCCGATTTGCGTCAGATGCAATCTTTTTTGATGGAAAAGCTCTCTGGTCTTAAAGGAATTCAAATCACCGGTACCAAAGATCTGCAAAAAAGACTGCCTGGTCATGTAAGTGTCGCAGTCGAAAACGGCGAAGGCGAAGCACTCGTGATGCAACTCGACATGCAGGGAATTTGCGTATCAAGCGCTTCAGCCTGTCATAAAGGCATTATTGAACCATCTCATGTTTTGTCTGCCCTTCAAGTGCCTTGCAGTATGTTGCGAGGCTCTTTGCGTATCAGCCTTGGCAAATTCAACACTATGGAAGAATGTCAGAAGGCAGTCGCAATTTTCGAAAAGGTTTTTTCGTCAGTTCCAGCTCCTAAAGCAATGGCATCGACACCATAGTAAAAATTCAAAAAAAACACCCGGGAGATAGTGGGGTCCGGGTGCTTTCTCTCAGCATTTAGCGATGGGAGTAAAATCGTTTTGTGTTATGCACTTATTGCCTGAGGCAATGGTGCTTCTTTAGTTATATAAATCGAACCAGACAAGTCAGCAAATGACAGTTGATGAGATTGCTCAAGCGACAACTCGTTCATGATGTCTTTCACTATTTGATTGCGCTTTTGACCGGGCAATGATTTTTGATAATGAACAGCCAGTCGCAAATTCTTATTTTTACGACTTTGGTTGCTTCCTTCAAAACGGCGCCATTCTTTGCGAGCATTGTCTGTGCAAAATATTTCAAGCAAACTGTATTCGTCTTTGTCATCAGACAAGACTACACAAAGTCCTGCAGCTTCCTTGATATTTTCGCTGGTATCAAACGGTCCAGCAAATTCATACTGACCAATGAGAAAGTTTTGGGCGTCTTGCGTCATGGCGGTGCCCTCCAATTGGGAAGTGGTTGATGGATTCACACTCCCTTTATAGCCGCGAACTTTTCAAGAGATACCTTTTATGAGCCACATCTAATGGCACCACATTTGGTATCGGCTACTTTACGTCAGGCGAAATAACGACAAAAACTTAAACCGTTATCGGTTTACGATATTGATAGCGCTAATTTGTTTGTGCTCCTTTCCGTTCTTTCTCACAGTAACCGACAAGGGGATTCGATTTTGCTTATAGTCTTGTGGCACCTGAAAAGTCCAGAAAGCTTTGCCATTTTTATTAGCTTTGCAATCAAGCAATTTCAATGCTTGTCCCAGCCCTAAAGACGGAGCCTTTAGCTCGCACTCGGCGGCCGCCTCTGTTTTAACACACACATGCACTTCCTCGCCTCTAGACACTTGATGGGGAGTTATTAGCTTCGCATCCAGAGCAAATGCTGGTGCCGCCTCAGTTACTGCAAATAGAAAAGTGGCTATAACTTTAGTAAAAGTTCGTGTAAAACTCTGATATTTCATTGGTCATTACCTTCGATATCCACTCACTAAGCAAGGACATGAAAAATCGATTTTGGTTCCGAAATGAAAACGAAAAGTGAGTAAATCTGATCGTTTCAACGTTTTCTTCGAGCAAAAAATGCAGCGAATTCTTGCTCAATCATTCTACTTTCGCGCTCGTGTTCATATCCCAAATAAACACTTTGTTCGCTCAACACTTGAGGACCAACATTCCATCGTCTCGCTTCTAAATGCGAATTCAATTTTTCTCGCGCAGCATGAGGATCAAAAGTCTTGCTGTATGGATTTCCAAACTTTCGCATCACATCTTTTGCCGACCAATTAGAATCACCAAAAAGTACTCGATACACAGTGTTATTGGCTCTTACATCTTCGGGCAGTCCAACCACTCTCATCATCTGCTTTACCATTTCCTCAGGAGTTATAGAATCTAAAGTGCTGTTGGGATTCTCGCTATTTTTCAGCATGTTTTTTAAATTAACGATGTTGTCGTAATCTATCGAAGCAAGCGGTTTTCCATTCTCGGCAAGCTGCTGTGCATACCCCTCAAGAATTACATTCGCCCGGTTTCGCTCCTGAGGGGTCAGCTCGCCTTTCTCTTTGCGCAAACGCTCCACAGATTCAAGAAAATCACGTTCTGGCGCATTTCCCACTTTTTCCGTATACCGCTTAGAGACAGCGTCAAGAAAGTTTGCTGGATTCTCTTTTGCTACATCATCCATGATTGCTCGCGTCACAAGCAAATCTTGAGTAAAATGATTGACTTCGTGCATAGCAATGGCTCCAGCCAAAGCTTTATCTGGATTATTAATGAGGCTTTCTGGCATCGATAAAATTCCAGTCCCCATAAAGTACTCACCACTTCTTACGGTAGAAGGAGCGCAATCTCCACAAGCGGGTAATTTTCGATGACTGCGAGATTCATCCATCTTTTCGACTTTCACCTGGGGAAGACCCTGGTCTGTCAAAATTTTGTTCAAAGTACCAGCCAAATTGTCTAGATTCACGTTAGAACCCGACAAGAAATCTGCCATCTGGCCATAAGCCTTGTCATTTTGAACTTCAGGAACAGATTGAGGTTTAAAAATAGATCGATAAATATCTGTCAGTCCAGTCGCAATATCCGAAACCAAAGGCCATCTGCCAGCGCCTGGATAATCGACTCTAGCCAAAGTCAGCCCTTCCTGAGCCGGACTTTGATTTTCTATTGCAGGCTCTTCAGCCGACTCTCGCGCAGGATTGCCCATGAATTTATTATTCCCACAGATGGAAATAGTTTCTAAAAATGGGAGAAAAAATGAACAACGTCTATCGGAGCAAACTGAGTTGACACGCGCCCAATCAACATAACACCGCCAGTAGTACTACCAATAAAATCCATACGTTGATAGATTGAAGAAAGTTGGACGCAAACTAAGCGTGGCATCCTACCGCAGGAAAAGAGGCGATTGTTCGAACCTGCAAAGCGGAGCCTTGACCAAATTGTTACTTGGCTCCAAAGAGATTGACTTTACTGTAAAAGATTCGCCTTGAATCCAGGGCTGTAGTTCGGTACCATTCTATTTTTGAATCTCGAATTCAGTTGAGAAATGGCGCAAGCCGAGGATTTTATGTCGAACGAGTTTGAACTACAAGAAGACAGCTATTACCAGTTAAAAATCAGTCTAATGGACTCGCCTTTGCCAATATGGCGCCGTGTGCTAATTCGCGCCGACGCTCCGTTGTCTATAGTTCACGAAGTGATTCAAATTGCGATGGGTTGGTTCAACACCCACCTGCATCATTTCGAGCAGCACGGCAAGGTTTTTGGAGACCCTGATGAAGCAGAATCAGGTGAAACAATCCTCGACTATAACAGTTATGCTCTTTCAGACCTGCTTGCAGCGCGCGGCGACGAAATTTTCTATATCTACGATTATGGCGACGACTGGAAACACCGCATCGTGCTTGAAGATATTCAACATTCAGACGTGCCTGAAAATGCCATTGCTCAATGCACAATGGGCAAGCGCGCCTGCCCGCCCGAAGATGTTGGCGGCGTAGAAGGCTATGCTAATTTCATAAGCATTATCGAAGACCCCGAAAACGAGCAATACCTGGATACTTTGCAATGGGTCGGCTGCGATTTCGATCCTAATAGTTTCGATCCACGTCAGGTCAATATGCGTATTCAGCTGATGGAAGAGCGCTTGCAGTCACTGGCTACACAATTCGTTTCTTCATCTAACTAGTTTCCGCAACAAAGTAAAAGCATTAAAACTAAAAGAGACGGCTTTGCAAACCGTCTCTTTTGATTTTCTTTTCTTTCGAAACCGAGAATTGAAGCTTACTTACGTGAGTAATATTCAACAACCAGGTTTTCTTTGAATGTCTGGTCAATCTGGTCGCGCTCAGGAATTGCGTTCACCACAATGGTGTAAGCCTTCTCGTCAATTGTCAGCCAGTCAGGACGGACTGGTGTCAGACCGGTCGAAATTTTCTTGAGAGCTTCAATTGATTTCTCTTTGAATGTAATCTTGGCTCCTACCCACATGCGAGCAGAAGGAATAGTCATTTTCTTACCATCGACAAGAACGTGACCGTGCGAAACGAATTGGCGAGCCTGATCACGACTTGCAACCAATCCGGAACGGAAAACGATATTGTCGAGACGGCTTTCTAAGAACTTGAGTAGGACTGTGCCAGTAGCTTCTTTGGTTCTGGCAGCTTCGTCGTACAAGTTGCGGAATTGACGCTCATTTAGACCATAGGTCCAACGAATCTTTTGCTTTTCGAGCAAGTGGTGAGCGAAGTCAGATTTTTTCTTACGCGCCTGACCGTGCTGACCTGGCGGATAGTTTTTGTGTAGACGATCGAATTTGTCGTTGCCGTAGAGGTTAGCTCCTACAGCTCTGCATCTTTTAGCTTTTGGTCCGGTGTATCTGCTCATGTTAAATCCATATGTTCCTGAAATCGCTGAAGGGAGAAAGTATATACCATAACGGCGTATACCATCTAGTGCCTGCTGCGCCTGGCGGTCGTAACTGGCAAGTGTTACGACCACCACGCAGAGGAGTTTGCTTCAACACCAAAACAATAACACGAAATGATGCTTTTGGGAATAGTTCTCAATAAATTTCTTTATTCCTCGTCCGAAAGGCTGATTTTTCCGGGGAAATATTTATTGCACATTTTCTAATGACAACGACCATTCTCAATAACAAACCCAAAAATGCGAATGAGAATCAAACCATTACTTTGTCAACAGCCAAACCCGCAATCACCCGCGCACCGGGGATTTTGAGCAATTGGTCCGGCGCTACAACGACTTTGGACGAGCGATTGCCGCCCCCGATAATCACTTCGGGCTGTTCCATCACTTTTGAATCTATATAATAAGGAATTTCCGGTAGGGCAAATGGCGTAACCCCGCCAATCATCATGCCTGTGAGCTCTAGAGTTTTGTCAGCACTGGCAAAACTAACTTTGCGCACATCCATTATTTCTTTTACTTTACGATTCACATCGAGTTTGGTTGTTGCAAGTACCGAACAACAAGCATAAACGACCGGTTCGTGCCTGCTGGCTACGATAATCGCGTTTGCAGCAGCCTCTTCTTTATAGCCATACTTCTGGCAAAACACCGCTGTATCAGCGAAATCGGGATCGCACTCGAGCACCTTGTATTTGATCTCGAGCCTGTGGAGAGCCTCCACCACTTTTGGATGCAAAGCCGAATCTGACATGTTAGATAGACTCCTAGATGAACTGTGTTTGATGTTTATTTTTTTGAACTATCGAAAAAATTCGAAATAAAGTCGCCAAACCCTTTGAATCTGGCTCCAATAGTAGATCCATGCATGAGGTTCAGCCCACCTCGCAACATTGCAGTGCGAGCACGTGTGTAGGGATACCACCATGGGCGGGGACCTCCACCTGGTGCATCAATACTTATGTGCTTGATGTTGACCAGATCCATCAATCCAAATTTCGAGTGCGAGCGCCCAAACCCGCTTGCCTTCATACCGCCCCAGGGCAATTGTGGTTGAGCATGCGAAAAGAGACAATCATTTATATAAACTGTTCCAACTTCCAAATCGCGTGCAATAGCTTCGCAGCGAGATAGATTCTTACCCCACACAGAAGCAGTCAAGCCATATTTGCTTCGGTTGACCAGGTCCACTACTTCGTCTTCAGACTCAATGACCATTACCGGCAGTACCGGACCGAATGTTTCATTCTTCATGATATCCATTCGTGTATTCACATTTGTAATCAGGGTTGGCTCAAAGAAATAGCCTCCAAGATCTGGGCGTGCTTTGCCACCAACAACAATGGTGGCACCATCACTCACAGCTTTGTTGACCTGTTCTTCAATTTTATTCAGCTGCTCTTCATCGATGATGGGACCAACGTCCGTACCTGGATCGGTGGCAGGACCCAGTCTGATTTTTTTTGTTTCAGCTTCGAGTGCTTTTAAGAATTCGTCGGTATTCTTTCCCTTCAAAACAAACACACGTTCTATAGAAGCGCATGCTTGGCCAGCATTGGTAAACGCACCCCAGACAATGCCCTGTGCAGTCCACTGTGATGGTGCATCGGGTAGAACGATTGCAGCATCTTTGCCACCAAGTTCTAATGTAACCGAAATCAAACTGTCTGCCGCTTGCGCCATGACCTTTTTACCGCCAGCAACACTACCAGTAAAGATTAGCCTGGCAAGCCGTTCTTCAGACAAGTATTTACCTGTGGTGGCATCCCCGGTAATTACATTCACAACGCCATCGGGAAAGTCTGCTTTTTTAAACAAATCGCCAATTTTGACTCCAATGAGTGAAGATTTCTCAGACGGTTTTAGAACAACTGTATTGCCCACCATAACTGCCATTAAAATGGTCATCATTGGAATGGAAAACGGATAATTCCAGGGAGAAATGATTCCTATTACACCCAGAGGCTCAAACGCTATAACGCTTTGTTTGCTCGACAAAAATGGATTGGACAAAGAAATGAGCTGATCTTTGAGCATCTCTTCCGTTTGCTGACAAAGCCAGGTGCAAGTATCGAGAACGCCCAGCAATTCGGAGCCATAGACTTCTACTTTGGGCTTTCCAACTTCTTTGGAAATTAGCTCAGCTAGCTCGTCTGCAGAATCGCTGATTACTTTGCGCAACTTTGCTATTTTCTTTCCGCGAGCAGCGTAATCGAGCAATTGCCAATCTTCAAATGCACGCCTTGCAAATCCAACTGTCTGAGTGACATGCCCTTTGCCAAAAACTGGCAACTCTCCAAGAAGCTCTTTGGTTGCGGGGTTAAAAGATTTGATCGTGTTTATTTTTGTATTACTGCCTGTCATTTCCCTTAATCTCGCTAACTAACAAAATTGCATCGTCGTTTCCAGGTTCAATTCTTAGCGCTTTCTCGGCTAATGATTTGGATTCGTTCAGTCTGCCTGCACTAAGATGAACACGGGCAAGCGATATCAATACCTCTGGGGCATTTTCATCCATTTTGAAAGCTTGTCTTGCAAGAGCATCTGCCTTTTGTCTTTTCTCTACGGCAGTAGACTGGGCTAAATTTACTCTTGCTTCCATTGCCTTTGCGATTGCTTCAAATCCATTGCAACGCCCAATTTCACGCGCCTCTTGCAAGGCACTTTCAAACTCTTTTTGCTTAATATAAATTCGACATAATTCTATGTGACTTGGTGCAAACAATTCATTTTGTTTGAGTGATTTTCTCAAACTAACAATTGCATCTTGATACTGTTTTTGGTGCGTCAAAAATAACCCATTAGCAAGTAAAACCAAAGGTGAATCCGGCTCTGCATCAAGAGCTTTAGTCAAACTCGCACTCTGGACCGAGTTATTTGTTTTAAGTCCGATCAAAACTGAAACAGCCTGTAATTCTGGTGTCAAATTTTTGCTTTCACCCAAAAGCATTGACGCATCTTTATATTTATTCTGCCAGAGCAAAGACAGAACTTTTACTTTTTTACATTCCAAACTATTTGGATAAGCACTCAAAACGCGATCGCAAGCGCGCTCCGCTTTATCGAATGCACCAAGTTCGTAAGCTTCTTTTGCCACATAGGGAAAAAATTCTGGCTCCAGACTTTCATCATCAATTAGTTTATCAAGCTCTTTTCTAAGAGCCGAAATACTTCCCGAATCCGCTATCCCGCGCAGCATGCGTATTTTAGCCTGGCGACTCTTAGGCTCAAGACAAGCAGCTTTTGAAGCACACACCTTTTCTTGTTCGCTATTACCGAGCTCGCCATAAAGTTTTCCAAGGCTTGACCAGGCTTCATAACTGCCTGGATCCAGTGCTACTGTTTTCTTGAAATAAGTTACTGCTTCTTTTTTGTTATCAACTATCATGGCTGTGATACCAGCCTGCAAATTTGCTACCAGCGACTTAGGATCGAGTTCTTGAGCCCGTTTTGCATATACAGCGGCTTTGGACTGACCGTCTTTTGAGCGCAACAAAATTGTCGAATACAACAAATTGAAACGCACCGATCTGGCACACTTGCTCTCGTTGGCGCTCAGGACAGCTAGCGCTTCTTTGATATTGTCTTGAGCAAATAAAACCTGTGCTTTTTTGATGCACTCTTTGCATTCTGCCGAATCGGGCACTAAAACTGTTTCAGCTGTTTTATTATCTTCAGCTCTAGAAGACTTAGAAGGTTTTGCCAAAACAAAAGGTGAATTCAAAAGCAAAATACTTTGCAGCGCCACAGTTGTGAAGCAAAGCCAGCATTTCGTTTTTGGGTTATTATCCATTTACACTCCAGATTCAATTATAAGTTAATCACATCATCAAGGTAAAACCTGTTTATGCCCCCAATCCCCAAGCAAATTCTTGCATCGACCTTAACTTTTCTGGTCTTTCAGTCGGCGATGGCGGCGGACAACATAACTGTTACTCTTGAAGCGGCCAATGAAAAATTTGTCCAAGGGCAAATAGATTCAGCAAAAGCCACGCTTGATAACCTTACCGGACAAAAAAAACTGAGCAAGACACAGCTTGAAAGACTGCACTTGCTTCTAGGCAAAATCTATTTGCAAAAGAGTCAGGCACAAGAAGCTATTGCCCAGTTCAAACAGGCAATCAAAGATTATCCTCAAAGTATCGATGCTCGCTATCTGCTAGCCCTTACTTATTTTGACCAGGGTGATTTTGCCAATGCCGAAACTTATTTCAAAGAACTTGCGCACAAAAAGAGCGACAACTTTGAGTATACCTACAATCTGGGCGTGGCTCAGGGAAAAATGGGACATACCGAAGATGCGATAACAACCCTGTCCAGAGCGGCAAAAATGCCCGATCACAAAGGCGAGCCGCAATTTGCCATGGGTGAGATTTACCAGCTAGAAAAGCAATATGATAAAGCCATTTCCAAATATCAGGAATGTCTTTCGATAAACCCCAATTTTGCCGAGGTTTATAACAATCTGGGAGTTATTTACGGCGCTAAAAGCGACTTTCCGCAAGCAGTAAAGTCTTTTCAAAAAGCCCTTGAACTAAAACCCAACTATAATCCAGCAAGAAAAAATCTGGGCTATGCCGAGGCTCATACTGCAATGGCAGTCTCTCTAATGACCCAGGGCAAGGCAAAAGAAGCACAAGAACAGCTTTTGAAAGCAATTGAAATAGACCCGCAATTTGCCGACGCTCATTACAATTTAGGGCTGCTCCTACACCAGCAAAACCAGGTGGCACAGGCGATTCTACAATACCAGGCAGCCTTACAATGCGACCCTAAACACGCAAGGTCTCACAATAATCTAGGCGTCGCCTATCAAAGCCAGGGACAATTGGATTTAGCCAGAAAAGAATACTTACAAGCGCTTCAGCTAAAAATGGACTACAAAGAAGCCAGAGACAATCTAAATAAACTTGAAAGTTTACCTAAATAAGCGGCAGAAGTAGGTCCGAAAAGCTTTCGTGCGAAAACGTCAGCAGAGCCAGTAATAGTTTTTTGAGTCCAGATAACATGAGCGTTTCCTCCTTGCACGTCCATAATATGGGCGCGCAAGGGCTTTATCAATGGTGGAAACACGTAGACTTTATTTCAATTCAACAGGTACGGCAATAATTGTTTTATTGCCTTTTTCAGTTTTTGATTCGCCTTTTTGTTTTGGTGGGTGAGCAACCACAGTGACCCACTTATAACCAGCACCCTTTTCACCCAGTACTTTCTTGATTAGTTTGGCAACACCTTTCCAGTGATATTCGCCATCTTTGGAAGCAGTAAGCTTAGTTTCAATAACGGTGGCATTTTGCACAGGAGCGGGAAATGCATCGTATATGGTGCTTACACCGCGACTATCGCCAGCCACGAGAGTGAGCCTTGCTTCGGGGTCGGCGCCTTTGAATGAAAGCGTAGCATCATCGCCAGTACCACTAACAGACAAGCAATTGCTAGCCACTGCCACAATTCTGTTTGGCTTTTGTGGAGTTATAGTGTGCTCTTGCTGAAGATAGCTTCGAACAGCATCTGCAATACGCATTTCGGACTTTACTACATTTGTGGCGCCTTCAAAATTGTAACGCTCACCACCCTCGAAATTATAATGATTGATAGCAATTTTGTAGTCCTGGTCGGGCTTCAAATCAATCCACTTACCCTTTGGATCTTTGTGCAAAACAAATACCACTCGACGCTCTGGAGGAAGGTCGCGATCGTAAGCAATTTTCAAACCGTGTACATCAAGGAAACGAGCGCCAAGCAAGCCCGACATGCCATGCTCGAGAGTTTTTAAAATCAGGCTTCCTTTCACCGTAGCAAATACTACAAAATTATCGAAAGGTAGAACCTGCTCAAGCTCTTCGCGAGTAAGTGGTCCTTGCTGGAAAACGCCACGCATCCCACCGCGGTTATGAAACGCTATCGTGACACCATAGTGCCTGCCAGCTCTGGCCAGAGCATCGCAAACAAAATCGCCCATGGCAGTGTCACAGGGAGCGACTTTCTCGCCAAAATCAGCCATACAATTTGCAAGCACTTCTTTGCGCAAATGCAAAATAGGTTTAACTTTTTCCCTTATGTAATCGTCTATGTCTTCTGCCGGCTCAAGCGAGTTTTCCACCGGGTGAAGCTTGTATTTGACGTTCTTATCTACCACTCGCCCTTCTGAATCGAAGTTGAGGTCAAGCTTTCCTACATTTTTTCCATAGCATCCGGCTTGAACAATAGTGGTGGTAGTACCATCCCCATGCTTTACTACTACCCGCTCAGCAAGCCGTGAGTGGCTATGTCCGCCAATGATCGCATCAATTTCTGGAATGGCTTTTGCCATCGCTTCATCGTCTTCGATACCACAGTGAGTAACGAGGATAATTTTGTTGATTCCCTGATCTTTCAGCTCTTTTACAGTTTCTTTGATTGGATTCATCCAATCATCTTTTTCTTTGGCTTTGAGCTTCACTTCTTGCATATTGGCAGCAAGCACTTCAAGATCATGAGTGATAGCGCCAACAAATGCTACTTTCTCTTTTCCGAATTCTTTGATTACATAAGGCTTGGCAATTTTGGCAAGTCCTGGCATTTTTGAAAGATCCAGATTGCAATTAACTACGTCGAATTTTGCCTTGCTTAGTTTGTCAGCCAAATTCTTAGATCCATCATCAAACTCGTGATTACCGATGGTATAGATGTCGTAGCCCATTTTATTGAGCAATTCTACTTCCACTTCGCCCTTATACTTAGCGTATAGAATCGAACCTTGAAAAATGTCACCCCCATCTATCAACAGTGTATTGTCGATAGAAGATTTGCGCAGGTCTCGAATAAGTCTTGCCATGCGACTTGCGCCACCTATTACTTTGCCATTCTCACGAAAAGGCTCATCATGGGCGTGAAAGTCATTTGTGTGAATAATACTTAAATTGAATCCGCTTGGCGAAGAAGTTTTTGCAGCCAAAACGGTCTGATTCAAGCCGAAGGAGAGACCTACCGTTATAATTGATAGACAGAAAGCAAGTAGAGGTCTTGTCGATTTGAAACGTCTTGTGCCAGCCATGATGATTCCGCTCCTGTCCTTATCTTTGCCTTTATGGCAACTAATCGGTTATCCCGGACCTGCAAACAGCGCCTTGGCTCAAGAAGCACCCAAAGAAGGCTCTGTCGAGTTAGCTCCATCGGTACTGAAAGAGAATGGATGCCCCGTCGATATAGTTTCGGCTAAAGCCGTACTCGACTTCAATACCTTTGGCACGCCGCAGTCTTCGAGAGTATACATCACTTACAAAAATGTGTCGGCTAAGAACGTTTTTTCAGTCAATTTCAGAGTTCGCTTTACTGACGAAACAGGCGCAGACCTGGGCACTTTCCAGGGTTCGCGGACTTGCACAGTCTTGCCTGATGGTGAAGGTTCAGAGAAATGGAAAAAAGAAGGCGTTTTAAACCCGAAAATATCCTCATATAAGGTACGAGTTCTGCAAGTCAAATTTGAGGACGGAAGTCAATGGGACAGTCAAGCTATGGCGAACGTCGGTCGAACAAGTGCCCAGCAACAAGAACAACAGCCCCAACAACAAGAACTTGAGGATCAACCGCGCCCTAGTCAAGATGTTCCAATGCAAGATACAACGAACCTGCCACCAGTCGTAGCACCGCAGGCAATGCCGCCAATTCCTTTCAATGCACCATCGGATTCACCAGTTACAATACCAAATCCGACACCAGGGATAGGTCCCGTGGTAAATCCAGCCGACGATTCAGAATCGTCAGGCGACGCCTTTTCGCGATAACGCTTTTGTTTACAGAACCGAATGCACTACATGATTTGGAAATGTTTCTTCGAAATACGGTCCGCTGACACTATACAAATCATTCTTCCAGTTAAAGTAAAACCAAACGTAGGGCTTCTTAAGCAATTTTGTTGGAGCCGGAGCAAACGGCTGACACGTCAGGAGCAATTTTTTTACCGATTCTGCATTAGCGGTACTCTGTCCGCGTTCTGTACACACAAGCTTAGAAATCGACCCGTTGCTCTCTAATTTGAAAGCAGCATGAACTTTTCCTTGACCGCTAAACTTGAACGCCTTAATTAGCTTATCTCTAAATGCGGATTTATAACTGCTCAAGTCTACTTCTTGAGCAAAGACCGGAATAGACAAGAGCGTCGTTAAACAAAGCAATGATGCAAACCCTTTCTGAAACAAACGTCTGCACATCACCCAAAGCACCTCCAATCAGCAGCCATAAATATATACTTCCGATAAATAGAAAAATACAAGATTAGCCTATTCACATCTAAATTTTAGGTGTAATGTATATTCAATTCACTATCTACAACTGAATATTTTCAAGTGGTGAACCAGCACTGTCACCCTTAGTTTGCAGGATCTTCTTCTCATGATTCTACGGATTATTGGTCTGCTGATCCTGGTGATCGGCGCTTCGTGCCTTCTCGCCTTTGCTTCCTGGCAATATGTATTGCTCGGGTTCGGCTTGGCTGGTATCGGATACGGAGTCATTAGACTAAGACAATCAGCAATACGCCGACGCCGAATGCGTCGTCTTTGGACCAACGCCAAAGAGATAGATTTGTTCGAATCTTTCTATAGCGAACGAAACGAATTGGATGAAATTTTGTCACCCAACTTTTCGTTGCCGACTAAAGAAGATCGCGACAAAATTATGTTTCCTCATCGTCGTAAGTCCCTTCCTCAAGCCCCTACTCCTCGTCAATCGGCATCTTCTCAGGGACAAAGAGCGAGCAGAGTTTTGTCGCGTGGTTCCCGACAAAATACCAGGCCACAGTACTCTGTTCGCAACGACAATTACGAAGCACAGCCGCAAATGGCACCCCGCGCCAACTCCACCATAAATGATGGAAGACGCAAAAACTTCAATATGGCTGCACTTGCTCGCAAATAGAACAAGTTGTTAACCTAAATACTTTTAGCTTTATTAGCGTATTCAAGCGCTTTTTCAGCATTTCCTTGCTTGTCGTAAAGTACTGCAAGCATGTAATAGCACAATTGCAAGTTAGACTGCTCAACGCGAAGTTTAGATCCTGAAGCCAGATATTTCTCAACACATTTCAGACCATATTTCTCGGCGTTCTTCATGTCACCATCCATGTATGAACCGATGGCAAAATAATATAAAACTTGCCCGACAATGGATTCGCTCTTAGGAAAAGACTTGGTGGCTGCTGCATCCAGGAGGTCCATTATTCTAATGGCTTCTTCTTTATTGCCATCATACAAATGATCAAGACAGACATTACCCCAGTTTTGCATACTCGACTGATCGTTGCTTCCAGCAAGCTTTTCAATTGGCGTCACTAGCATGTCTGCAAGAGAATCACCGCGACCTGGCTTTGAAAGACGAGTCTT
The DNA here is from genome assembly GCA_964572515.1 of uncultured Candidatus Obscuribacterales bacterium. Lineage (GTDB taxonomy): Bacteria > Cyanobacteriota > Vampirovibrionia > Obscuribacterales > Obscuribacteraceae > Aved-18. The sequence continues at coordinate 39,689 of CAZNEW010000010.1, read as the reverse complement.
TTTCATCTCATCATGAGCAACTTTAAAAACCATTTCTTGCTCTTTTGCCTCTGCCAAGACTGCGTCTTCGGCATAAGCAGGCTGAGCCAAACTGAAAAGCAGTATCAAAAGAGCAACGAATTTATTCACACACGCCATCCCCATTTACAAATACCCTTTGTTTGAATCTGCAATTAAGAATCATCCACATAAGCCATTTTTTAACCGTAGCTGCTCTGCGCTGAGGCGTGGTTCCGGTCAAAGCAGTTTCAGCTTGAATTATATCTGCAATTTCTCGATTGTCGATTCGCTTCAGATCAAAATCTTTAGCCATTAAAAGTTCAAGGCTTTTTCGCAGAGTTGGGCGCTTTAGCATTTGCTCAAGAATTACTTTGGTTCGCTGTGAGCGAGAAACTATGTGAGCAAATGATTTTCCAATCGCAGTCAGCTCTAGCAATTGGTCAGCTCTCTCTACAAAACCAAGATAAACAGCAGCACCCGCATAATAATAAGACTGTCTTTCTGTAAATTCGAAAAATTCAGAAATAGATTGGGGTGTCTTGATTTCGTATTCGTTTAATTGAACCAGATCCACAATCTTGTTTAAATCATCAGCTTGAGGAAATGGTATCGAATCTGGTTCAGGCTCGACTGATACTAATGAAAGCATTTCTTCTAAATCAATGTGGCAGACAGGTAAATCGTCGATAACAAAAGCACGATTAGAGATAAGTTCAATATCGCCAAGGTCTTTTCCCATTTTAAACTCGGTGAATAAATACTCGCCGTTTGAATAAGTCAAAAAAACTGTTCGTATTTTTTTAAGCGAACGCTTCGACCATTGAAGATAAGGATAAAAGAGCTGCCTTATGTTGAAGTCGTCACGACGACCTATTTTTGCTTCGATAAGCACTATCGAGTCAGGTGTTTCAAACCCTGCATCGACTTCAATTTGAACGTTCGAGACCTGAACCGGCTCCGCTTCTTCTGGCAACAAGAAATTGAAATCGCCCGAATAAAGTCTGCCTCGCACACACAAATGTGACTCTTCAGAGCCGATATAACGATTGATAAGCGCTGCTAGATGAGCATAATCGATTGCTTGAGACTCGCTGAATACCTTGCTTTTTGGAAAACAGTCAAAGGTTTCCAGATCGATTTGTGAGCGATGTTCTTCCACTTTCAAATCGTCTTGCAGCTTGGGAAAAGAATAGAACAGTTTGTTCTCTTCGTCTTTAAAGAGTAAATACAATCCATTTTGCACAGGCAAAATACTCAAATTGTTAGTCACAAAAGGCTCGGGACGCATCGCAAGAGTGTCTATTTTAGCCATTAATCGTGGCTCTCTGAATTCTTTTAGATCGTCGGCTTTAACGTAAGCAAAACCATTAACTTCGATTTCAGCAAGAGCGCTCGACTTAGCGAAAAACTCACTCCAGGCTACGTCGTTTGCTTTGCTCATACCTAAATGCGCTTTGTGGCTATGACTTCGACTGCTTTAGCACGATTGCCGGTGCAATTAATAAGACGTGGTGCATCACGATAAACCAGCTTAAAACCAAGCTTTCCATATAGTTCAACAATCTTTTCGGTTGCTTGATTAGAAAGAACGACCGGTCCTTTATGTTTAGATAGCCATTCTGCAAGACGAACCTGGTCTTGCCAGTTGAATCCCTCTTTTGAATACTGAGTAAAAGGCACGTCATATGGCGGATCGGCATAAACAAAGTCTTTCGAATCCAGCTCAGTTTCTTGAAAGTCTCCACAGGTAAACTGCCAGTCTTTAAAAATGTCTTTGTATGGCACAAAGTTATAGACATAATTGATTTTAGAATGGGTGCCAAACGGAACGTTGTATTCACCTTGTTTGTTGAAGCGACAAAGTCCGTTATAACCGGTTCGGTTCAAGTAATAGAAGAGCTCGGCGGCACGCTTGGTATTTGATTTTTTCTTGCGAATGAGATTATTGAACTCAGTGCGATACTCATAATACCTGTCGGGATGGTATTCCATTTCCCATTTGATATTTAGCCCCTGCTTGAGCTGAGCATAAAAGTTGATGGCATGCGGATTTATATCGTTTAAAAGCGCTTTCTTGGGCACCAAACCTAATACCACCGCAAGTCCGCCACAAAATGGCTCGACCAGCCGTCTTTGCTCGTTACCAACCCACATTTCTCTGAGCGTAGGCACAAGCCAACGCTTGCCTCCAGCCCATTTGAGCGGAGGTCTGAACCCGCCGTCCGGCAAAGCGAACGGATGAGGAGCTTCACGACTTAAAACAGTGGTCATTTCGCTATTTGTAACCGCCAGATTCAATTATTGACTAGATAAGTGACCTTGTCTAGAACAAATACAGAACCACTCGACATAGCAAATGCATATACAGCATCCCAAAAGGTGCTCTATTCAAGCCCGATCAACTTTGCAACCACTTGTTTATTTGACTGTAATTCTCTTCTTTAGAGCATCGGTAATAAGAGTCTTCTGCTCCGAAGAGCAGCAAGTTGTAGCGATAGTTATGGAGGAGAAGCCAAATTTTCTGTTGAGATTGGCTATCATTCGCTCTGCCGGCGGAAGCCTGTCAATGTAATGACTTTCATTTGCCACATAAATCTGCAACATCGACTTGTACTCGGTATATCCAGTTATATCGTTCCATGGAATTAATCCAAAAAAGGGAAGATAGACTCCGCTATCATCAGCTCTAATTAGTGGTTCTCTGCGAACATATCTGCGAATCTGGATAATAAAAGCAAAAGTAAAAAAAACCACGCCAAGCCATCCGATGCTATTAACAATAATCCCTTCAGAGGCGCTCTTTGCCAAAAACACAGCGCAGACAATACAAATGAGATTCACAGCTAATAGTCCGACAATCTTGGACTTAGCGTTATGAATTACCAGATTAGAGTTTTGCGAATCCATGTGTTGCTCCTTTTACGCTCAGCGCATATTTTATCACTTAAGAACTATTCAAATTGCCAGATTGATTCGCATATCGGCTCAAGGTGTCAATAACTCGAAGGATATATGCCATCATCTGTGGTACTAGTCCATAAGTCGTACGCAAAACTACTAGCGGCGATCACGTGCTATTTTGGTAATTATGAAACATCACAAGCGCCTTCTTAGTACTATCTTGTCTGTAGTGTTCGTGTTTTGGTTAAACAGCTGTAGCGAGAAGAAATCTCCTCCACCAGAAGTATCGAAATCATCAAACGAAGATATTCCAATAGAGACCGAACTAGTCAAAAAAAGACTTTTGAAAAACACCTTGAATGTAGCAGGACAAATTCATCCTGAATTCGGCAAAGAAGTATCTCTCACTAATCATATTCAAGGAAGAATCGTCCGAATTCTTGTAAGTCCAGGTCAAAATGTTCACAAAGGACAGATACTAGCCTGGATCGATAGCCGGACCATAAGCGGCATTCAATCGGAATTGATCGAAGCGGATTCTAAACTCGCCATCGCAAAAGCGCACGAAATAAGAGAAAGACTAATTTACAACGAACAACTGAAACGCCCAGAAGCGCTAATCGAAGCACAGGCTCAATTCGACGAAGCAAATACCAAATTAAAACTGACTGCCAGAAATTTAAAACGATACGAACAGCTGACCCGTGAAAAAATTGCTGCTACCAAAGATTTATATGCGGCACAAGCCAGCTTCGCAACCGCACAATCTGTTTTTAAACAAGCGAAAGCAGATTTGGAGCGCGAAGAACGACTCTTCAAAAACAAAGCCATGATGAAACGAGACTTGCAGTTGGCCCAGGCTGAAGTGAGAAGTGCACAACAACATTTAAACACTTTGCGCCAGAGACTGATTTTCAACGGAATGACCAAGGCTCAAGTGGAGAATGTTTTGAAAAATGGCCAGATTAATGGCGAAATTCCTATCATTTCTTCAATGAGCGGGGTCATTTCAGGACAATATGTCGCTCTGGGCGAAATCGTAGACCCAGGAAAGAAAGCGTTTAGAATTACCGACCTCTCAACTGTTGCTCTTTCCGCCGACATACCCGCTGCCGATTTGCCCAAGATATCAATTGGTACAACAGTCACAGCCAAAATAAGTGGTTATTCTAATCAAACCTTTGAAGGAAAAATCAATTATATAAGCTCACATATAGATCCAGAATCCCGCACAGCCCAAATTCGCGCGCGAATTCCAAATCCAGACCTCAAGTTACGAGCGAGTCTTTTTACAGACACAGAAATTCAATTACCACCACATATGGTGCTTGCCTGCCCTAAGGATGCACTCCAGAGTAGAGGTAATGAGAAGGTGGTTTACATCGCTAACCAAGAACATTACAAAGAGCAAGCAGTCGAGGTAGGCGCGTCCAATGAGGAGTATTACGAAGTAATTTCAGGATTGAAAGAAGGAGACAAAGTAGTTACAACGGGCTCTCTTTTACTTAAAGCTCAATTCGAATCTGGTAATCCGCATTCAATTATTTCCGCTCAAGGAGCACAGCAAAATTGATCGATAATTTAATCAGTTTTGCAGTAAAACAACGAGCCGGAATATTAATGCTTATGATCGGCATGATTGCCATCGGCATGTACGCGGTTTTTACTATTCCCACCGATTCATTCCCCGATGTAAGCAATATCAGCGTGGAAATTATTACCGAGCCAGAAAGTATGGCTGCAGAAGAAGTTGAATCTCTAGTAACAGTTCCAATTGAGTATGCTTTGAGCGGTGTTCCATTCATTCAAAAAGTTCGTTCTAGCTCGGAATTTGGCTTATCGGTTGTAACGGCAATATTCGATGACCAGTGCGATCTGTACCTGGCCCGTCAACTTGTTCAACAAAGGCTTTCAACTCTCCAATTTCCTCCCGGAGTTCCTTCACCTCAGCTAGGTCCGGCGATATCGACTTTCAGCCAAGTTTTTATGTATTACGTCAAAAGCGATCGTCACAATTTAATCGATCTTCGAACCATTCAAGACTGGACTATCGCCAAGCGCCTTTTGTCCACTCAGGGTGTCGTCAACGTGGTTTCTTATGGTGGATTCGTTAAACAATATCAAGTCTTGATAGATCCAAATCGCCTGAAAAGCTACGATTTAAATCTAGCTGACATCGAAAGAGCCCTGGAGAGAGGTAATCTCAACGTAGGTGGCAATTTTATTGAGCAGGCTGGAGAAGAGGTGATAATCCGCGGACTTGGTCGTGTAAAAACCGTTTTGGATATTCAAGAAATAGTACTAAAAGAGGTGAATGGAACACCTATAAAAGTTCGCGATGTGGCGAAGGTAGTAGTTGGACCGGCATTCAGACGGGGTTCGGCATCGATGAATGCTGAAGGCGAAGCAGTCATTGGCATAGTTTTTTCACGAAAAGGCGTAAACACTAAAGAAGTTGTCGCCAATGTTGAAAAAAAATTGAATGAAATTCAAAAAACACTTCCTCCCGGTGTCATTGTTACTCCCTTTTACAACCAGAAAGAGTTGGTAGACAAAACAACCGATACTGTCAAAGAGATTCTGCTTTTAAGCAGTGGTCTTGTAATTGTGGTACTGACTGCAATACTGTTAGACATAAAGGCGACTCTTATCGTTTGCGTCATAATACCGCTTTCACTTTTGTTTAGTTTTGCTTTGCTGAAATTCACAGGTTTATCATCCAATCTCATGACTATGGGAGCGGTAGACTTCGGAGTAGTCGTGGATGCCGGCGTAGTTATGGTAGAAAATATTTACCGCAGACTGGCAGACGAGGAATCGCTTTCTGCCTCTGAGCGCTTGGAAGTGGTTAGGAGCGCAGCACAAGAAGTGGGAAGGCCAATCACCTTTGCAATATGTATTATCATAGCGGTTTATTTGCCTCTATTTACACTTGAAGGCATTGAGGCAAAAATGTTCGAGCCGCTAGCTCTAACATTTATTTATGCCTTGCTTGGTGCGCTTCTTGTATCGCTAACCATTATTCCGGTTATCTGTTACTGGGTACTAAAAGGACAGGTCAGAGAAAAACATAATCCAGTGATGAGCTGGCTCAACAAGCGATATATTCCTTTATTGCAATGGTCATTGATTCGCCCGGGAAAATTGTTTTTCATCTCACTAGGATGTTTAATTGGAGCAGCAGCCGTCATTCCATTTCTTGGTTCAGAATTCATTCCTTCCTTAGACGAAGGCTCTATCTGGCTTCGCGTTAGAATGCCACCAAGTATTGCTCATACTGAATCACAGCAGATTGCAAGAGACATTGAGCGAATAATAAAGAAATTTCCGGAAGTAACAATTGTAGTAACTCGTATCGGGCGCTCCGGCATGGGCTCAGACAAAGAAGGTGTGGATGCTGCCGACATGTATGTCGGGCTAAAACCCAAATCAGAATGGCGCTTTAAAGACAAAAATGAACTGATCGAATCTATGGCTAAAGAGGTCAACATGATACCTGGAATGATGTACAGTTTCTCGCAGCCCATCGCCGATATGATTGACGATTTGATTACAGGAGTAAAAGCCGACGTTGGAGTCAAAATATTTGGAGACGATCTCGATACTATAGAAAGACTTTCAAATGATATGATGACCGCACTAAATTCAGTACCAGGCTCTGGTGACATGCTCAGAGAGCCGGTCCTGGGCTTGCCAGAATTTAGAATTACACTAAAGCGTAATGCAATCGCTCGCTTTGGAGCTACGTCAGCCGATGTACTGAGATTCGTTCAGACAGCTACAGCTGGGCACGTTACTTCAGAGGTGATTGAAGGAAACAAACGCTTTGGCATTTTAATTCGCTTCATGCCAGAGTATAGACAAACGGAAGAGAAGCTTCGTGAGATGCTTATTGAAACGCCTGATGGCGCGAGAATTCCATTGCAAGAACTAGCAGATGTTGGCATCGAAAAAGGCGCAGTCCTTATCAAAAGAGAAGATGGTCAACGCAGAGGGGCCGTAATGGTGAATGTTAGAGGACGCGACTTGGGCTCCTGGGTGCAGGCCGCGCAAGAGGCGGCAGAAAAAAAAATCAAACTTCCTAGCGGCTATAGAATAGTCTGGGGTGGACAGTTCGAAAATCAGCAACGAGCAATGGCAAGACTTACTATAGTGGTACCAATAGTTTTGTTTTGCATTTTCATTCTATTGTTTTTTACCTTTAACTCACTTAAGAATGCAGCTCTCATTATGCTTACAGTTCCCTTTGCCGCAATCGGAGGCATCATAGGTTTGTGGGTTTCTCACCAGCCACTTTCAGTCCCAGCGCTCATTGGTTTCATAGCGCTTTTTGGCGTTGCTGTACAAAACGGCGTGATTATGATCAGTTACATAATGCAATTAAGGAAAAAAGAAAGTGGAGATCTGGAAGACGCCATTATAAAAGGTGCCAGTATTCGATTGCGCCCCGTCGTAATGACCGTAATGGTAGCGATGATGGGTCTATTACCAAAACTTATTTCCGATTCTACTGGAGCCGAAATTCAACGCCCACTCGCTACTGTCGTATTCGGCGGGCTGATTTCAGCCACGTTACTAACTCTTTTAGTGATACCTAGCTTCTACCGGTTTCTCAATCGAAAAAACTCTTGATTTTAATCTGGCTGTAAATTTTGCATACTGGTTCCGGTGTAGTTTCCTTCCTTAGGAAAACCTAGCCTGCGCACAGTGTTCTCCCACATCTTTCGATATTTGGTTTCTTGAATATCCTCGATATTCATGCGCACCAGAGTGACTTTTTCGGTATTACCGTCGCGCAACAATGTAATATCAATTGGATCGCCTGCCTGCGCAAGTCTAATTTGAACTTGCTTTATGTGCGGATTGGCATGGGCAAATTGATTATCTTTTTGATTGTCTACAATTTTGTCTCCAACCTTGATACCAGCTCTGGCAGCGGGCGAATCACGATAAACAGCCGTCACCACAGCAATATTTTGAAAATATTTCCGATACGACTCGTACCCAACGCATCCGACTCCAAGCGCACGAAACTCATCAGCAGTAAGTTTGAAACCATTTTGCAATTTCTCTGCAGCCAGTCGAAAAGCACTGTCATCCGTTTGCACACGTTTTTCGGTAGAACCAAACAATATGGTTCTATATTGCTGAGCACTTGTATCTGTGCCCGACTCTTGCGCCAGACAAAAGTGCGTTGCCAAAATCGATATTGTCACTGATAGAACCGAGGCTCGAGCAAACATCAATTATTTATTTGTTTCACCGCTGCCAATGGACTGTAAGACAAGACGAATTCTACCGCCAAGCCACCCTGGTTGTAAACTTTGCGCTCTTTAGCAGACATTGAATCGTAGCTGAAAGTGTTTTCCATTAATTGCCCAGCGTGCTTACCACCGTTTTTTAGTCCTAAATTCCGAACTTGATCCCGACAAGTAAAAGTCCACTTACCCGTAGTTGTAGTAATAGCATCCCATGCAATTGTGTAAAACTGGTTCTCGTGCACGAGCTGATTTGATGCAGAATAAGCAGAATAAGATTTAGTTTTGACCTCTCCGTTTTGATCAAAAGAAAATGCAATCGATTGACCAGGAATAATATCGTGATTATCTGAGTACAATCTGGCATTGACCATATTCACTACACTGTCTAAATTTACTTTGCCATTTGCACTACGAATCCAGTCGTACAGCCCCTGAGCAAAGATACTGCTAATATGCTTTTTATTATCCTGCGCGCCATTTGGTGCCAAACGCGCTTGAGGTTCAAGTGGATAGTCACCACCAAGCGAAGTGTAATACGTGATTGGCAAAGCACCAAATTTGGTGTCTTCTAACAAATTCTGAAGCGAATAACATTCTTGAGGAAGACCTTGCGGTAAGCTCAAATTCATGGTTCCGGGTTTGGATTTATCTTCAAGGCTAAAAGGTTGAGCGCAACTAGAGGCCGCAACCGTTTTAAACGCTTTGTCTTTTTCGTCTGGATGCTCGAGCAGCAAAGATACTTTCACCACACTTGATGGCATATAACCATCGTCTTTGACAAACTGATTTCTATCCACAAGGCACGACTGCTTGCCGACTCCAGTGAAAATAAAATCGTGTCCGCCTACTGCATAATTACGAAAAGCTTCATAGTCTCGCCCCTCAGACTGAGGGTCTCTTGTAACCGTAGTACTTCCATTTTTTAGAAAACCCAGCTGCAAATCAAAATCTTTAATTTTGAACTTTCCAACAGCACCTTTCAAGTTTGCAGTTATTGCAGCGAAAGCTTGAGTTCTAGGCTTGAGCAATTCCTGATTGAAGTCTTTGGGTCCATCTTTTGCGTCCGCTAGAGCCTTTCTCAACTCAAGCGTCAATCGACTTGAAGCTTGCCTGGCGCATTCGGCATCGTGCACGGCTAGACGTCTGAATTCAGCACTTCCAAAACGTTCTGAAAGCAACATCGCAACGCGAGCGTTGCCCACAATCGAATTGATAGACACAACTGGCAAAGGCTTGCCATCGCCTGCAAGTATCCCCGTTTGAGATGGTGCAAAATTGCCCAAGCCAACAAGTCCAAAATTCGGATCTTCTATTACTATTTTCGAAAGTTCTTTTGCCGCAGCAAGACTTGCAGCTTCACATGCAGCTTCGGCTCTTTGACTTGCGATTGTGAATTTCATAAGCGACACACCAGTCACAATTGCAACGGCAAGCGCCGCCACGCAGATGACAATAATCATCAACATGGCAGCGCCGCTTTGTTGTCTTCTGTTAGTGCGCCTTGGCATTCGCTATGGTCCGCCTACTTGTAATGGAATAGGAGTAGTGAAACCATATGGTGCGCAAAGCTCATTAGTTGAAAGCAATCGCGAACCTTTACCAAGTGCTGGCGACGTCGACTTGACCGCATAAGTCACCTCACAAAGTCTGCGAGGAACAAAGTTCACTGGCAGAGTAGACAAAGTGGCATCATCTACGAATTGCGGGTCAATCTGACTTGGCGCAAGTGCAGTGGTTGAGCCAAGAACTCTATACTGGAAATTGCCCCCAGCATTTATATTCATGTTTGCAGCAACTCGCATTGTGCCACCATATACAATGGAATTTTTTACTCTCAGCGCTCCAACACCAGTGTTGTTGTATATCGGGAAATTGCTGATCATGTAAGGTGGCGTGGGCGTGCCAGATTTGTAGAATGTGCATTGATTAACATTCACAACTGGCGGACTCACAGCAAGCGGGTCCATATAGATTCCAGCAAGATTTCCATTTAAGAACAAACAATCAAGCACCGACCATTTTCCACTGTAGACTTGAAGTCCTGTGCTTACATAAGGGCCCAGAGCGCAGCTTCGAACATGTGTGGTCGACTTGAAATTAGCATCAGCATTGTTAACGCCTAATATACTCGCGCCAGAGGCACCGCGCTGCCATCCATCGCAAAATCTATCACAACCAAACGAACATCTGTTGAACACTGTTAGATTTTCGACACCAGCCATATAAATTTCTCTTGCACCGGCTGTAGAGTTGCGAAAATCGCAATCTAAAATTCTGTTGTTATAGCCACTGTATCGAACGCCTACTGATGAAGTTTGACCATAAGGAGGAGAGGTAACTCGGTTATCCATATAGACATTTTTGACATTTACGTTATTGGTGCCTGCAATATTTACACAAGCAACTTTGTAGGCGTTCATTTTGATACCGCCTCGTTGCGCGCCAATGATGTTTATGTACGATCCTTGAACAAGAATGGCATTGTCTAGACCAACCGCACCAGTTGTAGCGCCACCATAGAAGGTAACTGTTCCATCGTGTCCAGCGTGCGGACTTTGTCTAATTGTTATTGGAGCACCTTGTGTACCGCTCTTTGGCACAATAATTGATGCGTTGTAAGTAATTCCAGATGCTCCTCCATCTAGAAGAATCTGGTCACCAGCATTAACTTTGCTCCAGTCTATATCAGATGGTGATTTCCAGGCTTTCTTCCAATTGGATCCATCTTCTCCAGTTCCGTTTGGTGAAACGAAGTGATTGGCTGCCAGTACATCTGCCTGTAGTGTAAAAACGCACGAAATGGCAAATGCCACCGATGCTAAAAGTCGTTTCATAGATATGTCTCCACTATAATTCCGCACTCACCAAAGGTGAGCACTGGGCGTTTTTTCATTCTCGTACGCAGTTGAGTCTAAGCATGCTCAATGTAATTTTTCTGCGTGAACTTTTGGTGAAACGAGCGTGAAACGAACGTGAAGTGGAGACACTTTTTTTCTATGAAGTCCTACTGGTCCTGGCCATCATGCTTTTGGTGATAAATGTTACGACTCATGTTATCTTGCATGTTGTCCAATCTGCGTCTTTCTTGAAGTGTAAGACCATCCTGACGCATCTCAGCTTCTTTTGTCGCAAATCTTTCTTGTTGGTTAGAAAGACGCTGAGCTTCAGTTTGAGTCAACTCACCCGACTGAATGCCTTGGTTAATGCGCTGTTGCTGGTTTGCCTGATTATTGTTGATGTTGTACATACCAGGACGACCTGGAGGATTGTATGGGTTAGGATTGCCAACTGGAGGCAAATTAACTCCCTGGCGATCGTTAGCCTGACGATGGATATTTTGACTTAGCTGGTTCTGCTCTCGCTGCAGTTTGGTTCTCTCCCAGGGGCTAAGACCGCTTCCACTTGCTCTATAACGAGCTTCTTGCCTGGCCAGAGCATTTTGCTGGCGGGATAAACGTGCAGACTCTTTAGAGGTCAAAGTTCCATTTTGAACACCGTTTTGGATTCTATTTTGCTGGCGCTGTTGTCGGTTATTGATATTGTGCCTCCAGCCCTGGGCAAATGCAGCATCTACTGTCATAAATGCAGTGACGACAGCCAGAGATAGAGCAACTGTTTTGGACATTTTCATCGATATTTCCTCATCGAGATTGTTCTCTAGTAATTAAGACGTCACTTGACACCAAATAGTTCAATTTAAAAGATGAATTCGTAATAATGTCATGCCGCCCTACAACGGCTTTCATTTATATATGACAAACCAGAAACTACTACTTACTTTAGCGTCGGTGTTTTTCACTACAACCGCGCCAGCACTGGCTTTTCTAGATCAAAAGGACCTAGATTCAGTTAAAGGAGAAGCTGGAATTGCGGTTTTAGACGCTTCTACTAAAAAACGATATGGGCTCAATGAAAACAAACCCTTTCCAATGCAAAGTGTTTGCAAATTGCCACTATCAATTGCAGTACTGCTATTGGCAGACCAGGGCAAATTAAAAATCACCGACAAAATAACGGTTCGCAAATCCGACCTGGTACCACTACACAGTCCAATCAAAAACGCTATTAAAGGATTGCAATCCGATTTTACTATTCGCGAACTTATGACCCGCGCCATTTGCGATAGCGACAATACTGCATGCGATATCTTAATTGCAAAAATCGGTGGTGCACAAAAAGTCACAGAAATATTGAAAGAAGCAGGAATTGAATCAGTCCGAATAGACAGACCCGAAGCCATTCTTCAACCTGAAAGCGGCAACATCAAAAAATTTCTCACAGATGAGCGCGACACCGCAACACCAAACGCAATGGTGGCACTTTTACAAAAATTATATAGTGGCGACTTACTTTCCAAAGAATCTCGCCAAGTGGTGCTCGAAGATATGTTCAACTGCAAAACTGGCACAAATAGATTACTTGCAGGACTGCCTCCTAAATGGAAACTTGCGCATAAGACCGGCACCGGGCGTGATATCAAAGGTCAAAACACGGCCACTAACGATGTTGGTATCGCGGTCGGTCCTAAAGGTCAGGTATTTTATATTGCTGTTTTTGTCAAAGGATCACGAGCTCCAATTGAAGCACGTGAAGCGCTCATGGCTAAGGTGGCAAAACTGACAGTTGAAGATATGCGCAAATTTAAATAATAGCTCTGAGCTTCGAGATTTTGGCAATCGCCTGCCCTCTGTGCTCGAGCTTAAGCTTAGCCAAAATGTGGTTTACATGCACTTTTACAGTGCCAAGCTTCAAATTGAGAGCATCGGCAATTTCTTTGTTGGTCAAACCTTCAACCAACAAATCGACCACTTCTTTCTCCCTTGCCGACAATTGCGACACAGCATCGGGAATCTCAATGGAACTTCCAGTTAAGCGAAGTTTTTTCAGTCCTTCTCCTTGAAACAGGTATTTAGCCAAGCAAGGACCAAGATGGTAACCGTTGTTTACGGTATTCTCAATCGCTCCTGACAGAGTCTTCTGGTCTGTTGGCCACATCAAAAATGCATTTACCCCAGATGCAACAGTCGACCAGAATTGCTGCTCCTGAGTCAGTAATACGATAAACTTCGCCTCTGGAATAATTGAGCGCAAAAGAGGTATGAGTTCGTTTGTATCTCGCATCTGTTTGTCGTATTCAATTACGAAAATCTGATTATTTCTGAGCCTTATGTCTCTAATTGCACTTTCGCCGTCGTTTGCAAACGACATGGAGCCGAAATCTGCCCGATTTTCGAAAAAGCTCTTAAGCTCGAGACAGGAAGCCGAACTAGCTATACAAAATAAGTTTAAGTGAGAAAGCATCCGTCCAAATAATGAAAAAATAGACTAACCATTTCAATCTATCAGATAGAATTTGAGGTTATGTGCAAATTTTGTGTAGAGCCTTTATTTTCAAGTATCGGAAGCGAAATTTTAAACTCACTTCCAACGCCTAATGAGCTTTCAACAGTAATACGCCCTTGAAATTGATCCAGCATTGACTTAACTATTGCAAGACCAAGGCCTGTACCGCCAGAAGACCGGCTTCTAGAGTTATCGACTCTATAGAATCGGTCAAAAAGCAAAGGGATAGCGTCATCTGGAATGCCGACACCCGTATCTTTAACGGTCAACAAAGCCAAGTCCCCAACTCGTGCACAGTTGACACTCACAGACCCGCCAGACTCTGTATTCTTGAAGGCATTGTCGAGCAGGTTGGTTAGAACACATCTCATAGACTCCCGTTCGGCAAAAACGTATACAGATTCTGAAACGTTCTTTTTCAAACTTATTCCTTTTAACTTAAATCGTTCTTCAAATTCCATAAGAACGGCTTCGCAAATCTCGGATAGACAAACAGGCTGCAACGATAAAGGAATTTGCTTACCATCAAGCTCGGCAAGTAACATCAGATTTGCCACTACATTTCCCATCCGCTCAGTTGAAGACAATATGACAGCAAGATCTTGCTCGAATTTACCTTCCTTGCTCAGTTTTCTATCAAGAGTTTGAGCTTTGGCTTGAATAATACTAATTGGCGTGTTTAGCTCGTGCCCCGCATCTGCGACAAATCTTTTTAAGGTACTGACCAGATTCTCGATTGGGCGGACAGCAATCCCAGAGACGATGTAACCGCTCAAGCCAAAACCAGCGAGCACAAAAGGAGCGGTAATCAGGATAGTGAGTAAAAACTCTCCCATTATTTCCAGACGCTTTGTGGTCGACAACTGTAACTGCAAAAAGCCGATGAGCTGATCATTGTGGTGAAGAGGGCTAACAAAAATCCTCATAGAATGGTCATCTTCGACTATTCTGGTTCCTTTTGAAAACAGTTTTGGAACTCCAGGAGGTCCATATTTTTCAAGTAAATTACCGTCTTTGTCATATAGCTGCATGCTCATAATTGACCGTGAAGGCTCGGTTTTTACTACCCTGAGCCAATCTCGAAATGTGGGCTTTTTACCCGAGAGGTCGATAGCATGCCCAATTTGAGAAGCAACTGTCTTTAGTTCTTCGTCCATGGAATTGCAAAGACTTTGATAGAAGAACAAGCATCCCATTAAGCAGAAAGCAAGGTAGACAATTGAGGAAAGACCTACAAACCACAATGCAATCTGCCATCTAAAACTTTTGAACATCAGTCGGACTCGACCTTATAGCCCATACTATGAATAGTTTTCACAACCGAGGAATTAGTTGTCCCGTCAATTTTTTTTCGCAACGACCTGATATGAGACCTTACTGTGTCTGGCGTTATATCCGAGTCTATACCCCAGACAAGGTTGGTCAATTCGTCTGAACTCAACACTGTTCCTTGGTTCAAAAAAAGAACTTCCAATATCATGAATTCTTTGGGCAAAAGCTTTACGTGCTTTCCTTCCTTAGTAATCGAACGCGAGTTTCGATCCAGTTTTAGATCACCGACGCAAAGAACTGATTGCGGTTTCGACAGCGGTCTTCGCAGCAGTGCTCTTACTCTTGCAGATAATTCGCGAAGATTGAACGGTTTTGTTAAATAGTCGTCCGCCCCGCTATTCAATCCCTCTTCCTTAGCTGAAACAGTACTTCGTGCAGTCAATATGAGGATTGGAGTCTCTCCACCACTTTTACGAAAAGCTTTGCAAACATCAAGTCCGTGAAAACCCGGTAACATCCAATCGAGAATTATCAAATCGTATGAGTTGGCACGAAGTTTTTCGAGCGCAACTTTACCGTCTTCTGCAATTGAAACCGTGTAGAGTTCGCCTTCCAGCCACTCTTTCAAGCTTAACGAAAGCTCTTCTTCATCTTCGACTATTAATATGCGTGACATGATTACGCTGTATTCCAAGACCCTTTCATTATACGTGGGTTCACGTTGGCGCAACGTCCTGCACAAATTTTGCACATAGATTAAATCACGGTTATTGGACCATTTTCGTATAAACGGCAATCTACATTACAGAAATGACTAGCTTGATACTATATTTGGTTCCAAGCAAATCAAACTTTTATTCAATTCAGAAAATCTTGCGCCCTGAGGGACTCGAACCCCCGACCTCATGGTTCGAAGCCACGCATTCTATCCAGCTGAACTAAGGACGCATATGATGATCCTAGCGATCCTTTTCCCTAACGTCAAATAAGAACCTGAAAGTCTCAGCCTGTTAGAATATCGGTATGAAAAAACTAACTATATTAATTGCGCTCTTTTCAAGCCTGATGGCTGTAAATACTTTACCCGCGTTTGCAGATGAAAGCGCCAAGCCCGTAGCCGATACACCTGCAGCCAAGCATAAAATGGGAACAGGTCTTGATGCCAAGTCCCTGTCAGAGGCGGCGAAGTCTGCAATGGCAGACATGAAAACCTATAAAGACAAGAAGTCAGGATACACAATCGATTATCCTTCCTCATGGGAGATAAAAGAAACCGTGCCTCCTTATTCTTTTAAGTTCTTTGCTTATAACGGTCAGGTCAATGCAAATGGCGCGATAGACGAAGTTCCAGCAGATGCCACAGCTGAAATGTATGCTGCAGCAGTCAAAGAGTACATGTCTACGCAGCCAGGCTATGCATACAAAATCATTTCCGAAAAACCTGTCAAAATTGCAGGCGTGAATGGAATTCAAAGAGTTCAACAAATAACTCATGAAGACTTTACCGGTAACCAAATAGCTGTTTATTTTGTGACGAACTCCAAGGCTTACCAGTTCAACGGAACTACAATAGCTGAAGAATATTCAGTCTTCGAGCCAGTGTTTCAAAAAATGATTGATTCGATTAAGCTAGAAAAAGTCAATTAAGCAAATTGCGCGGCACCACATCTGATACCATATCGGAAATCGATTCGACTGCCATATCAAGTGTCGCAAGATCAGATTCGAGTGTACGCCAGGCAACATGTGGTGTCACAACAAACTGAGAGAAAAACATTTTGCGTAATTCTTCGATCGCATCTTTAGTGTGCTCATCGACTTCTTCGTAAAAACCATCAAAGGCGCAATAAGCATTTTTATCTTTTTTCAAGTGTGCAAGTAATGCATTAGGTTCGCAATTTTCCGCTGCACATGTATTGACAATTGTGATACCAGCTTTCATTTTCGCGAATTCTTTTTCGCCAAGCATGTAACCTGCGTGCCTTGGCACGTGCAAGCTTACTATGTCAGACTCTGAGACAAGTTCTTCCATAGAAACGAATTTAGCACCATCCGGCGCTAAATCAGTTTTTGGACCGCTTTGAGTATTATATAGAACTCTAGCATTGAATCCATCAATCGCCATTTTAGCCAGATGTTGACCAATGCGACCAAAACCGATTAAGCCGATAGTTTTGCCATAAAGTGTAGAAGAAGTCTGGTAAGAGTATGAATTGTCTTTTGACATAGTGGCAGCAGCACACTGAGTAATTCTTCGCTTCGCGTCGAGCATCAAACCAAAGGTAAATTCGGCAACTGAAATTGCATTGGCACCTGGTGTGTTGCAAACTTTGATTTGCTTTTTAGTGCAAGCAGGAATGTCGATAAAATGTCCGGCATCAACACCAAGAAATGCTATTAGTTTCAAATTTTTAGCAGCCTCGATAATCTCAGCTTTGCCTTCTTCATAGCCGCCACTGACATAAATGTCGGCGTGCTCGATCGCTTGCTTGAATTTATCTGGAGCGACCAGATCATTAACACCATAGTGCGAGATTTCAAGCCCCAGATTTTCTAGTTTTTTCTTGATAGATTCGGGCAAAGAACCGGTTATCAACAGTTTTCTCATAAAGTCCCTTCGCAAACACTACGTGTTAAATCACCTTCCCCCTAATCTTGCTAAAATAACCGCTTAATCTAATTCACTAGGAGACCATCATGATAACTCTTGCAGACGCTCGTCGCATTATTGAAGCAGCCGAAAAAAAAGCAACTGAAATTGGACAACCAATGAATATCGCAGTCGCCGATTGTGGTGGCAACCTGGTGGCACATGTGCGCATGGATAACGCCTGGATGGGCAGTATTGATATTTCTATCAAGAAGGCATGGACTTCACGCGCTTTTGATATTTCCACAAAAGACCTCGCCGAGCACAGCCAGTCGGGTGGTCAATTCTTTGGCATCAACGCATCGAATAATGGTCGTGTCATGATTTTTGCTGGCGGCATTCCTATTAAAAAAGATGGAAAAGTAGTTGGAGCAATTGGCGTAAGCGGCGGCTCTGGCGAACAAGATCATAGCGTCGCAGAAGCTGGCGCCGCAGCTTTTTAATCAAGCCGGCCTAATTTTGAAAGGCTACCTGGTGGTAAATTAGTCTCCTGAAAATTCCACTGGAGGTAGCCTGATACTATGAAATTGAATAAGCTTGCCCTGAGCGTTATGACTCTGGGAGTTGTCACTTTTTTCCCAACCGCGTCGATTGGCGGCGAGGTTGCCAAAGGCGCTCCACCAGATGGACTATACGAAGTCAACAAAATTTCTGGCTCAAGCTACATTCATATAGGAACGCTTGAAATCAAGGGCAAGACTTATCGCGGGCTCACTAAAGACGGCGGGTTCAAGCCATTTTCGCTCAACGGTGCAAACGAAATGGTCTTCACTAGCGGTCTTGTGGGCATGCCAGATGGTTGGAAATTAAAGCCTGCAAAATATGTTGGCAATGACGAATACGGTCACCCATTGATCCAGATCTGGTACAACAGTGCCCGTGGCGCCTCTGAAGTAGCAGATGCTGTCAAAGAGAAATAAATGAAAGAACCACGCCGCCCATCTCATCTTCCCAAAGAAGCAAAATGGAATTCTCAAGACGAACACTGGGAACTAGGCAAATACAGTACAAAGCCTAAGTTCAAGAATGTTGGCGTAGGCGAATGGAAATACTGGGCGAAAGAAGGGCATTTATGCTGTATCGCCCATTTTAACGACGAAGGTGCGCAGGATGGAATTACTGAACGATTCCATCCTGATGGCACCTCGGCCAGTCGAGGTGAATGGAAGAATGGCAGTCGAAACGGACACTTTGTTTATACTCGTAGCCACAACGATACCAATGAAGATTATCTTGCGTCTTATGACACCTGGCGCTACGAATTCGATAGCGAAAACAACTGGAGCGAATTCAATGAACGCTGGTATTTAGAAGATGGTACCGAATGCACTTCTGATGGGCGTCCGCTTGCAACAGCGTTTGATTTAGATGACATAATCTTGCAATGCGAACCGGAAAATTTCTTATCTGGTGACGCCGAAAAATTTAGCACCGCATTTAATGGCACAATAAATTCTGCTAAATTCAAGAAGGATATTTATGATTTAGCCGAAATCTGGGGGCTCACAAAAGAAGACAATATCGAAGATATCGATAGATTCGCCGCCTTTGCTGTTGAAGGCGACAATTTCACCAAACATACAACGCGTAGAGTTTTCGAAGACAATATCTGGCGAAGACTGATTAATCGTCCCTGGGAAAACAAACACGAAGAACTTGGCGCATTATTTATGTGTGCCGTAAAGCTCGGCAATTTTGGTGATAGCGATGCTGTCTACGCGACAATTATGCATCCCCGCCGAGCAAAACCATTAAGAAATGCTGTTTATTACTGGAGCCACGACACCTGGGTAATAGACGAAATTATAGCTCTGGATCTAGATTCGTTCGCATACAGAATTGCTGTAGCAAGCGCGTGCCAGGTCGAACGCTTGTCTAAATCAAAAGCAAAAGAAGCCTGGCAAAAACTAGAAGGTAAAGCCAGCATCGGATATTTTGCTTCGGCTGGTCTTGCAGATGACCACGACTTGACCGACAATTTAGACCCGGTCAATGATTTGCGCGGACCATTCTGGCGTTCGGACTGGATTTGTTATCTGCTCGACTCAGACGATGAGCGCGACATGGATTATGTCAAAGAAGCTTTTTATGAAAATTGGAATCCGCCTTACGACGATGCTAAAGTAGAGGAGCGACTGAAAACAGGCATGAATCTGCCGTCTGTCGCTATGTATCTTTTGTGGCGATTCTTCTTTTTTGCTCAAGAAGACAGATTGAGAAAAACCAAAAACGCATTTGGCAAACATTCAGCAAAAGTAGTGCGCGATTTAGTCGAGCTGCTAGAGGACATCGATGCTGGTAAGCCTGGATTGAAGAATATCAAAGATATACATGCTGTCCGCCGCAAATTCTTAGAAATGGATCTTTGCCCCGAGCGCGGCACAGCCCGAGCAAGCGAAGCGTCAGCCAAAGCGCTCAAAGATAAAGCCAGACTGGAGGACATAGCAAAAGAAAGCACTGCGATTGCAAAACTTGGTATAGCAGAACTCATTAAGTACGCCTGGAGCAAAGTTACAGATCCAGGCGCAATGGACGAAATAGAAAAGCATGCTCGCAAAACCTCAGGCTATGACATGCAGTGGAAAGCGTTTGACTGGGTTAAGAATCAAGGCTATAACCGCGCCAATCAAAGTCTTACGAATGAGGCGTTTGCAGTCGGCATGCAGCTAGCCAAAATGGACACCAAGATTTTGTTGCCATTTATTTTTTCTCGGCTGTACAAAGACGATCTGGTTACACCCGAAGTTTTATTGATACCAATATGCAGAGCGCGAAAATTCGATTCTAATTTAATTCAAGCGTGCATCGAAGCTTTGAATATAGTTGAAAAATACAATCACAAACGCGAAGTAGCAGTAAAAATTCTTGGTGCAACGCGCCATTCAAGCTCAGTCTTGCATCTATGCAAACTAATTGAAGACTATTTAAATGAAATGGAAAATTTAGACCAGTCACAAGTCCATTTAAAAACCATCGCCTGGGATAGCCTTTTGTACGAAGCAACACTAAGCCTTGCCCAATCGCAAGATCTGAATTGTACAATTCTCAAAAAACTATTGGACCACTCAATCAAATTTTATAACTGGAAGTTGGCAGGAGCCGTACTCGATGCGCTTGTAACCGCTGGCGAAACAAATTTGCTTGAGCCAATAAAAAGAATTTTGAACAGCGCAAACGATGACTTTGCTCTTGCAAGCGCGTTTCGAGCAATAGAATCCACAGCAGAGCATATGAATAAAAAAGACCGTAAGCTTTTTGCAGCGATTGAATTTAGAAATCCGGCCGACCACGACAATCAGATTACTCTTTTATTCTGGCGCGCACAAAATGCACTTATAAAAGCAGATCCTGATCTTGGCGAAACAAAAGATATCAACGAAGCCATTGAAGAATGTCTAGAACTCTCGAACTATAGCGATGGATGGAAACTTTGGCGATTAACTTTGTGCGATACAGTGGCAAAGTTTTCAGAAACCAAACTAGAGCTAATTGAGCCGTTTTTGCGCAGTGACAATCAAGAATTACGTCAAGCAGCTTGTCTTGCTTATCTGAAACGAACCGGCAAAGAGCCTGAACTTCATCAGGCAAACTGGATAGATATCTGGCGTATCGAAGAAAAAACAAAAGACAAAGACTTTAGAGTCGATGCAATCTGTTCATTGCTCACAGATCCAAAAACAGTCGAGCGTGCGTGTCTTGCCGCCTGGCTCGATCAAAATCCGTCGGCAAAAGGGGCTCTTGCAATGAGCGCAGCGACAATCAATATATTGAATGATGCACAACAAAAACCAGAGCCAGGCGAGTATTTGAGTTCGGAAATCGAATGGCTTGTACGCGGGCTGATTAGTCATGCTTCTATTGCTGAAGCGAAAAGCACACTCGATTTGTGCCTGAAGTCAGGAGATGAGTCACTGGTGCGCTTAATAGAATGTGAAATACAGAGCGCTAGCGCTTGATTCCATATCTGGAAGTTGTCTTGCAACGGGGCAAACCGCTGTCAAAGAAAAATCTCTTAATGCTCAATTTAATGATTTTTTCATGATCCTTCCGTATGATTATTGACCAACGGGTCGGCTGAAATTTATGTCAAATTTTCTGCTCCAGGGAATCACGGGGGTCTTGTCGCTATGTCCACTTATCCAAATCCGGCATTTAGCGCACCTTCCTTAAAGCTGATTCCAGGCGGCGCCAGGTCGATCACTACTTTCGAGCCTGTTGTAGAAAAAATCTTCTCGCCTGCAGATCATCCTGTTGCCATTGTCGGCTCTGGAAACTCGGGACTGGCACTTTCAAGTTATCTGGCACAACAAGGCTATCCTGTGCACTTGCTTGCTCGCTCGCTCGATAAAATTTCAAGCCTTGCCGACAATATGAAAGTAAAAAGTATTGGCAAAGTCGAAGGCGAATTCGATCTTGCTGTAGTCACAACTAACGCAAAAGAATCTGTCGCCAGATCAAAAACTATTTTTATTACCACAGTAACTACTGTTTATGCCGAGATTGCTCGTATGCTTGCCCCTCATCTGCAAGACGGTCAGGAAATAGTCTTGTTTTCGAGCAAATTTGCAGGCTCAGTAGAATTTTCAAATGTACTAAAAGAATGTGGTGTTGATTGCAAAAAACGCAAAATTAACGTTATCGAGACTGATGCATTATTTGCATGCCGCATACAAGAAGATAATTCAATCTGGATTCGCGGATTCAAGGACTGGACTTTATTTTCTTCGCCCACCCGCAGCCAAACCGAATTGGGTCGAAAAATAATTCAACGCTTTTTTCCTCGTCTTGAACAAGCAGACAATATTATTCAACGCGGACTAACAGATTTTGGTGCTGTCGCTCACACTATTACAATGCTCGCCAATATGAACAGCGTTGACCGCGCCGAGCCTTTTCTTTTTTATCATGAAGGTTTCACCAAACGCACAATCAAACTTATGGAAAAGCTCGAATCAGAATTTCGTGCTGTCGCAGAAGCATATGGCACAACTCTTATTCCGATGCCCGAGCTTTTAAACAGATATTATGGCTGTGACACTTCCTCGTTATATGACGCGCTTAGGACAGTGCCAAACTACAGACATAGCCAGGCTCCAATGGAATTGAACCATCGATATATTATTGAAGATGTGTCTTGTTCGCACGTTCCCATTCAAGGACTGGCTCGCAAAGCCAGTTTATCTACTCCGGTTTTGGATTCGGTTATTTGTTTCGCCGAAACTTTGCTTGATATCGACTTTGCATCAGACGGACGAAATCTATCCAAGCTCGGCTGGCAAGATATGACTAGAGATGAAATCATAGTACAAATTCATTCTTAAATTTGGCACTTTCTAAACATCCTACAAGTCGCTAATATATAGATATGACGGAAAGACGATTAGCGGCGACCGAACTGGCAAGATTATTTGGAATTTTGTCCAATCCCTTGCGCATTCAAATAATAGAAGAGCTTAGCGACCGTGAGCTTACAGTCAATGACTTGCAGAATTCGCTTGGTGTTCCTCACGCGTCAGTGTCGCAGCATCTTGGGGTTTTAAGGGTTAATCGAGTTGTGATTGAACGCCGTCAAGGCCGCCACGTCCACTATCATTTGCGTCAACCTGAGCTTGCAACGACGGTCCTTAAGTGTTTAATGTTTGTCAGTCCGGACAAATTGGAGTCAGAGCGTATTCTTCATGCCATTGAGGCTGCAAACACCAGGTGGACGCAAGAAGAAAAGCCTAAGCGCAAGAAAAAAGCCTAATCCTTATATAGCTATTTTGATCACAAAGTCTGAAACGTAAACCGATATCGGTTTACGTTTTTAAATCAATGTTTCATCTGTAAGTGTTTGCCCGAGCGGGTTTATTTAATCATTAAATGGGGTGGAATCTTATCATAGAATTGTGCAATTTTTGTGACGATGTAGTATGGTTATATTGTAATGTTGCAATATATCGATCTTTCCTTCCCGACACCTACAAGCGAGGGCGACGATGTTGATTAATAAAAAGCAGCTCCCTTTTGAGCTCACAGCTGGGCTCCTGCTTTTCTTCGTCGCCCTTCCGCTTAATATTGGAGTTGCCATAGCTTCTGGTGTATCACCAGAACAGGGCATCATTTCAGGTTTAATCGGAGCGGTGGTTGCCGGCTCGCTTTCGGGCTGCGGCATACTTGTATCAGGACCCGACGCAGGTGTTGGCGTCCTTTTATTAGAGATGCTGACTAAACACGGAATTGCCTCAATTGGAGCATTGGTCTTAATCGCTGGCAGTATTCAACTTGCCATTGGACTGACCAAAACTTCGCACTGGTTTCGCATGGTATCGCCTGCTGTGGTCAATGGGATGCTTGCCGGTATGGGTCTGCTCATTATTTGCACCCAGTTTCATATCATGCTCGACGATTCGCCCAAAGATACAGGACTTGCAAATTTAATTGCCATTCCGTATGCGATCAAAAACGGGTTGCTCGTATCTGAAATGAATGCCCATCATATTGCAGCTATGCTTGGTGCAGTAACTATTACCATTGCCTGTTTGTGGAAACGTATTCCAATAAAAGCATTTCGCTTCGCGCCGCCTGCACTGGTCGCAATATTGACCGCGTCTATAGCAACAATTTTTTTGAATTTGCCAGTACAAAAAGTCAGTCTTCCAGATACATTGAGCGTTACGCTCTTTAGCGGAAATATTACAAATTTTGCAAAACCCTTCATGGATCCGCAAATTTGGATGTCTGCTGCAATCCTGGCTCTGGTTTTGAGTGCGCAGACAACAATTACACTCAATGCCATAGAAAGTTTGAGTACAGTCAAAAAGGGCTACAAGTTAGACAGAGAGTTTATGGCGCAAGGCATGGGGAATCTGCTTTGCGGAATGGTTGGAGCACTGCCAGTGGTGGGAGTACTGCTGCGCAGTGTGACCAATTTGCAGAGTGGAGCTCAAACAAAAATACCAAACATTTTTCATGGGGTCATGATGCTTGTTGCAATTCTGGCTTTTCCTAAATTGCTTGAATATATGCCTACAGCGGCACTGGCTGCCGTTCTTGTCTTCATAGGCTTTACGATGACGCAACAAATATGGCAGCGCACCAAGCCTTTTATGAAAGAAGAAAAAATCATCATGCTCCTTACTGTGGTAGCGATAATGGTGACCAATCTTTTCACCGGGATTATCATAGGGCTGGCTGTAGCTGCGGCTAAGGAACTCTATCAGCTTACTCACCTATCAATTAGAATCCGTCAAAACGAACACGGCGTAACCTTTATGCAGCTTTCTGGCGCAGCAACTTTCCTGCATTTGCCGAGGCTCGTAGCAGCGCTTGAAGAATGGGAGGCAAGCGAAGAACTGCATGTATGCCTGGAAAAGGTAACTTATATTGATCATGGATGTTTGCAAACACTTATTGAATGGGAGGCAAAACACAAAGGGAAGTTTTTTATCGATTGGGAAAATGCTCAAGCAGTGCCTGGACAAAATATTTTCAATACTGGCGAGTGGGCCACGCTTAGCAAATCTATGGAGTACTCGAAATGACAAATCAATACTCGTTTAACGATTTTCCAAGACGCAAAAGAGGCATGCGTCTTTTACTTCCAATCAAAGGCGAAACTCAGTTCGAAAATCTTATTGAATACTGGTATTCGCTACAAATGGGCTCGGTGCGCGAAGCGAAGCTGTTGCACGTGGTAATAGACGAAGTGCTCAAAACCACTCCATTTAGCAGTATAGAAGCACTTACTAATTTGCACAAACGTGACATCAAAATAAAAGCAGCTGATGCGGCGCTTACCAAACTTTGTCGCGACCTTAAACAGATCCTGCCTGACGTGCGCATCTCCTATGAAATTAAAACAGGGATAAGCGTTAGCGAAGAAATAATCAATTATGCAAACGAATGGGATGCAGACACTATTTTGTTACTTGCAGACAAACCAGATTTTATGCGCTCACTCTTCCAGCAGGAAATTTTGAAACAAGTTTTAAGCGGCGCAAAACAAAGCGTACACATCATAAAGCCAGGAGCCGGAAAACAACAATCAGCGCTTAACAAGCTAATTTCATAGTTTTCTGGAAACCTGCATAATGAACTTACTTTCTTTTTTTAAATTCAACAATGAAACCGAACCAGACACCAAAGTTATCCTAGTCAGCTGCAACGAGACCTTTCTTTCTCCCAAGGCAATAATTGAAGAAACCTGGGGCAAATGCAAAGAAGTACTCTTGCCTGGTGCATTTCTTGGTTCAAACGAAGACTCTGAGCGCGCTTTGTTTAGCTCACTAATCGAAACCTGTCCTCTAACCGAACATTTTGTGGTGAGCTCGCACAGCCTGTGTACTTTTTTTGCAAATACCGAACCCGACTCGGTTTTACACGAATTAGAAAAGCAGGTGCGAAGCGAATTACCAGAGCTCGATTTTGTTTCAAGACGAGTCTTTTTACAACAACGCTGGATGCAAATGGTTATACCGCGCCTAAAGCGTTATGCACAGCTTCTGGGTTCTGAGAATATTTCGGTGCACGGCTGGCTATACGAACCAGAGACTAAATGGATTTCGGCTCTGGAAGAAGAAACTGGTGAGTTTGTGCCACTAAATGTATATTCGGGAGTGCAGTTTTTGAGCTGACAGTTGAAAGTCAGTTTCGACAAAGACGTTTTTTGATCATTTCAAATGCTTGCGAAGTCTCATTCAGTTTGCACAACAGACAAATTGCAAGATAAACGATACCGCCCAGAGCACCAGCAATTGCAAGGGTAAAAACCATCGAAAAGAAAGGGTTCATGAGCTTCAGCATTTGACTAAGCATCACTTGACTCGTGTAATGAGCAGTGAATCCACAAAGGATTGAGCCAATAACCATTATGAAAGTAGGCTTCATAAGTTCGCCTAACTGGAGAGATCCAATTTTTTTGGTAAGAAAATAGCAGTACAAAACAAAATTGAAAACAGTCACAAGTGTAGTAGATAATACGATTCCTGCTAGACCCATCGGTCCTACCAGAGCGAAGTCTAGAATTGCTTTTAAGAACAAAGCAGCAATCGAAATTTTATATGGCGTGTCAAAATCATCGTGAGCATAAAAAGCTCTAAGGATTATGTCTCTACCCAAATAGAAAAAAGCGCTTGGTACAAGAAAAGAAAGAGCAAGTACGACCATAGTGCGTGACTCTTCGTTGAAACTGCCCCGCTCAAACAATAATCTTACAATCAAGTCGGGCACAGCAAGCAGAATAGCCGACATCGGTAAGACTACAAACCAAAGTATGCGCCAGGCTTTGTGCAAATCTTTTTTGACTTCGTCTGGCTGTTTTGCTTTGACAT
The DNA here is from genome assembly GCA_964572515.1 of uncultured Candidatus Obscuribacterales bacterium. Classification (GTDB taxonomy): domain Bacteria; phylum Cyanobacteriota; class Vampirovibrionia; order Obscuribacterales; family Obscuribacteraceae; genus Aved-18. Next base: position 12,951 of record CAZNEW010000010.1, on the reverse strand, counting down.
GCAAAACAAATCTTGGAAGTATCGGCACAACCATTGCGGTGGATAATATGCCAATTGGTAATTGAAATAATCGGTTGGCATTTTGAATTGCCGCCCAACTGCCTTCGCTTAAACTCGATACAAAGAAGGCATCGATATAAAGATTCAACTGTCCGCTGAGAGTACCAATACTCGCCTTTCCCAAATTCTGAAAGTATTTTTTCACTTCAGGAGCCAATTTCAATTCGAGCTTGAATTCTGGATGTGCTTTACTAATGCCATACCATTGCACTACGAATTGCAAAATTGCACCAATAGTAGTGCCCAGCGCAAGGTAAAAACCCGTCGTAGATGGAAAGAAGTACAAGAAAAAGATAATCGCAACAGAAGCGACCGCAGGTCCCAGAGAGGGACCGATATGCTCATGATAAGCGTTCGATACACCACACCCTATCCCAACCAACCCTGCTAAAACTATAAGCGGAAGCATAATGCGAAACTGCATCAATACTTCTTGCCAGAGGTTCTGACGCTCTGCTTCAGAGAGTCCTATACCAGGAATTACAATCGACACTATAAATGGTGCAAGAAAGTAAACTGCGATTGCAACCAGGCTAAGAAAAGCAAAAGTTGTGAGCAATATTTGACCAGTAAGTATAGACACACGCTTTTTGTCGTCGAGCGATCCTATGGCTGTCACTGTGTTTTGATGAAAAGGTCCGCCAAGACCACCAAACAACACAAAAATATTTCCGGTGAGCATATATGCAAAGTAATAAGCATCGGTCACTCGTGAAGTTCCAAAAGCCTGCATCACGAAAATATCTCTTGCAAGCCCCACGGCTTTGGAGAGCAAATTCAAAAAGGCTACTTTGCCGACCGTTTTTCCAAGCCGTTCTTTGCGGGGTTCAGCCTGTTTGGGTTTGGGAGTTTTATCTTCCTTTGGTGGTTCCAAAGGTGCTTTTTGCACATGCTGTTCCAGTTCTTTAAGCTCAGCATTCTCTTGATTCTTGAGCTCGTCACCTTCGAAATTAGGATTCGGACCTACAGAATTTGACAATTGATTTGAAGCCTTAGCCTAGAGTGGTTTTGTGTTAGGTAATTCGGCTGCGTACTTGATTGAAGGGGGAACCATAGGTGGTACCACTTTGCCTTCTGGATCCACCAATTTTCCATTCACTTTTTTAAGTTCGTATGATGGGGTGATTGCAAGCAAACGTGCCGCTTCGGCTGCAATCGCGTTGAAAACCGGACCTGCAACTGTATTACCCCAGCGACCATCGGTTTGAGGGCTGTCTACAACAACCAGACAAATCAATTGAGGGTCTTCTGCTGGAAGGAAGCCTATGAATGATGCGATGGTTTCTCCAGCAACATAACCTTTGCCGCCCTCACGCACTTTCTGGGCTGTACCTGTTTTTCCTGCTACTCTGTAGCCTGGCACTTTACCTGCAATTTGCGAGCCTTGAGCAATATTCTGGGCAAGCAAACCAGAAACGAGTTTCGCCACATCAGGACTGATCACGCGACGACGCTCGGGGTCTGCCCACTTTTCTGTGACACCGGTGCGAGGATCATAGGTCCTGCGAATCAAGTGAGGTTGCACCCATTCGCCTTTATTTGCAACTGTATTAATACCGGCAATGAGCTGAAGCGGAGTGACTGCGATTGCACCCTGACCAAAACCGGTTGTTGCCTGGTCGATTTGTTTCCATTTCTGCCAGCGCAAAAGTAATCCGCGAGATTCGCCTTGCAGCTCGATTCCAGTCTTACCGCCCATGCCAAAACCCTTCAGTTTGTCATAGAACTGTTGAGGCGTCATGCGCATAGCCACTTGAGCTGCACCGATATTGCTTGAGTGAATGAATAGATGCAACAAATCGATTGTGCCGTTGCCACCGTGACTGTTGTGGATAGTGGCTCTACCAATGGTGAGGGCACCAGAATCGTGAATGGTGAAATTAGGACTGATTGCTTTGGTATCAAGACCGGCTGAAACTGTAAGAACCTTGAAAGTCGAACCAGGTTGATAGACGTCGACCATACCCCAGTTTTTGGTTATGGCAAAAGGATATTTGGCGTAATTGTTGGGGTCGTAAGACGGATAGTTCGCCCAGGCAAGAATGTCACCGTTGGTGGGGTCCATAATTATTGCAGTGGCACGCTTACAATGAGAGTGTGCGCCCATGGCACCTAATTCTTTTTCAGCCAGGTGTTGAAGTGTATTGTCGATCGTAAGTTCTACGTGCCGTCCAAGCGGAGGAGTGATATCCCAGCTTGGTCCTTTGTGAGGAAGCAAGATGGTCTTACCGCGCCCGTCTAACTGTGGTTTTGGAATAGAACCTGTATCGTTGAGCATTTCTTGCTGAGACTGCTCGACACCGCCTTGACCTTTGATGTCTGAATTGACATAGCCCAAAATATGGGCTGCAAGCTGACCTTCAGGGTAATGACGAAATGGACGTGGAACAATATCGAGTCCGGTCCAGTTCAATTTGTGCAATTCATCAGCTACTTCGCGCTCGAGGTGCTTACCGATTGTCACAACAGGGTAGTTTTTGTTGAGCTTGGCTAAGATATCGGTTTCGTTTGTTTTGGTCAAACGTGCAATTGTATTTGCCGCTTCTTCTTTAGAGACTTTGAGCAAACGCGGGTGAATATAAATATTGTAGCGAGTGGTATCAATTGCAAGCGGTAGACCATGTCTGTCTGTAATTGCACCACGATGTATAAGAAGGTTCGTTTTTTGACGCTGTACTTTGGCTCGCTCTTTTATGGTTGGACCCATAAAAATCTGCAAATAATAAAGACGCACGGTTATTGCCGCAACGCCAATCATAAGTAAAACTTGCCAGACTCTAAGGCGCCAGAGCGGTGTTCTGGGCTTTTGACGACGTCCCCTTGTCGTCCTTCTTTCAGTGAGATCTAAAGTTGCTGACACCAACGATCTCCTGACAAGCAATAACCCGAATGAAACTAAGTGGACTCTTTCTGTGCGCTAATTTGGCTTTTAGTAGCCAGTCATGATTGGAAGGTGGTGGCGTTGTGCCGAAAAGGCTTTCACCGTAGGTGGTGTAATTGCCTTAATCACTTGCACCTGATCTGGAACTCTAAGTCCTGATCTACCTACCAGAGCTTCGGAACAGCTATTCAAGCCGTTCTGCAATTCGCCGTAAGAAATTGTTTTGAGTAGCTGAGCAGACAATTCAGAGTTCTGCTCGCTCAAACGGCGTGCTAAGTCTTGTTGGGCGCCGACTTCGTGTGATACCACGACATCGAACCCATAAGCCAAAATCGCAATTCCGCAAAGTCCAACAAGGACTGTTTGCATGGCACGATTAGCTTTGACTAGTAATGGGCTTTGACGTTTTTTCTTCTCTTGTTCGGGCGATTCAATCGCCACCAGGTGTGGTCGTTTGACCTGCTCGACTTGAGGGACAACAACTGGTGCAACTGCAGCGTTATTGATAGAAGTTGGAAAAGCTACAAAAGAATTGCTTGCAGGCACTGAATTATCAGCCTCTGATTCGCCCGACACTACATTGTACGAAAGGGCTACTACCTGACTGCGATGACTGTTTTTTCTTTCTTGGACACCTATATATGGACTTTGGGGGACATTGTTGCGCTTTCTGGACACCATATATATTCCTGCAATTCTAGGGATGGTCTAATTGATTTAGTTCGTCTAGTTTTTCTGCGGCTCTGAGTTTAGCACTCCTCGCACGACTATTAAAATCGATTTCTTGCGAACTGGCAACAATTGGTTTTTTTGTGAGAATTTGCAAAGACGGCCGAGTATTGCAAGTGCATACAGGATGGCGTGGCGGACAGATACATTGTAAGGATTTGGTTCTAAAAAATTGCTTAACCATCCGATCTTCCAAAGAGTGGAAAGTGATGATTACAAGCCGCGCCCCGGGTTCAAGACATGATGATGCATCTTCTAAAAATTTTTCCAGACTTAGAAGCTCTTCATTTACGGCCATGCGTATAGCTTGAAAGGTCCGCGTCGCTGGATTTTTGTTGTGTTTACTATTTTTGCCCTGAAATCGAGCTAAAGATTTCGTTACTATCGAAGCGAGCTGCATAGTCGATTCTATAGGTCTCGACCGGGTAATGGCTCTGGCAATCGCCCTGGCATGCCGGTCTTCGCCATAGTGAAAGATGATATCTGCAATTTCTTTTTCAGAAAATTCGTTAACGATTGTATGCGCGGACAGTGACGAAGTGGTGTCCATTCGCATATCAAGCGGTCCGTCTTGCTGAAAGCTGAAGCCTCGCTCAGCATTATCGATTTGCATCGAAGACACACCTAAATCAGCAAGTATGCCACCAGATATAGTACCGATACCATGCTCGGTGAGCACACTTTTGATATCGCTGAAATTACTGTGAAATAGCCGAATATTTGATGGCAAATCGGCAAGACCTTGCAGTCTTTCGATCACATGGATGTCACGATCTAAACCGATAACGGTTGAGCTTTCACCCGCCCGCTTGGCAATTGCGCTCAAGTGTCCGCCGCCGCCTGCTGTGGCGTCTAAATAGGTCTTGCCGGGTTGAACCTTGAGATACTCAAGGCTTTCCTCAAGCAATACTGGTAAGTGCATTATTTCTGGCTATTTCTTCGCTTAGAGATAAATTCGAAGTCCCAGCACAAATAATATATGAGTTGCATGGTCACAAGGCCAGTTATTGCCATTATGAGAACTGGATTGAGCCAATCTGGACGATTCGCCAGAAGACTAGACGATGAAAAGCAGTGAGCGCCAGCTAGAGACAACACAAACATAAGAACAATTGTGGTCAATTGTCTGGCAGTGGCTGTTGTGCCAGCCCAGTGCCATTTCAGACCATCCCACCAATATGTGGGGGCGATTTTCCAGCCCATGCGATTAGCAGGAAAGAGCTTGCGTCCGCCACGTAAGGGAACGAAGAAGCGATCACACGAAAGACAATTCAATGTCTCTGTATGACCGTAAGGCTCGAGCAGTCCATGCTCACAACGGGGACACGGATAGGTCTGGTCCACCGATATGATGTGCGGCTGCTTGAATAACAGGTGATTTTGGTGAGGGGACTGGAACATGGAAAATCCTCGCCAGGACGAAGGCGTTACAAGCGCCAGGGGACCGTCATAGGCTCCAGACTGGGCTGCAAAACCAAAGTGCAATATGTTTCTTCAATAGGTTAATACCCCGATGTATAGACATATCCAACAGTCCAAGATGAAAATTTAAGAAATTTAATAAGAAAAGCTCCCTTTTGGCTTGGCGAGCTAGTCAAGGTATAATTTCAGACTAGCTATTTTTGAACCGATATCGGTTGGAGTTTTTCAGGAGCAGATGCAAGCAAAGCTGCCATTTCAAAAGTTTCAGGGCGCGGGAAACGATTTTGTAATGATCGATGCCTCTGATTTGGCAATTACAAAAGATGGCATGGCACTAGTTTCCTCTTGGCAACAAAGAGCTTGCGAACTCGCTCAAAAACTTTGCCATAGAAATAAAGGAATCGGCGCCGATGGTCTGATTTTGATGCTGCCAAACGAACTTGGCGAAAATATCGATTCAACTACGAAAACTTTCTATAAGGAATGTAGAGCAAGTCTGGTTGGTGACTACCCACAGATCTCCAGCTGCGATATCTCCTGGATATACACAAATTCAGACGGAAGTCCCGCACAAACTTGCGGAAACGGCTTGCGTTGTCTGGCGCGCTTTGCCCATGACAAAAAAATTCTGGAGAGAAATCATTTCAAAGTTGCCACTGCCTGCGGTCCTGTTCAAATCTGGATGAATACCGGAAAAAATTCCAATCAGGTAAAAGTCGATATGGGCAGTCCCGAATTAGTTGCCTCAAAAATACCTGTGGATATAAAGTCGCTATCAAGTTCAGAACCTGTGATCAAAGCAAAAGTAAACGATATCGAACTGACATGCGTAAGCATGGGAAATCCGCACTGTGTCAATTTCGATTCTTCAATCTGGAGCGAATCGGATTCAAAACAAAAATTTTTGCAGATAGCAGAAAATCTTCAAAAGAGTCCGGAATTTCCTCAATCGGTCAATGTCGAGTTTATTCGCACCATAGATAAAAATACACTCGAATGCTATGTAGTCGAGCGTGGCTGCGGACCGACTCTTGCCTGCGCCAGTGGTGCAGCGGCCTGTGTGGTGGCAGCCATACTCGAGCAACGAATGGAAAAAGATAATTTGATTGATGTAATCATGCCTGGTGGCACACTCTCAGTTGAGTGGGCCAGCAAAACAAATAGCGTCCAAATAACAGGAGATGCTTCCTTCGTTTATTCTGGAATGATAGAATTTGAGCTTGAAGGCGTGAGGGTTGAGGTTAGCTGCTCGTAATGTTATCTCCAGAAAAACGCCGAGCCTGGATAAAAAGTCGTCGCGACCAGAGAAAAGCGGCAAGACAGATACATGGACGTCGTCAGACTGTTCGCATGGTGCTCTTGCTTGCAGTAATCACGACATGTATCGCAAGCTTTATATATTTACCATGGTGCATGAGCGATATCGATCGCGACATCAAAGTACGCGGAAATATTTATATTTCCACAGATCAAATCAAATCACTCCTTGCAGAGAGCCTCCACAAGCCAATCTTCCAGGTAGATCCAAGTAAACTGGAAAAGAAGATTGCAGGTCTTGAAGGAGTAAAACACGTTTTTGTAAAAAGAGCAGCTTTTCCACGACCACAACTTCAGGTAGAAGTGCTTGAAGAATTTCCCTGGGCGACTCTGAGCAGTGGACCGGAAGGGACCAACGAAGCGGTTATTGCAGAATCTGGTCGAGTGATACCACTTTCGAAGTTTCCTAATTTTCCTCAGCCCAAACTGAAAATTTACGGACCTAGTAATTTGAAAATGATGCCAGCTGCAGTGAAGCAGTGGGCAACATGGATTTCGTATATCGAAAAACAAGTGAGTCAATCGGTTACAGCAATCGATTTGCGCAAGCCCTTCGATGTCGCCGTGGAAACAGAACATCTAGATTTAAAACTTGGCACACTCGACAATACAGTTACCGAGCGGCTAGGCAGACTGGTTTCAATCATAGACGTACTCAATTCTTACAAAGGCAAACTCCAACATGTAGACCTTGCCCTGGATAACAATATTCCGCTAAAAATGCATTCCGCCGCTCAATTGAAAGCAATGGAAGAGGCAGCCAAACGTCTTGCAGAGCGCGAGAAAAGATTAGCTGGTAAAGTTGCTGAAGAAGAAGGCGAAGACGAGGCAATTGAAGAGATCTAGTCCTAGACTTCCTTGACTTGCTTGACTTTCGTTTTTGCTTTGGCCTCAATCCACAATTCGTACAATTCATCTTTGCTAAGCTCTTTGAGCGGCTTTTGGGTGATTTTTTCCATACACGCAAAACGCTTTTTGAACTTTTCAATTGTTTTGATCAGAGCTTCTTCTGGATTTAGTTTGTACCAGCGTGCCACATTGACTAAACAAAAGAGAACATCTCCCAACTCTAATTCCAGATCTGTTTTATCCACTGACTGAGTGCTTTTAGCCGTTTCTTTTAGTACAACGATTTCTTGACGCAACTCATCGATTTCGCTTAAAAGCTTGTCCCAGAGGTCTTCTTCTTTCTTCCACTCAAACCCCTCGCTCACCGCTTTTTCAGAAATTTTCAGCGCTTGCATCAAGGCTGGTTGCGCTTTTGCAACAGAGTCCAACACTGAGGCATCTTTATTTTTTTCTTTTGCTTTGGCTGATTTGCGCTGCTCCCACAAATGAACCACTTCGCTTGCATCTTGGACCTGGACGTCTCCAAACACATGTGGATGGCGTTCAATCATTTTGGCGTTGATTCCCGCAGCTACATCTTCAAAATCGAAATCACCAGCTTCGCGGGCAATCTGAGCGTGGAGAACTATTTGCAACAACAAGTCGCCAAGCTCTTCGCGTAACTTTTGTTTCTCGCCCGAGTGAATGACTTCCAACACTTCGTAAGTTTCTTCCAGCAAAAAACGTGCCAGACTCTCGTGGGTCTGCTCACGATCCCATGGGCATCCATCAGGATCTCGGAGTCGCGAAATAGTAGAGACAAATTCTTTGATCGACATTTTACTTGGCTTGAGAAGAAAATTCGGAGGATTACAAGAGATTATAAGTGTGTTATGAGGCTAACACAGGAGCCGAAAATACACATTTAGCCCGCTTTATTGTTAGACTATTGGTTGATTTAGACTGATTCTTGTGGGAGAAACTGGAGTCTTTGATGAACATTTGCGTCGTAGGTGCTGGATACGTCGGGCTTGTTACGAGCGCCTGCCTGGCTTATCTTGGCAATAAAGTGGTGACCGTGGAATCCAATCCCGCCCGTCTGGACGAACTTGCAAAAGGCAAAGTGCCGTTTTTTGAGCCAGGGCTACAAGAATTTGTGAGCGACTGTCTCAAATCCAAGACTATAAAGTTCAGCTCAGATATTAGCCAAGCAGTCAAAAGTTCCCAGGTCATTTTTATTGCAGTCGGCACTCCATCAAAAGCGAACGGCGAGCCTGACCTTTCGCAAGTAATGACTGTAGCCCGCTCCATTGGTGGTGCACTCGACTCAGAACAAAGACGCGTAATAGTCAACAAATCAACCGTTCCAGTAGGCTCAGGCAACTGGGTTGAGATGCTTGTAAATCAGGGCGTGGAACAGATGCAAGCGCAAACAGTGCCAGCACGTAAATCAAAGCCTGATGCTCCAAGCTTTTCAGTCGTGAGCAATCCAGAATTCTTGCGCGAAGGTAGCGCTATAGCCGATTCGCTTTATCCCGACCGTATTGTGCTTGGTTCGCTAGACGACGAAGCAGTGAATATCATGCGCGACCTCTACAGACCCATTCTCGATCAAGATTTCGAAGCTCCTGAGTATGCTCCAAGACCAAAAGGAATGGACCATGTGCCTTTCGTAGTCACAGATCTTGCAAGTGCCGAGTTGATCAAATATTCAGCAAACGCATTTCTAGCGATGAAAATCAGTTTTGCAAATGAAATCGCCGGACTCTGCGAGAAAGTTGGCGCAGACGTAAAACAAGTTTCGCGCGGTATCGGACTCGATAACAGAATCGGAGCGTCATTCCTGAACGCCGGTGTTGGCTGGGGTGGAAGCTGTTTCCACAAAGACATCATGGCACTAATTGCAGTAGCCAAAGAATACGAATATCCAACAATGCTCATGAGTGCCACCATTTCTGTAAATGACAGACAACGTCTTTATGTAATCCACAAATTACAGGAAGAACTCAAAATTATCAAAGGGCGCACAATTGGTTTGATGGGTCTTGCATTCAAACCAAATACCGACGATTTGCGCGATGCACCAAGTTTGACCATAGCGGCCCAACTTATAAAAATGGGCGCCCACGTTAAAGCTTATGACCCCGTTTCAATTGAAGCCTGCAAGAAACAGAATCCCGACCTCGAAATCAAATATTGCAATAGCCTGGATGAGCTTGCCACCGCATGCGATGCTCTGGTTCTGGTTACCGAATGGGATGAATTTCGCCGCGCCAACTGGAAAGAACTAGCTCGCTCGATGCGCTGGCCTTTGATCATCGATGGTCGTAATGTTTTGCCCGAAGAAGAAATTACACTTGCCGGAATCACCTACAGGGGGATTGGACGTTGAGAATTCTCATAACTGGGGGAGCTGGATTTATTGGTTCACATCTGGTCGACAGACTGATTGGCGAAGGACACCACATAATCGCCATGGACAATCTGGTCACCGGTAAAAATGAGAACCTTGCACCACACGCCAATAACAAGAATTTTGAGTTCATCGAACATAACGTCTCCAAATTCATAGACGTAAAAGGAGATCTAGACTGGGTCCTACACTTCGCATCCCCCGCATCACCTGTAGACTACCTTGATTTGCCGATCGAAACACTGAAAGTCAATTCGCTTGGAACTCACAACACGCTAGGACTTGCTTTGGCAAAACGCGCCAAGTATTTCCTTGCAAGCACTTCTGAAGTTTATGGAGATCCCGAACAACACCCACAAACAGAAGATTATTGGGGCAATGTCAATCCGATTGGTCCTCGAGGCGTATACGACGAGTCCAAGCGCTTTTCAGAAGCATTGACCATGGCTTACAACCAGAAACACAAACTGGATACGCGCATCATTCGCATATTCAACTGTTATGGTCCTCGCTTGCGTATTAGAGATGGTCGTGTCGTCTCTAATTTCATCAGTCAGGCACTGGAGAACAAACCACTCACCGTATATGGTGACGGCTCGCAAACACGAAGCTTTCAATACGTGTCGGATTTAGTCGACGGCATCTGCCGCATGATGAACTGCGATCACAATTACCCGATCAACATAGGCAATCCGAACGAAAAGACAGTGTTAGAGATTGCCAAAGCTATAAAAGAGCTAACCAATAGCCAGAGTGAAATTGTATTCAAACCGCTGCCGATTGACGATCCGCGCAGACGCTTGCCCGACATTTCCAAGGCGACCAAATTGCTTGGATGGAAACCACAAGTCGACCTAGAACCCGGTTTGAAAGACACTATTGCATGGTTCAAAAAACAACCATCGCTTACTGCCTCCAAAAACTGAGTTAGTAGCCCAGGGGGGCAACTGATGAAAACCAAAATAGTCGCTGCCACCGCAGCCTTCTTACTTGCAGCTGCTTGTAGTGTCAAGGTAAGCGCGTCCCCCGAAAGTGACGAAACAAAAAATCGTCTCGATGGAATTTCTTACGGTGGCTGGGATCCTGTCAAAACGGTCATCTACACCGCAACGCCAGATGCAGCCAAAGACCAATCGAAATATATTCAAGCGACTAACGAAATAAAAGATGGAGCACCTGCCACAAGCTTCGTACTTCGCGACACAAAAGTGCTCGAAGAATTACATTGTCAGGTTCTGGCACAAAAAACATTCAAGCGCGGCAATCGATTTATTACGCTTGAAGAATATTTGTTCGACAATCCAATGTATGCAAGTGCCGCTTTTGGTCTTTTACACACAGGCTCGACCAATGTAGTAAAGCGGGGCGACGGCTCGTCAGAGGATGAGAAAAGCATCTCGTTCTGGCAAGATCGCCACTTCTTCCGCCTGGCATCGACCGAACCAGATGATGAAGAAAGCAAAGACGTCATGAACAAAATGAGTAAACAGATGTCAGCCATCGTTGCTATTCATTCAGATTCACCGCGCTTTGGACAATATCTTCCCCAGATTGAACGAGTTAGAGGCAGCGAGAGGCTTGTAGTAGGACCTCTTACAAGCAAACATTATTTCGATTTGCCTTTTCTTGAAAAGCTGTCAATAGATAAAGCGCGCATAGCAGCTCTTGCTGATTATCAAGTGCAATATCCAAATCGAGAACGGCTGCGGGTTCTAGTAATCAATCATGAAAACCCGGCAACAGCGCAGAGCGGATTCAAAAATTATGTTGACGAGCTGACCTCTTTGCATGAGGCAGACTTCGTCAAAGACGGACCCAATCCCCAAGCCCTTTTCAAAATCAATAAGACCTATTTGTTTTTGGGCTTTAAGGAGCCAAACAAACTCGTACTTATATATGGTGCGCGAAAACGATCTTCGTCATCGCAACTTGCCTGTCAAATCTAATTGCATATATATAGGTAGCGAGAATTCGCTTTACAACGCGACTTTGCACGATTTTCAAATTTGCGCCAACTCTTGTTGCATTTAAAACGTATTCCGATATCGGTTTGAGATCTAAAACAGACCTCCCCTCAAGACCAAGACGGCGCCCAGTTCTTGATTCCCAAGTTTTCTGCAAAGCTTAAGGAAAGATGTATACGATCGATTGCAACGATATGTACAAAATTAGGCAACATCTGGCTTGGCAAAGTTGACGACTTGGATCCTCCTTGATAGAATTTCTAATTGTACCGGTGCAGCACGCACACAAGACGCGTGATGCCCCGAGTTCATCATTGAACCCTGATAACTGAATAGCCTATCAAGGCGCCTGTCAAAACTTTTGAGTAGGATTCAAATTCAATTTGCAAAATCATCATTCATTTGATGATTCTGACAACGGAGAGTTTGATCCTGGCTCAGGACGAACGCTGGCGGTGTGCTTCACACATGCAAGTCGAGCGAATGAAAAAGGTAGCTTGCTACTTTTGGATTTAGCGGCGGACGGGTGAGTAATATATAGGAATCTGCCCTAGAGCGGGGAACAACAGACCGAAAGGTTTGCTAATGCCCCATAGGTACGCAGTCTTCGGATTGTTTATTAAAGGAGTAATCCACTCTAGGATGAGCCTGTATCCGATTAGCTAGTTGGCGGGGTAAAGGCCCACCAAGGCTACGATCGGTAGTTGGTCTGAGAGGATGATCAGCCACAATGGGACTGAGACACGGCCCATACTCCTACGGGAGGCAGCAGTGGGGAATTTTACACAATGGGGGAAACCCTGATGTAGCGACACCGCGTGAACGAAGAAGCCTTTTGGGGTGTAAAGTTCTGTCGGCTGGAACGAAAAAAATGACGGTACCAGCAAAGGAAGCATCGGCTAACTACGTGCCAGCAGCCGCGGTAAGACGTAGGATGCAAGCGTTGTCCGGATTTATTGGGCGTAAAGAGTTCGTAGGCGGTTATTTAAGTCTGGTGTTAAATACTGTGGCCCAACCACAGAACTGCATTGGATACTGGATGACTTGAGTGCGGTAGAGGCGAGTGGAATTCCCAGTGTAGCGGTGAAATGCGTAGATATTGGGAAGAACACCAGTGGCGTAAGCGACTCGCTGGCCCGTAACTGACGCTGAGGAACGAAAGCCAGGGGAGCGAATGGGATTAGATACCCCAGTAGTCCTGGCCGTAAACGATGGATACTAGGCGTTGTGGGTATCGACCCCTGCAGTGCCGCAGCTAACGCGATAAGTATCCCGCCTGAGTAGTACGGCCGCAAGGTTGAAACTCAAAGGAATTGACGGGGGCCCGCACAAGCGGT
>CAZNEW010000009.1:0-120631 GCA_964572515.1 uncultured Candidatus Obscuribacterales bacterium | reverse complement strand
CATTTTAATTGAGGCAACGTAGTTGCAATGGTGTCTTTTTTAGATGAGGCAAGACAGCCCCGAAAAATATAACTTAAAAGTGATATTTTTACTATATCAAGTAATTGGGTGAGGTTATGCGGGGTTTTTCTCACTTCTAGCTTTTCGAATTTGCGATTTGTTTGACTTTGAAGACGATTCGAATAAGAGTAAATCCGGCAAGAACCACACCCACGACGCCAAAGATTATTGGCAAAATATACATGTCCCACCAGCTATTAATCTGCCACAAAAGTGGATTGTCTTTGTCATAAATGACAGTGACTGTCTGACCTTCTTTGAAGCGACCAGAAGGAAAACCTGCTCGGCTCTTTTGTTCGATGTCCTGTCCTTGCAGAGTGGTGAAGTGCACGACTGGAAAGACGGAGTCTTTGCTTGAACCTGAGGCTCCAGTGCTGTTTGGAAGCGAATCACCGCTGGTTTCTATGCGAATTATTTTGCCCTGGGTTCTGCCACCATGTTTTTCGATAACGTGTGACTTAAAGAATGTCGAGAAGGCAACAGCACAACAAAAGACAGTAATTATGGTGAAAATAGTCTCTGGGAGAATACGCTTAATTTTCATTTCTGCCTCCCAAGGCTAGAGTTTACTTTTTGCTCGAACCTGGCTTTATAACGGGCTTTCCTTCTTTACACATTGGACAATCTGCAGGCTCGTAAGTTTCTAAATTCATCTGTAAAAGTGTGACAAAAGGCACGTCGTATTTGACTTTGCCACCACTTCTGTCGAGCAGTGCAGCGGCTGCAATTGGTGTGCATCCCATTGATTTCAAAAGTTCGTACACTTTCTTGAGTGAACCACCAGTGGTGGTAACGTCTTCTACTATCAAGATTTTGTCTTGCGGACTTAATTGAATTCCGCGACGAATTTCGAACTCGTCCAAGCCCGCAGGACGTTCAGCAAATACAGCCTTGGTCATATTGCCTGTGTCCAGTTCGAAGCCATCTTCTTCAGCGATTCTGTCGTCAATAGCTTGAGCAACATAGACTTCCCAATGAATTGCGCCCATTGCTGGACCAACTACTACTGTAGGAGAAATGTTTTGAGCTTGGAGTTCGTCTACAAGTAAATTGGCTAAATAAGCACCCAGTCGTGGATATTGCATGATTCGCTGGCACTGCATGTAAGCATCGCTATGTTTTCCTGATGTGAGCAAGAAATGACCTTGCTGCCAGGCTCCAACTTGGATAAGTAAATTTTTGATTTCTTCCTTTTGACTGGTTGCTCTCATAGACCCTCTGCTCGCGACAGTTTGATAATTTAACATACTAGAGCGCCTGAGTGTTATGAGGTCATTTGGAACCTAGAAGTAATCCTTTTTTCGTCCTTAGGGATGATAAAAGGACAAAGTTGTCCGAATTATACTTCCCGGTGCGCCTGGAGGAGAAAAATGAGTAAATTGCCATCGAGATACTTGAAATTCAAAGAGAACTATTTCGATATGTTTTCAGCCTATGAAAACCTGGGAAAGAGTTCGGTTGAAGCAGGACCTTTAGACGTAAAACAAATTGCTCTTGTAAAGCTTGGCATTGCATTGGGAGCCAGGCTTGAGGGGGCTGTGCATTCTCACTGTAGAAAGGCGCTTGAAGCAGGGTTAAAGCCAAATGAAATTCGACATGCCGTTTTACTTTCAGTTACTACGATTGGATTTCCCTCAATGATGGCTGGATTGTCCTGGGTTGATGACGTTTTGAATGCTCAAAATTCTGACAATGGTTGAGGTTATGGATATTTATAAGGATCATTTTAGGCGGTTATTGTTATTAGCCTGTTGTAGTTCAATTCTATCGACTTCCTTGCCAGTATTTGGTGCGAGTGAGGAAGCCGTTTCTGAAACAGTTGGGCAAGCGGAGTTTGATAAAGCGGCTTTGTCAGACCATGAACACTCGGCTGATGCAGCTTTGAATATTACCTATAATGAGACACCTGCTGAAAATCCTTCTGAGCTGAGGCTCAGAGACCCTTTTAACCCTAGCAGAATTGAAGAAGTCTCAAATGAGGTTTTACAAAAAGAGCTGGAGCTTCTTGAACTAAGTACTAAGGCTAGGATTGCGTCTACAGACAAGAATAGAGTCAAGCCTTGGAGAACGTTTATATATAACTTGGGTGGATCTGGAGTGGCTACTGCCGGTCTGATTACCATTTCTTCTGAGAGGTGGCGTACATGGAAACAGCCTGCTACTGCTAATAGAGATGTGCTTTTAGCTGGTCCGACTTTACTATTGATTTCGCATTCGATTATTGCTGGAGGTATCGTTCTAGAGGCAACTTTGGATCTTATCAATGATCGAAAATTGAGAAAGAAAGGTCTGGATCCTAAGAGTACAAAAGAAAAAGCTGTTTTGTTATGTAAAGAGATAGACCAAAAACTTGCTCAACGAAATCAAATTATTTCTTCAGTCGATCTGAGCTCATATATTTCAGGTGCAGAAAAACAAGCAATTGATGCAGAGACTAACGTTCTGACTGATCTGCGTAATGCAGCTTTGTCCGAATACATGCAGACATATACCAGATCGAAACGACGGATAGCTGCCAGAAATATTTCGTATTTGAATGGTTTCTCTGCTGCCACTACAGGTGGTTACCTTGGATCGCTTTGTGGAATTCTGGCGGTGGCAAATAGAAAGCCTCGCACAGTGGGACCTGGAGGCATTGGATTTATTGTTTCTGGAGTCAATATTATGACTGGGCCTATTTTGGCTAGAATGGCCGGAAACTTTTCTGCTAAGCGAAGTCAGAATGAAATGAAGAAAGACTTTGGAGAAGTTCCTAAAGGTAATATTGCAAATAGTTTGAATGTGTTAAAGCAACTGAATACATCAGGAAATCAGAATATTTCTACTCGACTGTCAATTTACGAAACCGCTGGAGATTTGATTGATAAACAAATCCAAGCAAATGCAGTCGAGAAGAAAAAGGCAAATAAGGAATTTTGGGAGAGGCTATTATTTAATTCGGCTATAGGAGGAACCAAGATAGCGTGGGGTGTCCAGCTTGCCAACGCAGGATTTTCTTATCACCCAGCACCGCCGGCGCCAAGGATTACTGGGCCAAAAACTCCTATTCAAGCACTGCTTGATACTTCGGCAAAGCCGAAAAACCCTAATCAAGTTTTTGCCAGACGTGTGGCAAAGGGTGCCACCACATACATCCCGGGCACCAGTTTATGGATCTTCGATACATTGCAAGCAAGAACTCGTGGTGAACTTGATGTCTACACAATGGGGCAGCAATTCTCACTCCCTCATCAAAAGCTTGATCAGCGTCTAAAAATGCTTAGTGAATTAGAGTCGCGATTGCACATATCTGGTTCAAACAGTCAAAAATAAGCATTAATGTGTTAGGAGCAAAATCGCTCGTCCATAGGGACGAGTCCGTTCCCGAAGTTAGTCATTCTATTGGATGAGGCGACTAAAATCGGATAGGAATATCCTGTTTATCGCTGGGAATGTTTAGTGAACTAATTAAGAGATAAGACAATCATGCAGACATGTCATAAATCGGATTCGAAATCAGATACTTCTGATCTTTCTCAATGGAACCCCGAAGATGAAAAGCAATGGGAGAGTTTTGGTAAGAAGGTTGCTTTTCGTAATTTGTGGATATCTGTACCTTGTCTTCTTTGCGGATTTGCAGTATGGATGTACTGGGGTGTAATTACAGTCCAGATGCTGAATCTTGGATTTCCTTACTCAAAGGCCCAGCTATTTACTTTGATGGCGATTGCAGGATTGTCTGGGGCTACTTTGCGCATCCCAAGTACGTTTTTAATCAGAATGGCAGGCGGAAGAAACACCATATTTTTTACTACACTGCTCTTGATTATTCCAGCTCTTGGTACTGGAATAGCATTGTCCTCAAAGGAGACTCCATTATTCGTATTTCAGTTGCTGGCGTTGCTCTCTGGATTTGGTGGTGGTAATTTCGCTTCTTCCATGTCTAATATAAGCTTCTTTTTTCCAAAAAAAATGCAAGGCCTCTCATTGGGCTTGAACGCCGGAGTTGGAAACTTCGGCGTGACTACTATGCAAATTTTGGTACCGCTGGCGATGACATTTTCAGTTCCTGGGCAAAGTTCCATGGTACTTAAAACAGCAAGCGGAACGTTAGTTGGAAAGATTCCGGCAGGAACTGAAACATTTATTCAAAACGCTGGATATGTCTGGGTTCTCATTTTGTTGCCGCTTGTTTTTCTTGCCTGGAAACTGATGTCAAATATCATAGATGACTATGTTTCTCCTGATATCGGCACTGCTTTTGGTGCGTTTGGCAAAATAGGTGGAATGCTTTTGATTGGTTTGTTAGCGTCGGGTGCGGGCTGTTTCGCTATTCTTCCTAAAACATCAGGAGGCTTGGGCTTGAGTCAATGGATTGTTTTGCCCATTGTAATTGCAATGACTGTATCGATGTTAAAACTACTGCCCGGTAAAATCAGAGATACTCTAAAGAGGCAATACAAGATCTTTGGTAACAAACACACATGGGTTATGACAGTTATTTACACTATGACTTTCGGCAGTTTCATTGGGTTTGCTGCGGCTTTTCCATTAGCTATTCAAGTCATTTTTGGTTTCATGCACGTTTCTAGTGCTGATGGCGTTTTAAATCATGCGACTGCTAATCCAAATGCACCAAGCGCTCTTACTTATGCCTGGATGGGGGCGTTCGTTGGAGCATTTATTCGTCCCATTGGAGGCTGGTTAGCCGATAAATTTGGTGGAGCACTAATTACTCAAATAGTCTCGGTGGTCATGGTGGTATGCGCTATATTGGCTTCGGTGTATTTGAAGCAGGCATACCAGAGTCCTGCTCCTGAGCAATTTTTCGTGCCATTTTTCTTGACTTTTCTTATTCTATTTTTGTCCACAGGAATTGGCAATGGCTCTACTTTCAGATCTGTGGCATTTATTTTCAACAAGGAACAAGCAGGTCCAGTACTTGGTTGGACGTCTGCTGTTGCTGCTTACGGCGCTTGCATTATTCCAAAGGTAATAGGAGATCAGATTGAAAATGGAACGCCCGAGGTGGCTCTTTATGGATTCGCTGCGTTTTATGCAGTTTGTGTGATTTTGAACTGGTGGTTTTATTTGAGACCAGGGGCTGAATTCAAGAACCCTTAAATCACTTGGAAATCAAAGGAAAAAAAATGACCGAACAGAGTAAAGCGATTTCAGTCTTAACCGTAAATACATTGTCTTTCATCGTTTGCTTCGCTTGTTGGATGCTTTACGGTGTATTGATTACATTCCTCGTTGACAATGGTGTTTTTAACTTTGATAAGTCGCAGATGGGAATATTGATTGGAACGCCGGTCTTGACCGGTTCAATAGTGCGATTACCGGTAGGGGTTTGGACCGACAGATACGGTGGAAGGATTGTTTTTGCGCTAGTAATGGTTGTGTCTGCCATAGCCATGTATTTGGTCTCGTATTGCAATACTTTTAACGATTTCTTGTTGGCTGGGCTTGGCTTTGGTTTGTGCGGAACTTCTTTTGCTGTTGGAATTGCTTATACTTCAATTTGGTTTCCAAAAGAAAGACAAGGCACTGTTCTGGGCATCTTCGGTGCTGGAAACGCGGGAGCTGCGATCACCAGTTTTGGTGCTCCAATACTTTTGAATACGTTTACAAATAACAGTCAAAATCTGGAAGGGTGGAGGTCTTTGCCCCAACTTTATGCTGGAGTCCTTGTTTTGACTGCTGTTATATTTTGGTTGGGTTCACACCCTAAAAAAATAGAACACGGCGTTGGATACACATTGATGCAGCAATTGGCACCTTTGAAGTATCCAAGGGTATGGCGATTTGGTCTCTACTATTTTTTTGTATTTGGCGGTTTCGTAGCTCTTTCTCAATGGCTTATACCGTATTACTTAAACGTGTATGGAATGACTTTGGCTACAGCGGGTCTTATGGCATCTATCTTTAGTTTACCTTCTGGAGTTATTCGAGCATTTGGCGGTTGGTTGTCCGATCTGTTTGGCGCCCGAAAAGTGATGTATTGGGTTCTTGGTTCCTGTCTTGTGGCATGTATTTTACTTTGCGTTCCAAGAATGGACATAGTGTCGCCGGGCGAAGGGGTGATGTCTTTGAAGAAAGGAGTCGTCACACGAGTTGATCCGTCTTGTGTAGAAGTTGATGGCCGACAATATGCGTTGAAGCTTAAAAAAGCGGACAATATCATTACAGTTGCTAGTCAGAATGAGAGTATGTTGGTGTTGCCCACTTTTACCTTTTGGCAAGAGCCCGTTGTTCAGGTAAATGATAGAGTCCAGAAGAAACAACTTTTAGCAAGAGGTGTGACACATATTTTCTTTCAAGCAAATGTATGGATATTCACTGCTCTGGTGCTCGTGGTTGGTATTGCTACCGGAATTGGAAAAGCCGCTGTATACAAGCATATACCAGATTATTTCCCAAAAGATGTTGGTGTCGTGGGTGGTATCGTTGGTGTTATCGGCGGATTGGGTGGATGGATTGGACCGATTTTATTTGGATTTATGCTTAGCTCTACTGGAATATGGACTAGTTGCTGGTTGTTTTTCACGCTAGTGATCATAGTTTGCTTAGTTTGGATGCATTCAACTATAACCCATATGATGAATCAGCATGCGCCAGAAATTTCGAGGAATTTCGAGACCGTAAAATAGTAACAAAATCAAACTAGTGTTTCTTAAGCCAATCTAGAACAGATTCTATAATATCTTCCCCGATCGATTTCGTTTGTAATATTAGGTGTCCGCATCTATTACAATCGTGTACAGTCAATCTTTCATTCTTTAGGCTAGAGACGAATTGCTTATAAGATGAGTTTTTGCAGACGCCATCATTACTTCCACGAAGAACCAAAATTGGAATATGCGATGGAACTTCTTGAGGTTCTATTGTGCCAAGTACTTTTATAGACTCTAAGAGTTCAAGCGCATCGAGAGATTTGCGCGTCAATGGATCTTCCAGATAATCTTTTAGGTTTTCTGGTTCAGCTTCAAGAAATTTGCACGCAAGAGGTGTGAGATTTAGTTCTCGTTGCCTATATAGAGTGCTTTGAATTGCCTCTGATAGCACATGCGGTATTAAACCCATTGATAACATTCGGGGTCGGATACAGGGGCTAGATAAAATCAATCCAGAGACATGTGCCTTATGAGACCTAGCCACGCTTCGAGCAAGAAGTGCGCCAAGGCTTTCTCCGATCAAAAAGATAGGTAAATCACTAAATTTATCTTGCAAGTGTTGAATTAGTCGACTCAAGTCTTCACAACTTTTGTGGTAATCGATTCTTAAGCGGTTAGGCGCGTCGCCGAAATGCGAATTCCCGAATCCTCTTAAATCAGGAGCTGCAACAAACGAACCGAACTTTGCTAACTGTAATGCTAGTGATTCAAAATATTTGCCATGCATCATAAGACCGTGTATGAGAATCACAACTCGTTTTATGGGCTGTTTCGAATTCTGCCAAATGTTTATGTGGAAAAAACCGTCTTCTAGAGCCAGTTTCTCTTCAGTCCATTCTATTTTCACGATGTTTTTTGATAACTTTGTTTCACACAAGCTAATTATTGTTCAATAGTGTGATTCAGTTTATACGATTTTTGGCTTATGGAAACTGCTCTGGAGAATGATTATTTAAATCATCCCTGATGAGGATTCATTTTTAGAGTCAAGGTTGTTTACTCTATAGAGTGATCATGATTTTTTAGGTCATATTCCTACTTTTATAGAAATACAAAAATGCGAAGAAGTTAGACTTCATGCTTAAAATGGAAGAATTGCACTTAAAGTCTGGCGAACAGCAAAATTGTGCTAGAACAAAAATTGGTCGCCCGTATCATATCCGAAGACCATCTCGTTACCGACAGAATGTTCTAGATATGATTACTGTAGTTGGTGCGCGCGCGGTAACAGCTTATATCTTTGTAGACGTCGATATGTCTTTTGTCGAATCCGTTCGAAAAAAATTTGACGATGAGGGACGACACTTGACAGTAACTGTTTTTGTATTAAAGGCGATTGGAATAGCCCAAGAGGGGCATCCAGCAAGTAGAACATTCTGTCTGCCATTTGGAAGAGAGGTAACTTACAACAATATAGTTGCGGGATTTACCGTTGAGAGAGAAGTTGAGGGTGAGCCAATTGTGTTTTTTTGCGAAATCGAAAAACCCCAGTCGAAATCTTTGTTGGAGCTCTCGGAGGTATTGCGAAGTTGTGCTGAAGACGACTTGATGAAAGAGCGCAAATTGCGTCAGCAAATGATTTTTGCACAGTTTCCATTTTTGTTAAGGCGCTTGATTCTAATGTTGGGATTATGGTTCCCGGCTCTGCGACTGATTTGTATGGGTGCTACCTTTGGATTGAGTTCTCTAGGGGCTCTAGGGGTTCGTTCTGTTTGCGGTCCAAGTGTTTGCACCTCAGTATTCGGATTAGGGGCTGTAGAAGAGAGGGCCATTCTAGTTAATGGAGATTATACTATCAAGCCTATGATGACTATTTCGCTCAGTTTTGATCAGCGTGCATTGGATTATGGTCAAGCGGTTTTGTTTTTGAGTGAAGTCAAATCTTTGCTCGAAGGTCGTATGAAAGAACGTTTATAGACTTTAAGCTTGGGAATTGGGAAGATTTTAAGAAATAGTTTCTCATCACTGGCGGTGGCAAATTTAATTTCATAGTGTTTAAAATTTAGGGTTTGCTTGCCCATAAAAATCAGGGTCGAAAAGCCTGCAATGAGTACAAAAAGTACCGATAATTTCCATTTCCAGGATACTAAGAACCTCCCAAAGGGTATTGGCTCTTAACTTAGCTGGGTTTCGAAGCAGAGGGCTGTCGTTATTCTACATTCGTCAAGGACGGCTCGAGCCAGGGTGAAGAATCTGTTTTCTTGAAGCCGTCTGTCTCATAGCCGTATTGCCTTAACTCTTTCGCAAAGAATCCAGGGTTGTTGGCAGCTTCAATCATTTTATTGGCTACAATTTCAAGAGCTGCTTGCCAAGTTTCTCCCATCTCTTGTGTCCATTCGCCCTCTTTTGACAAATGTTCTTGCAAAACGGCCAGTAAATTTTCTCCAACTGCGCCGTAGTGTGAGTTTTCTGTTTTGTATTTCAAGTGACGGATACCCATTGCGTGTAGGTAGGGCAGAAGTCTTTCGGGTTGTTCAACTCCACCAACAATCGCTCCCAACGATGCCATAAGTTTTTTATGTTGTTCTTCAGGAGGGGTGTGGAAAAGAGGCTTCACCATTGGATACTTCTCAAAGAGTCGTTTGTAAAAACTCAGGCCAAGTGTTGTAGTGCCACCATTTTCATTTTTGGCGCGCTCAAAAGTTTCCCGTAAAAGACTAACATTAAGTGTCATAAAAAATGCTCCTATATGTTTGATGTGAGTAACCTGAAGGTCATGTTTCAGGCTTTTATTTTGCCCGTTTTCAACTCTTTCTTTTGCTTTTGGAAAATTTTTGGAAAGAGAATTGAATTTTGTTTGGGAAAAAATTTTTGAGGCGGGCATCGAGGCAAATTTAAACTAAGGATTGTGGGTCATCTCAACATCGCCTGGTCGCAGCACGCTTTTGCCAAGACGAGCTAGACGCCAGTGACCAGGCAAACGCACATCATCTAAATTTATACCAGGTAATTCATTGCTCATTTTTTTCCATTCCCTTCAATTCGTTGAATCTTTTTCTAACTGCATAGCTACAGGAAACAAAATGCTATTTTCTTTGTGAATGTGAATCCTCAAATCGATGTCGAGATGAGCTAGACCGCCAAGCAGAGCTTTCCAGCTGGCGCAAGCATGTTCTGGTGGCGAGTACTTGTTTGTGAGCTCTCGCATTTTCTGAAGCATTTGAGCGGCGTTTTCATGTTCCGATTCCATGCATCGAATTGGATTTGCGATTGTTCCAAAGGGTGAGCTGACGTGTAATTTTTCCTTCTCTAATTTTCTAATATATGGAAACAGAACCAGTTCTTCTTTAGCTGTATGATGTTCAAGTTCTTTCTTGAATTCACTAAAAACCTTAGCGACCGTTACCATTTCTGGAGCTTTTTCTCCGTGAACCCTTGCGACTTTCTCGGCCAAAATGTGAAGTCTTGGAAGTTCTGTTTTTAAATATTGATGATGCGTGGATTCTATATTGTCTATTAATTCATTTAACGTTGCATCATTCCAATTTTTTTCTATAACTGTAATTTGTTCATTTTCGAGCAATCGCTTTAAGACTTGAGTTAAGTCTACTCCATTTTTTATGCAAGCCTCGTTGAGAGACTGTTTTCCTCCACAACAAAAATCAAGACCGAATTCATCAAAGATTTTTGCCCTAAGTGGCTTTTGCGCGACAAGTGTCCCTAAAGATTGATTGGATAAATCATCATCGTTTTTAGTATGGGAGGGTTCTCTTGCAATATTCATACTTGCTCCTAAAACAAAATCTACTGAGATTGAGAAAGCGACTTGTTCGTTCTTTATATCAGATAATTGGACCTTGATATCCAATTTAAAGCAAAAGCGACTTGCGTGTCAATGTTGTTGGCGTTATATTAAGAACTATTCTGGACGTTTTTATCTAATTATCGGTGTGTTAGGAGGTGCAATGATTTCTCAGACTGCAGAATATGCTTTGAGAGCAATGGTTTTCATTGCTATGAATTCAGACTCTCCGCAAGTTACCGAGAGAATCGCTCGTGGTACCAAAGTACCTTCAAGCTATTTATCTAAGATTTTGCAATTGTTGGCTAAGTCTGGATTGGTAAAGTCACAACGTGGTATTGGTGGCGGTTTCATTCTTACAGCACCACCGTCCAAAGTATCAATATTGGAAATCGTGAATGCAGTTGACCCTATCAAAAGAATAGATACTTGCCCGCTTGATTTAAGCTCGCATGGAGTTGTTTTGTGCGCTTTGCATAAAAGGTTGGATGAAGCAATCCAATTAGTTGAGCAGGCATTTGAAAAGACCACATTGAAGGAAATTCTATCTAAACCAACTAGGTCAATTCCGCTTTGTGAAACTAAGTTATCCAAAAATAGAAGAACTAACCATTGAATTTGGGAGTTATTTTTTTTGAGTTGAACTAAATCCCTTTACCAAGTTTAAAAGACCGAAATTTATGGATATTACTGCTATGACTGTTAATATGACATGAGATTTGTATCGAATAAGATTGATCCAGAATAGTTTCTGGGGATCTCCATGGAATTTGTTTAGAGGATCCGTACCGTCAAGATATTCTTGTGCATCTGAAATGCCGTCTTCATCCATGTCGTTTTCATTACCCAGTGCTGGAGCCAATTTTTCTGGAGCGGATTTGTATTCAAGAAATTTTTTCTTACCTATTGCATTGATTATTTTATTTCCGAAATCGTTCAGAATAGGACTTTCAGCATCACTTCCTGGTTCTAAAGCCGCTCTAGCTTTATTTAGTTGTTTCATTTCTTCTTCATTTAGTGAGCCCAATTGTCCAGGACCGTTGCCGACTGGACCATTTTCATTTACATGACACATCGCGCAGTTTATAGAGCGTTTGGAATTTTTTTCGACGAATGCTTGGTACTCTGGGTAAGTTTTTGCTTCTGGAGCTGTGCATATACTAAACAATACTCCGGTTGAAAGAGCAAAGCATAATTTTGCCAGTCTATATTTTTGCATCGTTTGATTGCCTCTTATTCTGTTGAGCTTTTCAGTGTTTGAAAAGCTCATAAATCTGTTCTCCAAAGACGGTCATCACAACTAAGTAAAGACTAGCTAAGATAGTTATAAATCCTAATGTTTTCCGGGATGTGCCCTTAAAAATCCATGGCGTGAAGATTAACACTCCAACAACAGCCATACTGGCAAGCAGTATTACCCAGAACGGTAAAAGCTCAAGTGGATAATAAACGAAAAAGAAATACCACTCTGGTTTAATTCCTGCGGGAGTCGAACCCAGAGGATTGAATGGTGCAAGCAGTGGATAAGGTAGGAATGAATCAAACGGAACGCATAGTGACACGGTGAAAAGACATAGAAAGATAAATGCCCAAAGAGATAGGTCTTTGAAAATGAAAATACTCATGAATTTCTCGGATTTTTTCGCCGGTTTATCCACACCTTGACTCATCCCGTGGATTTGCACAGATATTAAGTGCAGACCCAATAGACTTGAAAGGGCTAAAGGTAAAATCACGACATGTAGTGCGTAGAATCGACCAAGAGTCGATTGTCCAACACTTGCTTCTCCTTGAAATGTTTCTCTAATGATTCTGGGAATATCAGCTAATTGACCAGGTAAGTATTCTCCGATGTATTCAATCGATTGCAAGCCTACTTTGGTTGCGTTTACAGCTATTTGATTCCAAGGTAAGAGATATCCGGTAAAACCAAATGTAAAAGTGATAAAAAGCAATAAAACGCCCGCTATCCAAGTGATTTCTCGTGGCTTGACGAATGACTTCATCGCGAAGGCTGTTAAAAGATGTACTACAGCGCAGAAAATCATGCAGGATGACGACCAAGCATGCATGTTTCGGATCAGGGATCCGCCTGCAACATATTTGTTTATGTATTCAACTGAAACGTTGGCTTCACTTACTGTAGGCTGATAGTAGAACAGCAGAAAAAGACCAGTAATTACTTGAATCATGAAAAAGAACATAGTCAGACCACCTGTGTAGTAGCCCCAGGACATTTTATGCACTGGCACTTCTTTCTTCTCAACCATCGAGTGATAATTGAGTTTCTCAACAGGAAAGCGCTCTTTTATAAATTGGAAGGTCGAATTAAGTATTGAGTTTAAGCTCATGTTGTTTTTTCCTCCAGACGTTTGGAGATATATACTCTGCCACTGGCTAATGCGTCTGGTTGTACTGAACAACTGGTTTGACCATTTTGATTTCGGCTTGCCATTATTTCGCCATGGTCATTCATTATGACCCATGGAAGATGTCCAAGCGGCGCTTTGGCTGGTGCTTCTGCGTTTGGTTGTCCAGTTTCGATGTTGAAATAAGAAACATGGCAAGGACATAAAATCCTTCCTTGGGCATCAACCTTATTTCCAACTGTGCAACCAAGATGAGTGCACTTCGCTGAAATTAGCAATGGATAACCATCTTTTCCTTTGAACGCAATAGCAGGTTGCATTTGATAGTCAATGAAATATTTTCCTGAAGTTGGATTAAGGTCTTTCATTTGAGCTATTAAGATATAGTTTGATGCTTGTCTTTCCAGTTCTAACTTTCTTTGATCTACGGTGGATTCAAGATGAGCTAGTCTTACTTCCATTAGTTCAGTCTCTTCCGCCTTGCTCAGCCTCGGACCAAAGAAAAAATTGAATACTTTGTTAAAAGCTCCAATAGACAAAAGAAATGCACCAAATCCAATACCAAGACCCGCGCTCAAAAAATGACGACGAGTTTCTTCTTTGACAAATGTTGATGAGACTTTACTTGTTTTTCGCGAATTATTCCAAACAACATTCTGAGGTGGTCTAAAGAGGTATTCGATTGGTACTGCAAAGAGATGAACCAGGCGGGAAAATGGAATTATTAAAATGAATAACCATGCACAAGTGATGTGAGCTTTTACTAAAACTGGTAAGTCTTCGATAAAATTGAGGTTTGGCTGAAATAGTAACAGACTCCAAAGATAAGGGGTTGTTGTGCCAGAGCACCAAGCGCTACCCCATTTGCAGTGAATTGCAATAGCTGCTCCCAGCCCTACTTGGGCTAGAAGCAAAGCAATGACTAAAAGATCCATTGGTGTAGTTACGGCTTGAATGCGAGGAGAAGTCAGTCTTCTTATTGAAAGTATCACTAATCCGATTAGACATAAAATGCTGAGACTAAATCCTATTGCCTCTATAGCCAAAAGTAAGATTTGGTTTGAAGTTATTGTTTGCCAAAAGCCGGGAAACAGAAAAGCAAATAAGTGAGCTAAAAGTATTAATAGAATGCCCAGGTGCCATGGCAAGGAACCCCACATCAGACCATGATTTTCAAGGAATTGTGACGAGAGAGAAGAGTAAGTCAAAGGCTCTTTTTTTATTCGGTAAATTGAACCAAAAATGCAGGCAAAAACCGCAAGATAAGGTAGAACAATAAAGAGCAGAGTGTCGGTCATCTTTTATTCCTCGCTATTTTTGTTCTTCAACACTACTAAGATGGCGGAAAGTAAGTATTGATAAGGGTTCTTTGATAAATTCAACTGTTCGATCATCTTTTCTGTAGGAAGCAGAAGACAGTAATTGATCAGTTCATTTAGTGTGTCACTATCTAGATGAGCAGAAAATTTCAAAATGCATGTAAGATGATCTGGCAGTTCTTTGCCAGGGCTGAATCCCGCTTCGGCGTATTGCTCATTGAAAATAGCCATCACTGTTCCGCGATCGAAGTTTTCGTCGCCGAATATGTAACCAGTTGCATAAGGACTGCATATCGCTGAAAGGTCAAAGGTAGACGTATAGAATTCTTGCCAGTGTTGATAAGGTTTTGAAGATAATTCAGACAAAAACGGCTCAAGATGCTCTTTTGCTTCAGAAAAACAAGTGCTGACACTTTTTGCCAGATTATTCATTTGTTCCAAATAATTCGAGTCTGGATATTCAAGCATCATTCCTAATTGAGCTAGAGCAAGTCCTTTTTTTGTTCCGCAGTAAGACTTCTTAGGATGTTTTTTGACCGATTCCATATTTATAGACCTCGCGTCGGTGGTTGAGTAACTCCAATTCCGCATGAACCTTTGCAGATTTCTGGATTGCAAGTTGATTCGATTGATTCTTCTCGCTGGATTTCCGGTATAACAAATCGCTGATCTATCGTTGGTATCGCTGTTAGTCGGTAAATCTCTTCGGCTTCTTCGGGAGTCGTGCCACCCTCTCTCATCATTTTGTTCATCATGACTAAGTCGATGTCTTGCATCTCTAGCGTGCGTTTGTAATACCGAACAGCCATTAGTTTTTTCATGACGTATTCGATGATATCCTCGTTTCCCGCACTGAATAGTCGAGCCAAATATTTCATCGGAAGGCGAGATTTATCTAGTGACGTGAAGAAGTTTTCCAACGCATTGGTATATATTCCGTTTGCCATTTTTCCCATCACTGGTAAGAGTGGTGGCACGTAGAAGAGCATTGGCATGGTGCGGTATTCAATGTGAAGTGGTAGTGCTATTTTCCACTTCATCACGTATTTGTAGACGGGCGATAATTGGGCCGCTTTGATGAATTCATCAGAGATTCCATTGGCTTTTGCCATTTCTACAATTTTGGGATCGAATGGATCGCAAAATGCCGTTCGCTGAGATTCGACAAGAGCTTTGTTTGGCACTTTCATGGACTCTGCTGCTCGATCGGCATCATAAAGCAAGACCCCTAGATAACGAATTCGACCGACGCATGATTGAAAACAGTTTGGAATTTGACCGGTTTCAAGCTTGGGGTAACAGAGAATGCATTTTTCAGATTTACCAGTTTTCCAGTTGTAATAAATTTTCTTGTAAGGGCATGCAGAAATACATGCTCGCCATCCTCGACAGACGTCTTGATTGATCAAAACAATCCCATCTTCGCCTCGTTTGTAAAGGGCACCAGATGGACATGAAGCAACGCAACTCGGGTTAGCACAATGATTGCAGATGCGTGGTAAATACATCATTGAAATGCGCTCTATTTCAAATAATTGCTCTCTTTCATCATTGCTCAATTCATCAAGGTTGATATCGTTCTCTGCATAGAGAGTCGAACCGGAGAGATCATCGTCCCAATTGGGACCGGCCTCGATATTCATAGGTTCGCCTGTTATGAGCGAGACTGGAATGACGGTGGGCTGATCATCGCTAGCTTCTGCATCAAAAAGATTTGAGTAGTTATAAGTCCATGGTTCGTAATAATCTTCTAGACCAGGTTGGTTGGGGTTGTAAAAAAGTTTCAAAAAGGAGTCAATTTTATTTTGACTTTTTAGTTCGAGCTTTTTATTTCCATCGCGTCCTTTTAGTTCCCAGCCGCCCTTGTAGTGTGACTGGTCTTCCCACAATGTTGGAAATCCGGTACCTGGCTTTGTCTCGACATTGTTCCACCACATGTATTCAGCGCCTGGGCGGTCGGTCCAGACATTCTTGCAAGCGATACTACAGGTATGACAGCCGATGCATTTGTCGAGGTGGAAGACCATAGAAACTTGAGCACGAATATCCATTTGTTAGTACTCCACTTGATCCATACGTTTGATTACAACAAAGGTGTCTCTGTTTACCCCTTGTGGTCCCCAATAGTTGAAGGCATATGTGAATTGTGCGTATCCTCCAATCATGAATAATGGTTTTAGTCTTGCTCTGGTCAAGCTGTTGTGTCCACCTGCACGTTTGCGTCCTCGTTCTTTTGATTTAGGAACACTGACTGTGCGCTCTGGAGAGTGATAAATGAAGGCCAGTCCGCGCGGGATGCGAGCGCTAACGCAAGCTCTCGTACAGACTACCCCGTGGTCGTTGAACACCTCCACCCAATCATTGTCGTCAACGCCTATCATGTCTGCGTCTTTGTCATTGAGCCAGACTGGTTCTATTCCTCGTGAAAGTGTCTTCATCCGCAGTGTGTCACCAAAGGTGGAGTGAATATGCCATTTGCCGTGTGGAGTTAAGTAATTCAAAATGAGAGATCCAGAGTCTTTGGATGATTTTTCCAAATCTCTTGCGGTGTGCATGGTTAGCCGAGGTTTGTAGGTTGGTAGATGTTCTCCGAAAGCTCTATAGGTTTCGTGGTCGAGATAAAGATGCTGACGACCGGTCAGAGTCCTCCAAGGAATTTTTTCTTCCACATTTTGACAGTAAGAAGAATAAGTTCGCGCGTCGTTTGTAATTCCAGTCCAGTAAGGAGTAGTTAATACTCGTCTAGGCTGAGCTTTTAAATCGTTGAAAGTCATTCTTACTGAACGATTTTTTTCGGCTAAATGGGTGTGGTCGATTCCTGTCTTGTGAGATTCAGCTTCGAAAGCTCGATATGCTAGCTCTCCGTTTGTTTCAGCTGCGAGTAATAAGATAAGTTCGCATGCTTGGAGAGCTTCATCCATTGCTGGATAGGTTTTTGTATTCCAAGTTTTGGTTGGATTCGATTTTATATACTCGTCATAAACGTCATCCACATTATAATGTGTTCCGTGCACGGAAAGACCGTTTTCACGCACAAGTGGACCAAGCGAAGTGAAGCGATTATATAAGTTAGCATAGTCACGTTCTATCACTTTCATGTTTGGCATGGTTTTTCCGGGAATTGCCTCACACTCCCCTTTTAGCCAATCTTTCACAGATGGCTGAGCAATTTCAGCCGGAGTATCGTGCATCAAGGGCGATACCACTAGTTCTTTTACGGGGGCGTCAAAATATTTTTTACTTAGTTCTGAAGTATGAAGAGCAATTCCTTTGAAAATATCCCAATCTGATTTGGATTCCCAGCATGGTGGCACCGCCGGTTGTAAGGGGTGGATGAACGAGTGCATGTCAGTTGTGTTTAAATCATGCTTTTCGTAATAAGTAGCAGCTGGCAGGACGATATCAGAATAGAGGGCTGAGGAATCCATTCTGTAGTTTAGGTCCACAATGAGGTCCATTTTGCCGGTCTCGATTTTGTCATGCCAAGTAACTTCTTTTACAAGTTCACCAGCAGCTTCTTCCGAGATCGCATTATTGTGAGTACCAAGATAGTGCTTTAGAAAATATTCGTGTCCTTTCGCTGATGCCAAGATAGCGTTTCCTCGCCATATGTACCAGATTCTTGGATAAGATTCAGGATTGTTTGGATCTTCTACAGAAAATTTCAACGTGCGATTTTTTAGCTTTTGCACCACGTTTTGAACTATTTCTTCGTTCGATATGGCACCTTCAGATTTTGCTTTCTCTACGATTTTAATATTACTTTGATTGAACTGGGGATAACAAGGAAGCCAGCCTGAGCGAACTGCAATCGCTTGTTTGTCCATGGTATGACCATTTGCCATTGAGTGACTTTCATCAGCCACTGCACAAATGTCTGTGAAGTCGGTATCATAACGCCACTGATCTGAGTGAACGTAGTGAAATGAGGGTGCGTTCTGTAGGCGAGGTGGTCCACTCCAGTCTAGTCCGAATGCGATTGGTCCCCAAGATGCTTGAGGAGCTAGCTTTTCTTGTCCTACGTAATGATTTAGGCCACCTCCACTAACCCCTACACAACCACACAGAATTAGAGGAGTGATGATAGCCCGGTAAATGAGATTATTGTGATACCAGTGATTTGCACCAGCACCAATAATGACACTACATTTCCCATTGCTGTTGTTAGCACTTACGGCCCATTCACGAGCAAATTTAATTACTGTGTCAGCGCTTACGCCTGTGAATTTTTCTTGCCAAGCTGGAGAGTAAGGCAAAGATGGATCATCATAATTTTTGGGATAATCTCCATCTAGTTCACGACAGACTCCATATTGTGCTAGCATCAATTCGAATGCTGTGGTTACCAGCCTAGAGCCATCTTTAGTCATTATCTCGAAGACCCGAACCTTTCGTGAGAGACGCGCATTATCTTCGAAAACCGAGAAGTCGGGGAATTCGACACTCACAAGTTTGGTATTTATTTGGGGTGCTTGATCTATGTTCAAGACTGGTGAAATTTCTTTTCCTGTCAAGGAATCTTCAAGCTTGAGGTTCCATTCTCCTTTCTTTTTTTGCCATCTGTGACCCACGCTTCCGTAGGGAATCGCAAGTTCGCCTGTGTTTTGATCGATGACAAACATCTTCCATTCTGCATTTTCAATTTGGCTAGTCGATTCCAATTGACTTGCGCGTAAGAATTTTCCAGGTTTGTGGCTATCTTTACTCTGGGTATCAAGTTCTACCAGAAAGGGCATGTCGCTGTATTGTTTTACATATGATTGGAAGTATGGGGTTTGTTTTTCAATGTAAAATTCTCGCAGAATAACGTGCCCGACTGCCATCCAAAATGCTGCGTCTTGACCCTGATGGATTGGAACCCACTCGTCTGCTATTTTTGAAACTTGTGAAAAGTCAGGGGAGAAAACAACTACTTTTGTGCCACGGTGTCTTCCTTCAACTAGAAAATGAGCATCTGGAGTTCTCGTCATGAGCACATTAGAGCCGACTACAGCTACAAATTTTGAGTGAAACCAGTCTGCGCTTTCTGCAACATCGGTTTGTTCTCCCCATATTTCAGGTGACGCTGGTGGTAGATCACAATACCAGTCATAGAAAGATAAATTGACACCTCCCATTAGTTGTAGAAAACGAGCACCAGCTGCGTAACTGACCATTGACATTGCTGGAATGGGAGAGAACCCAACAATCCGATCAGGACCGTATTTTTTTATGGTGGCAATATTTGCTGCCGCCATTATTTCGTTGACAATATCCCAATCGGCTCTGCGAAATCCACCTTTACCTCTAGCCGTTTGATAGGTTTTGCGGTGCGATTCGTTTTGTGTTATTGAATTCCAAGCTGCAACTGAATCGTTTGGAAACTTTTTCTTTGCTTCATTCCATAAATCTAGAAGTACGCCTCTGACATACGGATATTTAACCCTTAAAGGTGAATATAGGTACCATGAGCACGAAATTCCGCGCTGACAACCACGGGGTTCGTGGGGTGGAATCTCCTGGCTTATTATCGGATAATCGAGCGCTTGCAATTCCCAGGTGACAATGCCGCCTTTGACGTATACATTCCAGCTGCAGGAACCAGTGCAGTTAACACCGTGAGTACTACGCACTATTTTGTCATATTGCCAACGATTACGATAGAAGTCCTCCCATTGCCTTTTTTCAGGAGCAAATACGTCTTTTATCCAAGTCATTTTATTTTCTCCTTTT
Organism: uncultured Candidatus Obscuribacterales bacterium; assembly: GCA_964572515.1. Lineage (GTDB taxonomy): Bacteria > Cyanobacteriota > Vampirovibrionia > Obscuribacterales > Obscuribacteraceae > Aved-18. The sequence goes on along the minus strand of CAZNEW010000009.1, from coordinate 100,773 downwards.
CAGAATGACGCGAGCACTGCCTTTGCGATTTCGATAACCAAAAGCAATGACTCCAAGTACAAAGATTGCTATCCCTGCTCCTATAGTGAAGGGAGATGAGCGCATTGATTTTGCTTCAACACTTGCAGTTGACTCCAAAAAGGCTGCTAGGTCTAGCGCTTCTTGGTGCGTAATTGGGTGGTCTTTGTACGCTGACTTCATGACTTTATATGGAGCTTTTTCGATTCCATTTACCAGGGCTTTGCCAGGGAATCTTTTTGAAATTGCAGTTAGCTCTGGACCCATATTGCCACCTTGACCATTTGATTGATGGCAAGCGATACAAGACATTCCGCCGTTTTCCAACGTGACATCACCGTGAAACAAACGCTTTCCAGTAACTATAGAGGCAGGTTCTTGTACTACAGATTTGGGTGGCGAAGAATCGCTCACGTCATTAGTGGGTTGTTTTTCAATTTTTTCTTGTTTACGTAAGTATGAGACTAGGTCGTCTATTTCTTCATCTTTTAGAGGACCAGCGCTTTCTTCCATCCGTTTGACAGCATTGCGTAGATCTTGCATCTTCCAATTTTTTACGGAGTCTAAATCTGGGCCAACAAGCGCGCCACCGCCAACGGTGTGGCAGCCGGCGCACTTCTCTGTGAATAATTTGTCAGCAGTTTGTGCTGAGGCGCAGAGAGCATAAGATTGAACCATGACCATAAAAGTTGGCGGAATCCAGAACAAATGCCGCTTTTCATTGATCTTCCAGTTAAACAAGCTCCCACCTCAGACTGCTTAATGTTTGTCCCAATTTTTACAAAGCGGCCTGGTTTTTGAATCAACCAAAGGATTGAATTCAGACAAGTTTATCCTATTTGATGCGAGCTCTAATTTGCCAAAGACGCCAGGATTTAAGCCTGTTGCCAAAAAGAGGAGTAGGGGACATCATTCTTTGGGATGATTTTGATTAGTAAATCTGTAAAGTGACATAATAAGTAGTATAAAAACGAGCCATGTCCACAGGAAAATTGAATTGTTTTCTCAAACAGCAGAGTATGCTTTAAGAGCAATTGCCTTTTTGTCTATGAACTTGGACAGACCAATATCTGTGATAGAAATTTCCGAAAACACACTAATTCCAAGTGCGTATTTGGCAAAAGTGCTTCAGAGCATTTCAAAAGCAGGTCTTGTAAAGTCTAAGCGAGGATTGAATGGTGGATTCATGCTTTCAAGGTCGCCTGAAGAAATGACAGTTTTGGATGTGATAAATGCAGTTGACCCAATGTTTTATGGAGATAAGTGTCCATTAGGACTAGAAATGCACCATGGTTCCTTGTGCACGATTCATGCAAAATTGAAAGCTGCATATATAGCGATAGAAGGTATTTTTGAAAAGACAACGATCAGCGAATTGCTTGAAAAACCGGCATGCACAATTGAACTGAAAAAACGAAGATCTAAATGAATTTGTTGGGAACCTTAGAACATTTTTTTTGGTTGTCTGAAAAATTAGAGCGCCTGAGTGTACTGGGTCATTATGCCGCCTATTGTGACGAGGATTATGCCGGTCAGTCTCTGCATATTGAAAGTCTCTTTTAGGATTAAAACAGCCAAGAGGTACATGAGCAGCGGATAGCAGCCACAAATTGTCACTACATAGGATGCAGTCGCGAACGAAAGTGCAATTAAATAGGCAATTGAGCCTGAGTGCAGACAGAAAGCAGAGCCCAAAACCCATGGTAGTGCTGGTTTTTCAAAGGTGAATGACGGCTCTTGCTTGGTTTTGAAATAGATAAGAAAACCAAGGGCAAAAATCGATTCCCAGAGGGCTTTGCCGAAAAACAACTCGATTGGACTTGCAAAGGAGAGAGCCTTTTTTTCTATTACTCCTACTGCTCCCCACAAAAATGAGGCGAGAAACATGTATGTGATGAGCAGGAGCGTGAAGCGATCCATTTTTAAATTGAGTTTTGCGCTTCCTGAAATGAGTAAGACCCCTAACGTAATCAGTATGCTGCCGAAGATACGCTCGCTTACAAGTGGTTCTCCAAGCGCCAACCAGGAGCCAAATTGAGTAAAAATGGTATAGGCAGATGTGGCTCCCAGAACCAGGCTTGCTTCGCTCACGCTCATTGCTTTTAAATAAAAAAGCATGGCAAACAATACCGAAAGCGCTGTAGTAAGGGTGTAGAGCATTACTTCTGGGCTCGGTATCCAGACTGGGTTGGTTATTTTCAAATAGATGCCGCTCATAAGCATGAAAGGGCTTGCAAACATAGAAATCGTCGCAAGTACACGAAGAGTGGAAGCCTTTTGCAAAGCTACTTTATCGAAGATACCCCAGGCTCCCCAGCATGTTATGCAAAACAGGATGAGGCAGTTTAAAAGGAGTGAGGTCGGCATTTTAAGCGGCGCTTAGTTGGGTTTCTCGCCGGCAGAAATCTCTTTAAGCTCCAAATACTCTTTGTACTTTTTGCCAGTTTTTTCCGCTTCGAAAACGGGGGTAGCGTCCCAGTGCCAGCCAAGAAAAGAGTTTGAAAATTCCTTTTTGATCATGTCATTGATAGCATTTGCCGATTCTTCGCCAATGGATAAAAACGCATCAACCACGGTTGGGTCGAACTGGCTTCCTTTCAGCTTCTTCAGCTCGACAATGGCGCCTGCATGACCAACCGCCTTGCGATAAGGACGGTCAGTAGTCATAGCGTCGTACGCGTCAGAAACAAGAATGATTCTTGCTCCAAGCGGAATGTCATCACCTTTGAGATGGTCTGGATAACCGGATCCGTCAAAAAATTCATGGTGATGGCGCACGTATTCGCGTGCTCGTTTCAACCCTTTCAAATCGCCGATGATTTGAGCACTTATTTCAGGATGCTTCGACATCATCTCTTTCTCTTCTGGGTTGAGCTTGCCTGGCTTCCAGAGGATAGATTCGGGGACGCCGATTTTTCCGATATCGTGAAGGATGCCACCAAGTTCGATATCACGCAATTCGTCGGGAGCAAGTTTCATTGCTCTGCCAATCAATACTGCAATTTGACTGACACGAAGCGAGTGACCCGCAGTGTAGTCGCATTTTGCATCGAGTGCATCTGCCAGGGCCCGGATAGTTCCAAGAGACAATAGCTCCATTTCAGCCATGGCTTCTTTGAGCTCATTAACCAGGGCTGTATTGTGTTGTTTGAGTTCGTAAGCTTCAAGAGCTCGACGGACAGTGATTTTTAATTCGTCTGCATCCCATGGTTTGGTAATGTATTTGTAAATATGACCTTCGTTGATAGCGTCTATGAGCGCTTCTAAGTCGGTATAGCCTGTTAAAAGAATTTTGATGCAGTCTTCGTTGACATTCAAAGATGCCCGCAAAAGCTCGACCCCAGTCATACCTGGCATGCGCTGGTCGGTAATAATTAGACTGATGTCGTTTTCTTTGACCCTAGCAAGTCCCTCCTGGGCGTTTACAGCCGTGATGACCTCGTAATTGATTTCCGAGCGCAATACACGTTGCAAAAGCCTGAGATTGGCTTCTTCGTCGTCTACGACTAGAATTTTGTGTTTAAAGAGAAGTTCTGTCATTTTTAGGGTGCCGAGTCGTAGATGGATCTGTTTGAGAAGTCTTTCAGTTGTTGCATGCTTAGTTTTGCAGGAATGCGAATGGTGAACCTTGTGCCATGACCAAGTTTGCTATCAAGCTCAATTTGACCGCCATGTCGTTCGATTATCGAGTGACAAATCGAAAGTCCAAGCCCCGTACCCTGCCCAACCGGTTTGGTAGTGAAGAACGGATCAAAGATTTTACTCTGAATTTCAGGTTTTATGCCAGTCCCATTGTCTGAAATCGTGACAACTATTACGCCATTTTCAAGCGTTGTCTTGATATCGACAATGCCATGTTCTTTGGCTTCGACAGCCTGGGCGGCGTTTGCCAGTATATTCATCCAAACCTGATTGAGCTGTCCGGGATTGCACATGACAGGCGGAAGCTCGGAGTAGTCTTTGTTGATGGTGATTAAATGACTGCCGTAATACTGGGATAGAATTTTCAAAGAAGAGTCGAGACCGTCATGTATTGAGGCTTCTTTCAGTTCTGCTTCGTCCAGACGACTGAAACTTCTCAAGTTGCGAATGATGGTTCTTATGCGGTCAGCGCCTTCATTCAGGTCGGCGATGATATTGTCTAAGTCGGCAACGAGAAAATCGTATTTGACTTTTTCTTTGAGTTCTTTGAGCTTGCGTTGCTGCTCTTGGGGCAATTTTTCAATATCGATTGAATCAACTAGCTTTTTTAGATCTTCGACATATTCTTTTAAATAAGGCAAATTGCCGTGTACGAAGTTGATGGGATTATTCAATTCGTGCGCGATTCCGGCTACAAGACGTCCTAGCGATGCCATTTTTTCCTGGTGGATCATTTGTGATTGCACCGATTTGAGCTGAACGTTTTTGGCATCCAGATTGACGTTTTTCTGTAGCAAGTCTTCATTAATTTTGTGCAGAGCTTCAATCAATGACGACTGCTCGACCGCAACGGCAACTTGACCTGCAACTGCTTTTACCAGTTCGAGCTCCGATTCTGCCCATCTGCGCCTGGGATCGGTTTCAGCTACAATAATTATGCCTTTTGACGACCCGCGATAAATGATAGGTTGAATGACCATCGAGCCCATTTGTGCAGCTACAAGCAGTTCGCGCACAGGAAACAGGTCTGCATCGTTTTCTGGTTTGTAATATACGAAAGACTTTTGAATACTGCCATCTTCGCGAGTTTCGTAAAAAGAATGGTTTTCGAGTAAATACTCAAGCAGCTCGAAATTAAAATGGGTCGACGATTGATCGAGCGGGTCGATATTTTCATCGTCGCCTGCTTCTGTGATGAGAAGCTTTTCGTGCTTTGGATTTGGACAGACGATTGCGCACCGAAATACTTTCATTGCAACAGAAAGTTCGTTGCAAACTGTTTTTAGAATTTCGTTCAACTCGACTGGACTTCGAACAACTGAGTTGATCCCGTTGATTAAGCGCTCGCGCTCAGACTGCTCTTGTAATGCCAGAACCATTCGATTGTTTTGTTCTAACTGCTCACGCAACTGGTTAGCCACTTGCGAAGCCAGTCCAGACATATAACCGCAAAAACGCGCCCACACGAATGCAACGCCAATTAATAAGATTGACCTTCCTACGATGCGTGCCCATAGGTTTCGCACATACACAGATGCCATTCCAACCTGGTCTGTCGAGAAAAAATAATTGATAGAATCGGCATTTTTCCAGAACAAAAGACCGACATAACTGATAGATACCAAAAGTGCCGTTAGGTCTACGCCTCTGCGCTCGAAGGTATAACTTGCAAGCAAAATGGGTACCAGATAAAGCACATATAAATCCGACTCTAAGCCGTTTGTGAGGCTTACCAGATAAGTGATAGTAGCCACATCGCAAGTGGCAAGACAGGCGTTCAATATTTTGAGATTCTTAAATGTGTTTACTGTCTTGCTTTTTACCAGTATAAGCGCGGCTCCAGTGTAAGCGAGGCAAGAGACTATGACACCAGTGGTGGTTAGCATGTTTACGCCTGACGCACCAATGCTCGGGCTGAAAAACCACAAGCAAAGCGCAAGCAGTAAACCGCATCCAGCAAGAGCCAATCTGAAATGCAGCAGTTTTTCTGTTTTTAAATTGAGCTCAGAGGTTTTTTGAGCTAACTGATTTTGTAGAGTAGAAAGACTTGAAGAAAAGGACATGGCTACATCAATATGTATTGAGAAGCGCGTTTGTAGACTTCAGCGGCTTCTGCAAAGCGACCAAGTGATTTTAAAGTTGAACCCCAGGCTTCGTAAGTGTCACCATCGTAAGGGTCTATTTCGGCTGCTTTTTCATATTTTTCCAGTGCGAGTTCGTGCATTCCCAGCAGGGTCAAAGTTTTTCCCCAGGCAAAATACATAGGATTATCGCCATCATGAATGACTGAAGCTTCGTTGAATAGGCGGTCGGCGTCAGCAAACATGCCTTTCTCTAAGTATAGATGTCCCATCAAAACTTTTGCCGGTCCATTGTCTGGACGCTCTGCCACCAGTTCGTTTATGAGGTGAAGAGCTTCGTTTGTTCTTCTTTGGGACTTTAGTGCTTTGCCTAAGATTAGCTTGGCGTCTACATCATGAGGTAGAACGTCTAAAAGTTTCATAGACTGGTGCATGACTGTTTCAAATTCGTGCACAGCAAGCAATTTTTCCATCACTTCTTTTTGGGGGATGATACAAAGCGGATCTCTGATAATTGCTTCGCGAAACTTTTGGCGCGATGCTTCTGGTTGACCCATTTCATCCAGGCTTCGAGAAAGATGCAAGTGCGCAAGCCCATAACCGTCATTGATTTTGATGCACTTCTTAAATTTTTCTACTGCTTTCTGGTGATTGCCTAAAAGCGAAAGCGCGCATCCAAGCCCATCTAAAGCAAGATAATCGTTGTCGTCGTTAAGACAAATCGCTTCGAAAGTTTCTTGTGCTTTTTCATAATCGCCTGCACCAAGATAAGAATAGCCAATCCATAAATCGAGATCCGGCTTTTGATTGGAAAGCCCTCGCAGTCTGATTTCGTTCAGTACGCTAAGTGCGCGGTCGAATTTGCCCAGAATCAAATTATTGACTGCAAGAAAATGAGCGATTGTGACATTGAAATTGACAGATACACCTTTTTCAAAGACTTCGCAGGCCGATTCGAATTCTTGCAACACCATGTGTGTCATACCGAGATTGGCCCGGGCGAGGTCGAATTCAGGATTTATGTCAACCGCTTCGAAAAATTTGTCTAGAGCATCGTCCATTTTGTTTTGTCGAAATAGAGTCACTCCCCAATCATTCAAGACCAGGCTGCGCTCCATTGCGCCGACGCGAGATGGAGGCATTTCCATGATGGCAGAATAGTGTCTGATTGATTCGTCCAGTTGGTTCAACTGAAAAAGAGCCTGAGCCCAGTTACGGTGAGCAAGCGCATACGCAGGGTCGATGTCGACCGCGCGCTTGAAGCATTCTATACCTCTATTTAAATTGCTTGATATGCAAAGTACTGTACCTAAGGCATTATAGGCTTCGGCAAAATGTTGATCGATTGCTACTGCTTTTTCGAAAAAGTCTATAGACTCGGTTTGCATGCCGAGTTCGAATGCCACCATTCCGCCTTCGTAGTAGGCAATTGCTAGTTGCGGATTACACTGAATAGCTTGTTTGAATTGTCCAAGTGCACCTTTGAAGCTTCCGCCAGCAGCAAGTGAAATGCCCCAGTATAAATGTCCCATGGCAAAATTACTTTTGAGTTCGCATGCAGTTCTAAAAAATGGCATCGCCTCTTGCGGTCTTGAGCGTTTTAAAAGAAGCAAACCCATCTGGTAATGAGCTTCGGCAGCGTCGCGTTTTTGATTGATACAACGCTTGAAATAATTCTCTGACTCATCGAGCCGTCCCATATTTGCGCACAGTAAGCCCATCTCATACAGCGCATAAGCGTCTTGCGATTGCGCGTTGGTGTGTTGAGACAGCATAGAATAAGCCTCTTCCCAGCGTTCCTGGGTGACTAATTCGTGTACTTGCTGTATGACGTTACTCATAGATAAATCTTAGGGCTGACTCAATGTTGAATAGATGCTGCAAAAAATAAATTTAGAACTACTGCACACAATATAAACTGTACCAGCCAGAAGCAGCAGACGACCTGCCATTCGCTAAGTTTGAGTTTGCTTGACGCGGCAACAGCTTCAAAATGATGATGGATAGGAGCCATTCTGAACAACCGTTTTCCCTGTCCTTCGCGCGTTGTGGTGAGCTTTTTGAAGATCACTACAAGAGGCGAATAGTTTTTGACATTATCGTAAGGCTTAGTCAGTCTGAAATAAGAGAATTGCAAGAATACCGATAATACCTCCACTATGTATATTACCGAAAGTGGAATGAACCACAGGGTTAAACCACCCGTGACCACAAGTGCCCCCATTAAACCGCCGATGAAGAGACTACCAGTGTCGCCCATAAACAGTTGGGCGGGGTGGCGGTTGAACATGATGAATCCCAGCAAAGCGCCAGCTGCGCTTGCGGCAATAATCGCTTCTATGTAGAAGCCTCGGTACCAGAGCATCACAGACAAAGTGGCAAAAATCTGGCAGGCAGTTCCTGCTGCAAGTCCGTCCATCCCGTCGTGGATGTTGGCTGCGTTAGCGCAAGCGCCGATCATGAATATGGATAGTGGGATGAAAATATATATCGGCGGCGCGAGTTCGGTTAAATGAAATTGAAAATTATTCAAATCAAATGGTAGGAAAAGAACTTGTCTTTGCATCATCCAGATTGCCACGCCAAGCACGCCGCCAAGAGCGAATTCGAGCCCCAGGCGCAGCTGCCCTTTTATTCCTTTATTAGACTTGCTTGTGACTTTGGCATAATCGTCTGCAAAACCTACGAAACAACAACCAAGTCCCACAACAAGAACTAGATAGTGACAGGCATTTGCTTTGAATCCAGTCAGGTTGAGTGCGGCAAGACTCGTAGCGCAGGCAATTAAAGCAAATGGAATCCCGCCCATGGTGGGAGTTTTGGATTTGTGAGCATGGGCTTGAAGTCCGTCTTCGCGCTGAATCTGTTCAATCTGAAGGCTTTTCAGCCGCTTTATATATGCCGGATAAGTCACCACGCAAGCTAAAAAAGCTGCAAGGCATGTGAAGAGAAGCGCTGTTTCAGGCATTTAATCCAGGTAGAAGCTGGTTACGATTTTTCTGCGTTCTTTGGCGTAATTGACGGACTCAAGAAGAGTATGACTTGTGTGATAAAGAAAACAAATTATTTGTTGGCAGCGGTCGATAATTTCTTGGTTACAGACCTTACTTGCATCAGCCAGAGTCATAGTTCTGCGCTCTGGATATTCAGTGATGTTTTTGATGCCGATTAAGAGGTCCTGTACTTCGCCTGGCTGTTGACCGATTGTTTGAGGCAATATGATTGAGAGTCTGTCCGGGTTTGCCCGTTGAGCGCCACGTATGACAGCCATGTTTGTACCGTTTGCGCCACCACTTGTAAAAATCTGATTTCCAGACAATACAAGGGCGTAACTTAGCATTTCAACCAGTTGCTGGTGGGTCAATGGCAGGTTTCGTGTGCCAATGATTGCCACTTTGCGCGGTCCTGACTGCTGGATGAGCAATAGCTCTTGAGCAAGTTCGTCCACTGTGGGAATAGTTGCAGCGCCTGACGGTTCGTTAGTGACCATAGGTTTAGGATTTCCTTTCGACTTCAGACTAGAATTTTAACCAATTATTCGCAATTCACGAATTATTTTGATTTGAGGCGTATCGCCTGGCAACCTGCTCTTTAGAAGTTTTAATACACAGCGTGCCCTGTGGCTGTGAAAATTAGAGATGACGGCGCCAAACGAGCCTGATGTCAGGTCCCGTTTTGCCTTTATATTCCATTACAAAGATCGCTTGTTTCCGACTCGAAGCGACTTGCCTCTTGGAATCCTGGCGCTAAATTAGCAACGGTGGAGATCAAATGGTAGTGAATTTGTCGCAAAAGCAGGACAACGAATTATTAGAGCGCCTTCTTTCAAGGCTTAACGACGCTCAGAAAGAAGCGGTCACTCTGGAATGGGGTCCTGGACTCATTGTGGCTGGAGCAGGTAGTGGCAAAACCACTGTACTCACAAGACGTATCGCTTATTTGATATCGCAATTGCGTCAGGACCCATATTCAATCATGGCTGTGACCTTCACCAATAAAGCTGCAGCAGAAATGAAACACCGGGTCGAAAAGATTCTTGGTGAGTCATATTCCAAATTTATTTCTATAGGTACCTTTCATAGCTTGTGCGCAAGACTTTTGCGTCGTGAAATCGAATCTTTTCCAGAAGAGCACCCGCTGCGTCGCTCGAGTAATTTTGTTATTTACGATGAGCGTGATAGTCAGCAAATAATGAAACAACAAATCCAGAAGTTGAATTTGGATGAAAAAGTTTTTGCACCAAAAGAAATGCATAACATCGTATCTGCGCTAAAGAACGATGGTTATACTGCCGAGCGTTATTCGCACGAAGCCAAAACTTATCGTGAAAACAAAATCTGCGATATTTTCAGAGCCTATCAAGCTGATTTGAAACGCAACAATGCTATGGACTTCGACGATCTGATTTTGACTTTCAGCGAAATGCTCGAGCAGCTTCCGTCTGTGCGTTATCGTTTGCAGCAACGCTACAAAAATATTCTGGTAGACGAGTTTCAAGATACAAACAAAGCTCAGTACGAAATGATTCACAAGCTTGCCACGCCAATGGATGGACCGGCTGATGAAAACTTTTGGAATGGACGCACTTTAATGGTAGTCGGCGATATCGACCAGTCTATCTATAGCTGGCGCAAAGCTGATTTTCGAATTTTTCTTGGATTCGAAAAAGATTTTCCAGGCACCACAGTCGTAAAACTGGAAGACAATTACAGATCCACTTCTACTATTCTTGATATCGCCAATAGTATCATCAAAAATAATTCCGAACGTATCGATAAAACGCTTCGTTCCAACAAAGGCGCTGGCAGCAAAGCAAAATACTATGAAGCTGCAGACGAAATAGACGAAGCTTTCTATGTTGTGCAGGAATTGAAAAAACTCAAACAACAAGGCAAGAATTATAGTGAGCAAGTAATTCTATATAGAACTAACTCTCTATCCCGCGCCATAGAAGAAATTTTGGTGCGAAGCAATATTCCATATCAATTGGTGGGTGCCACCAGATTCTACGATCGCGAAGAAATTCGTGACATGATGGCATATCTCAAACTTACATATAATCCGCAAGACAGTCAGGCTTTCATGCGTATTGCAAATGTGCCTAAGCGAGCTATTGGAAAAACATCGCTTGAGCGTCTGCTCGAATATGCTCAAAACGAAAATCTTTCGATTACTGACGCTGCCCTTCAAGCCGACAGAGTTGCAACCATACCTAAAAAAGCGCAGCTTGCGCTTAAAGATTTCGCACATATGGTGATGGATCGCTGGGTTCCAGTCGCAAGAGATACAAGCGACAAAAATTGCGTGTCTAGATTGATCGAACTTATTTTGAAAGACATCAAATATATAGATATGCTCGAGGAGGCTGCCAGCACAAATAAAGATGAATTGGCACTGGGAAGAATCGAAAACATCCACGAGTTTATGGCTGTTGCAAGAGAATTCGAAACGATTGCAGATGAGCCAGATCTCGATAGTTTCTTGACCCGTATTTCACTTGTAAGCGACCTGGACAAAGTAAAACTTGAAGACGACGCAGTCAAACTAATGACTTTGCACGCAGCAAAAGGGCTTGAGTTTCCAGTTGTATTCATGATGGGATTGGAAGAAGGACTCTTCCCTCACGTGCGCTCGCTCGATTCACCAGCCCAATTGGAAGAAGAAAGACGACTGATGTATGTTGGTGTCACCAGAGCCGGTGACCACCTGTATATGAGTCGCGCGCGTCGAAGAAGTACATTTGGACAGGCGGCAAACTACACCATTCCGAGCCGATTTTTGTCTGAAATCACCCCGGGGCTTTTGACTGGATTTTATGATCTGTCCAAAGACGCTCAAGAATCTCCAGCCCGCGGTGGCAGCTTCCGAGGCGGTGGTCGCGAAGGATTTAATGAGGACTTTGCCGACAGCGACAGCTACGACAGTTTCAAGGACAAAGATACCTACGGTGAGCGCAATCGCTATGGCAATAATGACAGATATGGCGGTAGTGGCGGTCAACGAAACACTGGTGGTTATGGCGGCGGCGGTTACGGCAACTCTGGTGCCGGACGCAGTAGCGCGGGACGAGGTTCTTCAGCTTCGGGAGGAAGAGGCTCTTCTGGTTCGGGTGGACGCGGGTCGCAGGGTGGCGGATACGGTGGAGGCTATGGTGGTCAAAAGCCCGGCGGGTACGTCGGTTCGGGCGGCGCTCCAGCATCGAGTTACGGTGGAGGGTCCGCAAAGCCAAGAGCTATGCGTAGAGAGGTTGCTCAAAGTGAGCCTTCCAAAGTGCCCGAAACACCAACTTATGAAAAGTTATCGGTGGGCGACAACGTGCAGCACTCTAAGTTTGGGGTCGGTGTGGTTGTCCAGGTAATCGGCGAGGGTAATAAGGAACTCTATAATGTAGAGTTTGAAAACGTCGGCAAGCGTCTGCTTGACCCTAATATTGCCAAGTTGAACAAGATATAAGGAGAAAAACGGTGTCAATAGAAAAAACCTTCGTAGCGATCAAGCCAGACGGAGTACAAAGAGGTCTCATCTCAGAAGTTATTTCTCGCTTCGAGCGCAAAGGTCTCAAATTGGCTGGAATGAAGTTGATGAAGGTGCCTGTTGAAATGGCTGAAAACCACTACGGCGAGCACAAAGGCAAACCATTCTTCGATGGATTGGTAAAGTTCATTACTTCAGGTCCTATCGTTGCAATGGTCTGGGAAGGCAAAAATGCCATAGCCACCTGCCGTCAGGTCATCGGTGCCACCAACCCATCTAATGCCGCTACCGGTAGTATCCGCGGCGACCTGGCGCTTGATATCGGCCGTAATATCGTCCATGGTTCGGACGGCCCTGAAAGCGCAGCTCGCGAAATCGGTATCTTTTTCAAAGAAAACGAATTGGTATCTAGCTGGGATCGTAACAACGACTGCTGGATTACCGAGTAGTCTGTTCGCTAAATCATCTTCAGAGCTTCTGCCAGAACCTGTTCGACGCTCATATCGACTAGGCAGGCGGTGGTTTTGAGCGGGCACTTCATTTGGTTGCAAGGTTGGCAAGACAGGTTTAGTGCCAGGGCGAGATTGCCTTCCCCATAGGGGCCGTTTCGTTTAGACGGGGTGGCTCCGTATAGTCCTATTACTTTTGGGTGATTGGTTGCGCATGCCAGATGCATTGGCCCGGTATCACCACCAATTACAAGATCGCTGCCTTCAAAAAGGGCGATAAGGTCCACCAGGGAAGTCTTTCCGGTCAAATCTACTACCGAAGAACCTGTATTCCTTATATAATGAAAAATAGAAGCGTTTATTTGAGCTTCGCTATCACCACCCACGATGACTATTTCCGCACCGGGCCTAGTATCACTTGCTTTAATTAGTTCCTGACCGAGTTTTGACCATTTTTCTGGTGCCCAAATTTTGGTGTCCCATGTGGTACCTGGTATCAATACCACCCTCGGTTGCTTATTTTGTTTTGTGGGCAACATTTTTGCGAAACGATCAAAAACTGATGCCTCCGGGCGTGGTAGCGGAAAATTTGCCACCAGTTCTGGCGTATCGGCTGCGGTGCCTTCTCCTGCAAGCACTTTTGCGGTCAATTTTGCTGAGGCTGCAATGTCGTGGAGGGTGTTGTATTTGTTCGTCAGAACCCTAACAGCCAGATCTGCAAGCAAGAGGTGGCGGTTGACTATATGGGTTCCTTCGGCAAAGTAATCTTCGATTTGAAGCTTATGGGTCAAAAAGAGATGAGATAGTTCTTTGACTTTTGAATAACCTATTCGGATTTTGGAGCCAGAAATGTATCCTGGAATACTACTTTTCAAAAGACCTTGAAAGTCGATCACTGCATCAAAGCGCTTTCGTTTCAATTCTTGGGCGAATGCTGAGAACAGCGAAATAGACTCTCCCCATTTTTGAGGCGAAGAAATTTTTGTCTTCAAAGCCTTTTTGGGAAATAGTATGACCTCATCTACGAGGTCATTATTGACCAGCAGGTCTTTGTTTGGGGGTTCGACCAGCCAACTAAGGGTGGTGTCAGTGTGGCCGGCTTCAATTAGTCCAGATTTTATCCGGGCAGCAGCTGGAAGCGTATGTACTACGTCTCCAAGAGCGCTAAGTCTGATAATCAAGACCTTCAAAATTACCTGAAACCCCCCTGGCTTTTTGTTTCCCAGGTTACTTTACTTAAAGATTTGCCACTAGCCACCATCATGATACCAGCCATCAAAAATGGTGTGACACCACGTGTAGAGCGCGTTTGCGCTTTTCCGCATGGCATGGGCTGGTGCCGCGCTCATAACTTCTCTGGAAAAATGTATATCCGCCGTATGCATAAAATATAAGTGGTAGAGGTACAATTACTATGCCACCTGGAGTGGTATTAGGTTAGCCATCGAATGCAGTGACGCATCGTAGTTTTGAATCCTCCGAACTTACTAGCGTCGAACTTCACTCAAAAAAACGTCTGGAATCAACAACAACAATCTCAGTTAGACGTTTATCCTCACTGAACAAGGAGAACAACATGGTAGCAGCAAAGAAAAAGGGATCCAAAGCCGGTTCCGCCAAAAAAGCCGCCAAGGCTAAGGCACCAGCCGCTAAGAAGCCCTCACACAGCATGGCAAAAGCTAAAAAGCCAGTGAAAACTGTGCGTACAGCAGCCCGCGCCAAAGCTGGAAGCGACGAGTACATGAGCTATAGCGGCAAATTTACCGTTCGCCTGCCTCGCTCCCTTCACCAAGCCCTTGTGGCTCGTGCCGAAAGAGAAGGCGTAAGCTTGAACCTCTTCGTCACAAACGCTCTTTCAAGAACCGTAGCCACACCTGGCAAACGCTAATCTGAAAAAGTAATCGGTTAAAAGTAAAGGGGATGCTTAATGCGTCCCCTTTTCTGATTTTTTGTTAATGAGCCTAGGGCTATCAATCGCATGCTTATTCGAGGATTCTTAAATATCGGTAAGATATGCTCTTGAGAAACCTTATAATTCTTCCCTTTTAGACCTGGGACATGTCAGGTACACTGCGGACATTCGTTATCCCGTTTAAAAGGAAGCCCAAAGCACTTATGGTGACAAATATTCCAGTGCTCAATTTGGTGGACCAATATAAAGAGGTCCAATCCGTTCTGGAGCAGAACGTCCTCAATGTACTTAGAAGCGGACACTACATTTTAGGTGAGTATGGCACAAGGCTCGAAAACGAAGTTGCCGCCATCTGCGATGCCAAATATGGTATTGGCGTAGCAAACGGCACAGACGCCCTTGTACTCGCCATGATGGCACTCGATATCAAACCCGGTGACGAAGTCATCACCACCCCATTTACTTTTGCTGCAACCGTTGAAGCCATCTTGCTTCGTGGTGGCAAACCTGTTTTTGTCGACATCGACCCTATTACCTTCAATATAGACGTAACCAAAATCGAAGCGGCGATTACACCTAATACCAAAGTATTACTGCCGGTGCACTTATATGGAATGCCCTGCAATATGCCAGCGATTATGGAAATCGCCAAGAAATACAACTTGCGCGTAGTCGAAGACAACGCTCAGGGTATTGGCGCTAGTATCGCAGGCAAACCAACTGGTAGTTACGGCGACCTTGCTTGTATCAGTTTCTACCCGACCAAAAACCTTGGCGCTGCAGGTGATGCCGGTATGGTTGTGGCTAACGACGAGGCTCTTGCTAAGCGCGTTAAAACAATTCGTGCTCATGGCTCGGTCGAGCGCTATTATCACGACGAACTTGGTGTCAACAGCCGTCTTGATGAAATTCAAGCAGCAGTCTTGATGTCCAAAGTTAGCTTCCTCAAAAAATGGAATGACCGCCGCAATCAGATTGCCACTCTCTACAATGAGTGTTTGAAAGATTGCCCCAACGTTCAAACCCCATACATCCCGACTGCCGATTCTGGTATTACACATGTATGGCATCAATACACAATTCGCGTTTCGCATGGTCGTCAGCATTTGATCGACAATTTGAAAAAACGCGGCATTGGTTCTATGTGTTATTACCCCGTTCCGCTCCACACTCAGAAAGCATTCGACCTGGGCTATAAATTGGGCGACTTCCCTCTTGCAGAAAAAGCTGCAGCAGAAGTTCTTTCGCTTCCAATGTATCCTGAGTTGACCGATAGTCAGGCAATGACAGTGGCGCGTGCGGTGCAAGAAGTGATGGCGGAAGTCACAATGGTTTCTACACCAGTCGTAACACCGGTCGTCACCAACAAATAGATGAGTATCGCTCCATCCGCAGTGGTCAGTGACAAGGCGTCCATTGGTCGCTTTGTCACGATAGGTCCAGGTGTGGTGATTTACGATGGTGCCAAAATCGGTGACAACGTTAAGATCGAAGCCCAGGCGATAATCTACGAAAATGTAGAAATTGGCAATGATACTTATGTTGGTGCTCAGTGCATTATTGGCGAGCGCTTATACGGTTATCTCAAAGACCTTGCCTACCAAAATCCAGCCACCCGAATTGGGGCTAAAAGCGTTATTCGCTCTGGCACTATTTTGTATGCAAATACAAGTTATGGCGAGGGCTTTCAAACTGGTCATCGTGCCGTGATTCGAGAGAATAGTCACTTTGGGGTGAATTGTAGTTTCGGCACCAATTCACAATCGGATGGCGAAATCAAAATCGGCGACAACTGCAGATTCCACAATAATGTGTTCATTGCCACTTACACGACCTGCGAAGACAACGTGCATTTTTATCCAATGTCATGCACCGTGGATAGTATGCATCCGCCGTGTCAAAAAGGACGCGAAGGCCCCTATCTTGAAAGTGGTGTCATAGTCGGTGCTAAAGTGCTCATCCTTCCACGGGTGCGAGTGGCTAAAAACTGTGTTATTGCAGGCGCTTCGGTAGTCACAGGCAATACTAAACCAGGCATGGTTTTAATTGGCGCTCCTGCTAAAGAAATCAAAAAACGCGATGAGATTCGCTGCCATCTAGAGGACCGCCCGGCATACGAGGTGGCGCTGGAATCTTGAGCAGGGCAGGCGGGCTTGTTCTAGGTTTGATCTGCCTCATCACGGCAGCTTCCTACAGTCCTATATTGTTCAACTTTTTTGTTGGCGACGACTTTGTGCATCTTATCTGGCTCAAGCGCGCCATGGTCGAGCCCGAGCTTATTCTGCGCAATTTTCATACGTCATGGTTGCAATTGACTACAACCGCCTTTTATCGCCCGCTCATTTCGGTGTTTTTATCCTGGGATTATTTCTTGTGGAAAACAAACGCGATTGGTTTTCATATCACCAATCTGGTTTTTCACGTTGTAGCGACAATAGGGGTCTACTTCGTAGCGCAAGGACTAGTAGAGCAGTTAGTTCCGCCTTCTAAAAAAGACCTTGAAAAGGACTTGAAAAACGGGTTAGACCCCGCAAGCATTCAGTCCTGGATACCTGCTTTTGCTGCCACTATATTTGGTGTCTACCCGCTTCATCCTGAAGCTGTTTCTTGGATAACCGGTCGTGTAGATGTGGTTGCTACCGCTTTTTATATGCTTAGTCTTTGGGGTTATCTTGAATACAGAAAACAAGCCGCGCTCAATACCCTTGTATCGGTATGCCTTTGTATGGTGCTTGCATTTTTCTCGAAAGAAATGGCATTCACTTTGCCGATTGTTATCACCGCATTCGAATTATTCGTTACACCCAAGTCTGATTGGAAAAGCAGACTCAGACCCATCGCGCTTCTATGGGCTATTCTGATTGGATTTTTAGCACTTCGCTCGTGGGCGCTTGGAACGGTTGTTGGTGGCTACGACAACTCTTTTCTTCCCTCCGACTGGAAAGCCCAATTCAGGCAGTGGTGGCAAGGCGCCTATATGTTCCTGGTTCCACTAAATAAAGCAATTCCGGAAAACACCAGATTCATGAAAATAATCTGGATAATTTTTGTTCTGCCAATGCTTGGCTCGGCAATCTACACAGCAATATGTTCGGACCGCTGGCGCAAGCTTTTATTGTTTTGTGTGACGTTTTTGCTCATTTCGTTCGCGCCGGTATTCAAGTTATTTACTATCGGCGACGATTTGCAAAGCAGCAGACTCGCCTATTTGCCCTCTGCAGCCCTCAGCATCTTGCTTGCCGCAGCAGCATTAAGTGCCCCTGTATTGGGGCGCTCTAAACGTCGAATAGCGGGCGCATTTTCAATATTCTGTCTGGTTTGTCTTTGCTTCAACAATTCTACCTGGATCGATGCTGGCGAAACTGTAAATAGCATCCGCAAAGAATTGAACACTCTTTATTCCGGTCCTATTCAAGGCGATCCTCAGGTTTTGATACTCTCGCTCCCCGACAATATCAATGGTGCCTATGCCTGCCGCAATGCGCTTGATGGCATGACCAAATCCCCGCAATTGTGCCGTGACATTCATAACTGTCTGGCGCTAGAAAATTATGAACCCATCATTCCATTTGGCTTTTTGAAACATTCTTTGTTCAAAGCCAAAGATGAGGTCAATATATATAGATGGAATCAAGATGGTCGCAAACTGAGCAAAGTCGAGATTCCGCAAGACGAAACACCTTTCGAGCGTACTTTCGAACACGAAGATCTGCGCGACATCATGGAAGCAAACCCAGTTGAGCACGCCCAAAGCAAATGGAATACCGACGGCTCACTTGAATTCGAGTCTGCAACAAGAAAAAGTCCCAAGCTCTTTATGTCGGTTTCTATCCCGTGTTTCAAGACCGATATCTTGTCGATGGAAGTGACAAACTTTGCAAGCGAAACACCAAAAGGTCCTGCATGTCTTCTTTTTAGAAATAATCTTGCGCCTAGTTTTGATGATTCAGTAAGTTCTTGTGCTTCGCTAGTTTCTGGCACTCAAACACTCTATTTCCCTCTCACTAACATGCCGCAATGGACTCTGGGAGGCACATGTCGTGAGCTGTCGATTCAGTTTCCTCGCAAATCGCATTTGATGATTAACAAAGTGAGTCTCATTGCAAAAGAAAAAATGATGCCAGTGTTGAATTTTGAGAATTCAGGCTTTATGGGATCTAAAGGCTATTTGCACTTGAGCAGGACTGAACAAATGAAAGATCTACTGGTAGATGCTCATGCAATGCCAGGCGCGACCAAAGTGGTTCTAGAAATCGCACAACCTAATCGATATTTTGAAAGTCAGAACACGGCGGCATCTTCGCCAAGCTCTCTTGTAATGAAAACAATTGATGCCAAAATAAGTGATACCATCAAATTAGAACGCAGTCTTTTCCCAAGTGTCGGCATCTATCAGGTGCGCGCATATGGAATCGATGCCAAAGGCAACAAGATGGGGCTTGCAAGCGACCACATAGTGGTGGCAGTGGATTCGTGAAGTGATTTAAGATAAATTGTGTCTATAAGCCTGAAATTCTTCGGATTGGTACTGGGACTGCTCGCAATCCTGTTTGCTCTCAGTGTTTTTCGTTCGGCAACACTTTATGCGGGACTTACGTTGAGTCGAGAAGGCTACTATAAAATGACCAGGGAGCCTAATTCTATGGAGAAATTTTGGGGTGACAGAGCTCTAGAATCTTGGAACGATCGATGGGCAAATCAGAAGGAATTGGCTGTGGAATTAGTCCAAGGCAAGACTTTAATTGGTATGAGCAAGGAAAGAGTCTTGAGAAAGATAAGTACTGCAGGATGGTTCATTCCAGGCAATTTTTGGATAATTCCTCTTCCTCTAAGATGGCTTGAAAGCGATTGTGCTCTTCACATTATTTTTGATGACAAAAATAATGTCTCCGATACTTTCATAGAATCTAGTTAAAGAAAGTAATAGCCACTATCCGATCAGGCTTGTAACACGATGAATATTCTTGGGGGCTGCGAGGTAAATAAACTGAAACCTGCGGCGGGATTTGAGAATGGATGACAAAAAATGTTGTGATGCCTTTTGGATCAAGCAATTGGCGCATTCTAAGCAATCTGAGCACGAAGCAGAGCAGAAGGCATGGATGGCGCAGCATTCGGACAATGACCAAGACTGCTCTGAATGGATTGATAAACTTTTCGAATATATGATTTCGTATAGTGATCAGTTCGATCAGATGACGAGTGAATTATCAATGCAAATTATCTGGGAGACGCCTGCTTTCCACCACGTTGATTGCAACGATATTTTGCAAGAGAGTGACAGACCTCCTGGCGATAGAGTATATGCAGGACATCTTACTTATTTGGATTGGTCGTTGATGATTCGCGGTTATAGTCACGAGATTCAAGTCTTCATCATTCCATCTAATATGTTGCTCCAGCTAAGCGTGGGTTCTTTCGATTCAAAAATCTATCCGCCTGTGGTGCGCATGAAGTTTCATCCTGACTCCACCGAAAAAGTACATCTGAAATATCACGATGGAGGGGAGTCGCTAGACAAAGAGATTAATTCGCATGCTCTGCCAGAGTTGGCGAAGGCGTTTTTTACGGCACTTGTAGAAAAAGCAAGACAAAATTAGAGTTCAAAATTTATTTCGAACGCTTTGATAGCTTTACGTCTTTGATAACTTGAAGTGCGTGTTCAAATACTGTCTGTTTAATGAATGTTTGATATGGAATGCCCATCAATTCCGCTGCGTGTTTAACAACATCGAGCGGTTCTTTATTCCATCGAAAATTTAGACGAGCTAATTCGTCTTCTTTGTCGGCGGCGGCAATCATATCTTCTACTTTACCGGCTAGTTCTGCGGGCATTTCATAGTCGCCTAATTCTTGATAGTTTCGTCGTTTCTTTTTCAAGGTTCTTCTCACAGTCGAAAGCAACTTACGATCATTACTACCTTATTTCTAGAATCAATCCAGAACCAATAGATTCCGTGGGTGTCGGTGTAGTTTTCGTAGCGACCATGCCGAAGATTCCAGTTTGGCTCGGATTCGAAATACACTTCAAGCGCGTCATCGATGGTCGTTAGGTGACGCGCGTAAATATGAAGCAGGCTAGCATCAACTTCGTCTTTTTTGAAGACGAAGGTAATTCCATTTTCCGCAACTCGTATATAGTCACTGGTCACGATTGCCTCAAAGTTACTTTTAGAGGTTAACATGCTTGTGGCAAAATGACAATATATTTGCCACTACCAAAAGGCTGACAATTAATATCCATTTTTCATTAAATGTAAGAGAATCGAATTATGTTTCGTTTTTCCCCGTCGCCAGTGAAACCAGTGCGAGCATATTTTACGCTCGCAATCACCGCTTTGGCTCTAGGATTCTTCACCTGGAAGCCAATATACAGGGATGTTTCAAATGAAGCAGTGCTATTTTATGCAAGTCATTCTGATGACCAGATCGACGTATCGGAACCTTGCGGGTTTTCCTATGATTGGTTACGCAAGGCAATTGGCGGATTGAACTCCGGCAAGCGTAATTCAAAGTCGTCTAAGCTTGCTGAGGTTCTGGGAGTTCAACAGCACAAGTTGTTACTTGATTCTTATATCAATTATCCTAAGTGGCATGCGAAAGTCGGTGACTTATGTGTTGTTCAGATAGATGGGACTTTACTGGATCAATCGCGACCAAATCTGCCTGAGATGAAAGTGCTTTTTCAATTTTCTATCAAGCGTGTAGATGGCAGATGTAGCTTGGAAAAACTCGAAATTCTGACTATGGGGCAGGATGAAAAATTTAAACATTTCGTCTCAACTCTTTCTGCATCTGGCCCAAGTGATGTGGTGGCACGAAATAGAAGAACAGCTAAGTTAGTCAGGTATTCTGAGGCGTGGTCTCAATTTGACAAGGCACGATCCCATCAAGAATTCAAACGAGCTATTAGGTCAAATCCAAATTGTTCATATCTATATTATTTCGAAGGTACTACTGCTTTGATGGAAAATGACAGTTCATCAGCTATTTCGAATTTGGACAAGTGTCTCAAGCTAGATCCGAGAAATTCTTTTGCTTTGATTAATCGCTCTGCCTCTAAAAGCTTACAAGGAGATTATGCAGGGGCTGTTTACGACTCGAACGCAGCAGTTTTAGCTTGTCCAAAGAACTTTTTCGTTCATTTGAATCAAGCTTATGATAAACACACTTATGGCAATTACTTGGGCGCCATTGACAGCATTAATATCGCACTTGAGCAAAATCCGCTTAGTTATGATGGTTATGTAAATCGTGCTGTGGCTGCTGAGGCAAATCATAATAACTCGATGGCGATGCAAGATTATACGTCTGCGATTGAGCTTTATCCAAACAGGTCGCAAGCCTATGTGCGTCGAGGAATATTATTTGGAAAATTGGGTCAGTACGAGAAATCGATTTTTGATCTGAACAAAGCTCTAAGTTTTAATTCTGAAGGAGACATTTCAAGCCGAGATTTGATGAGCATTTATCATGATTTGTCGTTTGCCTATTCTCATATGGGCATGGAGCTTGAAGCGCGTAAGTTTGCAGAATTGCAAATCTCTTTAGCACCTGCAAATGCTTGTGGTTATGTCGATCGTGCATTCTCTGGTGGGGCACAAAAAATAACTAAGCAAGGCATTGCAGACATTGAGCAGGCAATTTCGCTAAACCCTAACTGGGTGGAATTATATTATTCCCTGGCTCAAGCTAAGAAAAAAAACAATGACTTGAATGGAGCTTTGCTTGCTTGTAACGACTATCTTGACCAGGATCGTTCAGACTTTCGAAGCGGATTTATGCTCAGAGCACTGATTAAGAAATCACTGGGCGATAGTGATGGCGCCAAAAAAGACATTGAAGTGGCAGTTAAGTATTAACTCTTCTTGCATATTTTGAAGATCATTTCTTCCGATGACGAGGAATTGAATCGCGCTTGGTGCCAATCACCATATATAGTATCAACGCTTAGTCCGGCGTCGGCTAGATGCTTTACTATCTCATCTCGGGTCCAGAATCTTAGAACACTTTGAGAGATCAGAGTTTCATCCAAAAATTTATACTCCAAACGAAATGTCATCTTGTTTTCGTTATAGTCAATAAAATGGCGTGATTCTTGCATTACACCAAAAGGTGTACAGAGTGTCATTACGTAATTCCATTTCAATTTCCAATCGATGTATGGATTGCGCGATTCAAAAACAATCCGTCCATTGGGTTTGAGGTGATCGCGCATTGTTTTAAAAACGGATATTACATCCTCATCTCCAAGCAGTACTTGAAACGCGTGCCCGGTCATGATTATCACATCGTACAAACATTCAGATTTGAAATCTTGAGCTTTTGATTGAATCCAGGTAATTTCGGCGCCATATTGTTTCTGTCGAGCGATTTTTAGCATTTCTTCAGCCGGGTCCACCCCCGTGACCGTGTGACCATTTCTTGCATAAGCGTCGCACAACAAGCCTGTTCCGCAGCCTAAGTCTAAAATTGTTTTGGGTGCTTCACCAACAATGGATAAATAAAAATCTCGATCTTCAGACCACGGACTGTCTAGATCGTAAATCTGCGCCAGTTTTGGATTTATATAGTGTTGATCGAGCTGAAATGGAAGTGAATTTGGCATAACTCATCTTTACACGCGAGATATTTGAAATGTATGAGTATTGCAGCTTTATTCTCTTGAGTCGAGGTGTGTGGGTGACTTCGCCCTCAATAATTAAAGCTACATAGGCCTTGCTATTGAGGCGAGGAAACTCCATGCAATTGAAATCTGCTGCGTTGTCGGTTTTGCTGTGCGCACTTCTCTTGAATATGTCTTGCGATGTGCCTTGCCTGGCAGAGACTAAGGGAGATTACAAACGTTCTAGAGATACTCATGCTATTGAAGACATGCCTACTAAGCTGGTGGAAAAGGAAGCTCAGCGTCAACTAGAAGATAGTCCAGACATCGAAAAGAATCGAGCACCAGTTGGCGATGGACAGGTTATCTCGACTCCAGCCGAAAAGAAAGAGGCTTCTGGCGAGTCAACCTTTGTGGGTGAAAACGATCCCTCGATAGATATTAGCGAGCGCTTGCCTGCCGTTCGCAAACGCCCCACCATTGCCTTGGCACTGGGTGGAGGTGGTGCACGTGGAGCTGCTCATATAGGCGTTCTTCGCGTTTTGAAAGAAGCTAATATTCCCATAGATTACATCGTGGGAAACAGCATGGGTTCTATCGTCGGAGGCTTATATGCCGCAGGTGTACCGCTTGATGATATCGAAAAAATGCTTTTGGATAATTCGCTGAAAAGGGCTTATATTCCTTGTTATATTCCTGTCGCAATAGCGTTGAGTCCGATCAAAAAAATTCTTCATCCTTTCAAGAAGCATTACGCGGGTATTTTTTCGGGCAATAAGTTTGGCGAGTTTCTAGAAGAGAAAATTCCTGAAGGGGTCGAAAGCGTTGAGGAAACAAAAATTCCGTTTTCTGCTGTTGCCACCAATTTAATCGATGGCAAAGCATATCGAATAAGTGATGGCAGGTTATCTACTGCTATTAGAGCTAGCGCCACTATTCCAAGCGTTCTGCAACCTGTAGCCATCGGAGACAAAGTTTACGTTGACGGTGGCGTGAGGGCTAATATGCCGGCGTCTGCAGCACGTGATACCGGGGCTGATATCGTGATTGCGGTATTAGTCGATGAGCCTTTGAAAGAAGTTCCTGCAAAGAAATTTAGAAAGCTTAGCGCCATTGTCAGCCGCTTGGGAGACGTGATGTTAGGCGTCTCGGATGCGCGTCAAATGCCGTTTGCCGACATAATTATAAATCCCGATGTAAGCGGAATTCCTGTGGTAAAAGGTAAACCGGATGATGCAGGACGAGCAATCAAAGCCGGTGAAGACGCAACCAGAAAAGCGCTTCCTATTATCAAAAAGAGTTTGAAAAAATAGGTTAGACTTTTTATTGTCCTTGCAATTTACGAAACTGCCCGCTAATTTCCACAGGCGTTGCCAGAATCTCTTGAATCTTGTTCTTGAGCATGTTTGCATGATTCATATCGCCGCGCTTGGTATACAGTCGCACCATGCTCATTAGCAAGGATGCTACCGACACACAGTTTTTACCGTACATTTTTTCTGCGATGATAACTGCCTTTGTATAGAGAGTTTCAGCTCTATCCAGGTCGCCTTTATCCATAGCGGAGTCAGCGCTCGACGTAGTGTCGATCAGCTTTTGTCTACTGAACATAATTTTTGACCTCTTTTGCGATGCCATTGTCTAAATTTAGAAACGGCGGCAATAGAACCGCGGTCCCCAGTCGGCTAACCTGCCAGATAGGAACGTAATAATTTCCTAGCATGTCTTGAGTTGGCGATGCCGAGTGGTATGCTTGAGGGCAGTAATTAGGGGAATTGCGGGATTGAACGAATCTGACGCGATAGAAGAAGTTGAGCGCCAAATTCTCGCATTGCTAATCTCATTTTTTTTGTGCCTTAACGGAACCGCTAGTCATGCGCGACCTGGCTCTTTCAACACGAACGACTGGCAAACAAATGGAACAGCTGAAGAATACTTCGCTATGTTCGGTAAGTTTTTGAACGAGTATGATTTGATAAAAATGCCACGCGACAAAGTTATTGAACTTTTGGGCGATCCCAACAAAATTGTTTCGAAGCAAAAAGTTCCCAAGGATTGTTCTGGTTATAGGTCAATCTATTACATAATTCCCAAATCAGAAAGGAATTTTGAATTTAACGCCTTGCGCATTACGTTTTTGCATAACGAAGTCGTTGCATGGTCGATTGTTCAGGACAAGGATGAGTCAACGCCGATAGAGACGAATGTGCGTTTTATGTTTCACCAAGCCAAGCCGATCATGAATTTTGACAGAGCCGTTATTGCTCCAATGATAAAGGGTGGAAGTTTGGGAAAACCCAAAGACTCTTTTAGTTTGAGACCCATTTCCGATTTGAAGATACTTGGAAATCTTGAGGGGCCTCGCGACATCAATATGTTTAAAGTAGAGCCAACTGTAATGGATGAACGCCCCTTCTTTTCTCCGGAGATACCGGTCAAGCCCTGTTTTTGGAGCTGGGAGCAACGTCCGTAGTAAACACGAAGTAATTGCCAGTTTATTACATCAAAATTGAACTGTCTTTGCTAATTTGTCGTCTAAATTTTTAGGCGAGTAAATTCATTGAACCCATACTCGCCTAGTAAGAATAGACGAAATATGGTATCATTATGACAGAGAGAGAATTACGGCGATTGCTAGCGGCGCGGGGCTGCATTGAGGTACGGCAAAAAGGCTCTCATTTAAGAGTGAGATGTGGAAAATGTCTTGCTACAATTCCCGTGCACTCAGGAGTGGTAATAAACAAAACCGTTTTGAAATGGATCGATAAACAGTTAGCGCCTTGTTTAGGGCAATGGTGGATGTTTAAATGAAAGCCAGGAAGAAAAATCAGTATACAGTGCAATATGAACTTGACGAAGAAAGTGGCTGGTGGGCGGTTTCTGTTAGAGAGGAGCCGGGGTGTTTCACCCAAGGTAAAACTCTAACTCAATGCCGTGAAAGGATTCGCGAGGCTTTGAGTTTGAGTGTCGATGATGCTTATGAGGCTGAATTGATTGATGAAATCGTAGTCCCAAAGGAAATTAAGTCAATTTTGCTTGCGGTCGAGAAGAGACAAAGCGAGCTTAAGGAATTTCAGGTGGAAACTAAAAAAATAACCGCAAAGGCCGCTGTGACACTCAATAAGAAATTTCACTGCGGCATGAGAGATATTGGCGAACTCATGGGACTATCTCATCAAAGAATCGCCCAGCTTACTAAATCTTTCCAGGATTGAATGTCGTTTCTGGCTAGCTTTTGGGTGCCTTCAACAACGCTCTGCCCTCGTTAGTTCTTCGCGTGATCTGTCGGTCGTCGAAATAGGCAAGCAATTCCATCGTGTATTTGCGCGATATGCCAAGCTTTTCGCGCAATTCGCTTGGCGAGATGTTCTTTTTGCTTTGCCAGATCTCAAACAGCACTGCGTGTGCTTTGTCGATCGAGTCTTTTGAAGAGACAAAAAATTGGTTCACTGAGCAAACTAATTTTTCTTGCTCCATTTTGCGCAATGTGGTAGCAAGCTGTTTTGAGGGGATTTTCAGATCCTTAGACATGGTCTCGACTTCGATGCAAAATTCTTTTTCGAGATAGTCTGAGATTCTGGCAAAATTTGGATCGACAGTTTTAGTCTCAGTTTTATTCTGCGGCAAAATATATTTGTCACCTTCAGACTTGGCGATAAATGCTGACTTTTCAAGGTCTTCCAGAATGTTATGAAAGAGCGAGCGCTCAAATAATGGCGCTAACTTTACTCGCATTTCTTCTTGACTCAAACCTGTTTTTGCAGTTTCTAAAAGTCCGATGACTTTCTTCTTTAGGTGTTCAATTGTAGTTGTGGCTGTGACCAAATCACCAGATGCAACAAGCTTCTTATTACTCAATAGCGCTTCCAATTCTTGTGTGAATAAAGCTGTGGGAAGAATAGTAGTAAGCTCGTGTTTCGTTACGTAGCCTGTGGGGACGAAGCTCAAATAATCTAGAATCGCACTGGCATGTTTGTGTTCGATACACTTAGTTGCAAGCGTTTTGATGCGATCACGTGTGAGCCATCGCGGACGGTGCGTCGATATTATTTGACCACCAGCGATTCCGTTATCGCCATATCTTACGACAAAGCGCTGCCCGGGTAGAGTGAGCACTGGGTCTTTCAAATGAATCTGAGCAATGACTTTGTCGTTGTCTAACTTCTCGAGCCATCTAAAAGTTCCAACTGATTCTGCTGTGCCGTTATAGAAAAGCACTTGCTGGGCTTTGAGCGTTTTCTTTCCTTTCTCCATACCGCGTTTCAAGCCGCCAAGGTCATTTACTTCGACAATCAAGTCTTTGACTGCGGGCTGGTTTTGAGAAACTAAAACATGTCCGCGAGCAAGAGAGTCGTTGCCTTTTAAGACTAAATTTACTGCAAGACGTTGACCAGGGAATGCAGCGTTTCCATCTTTGATTGACTTGCCGCAAGATTCTAAACCACGCACGCGCCCTTCTATGTCGCCCGGTTGTAAGAATAAGTTGTCACCTACTTTTATTTGTCCACTTACAAGCGTGCCTGTGACAACGGCGCCATAACCTGGTTTGGAAAAAACGCGGTCTACGGGCAAATAGGCTGGCATCAGATTGCCTTTGGTGTCGAATCGTTTGTCTAGATGCGCATAGTTTAAAAGCATCGACAAAATCTTCGCCTTCAGTTCGTCCATGCCGGTCTTGGCTGTGTTAGAGACAGTGGCGTGGTCGACCAGGTTAATATCGTATTGAGCCAATAGTTCTTTTACTTCGTCGAGCGCAAGCTCCGGTTCGTCGGTGCCAACAAGGTCTGATTTAGTTAAAGCAAGAACGCAGTTTTTTATTCCAAGCAATGAAAGGATTTTTACGTGCTGAATGGTCTGGGGCATTACGCCTTCGTCAGCTGCCACCACAAGTAGTGCCGCATCGATTCCTCCCACGCCTGCAAGCATGTTTTTGATGAATTTGCCGTGTCCAGGCACGTCGACAAACGAAACTGTAATTGTCGAATCTGGTCCAAGCGGCGAATTGCTTTCAAAGCGCAGATTTTTTTGTGAGACTAGCTTAGGAATTTGGTTTTTTAATGATGAGAATTCTTTCTCTATCTGTGCAAGCGAAAGTGACAAGTGAGCAAAACCGATATCGGTTGTCATCTCGCGCTCCTTCTCTTCTTTTAGCCGGTCTGGATCGATTCCGGTCAAAGCCCGCAAAAGGCTTGTTTTGCCATGGTCCACGTGCCCGGCAGTGGCAAGAGTAAAGTGCAGATTAGCGGTTCCTATTTGATTCATCCTATTTATTGTAAGTAGAATTTGCGTTTGGGTTTACTTTACTTCGGGACTTCCTATATATGCTTCATCAATTAATCGACCCAGTTTTGGAATGGATCAAAATGAATGTCGAAGCATGGGGCTATTGGGGCGTCATGATTATGATGGCGATTGAATCCGCCAATATTCCTTTGCCAAGTGAGGCGATTATGCCCACAGCTGGAATTTTAGTCCAGCAGGGCAAAATGAATGTGCACCTGGCAGCGCTGGCTGGTGCTGTAGGCTGTGTGGTCGGTTCTATACCGTCTTATTTTCTTGGCATGTGGGGCGGCAGACCTTTTCTTGAAAAATATGGCAAGTGGTTCTTGCTTAAATCGCGCGATTTAGAGCTTGCCGATAAATGGGTCAATAAATATGGAGATATTACTTTCTTCATCGGAAGAATGTTGCCAGTAGTGCGCACATTTATTTCGTTTCCCGCAGGTGTGCTTAAGGCCCATTTCTGGATTTTTGTCGCATTTACTTTTATTGGGTCGCTCGTTTGGTGTTATTTTCTGACTTATGTCGGCATCTGGTTTGGCGCGAACATGGAAATGTTCCGCGACATCTGGCATAAATTCGACTTGCTTATTGTGCTAGTTGGACTTGGCGGTTTTGGCTACTACCTTTATCACCATTTGAAGCCTGAAGCCAGTCATAAAGCTCCAGACCAATAATCACCGAATCCTTAAGACTTAGGTTTTTTGTACTGACGCGCGCGTGTATTGCGGCGAATTTCAAGCAGTTCGGCAAGAAGCTGGTCGCGGTCTTCGCTCTCCCAGCGCTTCAGCCATGAGTCGACGGCTGCTTCGATCATGCCGCTTTTGTCTGGAGAGTTAGCTCCGTATAAGCGTTTTAATTCGAGCCAAATTGACTGTAGCGCGGCAAGCTGGTCGGTCGGCAATTTAATTGTGTATGCCGTGTAATCTGGACGCGGAGCGATAGCAGTACTTTTTGCCTGCCCCCCAGATTCCGTTGCTTTTTCTTCTTCGTCAATCATCTTTAGATATTCTAGATACTTTTCGGCGCTCGCGCGTATAGGTTAAATAACCAGAATCTATCGGATGGGGGAGAAATCCCATTTATTTTTTTTCGTTTTTGCTGCAATATTTGTATAAGTTTTATCGGAGTCGCGAAATGTTCGTCGAGATATGTCGAGCAATTATTCAAAAGGTCATGCAGGATAAGATTCTGCTTGGTCTTGTGGCTCTTGGTATCATTGCTGCATTTGTCGCTGGAACTGGACACGATGTGAAGGAAGAGCCTGCCGTGTCGGCTGAGCAAGCTGAAGCAATTGCCAAAAACGGTGATGCTCAAAATGCAAATGGCGAGAAGCTTGATGAAACTGAAGAAAACGGCGAGATGCTCACGCCTAAATTGGCTTCAGAATTCGTAAAGTGGTGGATGCAAGGCTCGATGGATTTTAGCCCTACCACAGCGCACAAGAGCCATATTGAAGCGCATAAATGGATGACCAGCAATGCAGCTGGCGAATTCGAAAAGATATTTTGGTCTCCCGACAGATCGCGTGACGTTTTGAATGGAAACATAACTATGTCCTTTCAACCGATATCGGTAGAGCCGATAGCTGTGAATCAGGATAAAAGTATCGTCGTTGCAGTCAAGGGTATTCTGGTGAGCAACGGATTGCATCCAAACACCCAGGGTCCAGTCAAAGAACAAATTGAAACTGATTATTTGATACGAAGAGCCGCTGGTGGATTGCGTATTGCCGGACTTTACAATCGTATACTCGCTGAACCAGCCGTCGCTAGCTACTATTAGTCTTTTACATAGATGCTAAGAAGCCTTTTTCACAGGCGAGCTAATGCCAGACTGTGTTATAGTGGTTTTCCGTTCGCTACGAACTACACTTGCCGAGGTAGCTCAGTAGGTAGAGCAGAGGACTGAAAATCCTTGTGTCGCCAGTTCAATTCTGGCTCTCGGCAAATTTATTTTATGAAGAAAAACGCTCTGGTAGCCTGGCTGGCGTTGATCCAGCTCATAGTTCTCTCACCAATGTCGGCAATTGCCGATACAAAGACGGGTGAGAACGGGCAAAAACAGCCGAACGCAGCCGCGCAGGAGGTGTTTCTTGTCAAGCCTTACTTGCAGTTAGGCGAGAGCCCCAGTCAAGGTGACCTTGCCAAACAAGAAAAGTTAGAGCTTGTTTGGTTTACCAGAAGCAATGACAAGGGTGAAAAATGGCAGGTCCAAAGTAAGACCCAGTCAGCGACTAAATGGAACCCCTCAAAAACGTTGCAGATTTTTTCTGTTGGCAAATTTGAAAACATTCCTTTTTATAGATACACAGCAAAAATCGAAGGACTGGTACCTGGCGAAAAGTTCTATTACAAAGTCTTGCGCAACTCAAGTGTTGCATTCACTGGTTGTGCAGCTGCTCGCAAATCTTTCAACCAACCGTATAGCTTTGCTGTTTTTGGAGATGTGGGTGCTGGTTCTGCGGGCGAGAAAAAGATCATTTATCAAGTTACGCAGCGCAAGCCAGACTTTGTGGTCATGCCCGGTGATATCACATACGATCAGGGACGCGTTTCGCAGTATCTAGAAAGATTTTTTCCGATAGTCAATTCGCAAGAGGCTTCGCCAGAAAAAGGTGGCCCGCTTTTGAGTTCGGCTCTTGTTATGACGGCGCTTGGAAATCACGATATTGCAATGACTACAAGCTGGAGCGGGACCGATTTGAATCGTTTTCCAGATGCGCTTGGATATTACATGTTCTGGTCGCTTCCTTTTAATGGTCCAAAATTCGATTACAAAATCGGACAAAACACACGCAACGTTTTGCCACTTGTTGGTGACCAGCAAAATATAAATAACTTTCTAAGAGCAGCTGGCAAGCGCTTTCCGCAGATAGGCAATTATTCGTTCGATTACGGCAATTCGCACTGGCTCATTCTTGACGGCAACGAATATATGAACTGGAGCGATGCAAAATTACGCGATTTTGTAGAAGATGATTTGAGCGAATCGAAAGCCAAATGGAAATTCGTTTCTTTCCATCAGCCGCCTTTTAGTCTTGATATTTATCACCATTCCGAGCATCGTATGCGTCTATTGTGCGACATCTTTGAGCGCACTGGTGTGCAAGTTGTATGGTGCGGACATGCCCATAACTATCAGCGTTATTTTCCGCTTAAATTCAAAGCAAAAAGCAATAAAAATGGCGTTCCGGTAATGAATGCCAATGGTACCGTAAATGGTGACTTTATTCTGGATACCAAGTTTAACGGCTCAACTCACCCCAAAATGAAAGGCGTGCTATATATCGTGAGCGGCGGCGGTGGTGCCAGCTTGTATCGCAGAGCTCCATATTTGCCCAAAGAATCAGAAGCTTGCCACAAGTTTATCCATGGCATGCATTCTTTTACCTATTGCAACATCAATGGCAAAACATTGTTAGTAAGCCAGATATCAGACGACGGTAAAGTGCTCGATCAGTTCAAGGTTGAGACGGACTGATTTTTGTAAGTCGCACATTTCTTGATAAAAGTCTGCCACAAATTTTTATTGCTTTCAAAATCTCGCTCGGGATGCCATTGGACGCCAAATAAGAATCGATTTTTGTCGTTGGACTCAATCGCTTCAACCATGCCGTCTTCGGCGTGAGCAACTACGCTAAAATCTTTTGCAACTTTGTCTACGCATTGATGGTGAGCTGTTGGAACAGGCAACTCTTCAATGCCGTAAATGGTACCAAGGCGACTGTCTTTATCGATTTTGACTTTATGTTTAAATGGAATATTCTTGGGATGGTCGGCAGGGCGTCTGTGCAAAGTTTTTCTTTCTTTGACATGTGCTTTGACATGAGAAGGTATGTCTTGAATCAACGAGCCGCCGCCTGCGATATTGAGTATTTGACAGCCTGCGCAAATGCCTAAGACAGGTTTTGATTTGTCTTCTAAAGCCATTTTAGCCAGACGCAGATCGAAGTCGGCACGAACAGGGTGCATTTCGTCCGCGGTTTCGTGCTTTGGCTGATTGTAAAAAGTGGAAGGATAATCAGCGCCGCCCACTAGTACCACGCCATCGAGTCGGTCGAAGACTTGTTTCAACTTTTCGTTGTCTACAGGCGGAAGCAGAACTGGAATGCCGCCTGCCTTGCTGACTGCGTCTGTATATGTTTTGTAGACTTCGTAAGTTTTGATTTGACCTGGATTGTATTTGTCTTCCTCATAGTCCATGGCAATGCCAATCAACGGTTGAGGCGTAGATTCTGCTGCAAAAACTGGCGATACTATATATAGTGTCGCCGCTAAAAGCAGCGAATTGAACACAGAAATGAGCCGTTTGTTTTGCATGTCAAAACCGCCTATCGGGGGATTCCATAGAGTAAATTTACTTTGAATTGTGCCGGTCTAAAAGTCAAGCAATTGTATCTAATAAGTGTGAGCTTTAGACTGGGCTTTGTAATTCAAGTATAGAAAGGAAATTATAATGCTTCAGCCATACGCTCATTTTGTCATTGCTGCCGTTGCTGTTTTTGTTGCGCTCGGCGGCGTTATGGGCTTTGTCAAGGCTCAAAGCAAAGTCTCGCTCATTATGGGGCTTGTGTCAGGCGCGCTGCTTGGCGCGACGGCTTATCTTGCCTCTTCTCCAGGCACTGCCAAAATAGGAATTATTGCAGGACTGGTGTTGATGTTTCTGCTCGACACCATGTTTTCTGTGCGTTTTGCTAAAACCAAGAAGGTCATGCCTAACCTGGTGATGATGATTATTCTTGTTCCAGCAATGGCTTTTCTGGCTGTGATTTTATTCAAAGAAATGGGCTAGATGCAGCTAGTCGTGAATACTGCCTTTTACTTGCCTAGAATGACCGGTTTTTCAGTCGCTGGAAAGTAGCGCCCAGCAAGGCTTTCAAAATGCGGCCGTAAGAAAAGTGATCCAACTTTACTAGTGGCAGAATCAGGAGCAAAAAGAGACCCTACAAACTGCGTGAGATTTTTGTATTCTCTAAATCTGGCTCGAATCTAAGCGCCTTTCTTTTTCACATTGAGCAAATATTTGTGGGCTAGTTCCATTGTTTCCATTTTGCGGCTAAAGCACATGCGTACATATTTTTTGCCTTCAATCGGATCGTGGAAGAAGCTCGAGCCTGGCACAACAGCTACTTTTACATCTTTAACCAGATAGTTCATCATTTCAATGTCGCTACCGTAGCCAAAAGAGCTTATATCGCAGAAAGCATAATAAGCGCCTTGGGGCTTGAAGTAAGGAATTCCGGCTTCGTCTAAAGTATTCAACATCGATTGGCGACGCTGGTTGTACTCGACACTGAGCTCGTCGTAAAAACTTTGTGGTAGTTTGAGCGCGGTTACAGCTGCTCGTTGCAGTGGTGCCGGTGAGCCTACAGTGAGGAAATCGTGCACTTTGCGAATGTGCTGAGTGAGATTTTTATTGGCAATCGCCCAGCCTACGCGCCATCCGGTGACGCTGTATGTTTTGGACAGACTATTTATGGAAACGGTCAGATCTTCCATTCCTGGCAAGGATGCGGGCGAGACGTGAACCTGATTGTCGTACAAAATGTGTTCGTAGATTTCGTCTGTGATACAAAGCACTCCCCATTTCTGGCAAAGACGTGCAATCACTTGCAATTCTTCTTTGTTGAAAATTTTGCCAGTAGGGTTATGTGGAGTGTTTATGACGATCGCACGAGTTTTGTCATTGAATGCGGCTTCAAGTTCTTTTTCATCAAACGACCAGTTTGGTGCGCGCATTTTGACATAACGAGGAGTGGCTCCAGACAAGATTGTGTCTGGATTGTAGTTTTCGTAGAAGGGCTCGAAAACAATTACTTCTTCATGAGGGTCGACAAGAGCGAGCATTGTAGCAATCATCGCTTCTGTCGCGCCACAAGTGACTGTGATTTCTGTTTCTGGATCGCATTTGATTTTGTTGTAAGTAAGCGCTTTTTCAGCGATTGCTTCGCGCAATAGTTTGTCGCCCCATGTGATTGCATACTGGTTGACGTCGCCAAAAAGGGCATCGTGAGCAGCTTGCTTCAATTCGACAGGCGCTGGATAATCAGGCAGTCCCTGCGCCAGATTGATAGCGCCATATTGAGCTGCCAGCCTCGACATTTCGCGAATAACAGACTCTTTGAATTGAGCCGCTTTTTGAGAAGCGAAGCGAGCGAGTTGTTTTTTCTCTAGTTCTGTTTGCATTGATTTTTTACCTGATCTGGCAGTCTGGAAAATAAAATTTGAGGATTTCGCGATAAGTCTTGCCTTGCTTTGCTTGTTCGTTGGCTCCCCACTGACAAAGCCCAACACCATGTCCTGCCCCGCGCGAGCGCAAAACGACAAACCTGGGGTCCTGGCTTTCGCTAAAATTATACTTGTTTCCGGGCACCGCACCCCAACCAAATGTACGACCAAGGCCGAGCCACACTTTATAGCCAGAAACCTTCTTATTATTGACCAGTAGGCTGGTTGGGCGTCCTTGAGGGTCGCGCTCTTCGATTGTTGGAAACTTGCCTGCAAATAAAATCAGGAAGGTCTGACGCGGAACATTGTGTTCTTTCTCTCTCCAGAAAGGTGAGCTCTGGCAAAAATCACATTTGACCCCTTTTAAATATTTCAAGCCGCGCCCCCCCTCGCCAAAAACAGATTCAGCGCTTGACGTGCCACCTGCGCAAGCTGAGTGGTAAAAAACTTTAGGCGCCTGGTGCGCGTTATAAAAAAGTCTTTTGGTCATGACTGCTTGAACGCAAGATTTAATCCTGGGTGACACTGCCTGCAAGCCTGTGTAGTTTTCATATTGAGTCGAATCTACAATAGAGGTCGCAGGGCGAGTGGAAGAAGCTCCAAGTAGTTCGAGTCTTGTCAGGGTCAAAACAGCGAGTGCTTTATATGCTTCGTTTTCGAAGTGTGGAGGAAGCTCGCTTCCCACAACACTTTCGACATAGTCTCTTGCTGGGACTATATTTGTAATTTCAAGAAACTTATTGGCTCGAACTTTTAGAGTGCCTGCGTATTTGCGCTCGCCAAGCCTGATTCCATGAACGACTGGAGTGATTTCGAGTGTTCTGTTTTTTACCAGTGTTTTGCGCTCGAGTATTTCGAAAATCTCTACTTCGTTGTTGTCTGTAACTTGCAAGACATATTTGCCTTTGCTAAAAGTTTGGTCTTTTATGCGGAAAGGCGATACCAAGCCAATTTTGTTGCAATGGTCATTTTTGTCTTTCAAAATGACACTAACTGTTCGTGGCAGAGCGTGAGCTGCATCGACAGTCAAAACTAAAAATGTCAGCAGGCAAAAAAGACTTTTCAATTTTCTAATTCAAATTCAAAAATTTCTGCAATTGTGTGCGTGCTTGCGGAATGGCACTCTCAACCGATCTTCCCGACGGCGCGTACAAACAAAAAGCGTGGTCAGGATAGTTGAAGGGAAAATATCCTGTAATCCACGATTTGAATTTTTGACCATGTGGAATAGTCCCCGTTTTGGCTGCTATGTGCAATCTGTGCTCAGGGTCCAGATTTTTTCCGGTGCCCTTTTCACAGACCATTTGCATACCTTTTTGAATGTGATGAAAAGTCTGGTCCTTCAATTCGAGTTTGAAAGCAGGATCTGGCTCGCCCATCATATTTTTGAATGGTGTTATCTCACCGTTTTTAGCTACCAGTGCAGATACGCGCATAAGCTGTAGCGCGTTAGGTTGCAGGTCTGGAGCCAGTCCAATGGCGTAATCTACCAGAGAAGATTTGGCTGATTTGGGAAAAATTATTGGTGTAATTCCTGCAGCTGCTCTGTCCAGACCAAATTTGCTGGCGTAACCAATTATGGTGGCAGAAGATAATCTCAAACTGTTGTGTGCAAAATAGCAATTGCACGAAAGTCCAATCGCTGTTTCCAAATTCACCTGTCCGTGAGGACCGGGGCAAGAGGTAGTTTGTTTGGGTTCGCCTGGCTTTGCTACTTTGACTGAACCGGTGCAATCAAAGAGTTCTTGATGACTGATTAATCCTTCATCTAAAAGTGCTGCAGCAGTGATTATTTTCATAATAGAGCCAGGGCGTTCGTGAGGGATTTGCAGTCCGCCTGGAAACCCGACATTGCCCGTTTTTAAATTGGTCCAGAATAAGACTCCGCCAGTGTGGGACCGGTCTTCTTTTACAGTTTTCGCCTGCACTTGCGCTTCAGCCGACGCCGTGCCGCCGCCAAGACCCAGGAGCGATTTTAAAAAACGGCGCCTGCCAGTATTTTCTATTTGAGCTGGCGAATCCTTGTCTTCCATTATCTTCTTCTGTGTCGCCTAATCTAACAGAATTTTCACCCTGTTTTCACCAATTATGAACGCCACGCACAAAGAGCGTTAGCCCCAAAATATCATAATAGGTCTATGAGCGAATCGAATAAGCGAATGTTTCGGATTCTTTGCTCCGGTTTGGAGCTGTTTGCGCTGAGGGCGCTTTTAGCGTGCTTTGCAGCAAGCCTTTTCGCCTCTTTGCCAGCCCTTGCAAACGGCAGCATGAAAAAATGCTCAGACGAATCTTCGAAGTCTCAAAAGGGCGCAATCCATTATTCTTTGCCCGATGTCGCAATGTATACTGTCAGGTATCATTTTGGTCTTTTGGACCCTCCTAATATGGGCGGTTTGAAGGTCGATTCTCTTGAGGACCTGACAAAACAAATGAGCGCTTCGGCTCCAGCCACAACTTCGGACAATGCCCGCATCAAGGGAGTTTTTGTGACACTTTCCAAAAAAGGAAAAACTAGAGCTTGCTGGGGCAATCTGCAGGGAAGCAGCCAGAATTTAGTGCGTGATACCGTATTTACTACCATGGACGCCTTGAAAAAAGATTATCGCCATCCTCAAATAAGAGCGTCTGAAGTTAATTTTCTCAAGCCGCAAGTCACCGTTATTCGCAAGATGCAAGCCATAAATTCGGTGGCAGAATTAAATCCGCTCAAGGACGGATTGATGTTGAGACAAGGCGGACGCTCAGGCGTAGTCTTGCCCGGCGAAGCTTACGACAGTCATCATCAATTAGTTATGTGCAAAATGAAAGCCGGCGTTTCGAACAAAGGCAAAAATTCAGTCAATTCAAATAGTTCAAATTACCAACTCTATAGGCTGGAAGCGGATGTATTCAAGTAAATCTCCATTCGACACACGCGCCGGATTTTTAGCCGGTCTTGTTCTTGTGTTTTTGATAGCTGCCATAGCGGCAGTAGGTGTCTTGCTTGACCCGCCTCGAGGCTCGATTGGTGGACGCATTGCACTTGAGCAGCAGAATTTTGGTTTGTCGTCATACAATATACGTGCAAGCAAAGTCTATGCTACTGCCACTGGTCCTCGATTCACAGGCAATTCGCAGGGAGAAAATACTCAACCTGCTGCCACTATTACTCGTGGTGTATGGGTGAATCAGGACGGGACATTTCAGTTAGACCAGCTTCCCGTGGGCGAATACTCAGTGCGTATTCGTGCGCCTGGTTTTGAAACCGAATATATAGAAAGTGTTTTTGTTACCGAAGCCAAAGTAGCAAAACTGGCCGATCCCATTAAGATGCGCGTTTTGCAGCCGTCAATTTCGATTGCAAGCAATATGCGCGTGTTCACTTCTAAAGAAGCACCACATTTTTGGATAAATGCAACCGGCGCATCAGAAGCGCGAGTCAAAGTGTACAAAAAAGATTTCATGGAGATAGTGAAATCGAAAGCTTTGCAAAAGGAAGAAGTTCAAGTTGGGGCGGATTGCTCGTTGTATGTAACTTACAACAGCAAGTTCCACAATCCCTGGGGCGATGAAAACCCGGTCTATACAGCAAAGCACGAGCTTGTTGCAAACTATACAGACCAGGCATCGTCGCATTTCAAAATGGACAAGCCGCTTGAATATGGAGACTATTTTGTAGTCGCCGAAGCAACAGATTTTACTGGCACCAAACATTGTGCGTCTGTTTCCTGGTTCTCTGTTACTGATCTTGGGTTGGTGGTCAAACAAGCTCCAGAGCAAACACTTGTGCGCGCGGTCAATTTGACCACAATGGCACCAGTTTCTGATGTCAATGTTGAAGTGATGTCTAACTCAGAGGGCGTGCTAACAAGTATCGTCAAAGGCAAAACAGGCGCCAATGGCGTTGTGATGATCAATGTCAAAGAAGGTTCTGTGGGCGAAGGCAATTTGCTTGTGCTTGGCAGTTCGGCAAATCAGAAAGCTCTTGCTGGAAATGGCTATTGGTCAGGCGGCTCGCGTGACATGTCGACCTATTTCTACACAGATAGACCTGTGTACAGACTTGGTCAGACAGTCAATTTCAAAGGACTGGCAAGACAAAATTCAACTCATGGATTCGTTAATCCAGGAAAAGGTCAGGTTGTTTCAATCTCAATTGAAGACCCAAATAACGAGCCACTCTATGAAGGTGAATTGACCACGACAGCTCACGGGACTTATAACGGAAGTTACAAAATTCCAGAAGAAGGCAAGACTGGGGCTTATCAAATCAAACTCACCTATAACGACGATTCGACTAGCTATCAAGCTTTTGAAGTCGTTCAATATAGAAAGCCCGAGTATCAAGTTGAAATCATCCCCACTACGCCACGCGTTAGCCAGGGAGAGAAGGTTAAAGCCAAAGTGCGTGCGACCTATTATTTCGGCGCGCCAGTATCCAATGCACAAATCAAATACAGTATTTATTCCAATCCAGACAGCTCCATTCGTTATTCGATAGAGCCACGTCCCGATTATTATCAATATTTCGATGATTGGGAAGAAAACTATCGCGAAGACGATTATGACTACGGCGGGTTGTTTGTTGCCGAAGGAAAAGCGGTCACGAATAAAGACGGCGAAGCTGAGATCGAATTTGCAGCACCAGCGCACGAAGTCAATGCCACAAGCCCTTATAGTCTGTGGGATTATAACGAGCGCAACTTGAAAATCCATGCCGATGTCACTGACATAAGCCGCATGACAGTTTCGTCCGACAAGAATGTGCTTGCCACCGCAGGTGATTTCACACTCTTTGTCAATCCTAAAAAATATGTGGTTACGCCAAACGAAGCTATGGAGTCCGAGATTCTTGCGCTCGACTATGATGGCAAACCGGTCGCCAACCAGACTATAAATGTCCGCTTGTCGCGCTGGCCCTATGACCACGCCAAGCACCAGACCATGCCTGAGCAAACCTTTGCTAAGCAAACAGTAACCACCGATGCTAACGGCAAAGCCAATGTTTCATTCAAAGTCGAAGGTGCATGGCCAACTGATACTTTCTACGTCTTAGCCGAAGCAAAAGACAAAAAGGGTCATTCGATTGTTTATGGCAATTCATTCTGGATTGCAAATTCGAGCGAGCCTTACACTCAGTCTGAGCAAGACTTGTTTAAAGTTGTTGCCGACAAGAAAGTCTATAAAGTTGGCGAAACTGCCAAGATTATGATTTCTGGTCCATTCAACGCCAAAGACAAGTGCGATGCTCTTGTAACTGTCGAAGGCATGCGCATATTCGACTACAAAATTGTCTCTTGCTCGGGCAATGCGGCAATGGTCGAAATACCTATAAAAGACGAGCATGCACCCAACATTTTCTTTGGCTGCAATATTGTCACTGCCAAGAAACAGATGTTCGAGAAAGAAATCATGCTCATGGTTTCTCCCGACAATCATTTTATAGACCTCAAAGTCTCGACCGACAAAGAAAAATACAAGCCGGGCGAGGTTGCGACCTACACTATAAAAGCGACCAAGAACGACGGTGCTCCGGCTCAAAACATCGAGGTTTCTCTTGGTGTGGTAGATGAGAGCATCTATGCAATCCGCGGGGATGCAACTCAGGATATTCGTAAATTCTTCTATTACAAGCGTGCAAATAACGTTCAATCCTTCTCCAGTTTCCCTGAGCAATACTCGGGCGGACCAGACAAGATTGAGCCGCGTATGCGCAAGAATTTCAAAGATACAGCCGCATGGTTGCCCAATCTTATAACCGACAAAAATGGTGTGGTCACAACCAAAGTGTCACTGCCAGACAATTTGACGACCTGGCGCGCTACAGTGCGAGGTATAAGTTCGGGAACCGATATCGGTTCAGCTACGCAAAAGATACTTGTCACTCAAGACATTATTGCAAGGCTTGCGTTGCCTCGATTCTTCACCACGGGCGACCAGGGCGAGATCACAGGCATAGTGCACAACTATTCTGGCAAGGATCAAAGCGTCAAGTTGACACTTGTGTCCAATGGACAATTTGATTTCGACAAGCCCTTGACCCAGACTATAAACGTGCCTAAAGACGGTGTGGCCCGCTATATCTGGAATTGCACGGCAAAGAATTCGGGTAATGCGGTTCTGCAATTGAAAGCGGTCTGTTCTACAGGCGGTGACGCACTAGAAAAGACCTTGCCAATTAATGCATTTGCAATCAATATGTTCAAAACCTTGACCGGCATCTTGACCGATGAAAAACCAAATGTCACTTTGCCATTCGAGATTCCGCAAGGTGCAAGCGACCCCAACATAACAGTTAGTCTGGCTGCATCGAGCATCGGACAAATAAAGGGTGGATTCTCCTCGCTCATAGATTATCCGTATGGTTGTACCGAACAAACTACAAGTAAGCTGATGCCATCTATAGTGGCATATCATATGCATCAAAAACTTGGGGTCCCACTGGAAGCAGCCGACCTCAAAAAATTCGAAGTTGTGAAAAAGCTTGCACTTGGTCGATTGAAAGACTATCAACATTCAGACGGTGCCTGGGGCTGGTGGAAAGAAGATAAATCCGATGTTTCGCTCACTTGCTATGTGCTTGAAGCGCTCAAGCTCATGAATCAGTCTGGCACTTTGCCAAACGCTGAATACAAGCAAATGACCGACCCAGCTGTTAAATGGCTTGGTACCTCGATGCAGACATTACAAACTCAGCTTTCCGATCCCAAGTTGGTAAAAGACTATATGGCACGCGAGCGCACCTGCGACATGGCACGCGCTGCATACGTCATGAGTCTTTATCACCAGAAGCCTAAAGCGGAAGTGATGAACTGGTTATTGAAAATGGCAAGCGAGCATACACCTTTGTATACTCCCGAGCCGCTTTCATACCTCACTATGGCGTTCGATAATTTTGGCGACAAAGCAAAAGCCAGAACAGTTTACGACCGTCTGGTGACGCTTGCCAATACCGCCGACGGTACCGTTGACTGGGAGCATACCCCAGCCATGATGAAGAAGATAAACACTGGCAAAGACAACGGACTTGGTTATGACTACACTTACAGATATACTGGAGTTGAGTCTACCGCCTTGGCTTTGCGTGCAATGCTTCAAGTGGAGCCAACCGGTGACAAAGTAGAAGCCGTCAAACAATGGCTTTTGGTCCACCGCGATAAATCGGGCTGGGCAAACACCAAAACGACCGCTGAAGTATTGCTCGCTTTCTTGAAAGATGCTCTAATCAACCCACCGACACTTGCTTATGAAAGCGCTTCGGTCCAGGTTCTTTTAGATGAAGTCTCTAAAGATACTGCGACATTTACCGCTCAAGATTTGTTCAATACCGAAAAATCATTCGTGTACAAAGCAAATCAAAAGGTAAGCTTGAACAAATCAGGCTCAGGCAAGCTCTACTACAATAGTTTCCTGTCCTATCTGAGAAACCTGAAGCCTACCGACAATATTGCTGGCGAGTCGCAACCCAAGGGCTTGCAAATCAAACGCGAATTCATGAGACTCGAGCCTGCTGCCACCACATCTGATGGTGTCTTGCATCTCAAGTCTGTGCCGGTGACTGGCGATCTCAAAGCAGGCGAACTGCTCTTGATGAAAATCTCGATTGAGACGCCAATTTCGCTGCCATACGTCATAGTCGAGTCTCCTCTTCCGTCTGGTGCTGAAGTCGTTGAAAACAGAGGCATGGAAGACGCTGCAGAAGAAGACAGCAATAATCAAGCTGCTGTACAAGGCGATTGGGGTCAACCCTGGTGGACACACCAGGATATTCTGGACGACCGCATGGTCTTCTTTGGCACCACCGTTCCTGCTGGTAAATCACAGTTCCATACACTTCTTAGAATGGAGCTGCCGGGTAAAGTCAATCTCAAACCGGTCCAGTTGGAAGGCATGTACACCAATTTGATTAAGGGC
Organism: uncultured Candidatus Obscuribacterales bacterium; assembly: GCA_964572515.1. Classification (GTDB taxonomy): domain Bacteria; phylum Cyanobacteriota; class Vampirovibrionia; order Obscuribacterales; family Obscuribacteraceae; genus Aved-18. The sequence goes on along the minus strand of CAZNEW010000009.1, from coordinate 58,189 downwards.
TATTCGCAACCCGGAAGCCTCTCGATCAAAGATTAAGACAAGGTAGATTCGATGAAAAACAAGTCTTATCTATTGATTGCTCTGCCAGTTGTCCTGGGTCTTGTTTACCTGTGGATGCGCCCATATCAAGCGGAGCTTGCACATGCGCATTTACCCATAAGTCAGTTGAGTCCACAGCAGCGAACCAATATTCAAGTAGCTGCAGCGAAACTCGACAAGACTGTAATTACGCTCGACAGACCTTTTTCGTTTAACGACAAAGTGGGTCCGCGTACATTCGAGCGTGGATTTCTTGCAGCTCCAACATATGTAGGCAACTACACTCAAACTACCGAGGGTGGTGGCATATGTCTGGTCGCTTCTTTGTTGTATAAAGCCGGACTGGAAGCAGGTCTCAATATAACAGAGCGTCACGGACATTCAAGGACTATAAGTTCGTCGTTGCCTGGATTCGATGCGACCGTTAATTATGGGCACCAGGATTTAAAATTCGCAGTACCATCAAAATCGGCATCTTATCTGATTTCCTGCAAAGCCGACCCCTATTCGATTGATTTGAAAATCTACGGCGACCCGCAGGTAAAAGCACAACTATCTCGCAAGTTTGTCCAAACCGGACCACACGAAATCCGCGTGTTGACATACAAGCAAGACAAGCTTGTGAGTGCCGATGACTACAAAACGAAGCGCTAATTAAAAGTGAAAAAGCTCTTTTCGCTATTTTTTTCAATCGCTATCTGCATTTTTGTGGTCATACCAGCAACAGCGATAGATTCATATCAGGAAGGTGTCAAACTTTTTGGGAAAAAGAGCTATGCACTTTCTGCCAAAGAATTCGAGAAAGTTTTAGTAACCGATCCCAATAATGAGAAAGCTATTTATTATGCAGGACTTTCTTATCAGTATTTAGGAGACAAAAATCGGGCTTTAGAGCATTTCAAAAATTTGATTGGCAAGTATCCCGATTCTGCAACATCGAAATATCTAAAATCAACTCTTAAGTTAACGGCTGCAAGCACAAGTATGCCTGCCACAGATTTTATTCCTGATTCTGAAACAGTTCCGTTTACGCGTGATTTTCATCGATACATCATGGTTAAGTGCGGGTTTAACAACACTTCGCTGCCGATGGTCTTTAATACAAAAGCCGATGAAAGCTGGGTCGGGAAAAACCATCTACAGGCTTTAGGTATACCGTTATCTGCTGCAAAACTGGCTAAAACACATTCTGCTTCGGGCGAATTGATTTCTAGGTTGGAACTCCCAGTCGAAATACAGCTGGGAAAAATTAGAAGAACCATAAATGTCATAGTGCTTGATAAATCTGAGCTTGCAGTTCTTGGAACTGATTTTTTTGGTGACATGAAATATATCGTCGATCAGCAGGCTGGGCTGATACGCTTTCAAAAAAATGGCACAGAGGGCACACCTATACCATTAGATTCTATTCAAATTCCTTTCATCAGGGACGGAAAGAATATTCTAGTCGATGCCACCATTGGCAGTGGACTTCCAGTTAAGATGAGTTTTGAAGCGGATGCAACAACAACATTACTGGATGAGAATCTGGAGCGCTTAGCAGTGCAGCGCGGATGGAAAACTGTGACATCTGTCAAAATTCCGACAGCACTTGGAGGACAGAAAATAACAATCTATATAATCCCAGACATAAAAGTTGGAGGTCTAAGTCAGAAAAACTTGAAAGCAGCTACTTCTTCTGATCGAAGCCTTTCTTATAGTATTTTGGGTCAAGATTTTTTTGGCAGTCGAAAATTTGTCATTGACGAAAAGAAGAGAATAATACATTTTTATCGTCAATAAATCAGGAAGCATCAAGGGTGCCGATCGAAGTGTCTTTCAAAAAAAAATATTGGCTCAATTCGCCCAATTCAGGATCTCTTCGTCGGAAAGCTGTTTGTATTTTTTTGCCGATTTAGATGTCCCTTGTAACTGGCTTGGAAAAACAAAATCGAGTGGTCTGTCATAATGATATGGACCATAAATTATTATTTCAGCGGGATAGCCTTCAGGTGGCGGAATAAATGCAATGTTCGAAGACCTAGGCGTGATCCATCTTCTAAGGATTTGATCGACTTCAGTCATACTGAGTTCTGACTGTTGAGCTTAAATTTGGTTTTTAACTGCTGGAATCAATCTCAATGCTCTTGCCGAATATACGCAAAAACTCGAAAGAATTACGGCAATCAAAAAAATTCCAATTTTTTCTTTCATATACTTTCCTTGATAGGAGAGACCAACTCTGTTTGAGTGTAGAAAGCTCCAGACATTCTCTATTTTGCAATAGTTAGAATGAATTTTGACCAGGATTTACCCTGTAGTTATGACCACCTAGTCTTGTTATCAATGAACTATGAAAGAAATTCTGAGTTCATTGTTGGTTTTGATTTGCTTAACTGCACCTCTACAGAGCCAAGCTGAAATTGAAAGAAGCGTCCGGTTGGAAAAAATATGATCATAGAGCGCTTGCTGCCGTCAGACGTTGCACATTCCCTCGGTTTCCTATGGATGCACCAAGCGACGTAGAGATTTGGTATACGTTCAAATCAGATGCTAAAGAAATTTGCAAGCGTTGAAGTGTGGAAAAATTCCTCGCTGTGATTAGTTCGCGGGGCAAGGTGTTTTTTCGTTTTTAGTTTAGACAATCAGTGCCAGCAAATCCAAAGGTAAATAGCATTGGCGCTCCTGCCAATATTTTTAAAAGCTTCCGTCGAGATTGGTCCATGATGGGCGTCCTTCGCACGTGAAACTTTCATCATAGCTTGCAAGTTATACAAATCAACTATCGATTTGTGTCGAATGTCATGACATTTGACGCAAAACGTGATAATTTGATAATTATGAGGAGACAGCGCCTTGGGCAAGTATCGGCGAGTAAAAGAAGGTGGCATCACCTTCTTATTCAAGTACGATGAGGTTGACCAAACCTTATTGCATATTTTTGCAAGGCATTTGATGGAAGTTGATGACGCACTAGATCTTTTTTTTGATACCGATGCGAGTTGGAACGAACAGTTTGAGAGGTATGAAAATTATTCCGAAACGCATGGATTGTTTTGGTTCTGGCGTGACGAAAAGGCGAAAGTAGTTATGATTATTACGTGCTTTAGGATTGAATAATGGCTAAGAGAAGAAATTACGAAGAATTAGGTGATATTGAGCTCTCTGTTCAAGAAGATAGAGAAATTACCGCACGAATCAATCAAGCTGAAAAAGAGCTTGAGGACTTGCGAATATCCTTTAGGTGGGGAAAAGAACAGTTAGAGATTGTAAAAAAAGCTGCTGATACTATCGGAATTCCTTATCAAACTTTTTTGAAAATGGCTGTGTATCAGCGCGCGCTCGATGTGTTGAAAGATGTGGAGTCAAGCAGACCGAAGAATTTTTCTTATGCAACCAGGAAATCAAAAGCGAAGCGATAGTCATAACTAAATCACATTGCTTCTCCGTCCTTGTGCCCTAGCTTTTCGGCTTTCTCTAAATCGCTTTTACCGCTATCTTTCATTTTTAAGAGTTGGTAGATTTTCCCTCGCTCGTAATAAGCTTCTCCATAGTCTGGGTATTGTCTAATTGCTTCATCAAAATCGAGTAATGCCGACTTGTAATCGCCTAATTTGGCAAATGCGATGCCACGCGAAAAGAGAGGATGCGTGCGCCGTGAGTTTAATTTGAGAGACTTGTTGCAATCATAAATAGCATGTTCGTACTTGAAGTCACTTACATAAGCTGAGCCACGCGCGCAATAATAAATAGCATTACTAGGATTCAGCTTAATTGCTCTAGTCAAGTCATCAATTGCTTTTCGATACTCCTTATTTTGACGAAAATGCATTCCTCGATTGAAGTATGCCGTGGAATTATTTGGATCTACTTCTATTCCTTTTTCATAGGCTGATAGAGCCTCTGCTTCTCGCTTCAGATTGTGAAGCGCCCACCCTTTTTGTATGTATGCGTTACTCAATTTGGGATCTATCGAAATTGCCTTCTCGGCGTCTGCAAGGGCATTTTTCCAATCTTTTTCATGACCGTAATTGTCTGATCGTTCAATGTAAGCAAGAGCATTTGTTGGATCAAGTTTCAGGTTTGTCGAAAACGAATCAATTGCCTTCTTGTATTCTTCAAGATAGTGATAGGTTTTGCCGCGCCAGTAGAGAGCGTAAGGGTTCTTTGGCTCCAACTCTATTGCTTTGTCAAATGCTGCAACAGCCTTGCTATTTTCATTCAAATTGTAATAGCAAATTCCTACCATAGAGTAATAAAGCGTATTATTAGAATTTTTCGACTTCGTTGAAGCAAGCTCCTTTAACGCTGAGTCAAATTTATTTTGTTCGTAGTAAACAGAGCCTTTGAGAATTTTCACAAACTGCGAATCGGGAGCTGATTTCAGAGCTAGTTCGCTACACTTCAAAGCTTCTTCATAGCGGCGCAGATTAAAATTGGCTCTCATTGCCAGAATCAAAGATTTTAAATCATTTTTGCATTGAAGAAGAGTCAAAACTTGCTTAAACTCCTCATCAGCTTCCTTGTAATTACTTTGCGTTGATAATAACCAGGCATGCTGCATCAGGTTTGTCGCATTCTTAGTATCAATTGTTTTGGTTAGTGCCACTGCTTTTTTGGCGTCTGTGTCTGCTAGAGACTTAAAGCCTAGCCAAGCGTGAGCCCGCGCGCGTAGACCATATGCATCGGGATTGTTGGTATCGTATTTAATGGCACAATCGAAATCGGCAAATGCTTGTTTGAAATTTCCAAGATATGTATAAGCAAAACCCCGCCTTGCAAAAAGCGAAGAATTTTTTGGCGAAGCTGCCAAGGCTTTATCGAAATATGGAATTGCTTTTTGCCATTCACCCACATCTGATTGCATTTGCGCCATTTCAGCTGGGTTAGACTTTTCAGTTGCGCAAGCCGGGTTGCCTGTTTCAATGACCCGGAAAACGCCAACTGATAGCGTTATCGCCACAAGCATTAAAAGCTTCCGTCGAGACTGGTCCATGATTGGCGTCCTTCGCTCGGGATGTCACTATTATATAACTGGGCTACAATAGTGCAAACTAATTTAAGGGTATCTGAAGGCAATGATTTCCAGGCGAAGTTTTCTTAAAAGCTCAGCATCGCTAATACTTGGTTCGCAATTTGTACTGCCGGCGTTTGCGCGATCGTTAAAGTCATTCAAGTCTGACCCGTTCAAGCTTGGCGTGGCGTCAGGCTCGCCCATGCCTAATAGTGTTGTGCTCTGGACAAGACTAGCGCCAGACCCGCTCAAAGGTGGCGGACTTGATCCCGAGCCTATAAAAGTAAAATGGGAAATCGCTCGTGATGAGGCATTTCACAAAATAGTCAAATCTGGCGAATCAGTTGCCCCTCCGCAGTATGCGCATAGTGTTCATACTGAAGTGCAAGGGTTGGAGCCGGGAAAAGAATACTGGTATCGGTTTTTTGCAGGTGATGCCAAAAGTCCTGTTGGAATGACTCGCACAGCACCTGCACGCGATTCTATAAATCCATTGCGTTTTACTTTTGCTTCATGCCAGATGTACGAGCAGGGCTATTACAGCGCGCACAAACACATGGCGCAAGAAGATCTCGATCTAGTGTTTTTTCTGGGCGACTACATTTACGAGCACTCTTGGGGACATAACCATGTTCGCAAGCACGAAGGTCCTGAAGTCTACACTCTGGAACAGTATCGCAATCGATATGCTTGCTACAAATCTGATGCCGACTTGCAGCTGTGCCATTCACGATTTCCATGGATTGTCACCTGGGACGATCATGAAGTAGACAACGACTATGCAAATGATCTTGCCGAAGATTTAGAAAAGAATTTTCTTGCGCGCAGAGCCGCTGCTTATCAGGCTTTTTATGAGCATATGCCGCTGCGACCTTCAATGGCGCCACACAATTCAGATATGAAAATTTATCAGGCTTTTGATTTTGGTCAAATGGCTCGTTTTCACGTTTTAGATGATAGACAATACAGAGACCATGAGGTTTGTCCAAGACCTGGTCGTGCAGGGTCAAATTACATAAATGATTGTGCGGAGCGAAGAGATCCTAAGCGTACTATTCTTGGTTGGGAACAAGAAAAATGGCTTGGTAAGAGCCTCAAAGATTCGCATGCCAAATGGGATATTATTGCTCAGCAAACATTGATGGCTCAATCGAAACGAAATGGTGGCAAGTTCTGGACCGATGGTTGGGACGGTTATCCAGCTGCTAGAAGACGCTTACTGGAAGCCGTTAGCAATAGACCTTCGTCTGACACTATTGTGATTGGTGGTGATATTCATTCTTATGCAGTGGCAGATTTGAAACTTGATTTCGACAAGCCCAATTCAAAAACTGTAGCGACCGAGGTCTGCGGTACATCTATTTCTTCGGAAGGTCCCCCGCCTGAAGATGTGAATGCTTTCTTGAAAAATAATCCGCATATCAAATTTGCAAGTCGTGATTATCGCGGTTATGTCAGGGTCGTTTTGAATAAAAATAAAGCCGATATAGCCCTTCGAGCAATTGATAGCGAGAAAATTGCAAATAGCAAAATCAAAGATCTCGTCAAATTTGTAGTTCAAAAAGGGCAGCCTGGCGCAAAGAACGTGTGACGCTCATTTCTTACCGAAGCTAAACACAAGGTCTTGAGTCGCAGTTATTTTTTGATCTCCAAAATCCAAATCGAATTTCTCAGGTAGTGGACCATCAGAACCACGAGTGTCGTGATAAGCGTCTACTGTTTTTATGGTTGAATTCACCCATGAATAGACTTTCGGCTTGTGCTCAACTGGGATTTCACCAAGCATTTTTGCAATTTTCCATCGATCATTTGCTGAGCGATAGTAACCTTTTGATGGGCTTGTATTCTTGCGAAACCGAGGTGGTTCGCGTCCTTCAAACGAGCTGCGCCACTCTTCAAAGCGAAAATCAGCTGGGCATGGTGCATCTATTTTGTGCCTGATGGGCGATTTTTCGTCAGCAAAATCAATGTAGCATTCATTGCCTCCAGCATGTCTTAAGGAACCATGGTTAGAGTCGTAGAAATCTGAAAAAGGAAATAGTTCTTTGAACCTTGCAGAGTACAAGCACTCAGTAGTTGATTTTTCTTCGTTTTCAAACAGTTCGTGTATTTCTTGTAGGTCTTGCAAAGTCAAATTGGTCAGGTGGTGAATTTGGTTGCTATTCGAAAGCGGCTTGCAAAAGCTTTCCTTGGACTTGATCCAGTCTATTGCATGTTCGATTTTATCAAGTGATTTCCATTCGCCAATACATTCTATTTTTGAATCGAGCGCACTCAAGCCTAAGAGAAACAGAATAAGTTCATCGACTAAATCTGATAGCGGTTTTTTCGAAATTTTTTCAATGGCGAACTGGTGAGAATCACCAGTAGTATCAATCAAATATTCAAATCCGGATGTGCGAATTCGATTGGTAGTAATCCAGCCAGTGACGCAAAGTGCTACGTATTCGATGATTGCACTGCTTGATAGTGTGGATTGGAAGAGCAATTTATTCATGGTTATTGAAGAACAATTTTACCAGTCCCACTGTCGTATTTGGGTGTCATTAAAGTCTCAAAACGCTTATAAATAAAGCGCTTGACAAGATCCGTGATGTCGATTAGTATTGACCCTGCCCCCTATATTTTCGTTCGCTCTTACTAAAAATAATGGCTAATCAAGTTGACGCGCCTAACGCGCCTGCTCCAGATGTTGACGCGGGTAATTCCGAATCGCTCTCCTTTAATCCGGGGACCCCAAACGCGCGTTTGGAGCTGAGCTTAGCATCTCTTGGATTTCCTGCGTTCAGAAGCGATGAGTCAGAAAGAACACAGTTTGCCAGATTGGGTGATAGACGCATCGATGCCGCTCCGGATAGAGGCGATCGTCCTATTCAAATGAATAGTCCGGAGTTGACCAGATTTGCCAGAGCAAACGAACTCGATGTTTCTAGGGCACCAAATGGACAACTTGAATTTAGTTTGAAAGCAAATGGCGAAAGGCAAGTTTTGACTCGATTCGATCCTACAATGAGAGGACTTGAAGGAGCGCAAGAACAGCTCAAAAAATTGACCGAAGGCAAAATTGTTGAACTCAAAGATCGTTTTGGCGTTGACATAGCCAGAGCAGGAGATAAAACACCACCGCAACAAATAGTTCGTCCCGATGGACAGGTTCGTTTTGGAAAGCCGCTTGAGACGCGCGATCCTACTTACCGCGAGTTGTTGGGACTTGAGGCTGGTCTTAATGTTTCTGAGCCGGGACAAAGACCTCTTGATGGCAGACCACCACTCAAAATTTATATTCCAGCAAAAGACAATTACATCAAAGGTGGTGCGGCAAGTGGAACTTATGTGACCGAGCATGAGGGGCGGCCGGCCATTGTATGGGAGCCCAACACTTTAAAGGGACTTCCCATAAGCGAGGCTGATGCACTTACTCGTCGTCCAGGAAATGAGCATCAGGCCATGCAAGGCATAATGACGCACGAGACTGCACATAATTCGGAAATCAATATTCACAGAATATTTGGAGAGGACATCGTCAATGAGATGATGGGTTGGACTAAAAGAATGGTCAAAGGTCCAGATGGTCAAATGGAACCGCAATGGGCGCTCAAAGGAAAGAATGGAGAAACTATGACTCCACCTGAGAACACGCTGGCTACTGCAACACCTAAATGGACCGTGCGAGATGCAAGTGGCAAAGTCGTAGGCCGAATTGATCCAAAAGAAGTGGCAGAGCGCGCGCTCATGCGTCCTGCAACAAGTTATCTCGAATCGCCTTCTGAAATGCTTGCCGAAGGGCTTACAATGCTGCGTCTGGGTGGAGAGCAGCGAGAAGCATTTATGAAAAAGAGTCCACACTTTTATGACCTGATTAAGAGTTTTGATCAGGCCGAAATGGATAATATGCTTGGAAAGGACAAATTCATGCGCAGCTTCGATGGTCGCATGGTTCCACAGACCTCCGAGAATCTAGATGCTCTGCGTGCTCGCGAAGAAGAAGCGCGCAAGCGCCTTGGAATCAAATGACAAAAAATCTAATTAGTCTCTTCTTCGGTTTCTTTCTCAGTCGTTGTTTCGCTCTTTGGCACGACACTTACTTGCACCGGTGCTAGATTTTCGCTGAATCCCCAGCTTCCATTAAATTGAGGCTCGATGACGACATTACCTGTAGTGTCAATATATCCCCATTTGTCGTTGATTCTGACTGATGCCATGCCGTTTGAGAAAGGGTCAGCTGCATCGAATTTTGATTCTATTACCTGTTTGCCTTTAGAATTTATGAATCCCCATTTGCCTGGAATCCAGCTCTTGATGCCTGATCCCATATTTTTCCATGTGCCTGTTTGCGCCGCAGCCATTCCTTCGGAGAGTGCATGGACATTGTTGAAGCGGGGTTTGATCACGAACTTGCCATTTGTGTCGACGAAACCCCATTTGTCAGGGACTGATTTTCCTTGATTTGGTCCCAGTGCGACAGGCGATATGCCGTCATAAAAGACCCCGCAGGATTCAAAAGAACCAAATGCGACTTCTCCTTTTTTGTTTATATAGGTCCATTTGCCGCCTTGTACTTTATAAATGTCAGACTGACTTTGAATCGATAAAAAGCCAGTGCCGTCGCTTGTCATAACTGCTGCTCGCCCATTTACAAATGGGCACGCCATGTCGTAATTCGGTTTTATGACCCAGTTTCCCGTCCGGTCGACATATCCATATTTAATGCCGTCTGCTACTGGTGCAAGTCCGTCGGAAAAGGTTTTTGCATTATCGAATTTGGGCTCGATTATCAATTTTCCGGTTAAGTCAATGTATCCCCATTTTCTTGAAGCACTCTGACCAAGTTTCTCTAAAAGGGGGCTGTTATCTGGGATTCTAACTGGAGCAAGCCCTTCACTGAACGTTCCTGCATCCTCATACTCGAAGTCTATGACAGTTTTGCCTTCGGGATTGATAAAGCCGTAGCGCCAATTGCCGTCTACTTTCTTTTGAACCATCGCCAGACCTTGTGAAAAGGGACCAGCATCTTCGAACTGAGGCTCCATGACCATTTTTCCGGTCTTGTCAATAAAGCCCCAGCGATATTCTGGTTGGTCGGACGCTAAAACAGGAGCATGCGTGAGGGCGCATTGGCAAATACTAAATGCATAGAGACCAAGTATCCATGCCACTTTGTTTCGCTTGCGATCTGCCATAAATTCACCTCGTTCAACCTGTTTTGCGACTTACATAGTGTCGACGCCGCTGTTTATTGCATTAGGAAGAATCGCTGTTAAGAGTCGGTTAAGGGGCGTCAGATTATTCGTATTGTGATTTGAGCACAAAAATGCAGTCGTGTTTCCAAATTGATCTAAATGAGTTTTGAAATTCGCCACATGCCTGAGTTGAAATGTGGGGGCAGTTTTCCAAATGGATTTGCTGCAAAGTCCGCATCTTTAAAAGCGAGAACAGTTGTTTATCTGTTATTGTGGTTTCGTCGAGGTGGAGATCGGCTAATTTTAGTTTGCTGATAGTCTTGAAAAGGCTATCAGGGGTTTCTCTTATTTCATTGAGTTTGAGGGTCTTAAGATTAGTCGCTGAAGTAAGAATGGAAAGATCGTCTGGATTGAAATTAGCTTTAGTAAGATTCAAGTGTTGTAATTTTGGGATCTTTGATATAGCTTGAAAGTGTTCAGCACTAAGGTTTTGACCTTCTAGCGCCAGATTAGATAAATTGGACTTTCCAAAAGCAAGCAGAATTGGAGGGGTGATTTCAGTTGAGTAATTTAAGGCAACTTCGTTTAAATTGGAACTCGGCAATATGCGATTAGCGTCAGAATGAATTTTACAATTGAATAGACCCAAGTTGTGAAGCGAACGTATGGAGCACAAAGCTGCAAGCGCTTTCGTCGAAATGTCTGCACTGGTTATTTCGAGATTAGCTAATTTAGGTAACGAAGCAACAGAGCAAAGGTTTTTTTCGCTGAGATTTTCGCAGTTTAGTTTGAGAGTCTCAAGTTTATTTAGTTTTTTTAGATGTTCCAATCCATCTGCACTAACGCTGTGTGAAAGCAGATCGAGATCTTTCAGCGTTTGAATCTGGCTCAAGCATTGCAGACCTTGGTCGCTCAATGGAGCTTGTTTGATATCCAGTGCGATCAAATGAGAGTCTTTGAGATATATAAAACCTGTGCCGTTAATTTGAGGCATAGTCAGAATGATTTTTTCAACTCGTTTATTCTGGAATTGGGCCAAATCCTGATCGCTAAAGTTGGCATCGGAATTCGTCTGAATAATTAGTGGGTCAGCTTGAAGTATTCTGAATTTTTCTGAGGTTTTTGATTCGGACTCGGATTTGGACTCAGACTCTGCTTTTTCAGTTTTGTGTTCAGTTTGTTTTTGCGAAGATACCTGATTTGCGGGTTTATTTATAAATTCGAAAAGCACCATGAGTGTGGGCAATAAGATAAGTACTACCAGTAAGAATGTCTTTAAATGCGGCTGCTTCTTTTGGGGAATCTCCAGATCTTCGGCTTTGTGACCTGTTTCTCCAGATGCTATTGAATTGAGTTGTTTCAGTAGTTGCGAAGCATCGGGTCTGTCTTCTTTTTCTTTTTGCATGCACAAAAATACCAGGCGTGCAAGTTCGTGATTCGCTGCTGTGTCACTCAATACGGTATCAAGATAGGGAATTTTGATTTCGCGCGATTTATGCATTGAAAGTGTTTCAAGCACTGTGTTACCTCGATAAGGAGGCTGACCTGCAAGAGTCTCGAACATCAAACATCCAAAGCTATAAATGTCCGAACTCGCTTCAACCTTCTTTCCTTCTGCTTGCTCTGGGCTCATATAGATAGGACTTCCCACGATAGCGCCCGTAGTGGTGAAATACTGCGAGTCGTTTTGTTTTTTAGCTAGACCAAAGTCGAGCAGTTTAAGCAGTGTGGCATCGTTTTCATCGTGAGTGAGCATGATATTCGATGGTTTTAAATCACGGTGCGTGACACCACGTTGATGCGCATAAACCAAGGCTTGTGCCAGTTGCATAAAGAGAGGAAGCGCCTCTTCTGGCTCGAGTCTGTTTTTTCTTTCAAGCAATGAAGATAGATTTTCGCCTTCGATAAATTCCATAACCAGATACGGCGTTCCATCTGTTGTTATGTTGAAGTCTAATACTTTGGTGATGTTTGGATGGCTCAAGCTTCCTGCAGCAGTTGCTTCTTTTTGTAATTTGACTCCAGCTTTTTCTGAAATGTCGCTTGATAGCAATTTAATTGCCACAATCTTCTTGAGTATCAAGTCTTCGGCTTGGATAACTTCACCCACACCGCCGCTTCCTATTTCGGCTATAAAACGAAATCTGGCATTGGCATTAAAGAAAGCAGATATTCTGGACTTCATTCGTTTTTGTGATTCTCTTTACTGTCGAAGAGGTCAGACGCTTTTACGGTTACGGTTTTGTTATTTATATTTTTGAAGTCTCGTATAAAATCTGCAACCGAGTCATCCGAAAGTTTTTCGCAATCTTTCAAAACCAGGTGCTCGAGACTTTTTGATTTTATCAATTGCCTTAATTGATGGTCCGTTATCGATGTGTGGCTGAGGTCAAGTCGAGTTATTTTTAGAGAACAAATAATGTCCATCATTTCGTTTGAAATTTTTCGATATCCCGATAAATCAAGGAAATAGAGCTTTTTCAGTTTCGACAATTTTTTTAGATTCTCTTCCGTCACCGGGGTGTCGTTTAAGTCCAGCTGAAAGAGAGAATTCATTTTGCTAATAGCTTCGAAATCTTCTGAACTTAAAGTAGTATCTTTTAACTTTAGCGCCATAGGCTCGTTTTTAGAGATGGCTTCAAGACTTTCTTTTGAAAGATTGACACCAGAAAATTCTAGATATTTGAGTTTAGGAAATTGGTTCAGGATAAGCCCTATGTCGGGTCTCATGCTGCTGCAGGCAAATCTTGCATGAACAATGGGCGATTGTACAAGTGAAATCAGACCGCTGCCGGAAATATTAGGAGATAACAGCGTTATAGTTTTTAGTTTTGTCAGATTGAGCTTTATAAGCCCTTCATCAGTAAGTTCGGGACAATTTAGGGTTAGTAATTCGAGCGACTTTAGTTCGTTTAAATATGTCATGCCATTGTCGGTAATGTTTGGAGAATCAATTAGCAGAGTATTTAGATTGGTCATGGTGCTTATTTCTTTCAAACAACTGTTTTTGATTTTGCTGTTTTCGAGTTCTAATATACGCATTTCTTTGACTGGCAGAGCATCGGTCAATCCATCGGGTGATGAAAATCCAATCAGTCTAACTCCCTGAAATTTTAGTTTGGCCAGGGCTTTCAGCTCTGGGGCGCCGATTTCTTCTGTGCAATTTTCTGCGATTTTAATTCCATCTCGCTCGATGATTTGAAACAAGTTTTTGTCAAACCCCTGACGATAATTTCTTAGTGCCTCCCAGTTTGTTGATGGTGATTTACTTGCCTTTTGCTTGATTGCATTTACAACAACGGGTTTTATAGTTTGATTCGAATAGATAATCCAGCAAACTGAAGTGATTAAACAACCGGCAAGGGTTATGAACACCCATTTACGCTTGGAATAGACTATTGGAGTGTTGAGAGCTAGATTATCGATGTTTGTTTCGAGCGAGGTCAAAATGTCTGCTATCTCTTGCATGTTCTGGGGGCGTTTTTCTTTTTCTTTTTGCAGACACTTATCTACAAGTTCAGCCAAAACTATAGGTATTGAGTTTGGTGGCATAACTGTTGATAGCTGCGTTGGCTTAGCCTTTTTATGCAGAGCGATTGTCTCCAGAGCAGAGTTGCCCAAAAAAGGAGGTTTTCCTGAAAGACACTCATACATCAAACAACCAAAACTATAAATATCTGTGCGGTGGTCTAAGTCTTCAGATTGAGCTTGCTCTGGACTAGCATATAAGGGGCTGCCGATCATGGCACCTGTTGCGGTAAGTGTTTTGCTTTGTTGCTGTGTTTGAGCGACACCAAAATCCAGAAGTTTGACCTGGAATTCTCCGGTCATTTGCTCGATCAGCATGATATTTGAAGGTTTTAAATCGCGATGAACTACACCGTTTTTGTGAGCAAATTCAAGTGCATTGGCAATTTGACGCAAAATAGGAAGTGCTGCTTGATATGGCAACAAATCATATTCCTCAAGGTATTGAGCTAGATTCAGTCCAACAAAAAGCTCCATCACCATATATGGTGAACCTTCAGGAGTTTGTCCGAATTCGTAGATGCGAGCAATTCCTGAATGTCGAAGATTGCCGCATGCTACTGCTTCGCGCTGAAGTCTGGCTGCGTTTATGCCGGTGTTGTCGATAGCCATGACTTTCATGGCAACATCTAGATTGAGAAGGGTGTCTCTGGCTTCGAGGATGGTACCCATCCCGCCCTTGCCCATTACCGATACGACTCGATAGCGGTCTGCTATCAAAGTACCGGGAGTTATTTCAGACTTTTTCACAGGCTACGTTCGTTCTCGCGCGCAAACGCCTTAATGATATCATTTTGCACTAAGTTTCGAAATCGACTGAAAGCTGAAAGAGCCTGTGCTTGTTGGAATCTTCAGTGTTTTGAGTTTTAAATAAAGGTCTTGCATCGTATTGGCAGCCAGTCCGCTTGGCTTTGCTGCAATCTGGTATTCGGCTTTATTGTCGGGTGAAAGATCGCATTGCACAACAATTTCGTAATCGCCGGATTGAGGTGACTCGCTAAAGTGTTTTTTTACCGTTTTGTCTATCTCTAAAATGTAATCAGAAAGATCTTTTACTGATATATAGTTGGCTATAAGATTCTGGTCAGTGAGTAAGATGATCCTGTCACCCGAAGCTCCTTCACTTGCAGCTTTTTCTTTCCCTTGCGGAGTGTATTCTTTCCAGCCCTGGCTTGGTCGAATTAGGGTCATGTCAGTAGGGTTGCGGTATGTTTCCATGGGAAAAGTGATTGCGAATTCTTTGTATGCACCATCGGCGGTACCAGTTAATTTGAGATCTTTTTTGGTTTTGATAGCTGATTTGAATTTTTCCCAGTCGTCATTTGTGAGCATCGCCACAAATCCATCTCCAAATCCACCAAATTCGGTTTGTTTTACTCCGGGCAAAATTTCCAGGTAAGAGCCTGACATAATCGAGGCATTACTATTTGGTGGTGCTACGGCCATTGCTTGGCCAGGCGACCAGACTAGAAATGCATTAGCGCGCGGATCTACTCCCAAATTCAATCTTAGTGGTGCTTCTTTGGGTAGAGCTTTCAAAATCTTGTCGAGATTCTGGCAGGCATCTGGAACTAATGCCAGACTCAATTGATTTTCGTCTGCAATAACTCCAGCTTTATACAAGTTAGCTGTAGGAGCCTCGTTGATTGGCTCCGCTTTCATTGTTTTGATTTCTTCTTGGCTGAAAACACTTTTTCTATTTCTGTCGCACCATGCCGGATACGGATAAAATTTATCCTGACGCGAGAGTCGACCACTTACCCGAGAGGCTCCGCCAATGTTAAACGCGTCAAGCTCTTCGCGTGTGATTGGCATCGCAATTAGACAATCATCGGGAAGATTTACACCTTCCAGTGGTTGCACCGGTAGATAAATGGTACCTACGAATTGAGGAGCAATGAATCCTTTGGTTCCTGGGTTCAATTCGGTGCGGTCTCCTGCCTCGACCAGTTTGTTTTGTTTGGCTAGAGCATGTACTGTCTTGAAGAACATTATTGGGTCGTGTGCGGCCTCATCTTCTTTCTCGCCCTCGCGCTTGATGATTGTCATCACCAGTTCCGATTGACCGGTATTAGCTAGTCCTTCTGTTACAAAGCTCCACGCCTCGGCTTTGTTTGCGCCTGGAAGGGTGTGCGAATATATTTGCACCGATAACTCGCTGGGCACGATTTCCTGCTTGATCGGATTTTCTTGCTTACTCGAATTTTCTTGTGCGATGCATGGACGCATTGCCAGTGTTGAAATTAATGAGACGGCAATAAAGAGATTGATCAAATGCTTTTTGACGTTACCGACGTAACCCATTTTTTACCATCAGGATCTTGGGAGTTAGAAAGAATTTTTCGGGAACCTGACCATGTTCTTGAAGCTTGTTAGATTCGACATTAGCCAACTGGATAGGCTGCTCGTTTGGCACATGATTAGTAAGGCTTAAATCCTCAATACAGCTCGCGTTTTGCTGGATGCCGCCCTTGCTAGACGCTGCACCGTCGCCTTCGTGACCCATAGCGCAAACCTCATATATAGGTGTCTTATTCGGTTATACCCGCTTGGCGAAGGTTTAGATTAACTGCCTGATGTTCATACACCTGTTATATTTGGTGTTCATTCCTCTTTGTGAGATACGGCTGTGAATTTGTCTGCCCAAAAAATATCTATATTGGTTGCTATTGTTTTTGCGCAGAGCCTTTCTGCTTTCGCACAATCGCCGACTGCAATTAAGCGAAATTCTCCCGACTATAGAGCTGTCGTCGCTTTGCCTGGCATGACCCAAAGTCAGCTAGAGCAAATCAACAAAATTTATGACAGTTGTGTCGCCAGGCTGAATATGGGTATGCCCTTGCAGCCTCTTAGAAAGGAGTTCTATACCAAAATTCGTTCAATTTTAACTAGCGATCAGTTACGGTTGCTTCAGCCGGCAGCGCATTTACCTGCAGGTCCAATTCAAGGAGATCCTGGTTTGTACAACGTCACCTCGAATATCCCATATGTTAAGCCACCGGATGCGGTGCGAGTGGGCGATCTTTATCTTCCCAAAAACGAAGCTAAGATACTCCGACCGGCAGTGCTCTACATACATGGAGGTGGATGGTCTGGCGGAGACAAGCTGCAATCTAGCGACATGCCCAAGGCTCTTGCTGCTCACGGATTTGTTGTATTCAATATCAATTATAGGTTGGTGCATGCTGGCGGAGAATTTCCAGCCAATTTTCTTGATGTAAAAGACGCGATGGCTTTTCTTGCTTCCAAGTCTGACGAATGGAAAATAGACAAAACAAAAATCGCGGTGATGGGCGGCTCAGCTGGCGCGCATCTGGCAATGCTTCTTGGTTATTGCAATAATCCAAAATTCAAAGCTCAGCATTATCCGCAGAGCATTGCACGCCCTATGGCTGTAGTGAGCTATTATGGACCTTGCGATTTTGTTAAAGGCAGAAGCAGCATGGTCGACGAAATGCTCGCAAAGGATGCGGTTGCAGGCTATGTCGATGCAGCGCCAATAACTTATGCCAACACAGCTGTGCCTACGCTATTTGTGCACGGGACCAGGGACGATGTCGTGTCCATTCGCCATTCACAAAAAATGCATCAAGCTCTTCTAGATCACAGAATTCGTGCCGAGCTTCTCATCCTCGAAGGTGCTGGTCACGGCTTTGCTGCAGGCGATTGGCTCAAAGCGAAAGACGCCAGCATCAAATTTCTAGATTCTGTTTTTAATTTTAAAGCTGACTGATCTGTGATTGGAAATTTTCGTCTGACATCCAGGGCCTGGACGACAGACGAAAATTAAAAGACATGTGATCGAGCTAGAGCTAGGGTTTTTCAGCCCCGATTTTTTGCGGCTAGACGATACTTTCGCTTGTTGGAGGAGGCGGAGGTGCAGGAGTTGCATCTATCTTAGGACCGCCCTGTCCAGGTCTCCAGGTAGAGATGAAAACTATGACTGCAGAGATTGTTGCAAGCACTCCAAGCGTGGTTAGGCGCGCATTGGCGTCGCAGGCGTTGCCTTTTTCGATTAGTTCGCCTGTGATTTGAGCACAGGTTATTACAGACAATGGAAACGCCATAATAAGTTCGTTGCCTTCTGACTCCCAGAGAGAGTTTGGCACTATAAATATGGAGACCATGAGCGAAGCCACAATCGATGCAAGCATGAAACTGGACGCAGCTTCTGCGTGCAAGAAATAGTTGCAAGCCATCGGAGCCATCAAGCCTGCCGATGTAATGAGCAAGGCTTTTACCCAGCCGGAAGTTGCGGTATTTTTAACCAGATAGGCAATTGTCACTGCCATCAAGAAACCGGCATAAAGACCGGCGCTTACATAAACGTGCATCAAGTTGATACCGGTCATATTACTGTTGTAAGTGAATACAAAAGCTTCGAGCATTGCTTTTGCAAGCCAGAAAAATCCAGCAATTGCTGCATATTTGTGTTTGTATCCAACAGAAATAATTGTTGTTGATGCTAGCACTATAAGTCCTGCTGTTCCAAACAGCCTGCTCACTACAAGAGTAAAGATGCCGATAAATAAAAGGGCTTTGAACGATTTGAGTGAGGAAGGCGCGTTTAGCGAATTCTTTTTGTCGAGTGAATCGAGCAAATAAGTGAGCATGAATCCAGCGCCACCAACTGCTGCAAGCTTAGACAAATCTAGCGCCACCATCATTTTGGTGATAAGAATCAAAAGCAGTAAGCCGCCGGTCGCAGCCAGGGTCAAACGCTTGACGTATAGCTTGTCTTCCTTGATAAATGGACCTTGCAACCAGCGCAGGACGAGAGCGGAAACGATGCTTACAAGAATTAGTTTCTGGTGGGTCACGTACCAGGTCGCGTTGTCTACTCGGTTCATCACAAAGAGTCCGATAAGCCAGACGAGAGATGGAAGAATATCAATGAAGCTGCGGTCGGCGCGACTTTCTTCTGGTACTGCAAAAGTCTCGCAGAAAGACCAGAGCACAAGCGCCATTGCCACTGCAGGCAGTGCTATAAAAGCTGTATTTGGGATTGCCATTGTCATCGCAACAGAAGCAATCAAAAGTACCAGAGCGCGAAGCCATGAGTTCATTCCAAGCGATGTCAAAACGAAAGGAAGAATGAATCCGCCTGCTATGTACAGGCGGCTAGCAGATGGATATGCATCGACTCCAAGAAAGCTTGGAAGAAACAGCATCGCAATTGTGCCTACAAGCCCTATCGCCATAGATTTGATGCGTGGGGCGAAACCTTTTGAACTTATTTCTGCCATGGATTTGTCGCGGACGAAGCGCCAGGCAAAAAAGCCTATTGCCACGAGGAAAAAGACAATTGCAAATTCGTTGGATAAGGTAGCCATGTGCACCTGATAATTGGGGTTGAATGGAAGATGAGCGTAACTAAAACTACTAACCTGATAAGCTAAATTAGCCGGTAATGAATCTGTGTTCAACTCGCAAGCAGCTTTATGAGAATTCTTTATCCTCTACTTCTTCTACTTGTAATCGGTATCGTCGGAACCGCTCTGTTTTGGACCAATTCGGCTAAAGACACCACCGACGTTAGCGTTTCGTTTTTGCAAGCCATTGAGGCCGGCAATTATAGAAAGGCGGTCAAGCAATTTGGCGGTAATGCATGCCAGTGTCCGGCTAAAGGCGGTTGGGTTTCTTATCTGGTTTATCTGTCGTCTCAAGAGCCCAATCTGGCTTTCATGATGAAGCATCCCTTTTCCACCGGCGACTTTGTGTCCAAAGCTATTCCAGCTACGGTCAAGTCAAAGACGCCAATTCCATGGGAAGTGCCTGAAGATTTCAGTGTTGATGTTCCGATTAAATTCGATAAAGGATACGAGCCCAAATTCCTCCCTTTAAAAATGGCTTATGGCATCATGATGAAGCAAGACGAGTTCGATCGTTTTCTTGCTGATCCAGACAAAGACTCATGGCAAGCATTTAGTTTGCGTTTGCGACCTGGTCTTGGCAAAGGCGTAATAGACAGACCGCCAACTAGTGTTGGAATTGAATATCATCCAAAAGAGCTTGCACCAAGCCGCGAGAATCAAGAGGCTTCTGGGCGCTTAAGACCTAAGCGTGAGAGCAGGGAAAAAGTGTCAGGTGAAGACTCTGATGACAGCTTTGTTTATGCTCGAATTGAAGATACTCTAGACGAACTTTTGACTCCAGAAGAAAAACTCTATCTTCATCCGAAAGACGCTTCAGGCGTGGTGGACGACAAAGGTGGTGCGCTCGATTTTGAAAAAGTGGAAGAGGCTCTTCCTCGCTTAACCCGCTTTACGCTGCGCTTGCACGTGGTCAGACGTGGGCAACTGAACAAATGGACTGTTTATCACTTTGCCATTCTTGATCCAGTATTCAAGACTGCTTCGGGCAGTGAGTTGGCGTTTAAAAACTATCTGTCTCCAATTCGAAAAAATTGGACAAAGTAAGAAGTTCTTAAGCACCCCCAGATAAAACAACATATCTATTCATTGTTTGTATAGTTATGACCTTCATAGCTTTTTGGGCGAGCGTGGATTTTTTGATGGTAGCCAAGACTAAATCAGAACCCTTCATTTGGAATAAAAGTGCCGAGTGCATGTCGCGAGGTGCACTGCAGGCTCTACAAGTCAAGCGCCTTGGCGAAATGCTCAAGCGAGTTTGCAAGAACGAGTTTTATCAAAAGCGTTTTAGCGAAGCGGGCGTTTTAAGTCTGGCTGAAAATTTCAGAGATTTGAACGACCTCAAATCGCTGCCTTTTACTTACAAATACGATTTGCGCAATAACTATCCATTTGGTTTGTTTTGTGAGCCTTTGTCTAATGTCAGTCGCATTCACGCATCGTCCGGGACCAAGGGCAAACCAACCGTAGTCGGTTATACCAAAAACGATCTAGAGACCTGGAAAGAAGCTTGTGCACGCTCGCTTGCATGTGCTGGCGCAAAACCCGCGGACATGATCCACAACGCTTATGGATACGGGCTGTTCACTGGTGGACTAGGTATGCACTACGGCATCGAACATTTTGGTGCCACTGTTATTCCCGCTTCGGGAGGGCGAACACAACAGCAAATTTTGCTTCTGCAAGATTTTGGTTCGCGTATTTTGTTATCTACTCCTTCATACGCACTCAACATCGCGTATCACATGGAAGAAAATGCAATTGATTTGTCTTCGATCAATTTAGAAATCGGCATCTTTGGTGCCGAGCCATGGACCGAAGAGTTGCGTAAGCAGATTGAGACTAAGCTTCAAATAAAGGCGCTCGATATTTATGGTTTGTCCGAAATAATGGGACCGGGCGTTTCGATGGAATGTCTTGAAGGTAGAAAGGGTCTGCATGTCTGGGAAGATTTATTCTTGCCTGAGATAATCGATCCAAAGACTGGAGCAGTCTTGCCTGAAGGTGAAGAAGGTGAGCTTGTTTTCACCAATATTCAAAAAGAAGCAATTCCTGTAATTCGCTATAGGACTGGCGATATTTCGCGTTTGTACTACGAGCCTTGTGTATGTGGCAGAACTATGGCTCGCATGGAACGTGTAAAAGCAAGGCTCGATGACATGCTTATCATCAGAGGCGTGAATGTTTATCCTTCTGAAATTGAGCAGGCACTTTTGAGTATCGACGAGCTAGCGCCACATTACCAGCTGGTTGTTAACAGAGAAAAAGCGCTTGACGTGCTTGAAGTGCAGGTTGAAATCTCGGAAGAGATTGTGGCTCGCTGGGGCGAGTTTGAAGATGGTCAGGTCGAGTTTGAGACTTTGACTCAAAAGATACAAAAATCTTTGAAAGAGAACATGGGGCTGACAGCAGATGTTAAACTCATGAAACCCCGCTCGGTTCCTCGCTCTGAGGGCAAAGCGGTGCGTGTGATCGACAAACGATCGCAGGCGGCGAAGTAAGCGCCAGGCTGACCGTATAAGTTAATACCAAAGGTAGTATCACCAAAAACCAGTTAAGGAGCGAAAAGGAAAATGATCAAGTTAGTTGCACTCTACAAAAAGCCAGCCGACGTGGAAAAATTTGAAGAGCACTATAACAATGTTCACTTACCGCTTGCTGCCAAAATCCCTGGTCTAAAAAAATGCGAAGTGTCTAAATTCGTCGGCGCTCCTCGCGGCGAAGCCGAATATTACATGATGGCTGAATTGTATTTCGAAAACATGGACGCGCTTAAAGCTGGTATGGGCTCAGAAGAAGGTAAAGCTTCCGCTAAAGACTTGATGAGCTTTGCAGCAGACGTAGTCACCATGTCGTTTGCAGAGTGCAAAGAAGAAAAAGTCGCTGCTAACGTCTAATTGTCTAATAAAAGGAATAAGAAATCAGATGGCTCAGGCATCCACAGAAAAAGGTCTTCGTAAAGCGGTTTCAGGCGCTAAGCCCGAATCGTTCGATTTCAAAAGAATCATTTACGAGAAAAAAGGCTATGTTGCGACGATTACAATCAACCGTCCAGACAGTCTCAACTGTTTCGACCTGGTGACTCTCAAAGAACTGGGCGACGCATATGTAGATTGCGCTCATGATGATTCGATTGCCGTTGTAGTCATCACCGGAGCTGGAGACAAAGCATTTTGTACCGGGGCGGATCTGAAAGAGCAAGACGAATATGTTTTGACCAAGCCAAACGACTATTACAAATGGATGTACGCATTTGTTGAAATGCACGACCGTTTGCGCAATATCGGCAAGCCCACTATTGCAAGACTGAATGGCATGGTCGTCGGTGGTGGCAACGAGCTCAATATGGCTTGCGACCTCGCTATTGCCGCATCGCACGTGACTATCAGACAAGTAGGTGCCGCACGTGGAAGCGTGGCTGCAGGTGGTGCTACCCAGTGGTTGCCTTTAATCATCGGTGATAGAAGAGCACGTGAAATGTTGCTATTGTGCGAACCTATCGATGCTTATATGGCTCTCGATTGGGGACTGGTAAACCAGGTGGTGCCCGCCTCGATGCTAGATCAAGCTGTGGCAGAACTGGCTGAAAAGCTCTATAACAAATTGCCAGAATGCACTCGCTATACCAAGCAACAATTGAATTTCTGGCGCGATTTTTCGTGGTCGATGACTATTGGTCATGCGCGCGATTGGCTCACACTACACTCTGCGGCTCCTGAAACTTTCGAGGGCATCAGAGCTTTTAAAGACAAAACTCATATAGATTACAAAGGTCTGCGCGAGCGCGCTGGTAAAGCTGAAAAGCACTGCCAGGCTTGCCACACTCAAAATCTTCAAACAAACAAATTTTGTGGTAATTGCGGCAAATCGTTATAAGTAGATTGATCGAAAGACAGGTAGGAGTGTCATGACATACAAGAATATTATTGTCGAAGAAGATGGAGCAGCAGGAGCCAGTATTGGAATTATTGCGCTCAATCGTCCGCAAGTGCTGAACGCGCTCAATCACGAATTGATGGGCGAACTGGTTTCTGCCCTTGAAGAATTCGATCGTAAAGAAGCCATTCGTGCCATCGTCTTGACTGGCAGCGAAAGAGCTTTTGCCGCAGGCGCCGACATCAAAGAAATGTCGGAAGAAACAACTATCAGCATAATGCTTAGAGACAATTTTGCTACATGGGACCGCATTCGCAATATCAAAAAGCCTATCGTCTGCGCTGTGAGTGGATTTGTTCTTGGCGGTGGATGCGAGCTTATGATGAATTGTGACATTATCGTTGCTTCCGAAACGACCCAACTTGGTCAGCCCGAAATCAATATAGGTGTCATTCCTGGTGCTGGTGGCACTCAGCGTTTGACTCGTGTTGTCGGCAAACACAAAGCAATGGAAATGATTTTGACTGGAAAGCCAATAACGGCCTTTGAAGCCCTTGCGATGGGACTTGTGAATAAAGTTGTTCCAGTTGAATTGTATCTGGAAGAGGCAAAAGCAATCGCACGCGAAATTGCTAAGAAATCGCCTGTGGCGGTTCGTCTTGCTAAAGAATCAGTGCTCAAAACCTACGACGCTCCAATTTCGGAAGGTCTTATGTTCGAGCGCAAAAACTTCTACATGCTCTTTTCTTCCGAAGATCAAAAAGAAGGCATGAAAGCATTTTTGGAAAAACGTCAACCCACATTTTCGGGTCGCTAAATTTCAGTTGAGTTCGATGACCAAGTTATAGGAGACCTGCAAGTGTCTAAAAGTGAATCAGAAAAAGTTCTTCTTACCGAAATAAAAGACGGTGTTGGTTTGGTTACGCTAAATAGACCAGACAAACTCAATTCTTTTAACGACGAGCTCACTTTTCAGTTGCAAGACGCGCTCAAAGAGATGGAGAAAAACAAAGAGGTCAAAGCTATAGTTTTGACTGGCTCTGGACGCGGTTTTTGTGCCGGACAGGATTTGCAAAGTCGCAGTATTTCGCAAGAAATGGGCGAGCGTCCTTCTTTGGGAGACTCGATTCGCAGGCGCTATAATCCACTTATAACTAAATTGCGTCGAATGGAAAAGCCAGTCATTGCTGCTGTAAACGGTGTTGCTGCCGGAGCTGGAGCCAGTCTTGCTTTTGCTTGCGATTTTAGAATCGTCGCTGAAAGCACAAGCTTTATTCAGTCATTCACCAAAGTCGGTCTGGTGCCAGATTCTGGTTCGACTTTCTTTTTGCCTCGCTTGCTCAATCCTACCAAAGCTTTCGAGCTTATGCTTAGTGCTGAAAAGTTATCTTCAAAACAAGCCTTAGAGTATGGACTTGTAAACCAAGTCGTGGCAGACTCAGAAGTGTTGAACACTGCTATGGAGCTTGCACTTAAATTGGCTAAAGGACCGACCAAAGCATATGCGCTGACCAAGCGCGCTTTCAACAAAGCAGTATTTCCAGATTTGGAAGAACTGCTCGAGTACGAAGCAAGCTTGCAAGAAATTGCTGGACGCTCGGACGATTTTCAGGAAGGCGTCAAAGCTTTCGTTGAAAAACGTGCACCCGCCTACACTGGAAAATAAGTAGGTGGAGGGGTCTAATTTCATATCGAACGACTTCAAGCTGATGCTTGGCGCCGTAATTGTGCTCTACATCATAGGGGTATACGCCATCAGCTATTACGCTGAGCGCAAAGTCCAGAATGTAGAAGATTATGTTGTGGCGGGACGCAGGCTTGGCATCGGGCTTTCGTGGCCTGCTCTGCTTGCTATCTGGTTTGGTGCTGGCACTATTTTAACTGTGTCGAGCGAAGTAGCAAACAACGGGCTCAAGCAAGTAAGTCTGGACCCGTTTGGGTCTGGTGTGTGCTTGCTTATAGCTGGTGCATTTTTTGCAAAGCCACTCTGGAGAATGGGTATCACCACACTGTCGGATTTTTTCAGAATAAAATTTGGCAATACTGCTGAAATTATTTCTGCTCTAATCATGATCCCAAGCTTCTTTGGCTGGATTGCTGCACAATTTGTGGCGCTTGCTCAAATATTGCATTTGTTCTTTGGGTTGCCTCTCAATGTCGGCGCGGTGCTTGTCACAATTGTGGGAACTGGCTATACCATCCTTGGTGGCATGTGGGCTGTAACCTTATGCGATGCAACTCAAATTTGGCTTGTGTTAGTGGGGCTGGTGGTACTTACATGCAGTGCTCTGGCAGGGCTGGGACATGGTGATATCGCCCTTGGATTTGCAAATGTCATTCACTGTGTGCAATCTACTGCGCCTTTGAAATTAGAGCTTATTCCTACTCAAAGTCACGGCGAGCTTTTTGCCTGGACATCTTTGTTTGCAGCAGGTGCTCTTGGAAATATTCCAAGTCAGGATTTGATGCAACGTATGTTTTCTGCCCGAGACGAAAAGGTCGCTCAGTATGCCTGTTATATTGCGGGCATAGCTTATATCTTGTTTGGTGCATTGCCTGTAATTCTTGGATTTGTATCCATTTATATGGCTGAGCACACAGGATTTGCTCTTGGTCCTGATGTATCGGTTTTGCCCGCTTTAGCTAAGGGCTTTTTGCCACCATGGCTTGCAGTGGTCTTTGTAGTGGTGATAGTTGCAGCTGTGATGTCGACCATCAATAGCGCCATATTGTCGCCTGCCACAGTGCTTACTCAAAATATTTTGTACAAAGTGAAATTTGTGCGTGAAAATATTGACCAGCTCAAATTGAATAGAATTTGTGTTGTTTTCATGGCTGTGTGCGCCCTGATCACTGTCTTTTCGGGCGAGCGTGCATATGGTCTGTTAGAGAGTGCTTATAGTATTCCGCTTGTTGGATTATTCGTTCCACTCGCTTTTGGAATTTATTCCAAAACAAAAAATGAAATCCCTGCTGTTGTCTCGATGCTCACTGGAATTTCGACCTGGATGTGCCAATACTTGCTTGGATGGGAATATTTCATGCAACGCATTCCGCCATTCGATAAGCTTGATTTGCCGCTTACTCTTACTTCGACACTTTGTTCGCTTATAGCTTATGTCGCTTGCGATTTTGTTGTAAGCCGGGTTCTGGCAAAACGACCTCTCGAAATGGCTGAACCGGAGCTTTCAAATGTAGCCTGATTTTAAAAGTTCGTCTGCTGTCCAGGCCCTGGATGAAAGACAGTTTTAAAAACTATGGCTCTGAGTACAAGCGAATTGCAGTGGCGGCATCGCGCTCTGTTAGATCGCGCCAGCTGTCTTGTACATCAATTGAAAAGAACATAGCGTCTTTGGGATTATTGGTGTGACCTGCCATGCCGATTACATGACCGATTTCATGCAGAAAAATGAGGCGCAATCTGTTTTGCGTAAGTGGCATGTCTGGCATGAGCGGGACAGTCAAAAAGGCGATGGAGCCTTTCACCAGTCCGTTTTTACCTGAAAACAACTGGGTTTCGCCAGCTTCTGCTGCGTTTTTGAATTTGCTAGAGTCGTTTGTCCAGGTGCATTGAATGTCTGAATTCTTTTCTGAATCGACAAATTCGAATGAAACAGCGCCTTTTGATGCCGTTTGCCAATCAACAAATGATTGCTTTAAAAGGTCTTCTGAACCTGGTTTGAAATTCGGCACGTTTTTGCCTGGAGCAATAAATACTTTGAGAGGCATTTTATTAGCGGGCCATCGCGCTCTGCCGTGAGCTGTCACCTCGGCGTAGTAGTCTTGCAGGTTGCCTGCAGATTGAACTCGACTTTCTCTGGATGCTTCTTTTTGAAGACCCAGAATGAGTTCAGAAACTTTTTTGGCATCTTTGTGAGCAGGGAAACGTTTTACAAATTCACTGTAAGTGGTGATTGCGTCTTGAATACGCCCTTCAGTTTGATATAAACCGCCAAGGCTCATCCAACTCGACTCAAGATTGGGATTGAGATTGCGAGCCAATTCCAATTCGCTTATAGCTTCTTTGACCTGACCAGTTTTTGCAAGAGCGATACCAAGGTTATGGTGCACTTCTGCAAAGCCAGGTGAAAGATCCGCAGCCTGTTTGAGCTTGGTCACCGCATCTCGATTATTGTTGGCGTGCAGTAATTTGACGCCTTCTTGCAAAAAAATGGCAGCTTGATACTGTTCTTTTGAAACGACTTTGTTATTTAAAAAATATTGCTCGCCTTCAGCAAACGAAGGCAGAAATGACAAAGTGAAAGAAAGTGCCAGCGACAAAAAACTTGCATTGCGCAAAAAAGCGTTTGCTTTGTTTTTTGCGATCACTAGGTTATTTGGCCGTTGCGGTCTTTTTTGCCAAGCAAGCGATACCAGGTAATTCTTTGCCTTCCAAAAATTCAAGCGATGCACCTCCACCAGTAGAGACGTGTGTGAGCGCTTCGGGTTCCACGCCGCAAGCAGAAAGAGCAGCAACTGAGTCGCCCCCGCCTACTACGGTTATGCAGCCTTTTTTTGTTAGTTCAACCAGTTTCTTGACCACTGCAAATGTGCCTTTCTCGAATCCTTTTGTTTCAAAAACACCAAGTGGACCGTTCCACAAAACTGTTTTAGAGGATTCAAGCGCCGACTCGATTTCTTTAATAGATTCGGGACCGACATCAAGACCCATTTCGTCTTCTGGAATGTTGTCGCAAGAAACTGTTTTGGTTTCTACGCCTTCTTCGATTGCTTTGGCGCAAACAACATCTTTTGGAAGAATGATTTTGACTTTGTTTTTGGCTGCTTTTTCCATCAGATCGCGGCAGTAATCGAGGCGATCGTTTTCGACCAGAGATTTTCCAACCTGCTTGCCTTGAGCTTTCAAGAAAGTGAAAGCCATTGCACCACCAATAATAATGGTGTCAACTTTGGTGATCAGGTTGTCCAATACGCCAATTTTCGAAGAGACTTTGGCACCACCTATAATGGTTGTTACCGGTCGTTTAGGGTTGTCGAGAGTAGAAGAAAGCATTTTTACTTCTTTCTCGAGTAAGAATCCAGCGTATGAAGACTGCACGAATTCGCTTACGCCAGCAGTGCTTGCATGAGCTCTATGTGCTGTTCCAAAGGCGTCGTTGACATAGACGTCGGCAAGTTCAGCCAATTGCTTGCTGAAATCTTTGTCGTTTTTTTCTTCGCCTGCATGAAAGCGGACATTTTCTAAAAGCAGAATATGACCGTTTTTCAGATTCTGGACTTCTTTTTTCACCTTTTCACCGACAGTTTCTTCGACGAAATGGACTTTTTCTTTCAAGAAATCAAATAGAGCAGCAAGATGCTTGGCCACAGGCTTGAGCGAATATTTTTCATTCGGCTTGCCATCTGGTCTTCCAAGGTGTGAAACCAGGACGACTTTGGCATCGGACTTCATCAGCTTTTCAATGGTCGGCATTGCAGCCGTTATACGGCTGTCTTCTGCGACAGTGCCATCTTTGTTCAACGGTACGTTGAAATCGACACGCACAAGAACGCGCTTGCCTTCTAATTGCGATTTATCAAGCTGCTCTATAGATCTCATTATTCTTGTCCTTTATATGGTTTTGAATCTAGACTTTGACTGCAATTTTTTTTGCAACCATTGAAGCCAGTTCTACGAGACGGTTGCTGTAACCCCACTCGTTGTCGTACCAGGAAAGTACTTTGACCATGTTCTCGCCCATTACCATGGTGAGGTCACCGTCAACAATAGAGCTTGTTTTGTTACCAGCGAAATCGCGCGATACCAAAGGCTCATCGGTATAACCAAGATAACCTTTCATCGAGCCTTCAGCTGCTTTTTTCAAGCATGCGTTGACTGATTCTTTGGTTACAGGTTTTTTGGTTGTGCAAACGAGGTCTACGATAGATACGTTTGGTGTGGGCACGCGCATTGCAAAGCCGTTCAATTTGCCTTTCAAGTGAGGAAGGACAAGACCGATAGCTTTAGCAGCACCAGTAGAAGAAGGAATCATCGACTGACCAGCTGCACGTGCTCTTCTCAAATCATCGTGAGCAGCATCGAGCAATTTCTGATCGAGTGTGTATGAGTGAATTGTGGTCATCATGCCTTCTACTATGCCAAACTCGTCATCGAGAGCTTTAGCCATAGGAGCCAAGCAGTTGGTGGTGCAGCTTGCGTTCGAGATGATGTTGTGTTTTTCTGGATTGTATTCTTTTTCGTTCACGCCAAGAACTATGGTGATGTCTTCGTTTTTGGCAGGAGCGGAAATCAAGACTTTTTTGGCGCCAGCTTCAATGTGTCCTTTAGCTTTGGTAGCGTCGGTGAATGCACCTGAGCACTCGAGAACCATGTCGATTTTGTGTTCTTTCCATGGCAGTGCAGCAGGATTTTTTTCAGCTGAGAATTTGATTTCTTTTCCGTCTACTACAAGAGCGCCGTCTTTGTGTGAAATGGTATGACCTTTGAGTTCACCAAGAACCGAGTCATATTTGAGCAGGTGGACTGATTGCTCGAGAGTCTGGAAGGGGTCGTTGATGGCGACGATTTCGAATTCAGTCGGCTTGCTGTCCAAATAAGCGCGGAACACGTTGCGTCCGATTCTGCCGAATCCATTGATTGCTACTCTAGTCATCTTTACATTTCCTTTTCTGTATTGAATAAGGCCAGCTGCCAAGCTCGAAAGCCGCCCTCTAGTGCGAATGAGACAAGAGTAGTACAGAAAATCGGCTTTTCCGGTTTTCTTTATGGTGAGTTAAACAATGGAATAATGAGTTTTCTATTTAGATTGTGGCGCTCGTAGTCAAGGGTAGGCTATTCTTGTTTTATCCAAATAGATTTTTGTGTCCATTAGCGGCAAAGAGGCGCAATTCAAAATGACTAACAAAGCTGAAGAAGGCGTACAAGGCGCCGGTACCGACATCAAAGCACACGTTGAGCAGATTCTCGACAAATTACGTCCTATGCTCATGATGGATGGCGGCAATATCGAACTGGTAGACGTCAAGGACGATGAAGTATACGTGCACTTGATGGGTGCTTGCGGCATGTGCCCGAGTTCGACCATGACTTTGAAAATGGGCGTCGAGCGCGCAATTAAAGAAGAACTTCCTCAAATCAAGCGCGTAGTCCAGGTTTAAATCTCTTAGACCAGGCTATCTTCGAAATCTTTTGCACCTGACCAAGCTTTTTATTTTTTCGTCTGTCGTCCAGGCCCTGGACTTCAGACGAATATGGAAAAGGCTGCACTACCTATGGCGAGATTTAGGCGTTTTTTGAGCGGACAAGAACTCGCCATGAAAGTGAAACGCATACTCCAGGAATACAGATCAATTTAATTAGCGAATGCCAACGCGAGCTTTGAAATCGGAAGTGAGATAGCTTGCAAGCACGACCGATTCGTGTTGAGGCAACAAATCACTCAGGTTTTCGTGACCTGATGTGCATGCGCGTCTAATAGAGCGTTTCGACTCGAAAATGGAACCGTAGGCGTTAGATGCAATGGTGTTACAAATTTCTTTGACGCCTGATTCAAGCTTGTCTTCGCTAAATGTTTCATTAATAAGACCCAGTTGCAGCGCGCGTGCGGCATCAACCATATTGCCTGTGTAGAGCATTAATGCAGTTTGGGCTGGACCTATCAAATGCACCAGTCGCAAAACACTTGCATCGTCTAACACTATTCCCAGTTTGGCTACAGGGATGCCAAAAGTCGAAGAAGATGAGGCGATGCGAAAATCGCAAGCGGTGGCGAGCAAACAGCCGCCCCCAATACAAGGACCGTCTACCATCGCTATTACAGGTAGCGGAAATGTATAAATGAATTGCAAACAGTCTCTTATGGCGTGCCAGAATTTGGTGGCCCCTTTCAAGTCGGCAATTACCTTCAAGTCTTCGATATCAGCACCTGATGCAAAACAAGAATTACTGCCAGTGAGCACCATTACACGAGCACCCTTTTCTTTGAGTTCGTTCAAGCACTCCGGAATGGCAGACCACATAGAGGTCGAAATGGCGTTTCTACGCTCTTCTCGACTTATAGTAAGCCAGCCAATAGCGTTCGCCCCGTCTGGACCTGGAGCATCTTCAGTATGTGTAGTTAAATAGTGATTTGGAAGAGACATTATTTGAGTGAGAATTGAACTGTATCGCCTTCTTTGATGCCTTTCTTCTGGCAGTAACCTCCAGCGACTTCGACTACTTGATTAACCAGAATCCCGTCATTTCCAGGAGGATAAGTTGGACACAGGCTTTCTGGTTTATTGCGCTCAGGTGGCACGTTTTCAAATATTTTGATAATTTTTCCATCTCGCACATAAATCAAATCGAGTGAAATAAAACAATTTGCCATCCAGAAATTTACCGGTCTTGGTGGGTCGAATATGAAGACCATTCCAGAATCAGGCGCAAGTGACGTGCGATACATCAGCCCACGAGCGATTTTCTGCCTTGTGTCGGCAATCTCCACTTTGATTTCTTGATTGTTGATCGTGACTGTCGGCATTTTAGTGGTCTGCGCTTTTGATTCAGCCAAGCATGCTTGAGGTTGAAAAATCATTGCAATCATTATGGTAAGAAGCAATTGCTTGATAATCATAGCCACCACATCCTGTTATAAGGTGTTTTCCAATAGAAAAATTCGACTGTGTCGATTAAGACACCCCGTTTTCCGGGCAATGACTTGCTTGAAATCACTCCGGAGGGATCTATTATGGCAGAAATTCCTGTATTGGTAGACATGACAATATAACGACCGTTTTCAACCGCCCGAAAGACCGAAGCAGCAAGCAATTGCTTGTTCAAGGACGATTCGTGAAACCAGCTCAAATTAGACAAATTTACAAGCAAGTGGGCGCCGTGTCTTACTTCGTTTGCAATTAGTCTGGGATAAACCATTTCAATAAAAATAGATAAGCCAACTTTGCCCCACATGCTTGAAACCAGGTTTACTTGATGAGTGGACAAAAAACTCTCGCGACTGGCAGGAATATGTTCGCGCAATGAGCTTGGAATACGCTCGTTGAGTGCCTTGATTGGCGCCGATTCACCAAGTGGCACCAGTCTTTGTTTGACGTATAAATTGTCTTTGGGATTTAGTGGACTTATAATCCGGGCTGCATTTACAAGCTCGCCTGCTTGAAGAGTTTCTATTGATCCTACAATTGCTTCTTTGTTCTGATATTTACAAAGACCCTTTATGATGCTTAGAAGGTTCCCTTGAAGCATCTGAGCATTGTTTATTACGCCTTCTGGAAGTATCAGCATGAGTACGCCTAAATTGTGGCTCAAAGCAGCATAACGCTTAGCTACATGTTCAGGCTTTGTTACTTGAAGTCTTTCTTCTTCGGCGGATACATTTCCTTGTACGACTCCTACAGTTACAGGCGGTGTTTGAGGGTCTTGCAGGCGAACGGTTGCGACATCGATATAGTCTTGGATGCGAGTGATTCGGCTGTTTCCCCAGCTGCTAAGGCAAAAAATCAATAGCGTAATCAAAGCGAGGTCTAAAAAGGCACCAAATCCGGTGGTAAGTTGATCTGTTCTGCGTCCGATTTTTTTTGCCAATTTAAAACACTGAATAACACCGCAAGCCAGGACTGCATTTGTCATTACAATAAGAAAATCGAGGCATCCACTTCCAAGCCAGGATGACATCTGGACCATAGAAAGGTTGCGATATTGAGAATAAACAAGCTGATTAATTGGCAATCCAATAAAAAATTCAGATGGTGCAATGAACCACTGCAAAAAGACCCAGATCAGTGGAACTGAGATTATGTATGGAAAAAATGGTCGTTCTATATTGGGAAGAAAGCCAGCTCTTAGCGGAAGACAAAAAACAATAAGTGCAAAACCTGCAAACAAAAGCGATTGGTGTATACATTCAAGCAGCCAGATAAGGACACTAAAGGCAGTGCCCAGCCAATGTGGCAAACCAAGCCAGGTCATTGGTGCAAGGCCTAAGTAAAAGCTCAGCGCGACACTGTTATATCCAAGACCAAAAATGAGCCCGCTAATTGCAGCTTCCCATTTACCTGACGCTCCGCGTATGAGCACTAAAAGTGGTGCCAGTCCAATCCAGGCGACCCAGGAAAAATTGATATTACCTACATCAAAAGCTGGGCAACTTAGTCCAAGCACAATGCCCAATAAAAAAATGACCGGACCTTTATAGAGAAAAGAGACGCGTTCGAGCCAGGTTGGTTGATCAAAGACGGAATGCGTCTGAAAAATCACGAATTACCACCAAAAACACTTACATTTGTCTTGCAAGAGTCTTATTATATAGGCATGAGAATCTTCGGCATAGACCCCGGGACACAAACTTCAGGATATGGAGTAATAGACCTAAAAGGCGCCAGTAGCCTTACTTATGTTGCCTCTGGCATTGTCCACACTTCAAAGGATATGCCATTTCCCAAGAGGCTGAATACGATCCGAGCGGATATCATTGAGTTGATTAATGAATATGCTCCGGATGTGGTGGCGGTCGAGTCGATATTCTTTTTCAAGAATGCCAAAACTGTTATTCCAGTTTCTCAAGCTCGCGGGGTAATCATAGAAGCTGCAAGTTCTGTGGGTTTGGAGACGAAAGAATATACACCCATGCAGGTCAAGCAGTGTTTGACTGGTTTTGGTCGTGCTGATAAAAAAGATATTCAATTGGCTGTGCAAGCTCTATTGCAGTTGTCTTCGATAATAAAACCAGACGATGCTTCTGATGCGTTAGCAATCGCGATAACTCATGCTCGAATGGATTTGGGCACTCGTCAATTAGTTGTTGAAAATTCCGCTCTGGCTAACTAAGTAGTCTAAAAATTTTACGGCGCCAGTCGGTCCCATATGGACTGTGTCAAGAAAATCACTGTCTGGGATCAATTTGTTATTTTCAAAATTGAGATACTTGATACCATTTTTGGTGCTTGTTGTTTCTAATACTTGCAAATACCGAGCGCGCATTTCTTTACTGCATAAAGCTTGATGTCCGCTCGAAACTGGCATATTGATCAAAATCAATTCGGTTTTATTTTTTTTGCATAACTTGCATAGTCGGTCCAACGCTTCTGCTTCAAAATCCATCTGTTTGTAATTGGCAGGCATATAGCGTTTCTCATAACCAAGAGAGTCTAAGACTGGCTTTTCATCAGCTTCTTGTATTAGAAGTGGAAGTTTTACCGTGACTTTATTTGTATCTGCTCCAGATTTGGCGTCAGCAATAGTTCGCTCGCCGTTCTTTTGGAAAATCTTTTCTGTCAGAATATTGAGAGGTAGTCCTATCTCCAGATGGTTTCTATACATTGGAAGAAGGAGATAAGAAGCGAGTTCTTGCCTAACAGAATTGGTTGCATTGCAAAAGGTGAATAATGCATTGTCATCTTTCAAAGCATAAGGTAAATCGAATAAGGCTTGGTAAGTGGGTGTACCGGCAAATGAACAATTGATGTTGTCTGCGAAATCTCTAAGGCCAACTCCAAGAATTATCGATTTGGGTGGTTTATCCATCAATTTGCTCGTGAGCAAATAAACATCAGAAATCATGCTTGCAGCAACAGTTGCGTTGAAGACTTTGAAATCAGTGCCTTTTGATTTCGATACTTTTTTTTGTAAATATTCAGCAGCCGTATAAGCTTGGAGCGGATTTTGATTGCACGCTTTCATTCTCGTCAGCACGCCTTGATTTTTTGGATCATCTGCATAATACAGACAACACATCGGAAGAGAGGAGCCCAATATCACTGCATCTGCTTTTGGTGGACTGGTCTTCCATTCTTTCATTTTGAAATTGATTGACGATTTTGTCAGCAGCGCCGCACTTAATCTGTTTTGAGGGACGAGCGTAAGGAAGTTTTGTTGGTTCACTAAAAAGTTAGAAACCACAAGAAATAGCAAAAGCCATACGCTGAAGCTTTTGAAAAAATGCAAACCTGCTTCTTTTGAAACTGGATCATTTCGTCCCGTTTCGTTGCTTGTATCTGATTCTAGTCTTAAGTGGGTGGACAAACGTTTTGTACTACTTTTCTATATAACGCAAAGCTCTGTCAAGAATAACAAAAGAGCTTAAATACCGCCTTTAGTTGTTTTAAAGAGTTTACAAGAGGGGCGTTAAAGCTGGATGAATCCACTGTCTTTAAGCCCTGACGAATAGTAGTTAGGGTAAAGCATTTCGGCAAGCATTTGCATTGATTCGACGATTCTGGGACCCGGTCGATTGAAATATTGGTTGCCGTCAGCAACATAAACTCGCTTGTTTTTGACACAAGACATCGTTTTGAACTGAGGATTGTCGAGTAAAAAATGCATTTCTTGCATGGTGCGTTTGATATCAAATCCGCATGGTGTGATAAGAACAACATCAGGGTCTGACTTTACTAGGTCATCCATATTCATCCAGGGTGAGTGTTTTCCGGCTTCACCAAATAAATTCTCACCACAGGCAAATTCGATTAGCTCAGGTACCCAGTTGCCTGCTGCCATCAATGGCTCAATCCATTCGATACAGGCTATTCTTGGGGCTCTTCCATTCTGGGTCTGGAAGCTATCACATTGTCTGTGTAAAGATTCAATTTTTTCGGTAATTTCGTCAATTAAATCAAGACCGCGACTTTCAATGCCAAGCTCTATTGCAAGCGTGTCGATATCGCTCAAAATATCTGAAAAACTATCAGGTTTGAGCGAAATGATTTTGACCTTTTCCCCAAGCGTGAGCGAACAGGCATCAACCACGTCTTTTTGGCTTACAGCACAGACTTCGCACTGAATTTGTGTGACGATGTGAGTAGGATTGAGCGATTTGATTTTTTCAGCATCTACTCTATAGACACTAAGACCTTCTTGCACGAGGGCTTTTACTTTCTGGTCTATTTCGTAACTCGTTCCATCGACTTCGAACTTTGGACTTGTGCAAACTGGCAAATCGAGGATGGATTCCGGATAATCACATTCGTGCGAACGTCCGACAATTTTGTCTAGCATTCCAAGACGATACAAAGTCTCAGTAGAACTGGCTATAAGAGAAATGATGCGAAGCTCTTGCACACTAACCCTGCGGTGCGGTAGGAGCGCCTTGTTGAGCCTGCTGAGCCATTACATAGTCGAGCAAGCGAATAAACTCATTGCGGAAAGTTGCAATAACCCGAACTAGCTCTGATCGGTTGCAGACGCAAACAACACCTGCGCCGCCTAATCCGCCAAAAAATGAAGCAAATTCAGCCATCTCTACGATAGATTCGTTGCCGTCGAACTTGGAAAAATCTTCAATCCAGTTGATTGGAGCGCTCAAAAAGAAGTCTGGGCGCTGAGCGTAAGGGTGATTGAGTGTCTGCATCGAACCGTCAGGCATCATCAAATAGATTGCTCCTCGCACGACTCGATATGCTGGCAGGTCATGCTTTTGGTTGCGATAAAAATCAAGTGCGTTTTGATAGCCTTGAAGCTCGTTAGACAGCCAAATTAAAGCTTCGTCCGGCGCTTTGCCACGTAAAAGCGGCAGGGCTTCAGGTAGTGCTTTGCTGAAAGTAGTGCTGCCAGATAGTAAATCTTGCTTGAGCTTATGAAACACGACGCCTCCGGGCGGTCAC
Organism: uncultured Candidatus Obscuribacterales bacterium; assembly: GCA_964572515.1. Lineage (GTDB taxonomy): Bacteria > Cyanobacteriota > Vampirovibrionia > Obscuribacterales > Obscuribacteraceae > Aved-18. Next base: position 21,644 of record CAZNEW010000009.1, on the reverse strand, counting down.
GAATTGATTTAAGTCTATATACCACCCTTTAATACAAATAATATTAGTGAGAAAAAATACCGTAGATAGTCACATTCACGAAAGATCGATTGACTGCAAAATGGCTATGTGAAAAGCTTATCGGAATTAGTTGACAACCTTTTCGACCCGAATCGGATATTAGCGTGATAAGCCCCGGAACCAAGAGTAAGTCGCAAGACCTGACGCCACTGATAGAACTTGTGCAAGATGAAATGCAGATGGTCGAAGACTGGCTTGCAACCAATCTTATCGACGACAATCCCTTTGTGGGAGAACTGCTAAAACAAATTTTTCAGGCAGGTGGAAAGAGGCTTCGACCGCTGATTTGTCTTTTGTCTGGGAAGGCAACTGGTAAAAACAATGAAATCGGACGCTTGCACATTATTCTTGCCGTATTGACCGAGCTCATTCACACGGCAAGTCTAGTACACGATGACGTTATCGATAGTTCAGACTTGCGTCGTGGCAAAGAAACCATCAACAAAAAATGGAATGAGCGCGTCGCTGTCCTGATGGGCGATTTGCTCTTCGCTCAAGCTTCTATTTGTCTTGCTCGATTAATGAATCCACCTATCGTAGGCATTTACGGTCAGGTTTTGGGCGATCTTTGTGCAGGTGAAATCAAGCAAATGCGTCATCAGTTCAATATTGACGCCGATTGGGACACTTATATTCAAAAATCCATTGGCAAAACGGCTTCTCTCTTTTCGGCAGGCAGTCACAGCGCAGCTATTTTAAACGGCAAAGACAACGACACCGTTCTTGCTCTCAAGAGTTATGGGCTCAATCTGGGCATTTGTTTTCAGATAGTTGACGACATGCTCGATATCACAGGTGATTTTGATCAGAAAAACAAAGCCGGCGGCGTTTTGAAGCCTGTTGGAGGCGACTTGCGCAATGGTGTTTTAACCGCTCCTGTTTTGTATGCACTGGCTGAAGATAGTGCTGACTCTAGGCGTTTGCGCAAACTAATTGAAGATAGAGCCGTGGTAGAGGATGCTGGGAACCTGGAAGGTCTTTCGATCATCGCTAGATCTGGCGCAATTGAAAAAACAGCTGAGCTCGCTCAAAAATATGCCGACGACGCTTGTCGCGATATTTCTATCTTGCCCGATTCGCCTTACAAAGACGGACTTTGTGCGCTTAGCGAATTTATTATGTCCAGAGCTAGACCCAACTGAGAGCCAATATAAGCATGTCTAAAAAGCTATCCTTTGGAATCTGGTCTTCTGTCAAAATGTCTGTGATTCTGATTGCTCTGACTGCTGCCACAATTCTTGTTGGCGCCTGGTGTCCGCAGGAAGGACAGGTGGGCAGAGAAAAGGTTTTTGAAGCTTTTGGCAAAGACAACGGTCAACTGGTTATAAATCTTGGCTTAGCCGATACTTATCATTCGCCCTGGTTTCTATTTCTTATCGCGATGCTTTCGCTAAGCATGCTTGCAGCAAGTTTTGAGCGAGTCTTTCCGCGATTGCTTACATTGAAAAATAAAATGCCATTGCTTGATAGGGCTGGAATTGAAAAGCTCCCTTTTCATAAGAGTCTTGAATTCGAACTCGAATCTAGCACCGAATCTGGTGGCGCTGCCATAAATGATATAGAAGCCAAATTGAAGAAAAAAGGCTTCAGCATTGTTCGCGAAGGAAATAAGCTCACAGGCGAACAGGGGCTAATTGGACGTCTTGCTCCAAGCGTGACCCATGTAGGACTGCTTTCACTGCTTGTTGGAGTCACTATCACTTCATGGACTGGCTTTAACGGCTTCCAGCCAGTTAAATTGGGCGAATGTTTGAGTTTTGAAGACTCGCAGCATTCAAAATTGTGGATGGGCAGCCTGCCCAAATGGCAAGCCAGAGTAATCGAGACCAGACGCGAGAATCACCCTACGGGTGAACCAAAGCAGTGGTACACCACTCTTGCGATTGAAGATAAATTTGGCAAGGTTTTAAAGACTGGCGAGCTGTCTGTCAATAACCCGCTTACTTATGACAATGTAGACATCTATCAATCGAGCTGGGGCATAGATTCGATTGCACTCAAATTTAACGGTCAGAAACAAACTATACCGGTAAATCCAATGGGCAAGCGCTTTGCGGCATTTCTGCCTCTTGATCAAGAGTCGGTGATGATTTTTTCTGTTCTGGATCAAAAATCAGATTTGAGAATTTTTGCAAAACGCAGTAACTGGGAAGCACCAAAAATTCTGACTGAAATAAAACCCGGTCAATCCACCACTCTTGGCGGTGTGACCCTGACTTATGAAGGCATCGTTCCACGTACCGGTTTGCAGTACAAAAGAGACCCAGGCATCTTTGTTGTCTATACCGCATTTGGTTTCATCATGGTCGGTGTGATGCTTGCATTCATTCCGCACAGACATGTTTGGGTCTGTGAAGAAGCTGATGACAAAAGAGTTCAGCTTGCCATTGGCGGTCGTTCTCCCAAGGCTAAGGTTGCTTTTGAGCGTATGGTAGAAAAAATAATAGAGCCTTATCAGAATTTAGAGACTAAATGGAAATCGCAAAACCAGACCGACAAAGTTTTTGATGAGCAAAAAAGAGAAGAAATATGTCAGACCTCCAAGTAGCACTAACTAACACCGCGGGCGTTACATCCATTGTTTCTTTCTGGATTTTTGTAGCGTCAAACGCTTTTAAAAACTGGAAACCGAAAATATTGGGGTCAGCTTTCTGGGTTCTGCTCGTTGGTTTTGTTGCTCTTACTTGTGCCATCATTGCTCGAGGCATCGAGGCGCAGCGTTTCCCGCTTTCTAATCTGTACGAAAGTTTGCTCTGGTTTGCCTGGGCAATCATGGGCGCCTATTTGTGGTTGGCTGCAACATTGAATCACGCAGGGGTCTGGCATCTTGGCTGGCTTGCTAGTTTGACTGCTGCTTCGTTCTTTTTATATGGAAGCTGGTTGCCTCAAAGTCAGCACGATATCCAGCCGCTGGTTCCGGCACTGGTTAGCTATTGGCGCCAGATTCACGTTCCTCCACTAATAGTTTCGTACGCGATGTTTTTCCTTTCTGGACTCAGCGGTTTAGTTCAGCTCTGGTGGGCTGGTCGAAGAGTTACAGTGTTTGGACTTATCGTCACTATTTTGCTTGCTTGCTCTGCGATTGCACTTGGCACTTTTAGCGAAATTGCGGTCTATTATCTGCAAGCGCTATTTGTCGGCGGAAGCATACTGGGCGTTGTTTTCAGTTGGATTAATTTGAAAAAGGTCAAAACAGAAGCAATTAACGAATCGCGCGAAGAATTGTATGACGACATTTCATATAGATGTATTTCGATTGGCTTTCCACTTTTGACCATAGGCATCATAACTGGCGGTTTGTGGGCTAATCACGCCTGGGGTAGTTACTGGTCATGGGACCCGAAAGAATCCATGGCGCTTGTAACCTGGCTTAGCTACGCAGCTTACATACATTTGCGTATTCATCGTGAAATACCTGCAGACAAACTTGCTGTTGTGTCTTGTATCGGTTTATTACTTACGTTGCTCACTTATCTTGGATTCAATACGCTTGGATTTGGTGGTTTGCACAGTTACGGGCAGCTGAAATAGCACTTTTCTGGCTTTTGTCGTCACAAATAGGTATAAGCGGGTCCAAAGACTAGGGTTAATCCCGTTATTAACTTTACCTTTGGAACTTTTAATAGTTAGAGTCGTCTCAATCTTCAGAACAGACGAAATATCGAGCACATAACAATGCAGACGCCCACAAGGCGGCGTTTTTACTTCGCAAGGCAACAAAAAACTATGAGAAAAGTGAACACTAATTTTGCTTATTCCGACGTGGAAGAATCCTTTGTGGGTCCTTATACAGGTCAAACCAACGACGGCGAATTCAATTTCAGTCCATCTGATATGGATTTTGCAGCTGATATTGCCGACGAAGCACGTTCTGTTGGACGTCCCAGTGCGCCAAAAGAAGATCCGATTCAACTCTATTTGCGATCTATTGGTAGAGTAAAACTGCTTGGCGCAGCCGAAGAAATTGAGCTTGCTCGTCGTGCTCTCAAAGGTGAGGATCTGGCTCGCAAACGCTTGATTCAAGCCAATTTGCGTCTTGTTGTAAGCGTAGCAAAGCGCTATCAAAACAAAGGAATGCCTTTGCTTGATTTGATTCAAGAAGGCAACGTGGGTCTAATCAAAGCGGTCGAAAAGTTCGACCCAGAGCGTGGATACAAATTTTCGACTTATGCAACCTGGTGGATCAGACAGGGCATTACTCGTGCTTTAGCCGATAAATCACGCACTATACGTGTACCAGTGCACATGGTTGAGAATATCAATAACCTGCGTAGAGCAACATCAAAGCTTTCGTTGAAGCTTGATCGCAAGCCGACTCTAGAAGAGCTGGCACGTGAAGTTGGTCTGTCGCTCAAAAAGATCAGGATGATTCTTCAAGCTAATCGTTCATTGTTGTCACTCGATACACAATACGGTGAAGATGAAGATAACACCCTGGCTGAGCTTGTCGAAGACGAAAAGTCTCGCACGCCTGAAATATCCACTGCCACTAAATTGCTGGCTGAAGATGTACGAAAGGTACTTGCGGTTTTGACTCCGCGTGAGCGCGAAGTGCTTATGTTGCGCTTTGGACTCAACGACGGCAAGCCAAGAACGCTTGAGCAAGTCGGTAAAATGGTCGGCATTACTCGTGAGCGAACCAGACAAATCGAGATAAAGGCTCTGCGTTTTCTAAAACAGTCTAAAGAGGGCGAAGAACTGAAAGATTATCTTTCTTCTTAGCAAGTACAAGCACGATTAGTCCCGGATTTCCTGGATTATGCCGTCTTTCACTAGGATTTCTCCACCTTCAAGACGTTGGAAAATGTTCTCTCCAAGTCGGACCTCTACTGGATTTTCGACAGTAAACTGAGTTACAACACTTCCCAGTGGCAATTCGGCCAAAGCCTGACTTTGAGCAAGCATTTCTTCTTGCATCTGCAATAAACGCAATTTTTCCATATCTACTTGCTGGCGAATTGATTCTATTTGAATTCGAGCATCGGTGGAAAGAGCACCCATTGTTTGGCGCTCAAGATCCGCGATGGCGCGTTTGCCTTTGAAATCGAGTTGTTGAATTTCAGCTTCAATCTGCTGCAAGTTACGTTGGATTTCTCCACCCACTTGATTCTTGAAGTTTTCGGTTACTATCGCTCGGACCGGAATCATCCGGATGAGCCTGATCGAGTTGGGGTTCGCCATCGTAAAAATCCGTTTTTATTGACAGGTCAAAGTTTAACAGAAGCCCATAGATGGAGAAAGGTCTAGTATTTCTCTGAAATCGATTTGGCTTGAGTGAAGAGGAGTAAATAGTCCCTGCCACCTGCTTTTGAGTCGGTTCCGGACATATTGAATCCGCCAAATGGATGAACTCCCACCAGAGCACCGGTGCATTTGCGATTTATATAGAGGTTGCCCACATGAAAATCGCGTCGGGCTTGCTCCAGATGTTCGCGATTTCCTGAGTATATTGCTCCGGTCAAACCAAACTCAGTGTTATTGGCAATTGCAATTGCATCGGAAAAATCTTTGGCTTTGATAAATGCAAGAACTGGTCCAAAGATTTCTTCTTGCGAAATGCGAGCCATAGGATCGACTCCCGAAATGATAGTGGGTTCGATGTAATAACCATCTTTGCCGTCGCTGCTTGTACCGTTGATACCGCCGCCGGTTTCGAGCTTGCCTTCTTTTGAGCCGATTTCAATATATTCTTTCACGCTTGCATATTGTGATTTGGACGCAACCGGTCCCATATTGGTTTCCTTTTTCTCTGGAGAACCAATTTGAAGTTTTTTGGTTTTTTCGACAACTTTCTTGAGTACTTCATCATAGACTTTGGAGTGAATAATGGCTCTAGAACAGGCGCTACACTTTTGTCCCTGAAAACCAAACGCACTGGCTACGATACCATCTACGGCACTATCGATATTAGCTGAATCGTCAACAACAATAGAATCTTTTCCACCCATTTCAGCAACAACACGTTTGATCCACAACTGACCTTTTTGTGGTTTGGCAGCAAGTTCGTTGATGCGAAGACCGACTTCTTTCGATCCGGTGAAAGCGATAAATCTAGTTTTTGCATTGGTCACTAGATGGTCGCCGACACTTGAACCAGGACCAGGCAAAAAGTTCAGAACGCCTGGAGGAAGTCCGGTTTCTTCCATTACTTTGTAAAACTGATAAGCAATTGCAGGAGTTTCGCTTGATGGTTTCAAAATTACTGTGTTGCCTGAAACTATTGCAGCAGTAGTCATACCAACAAGAATTGCAAGTGGAAAATTCCATGGCGGGACAACTAAGCCAACACCAAGTGGAATATAGTGCAATTCGTTTTCTTCACCTGCATAAGGTGTGAGTGGTTGAGGTCCGCTCAAGCGGATCATTTCGCGTCCATAGAATTCGCAAAAATCAATTGCTTCAGCTACATCGCCATCTGCTTCAGCCCAGTTCTTTCCGATTTCAACAACGAGCCAGGCAGCAAACTCGAATTTGCGTGCACGCATAATTGCTGCTGCTTTGAACAAATGACGAGCCCGTTTTTGAGGACACACTGTTTTCCATGATTCGAATGCTTCACTTGCAGCATCCAATGCTTCGTCAGCTTCTTTGACCGAAGCTTGCGAAAAAGTGCCGACAATTTCAGAAGGGTTAGATGGATTGGTTGATGACAATTTTTTTTCAGTCTCAACTGCTTTTCCATCTATATGTAGTGGATAATTTTGCCCAAGTTTAGATCGCACTAATTTCAATGCCGCGTTCATGGCATCTTCGTTTGCTTTCACTGAAAAGTCTGTGAATGGCTCATTTCGAAATTCGGTGATCATTTAAGTACTCCTTGGCGAATTACCCGAGCTTCTTTTATAGAACGACCTTTTCGATTTTGCTCATATATTTAGGTAGATTTAGTTCTCTTCGCTTGACATGCGCAATTTGCGCGGCGACCTAACATCTAACCTGACCTTTTTTTCTCTTTTCTCTTTGTTGCATTTGCCATATCTTTAAATAAGGAATAGGAGGACGCGCCCAGATGAAAGAGTACCTGGATCTGCTCACGTATATATTGGAAAATGGCGAAGAGCGCAAAGACCGCACAGGCACTGGAACTATAGGTGTTTTCGGTTTGCAGGCTAGATACAATCTTGCAAAGGGGTTTCCTCTTTTAACAACCAAAAAAGTTTTATTCGATGGAGTGCTGCGCGAATTACTTTGGTTTTTGAAAGGCTCGACCAATATCAATGAAGATCTCAAGCAATACACTCCAATTTGGAATGCATGGGCAGACGAAAACGGAGATCTCGGTCCGGTCTATGGTTATCAATGGCGTAAGTGGAACTCGTATGAAAAAGACGAGAACGGCGTTTTTGAAGAGAATCATATTGATCAAATAAAGCAAGTCATTCATTTGATCAAAACAGAACCACATTCACGCAGATTGATTGTGTCTGCATGGAACGTAGCTGATTTGAAAAAAATGGCATTGCCTCCATGTCATTTGCTATTTCAATTTTATGTCAACGATTCTCAGCGCAGACTGGATTTGCAACTATATCAACGCTCAGCAGACATGGCTCTGGGCGTGCCTTTCAATATCGCAAGCTATTCGCTTTTATTGATGATGGTTGCTCAAGAGTGCGATTTGAAACCTGGATTTTTTATCCACACCATTGGTGATGCTCATATTTATCTCGATCATCTCGAAGGAGTCAGAAAGCAACTGACACGTACGCCCGGTCAATTACCTACTGTGACAATTGCAAAGAAACCAATTTTCGATTTGAAGTTTGAAGATTTTCAATTGAACAATTATGTGCACCAGGGATTTATCAAATTCCCAGTCTCCGTCTAGATAGAGCTAATATTCATGCGTGAGCGTTTTTCTATGGTTGTGGCATGTGACCTCAACCGTGGTATCGGAAAAAACAATTCATTGCCCTGGAGAATTCCGGGCGATTTAAAACACTTCAAAGAACTCACAACCAAAACAAGCGACCCGAATTTATATAACGCTTGCATTATGGGACGAAAAACTTGGGAGTCGATTCCTGCCAATCACAGGCCTCTTCCGGGGCGGTATAACATCGTTCTTACACGTAAAGCGGCTCTGGATGGACCTGTTCCTCAAGGAGTATTTGTATTTGGATCGTTAGATGATGCGCTTGAAAAAATGAAAGATGGGCCAATCGATCAAGTTTTCGTGATTGGTGGAGCTGAGATTTATAATCAAGCTATCATTCACGAGCGAATGGGAGCCCTTTATCTTACCGAGGTAAGAAGTCAGTTTGATTGTGATACTTTTTTCCCTGAGTACAAAGAGATGTTCAACCTCAAATCAAGCTCCGAAATAATGGTTGAAAACGGCATCGAATACGTATTTAAAGAGTATCTGCCCTTTATTCCTGAGCTTTGAATTTGGGATATAATGACTTTCATGAAAATAAAAGGGCAAGTTTTTTTACTAATTTTGTTTGGCGCACTTTTGGGCGCACTGGTCAATGCCGGTAGCTTGCAAGCTGGCGAGAGCTCAAGCGCAGACAAAGGAAAAACAATTTTCGAAGGACGAACATGTGCCGACTGTCATAAAGATGGCGGCAATTTACTCAAGCCAAGTAAGCCGTTGAAGGGTGCTTCGTTCGATAAAAAATTCAAAGATGATGCCAAGCTCATTCAGGCAATTCGCAAAGGCGTTCCAGGTTCGAGCATGCGAGGATTTGGTGTCGCTGAGATAAGTGATTCAGAAATAAAAGACTTGATTGCTTATATCCGAACTTTTTCTGCCGCATCTACCAGTAAATCCAAATAAATACTTGAACCTGCAATTCACCCCTGAAATCGTTCTTGCAGCCTACGGCCAGGGAATTTTTCCTATGGGGCACGAGGGTGGGGAGATTGCCTGGTATTCTCCTGACCCCAGATGCATTATCGACTTGCAGAATTTTCATGTTTCAAAACGACTTGCCCGAACATACAGACAAAACAAATTCGAACTGAAAGTTAATAGTGCTTTTGATCAAGTGATTAGAAATTGTGCTCGAACTGAAGCGGAAGGAATTTGGATCACTGATGACATTGTCAGGGTGTACACACAATTGCACGAGCGAGGATTTGCTCATTCAGTCGAAGCTTATAAAAACGGCAAATTGGCGGGTGGGCTTTATGGCATCAGTCTTGGTGGTGCTTTTATGGGTGAGTCGATGTTTCACATCGAGCGCGACGCTTCCAAAATTTGTCTTTTGTATCTGGTCGAAAGATTGCTTGATCGAAATTTCATTTTGCTCGACTCTCAATATATGACCAATCATCTTTCTACTTTGAGTGCAATTTCAATTTCTCGAGCCGAATACTTGACTCGACTTGAGCAAGCGCTCCAATTGCCTTGCAAATTTGCTTGAATCTAAAAACCTGAATCGGGAATTTCTTTGATGGGCTGATAACCTGAGCCCTTTCCGCCGCTTTGAGGAATGGTTTGAGATGAAGATGATCCTGAATTCGAACTTGAAGAAGAATTTGAATTTCCAGAATTATCTTGCGATTGTCTGCGACCTCCTGGAGCCTGCACTATACGAGCAGAAACGATCTGATCGCCTCTCTGCATATTCATTACTGGTCCAAGATTCCCAAGCACTCTTCCGAAAATGGCATAGCGATTATCGAGTTGATTGATTGCTTGTTTAGTTATGTAAAACTGACAGCTTGCAGAATCTGGATGATTCGATCTGGCCATTGCTACGACACCTGGTCGATTATGTCTCAGCATGCGATTTATTTCGAGTGGAACAAATCTGGGTCTTCCAGTTTCAGGATCAACGAAATTCCCTCTTCCAGATCCAGTAGGGTCTCCACCCTGAATACACCATTTTTCAATGCGATGAAAAATTGTGCCATCGTAAGCTCCACGATCCACCAGGTCTAAAAAATTAGCGCCAGTGCGAGGTACGAGATTATAAAAAACCTGGATATAAATTTTGCCTTTCGTGGTAACAAGTTCAACCACTGGGTCATCGGCACTTTGACAAATTGTCGCTGGAGCTAGTGCAATATTCAGACATATCGCCCAGGTCAAAACATAGGCGGCTTTTAGTTTGAATCCAGAATAAAAAGCATGAACATTCATTACGCTTATCTGCCACGAGTCTCTTATAAATATGCACTCAACAACCAATGTTCAAAAACTAATTTCAGCGGGCAAAAGGTTTTTATCAAATCGGAATCACTCTCACTTTGACACATGGAAATTAACTAATGGCGCTTTACGCAGACTTGCACCGGCACCTTGGTGGAGCACTTCACCCTCGAATCATCTACAAATTTTTGCAGAGGCAGGATCACGAGGTTCTGCATTTTTTTCCTGACTACGACGGTTTTTATAATTGGTTCACTCGTCCTTGTAACACCCTTGAAGAATTCGTCAAAATTCACTCGCTTGTTGAAGAATTACAAAGTATTGAGCACTTGCCGTACTTCTGTTTGAGGCTTTGCAGAGGGGCTTACACATTCGAGAATCTTCAATATTTGGAGATTCGCTATAACCCATATTTTAGAACCGACAAAAATTTGGGCATCGACAAACGTCTTGGACAGATGAGAGAAATCATCAATGTCATCACCACAAATTTCAGACCAGCCGATTACCCGATAGTGGTCAAACAAATTCTTTGTTTCGATCGAAGACTGCCATTGAAGTTGAATGAAGAAATTCTCAAAGCTGCTGTAGATAACATAGGACCCGTGGTGGGAGTGGATTTGGCTGGTCCGGAGATAAATCCGGAAGTCTCAGAAGAATGGGTCACACTTTTTTCTAAAGCAAGAGCGGCAGGATTGAAAACAACTTGTCACTTGGGTGAGACTACAGCAGATAATATACATCCCCAATTTTTCTCTGTGCTCGATCGAATTGGACATGGAATTCATATTCCACTTTCAAAACCTGAGCACTTAAAAGAACTTGCTCGCAAACAAATCACGCTCGAGGTGTGCCCTACAAGCTACCGTCAGACGGGCACTCTGAAAGATCTGTCCAACCTCAAAGAAGTTTTTAAACGGTGTAAAGAACACGGAGTTGCAATTGCAGTTTGCACCGATAATCCTGGCCGTAATCCAGCACCTTGTACATTGCCAGGTGAATATGAACGATTGATCGATCACGATGTGATCGACTTTGCAGATCTCAAACACATCCAACAAGAAGCATTCAGATCCGCGTTTGGTTTTGTTCGTGGAGAGCGGCATTAAAAGCCGATCTTCAATGTTTTAGTGAGCACCGCTCTCGGTATCTGAGTGACTCGATCGAATATCGAACAAGCAATTTTGAGAGTCTGTAATTAGATCAAAAATATAGATTTTGTATTTTATCTATTGCATTTTTTAGAAAATAAAAGTAACCTATCTGCGTGTGGTGTGATAACTCAATTTGAAAATCAAATAGATTCCAAATTGAAAAACGTTCGAGCTAAAAGATGGTGGCACAACTGAATAAACAGCAAAACGAGCTGTCATCAAAGTTTTAGCAGAACAATTAGCATGATCCGGAGGATAAATAATGCAAAGTAAAACATCAGCAGAGAAAGAACCAAATTCGAAGGTTCTTCCTGCTCCTAGCAGCGTTTCTGAAAAAGAAACAGCTAAGGCTGGTAAAGCGACCAAGTCGAAACCAAAAGCCAAAAAAGCTGCTGCTAAAAAACCAGCTGCTAAAAAGCCTGCTGCTAAAAAAGCTGGCAAAAAGCCTGCTGCTAAGAAAGCTGCTCCTAAGAAAGCTGCTGCTAAGAAGCCTGCTGCTAAGAAAGCCGCTCCTAAGAAAGCTGCTGCTAAAAAAGCTGCTCCTAAAAAAGCTGCTGCTAAAAAGCCAGCCGCTAAGAAAGCTGCTCCTAAGAAAGCTGCTGCTAAAAAGCCAGCTGCCAAAAAAGCTGCTCCTAAGAAAGCTGCTGCTAAAAAAGCTGCTCCTAAAAAAGCTGCTGCTAAAAAGCCAGCCGCTAAAAAAGCTCCTAAGAAAAAAGGCGCAAAGCGTTCGACTAAAGCTAAAGCAGCTCCGGTCGCAATGGGTGCTGAAGGTTAATCCTCAGTAATCAGGAAACTAACTAATTCAAAAGCCCCGGTTTTTTAACTGGGGCTTTCGATTTAAGTTGATTTTCAAAGCACGGTCTTCGAGCTTATATTGCACCGAAGCAGAGCACCAAATGTAATACCACTATTAAGTAGCTTGTTCGACCGACATCCAGCTGTACCAAGGGCTGGAATGAACGGCAGTAGATACGTGCAAGACCAGTGTGTTTCTTCCACCAGCATCGCCTTTCGTTATAAGGATCCAATCCCCTGCGCGATAGAAAGTATAAATCCACATTCTTTTATCGCGGTCGATGCATGCAATCCATTTATCGTAATGAGGAGATTGCACTGGATAATAAGCATAAGCGGATACTTCGCCCACTTTGAAAAATTCAGGAAGAGTCATTCTCCATTCTTCTCTGCTTGTGAGAATCATGGTCATGCGAACTTTTTCGCCTTCGAGCACTTGAGCAAGATTGCTTTGCTTCAATTCCATTTTCCAGCGCGAAGGAATGTACATATACATAGTACCTTCGAGCACTTCTGGAAATTCAATACCAGACTGATTCCATTCGTTTGGATCGCCGACTTGTGCGTAAGTCTGAAAACTGAATTGCTGAGGATCTACGCCCAGTTTTTCGCAAAAATGAGGGTGCGACACTTCAATAGGCTGCTCGGGCAAAGCGCCGCCGTGAGCCCAGGTGTTTAAAAGTTCTTGAAAACTTGAAGTGATTTGATTCATGTCTAATTCCGGGTCAATCATACAATATCTATTCGAGTAGAACTAATGGAGAGTAGATTTTACACTCCTCTTACACGCGCTTGTGGTTCTCTTAAACTACAAATATGTACGATGACGTTACTTGTATAGCTCTTTGTGTTGACAACCGTTGATGCAGATTGCTTTACTTGTTGTCCGATCACTAAAAACGATAAGGAATCGATTCCTTATATATATGTAGGAGGTCCACATGCAAAAGACTCAATTGGCAGCTGCTCTCGTAGCCGTTCTTGGTTTGGCTGTTGCCCCTGTTATGGCCGCTGATGAAAGCAGCTCAACAGAGTCCAAAACCGAAGTAACAGAAAAATCTTCGCCTTCTGGAACAAAGAAAGAGAAGAAAACCAAAGTTACAAAGAAATCTGAAAAGAAATCTGAGAAAGGCAAAGAAGGATCCTGCAAAGGAAAAGAAGGATCCTGCAAAGGCAAAGACGGATCCTGCAAAGGCGAAGAAAAATCCTGCAAAGGAAAAGAGTAAGCTCAGTTACTCAAGTAGTTTCAGGGGGCAGTCTGTAGTCCTAGATGTCGAGCAACTTCATCCAAGATTCAAAATCGCTGCCCATTCTGGGTGTAGGTCTTGGATTGCGGCGCGAGCTTGCAGATGAGACTTTCGCCAGTCAAAACAAAATTGATTGGCTTGAGATTGTCCCCGAAAACTACATGAATCTAGGTGGCGCAATTCGAGAAAGGCTCGATAGCGCCATTGAAAAATTTCCGCTTGTGACCCATGGCGTCAGCTTATCGATAGGCAGTACCGATGAGCTTTGCGACAAATACGTTGGGGACATGAAGCGGTTTTTAAATTTTATAGATGCTCCATGGTGGAGCGATCATCTTTGTTTTTCCTCGGTAAACGGAAGCTATTTGCACGATTTACTTCCGCTTCCGCATAGCAAAGAAGCGGTTGAGCACGTGGCAAAGCGCATCAAACAAGCGCAAGCGATTATTGGTCGCCCATTTTTGCTCGAGAATATTTCTTATTACATGAATGTGCCTGAAACTGCGATGAGCGAGTGGCAGTTTCTTTCTGAAGTGGTCGAGAAAGCAGATTGTGGAATATTGCTCGACGTAAACAATATCTATGTGAATTCAGTCAATCATGGGTTTGATCCTTACTTATATTTAGATAATATTCCGCTCGAGCGCGTCGTTCAGATTCATTTAGCGGGTCATGGTAAGCGTGATGAAGTTATTATCGATACGCATGGAAATGCTGTAATAGAGCCGGTTTTTGAATTGCTTAAATATGTACTTGAGCGATCCAATGTTAAAGCTGTGATGCTCGAGCGCGACCAGAATTATCCTGATTTCGATGAAATACTTGCTGAGTTGGCGCGAATTCGCTCCATTGCAAAGTCTGCTCAGCCAGCACTGAATATGGTGGCATAAGTGACTCTCAGCGAAATCGAAGCCAATTTACAGATGCTTTGGACCAAAAAAGAATCTCGCAAAGAGTTTTTAGCTGGCAATCTTCAATTATTCAAAAGCGGACAAAAGCCGGACCCAAAGCAAATCGCTCTTTATGCCGATTTGATCATGACTGGACAGATGAACTTGATGGAATCGATTTATCCCGCCTGCCAGCGGATAATCTCTGACTTCGAGTCTGTTGTTTATAAATACATGGAAGAATGTCCGCCCACTCATTTCAATTTGAATCAGGCAGCCAAAGGATTTTCCGGTTATCTTTGGAATAATTGTCCTTCGCTGCTGAAAAAGTATCCATTTTTGCCTGAGCTTGCCGATTACGAATGGATAGAGCTTGAAGTAATGGAAGTCGATGTTGAATGGCCCGATTACGAGCAAATTGTTTTAAATGATCCAGGGCAATTTTCAGTATATAGACCAGTCTTGAATCCAACTCTGCAAATGCGAAATTATAAATATCCAATTTCTGAAATTGTGGACAAACTGATTGATAATTCAGATTCTGATTCTGACGATCAGGCTCAAGAACTGGTTAAGTCAGTCAAAAAGAAAGCGGTTACCCTTGCTATATTTCGCGAACCAAAAACGCATGAAGTGAAGTTTTTGCAATTGGGTGAAATTACCCGTTTTGCAATTGAGCAAATACAGTCGAACAAGCCAACCTATCAGGAATTGCTGGCTTCTACTATTCAGGCTTTTAGCAAACGAAAAGCAGACGAAGTGGTGCTTGAATTATTGGATATTTTTCCAACGCTTCAAGCGCACAAACTCATTCTTGGTTCAGCTCGCTAAAAGCGTCTTCAACTATTTGTCTAAAATTGAGAATATGACCGATGAGCTTTGTCTCATCGACATCGTCTTTATTTTTCAAAAGTGCCAGATATTCGATATTGCCTTTTGGTCCTTTGACTGGAGAATGGCAACATGAAAATATGCGCAAATCTAGATTTTGAGCCACTCTTGCAATATGCTCGAGTACCTCTATCTGAGTCTTCTGGTCTTTAACCACACCCTTTTTTATTTTGTCTTTGCCCGCCTCGAATTGCGGTTTGATCAAAACAACGATTTGTGAATTAGGTGCGAGTAATTTTTTTGTTTGAGGCAATATTTTGTCTAGAGAAATGAAAGAACAATCAATCACTGCAAGTTGAGCCTTGTCAGTTTTTTTGTCTTTGTATAGTTCTTCGGGCTCTAGATATCGAGCATTTGTGCGCTCTAAAACCTCGACACGTTCGTCCTGGCGCAGCTTACCTACTATTTGTCCAAAGCCGACATCGATTGCATAAACAAAAGCAGCGCCATGTTGCAACAAACAATCGGTGAAGCCTCCAGTCGAAGCGCCGATATCGAGACAAATGAGATTGGATACATCGAGTTCGAATGTCTGAAGCGCTTTTTCTAATTTCAGCCCACCGCGACTGACATATTTTGATGTGACAAATTTATCGAGTAGTCTGATATTGTCGTCAAAGCGAACTGTGGTACCGGATTTGGTGATTTTCTCATCATTGACCAGAACGCCTCCCGCCATGATAACCCCCTGGGCTTCCTGGCGGCTTGTGCACAGCCCTCGCTCGATCATGGCCGCATCTAGACGAGATTTTTGTTTGTTATTGTTTTTTTGCTCGGATTTCTCGTTCATGACTTTTGGCAATATTAATTTAGCGCTTGACTTCTTTGTGTATTTTTGAGCAATACTTATTAATTGTTTCACGTCGTTTCATCCTAAATACTTCAATTTGTGCCAGTATTTATTTTTAGAAAGCTATGGAGCAGACCTGGCTGGATGAAGACACCGCCTTGAAAGCGGCTGCCCGAAAGGGTTGGGGGTTCGAGTCCCTCCTGCTCCGCCATTTTTAATTGTCATGAAAGTATTAGTCGGTATCACAACAAGCGATTTGACCGCACTAGACCATAGCGCGCTTGCGATATCGTCTACCGGCGGCTTCGATGTTCGATGCGAAGGGGTACGCGGTTTGCAAGTACCTGGCGGCCAGTCGTTGTACCTTGGAATGGATAAAAATACCGATCTTAGCGACGCGCTCACTTTTCGCTATGACGGTAAAAAACAGATTTATCTCACGTCGCAAAAGCTCATTCTCGAGCCCTTAAAAGGCTCCAGTTTCGTTTTCAATTCAATTACTCGCGAATATGCCAGGGGGCGATCAAATCCTGTCTATCAGGGCGAAATTGAAGCCTTCGTGCATAATGGAAAATTGCGGGTCGGATTGCGTATAGACCTGGACCAATATTTGAAAGGGGTTCTTCAATCTGAAATTCCAGCCTCATATCCAATAGAGGCGATAAAAGCTCAAGCTGTCGCCGCAAGGACTTATGCGTTGCGTCCGCGCATTAATCACATGAAACATGATTCGATAAATGTTTGCGACTCCTATTTGTGCTGCCAGTATTTTGGTGGGACAAAAGCTGCTGCAAGCGAAAATCATCTGCGTGCCATTGCGCAAACGGCTGGGCAAGTGCTTACATATAATTCACAGCCTATACTTGCGCTTTTTAGTTCAAACGCCGGTGGTCACACCGAGAGTTTTGAAAACTGCTTTTCTGACCCTGACACCAAAGAGTTTCCGCCGCCTCCATTGCCTTATTTAAAAGGCGTGTGGGAAACAAAGTCGGGCAAGTCGCCTCGTCCCTTTGATTTAAGTAACGAAACCGATCTGCGTGCTTTTTATGCTGCCGTTCCTTTTAGCGAAGATCGAGCGAGTTCGCATTATCGATGGAAAGTGCATTTGAGCGCAAATCAGTTAGAAGCGAATTTACACAATAATGTCGCCAAATTGTTCAAGAATCCTGATACTGCACCATATGTAGTGGCGCCAAAAGGCGGAAAATTCGGACATATTAATGGTTTTAAAGCGCTTAAGCGCGGCGTTGCCGGAACGATAATCGAACTTGGCGTTTCGACCTCAAGTGGAGATTGGATAATTAAAAAAGAGCTTGTCATAAGAGATTTCTTCGCGGTTCCTCAGGCGGGTCTCAAGCGTCTTAAAAGCGCGCGTATTTTCTTTGATCAAAGCAAGGACAAATTAGGACTTTTGGCTGACCTTACAATTAGTGGAACAGGTTGGGGACATGGTGTGGGGATGCAGCAATCAGGCGCAAGTGGTTTTGCGAAAGCTGGTCTCGATTATCAGTCCATACTAAAGCTTTACTACTCCCAAGTGGCTATTGACAAGGTATGAGATAGCCTTTATATCCGTTTTATGATAAGAATACTGGGGGTCTGTGTACGATTTAGACGAATGAACCGTCGGGAAGATTGAATGAAAAGCAAATCGAAATCTGCTTTAGCAACTCTGGTCATAAGCTTATTCATCGCTGGCTGCGGAGATGTTAAAGCTCCCAGTTTTGGAGGCGGTGATTCAAAAGCCGCAACTAACTGGGTAAATACATTGGCTTCTGCAAGAACTGCCCGCAAGGCTGGCACAGCCGCTGACATTGAAAAGCTATACATGCAAGCGATTGAAGAGTGCAAAAAGAAAAATGGCGATGAAAGTGTAGAAACCGCCATGTGTATCGAAGAGCTTGCTGATTTTTATCGCGAAACACAAGACTGGCGCAAAGCATTTAAAGCTTACAAAGAAGATATCAAAATAGTTCAAAAGGTCGATCCACAGCGCGATCTGACTATCCTGCGCAAAAACTATAAGCTTGTAAAATCCAAAGTAAAAGAATACGGACTGGAAGAAAAAGATCCAGTCGCCGATGCCACCAAACCTGGTGACAAGGCTGAGGCTGATGCTTCGAAATCCAAATAGGACGGTCGATTTGAGAAAGTCTCCTTTAAAAAGAATATTCATGGTATCGAGTGTGATGCTTTCGAGCCTGGTACTTCTAGGCGGATGCTTCAAGCAATGGACCATGGAAGAAGTTGAAAGCTGGTACGAAAAGCATCCTGAAACTTTTACCGAGTATATGGAATTCGCTCGAGAAAAGGCTCTTGCAGGTAAAATAGAACGTGCTGAACAGCTTTATTCCGAAGCAATTTCAATGACCGATGCTGAGTTTGGTTCAGATGACATTCGCATTGCCACCGCAGCGACTGAGCTTGGCGAGTTGCAAGAAAAGCAAGGACATTTCGTGGAAGCAGAGAAAAATTATAGACGTGCCTACGAAATTCAAAAGAAAAAACTTGCTCCAAACAATAGAGACCTTGCCAAAACAAAAAAAGAACTGGCTGCTATTCTAGTCAAGCTCTATAAGAAAGACGAAGCAGACTATATTCTCACTGGTAAGAAACCTGCTGTTGCTACGCCGGATAAGAGCCAAGCCTTAGGCGAAGATGGTCAGCCGCGTCGCAAACGTCCACGTGCTAACATCAAACTAGACTGACCTTTCGAAGAGTAATGAATCAAAAAAGCTGAACCGATATCGGTTCAGCTTTTTAATCAGGCTTCAAGCAATTGGCGAATTAATCGCCAGGCTTCAGTTCTATTTCCTTACCTTTCAAGCGCATGCGGAATTTGAATTCCTGTGCTTTAGTGATAGGTGGATTTTCGAATTTACCGACATCGGTAACTGCTTTTTCCATTGCTTTGCTCAGTTTTTCATATTTGGTATTTTCATCGATACCTTTCTTTTCGAGACGTTTGATATTACCGTCACGGTCGATTCCAATTACCCAGCCTGCCATTTTCCATACTTTTGGTTTGCCGGATTCTTTCTCGACCTGATCAGCATGTTCTGCTGCATCTTCAGGCATCTCGAACTTCTCTTGTATTAGTTTTTGAGCTTCGACAATGAATTTATCGATGTCTTCGTCGGTAGACATTTTGACAATGGTCTTGCCTTCGTCATCTTCGTCATCGAGTTCTTCGTTGGTTACTTTGTCAGACTTGTCCTTGTTTATTTCTTTCAGTCTGTCTTCGTTGCCATGACCGGTGAATTCACTTGCCAGTTCATCGAGTACGAACAAAGTAGTCTTGTGATTGTACTGACGTTGATCTGAGTCGGCCAAACCTTGACCGATTACCAACAAGGATTTACCTTCTTTTGCGGCAGGAAATGCACCAATCAACAAAGAAATTGGTTTTTGTTTTCCTGGTTGGGTGTATTTACCAAGAATCCATTTTAATTTTCCGTTGCCTAGAATTTGGTCTCCTGAATCTTGAGTTGCAGATTCCATATCTGCACGGTCAACTTCAGTAAATGGTGGCTTGCCGGCAAAATTACCAAGTGAATCGAGAGGTGTCATATCGTCATAGAATACGAACAGAATTTTTTGATTTGCTTGTTCAGACTCAACACCAAATGACTTTGAGGGCGCTGTCTTGTCCGTCGTATCCACGTATCGATACATGTGAGGAGGGGTCGCAGTGAATCCAGCCAGTTCAACCGCCAGTTCAACCGCTTTCTTGTCGGAAGCTTTGAACGTCGCTTTTGGAGGTGGTGGAGGCGGTGGAGCCGCGACCTTGCCCATTTGGGTAATGCCAAAGAAAATAATCGGAAGCAAAATCAAACCACCAAGTATGGCAACGTATCTGTTTGATAGCCCGTGTTTTTTCTGGAACTTTTTGAGTTTTCCTTTGGCGCCTTTGGCGTTGGTCAGCTCATCTTCGGCTGGGCGTTCAATTATTTCATGGCAGGTTGAACACTCGCCATAATCTGAGTTTGAAGCAAAACAGTTAGGACACTGAATTTTTTGATCCGGTGTCGATTGCAACGCGCCTTGTTCTTGTACGTCGTGCTCTAGACTTCGAAGCGAGCCTACAGTACTTCCATCTTCTGATTCGTTCGCTTTGTATTTGCGCGAAGAAAGTTCGAGCAAAGCACCCATCCACATAAATTGATAGCATTTGACGGGTGGAGCGGGTTGACCGGGCTTTAAAATTTGCGGTCCGCTGTGGATACCGATGAGTTTGTAGTCTTTCAAAATGAGACCACCGACTACGTCGTTAGGCACTGCGACTGTATGAAGCATGTTCTTTGGTTGCAGTGAGTTGGCTACGCCAAAGAAATTGCCTTTGAGCCATTGCGGTCCATAAGAAAGCGGATCCAGATAGAAAGCTTGCAACGGATCCCAGGGATGCACCTCGAAATCTGTGTGCGAAACCAGTGGATTGCCCATGATTCCAGTACATGGAAAAGGGGTTGCCTGGTTGATAGGAGAAATGACACCTCTGTTTACCAGTTCGCGAATGGCAATCAGTGTGGTGTAAGTATCCACGCCAATGCGTTTGGGTAGTTTGTCCAGAGTGATATAACCGTCTAGTGAATTCCAGAGCGGTTGTACCATCCACTGAATTTCTTCAGAAGCATTAGTAGGGTCGAAAGTCTGGATTACATGCTTGTATCGCGCATTCAGTCCACCCAATTGTTGGAATAATTTGGGAATTTCGCCTGCTCGACGCATGGCCTCGTATACGAGACGGTCGGGAGGGGTCTGAACGTCTGGCACTTCGCCCCAGTTAATATTGCCATTTGGTCTAAAGGCAAAAGCTACAGCTGGAGCGCGATGGACCAATTCGCAAAAAGCCATTTCGGAAGACATGACCTGGCGATAGAAGACTTTCAAAATGCCGCCGCGAGCGATGAGAATATTGGCGACAGGAATATTTCTATGATCGTATAGAGTCAAAAGCCCTGATCTGCCTGACTCGATGATGGTTTGAATCAGTTGAACGAATTCTGTTCCGTGTAGATTTCCAGAAGCTTCAACACCTTCAGAAGAAAAGGGTAAGCAAAGTGCTCGGTTGAGCTCGGCAAGACGCTCAGTCATTGGCTCGGGTGGCGCTGGGTCGAGCATAAGCAGAGCTATGTCGTTCATATAGCTGTGCATTTCTTGTTGCGGCGAGCCGATTTGTCCCAGATAGCGAGTGCGCGCATCTACTTTGTCAAAGTCTGCGTGCAAATTGATTGATTTAACAGCTACTCTGACATCGGTAAACGGAAAATAAATGCTGATTGCCCACGGAGCATCGACATAGTGAAAAACCTCCGAGGCGCAGGTGACGACACGCGATTTCGACACCAGAAACGCCATCCCAAGTTGCTTGGGCGGATCGATAGCGTTGTCCATGACAAAGCCAATGGCATTTGCAAATTCTTGTTCTAGTTGTTGCATGTACTAAAAATGCCCACTCTAATAGCAGTCTCTCCAAAGTGGTTATACCATAATTTTACTGACGTTCATTGGCTGGACGACTTCTTAGCATCAGCTTTTCGATTTATCGGTAAACCTATAATTTGACCCTTTACAAACTTTTGCCACTTTGGAAGGCACCAGTTGCAAGGAAGATAGTTAGAATTTATTGCTTCTTTACAGGAGGCAAAGGGAAAAATATTGCCGGGGTCGGCTATTTGGGCAAAATGGCAGCCTTTCAAGTGATATTTTTGAGAG
>CAZNEW010000008.1:0-122250 GCA_964572515.1 uncultured Candidatus Obscuribacterales bacterium | reverse complement strand
TACCCGGAACTGAAATTAAAGTAGAACAATTATCTGGTTCAACATTCCCAGGGGACTTGGTGATACATGTGCCTTTAAGAATATATAGCGAGAAGCAACAGAGGTGGATTTATCGCACTGAAGATCAACACGTTGGCTTGAACGGAAATTTTTACCCCAAAAGACTTGATGGTGTAATTCGCCACGAAATCGCACAAGCATTGAGCGATTTTCGAAACTGGAAATACAGACCAGGTGAATTACCAACTGGTGGCATAGGTACCTGTCAAAATTTGTATGCCAGTCAATTAAAGGTTCTAGAAGTAGAGCAAAAGCAATTATATCGTACGATAGACAAGTTAAGCGGAGAACTTCGACGAATCGGTTACTCGGCAAGCCAAATAGAAAGCAACGGAGAAATTTTTGCACTTAAAGCCAAATTAGAATTCTGCAATAACTATACAAATCCAAAAACTGGAATAGAGCAAGTTATGACAGATCTATATTCAGTGAAATACGGCGGTAGTGCAGCATCAAAAGCTTACCAGCAAAAACTCACAACTACATTCCAAGCTATGTATGAGTTTTTAGAGCATAACAACTGGTTCAGAGGAGATGACTAGCCACTATGGATAAAAAAATGCTGGAACGCTTAATTACTTCAGCCGTTGAATTGATGGAATGCGGAGAAACCGTTAGGCTAGAAAAAGGTGATAACTGGGTCGAGCAATGGCACATGGGAGGGGCAATATCATTACCTCTGAGATATCCAGGCATCAAGCCGCACACTTTTGCTGGCCATAAGATATTTGAAGCACCTGACCCAATGTATCTTGTCTGGCTTGAAGCATGGAAAATAGTTTCGCCCGAGACTTTTGAAAGTGGAAAGTGGGAATTTCCAAAGCCCGTGGGCCGTTATTGGTGCCTAGAAGATTTCACTAGTGCATTTGCTATCGGCGCTTTTAGCAGAATAGAGATGTTTGAAAACGGTAATTTCATTGCCTTTGAAAAAAGCACATGCGGAGATCCAAGCTATGATGAATTTAAATTTGACGCAGATTCTGAATATGCCAATTACATGAAATCTAAAGTAGGCAAAATTAATCCTGGAGAGATCGTTACTTTTGAAGCTAATCCACTCTGGAAAAAAGGCAATAAAAGCAGCGGTGACCCATACTTACCAAGAAAGTTACAAGCCTAGGTCATTCTTACTAATCGAATCGAACTCTGTTGTTTTTCTCAATTTACTTCATCACTCTTCGAAAGCTTGCCGTCGACTGTATAAACTTCGACCGGTGCAAACATTTCTAGATCTGGTTGGATTTTTTTAGCATCTCCCACAACAGTAATTACAAACTTTCCAGATGAAATCACTCTGCGAGCCACATTGCGCACGTCGTCTACAGTAACCGCCATTATATTCTTGGTGTAATTTTCCAAATAATCATCTGGCATGTTGTAGAGACCTGCATCAAGCAAGGCTTGAGCAAGACCACTTTGGGTTTCAAGACGCAACTGAAAGAGCCCAGCCAAATATGATTTGGCGGCGTCAAGCTCTTCTTGGCTCACTTTGACATTGCGGATTCTGTCTAGCTCGTACAAGAATTCTTGTAGAGCTGGTGCAGTCACTTCAGTTCGAACGTCTGATTGAGCAGAGAACACATCCGGGTGAACACGCGCTGCAGAACTAGAGTAAGCACCGTATGTGTAACCTTTACTTTCGCGAATATTTTCAAATAAGCGCGAATGTGCAGAGCCACCCAAAACATCGTTCATCACAAGTATCTTGAAATAATCAGGGTCAGTTTTTTTGATTCCCAGATTTCCAAGCTTGATTGAAGATTGCACCGAGCCTGGTCTGTTTACCAGATATATTTTTTGTTGCCCAATCGGATTAGTCTGGGCTAGTGCGCTTTCTTTTATTTCGCCTTTCGCCCAATCTTTGCCAAATGATTCCTTTATAGTAGATTCCATAGAGGCAGAGTCGAAATCGCCAACTACAAGCAAAAGCGAATTATTTGGAATAAAGTTTTCGCTATGGAATTTGCGCAAGTCATCTTTGGATATTTTTTCAATCATTTCAGGCTGCGGTGATACTCGCCCATAAGGGTTAGCGCCAAAAATGACATGACGGAATCGTTCTTCTAAAAGATAACTCGGCTCGGCTCTCTGCAGAATCAGTTCTTGCAGCCAGTTGGTCTTTTTCAATTTCATTTCTTCATCAGGAAAGCTTGGATGAAGAGCTACATCATGAAAAAGACTCATCAAGCGCGCAGTGTAGTTAGACAAGCAAGAACCTGAGACAAGGGTGAAATCGTAATCGCAGGCAGCGTTAAGAGATCCACCTATATAATCGATTTCAGATGCAATTTCTTTGCTCGATCTTTTTTTGGTGCCTTCAGTAAGCATGGTGGCAGTAAGTTTTGCAATACCCTGACTATCGTCTTTGTCGAGCACTTTGCCCGAGCGTATTCCAAGACAAACTGTGACCACAGGAAAACGATGATCTTCAAGAAGTTTGACTTCAAGACCATTTTCAAGCTTAATTGTTTTCACTTTCGGCAGAACGAAAGGACGAGGCGCAGGCAAGGTTGGCGCCTTGAGACGAAAAGTCTCGCTATCTAAAGCTTGAGCATTTAGAGGGCAAAAACTATTCATAGGTAAAAGCCCGATCAAAAAGGCCAGCATCAATTTTGCTTTCTTGGATTTCATTTGGCTTCTCCTTCATGACCAGAGGCATCGGGTGTGACATCTACAATCGTTACGCCATTTTCGCTAAAGACAGATTTTGCTACACGCTGAACATCTTCTGGAGTTATAGCTAAATAAGTCGCAAGGTCTTTGTCGAATAGACCGGGATCACCATAAAAGCTTGCGTATTGCGCGACAGTCTCGGCACGACCAAGACTTTTCTGCATGCTGTAATGACTTCCTGATGAAAAATACATACTCAAAATAAGGTTCTTAGCCTTCTGCAGTTCTACTTCTGACACAAGTCCCGTTTTTAGCTTGTTTATTTCCTCAAGCAAAATTTTGCGAATGTGTTCTTTGTTTTGATCCGGTTTGTACAAAACGAAGAAATTGATTTGCGATGGACCTCTGCGCTCTTCATAGCTTCCGTCTACAGACAAAGCAACCTGATCGTCTTTAACCATACGCTGATAGAGTCGTGACGAAGTCCCAGTCGAAAGCATATTTTGAATAATATTCAAAACAAGAGAGTCTTTGTCTCGACGCTTTGGAGCTTTCCAGGCCATCCAGAAAGCGGGAAGTTTCGCATGACTATCTTTGACTTCAAGATATTTGGGTTTTGTTTGAGCTGGCTCTGCAAGATCCGGACGCTTAATAGCTTTTGCTTGCTTACTGGGTATTGTCTCGAAATATTTTTTGGCGAGTGTTTCTATGTTGTTTGCGTCAACATCACCTGCAACGACCATAACAGCATTAGCTGGCATGTAATAAGTATCGAAAAATTCTTTTACTGTTGCAACATTGGTAGATTCTAGATCTTCGAAGTATCCGATGACTGGATGAGCATTATTCCAGTTATCAAAAATGGTTTCTTCTAGTTTCAACTCGGCAGGAACATAAGGTTTATTATCGATTCGAAGACGTTTCTCTTCTTTTACAGCCTGAAGCTGATTCTCGAAATTCTTTTCTGTTACGGCAAGAGACTTCATCCTGTCTGACTCAAGCCACATAGCAATTTCGATTTGATTACTGGGTAGGACTTCATAATAATCGGTAAAATCGTTATGGGTAGAAGCATTCAGATTGCCACCAGCAGCCTGGACATATTTAAAAAATGAACCCTTGGGAGCATTTGCCGACCCTTCGAACATCATGTGCTCAAACAAATGAGCAAATCCAGACTTTCCTTTCACTTCATCGCGCGAACCCACATCATATATGATGCACATCGAAGCAACAGGTGCGCTGTGGTCTTCACATACAATAACTCTCAGTCCGTTCTTGAGAGTGATATCTTTTGTGACTGGAATCAAAGGAGTCTTGATCTTCATCATTTCGTCTTTTGAAACCGATTGCGAATCGTCTGCAATAGCAGGCGCAACAGGTATAGACATAAACCCAAGCAACAAGCTGACTGCTAGCGCTTTTACGATTCTAGTCGTCATCATCTCCTCCTCCTGACGTAAGACTTATTCCGGTCCAAAACATAGCGACCACTAAAACGCTCAAGATCCCAGCTCCAAAACAGACTTTTAGTGGAAAGCCATAACGTCTTAGAGCCAGAAATGAACTCAATGCAAGACAGATAGCCAGGATTGCCACAACATGGTTTACGTGGAATCTCATCCGGCTGGCTCTATCTATCCGCGTGCACCTGCCAGAGCTTTCTGACACGTGCAGTGGTCGATTGTGCCTGGAATGATTTCAACCAGCTTATTCAAGAGCGAAACCAGCTTTTTGTTGTTCTCAGTAAATACTTTTACTACTTCCTGGTGCGAAACCGGCTCCACATCGCCGATAAGACCACTATCGTAATCTGTGATGAGCGAAATGTTCACAACACACATTTCAAGCTCACGAGCAAGATGCACTTCGGGATACTGAGTCATATTGATCACTTCCCAACCCATCGAAGTAAACCATTTCGATTCTGCTTTAGAAGAGAATCTGGGTCCTTGAATCACGACCACAGTGCCCTTGTCGTGTGTGGTAATTCCACAATCACGTCCAGCTTGCACAGCTAACTTGCGAAGTTCGGGACAATAAGGATCAGCACTCGATACGTGAGTGGTGATAGGACCATCATAATATGTATCTTCTCGTCCAGACGTTCTGTCGACAAACTGGTCGCAAACAACAAAATCGCCAAGCTTCACATCTTTTTGCAAGCTTCCTGCAGCACAGGGAGCTATAAGCCTTTTTACTCCAAGCGATTTCATAGCCCAGACATTAGCTCTATAGTTGATTTTGTGCGGAGGCAATTGGTGCTGCGCGCCATGACGCGGCATAAAAGCAATTTGTTTGCCTGCAAGCGTTCCGATTGTGATTTTGTCTGAAGGTGCTCCGTAAGGAGTTTCAACAACTTTCTCATGGCAGTCTTCCAGCAATTTATAAAATCCGGATCCGCCAAAAACACCTATCTCTATTGCTGAATTTTTGTCCACTGTTTCTCCCTTTGCACCTTGCAACTATCAGGCTCTAGACCGAGCTATGTTAGCAGCGAAAACCAGCTAGAAACAAGGTTAGTGACAATACCATCCCCCATAAAAAACAGGGCAGAAGTTTGAAAAACCCTCCGGGTACAGGGTTAACCCTAGCTGAAAAGTGAATAAAATTTATTAAAAGAGGGTATAACGCCTTTGAGGACTTGATTTTACTCTCATTCTTGCGACTGACAAACGACGAACAGAGCTATTCACGCCCCTAAACACAGGCATTTTGGTATTCATGGAGTTTTCAAAAAGTGTTTCGCAAAGGGATTTCGATGGTGGCTCTTGTGCTGTTTACTCTTGGCGGCTCAAGTTTGGTGTGCCCATCCAAAGCTAGCACACAGCAAGATTTAGTGGCTTTAGATTCAGCCGAATCACAAGAACTACTTCCTAAAGCGAAAAAATCACATTCATACGCAAGCCCCGACCGTCTCTATGCAGCAGTCTGGGGACTTGTAAAAGAAGACTTTTACGACAACTCATACAAAGGACAGGACTGGAAGCGCTGGGAAAAGAAATACGAAGGTAAGCTAACCGACATGGACTCTGCTCACAAAGCAATCGAAACCATGCTTGCAAGTCTTGGTGATAGGTATACACGTTTTCTCGACCAGGACGCCTTCGATGACGAAAAAAGTCAGATTGAAGCTCAGCTTTGTGGCATAGGAGTTCAAATCGGGCTCGATAAACAGCATCGAATTGTCGTAATAAGTCCTATCGAAGACACTCCCGCTCAAAAAGCTGGACTTCGCCCATCCGATTTGATTCTCGAAATTGATGGCAAAGCAACAACCGGATTTTCGGTAGACGACGCTGCCAAATACATACGCGGTGAAGTCGATTCGAAAGTCAATCTGACCGTTGGTCGAGGCAGTCAGAAGAAAAAATTCGTCATAACCAGAAAACGAATTCCGCTCAAATCGGTGCAGACGACAAAAATGCTCGACTCCAAAGTTGGTTATATACGTCTGTCCAGCTTTATCTCACACAAAGTCGACATAGAAATGATCGCTGCAATTAAAGAGTTGACTCAAGCAAAAGCGCTTGTACTAGACCTGCGAGATAACCCAGGAGGTCTCTTGAACAAGTCGATATCAGTCTCTGATCTCTTTCTCGACTCAGGAAACGTAGTCTCAACTGTAGACAAAGACGGCTATAAAACAACGATTGCAAGCAAAGCAAGGCCAATTTGCCGAATTCCGCTTGTTGTTCTAATCAACAAAGGAAGTGCCTCAGCATCAGAGATTACAATGGGCGCACTGAAAGATAACGGCAGAGCAGTATTGGTTGGTGAAACGTCTTTTGGTAAAGGTCTTGTTCAAGGGATAAACAAATTGGACGATGGCTCTGGTGTCAACATAACCATTGCACGCTATTTGACTCCTAACGATAACGACATTCACGAAAAAGGCATAAGCCCTGACATCGTGGTTAAACTCACAAAAAAAATGAAAGAAGAAGGCAAAGGTTGCTGGTGGTTGGATCCAAACGGAACTGGTGCAAATCGCAATCCTGAAGACTTCAAAGACGTGCAGCTCAAGCGAGCTTATGATGTTGCACGCGATGCACTGAATAACAAATCTTCAGTGGCAATGCACGGTGAACTTCCTTAAATTCATTGGTCTTTGATAGCAGTCACGATTGTTTTAGCAAGCTCTTTTGCCATTGCTCTGGGAAAGTAATTAGTAATTTCTGAAAAAATAGAATCATCGTGTTTTGCTTGCGTCAGTCGACTGAATTTTTTTGATTTAAGCAACCAGAGCGTTTCTCCAGATTCTGCATTAATCAATTTTCCCGACAAACGCATATCTGCAATATCGCCCATATAGTTGTCTTGCAACTCGACTTCAAGCACTTCCATTTGTAATTGATATTTCGACTGTAGATCGCCTGTAACCACGTCTCTATTGCGCAAATGGTGTTTTACTTCTTTTTGAAACTCGACTTCTATTTTTTTGTCAAGCTCAAGTTCTAACAGTCTTTTGGTGACGTCGAGATTGTCTTTCTGAGCAAATCCCTGCCAGATTGCATCCATTTTTACTTTAGTCGGACCCACCACCGGTAGTATCGAAATTCTATCTACCATAGGACCTTTATTAATAATTGGAATTCGACTGCTCGCAGGCACTATTGCTATTTCGACTTTGCCACCATTGCCTTTAAGTTCATCAGGCAATGTACGGGGACTTATAGGCTTAGACGCAAGTACCAGGTCGTCGCCTTTCCATGAACTTTTCAAAACAGGTTGTTGCAATTCACCACGATCTTCAAGAACTTCGGTTTGAACCCCAGTCTTTAGCGCGACAAAGGCTTCGGGCAATTTGGTGTATTGACCACGTGTTGATAGTCCGTCGATTAGTTTTCGGGTAAAAACTCCATTTTCATATTTTTTGGATTCCCAGGAGACCTGACTGGGTTCGCTCGAACAAATGATCATCATGCCTTTGCCCATGGGAATTTGTCCAATATCAAAATTGCCCTGGCGCACAAGACCTTTGCCGTCAGACTTGGTTTTAGCAGCACCACTATGACAGGCGTCCAAAATCAAAACAATTCGGTCGCAATGAACCCGACTTTGAATAATTGAAGACAAATCTTGAAGCGAAATACCGGTACCAAACAAAGCATTGCGCGAAGTATCATGCGCAATGACATAATTCATCCCTTCAAGATCCATTTGAGATGGACTTCCGTGACTGGAGAAATAAATCACCACAAGGTCATTTGGCTTTGCCAGGCGCGGGAGCCAAGAATCGCCAATTTCAGTTAAAATGCGGCTGCGTGTTGCCTGCGAATCAACAAGCAGTTTCACATGGTCGGGTGCAAAATTTGCTTTTTCAATCAAAAAATCACAGAAATCTTTCGCATCTTTGGCAGGATATTTCAAATCAAGACTCGAGTCTTGAAACTTGCTGACTCCAATGACTAGAGCCCATTTATCTCCTACTGGTGCGCTTTGTGCAAACGCCACCGGATGTAGTAGCAAACTGCATATCAATAGCAAAAGTACTTTTTTCATTTAAATCGTTTGAGATATTCTTCCAACTCAGGAATTTCTTTCATCTTTTTTTGCAGCTCTTGCTTAGTCATTTGAGAAGGACGTTTTCCACCCAATTTTTCGGTAATAATCATATCTAATAATTGGTCAGATTGTCCGCCTGCGCCTCCACCCATCGTTCTAAAACTCGAAGGAATCGCTTGAGGGTCAGCAAGCAAATTACCAGGACCAAGTTTACGCAAGCCGCCAGGTGTTGAGTTTGCAGCAGATTCTGTCTTAATTTGCTCGCTTCGCTTGAGTTGTTCATCCAAACTCGATTTTAGAGAATCTATTCTTTTTTGAATATCTTCTTCTGGCTGGCTTTTAGCAGCCATATCTTCTATATATTCGAAGGCACGCATGTAATTGGTAATTCCAATACCATTTTCTTTTGCTCTATAAATGGAGCGTAAAAGGTCTGAACGTTCACTTGTAAGTGGACCATCTCGAACTATTACTTCAGGTTCGGGCGGCAAGTCTTGAGAGGTCGCGGCTTCGTCTGCAACGGGAGTGAGCGTTGGTCTAGACATTGGAATTTGCACTTCGTCTTTTGCTTTAGTCTCGCCTTGTTCTTTTGGTAGCTCTGAAGATTCAAATCCCGGTATAGATTCCTCGGCCCAAACTGGTTGCCAATCTAGGCTAACTGCAAAAGAAAGGGCAATTGCTGCAAAAATCAGCTTTATTTTCATTGAATGATGACACCCCAGAGACGTTAACCCAATTCTATTATGCTATTCGATACTATGCCAATTCATATACTTTAGGTGCTAAGCGGAGCCTGAAATCCCGCGCCACATTAAATTCTCGCCTTTTTTGACGCCTAGAGGGTATTATGCAATTAGGAAGAATCGTTGTCTAAATAGTATGGGAGGAAGAAATTTTTGCACGGCAAACTCGATTTGACCAACGCCAAAGGCCTGAAAAAATCTGAAATTCGCTTTCTGTCTAAGTTATTGCAGAAACGGATTCCAAAAGACAAGATTCTCACAATGGATCTAGCCGACACAGTTGCAGAAATTTCTAACTCAACCGGACACAACATTTCTGTAGTTTTGAATCGTCATGGACAGGTGGTCAACATTACGGTTGGTCAGCCAAACGACGTTAATATGCCAGAACTTCGTGGCGTTCGCGTTGGTCCTGGAAGGCTTTGCGGACATCGCATCATTCACACAAACTTTTCAAAAGGCGGCAAAAGCTCGCAAGAGTACAAGACCAAATCGGGAGAGGCTTTTAGCAAAGAGAATCTCAATTGCCTTGCTAAAAACAGACTGGACTTGCTTGCTCAGATAGACGTCAATCCAGAACAAACTTTCAACAAATCCAAAGGTGAGCAAGCCTTTATGGCTGACGCTGTACACATTGCTCACTTGCTTCCAGGTCGCGATAGTGAAGGCAAAATATACAAGATTTTGCCGCCTCAAACTGCACGCAGCACCCAGGAAGATGATTTTCAAAATCTCATTGGCGCGCTTGAAGACGAGTTTAGAACCAATTCACCAGTTTCTGCTTTTGTCGAAGGGCAAGAACGGGCCATTTTAGTCGACCTGATCACAGAAGGCGCCAATGCTTTTCAAATCGAAGACGACCTCGACGAACTTGCACTTTTAGCTCGCACCGCCGGTGCCACCATTTGCGGACGAATGACACAAGCTCGTCAAAAACCACATCCAAATTATTTTCTTGGCTCTGGCAAAGTACAAGAAGTTGCGCTGTTAGTCCAAGAAATGGGTGCCAACATGGTAGTGGTGGACAAAGAACTTTCTCCCACTCAAGCCCAAAATCTCACCGAAATGATTGGTGTGAAAGTTGTAGACAGAACTGAATTGATTTTGGACATTTTCGCACAGCGCGCCCAAACCAAAGAAGGGAAGCTTCAAGTCGAACTTGCACAATTGAAGTATCTCTATCCTCGTCTTGTTGGTAAAGGCCAAATTCTTTCAAGACTAGGGGGCGGTATTGGTACCAGAGGTCCTGGTGAAACCAAGCTCGAAATTGACCGACGTGTTATTCGAGATAGAATCAATCAACTCGAAAAAGAGACTGCTCGCATTAAAAACTATCGTGAGACTCAGCGTCGTCAGCGCACTTCGCTTAATTTACCAGTGATTGCTCTTACTGGATATACAAACTCGGGCAAATCCACCCTTATAAATTCGCTCACTAAATCAAGTGTATTTGTAGAAGACAAATTGTTCGCCACGCTTGATCCTACGACCAGAAAAACGATGTTACCAGACGGCAGCCCGATACTTATTTCCGACACTGTCGGCTTCATCAAGAAGTTGCCGACCTCGCTCGTTAACGCATTCAAAGCCACTCTAGAAGAGGTTGTGGTGGCAGATATACTTGTGCATGTTGTCGATGCATCACATCCAAATGTCGAACAACATATTGCCAGCGTGTTCGATATTCTAAGCGAACTTGATGCTGTAGACAAGCCTATCATCACAGTCTTGAACAAAGCAGACAAAGTCCGCCGAGAAGATCTAGAATGGCTTTTCCCACAGGTTATAAATCCTGTAATCGTATCTGCGACTCAAAAAGTAGGACTGCAAGGGTTGCTTTTGCAGATTCAAAAATTGGTTCAAGACGTTTGTCCAAACCGTCGCAAATTCAGCGCATAAAGCCCCAAACCCAGATATAACTTGACAACAGGGATTTTTGCCTCTATGGTGAATTAGCCTCATAAAGGTATTTACTATTGTCTACGAAAGCTTCGACTGATGGTGTGCCACCAGTCCCCACTGGTGGTGACAATATTTCTGATGGTGTCGGACAGAATTCTGGTTCGACAGATAGTGCACTCATAAATAGATTCGACTATGCCGGTGGAATGCGCGATTTTTTGAGCAGCATCAAGTCTATGACAGACACTAGCAATCGATTTTTACCTAATTCAACTTTTGCAGCAGAATCGCCAATCTTGCTTGCTAGAGGCGAAGGTATCAATCCCGTCGTAAGCGACGCGCTGCCAACTTTCGCTCAACTCAGTCCTGAAAGACGCCGCGAAGGTGAAAGAACAACAAAACCTGAAACTATCAATCCAAATATTCAGGCAAAGATAGATGACATTCAACGACGTTTTAACATCACAATAACTCCTCCTGGAGAATTTTTAGGTAATCAAGAAAACGCCTGTGCGCCAGAAACCAGAGACAAGCCAGTGCAGAATCCAAAAGCATCTTCTGCAATTCGCTCTAGAGTTCCTACTATGAATGAACTCGAACAACTCGATAAAGCCTTGCAAGCAACCGGTGACGCAGCTCTAACACGTGATGGCAAGCCACTCAAAGTGACATTTACTGATAAGCCCTCACAAAGAGCCGGCAATCGCGGCGGTGAAAAAGCTTTGTATCTACAGCCTGGCGACAATAATGGCGTAGCTGAGTTAAGAATTACTCCGGTTCCTAAAGCGTTTGAAAGTCTGCTGCCTCATATTTTGAGACACGAGATCGGTCATAACGCAGAAAATAATGCATACACAGGCGGACAACATCCCGAAGAAGTAATCGATAAGTTGGGATTCAAACGTGTGCCAAACGTTTTTAATTCAGGAACCCCTGGCGAGCTTACAACGCTTGAGGCAATAAAAGTAAATTCAAACGGTAAAGAAATGCTTTTCGTCAGAATGCCCCCCGACTGTCAAAATCCTCGTGGCGCCTGGCTTCGCGTAAATGACAAAGGGCAATTACTAAGCCAAAGTGGCAATGTTGTTCCGTTTAGAGATGGTCAACCCGACCCACGATCAAGAATAATGCCTTACGAGCAAACCAATGAATTTATTCAAAATAATCTTGCTGTAAAGGGACCAACAAAATATTTCGACAATTCAAATGAGGCTATAACAGATGCATTTGCTACCTGGACTGGATTGAGCGGCGAGGCTCGCACAGCCTGGCAACAGAAATATCCGAACCATTTTGATGCGATTAAAGCAATGTTAGATGCTCAAAAGAGAAACCTGGGTCGTTAAAGCCACACCATTGATATACTGAAGTGGTGGCAAGGTTCTATTTCGTTTTAGTATTCGTAGTGGCGCTTTTCATAGGCTTTGTGGTGGGTTTTTCTCGCCGAGCCATAGACACTGCATATTTTTTTGACTCCGGTCTTTATATGCAGACAGCGGTTGCAATTCATGATTCTTTAGTCAGAATTGCCAATAATGGACTATGCTCTTTACAACCGGAATGCATCAGTCTGAAGGAAAAATTACTCCTGGACGGTCCAGTCTTGCCACTTATTGGTGACATCCCCTTCTGGTTGACCGGCACTAAACCAAAATTAGAGGCGATGCAATCAGTTATTGCTCTTTTGGTTCTATTTCACGGACTGTCCAGCACCTGCATGTTCTACCTGGCCAAACAGCTTACTAAAAAGGACAATTTAGCGCTTGTTTCTGGGTTGATCTGGGCTACTTATCCTGCAGCTTTATTTGGAACAACCAAACTATTAACCGAACCAGTCGGAGTTCTGTACAGTCTCATAACTCTTATCTTATGCGTGGTCTTAAGCAAGCAAGAATCTCTAAAACGTATCTTGCTGACTACGTTTGCACTTGGTGCAATTATGAGCTTGCTCCTGCTCCTGCGACCTATTTTGGCACCGGCAATAGTGCCAGTATTGATTGGAATGATTTTTGCCAAGCGAAAAGCCGGTATGTCTTTGCGCACCATCTATAGTGGCGTCGTGACTTGTATCTCTGGTGGTTTATTAATTCTTGCCCCGTGGCTCTGGTTCACCCATACGGCAAGCGGAGAAATAATTTTAACTCCCAAGCGCTTTCCTGTTTACAATCTTATCTGCGGGCTTGATCTCGCTTCGGACGGGAGAATTTTTGTAACCCCCCGACCTGCAACTATAGATGAAGAAAAAGAAAAAAGCATGCAAATGCTTTCTAGAAACTTTCAGCAAAAACCACTCGAACACTTGCTTTTATTATTTCGAAAACCAGCAAGACTATGGCTCGACGCATGGAATGACTACAGGTTTCCTTTATTCTTCTTGCCTGCCTGGGTGATAACCTGGTGGCATCTATTGCTTTTGATTTCTGGAGTAGCTGGAATTATTTCATTTACTTCAGCCATTTCAAAACGAGAGCAATTCAATAACCAAGCCGAACCAATCATATTGTTTGGATCGCTTAGTTTCATAGCGGTCCACTTGCTTTATCTGTTCTTCAGTGCCTGTCCACGATATGGGCATACCTCGATGCCATTCATCACATTGTTTGGTATTTACTTTTTGAGCAGGCTTGCGACAGGAGCAAGTGCACTAAAGCGAAGCGCTCTGTTCGTTCTTACATCACTTTGTACATTGGCTTTGATACTACACTTACCAGTCCAGAATATTCTGCTTGACTTGAATGTTTCACCGACCATAGCGCTTCTAACTTCGGTTCTATTCAAATCCTTGGTTATCTTTTTCTTTGCGGCTATAGCAATTTTGACCACTCACCCGGAGTGGAAGCCATTTTTGAAGTCAAAGCTCTTTAAAGCTTCAATACCAATATTTGCTTTTACTGTCATTCTAGTCTCATCAGCAGAAGAAATTGGAGCACCCAGAGAATCGAAATTAACAATCGAAAAAGAACAAAAAATCAGTCGAGAGATAGATTTGTCAGTCAGAAAACCCGACTGGGCTCTTGTTTTAATTGATGGTTCAAAAGAACTCGAAGATGCAACCGTTTATATCAACGGTCACAAACTAGACAATTCTCCTATTCCTTTGCACCAATTCAGCACAGCACAAAACAGTCTGCACAATTATCAAATGTTTGCCAAGCTACTCAATACAAGCCAATCGCAATTCAGACAATGGCGGGCACTGAGCGTACCGGTCCAGGATTTGAATCTCAAAGGCAAAAACGAAATTGTACTTAAATCATCGAAAGATCAGACCATTTTATACTGTTCGTACAAACAGCTTTCAGGCGAAACTCGTTTGCCATCTCTATTCAACTTCTGTTTTTATAAGCTCAATACAAGCGAATCGGACCTGGATGCTCGAGTTCCATATGTCGAGATTGTCAATCCAGATAAAAACTCGATTGTATTTAAACGACTAATACTTGCATTAGGCAACAAAAGCAAAGAATACGACCAAACTTTAGATGCGCCTCTTTTGCTTGAAGAAGACTTGCTCAAAGGCAAGCCCGCACCATTAGTGATACCACAAGGACTTTTGACCTTTGTTGATTCTGGCCTCAATGAATTGGATATCAACACCCATGGACTATTGAAAATCACTCTGGATGCCAAACTTCAAAGTTCTAACCCAACTAAATTACAGACAGATTTGATGTTTCGTCTTGAAAATCAACCTGATTTCTCAGTCAATGTATTTAATGACACAAAGACTTCAGACCTACAAGGGCAAACTAAAGCCCAAAATCTTCAACTTACTGGCTATATTCCTGCCTCATGTGTTGCAGACGGCAAATTTAGACCTCAAGCAGTGCTTGTCTCTAAAAACTCACCAGTTCAAGTCGAGGAGTTAAAAGTAAAAATCGAGCGAATTGAGGCGCCTGATTTTCGAAACTGTCAGGTAGATCTGTACTAACAATATTAGTTTCACTTCACTTTACATAATGACATGCCGCGCCAAATGCCAAGTGTCAGGTGATACTATTAGGCGAGCGGCTTTAAAAACTTACCGCCGCAATCTCTTTTATAAGGATATTATGGACAACTTTTCTAAGCTCGGACTATCCGAGCGCTCAGTCAACCTTCTAACCAAACTAGGCTTTCATACACCTACCGAAGTGCAGACAAAAGCAATCGGACCTTTACTAGAAGGACACGACTTAATAGCTACTGCCCAAACAGGCACGGGCAAGACTGCAGCCTATGCACTTCCGATAATCGAAGGGCTTGGTTCTCGCTCAGGCGGCAGACGAGAAATTCGCGCTCTGATTCTTGTGCCTACAAGAGAACTGGCGCTACAAGTAAAATCGCAAGTTGATGCATTGTCGAAATATCAACGATTAAAATCAGCCGCCTTTTACGGTGGTACTGGATATGGTGCACAAATTGCCGCCGTTCGTGGTGGTATAGATATTGCCATAGCGACACCAGGTCGGTTGAACGATCTATTGCAAAGACAAATACTGGATCTTACTCAGGTGCAATACTTCGTACTGGACGAAGCCGATCGAATGCTCGACATGGGCTTTATGCCTCAGGTTAAGCGAGTAATGACCATGATTCCTGAGCAAAGACAAACAATGATGTTTACTGCTACGCTCGATCACAGAATGCAAGAAGTTGCTTCTGAAATAATGAATAAACCCACCATTATTCGCTGCAAACAAGACGAAATCGAACCTGCTTCCATTGCCCAACAAGCTTATAAAGTTGGCAAAGGAGAAAAAGACGAGCTTCTTTTGTCTGTACTCCAAGAATGGCAAGACGCTACAGTACTCGTCTTTACTCGCACCAGACGAACAGCAAGCATAGTGACTAAGAAGTTGAAAGAGTCAAATGTGCAGGCAGAAGAAATTCACAGCGACATAAGCCAACACAAACGTGAGAAAACTATTGCTCGCTATCGTGCAGGCAGTTTCAACGTACTTGTGGCAACAGACATTGCTGCACGCGGTCTTGATGTTCCAGCAATCACCCATGTGGTGAATTATGACCTTCCAACTTGTGCAGCTGACTATATCCACAGAATTGGACGAACAGGACGCGCAGGTAGAACAGGTATAGCGCACAGCTTCATTTCAAACGATCAGCGTCATCTTGTAAAAGATATTGAAAAGCTGATTGGTCGCAAATTCGTCACCGTTCCAACTCCAAGTACCAAGCATGCCATCGATGTCGCTCGTTCTTGTTTTAGAGAAGGGATCAAAATAGGCGACTGCCTGGTCAAAGTATAACTTTGGTCTTGATTCTGCTCAAAACATTTTCGAGGTCTACTTTCAATTTTTGCATTGATTGATAGCGTTTATCTGGCTCTTTTTCGAGCGTCTTCAAAACAATGCTTTCAAGCTCAGATGGAATTTCCAATTTGGTGCCGACTTCTTTGAAATTTCTTGGCATTTCGTGCACTTGTTTGTGCATAGTCTCAAACAAACTCTCACCAAGAAACGGCGGTTGACTGCATAATGCCTCGTACATAACGCAACCAAGGCTGTAAATGTCAGAACGCGTATCGAGCACTCTGCCAAGACATTGCTCAGGACTCATATACGGTGGGCTGCCGAATACTTCTCCGTCTTTTGTAATGTCTTTGCTGGTAGAAGTTTTTTCATATTCATACAAAAGCTTGGCGATACCAAAATCGATGATTTTGACAAAACATTCTTTGTGGTGCCCTTCTGTAATTATGATGTTTCCAGGCTTCAAGTCACGGTGTATGACGCCCACACTGTGTGCATGCACAAGCCCGTCGCACATTTGAACAAAAAGCGAAAGCCAAAGTTCAAGTGCAAAAGTTTCTTTCATATCTATAATTTCTGAAAGCTTGAAACCTTCAATGTAATACATAACAAGATACGGACAACCGTTTTCAAGCAAATCCCAATCAAAGACTGTAGCAAGATTTGGATGAGTCAACCGGCTTGCAGCCTGAGCCTCACGCTGAAAACGCTTTCGGTTCCTGGAATCGGAAGCAAGATACGGATGCAACACTTTGATTGCAAAATATCGATCCAGTATCAAATGCTTGGCTTTATACACAACACCCATGCCACCACGACCGATGACAGATTCGACTTTATATTTTTGATTGATGACCTGGTCGATCATTGAATCGATAACAGTTGGCGGATTCAAATCATCATCGTCTTCTGAAATAGAAGTCTCTGGTCCTTGCTTTGAGTGAATTTTTTCATAAAGCTTGCTTATTGGAGTCATTTTAATTGTCGGAACAGATTCATCATCTGGAAAAATCTGATTACGACATCGCTCTGCAAGATCTTCTAAATCGACATCAAGCGCATGCAAAACCTTTTGGGCTGTACAGCGAGGAACACTAACAAGCGCAAGTAAAAGTAAAATAGTATCAACTCGAGAAACGCCTGTAACCGTAGAAGTTTCTTTTGCCTTGTAAAAAATAGATTTTGCTCTTGGAGAAAAAGTAAAAGCAGGCACATGATATGTAGTGCCTCTGCCCATGATACGACAAACTTCTTCCTGTGCTTTTCTGTAGGTGACACCAAGAGACTGAAGAGTTTGAGCGGCTCGTGAGTTTTCGCATAAGAGTATGCCAAGCAAAATATGCTCAGAACCAGTCATATAATGTCCAAGTTCTTCCCTTTCTTGCTGTGCTAGTTGCACAACTTTTAGGGCACCTTCGGTAAAACTTTTGAACATTGGTTAGAAACGCATCTTGCTTAAGCCACGGAAAAGACCTTGATTTACACCTTTATAGATTGCAGATTGAACACTTCTATTAAGTGCACGATTAACTGTGGTACTCAATCCACCCATTGAATTTCCCATAGCTCCCATTCCGCCTTGCGCGGGCTGACGGACGGCTCTTTGCGGTACAGCAAAACCACCTCTAAATCTAGCATTTTGCTGGACACCAGCTTGCATCTGCTGTTGGGGAGCACCACTATTTAAGAATTGCTGTGCTTGCCCACTTATCTGTTTGCCGCTACCCATCGCTTTAGCTGCATTTTGCATTTGTGCCAGAGCTTTTGGATCTATGCCATCTGGGGTCGAGTCAGAACCCTGCTGAGCAAAAGCAAGACCAGCGCTTCCTTGGGTTTGCCAATCAGAGGACCCCATTTGCTGAGGCATTTGCTGCTGCATTTGTTGCATCGGCATTTGTTGGGGCATTTGCTGCATAGCGAATTGCTGTTGGGGTGGTGGATATTGTTGTGGTCTAAATTGCTGTTGTGGCTGCTGTGCAAACTGCTGCTGCGGAAATTGTTGCTGTTGCTGTTGCATTTGCTGCATTTGCACAGAGCCTGCAAGTTCCGATTGATCATCACCACCAGTTCCAGCTGGTTGATACCACGTAGCCTCGTTTGATGCTGGTTGCGATTGTCCACCACCATTATTTATC
The DNA here is from genome assembly GCA_964572515.1 of uncultured Candidatus Obscuribacterales bacterium. Lineage (GTDB taxonomy): Bacteria > Cyanobacteriota > Vampirovibrionia > Obscuribacterales > Obscuribacteraceae > Aved-18. Next base: position 104,037 of record CAZNEW010000008.1, on the reverse strand, counting down.
CAATTCGACTGACCAAGACCGCCCATCTGAGCCTGAAGAGCATTCATCGATGAGCCCTGTGAACGATCCGGACTGCTTTGTCTGGTAGCGTAAAAAGAGTTATCGCCTGAACTATCCATCTGTGCTTGTTGTGGCTGGAGCCCACCACCACCGCCGCCCGATACCCAGTCAGACTGACCCAACTGAGCAAACGCATGGTGGTCGGATAATATGCTATTTGCCATAACCAAGCAAAAAGCCAGAGCAAACTTACTTGCGCTGGCTTTCACTGATTCGTTTTTTACTCTTTTGCAGTGATGCATTTTACTGGCTAACAGACAGGGCAGTCGAGGCATGCATCGGCTTCTTCAAACTTGCAATTTTCTCTTTGAGCATCGAGATTGCAGCAAGTTCCTGAGCTTCTTTGCCTTCAACCTGACGGTCTGGTTTGACTCCTACTTTGTTGATGTCGAGATTGTTAGGGGTGAGATAACGCGATACAGTTATGTGAACTGCAGCACCACCTGGCAATTTGTTGATCTCTTGGACCAAACCTTTGCCGTATGATTTGGTTCCCACAAGTACTGCGCGGTTATTGTCGTGCAGAGCACTAGCGAGGATTTCACTTGCAGATGCACTATCCGAGTCCATCAAAACTGCGATGGGCTGCTTGGTCAAAGGAAGACCAGTTGCGATATCTGTGTGTTTTGCGTTGCGGCTGATGGTGCTCACGATAGCACCATTTTCAAGCAACATATCGGCAATTTCAAGTGCGTTACTCAAAAGTCCACCCGGATTACCACGCAAGTCGATAATCAAGCCATCGGCGCGGGACAATTTTCTCAAAGCACCACGAAATTCTCTTGCTGCATCATTTGAGATAAAGGTATTGAGTTGAATCATGCCGATATTGTTATCGAGCATTTTAGCTCTAACGGCTTTGATAACGATTTCTTTGCGAGTGATTGAAACTTTGCGGATTTCTTTGTCAGCGCGTTTGACAGTCAAGTCTACCGGAGTACCAGCAGCGCCACGAATACGATTTGCAGCTTGCTCAGGGGTGATACCAACAGAAGATTCGCCATCGATTGCAATCAGTTCGTCACCAGCTTTGACTCCAGCTTTCTCAGCAGGTCCATCTTCGATGGTTCTGACGATAGTGAGCTTGGCAGGTTTTTCTTTGCCTTGCTGGAGACTGATACCAATGCCTACGATTTTGGCATCGATTGCGTCATTTTCGTCCTGAAAAGCGCGAGGGTCTAGAAAGCGAGTATAGGGGTCATTCAACGATTTGAGCATCTGAGCAATGTATTTATGTGCATCTTCAGTGGTTTTGATTTTGGAATCATACTTATGCTCGTAATCTTTCCAATTAACGCCGTTGAAATTTTCTTCGTAGAAATTGTCGCGAACGAGCTTCCATGCTTCGTGGTAGACGTCTTTTGGACTGTCACTGCGGAAACTCTGGGCTGGCTGAACAGCAGACCCGGCGAAGAAGGTTAAAACCAATGCAATAGCAGATATGCGCTTGAACACGTTCATTCAGGCAAACTCTCGGTGAATATGGGACCACAATAAAACCCGAACCTCGCCCGGGGGAGAGGTTGCGTTGCTGAGCCAGCAACTGGTTCGTAAATTCCTTATGCCCCGTTAATCAAAGTTTCAACGCGCTTTTTTTAAAAGTTTACACTTGACATCTATCTTTTTTTCCAGACAGGCACTGGCGCTACTGATGCAAACGGCTATGAAAGACCATACTTAGACCAGTTCGAGTCTACTAAGTCCTTGATCTCTGAACTCATATCAATAGGCTTAGGCCAATTGCGGGTGAAACCTTCGGACGACCATTTTCTAGTTGCATCTATCCCGACTTTTGATCCTAGACCCATTATTGGGGATGCATGGTCTAGGATATCCAGTGGTCCTTCTACAAACATCATGTCTCTTTTAGGATCAGTATTTCCAAAGACGTGCAAAGCTACTTCAGACAAATTCTGTACGTCGACTTCTTTGTCCACAACGATTGCAAATTTGGTGAACATTAGCTGACCAAGTCCCCAGATTGCGCTCATAACCTTGCGAGCGTGCCCGGGAAATCGTTTGTCTATCGAGACTATGACACAGTTGTGAAAAACGCCTTCCCAGGGAAGATTCATGTCCACAATCTCAGGCACAAGCATTTGCACCATCGGAAGGAAAATCCGTTCGGTCGCTTTACCCAGATAACAGTCTTCTTGCGGGGGCTTACCTACGATTGTCGTCTGGTAAATTGGATTTTTTCTGTGCGTAATGGCAGTTACATGCAAGGTCGGGAAAAGTCCAGCCAGGCTGTAAAATCCGGTGTGGTCGCCAAAAGGTCCTTCTGTCCTCAGGTCTTCCTGGTCGACATAGCCCTCTATAATAATTTCTGCATTAGCAGGTACTTCCAGGTCTACAGTCTTGCATTTGGTTATTTTGACTGGAGACGATTTGATAAATCCCGCAAGTAAAAGCTCGTCTATATCTGGCGGCAGCGGCGCGGTTGCAGAGTAGGTTACCGAAGGCTCGCACCCCAGCGCTATTGCCACTTCCATTCGATTGCCAGGTTTTTCGAATTTGCTCTCATCAAAAAAAGTGCCATAGTTTGGTGGCTCGTCAATGTGACTCGATGCCATTGCGGCAGCAACCACAGGCTCTTTCTTCTGCAAGTCTCGACGATTATTTTCGAAATGTCTAGCACCATCATGATGCTTGTGCCAGTGCATACCAGTAGTGACATTATCGTACTTTTGGAGCCTGTAAACACCCAGGTTTCTATGGCCGGAGTGAGGGTCTTTAGTTATTACAACTCCCAGTGTTACAAATGGACCACCATCTTCTGGCCAGCACTTGATGATAGGAAGTTTGTCCAGCATTGGCTCGTTTCTATCAGTAATCACCACCTCCTGACAGGGAGCTTGTCCCTTTATCAGTTTTGGAGGAAATTTGCTAACTTCTAGCAAAGTAGGAAGCATCGCAATCTTGTCCATAATCGACTCTGGAACTTTAGGCTTTATTAGACGTGTGATCCTTGAGGCTATTTCGTCTAATTTTTGAACTTCAAGAGCCTTACATATTCTGTTATTAGATCCAAACGCATTGATTAAGACCGGAATGTCATAGCCTTTGACGTTAGTGAAAAGTAGAGCCTTATTTTTTCCCTCTGGCAGTTTACTGACTCTATCTGTTATTTCAGCTATTTCAAGATCGCACGACACAAGAGTAGTTATTTTTAATAGCTCTTTGTTTTCTTCTAAGATTTCGATGTACTCTCTCAGATCCATTAGGTCTCTCTTTATCTATATATGGGACTGCGTTTTTAAGTGTTCTTTCAAAAATTCTGCAAGCTGACTGAAAGCTTTAGCTCTATGCGATTTTTGGTTCTTTTCCTCTGGCGAGATTTGAGCTGACGTCATAGTGCAATCGTTTGGCTTAAAAATGGGATCGTATCCAAAACCGTTTTCACCCAGCTCTTCGTAAATTAGCCTTCCTTCCCAATAAGCCTCAGTCGAATAAACAACTTTATCCTTGTCGGCAAGTACAAGAGCACAAACGTATCGTGCATTGCGTCCAGGCTCGGGCACATTTTGCATTTCTTCGAGCATTTTGCGACGACGGTCAATGTCTGTTCCATCGCAATATCGAGCAGAACGAACTCCAGGTCCCCAATCAAGCGCTTCAACTTCAATACCCGAATCATCCGAAACCGACAGCTCACCTGTCATTCGCGCAGCTTCTCGCGCCTTAATTTCGGCATTTGCAAGATAAGTGTCACCAGTTTCTTTGGGGTCAAATTCTTTTGGAGCTAAAGCAAGTTCAAAAGGAAGATGACCAAGTAAAACTTTTAATTCTTTGAGCTTGCCTGGGTTTTGGCTGGCTAGAACAAGTTTCATTTACTCTTCTCGTTGGTACTGCCATTGGTGCCTTTGGGAGGCGATTTCTTACGATGGTCTTTGCGTTGAACGCGGATCACATCACTAATTTGCGATATAGCCTGAGAAACTTGCATCAATTGTTTTAAATCGACCACTTCTAAAATAAGAGTGATTACAGCTCCCTTTTTGTCTGTCTTAGTCTCGATTCGCAAATCGCGCAGATTGACTTTATGGTCCGAAATTTTCTTCAAGATATCCCCTGCCACTCCCACTCGATCGAGTGCTTCGACAGACAAACATGCAGGATAAGTCGAACTGCGCTCAGAAGACCAATCGACCGACATACGCCTGTCCTGGTCGATTTTCTGCAAATTAGAACAATCGGATCTATGCACAGCAATACCACTACCGCGCGTTACAACGCCTACAATTTCCTCTCCTGGCACAGGCTGACAACATTTAGCCAGATGGTGCAAAAGTCCGCCAAGACTGCCCACGTCTTTTGGTTTTGAAGGCTCTTGCGAAAAGGATGGAAGCATATAGCCTTTCTCGGCTATTTTTTCTTGCTGGTCTAATTCGCGAATTTTGTTTACAACAAATGATACCGAGATATCGCCGTAGCCTACTGCCGCGAGGATATCGTCCATCTTTTTGAGATTCAGTTTTTTTCCGATTTCTTGAATGCGTTCGGCGGTAAGACTTTCATCAAGATTGCCTTTGCCCAGCTCGGACTCAAGCATCTGACGACCCTGCTGAATGTGTTCTTCGCGATGATGCTTCTTGAACCATTGCCTGATGCGACTCTTGGCAGAGTGAGTCTTGGCAAAATTGAGCCAGTCCATTTTCGGGTTGGTATTTTTGCCGGTGATAATTTCAACAATATCACCATTTTTCATCACCGTATTTAGTGGCACAATACGATCGTTGATGCGAGCACCAACACAAGAATGTCCAACATGAGTGTGAATTCTGTAAGCAAAATCGATAGGCGTCGAGCCGGTAGGCAAGTCGATTACATCCCCACCAGGACTGAAGACAAAAACCTGATCGGAAAAGAGGTCAATTTTGACTTCTTCCATATACTCGTTAGCGTCATCCAGCTCCTGCCGCCAATCGACAAGCTGTCTTAACCAGGCAATTTTTCTATCGCCGTCAGAATCAGCTTTACCAGCGCCACCTTCTTTGTACTTCCAATGCGCAGCAATACCGTATTCTGCGATATGGTGCATACGTCTTGTGCGAATTTGAATTTCGACTCGTCTGCCTTTAGGACCAATCACCGCAGTATGCAGACTTTGATAATTGTTGAATTTAGGCATGGCGATATAATCTTTGAATCGCCCGGGTATGGGCGTGAACAAATGGTGAACTACGCCCATGACTTCATAACATTTTTGAGTATCGGGATCTTTTCCGATTTCACAAAATTCCTTCTCGCTAGAATCGATAATGACACGAATCGCAAGAACATCGTAGAGCTCTTCAAAAGACTTTTGCTGTTTTTTCATTTTAAGCCAGATTCCAAACAAATGTTTGGGACGTCCGACAATTTCAGCCTTGATGCCACGCTCTTTGAGTTCGACTTCAAGTTTTTCGATGATATCGCGAATCAAAATTTCTCGCTCTTCACGAGTATCTGCCACGATTTTCTTGAGTCCGTCAAATTCGTCTGGATGCAAATAGTGCAAGCCCAAATCTTCCAACTCCCACTTCATCTCACCCAGTCCAAATCTATTGGCGAGAGGAGCGTAGATTTCGAGCGTTTCTTTGGCTATTTCGGCTTGCTTGTGCGGAGCCATGTGATCAAGAGTGCGCATGTTATGAAGCCGGTCAGCCATTTTGACAAGCACTACTCTGAAATCATCAGCTATAGCGACAATTAGTTTGCGAAAATTTTCTGCCTGGCGCTCTGCTTTTGAACTGAAACTGAATTTACCAAGCTTTGTGACCCCTTCTACAATACGAAGGATATCTGTGCCAAAAGCCTTTTCCATTTCTTTGGCAGTAACATCGCAGTCTTCCAGAACATCGTGCATCAAAGCAGCGCAAATTGTCTGGATATCTGCATTTAGCTCTGCCAAAATGCAAGCCACTTCAGCTGGATGGATAATGTAGGGGTCGTTTGATTTGCGCAACTGACCATCGTGTGCTCTGTGCGCGAAATCATAAGCTTTCTGAGCAAGCGCGATATCCTGCTCGTCGCGTCCTTGCGAGCGTAAAATCTCTATCAGAGGCTTTTCGTAGGTTTGTATCATGAGCTCGTTCTGAATTATACCTAAGCAATGAGCCCATGAGAACCGACGTTAACAAACTGTGTCGGGAATTTTAAGCCAGGAAAGAGCATTGCCTCCAAGCAGCTTAGCCTTTACCGAGTCGGCAATATCGAGCGATTCTATCAATTTGCCAGGCTCGTCTTCACCTAGCGGGAATGGATAGTCGGTACCAAGCGCAATCGAATCTTCTCCCACAACGTCGAGCAAATATTCAAGGGCTTTTTTATCGTGCACAAGACTGTCTACCAGAAAGCGCCCAAGATAATCGCGCGGATTTACATCGTTATCGATAGCACACAAGTCAGGCCGAGCCTGGAAACCGTGCTCAATCCTGCCAATTGTCGCAGGAAAAGATCCGCCACCATGGGCAAAGGCAACTCGAAGCCTTGGAAAACGCTCAAAAATCCCGGAAAAAATCATCGAACAAATAGCAAGACAGGTTTCAGCCGGCATGCCTACAAGCCATGGCAGCCAATATCGAGTCATTCGCTCCTGACCCATCATATCCCAGGGATGCACGAAGATAAAGGCATCAAGGTCATTTGCCGCTTCAAAAACAGGTAATAGGGCGGGGTCGCTCAAATTCCAATTATTGACGTGAGATCCAATTTGCACACCTATCAAGCCAAGCTCTTTCACACATCGCTCAAGCTCTTGAATAGCTAGTTCTGGAGCTTGCAGGGGAATTGTTCCTAAGCCTACAAAGCGAGACGGATTAGATTTGACAACTTTAGCTAGGTCATCATTCAAATATCTGGACAAATCAAGTGCATGCAAAGGCTCTGCCCAGTAGCTGAACATAACTGGAACAGTCGACAATACCTGGATATTAACACCCAAGCGCTTACAATCTTCTATTCGAGCAGACGCATCCCAACAATTCGACTCTATTTCACGAAAAAAAGTGCCGTCATCCTTGAGCATTCTGGCCCGACAGTTAGCATGATGATCAAGCTTAATAAAACCGCCATAGCCGTACTTACTTTTCCAATCGGGAATGTCTCGTGGCAAAATATGGGTATGAATGTCGACTTTGAGCATCCTTAAAGCCTTATGCGAGTATTGTTACTTTACGACACGAGATAATTATTATTTAGATGAAAGGGTAAGTAAAGAATAATTGATCGGGTGCGAAAGAATCTCGTAGTGTATGAAGAGATTTAAGGGTTTTAGAGGTCTGGCAGGTTGAGTTCGGCGGTTGCTCAATGGAAAATTTATCGTACTCGAGCTGAGTTAGCTGGAGACGAAGGAACTCATGATTTAGCTGAAGAAGATTGGAAAGAAGCGCTTAAACAAGCGCGAAGTCTCGGGCAAAACGATCGCAGGCTGGCATATACTCTAGAAAAGCTCGCTGAAAGTCAGTTTCACTTGAATAAACTGGCAGATGCTACTCTAAACGCGCTAGAGAGCCTTTCAGTCTATGAAAGCTTGAAAGAGGAAAAGCTTTCGGACCTTGGTCGTATAAATGCAAACCTGGCAAAGGCTTATCATGCCCAAAACATGGTAGAGAAAGCCACTCAGTTTTATAACAAAGCAATTGCTTTAAAAGAAAAAGAACTTGGTGCCTCGCATAAAGATGTCGAGGCTCTTAAAGACTCATTCGCGTCCATGGCAAACGATCCTAGCTTTGCGCCACCATTACATTCTGAACCACAGATCAAGATAGAACCGGCTCCAGAACCCCTCGATTTAAAAAATGCTCTAGATTCCATTTTCGCGCAAGAGCCACCAGCTGTAGAGCCACCTAGCGCCCCGGAAGCGATACCGCAAATAGTATCACAAACTATACAGCCTGAAGTTACCACAGCCACAACTCCCGCTACTCCAAATTCGATACCGACTTCAGTGCCATCAGTGTCGCCGGCACCACCTCCTTCAGCTCCCCAGACCGCTCACCCCATGCCACCGCCAGCGATGCCACCCGAGCAAATTTCGATAATATGGTCTAATTTCAAAAATATGGCCGAGAATTACATGCTCAACAATAATCTGGTTGAGGCAGAAAAACTATGGCTAGACGCACTCTCACTTATTCAACCACTAGGTGAATCAAATCCAAATTATTGTTTGACCCTGGAAAATTTGGGCGAAATCAGGCTTCGGATGCATGACTTTCCAGGCTCAGAAAATTATTTTTTGAAAGCTTATCACATCAAAATGGCTGCTCTAGGTCCTCATCACATTGCAGTAGCACAAACCGTGAACAACTTGGCACGTTTGTATTATCAGGGTGGAAATTTTGAAAAAGCCGAATTATTTGGTCGTCAGTGTATCGAACTGCAAGAAAAACTATTAGGACCAGAGGATGGAAGTCTAGCATGTTCGATTCACAATCTGGCAACGCTCTACCACATGCAGAAAAAATTCGATCTTGCAGAACCGCTCTACAAGCGCTCCTTAGATATAAAACGCAGGGCTTTCGGCCCAGATCATCCTGAAACTACAAGGTTGCTAAAAAGCTATGCAGACTTGATGCGCAATACTAATCGTCTGAACGAAGCCGACGAATTGGATAGTATGGCAGATGGCCGAATCAGCGGAACATGGCATGCAATCTCAGTTCCTGCGTCCCCTGGTTCAAGCAAAAAAATGGAAAACTGTGATATTTGCGGCAACCCACTTGGTGGCGCTACACGTTGCAATAAGTGCGGTTATGACACTTCGTTAGGCGTGTTTTAAGCCTTCTTGGTCCTTATCAACTGCAGCGGTGGAAGGGATTCATCTGCGGCAGTTTCGTAATGTTTACCACCATTTATCAAGGCTAGCGAAGGACTCTGTTTTACGTCACAACCAGTTCTAGCAACCAAACAGGGATCTTGAAATCCTTGCTCTGTAGAAGTTAGATCTGGAACAACCACGCCTGCTCTTTCGCGAGCTGCATTACCGGAAATAAGTGCTGCGTTTGCTGGCACTAACAGCCCAACGTATCTGGATCCATTTACATTACAATTGACATAACCAATAAATGCTTGGATTTGAGCGAGCTTAGAATCTACAGAAGGCAAAGAGCTATTGTCGCCGCGAGCTACACCATCAAAATAGTTTTGAAAAGAACTAACCTGACTAGACATTGCCGCCGCAAACGAGGCAAACTGTAAAAGTTGAGTGTTGGTCAGATTCTTTCCTGAAACGACATCATAGTAAACACCTGGGCCAAAAGGATCTTTATCACTGTAAGCACCAGTCCTGTCATAAACCATATTGCCTTCGCGAACCATTTCACGAGTCTGGACACTATTATCAGTGGCGCGCATCAGGATATTTTCGGAAGAACGGTCGGAGCCATCTCCTTTATAAGTAGTGCGAGATTCTGCAGTCGTTACTGTTGTCTGGATAGGTTTGTCACCAGACATGACTGTTGACAGGATTTCGCCCTTCTCATTGGTGATAGTAACTACTTTATTTGGCGGCATTAAGGAGCCATCTTCTGCTTTAGGATTATTTTCGATAGCTTCGTTTTGCCAGCCTTTTTCACCAATGAAGACTCTTTGAGTTACATCACCGCGCTGAGTGCTCATTCCTTGGAATTTGCCATCTAGCGACTTGTATGTAATTCCGTTGTGAAAAAAAGTGTATGCTCCGGTATCATCAATCTTGCCCTGAACTTTGGTAAGAGTTCCATCGGGTCCTTGAAGGATCATAGTATCGCCGGAAAAGGTAGCTATGCTTCTATTGATGCCGCCAGAATCGTCAGCAGAAAAAATGTTCAACCGTCCAGATTTATCTACGATGGCACCTGTGCGATTATCTGAATTGATAATCATGGAAGAGCCATGAGTATCTGCACCGAAGGAATCTCTGCTCAGGTCTGGTACATAATTGTTATCGGCAAGAGCTTCTTTGAAAAATGCCTCAATTGCGGCTTTGCCTTTTCCATCGATGGCACGCCCATTGATAGTGCCATTAAAAGTTCCGTCAGCATTTACTCTTAAATTATCTCCATCAGCGAAAGTCCAAATTTGGACTTTATCGGCACCCGTTCCAGATTCAAGAAGAGTAGTTGTGAGATTGCCGCTGCTGTCGTACATTTTCAATGATACGACATCACCTTTAGTCGATCTTTGCGAAATAAGTTTGCCATTCTCAAATCTAGACTCGAGGCTCGAGCCGTCAGGTTGCGTTTCTAATCTTAATACTGGTTTGTCGTTCTCAAACCTAGTTTCAATTCTTGTACCGTCAGGTCTGGTTTCTATCTTTACTGGTTGACCATCAGCAGCTGGAGCTACGGCTTTGCGCAACTCAGCCACTCGCTCGGTAGCCGCACAATCTCCACCAAGCTTTTTGTCTACCTCACTTGAGGTAAGAGCCTGAAGAAGCGTTTGGCCATTTGCAAGCTCAGGACCACCCTTTGCCACACATCCGTCAAACTTTTGCTGCTGTTGCTGCTGCTGAGTTTGCTGGACTTCTTGTATGCCTTTTTCAGAGGCGGCAATATTAGCCTGTTGCTCTGGAGTAGTTGAAACTACCTTGTCGCCATTTTCAGGGGCGGCTGCAGTTTCTGGAGCTTTGGCGTTATCTGTCATCCGTACTCGCCTAGTAAGTTGCGGGAATTACGTACATATACCCATATTGTGGGGTTACCCAGCACACTTGTCAACCACATTTAATCTGTCAAGACCCCCCCCGGTTCATCGCTTTGGGATTTTATCGTTACTTTTAAACCGCTAAAAGCTTGGCTCATTACCCTGCGTCCGAAAAAATCTGAAAGTAGTGTTACAGTGAAGGTTGCGGGAATACAATTGCCAATGATGAATCGCAAACTCACAACATTAATTTCAATCCTTGCTTTGACTAGCCTGTGCGCCTGCCAAAAAGTAGAACTTGGCGGCATTATGGGCTCTAAAAACAAAACACCTCAGACCATTCCCGGCGTGGCTCCCGTGAATGAGATGAAACCGCATTCTGTTGCCACTCAAATCAATAATGAGCCTTTGTCTGGCTATTGGAAAATGGCGTATTCGGTAAATGGCGACGTCAAAAGTGCCCATGTTCGTCTTACCCAGACTGGTGACACTTTTTCAGGCGAGGGTACCGATGACCACAATAACAAACCCTTTTCTATTGAAAAGGGCACCATTCAAAATGGGGACCTGATAGGTTTTATCAAAAAGTATCAGGACAACCCAAATGCATTGCCGGTCGAATACGGCGGCAACCTGGACAAAAGTACAAATGCTTATGTGAGCGGTCGTTACCTTGCTTCGGTCAATGGTCAATCGTTTGAAGGGGATTGGGAAGCCGAAAAAGAAAAATCCGAAGCTCCAGCATCTTCACCGTCTTCAAATAGCAATCCATCCCAGCAACATCAAAGCCGCAAGCCTGATCACGCGCCCGACTTATCGGGTAAATGGAATACCGGATTTGAGTATCAATTCAAAACGATCAATTCAACAATGTGGTTGATGCAAGAGAACAAAAATTTGAAAGGTCATGGTATCGATCATAGTACCAACGAAAAATTCACGATTGAAAAGGGTTGGTACGATTTTCCTAAGGTCACTATCGTTCGCAAATACGAAGCGATTAAAAGCAAGAAGATCAATAAACCCGAGCGCAGAATGACTTTCAAAGCAGATGTTAACTGGGTTACAGATGCAGATTATGACGGTCCGTACATGCAAGGCAAGACGGATGGAGGCGGAAACTGGGAAGCTCAGTTAGTTAGATAACGTTGAGCTTTTTGCCCACTTTGACAAAACATTCAATAGCAAGATCCAGGTCTGCCTTGCTGTGGGCAGCTGAAATCTGGCAGCGCAATCGAGCTTCGCCTTTAGGGACGACTGGAAACCATAAACCTTTGACATAAACGCCTTCGTCCATAAGAGCATTGCTCATGTCTTGAGCAACAGAAGCTTCGCCCACCATCACAGGGACAATGGGATGGATACCTTCAAGTATGGTGAATCCGGCGTTTTTGATTTCTTTTCTAAAGTAAGCAGTGTTCTCATGCAATTTGGTCACCAGACTGTTGTCTTCTTCCAAAATTTTCAACACTTCAAGAGAAGCACAAACAATAGGTGCAGGCACTGTGTTGGAAAAAGTATAGGGTCTGGATTTTTGACGCAAGAAATCAATCAAATCTTTTTTGCCGGCAATATAGCCACCAGCCGCACCACCAAGAGCTTTGCCCAAAGTACCTGTGAGAACGTCTATTTTGCCGTGAACTCCGCAATGCTCCGGAGTTCCTCTTCCTGTTTTTCCAAGTACTCCAGTTGAATGAGAATCGTCTACGAAAAGCAACGCATTTTCTTTTTTACAAAGATCCACGAATTTCTCGAGCTCTGCATACTCGCCTTCCATGCTAAAAACACCATCGGTAGCAACAATGCTCACACGATACTCTTTTTCTCTATTCGCTTCGAGTTTCGACCTGAGATCATTTAGATCGTTATGTTCGTAAGAATTGAGGTCAGTTGTTTTAGTAGCCTGACGAGCCAATCGAATGCCATCGATAATACTTGCATGATTCAACTTGTCACTATATATGATATCGCGATACTGCGACTGTCCAAAATCGTTTGACAAAAGCGCAGTAAAAAAAGCTTCATTAGCAGCAAAGCAAGAAGAATGCAAAATTGCTGCTTCCATACCCAAAAACTGTGCAATTTTTTCTTCAAGTTCCAGGTGGATATTTTGCGTTCCGCAGATAAATCTCACCGACGCCATTCCATATCCCCAACGCTCAAGCCCCTTAGCAGCCGCTTCTTTCACTCGCGGGTGATTAGCAAGACCTAAATAGTTGTTAGACGCAAGCATAACTTTGCGCTTGCCTTTTGCCTGAACTACTCCCGACTGGTCGCTTTCGATCGGTACTTCGTACTTATAGGTTTTATTCTCATGAGCAGTTTTCAGCTCAGATGCAATCGCAGCGTAAAGCTTTTGCGGACTGAGTTGCTTTGAAGAAGATTTGTCTTGTACAGCAGTATCGTTTGAATTTGAAGCCATTTGCTTGTCCTTTGCTTGTCGTTTGGTGAATATAGGTTAGCAGAACCTAATAGCCTCCAAAAATTAATGTTTAACCCAGGAAATTAACCTGAGCCTATTCCGGCTTTATACTACATCTATGTCACAGACTGAATCACATTCGCCAAGCTGGTTCGAACATTTAGACGAAACAGTAGAAGCTATTTTGAAGAATGACCCGGCGGCTAGAAGCAGACTGGAAGTACTTTTGTGTTATCCGGGTTTACACGCCGTAATGGCGTATCGCATCGCCAATGTGTTTTACAAAGCCAAGAGTTACACTCTAGCCCGACTTATTTCTCAATGGGCACGCACTTTGACCGGTATTGAAATCCATCCAGGTGCGACTATCGGCAGACGTTTTATTATCGACCACGGTATGGGCGTCGTAATCGGCGAAACCACTCATATTGGCGATGACTGCTTTATCTATCAAGGTGTGACGTTGGGAGCTGGGGCAGAAGCCCGCCAGGGAGAACAATCTAGAGACACAAAGCGCCATCCTACTCTTGGAAATGGAGTCGTAGTCGGAAGTGGAGCCGAGATTCAAGGAGCCATAACTGTTTCTGACAACGCAAGAGTCGCCTCGGGCTCGATAGTTTTGAAAGACGTACCGCCTAATTCCACAGTAGTGGGAATGCCCGGAAGAGTTATTTACCGAGACGGACAGCGAATTAATGAAAAGTTACCTGATATAGAGGCTGAAGCAATTAAAAGCTTAAAGAACAGAATCGAGGTACTGGAAACTCTTTTGCGCCAATTGCAAGGACAAAACGAAACAAATCTTGCGTCCGATAGTATTAAGCAGGAAGATCAGGATAAATTAGACTGGCTGGATGGGAATACTGAAAGTGAAAGCAAGGAAGATCCAGTGGAAGTATTTTTGCAAGGAGCTGGAATTTAAAACATGGCAGAAAGCGAACTCGAACGAGCTTTTCAAAGCCTCGCCGAGGCACTGACTATTACCGAAGCCGAAATTCTGGAGGAAATCCAGGTCATTCAGGCTCAAATTGACGAGTTGAAAGATCGCATCATCAATTTAAATACAAAACAAGAAAGTCTGTCCCACGACAAGGAGTCTCTGACCCAGATGTTCAGCCGTTACTGCGCCACTGAAGATGGTGCCAGTTAGGCTTTCTCATGTCAGGTACCTGTCCATTTTGTGGAGCTAAACTCAACCTAGGTCTCAACTTCTGCGTCGGATGCGGAAGGCAGGGAGTCGATAGTCCACGCGGCCAGATGTCAGGCTTACGTGGTGGTTTTAGAGCGGCTGACATTACACGGCGACTCGATGAAATCATAACCGTTTCACGGTTCAAAAAATCGAGAAAGAATCATGAAGTCACCAAAGGCGCTCGCTGGTTTATAGTCAATGGAACATTTGCCGTAGTAGCTATCGCTCTCTTTTATTGCGCTGTGCAATATAGCCTTTCCTTAATGTATCCAGGAAAATACAAACCGCCGCAGATTCCTGTAGAAAAAATCAAACACGTTGTGCAAACCACTATTGGTGGCATGAAAGTTTTGACAGCGCCTTCGACTAAAAACAATCCAGTTAAAAACGACAGTGATACACACGTCGAGAAGCGCAAGGATAAACAAAATACCCCAAAAGCTACCAACAAAAGAAATAAGCGCCAAAACACCAAATCTGGTGCCAAAAGCAAGAAAGCGAAATCAGAAAAAGAAAACTAATTAGAGCCTGGAAGACTCATTTTCATCCAGGAGCCTGATTACTTCCATTTTGATCAATAGCGAAAACTCTTTGACGCTCCAGGATTTTCTTACTTTGGGTGATTTATAAAGCTCGGCTTTTATCTGCTTTTCGCCTGCAGCTGAAATCTGGTAGATGTATTCTTTCTCGTAGTAAGGCGGAGACTTAATCGAGATGAATTGCCCTTTCTTATACATAAAGAGCGAATTTAAACATTCACTAGCATTTTAGCGATTTCTGCTTTGGCGCACGACGAACTGCTAGTACTAACCTGATAGACTTTGGCATCTCGCATCAACTTCTCTACTTTATATTCGCGAGTGTAACCATAACCCCCAAGAACCTGTACCGCATCAGTTGTAACTTTCATCGCCATATCTTGGGCAAAGGCTCTTGCAGCAAGTGACTTTGCCTTTACAGATGGCGAATCACCGTCTTTATCGAGCACAGATGCAGCCTGCCAGATGAGCAGCCTTGCAGTCTCAATTTCTTTAGCCATGTCGGCCAGCATAAAATTGACCGCTTGATGCTGGGCAATAGGTCTTCCAAAAGTCTGTCTTTGCTTTGAATACTCTATCGCTAGATGCATAGCACTGCGGGCGACACCAGTGGCTCCGGCCGCAATGAATAAATTGGCCGCTGATTCGATACCCGATTTGGATACTGCATTAATCAAATTAGATTCGGACAAACGTACATTGGTGAAAGTTGCGTCGCGCACGCTTAGAGCTTTTCGACCCATCAACTGTAATTTGTCTTCGAATTGAAGACCAGCACTATCTCCAGGCACGATAAACAAAAGTGTCTTGTCCTGGTTCGATGCATCTTTGGCGCAGACTAAATACCACGCTGCATGACCACCATTGAAGATACCTTCTTGTCTGCCGGTCAAGACATACTCACTGCCTTCTTGTTTATAAACGAGCTGAATCTTTTCCTTCTGCAGAAAGCTTGATGCATATCCAGCGACAAATGGTGACTCAACAAGTGGTTTTAAAAATTTTGCTTTTTGCTCGGCACTGGCATATTTGACCAGAGGCAAAACAGCTATTGCGCTGGATTCAATTGCACCAGCAATACCACTACACCCAGCAGCTAGTTCTTCAAGAATGACACAAACATCAAGTATATCGAGTCCAAGCCCATCACAATCATCACCGATCATGCTGTTGACGAGACCCAATTCCCAGGCTTTATGCACCAGATTTGAAGGAAACTCTGGTTTTATATCAAAATGCTCTGCCTTACTTTCGATTTCTCCTTTTGAAAAATCTTTGGCAAGTTTTTGGAATTGCTCTTTTTCGTCGGACAAAAAAAGTCCAGAAGTGGCCATTGTCTGCTCCTTGGGCATCTATAACATGCTCTATTTTAGAACTATAAAGATGCGCAAATGATACCGGACCGTTATCAAGAGGCAAATAATTAAGCACAAATAAGTGTTTGCAATGGCGCTATTCTGGACTTTTACTAAGGTCGCAGGCTGGAAGTCATGATATACAATACTGATCATGTTGATTGCTCCATCAATTTTATCCGCTGACTTCACCCGCCTGGGCGAAGAGATTGCCATTGCTCAAAAAGGCGGGGCAGATTGGATTCATGTTGATGTTATGGACGGTCATTTCGTACCCAATTTGACCATTGGAGCTCCCGTAGTCAAGAGTATCCGCAAAACTACCACGCTTCCACTCGACGTTCATCTGATGATCGAAGACCCAGACAAATATTTGGAAGACTTTGCCAAAGCTGGTGCCGATTATATAACCGTACACGCAGAAGCTTGCACTCATTTGCACAGGACTTTGTGTTACATCAAAGAGTTAGGTAAGAAAGCTGGAGTCGCGCTAAACCCACATACAGAACCTGACGTGCTCAAATATGTAGTCGACCATGTCGACCTTGTACTTGTGATGTCTGTAAATCCAGGATTTGGTGGACAGAAATTTATCGAAAGCGTCATTCCAAAAATTTCAGAGGTCAAAGAAATTTTCGAGCAAAGCGGCAAGAAAGACCTATATCTATCGGTGGATGGTGGCATCAATTTTGATACCGCTCCAAAAGTAGTTAGAGCCGGAGCAAACGTGCTCGTGGCAGGCAACACCATATATGGTTCCAAATCAGTTTCCGAATCTATTTCCAAACTCAGACAATCTGCTGTGGCAGCTTAAAGGAGAATCAGTAATGCAACTCTCAAAAAAATTGGTATCGGCAGCCATGCTTTTAGCATTTGCAGCGCCAGCGCTTGCAAACGATTCTGAGTTCATCAAAGACACCGATTCTATAGGCAAAACAAATGGCGTAATCATGTCAGACCAAATGCTTGAGCTTGGCATGGTTTCTTCTAACGCTCTTCGTATCGAAGGCGAACAGGCCATGAGACTTGGCAATACCGACCGAGCTATTCAGGTGTTGCAACGCTCGGTGGAGATGTCACCTCTGGACATGGACGGAAGAATTCTCTACGCCACAGCGCTTGAGAAAAAACTATTCAGACAGAAAAAGCATGACCGCGATCCCAAACTCTATAACTATCTGGTCAAACAGTGGTTTTTCATTCATAAGAAATGCGAGTTTCCCGATCAAAAGATGCAAGCCTGGCAGCATTTGACCCAGTTAACTGGCACAGCACCTAAATTGCTGGAGCGCGAAAAAAAATACTTGAGTCGCGTGCTCATTCCCGAAGATGGATCTGTAGCTGTACAAATCGGTAAAAACCGTATCGTAGACCGTTAAAGCTTACTCTTACTTTTGGAAATATAGAGCCAGATTGTTTTGCCTATGCGAAACAATCCAAACAAGGCTGATACTGCGCCAATCAAAATCCATACTATGGCTGGATGCATTGAAATAACGTGCGATTTAGCTTGTTCGTATGCAGCTTGGATTGATGGAGACATTGTCTCGGTCGGCAAAAATTTGGACAGTTCGAGAAAAAAGCCTATGAAAATATTGAGCAAGCCAAAGACCAACCAGGTCCAACCGGCTCGCCACACAAAAAGAATCGGCCAAAAGCCGATAAGGAGGAGAGTATCAGACAAAAACACAAGCGGACTATCTGGCTTGATAACAAAAAGAAGAATGAATCCAATTATCCATAATACGGTCGAAAGTATGGTACCAATTTTGGTGCGCTTACTGATTCCACCTTTTTCAGTCATTGAAGCGCAGTCCTCTTTTATCGAGGTCTAAATCTTTCAATTGACGCAGTATTACTTTGGCTTCTTCAGGCACTTCAGTTTTTTCGATTTTTTCTGCCAAAATCTTAGCGAAAGCTACTTTATCGAAATCACCAAGCCCTCTTTGTCTGCACAAACGATCCAGAATTTCGACACGACGCTGCCCCTGGGCTTCTGATACGGTTTCAGCCTGTTCACGTAAGTCTTCGAATACAATCGTATCAAGATAACCCATTTCACTCATGTATATTTGCATGCAGCGAAAAATGGTTTCCTCCAAAAACAAATCTTCTATTTCGCCCTTTCTAAGCGTTAAAAGACGGTCGCAATCTCTCAGGCTATCGCTAATTAACTCGGCTTGCTCAAGAGCATCTCCATCAAGCAGGCATAAGATAGGCAGTGAAACAGTATCTCGCAAGTTCAAGTATTGTTTAGCTACCTGTTGAGCGCCACCACAAGCGTCTATATAAGAAGAGATCTCTATTAGATCTATATTTAGAAGCTTGGCTAGTGCGGGTAGCAAAATCATTTCGGTTTGACCTTCGACCAACAAAATTTTCTCGCACAAAAATCCGCCGGAAAAAAGTTTTCGCATTTCTTTGCGTTGTAAGACCCAAACCGATAACGGTTGAACTTTCAAATCAGCTTGCAAACGATCGCGAAAACCCAACAATATTCGGCTCAAAGAGCGACCAAAAAGATTGTCGATTTTGCTAAATTCAGAGTCAAAAAGTTTGTGCCAGGCAAAAGAATTATTGACCCAATAATCAAGCCATGCAATTTCAGATTTTTGAAATCGATCTATTTTTTCGCCAAATAATTCATTCAAAAAATCTTGATTGCAAATTTTTGCATCATGCAATTCTTTCGTTTGATACCACATGTCGAAAGCCAATCGCTCAAAACGTTTCAAGTCTTCGTAAGCAACAAGAGCACTGAGCGTTTGATCGAAATTTAGCCAAGTTTTGTCAACACTTTCAAACAGGGGGTTCTCAACTCCAAATATTTGTGCGAAGATTTTATTCTGAGTCGCAAGTGGCAATTGTTCCAAAACTTTTTTGTCAACATGCCTGCGAGCCATACGGTTCAACTGCGACCATTTATGCGAGGGCTCTTCATATGACAATATTTTCCGTATAGCCGACCAGAATTCCTCGTCCGTCGGGTTCCGGTATGAAGAAGACACGCTACTTATATTTTTTGTGTTTATATCTTTCGGCTTCAAAAGGTTTTGCCTGAGTCAGTTTTTGGTATTTCCAATTATTTGATTTGGCAGCAAAAAAGAGACGGATATCTGGCTTTTGGCCAGATTCAGATTATGTCATGTTCACACTGTGTGTAAAGCACACCAAAAGAGATTACGCTTATGGATACCTGTCAAGATTTAAAAGAGAACAAACTGGACCCGAATTTAGCTATGAATGAGCAAGAGCTCCAACCTGAAATACAGAAGAGCGACGCAGTCATAACCGAGGGCTCCACCTGGGCTGCCATTTGGCACCTAGCATGGCCTTTGATGGGTCAGATGTCTGTTATTGCACTGGCCAGCTTCTGTGACGTTTACGTGGCTGGCAAAATGGGCTCTGACGTTCAGGCTGCCATTGGCTTGTGCGGACAAATCTGGTTTTTGATGATGCTCATTACTGTGGCATTGTCAGTTGGAACCAATGCTCTGGTCAGCCGTTACTGGGGCGCCAAAGACCTCGAAAACACGATAAAAGCCGGACGTCAGGCAATGACATTCGGATTCGTATTTGGCGGTGTTTCGGCTGCGGCTGGAATGCTTGCAGCCAGACCTCTCTTAATTTTTCTTGGCGCATCGCCTGAAGTGCAAAGACTTGGATGGGAATTCATTTCGGTGGATTTGCTCTCTCAAATTCCTTTCACTGCAGTCTGGGTGGCTCACTCCATCTGGCGCGCCAAAGGTAATGCAAGAGTACCGATGGTCAACTGGATCATAATGGCACTGATTGTAGTGGCACTAGATTTTGCCCTGTGTATTCATCCGTTTCATATAGGAATATCTGGAATCGGCTGGTCGTGGGTAGTTGCAGCGATGGTCGGCGTTTTTATTAACGTTATGTTGTTAAAACGAACCGAACTTGCCGAATGCGTAAACTTCAAATTGATGATCAAAGAAGGTCTTTCCAAAGACTTTATGTGGCGTCTTTTGAAAATAGGCATCCCGGCTTGTATAAACGACCTCGTCTGGATCGGAAGCTGCTGTGCATTCTTTTTGATTTTTGCTCAAACCAAAAATCCGACTGCATGCCAGGCCTCATGGGCAGTAGGCTTCCGACTAGAGGAAATCGTAAGCTCACTTCCACTACACGCTCTATCCATGGCAGTTGCCACTATCGTGGGTCAAAACCTTGGAGCGAAACAACCACAACGAGCTGAGCGTGCCGGCTGGCAGGTAGCTTCTATCGGAGCAGGTTACACGTCCATAATGGCAGTGTTTCTGTTTTGTATGGGAGGCGAAATTGCCAAACATATGAGCAGCGACCCGGTGGTCCTCAAATATGTCAAAGACTATTTGCAAATCGTCGGTATGTGTCAACCATTCGTTGCCCTATGGCTCGTGCTATTCGGAGCGATGCAGGGAGCTGGATACACTGTACGTCCAATGTGGATGTCGATTATTTGCTTGCTAATAATCAGACTTCCACTTGCCTATTACCTCACAAAGACCTATTTCTATGGTCCAAATGATGGACCGCTTGGATGTTGGGTCAGCGTGGCTGCATCAGCAGTGGTAATTGGGATTCTAGCGGTCTGGTCGTTCAAGTCCGGCGTCTGGAAAACGCAAAAGGTCTGAGCTTCTAAAAGCAAACAGGCAAGTCTTTTTTGAACTCTTTCTGGTCCTATGTCGTATTAAACAACAGAAGGCAAAACCAGGAGGAGTTCAAAATGGCTAGCAAATCAACCCAACTTGTCAAGGAATTAAATTTCGAATTGCCTCGCCTGAGGCTTTGTTTGTTTTATGAAAAATGCAAACCTGAAGGTTTGACTCGCAAAATAATGATTAAAGGACCAGAAGATGCTTACCGCTTTCTCAAGCCACTTCAAATGGCAGCAGAGGAATACTTTCTAACTATTCATCTGAGCGCAAAAAATCACATAATCGGCGTCCACGAGGTCTCACACGGAACGATTAGCTCAAGTCTCGTTCATCCACGTGAAGTTTTCAAAGCCGCAATTCTTGCAAATAGTCATTCTATATTGCTTTGTCATAATCACCCCTCAGGAGGTGAATTAAGACCGAGTTTTGAAGATTTAGAAATAACGAGCAGACTCATTTCTGTTGGTAAAATGATGGGCATCCAGGTGATTGATCATGTGATTGTCGGAGTGAACCCAGATAATCAGTGCGAAGGTTACAGTATCCGCGAAAATCATCACGACCTGTGGACGGAGTCAAGTGTCTGAGTTATCCTCGAAATCATGCAAAATTACGATTCTTCTACACGCAAAACTCATACGGTAATGGTTGGCTCTGTGCCAGTCGGTACAGGACATCCAGTGGTCATTCAGTCGATGACTAATACCGACACTCAAGATATTGCATCCACAGTCAAACAAATAAAAGAATTGTATGAAGCAGGCTCCCAGATTGTAAGAATCACAGTCAATACAAAAGCCGCTGCCCAAGCTGTTCCAGCTATTGCAAAAGAGCTTGAGAAATCAAATATAGATGTTCCACTGGTTGGAGATTTCCATTACAACGGGCATCTGCTTTTGACCGAAGTACCTGACTGTGCCAGGCTTTTATCTAAATACAGAATCAATCCTGGTAACGTTGGCAAAGGTGAGCGTCACGACGAAAACTTCAAATGCATGATAGATGTTGCAATCAAGCATGATAAGCCAGTTCGGATCGGCGTCAACTGGGGGTCGCTAGACCAGGAATTGCTCGCGCTTAACATGGACAAGAATGCAGCATCAAAGAATCCGCAAGATGCTCATGCAGTCTTGATGGATACAATTGTCGAAAGTGCCATGGCATCAGCACAGGCTGCCACTAATTATGGATTGAGCAAAGACAAAATAATCATTTCAGCCAAAGTATCTGAAGTCCCGGATCTAATATCCATTTATAGACGACTTGCAAAATTGAGCGAATTCCCTCTCCATTTGGGCTTGACCGAAGCGGGAATGGGCGTAAAAGGAATAGTTTCATCAACTGCAGCTTTGTCTGTTCTACTGACAGACGGTATTGGCGAAACGATTAGAGTTAGCATTACTCCTGCGCCCGGTGCAAGCCGAACCGAAGAAGTGAAAGTCTGTCAGCAGGTTTTACAGTCTTTGAAATTGCGATCATTCCAGGCTCAAGTTACAGCCTGCCCAGGTTGCGGACGAACAACAAGCACCGTTTTTCAAGAGCTGGCAAAAAATATAGAAGACCATTTAGCACTCAAAAGACTTGAATGGTCGAAAACCTATCCTGGCGCAGAAAATCTAAAAGTCGCGGTGATGGGCTGCATCGTAAATGGTCCTGGCGAATCTAAACATTCAGACATTGGAATTTCATTGCCAGGTACTGGTGAGGAACCTCGCGCCCCTGTCTATATAGATGGCGAGCACCACACCACCCTTGATGGTCCTACTCTGGCACAAGATTTTATTCAAATAGTAGAAAAATACGTAAAAGACAAATACGGCGAAACTGTAAAAGTCTAATCATAAACAATTCAATTTTGATGAAATCTTGATACTGGACCAAAGCTTATTTATGAAGGTCTTGCAGCCTCCATAGTTCAATTAATGAGCATGGACATTCTTTCGATTACTTTTGCTTTTGTACTATTTCTTTCTGCTTATGGGCTCATTGAGTTATTCAAACAGCTCGCAGAAAGTTGATCCATGCTCTACAGGAACTACATGACTATCATTTTCTGGCTTGCTTTCGTGCTTGCTATCACCCTAGGCATTTACCTACTCATCGCACTGCTTAAGCCGGAGTTATTTGCATGAGCATGACTTTTTTTGATTACGCTCAGCTAATCGTATTTTTTACTTTATTGCTCGCTTGCGGATTTGCTCTGGGCAAATATATGACCTACATCTATGAAGGCGAGCCGGGCAAAGGGTGGCAAGGGCTAAAGCAAATTGAGCAAATCACTTACAAAATAAGTGGTCTTGATCCTACGATTGAAATGACCTGGATTACTTATAGTCGCTGCTTAATCGGTTTTTCTCTTGTTAGTTTTATTTTTGTGTATTCCTTGCAACGAATGCAGAATCTATGCCCCCTCAATCCAGAATCACTTCAAGCAGTATCTGCAGACTCTTCTTTCAACACCGCAATTAGTTTTATAAGCAACACGAACTGGCAAGGTTACTCAGGCGAGATCACACTTTCTTATCTATCTCAAATGCTCGGTTTGACAGTACAAAACTTCGTCTCGGCTGCAGTTGGTATGTCTGTTCTTGTGGCTCTTATAAGGGGCATCATGCGGACCCAGTCATCTACGATTGGCAATTTCTGGTCAGATTTAACTCGCTCGATTATACATATATTACTGCCATTATCTGTGGTGCTAGCCCTTGTACTGGTTTGGCAGGGAACTATTCAGAATTTCAACTCACATGTCGAATTTTCTCCTTTAAAACAAGCAAACCCGAAAGTAAAACATAAAATAGCGATGGGTCCTGCCGCCTCGCAAATTGCAATCAAACAGTTAGGCACTAATGGCGGTGGCTTTTTCAACGTGAATTCAAGCCACCCATTTGAAAATCCTACGCCTCTAAGCAACCTTATCGAGACTCTAGCCATCTTACTGATACCAGTTGGTCTTTGTTTTACATTTGGCTTTATGGTCAAACGCCTCAAAGAAGGGTTAGCATTCATTTACGCAATGAGCGCGATATTTCTAGTTCTACTTGCAATAGGTCTGTGCTCAGAGTTTGCAGGAAATCCTCAATTAACTCTAGGCAGTAATATGGAAGGCAAAGAAACCAGATTTGGAATTACAAACTCCATTTTATGGGCGGCTTGCACGACTGCAGCTTCTAATGGTTCGGTCAATTGTATGCACGATTCATTGACACCAATGGCGGGACTTGTGCCTATGGTATTGATGCAATTGGGTGAAATCATATACGGTGGCGTAGGTTCTGGACTATACGGAATGATCGTTTTTGCCCTGGTAGCGGTTTTCGTTGCAGGTCTTATGGTCGGTCGCACACCAGAATACTTGGGCAAAAAAATAGAAGCCTTCGAAATGAAGATGTCGACACTAGTACTTTTGATTCCACCTTTTGTAGTGCTAATAGGCACGGCTATTGCGGTCTCCTGCAAAGATGGAACTTCTAGCGTTTTCAACCCGCAAGTACATGGCTTCAGTGAAATTCTCTATGCGTTTTCATCTGCTGGAAATAACAATGGCTCAGCATTTGCGGGACTGAATGCCAATACTCCATTCTACAATTATGCTCTGGGATTTGCCATGTTTATTGCTCGGTACTGGCTTGCCTTGCCTGTTCTTGCCATAGCCGGCTCACTTGCACGAAAAAAATCTATCCCCGAAAGCAATGGCACCATTCCTACATCAAACCCTCTTTTCATTGCCTTTCTCATTTGCATCATATTGATTGTGGGGGCACTGACATTTATTCCAGCCCTGGCTCTAGGTCCAATCGTAGAGCATCTGCAAATGACTTTTGGAGCGAAATGAAAAGCATTCAAAAAACAGCTAAGCTATTCGAACCTGAAATTATCAAACAGGCCTGCATAGATTCAGTGATCAAACTGGACCCCAGAATCCAGCTTCGAAACCCAGTCATGTTTGTTGTTGAAGTTGCAAGCCTTCTGACCACGATAATCTATTTTGTCAGCTTGACTGGCGAGCGTGAGGCAAGTTCTTCTTTCATTTTGTCTATTAGCTTATGGCTCTGGTTCACGCTTTTATGTGCCAACTTTTCAGAAGCGATGGCAGAGGGAAGAGGAAAAGCCCAAGCCAAATCTCTGCGTGAATCAAGAAAAGACTTGATGGCAAAAAAGATTGAAAGTCTTGAACCATCATCCAAAACCACTCAAGTAAAGGCTAGCTCACTTCGAGTTGGCGATATGGTTGTGGTAGAAGCAAACGAGATAATCCCATGCGACGGCGAAGTTGTAGAAGGCATAGCTTCTGTAGATGAAAGTGCCATTACAGGCGAAAGCGCGCCTGTAATAAGGGAATCGGGCGGTGATAGAAGCTCCGTCACAGGCGGAACTAAAGTTCTATCTGATTGGATCATTATCAAAATTACTGTCAATCCGGGCGAAACTTTTATCGAGCAAATGATTGCACTAGTAGAAGGAGCCAAACGTCAAAAAACACCAAACGAAATCGCACTCAATATTTTGCTTGCAGCATTTACTCTGATCTTTTTGGTTGTAACAACAACTCTTTATTCTTTCTCAAGATATAGCGTGGAAATAAGTGGTCAAGGACAGGTAATAAGCATCACCGTGCTTGTTGCTTTACTCGTCTGTCTCATACCTACTACAATTGGCGGTCTTTTGTCTGCCATTGGTATAGCTGGCATGGACAGATTGATCAGAGCAAATGTCATTGCCATGTCAGGGCGAGCAGTAGAAGCGGCTGGCGACGTAGATATGCTTTTGCTCGACAAAACAGGAACCATTACGCTTGGGGCAAGACAAGCATCAGCATTTGTTCCAGCGCCAGGAATCAGTGAGCCTGAACTGGCAGATGCAGCTCAACTGGCGTCTTTAGCCGATGAGACTCCCGAGGGTCGAAGTATAGTTGTTTTAGCCAAAGAAAAATACAATATAAGAGACCGCAACATTCATGAATTGGACGCGACTTTTGTCGAGTTCAGCGCCCATACCAGAATGAGCGGAGTGGATATGAATGGAACTAAAATTCGAAAAGGCGCTGTTGATGCGATCGAAGATTATGTCGGTGCGGGCACGGTTCCAGCACAAGTCATAGAAGCAGCGCAATTAGTAGCAAAAGAAGGAGCGACACCACTTTTAGTGGCACGCAATAAACAAGTCCTTGGCGTGGTTAAACTTAAGGACATAGTCAAAGGTGGCATAAAAGAGCGCTTTGCCGACCTGAGAGCGATGGGAATAAAAACAGTGATGATCACTGGCGATAATCCCATCACAGCAGCAGCAATCGCTGCAGAAGCTGGAGTAGATGACTATTTGGCTCAAGCGACACCAGAAGGAAAGCTGAAGCTTATCAAAGAGAATCAGGCTGGTGGTCGTCTCATTGCAATGACCGGGGATGGAACCAACGATGCGCCAGCGCTTGCTCAAGCCGATGTTGCGGTAGTAATGAACTCGGGCACACAAGCTGCTAAAGAAGCTGGAAATATGATAGACCTAGATTCCAGCCCGACCAAGCTTATCGAAATTGTCGAAATAGGCAAACAACTGCTGATGACCAGAGGGGCACTCACTACATTCAGTATTGCAAACGATGTAGCAAAATATTTTGCAATTATTCCAGCGGCCTTTGCCAGCACGTTTCCAGTGTTGAATAAACTAAATGTGATGAATCTGCAAAGCCCTGAGTCTGCGATACTTTCGGCGGTCATTTTCAATGCTCTAATCATTCTTGGCTTACTACCAATCGCTCTGCGTGGTGTCAAATATAGAGCTGTGAGAGCAGAATTACTCTTGAGAGATAATTTGATAGTTTATGGGTTAGGTGGGCTTATAGTGCCTTTCATTGGCATAAAGATCATCGACATTTTGATAAATGGGTTTAAAATTTAAATGAAAAACCTTTTTGACTCTCTTAAGATGTTTTTGGTCTTAACAGCTATCACAGGCATCGCTTACCCCCTGCTCGTCACAGGGCTGTCGCAGATGTGTTTTAGCAAACAGGCCAATGGTAGTCTGATTTATAAAAACAACAAGGTAATTGGCTCTGAGCTGTTGGGACAAGAATTCAACTTGCCTGAATATTTTGTTTCCAGACCATCTGCCACAACACCGCCATACAACGCTGCAGCTTCATCAGGCTCCAATCTAGGTCCACTCAATCCTAAGTTCAAAGAAAATTTGGAGCAAACGACTGAAAGCCTGAAAAAAGTAGGAATCGAAAAACCTGATGCGTTACTTTTAACTTCTTCAGCAAGCGGTCTTGATCCGCATATAAGTCCTTCCGCAGCCAGATGCCAAGCAGCAATCGTAGCCAAAGCACGAAACATGCCTGTACAAACGGTTCTGGACCTAATTGAAAAGAACACTCGTCAAAGACAACTAGGTTTTTTAGGTGAAGAAGTAGTAAACGTTCTATCATTGAATCTGGATATTGACCAAAGCCAGAGTAAGTGATGCCCGATACCAGTCGCAAAGAAAATGATCTCCGTCCGGATCCAGATTTACTTTTATCTCGCATAAAAAATGAAGAAGGTACCGAAAAAGGTGGCAAGCTAAAAATCTTCTTTGGCGCGGTAGCTGGCGTAGGCAAAACATATGCCATGCTTGAAACAGCTCACAAACAACGCAGCGAAGGTTTAGATATAGTCGTTGGCATAGTAGAGACTCACAGACGCGCAGAGACCGAAGCGCTGCTTGGCGGACTAGAACAGCTTCCTCGCAAAGAAATTGCCTATCGCAATACGACAATGCTTGAGTTCGATATCGACGCAGCTCTTGCAAGAAAACCAGACATTATCTTGCTTGATGAGCTTGCTCATACTAACGCTCCAGGATCAAGACATCTAAAAAGATGGCAGGATGTCGAAGAACTGCTTAGTGCAGGCATAAGCGTGTACACAACACTTAATGTCCAGCATATCGAGAGTCTGCATGATGTAGTAGCGCAGATAACTGGTGTAACTATCCAGGAGCGCATTCCTGATTCTTTTCTTGAGAAAACATTTGAAATTGAACTTATCGACCTTCCTCCAGACGAGCTTTTACAGCGCCTTAAGGATGGAAAGATCTATCTGCCTCAACAAATTGAAAGTGCACTGACGAACTTTTTTCAAAAAGGCAATTTGATTGCTCTGCGAGAACTCGCTTTAAGAGCTGCAGCCGAGCGAGTCGATGCACAAATGGATGAGTATAGAAAATTTCATCAAGTAACTAAGACCTGGCCGGCAGCAGAAAAAATACTTGTGTGCATAAGCTCGAGTCCCCTTTCTATACGTCTTGTCCGAGCGGCAAAACGCATGGCAAACGGACTCAAAGCCAAGTGGGTTGTAGTCAATGTTGAAACTCCAATGCAAGCTCGCCAAAGTGAAAAAGACAAAGCTCGGGTACTGCGAACATTAAAACTGGCGCAGCAACTGGGAGCTGAAATTGTTGAGTTGCAAGGCAAGAATGTCAGTTTTGAAATAATGCGCTTTGCCAAGCAAAATAACGTCACCAAAATTATAGTAGGGAAACCGGCTGTTAATAGATGGATAGACCGCCTTTTCGGATCCGCTTTAGATGAACTTATTCGTCAGAGCGGTTCAATCGATGTCTATGTAATTACTGGAGAAAAATCTGAATCAACCGAAGCAGAAGCACCATTTATGGTGACTCGAAGCAATCCTAAACAATACGCTATGGCTCTGCTCATAGTCGCGACCTGCACATTTCTTGCAAAAATCACTGAAGGTTATTTTGAATTTTCAACAATAGTGATGAGCTATATGCTTGGAGTGGTTATCGTCGCATTGAAATACGGAAGGGGTCCATCAATTATGGCATCCTTCCTAAGTGTCGCCATCTTCGATTTTCTATTCGTTCCTCCGCATTTTACTTTTGCAGTATCAGATGCCCAATACCTGTTAACTTTCGTGGTAATGCTTCTGGTGGCATTGATAATAAGCACGCTTATGGTCGAAGTAAAACTTCAAGCCGAAAGAGCCAGTCAAAGAGAACGTAAAACAGCTGCTCTTTACTCATTGAGCCGCGAATTAGGTACAATCTTAGACCTTTACGATATTGTGAAAATTGGTCTCAAACACGTAGGCGAAGTTTTCAATGTTCAAGTGGCCATTTTTCTAAATGAGGACGATGATTCAAGCTCCAGTAAACTTGTTCTTTATCAAACAGGACAAGAAAAGCATTCATTCAATGATGCAGACGAAGGAGTCGCTAACTGGGCTTTTAAGAACAAAAAAGTCGCTGGTCTTGGAACTGACACTCTCCCCTCCTCAAATGCTCTGTACATTCCCTTACTAGGCTCTGCACATACGATTGGCGTTCTTGCCATAAAACCACCATCCAACAATTCTATTTTCTACATTGATCAGATGCACTTACTTGAGACTTTCGCGAACCAAATTGCAATAGCCTGCGAAAGAGCAAATCTTGCTGAAGAAAATGAAAAAACTCTTCTAAAAGTAAAGACAGAGCAATTACGTAGCTCATTATTAAGCTCGGTTTCACATGATCTAAGAACTCCTCTTGCCACTATTACCGGTGCAGCAAGTAGCATAATGGAAGGCTCCAAAGCTCTTTCGCTTGCGGACTGTCGCATGCTTGCCGGGGAGATATACAATGAGTCAGTCAGGTTAAACAGCCTGGTGAAAAACCTGCTCGATATGACCCGTTTGCAATCTGGATCGCTAAGAGTCAAAAAAGATTGGTATCCAATAGAAGAAATCATTGGCTCCGCCATTGCCACCATTAGTGATGCTTATTTAGAGAACAAGCACAAAATAATTACTCATTTACCGGAACAATTACCTCTTGTCCCACTCGATGCAGTATTAATACAACAAGTATTAGTAAATCTGCTCGACAACGCTTTTAAGTATTCTGCCAAAAACGAGCCGATAGACTTATTTGTGACACAAGAAAACGATGAGGTAAAAATCTCGATTTGCGATCGCGGACCGGGTATAAGCGAAAAAAACAAAGAAAACATATTCCACAAGTTTTTTCAGGAAGAGCAAAGCATAAAAACAGGTATAGGAGTCGGAGCTGGACTTGGACTTGCGATTGCTAGTGGAATCGTGGAAGCTCATGAAGGTAAAATCTGGGTAGAAAATAGACCAGGTGGAGGTTCGATTTTTAATTTCACCCTTCCAGTAAAAGACTTTTCGGGAGAATTACCGAAAATGCCAGAGCTCGCATAAATGTCAATATCAAAAAAGAACGCCCTTATATTAGTCATAGAAGACGAAGCGCCAATCAGACGATTCTTGAAAATGACTTTGGTCGATCACGGTTTTTCTTTCTCTGAAGCCTCTTCAGGCAAAGAAGGATTATCGAAAATAGCCTCAGAACGACCTGAATTGGTCATAATGGACCTTGGGCTCCCTGACATGGACGGGCTTGAAGTAACAAAACAAATCAGAGAGTGGAGCAATGTCCCCATAATAGTTCTGTCTGCCCGTGAAAACGAAAACGATAAGGTTGAAGCTCTCGACTCTGGCGCGGACGACTATTTGGTCAAACCCTTTGGAGTAAGCGAACTGATGGCACGATTGCGTGTTGCTTTGCGACACGCGAATCGATTATCCGAAGACCAGCTTGATTCTACCTATTCATTTGGCGACATCCATGTAGATTTTGCAAAACGCCAGGTCATGCGCGGATCTGAAGAAATTCATTTAACTCCAATTGAATACAAAATGCTCAATACCCTTATTCGTTATGCAGGCAAAGTAGTTACGCACAAGCACCTTTTGCGCGAAACCTGGGGTGGCGAGTACTCGGATGAAACTCAATATTTACGAGTTTATATGGCTCAGTTAAGAAAGAAACTCGAACTAGACCCAGCCCAACCCAAATATTTAATTACTGAACCTGGAGTCGGATACCGTTTGAAAGTAGATTCGTAGCCTGTTTACAAGCTGTCTTGATACTTTCTTTATGCCAATGCGTTAATTCTTGATACGCCATTAATTTCGCACATTGTTAAATAGCTCCTAGTAATCAAGAATCTTCTGATTCACTGGAGTCATGGTGACAACTGCTCAGCGCAAATTTGCAACGGCCCGCCGTTGGTTTTTCGAAGGTATTAATAAGAGTCATAAGGCAGAAGCCCCGCATCAAGACTCCTGGTGGAAAGTAATGTGTCTTACCGGGGTCGATTACTTCTCGACTCTGGGATATCAGCCAGGAATCGCTTTCCTTGCAGCTGGAGTTCTTTCTCCCATAGCAACTTTGATAGTTGTAATTGTCACTCTTTTCGGACTGGTACCTCTTTATTCTAGAGTCGCTAAGGAAAGCCCTCACGGTCAGGGAAGCATCGCTATGCTAGAGAACTTGCTGCCTGGTTGGCGAGGCAAAACGCTCGTCTTAATTTTGTTAGGATTTGCCGCCACAGATTTTGTAATAACCATCACTCTTTCTGCCGCCGATGCGACAGCGCATATAGTGCAGAATCCAATCATTCCCCACTGGATGGATAATCGGGTATTCATCACCGTTTTCATCCTGGCAATTCTTGGTGCCGTTTTTCTGAAAGGCTTCAGAGAGGCAATTGGTCTTTCGGTTTTAATTGTAGGTTTTTACCTAGTTTGCAATGCAATAGTTGTAGCAAAAGCTGGAATGGAAATATTCAATCATTTGGATTTGATTTCAAACTGGCAATCAAGACTTTTTGGCTCCTATCATTCGATTCCTGCAATGATTGGATTTTCGCTAATTCTGTTTCCAAAGCTCGCCTTGGGCATGTCTGGATTTGAAACAGGAGTAGCAGTTATGCCGCTTGTAAGAGGGTCGGCAGGTGAAAGCGAAGCAAATTTAGTCTCCAGAATAACTAATACGCGCAAGCTGCTTCTGTGGGCAGCAGTGATAATGGCTATTCTGCTTTTAGCAAGTAGTTTCGCCACCACATTATTGATACCAGACAAATATTTTGCAGAAGGTGGCCAGGCAAACGGAAGAGCCTTAGCATATCTTGCTCACATGTTTTTCGGCGAAACTTTTGGCACTATCTATGACATCAGCACCATCTTAATTTTATGGTTTGCCGGTGCTTCTGCCATGGCGGGTTTACTAAATTTAGTTCCAAGATATTTGCCTAGATATGGAATGGCACCAAACTGGACACGAGCCCAAAGACCTCTGGTTGTAATTTTCACTCTAATCACCTTTGTAGTTACATGCATCTTCAAAGCCGATGTTGACGCTCAGGCCGGGGCTTATGCAACCGGAGTCCTGGTTTTATTCACGTCAGCAGCGTTTGCAGTTGTGCTGGCGAGTTGGAAAGAAGGGCTTTACAAAAGAATTCTGTTCGTCTCCATTTTGTTAGTTTTCATATACACCTCAGTAGCGAATATGATCGAACGCCCGGAAGGTCTGCATATAGCCTCATTCTTCATTGGCTCAGTCTTGCTCATGTCATTGATTTCCAGAGCAATGCGTTCATTAGAATTACGCATATTAGACGTCACACTAGATGCAAAAGCAGAATCATTCGTACAAGAAGCTCTGGCTAGTCCGGGAGCGATTTGCCTGCTTGCGCACAGACCGGGCGGAACGGACTACTCACACAAAGAAAGAGAAACCAGACTGGTTCATAAATTAACAGAAGAAGAAGCGACATTCATTTTTCTTCAAGTCGATTTAAAAAATCCGTCTGAATTCGATGATGATTGTCTTGAAATAACAGGTCACGAAATAAATGGTTATCGAGTTTTTAAAGCCGAAAGTCAAGCTATTCCAAACGCTATTGCTGCATTATTACTACATTTGCGAAATAGAACAAAAACCATTCCCTGTGCTTACTTTGGATGGACGGAAGGTCATCCTCTAAGTTATGTGTTCAAATACATATTTTTAGGCGAAGGAGAGACCGCTCCTGTCACTAGAGAAATACTTCGTGAATTAGAGAAAAATCCAGAAAAACGTCCAAAGATTATTGTGGGATGAAATATGCTGGACAAACAAGAAAAAGCAACAAGAAATAGAATGCTAGCCTTGAGTGGCGGATTTCTTGTGGCTACTCTAGTTTTTATTTTATTCTATCAATTACTTGGATTCTTTTTCCACGACAAGCCAATGTCTTTTCTACTAAGTTTGTTTCTGAGTTTTTACAGTCTTATTTTTGTAAGAAGCGAACTAATACAAGTTTTGAAAGATTAGCAATAAACTGAAACAACTTTCCTTTGAGTTTTAACCTAACGATAAGCTCTTGGATTAACGCAACCTTGGCGAATCATAGTTTTGAGCCACCATCTGTTTCTCACCTTGCGCCACCATATTTAGTTCCAGCAAAAGACGCTTCATTTTCATTACTTCAGCTTGCAGTTGCTGTAACATCACCGAGCGAGCTGTGAGTGAATTAATGGTAAGTCCGTTTTTCTGCGAAACACTCGCTGTCAACACGTCTAGCTGTTTTCTACTGTGTCTATCAGTGAATCCAGGCATGTTCGAATCTACAACCCAGCGATCCACTATTAAATCAAGACGAGTCTTCTTCGAATTTGCACTGGCAGGAACCTGATTGAGATAGGTCCAAACCGAATTTGGATATTCAATATCGGGATTTGTTTTATAACCAAACAACTTTGCCAACATATTTGGTTCTTCCTCAGAAGTTTTCTTTGCACCATTTACAGCTCTCAATGTGTACATGGAGATCACAGACGGAACGATACCAGCTGCAATACCAACGATTCCAGAGGGTATAGTTAAGTTGACGCATTTTTTTGGATTGCGGGCGTAAGTAGTATTTATGCTTCCAATAGCAAGGGCTGAGTTTACGGACCACAGGACGCCGTTTGTGATGAACGAAAGCGCATTGATGCGGGCGACCTTTTTGTCTCGGTCATTAATGAACTTTGCTAGTATTTCTTGATAAACCTCACGTTCAGCCTGGATAGCTGACACAGTAAAATCGATATCGAGGTCGGTTTTTTGAATGATCAAGGCTGCTTTCTGTGTAGCATCCCACAACTCTTGCTTAGAAGAGAAATCGTTCGCTACAACCAAAGAACCCTGTTGTGACTCTTCCCTCGCTCTTCTCAAATTCTGGACCTGCTGCAATACAGGCGTAAGACCAATGGTATCTGACAGCTGCTGGCTATTGGGCGATATGGATGTGGAGTTCAGGCTCACGCCTGTTTTAAGAATCTGAGTTGGAATTGCAAGTGTATTTGCTCCAGCTTCTTTGGTATCGGTCTCGGAAGCGAATACCCCAAGAGGAATAATTAATTGAGACGCCACCAGGGTTAAGCAGAATACATTTTTTCTGAGTAAATTTGATCTTTTCACACAAAACACCATTTGAAGAAACTCCTTTACCACCGCCCGGACACGAATCGAACATCAACTGCAAACAATATGGCAAAAGGCATAAAAATTTCATCAAGGACATTGTTCTTGGCATCAAAAGCTCATTAACTTAGAAACTATTCAAGCAGTGCTCAAGTGATCATCATAAAATCGACTTTATTTTATAGAACATAAATGAAATCATCGGCATTTTTACTACTTTCAACTAGCGCATTACTCTTGCATAGCAATTTGCCCCTGCAAGCGCAGACAAGTGAGCAAAATCAAAAAACCGCAGTCAAAGATCCTGACAGATCTTCTTATGCGCCTTACAAGCCTTCTGCCAGTCGCGAGCCCAATGCTAATATCATGGATATGCCTCGCCAGATTTTAAAAACTGGTGTTATTTTGACGAGTAAGAGACTTTCTTCAAACAGTATTCAACTTGCAGACAGTATTGGACTCTCGCCCATACTAAACGACATCGAATTATCCAGAGACAAAATAAAAGCATTCCATCAATCAGGTCAAGGACGCAGTCTTGAATGTCTACACATCCGCCAAGACTTACAAGACGCAATTCAGAAAGCTGATGCCATCATCCAACGAGTCAATCTAGAAATAGACTTTACTAATGCCGAAATCGAAGCCGAAGTGCAACTCTACAACGAAATTCTTGGTGAGTTTATCGAAGACCGCGATAAGAAAGTTGCTCGCATAAATGCAGCAAGCTTCATTTCAAATGGTATTCTGTGGACCGTTTGTGAAGCGCTCGCAATAGGCAGTATCAACACGACTTACGCTCGTAACCCGAAAAAATGTCTAAACTTGACCATTCCTTCTGGAATTGTTGGTATCGCAGCTGGTTTAGTTCCATCCATTGCCTCCATGTATACTCTAAGAGCGGTGAACGGAGCAAAAAAGCGCTCAGAAGCAGAACCCAACATGCTTGCAATGCTTTTCAATTATCCTCAAAATAGTGAAATTGAATATCCACAATCTGTCTGGAAATTCTTGCACCAGATACCGGCTGATTGTCCTAATACCAAACCAAGAATCGATCATCTTATAGATAGATGGATATCAGACTCAAATATTCCTGATTTCAATGACAGAAAATCAAAAGCTCAACTGGATGTCCTGACAGCAAGCGTACCGCGCGAAAAAGGTATGTCGATTGAAACTCTCACATCACGAACTGTCATGCTGATGCAATTGCATGCCGAAATTCAAAAGATGAAGCGTTTTCTCCTCGAACTCACCATGGCGGTGCAAGGAGAAAAACAATTGAGTGCTGGCGCTTATGATGCTGTCGAGCTGCGAGAACATAAGCTATAACTAGCAGAATTAATCGATTCTTTGCAGTTTCTTTATTAGGAAAGTGCCGAATCTTTGTGCCTCAATTACAATCGCAGAGTTAAATTAGCTTTAGAAAGGAGTTGATTTATATGGACCAGAACAGCTTATTTTGCGTCGTCACTTTGCTAGGAACATTTTCAGTAATTAAAGTCGTTCAAGACGGTTTGAATAAACTTGCAAGTAAATATGGCAGCCGCAATGACTAGAAATTAGTCAGTCGACTTCTTCACCGTCCAGTGAAAAGCCAAGCCTGGCACTAATAGTACAAATATAGAAAAGAACTTCGCTGCGGTAAAGAACATCACGACCAATATAGTGAGTGATTCAGGCGCTACTTTGTAGACCAGCATCACCATTGAACAATGGTTTTCCGTTTTTGAAACGCAAATCGATTCTATTTTTAGTTTCAACCTCATGCAAACGACCAAGTATCTTTACGACCAGATCAGTCTCAGAAAGATTAGCCTGATTCGCGGCTTGGACACATTGATTTAAAGCCGCTTCCAGACCAGGTAGCAATGCGCGCATATTTGAAGCACAAAAATTTTCTCTTGAGCCATAAATAAGTCATAAAACCAAGACTTTTTGATCGTTTGCCTTATGTATTGCATAACGTTTAACGGGTCACGTGTCACGGGCTCCGTTAAACGTTTTATTCCTATCCTATCCACGCGTCAATTTTCAATTTCGTCTGCAGTCCAGGGCCTGGATGTCAGACGAAACTATTCAAACATAACGCCCTCGATTCCGGACTAAACCGTTTCGAGGGCGTCTAATTATCTAGCTGTCAGAACCGTTTCTAGTTTACTGACCTTCTTTCATTTTCTTCACTTCAGCAGTGACTTTGGGCAGAATTTCAAACATGTCGCCTACGACACCGTAGTTAGCATATTTGAAAATAGGAGCGTCTTTGTCTTTGTTGATAGCAACAATGATTTTAGAAGACGACATACCAGCCAAATGCTGAATAGCACCAGAAATACCACAAGCAATATAGAGCTGAGGACTGACTGTTTTACCTGTTTGACCAACTTGGAATTGGTGGTCGATCCAACCGGCATCAACTACAGCGCGTGACGCACCCAGTGCACCACCCATAGCATCACACAGTTCTTGAAGTACGTTCCAGTTCTCGGGTCCTTTGATACCACGTCCACCAGATACGATGATTGAAGCTTCACCCAACTCGAGCTTTTGTCCTTCGGATTTGTGAATCTCGGTTACTTTAGCGCGAGGTGTTTTGGCTTCGGCCTTCAGTTCTTCAACTGGAGCTTGATGTCCTTCTTGAGCTGCGTCTACTGCAAATACGTTTGGTCTAATGGTGATGAAACCAATAGCACTCTTGATGTCGTACATGCCGTAGCATTTGCCTGAATACATCGGACGAACAGGATTCAAGCATCCATTTTCAGCTTGAAATTCCATTACGTCAGAGATACATGCTGCATCGAAGCGAGCAGCAATACGAGGAATAAGATCTTTCGCCATCGCGGTGTGGGCAGCAAAAACGAATTTAGGATCAGCTGTTCTGATAGCTTTCTCCAGAGCGTCTGTGTAAGCTTCTGTCGAATAGTTGGAATATTCGCCGCCTTCTAAAACATAGATTTTCTCTGGTGCATATTTTGAGACCTGAGCTGCAAGTTCTTTAGCCTTTTCGCCAATGATAACTGCGCTTACTGGACCAGCGTTGTTGAGTTTCTTCGCCTGGCACAAAGTTTCAAGACTGGCCTTTTTGATATGACCGTCGCGTTGTTCGATAAATACTAGTGTTCCGTTTGCCATTTCTTTACTCCTGGTGAATTAAAGTACGCGTGCTTCAGTCTTGAGCAAGCTAATGAGTGTTTTGGCTTGGGTGTCGGCGTCGCCTTCGATCATTTTGCCTTGAGCACGCTCAGGTGGCATCATCATTTTTTTGATCACAGCACGACGTGTATCTTGACCGACCGAACCTTTCAAACCAAGAGCGTCTAGATTTTTTACATCAATGGTCTTTTTGCGCGCAGCCATCACACCTTTAATTGAGGGGTAACGTGGCTCGTTCAAACCTTTCTGAGCACTGATGACTGCAGGCAGGCTACCTTCAACAATTTCGTGAGCGCCTTCGATTTCGCGCTCTGCCTTGAATTTGCCATCTGCAATTTCCAGCTTGACTACAAGAGTTGCTTGGGGCATATCAAGTAGTTCAGCAAGAATAGAAGGCAACTGACTGTTGTCGCCGCCGACCCCTTGCTGTCCGCAAAGTACCAGGTCGAATCCGCCTTCTTTGATAACCTTGGCAAGCACTTTTGCTGCAGTCAAAGGATCCAGATTTACCAGGTCCGAGTCGTTTACGTGTATGGCTGTATCGATGCCACGAGCCAGACTATCTCTCAAGACGTCTGTGCACTCGGCGCCACCAAGTGAGATAACTGTAGTTTCGCCACCTTGCTTTTCTTTCAAAGCGATGGCTTCTTCAATAGCAAACTCGTCAAATGGACTTGTGACAAATTTGATTCCATTCAAATCGATATTGCTTTGATCCCCTGCAACCTTGATATTAGCTTCGGTATCGGGAACCGCTTTTACGCAAACTGCAATCTTCATGAGCACTTAAACTCCCGGAAAATAATTCACCAGGATATTCTAGAAAATATGGACAGCTAAACCCGAATTTTTACCACATTCCTTAATTTATGACGCGAAGAAGAGAAGAAGAGCGTCCTTATCTTGCAGTTCGCCGATTTTTACTCGTTCTTCAAGTTCGAGCAATCGTTTTTGCTTGGCTTGCAAACCTCGCGAATTTTGTTTTCTTAATCGAATCAAGTCTTTTTCGATCATGAAAGCGTTGCCATGCGTCAGATATGAGACTCTCTTCACTATTTCTTGCATAGGCATTTCGCGCTTCTCCCTAGGTATGGAACCGGAGTTTGGACCATAGCTTGGCACTTTGGCATTCATATCTTCCTTAATCATAAGCATATCTATCCAGCGCCCAAGAAAAGTGTGAAGGGTCGCAATGATTGCAATACCTGGTTGGCGTGACAAAAGCTCGTCTATTGAAGCCAAAACTTTTTCATGTTTGCCCTCAAGCCAGTATTCGAGCAACGAAAAAATATGAAACTGAAAAGGACTCAAGAGCGTGACTACATCAAGAGTAATATGCGTTTTCGGAAAAACGTAAGTAGCAGCCTTGTGAATTTCCTGGCTGATCTGGCGAAGATTGGCTTCAGTTCCATCGAGCAAATAAGTAATCGCATCATCATCTATGGTGGCATCAAATGATTTTGCTTCTTTACGGCACCATGTTTCAAGTTTTGGATTTTTTGAATTGACGTAATATTTAGTTTTTGGAAATAACTCTATTTGTGCGTGTTTTTTTACTATTTTAGAAAGCTTCAAATTCTCATCGAAATTTGAAGTAGATACAAAAATCAAATAAGTATTCGGCAAGACAGACCCAAGATAATCGTCTAGTTTTTCTAATTGCTTGGCACCAAGGTCTTCCTTTTCTGACTTTTCATTCTTCTTCTTTCGAGCAAAAAAGTCACAGTCGTCAAAAACAATTACTTTGTTGCCAAAGCCCATTGGCTGACTCAAAGCGTGATCAAAAATATCGGCGACTTGGGGTTTTTGAATAGTGAGCAAATTTATTGAAGCAAATGCTCCAGCGTCCTTGAGCAAAGACTCTTTCATTTTTTTCAATTTGCGATAAAGCTCGAAATCTTCATCACCGGCAAGAACCAAAACTGGCATCTAGTTGCTCCTCATTGAACACGCTCGCCAGTAGCGATAAAATAGACGCGCTTTGCTATTGATGTACAAGCATCTCCCATACGCTCGAGAAATCTTGTACAAAATAAAAATTGTGCTTCGATTTGTGCTTGCGCCTTATCTTGATTGCCTAAATCGGAAAGTAATCGTTGAGATAAAACATCGTGCAATAAATCTACTGCAGTATCGCGCTTAAGTACTTCAAGCGCTTTATCTGGCGCATCCTCTAAAAATCCAATCAGAATATCCTCGGCCATCTGATGTATTACAGAAGCCATTTCAACCATCTCAGCTGGTGCATCAATTTTTTCTTTACGCGCCCAGTCAGCCACTTTGGCAATTCGGTTGGCATGATCTCCCATGCGTTCGAGCTTGGCAGCAATCATTATTGTGCTTACAAGTAAGCGTATGTCTTTCTTAGTGACAGTCTCCTTCTCAAGCAAAAGCTCCATGCAAGTTTCTTCAATTTTTTTGCAATAGTCGTTTATTTTTTTCTCGCGCTCTTCGATCAAAGACATGCTGGCGCTTGGATTGCCTTTCAGAATCGAAGCCATTTCTTCAACAGAACTGTTGACCATGCGTCCCATTGAGACTACGTCGTCCTTCAAGAAATAGAGAGCCTTTGCCTTCACTACTTTTGCTCCTCTTTGTTCTCTATTTTGTTTAGTCTGTATCCTGAGCGTTGGACCGTTTCGAGTAAGACTGGATTTCTTGGATCAACTTCCAATTTTTGTCTCAGCCAGCGAATGTGCACTGCCACCGTTTTGGTATCACCAGCAAAGTCTGCTCCCCAGACTTTATTTAGTAGAACTTCAGTGCTCAAAGTTTTATCCACGTTTTCCATGAAATATTTGAGAAGAGTAAACTCTTTAGGAGATAAATCTACTGCATTACCATTCATGGTGACCCGCTTTGCCACCGGGTCCAGTATCAAATTTCCATGTTGCATTGTTTTTTGAGAAATGGAGTCTGCTTTGAATCCACTTCGTCTCATTAAAGCCTGAACGCGAGCCATAAGTTCAATTATGCTAAACGGCTTGGCAAGATAATCATCAGCACCTGACGCTAGTCCCTGAGCCACTCTAGCTGGACCAGTCTGTCCAGTCAGCATGAGAATAGGAAACTGACAATTTTTCTCACGCAATAGCTTGATAATTTCTGGTCCGTGCAAATCGGGCAGGACCCAGTCGCAAATCATCAAACTTGGATTCAATGTCTCAAGCTTGGCAAACAGATCCATGGCGTTATTAAAAATAGCCAACTCGAAACCATGACGCTTCAAGTTATATGAAAGAGTCTCGATGATTGTCTCGTCGTCATCGACCAGAATAATTTGTTGACTCATGTGGGAAACTCTACCGTGAATGTGGAACCTTCCTGCAAAGTGGATTTTACCGTGATTTTGGCCCCGTGCAGGTCTAATATATGTTTTACAATTGACAAGCCAAGCCCAGTACTACCTTTGGCTTTATTTCGATTGACCCTGTAAAAGCGTTTGAAGATTTTGGGGATTTCGCTCTGAGCGATGCCGATTCCAGTGTCTTCAACATAGAAGCTACCATCTGCAATACCAGATGCAATTTTCACACTGCCGCCGTCGTTTGTGTATTTGATTGCGTTTTCAACCAGATTCAAAATGACTTGATTTAACTGGTCGGGATTAGCTTGAATTGAGCACCCGTCTTTCAAATCAATAGTAACCTTGATATTTTTTCTTTTAGCAAGTTCGCTTGTTGAGCTGACAGCATAGTCGCAAGCATCCTGGAGCAAGACACTTTGTTTCTCGATTGCTTCAAACTGACGACCAGGGGTCACGGACAAGAGATTATTGACCAGATCTTCAAGCCTGCCTATTTCTTTTTGAGCGCGCAAAAGCATTTTATTTGCGGCTTCCGAATCGTCTATAGCGCCATCAAGCAAGGTTTCAACCAATAGCTTGATATTGGCCAGCGGCAAGCGCAGCTCGTGGCTGACTTCTGCGATTACGTTTTGCTCTTCGTCCATGCTCAAATATTATTATGATGGCGTGGTTATTTTGTGTTTAAGACAAAAGAAATCTTCTAAAATCTTGTGAACTAACTTTGGTGGGTAAAAAAGATATGGGACCTGTAACGCTTTTGATTTTGGACGGGTGGGGCGTTTCCAACGAAAAGAAGGGCAATTCGATTCTGGCTGCCCGCACTCCAAATTACAACAAGCTCATAAAAGATTTTCCAAATACAACTTTGCTTGCCTCTGGAGAAGCAGTTGGATTACCTGCAGGTCTTATGGGTAATTCTGAAGTCGGACATTTGACTATAGGGACCGGTCGAGTCATCACTCAAAAGCTCACCTTAATATCAAATGCTATCGCAGATGGAAGTTTCTTCGCCAATCCCTCACTGCTCTCGGCAATTGAACATGTCAAAAAAACCGGTGGCAAATTACACATACTTGGTCTTTTGAGCGATGGATGTGTTCATTCGAGTCTTGATCATTTGTCGGGACTGATTCAACTTGCAAGAGACCACAAAATATCAAAACTGATTATTCATCCCATTCTTGATGGAAGAGATACACCGCCTAGATCCGCCAGACGTTTTTTAAAAGACTTGCAAGAAAAACTTGCAGGTAACGAAGATACAGGTGAAATAGGAAAAATCGGCGTAATTTGTGGCCGCTATTATGCAATGGACCGCGACCAGCGTTGGGATCGCTTAAAAGTTTATTGGGATGCACTCGTGATGGGTAAAGGTCGCGAAGCTCCTGATGCTCTTTTTGCTATAGACGACGCCTATGAAAAGCAAAACGAAAACGACGAATTTGTTAAACCATACATAGTTACACAAGCACCTATCGAATCAGGTGACTCCGTAATCTGCTTCAATTTCAGACCAGACAGAGTACGTCAAATTAGCCGAGTCCTGACCAAAACAGATTTTGATCAATTCGAGCGCCCCGTAGTACCCAATGTTCATTATGTATGTATGACCGAGTATGACGCTTCGCTCAAATTGCCAATAGCGTTCGACCTGGATTCACTGCCTCCGCAAGACATCACCATGACATTGCCAGAGCTGATTTCATGCCATCATATGAAACAGTTGCATACCGCCGAAACAGAAAAATACGCCCATGTCACTTATTTTTTAAATGGTGGACGCGAACAAGAATTAGAAGGTGAAGAGCGGATTCTTGTGCCATCACTAAAGGTGGCAACTTATGACCAGGCGCCGCAAATGCAAACCAGCGAAGTTGCAAATGTGGCTTGCAAAGCGATTGAGTCTGGTCAATATCCTTTTATAGTTCTCAATCTGGCTAATCCAGACATGGTAGGCCACACAGGCTACATGGAGGCTGCAGTCGATGCAGTGCAGTCTGTCGATGAAGCATTTGGTCAGTTGCTAGCAGCTACAAAGAAAGCAGGTGGAACTCTTTTGATTACTGCAGACCATGGCAATGTAGAGCAAATGATAGACCTCAATTCAGGCGAACCGCACACAGCTCATACGACGAGTCCGGTACCATTTATCATTGCTAGTTTTCAGGATAATGACAAACGGCTCAAAAATGGTGGCACACTGAAGTCAGGCGGATTAGCAGATGTCGCTCCGACAATTCTTGATTTGATGAAAATTGAAAAACCAAAACAGATGAACGGAAAATCACTTTTGTCTTGAAAGTAATAACACCTCTATCTATTTTCTCGCGAATGAACATGTAGAAGTAATAAGGTCATAGGCAAGGTAAATATATTCGTCCGTGCGTGCTTGTGCGGACCTAGGATGTAATGCCGCTTACAAGAGAGCAAATATCATGCCAAGAGGTTTGCGCCCATTCAAAATGTTTGTATAATTGCGGCCGTTTCATGTGGGTGGGACTTATTGCAAGTTGCATCCTGACAAATGGAAAAAATCTGTAAAACAAACAGACGAGTAGTCTCAGAAGGAGTCGGATCAAACTTATGACAATCAAAACAATCGCCTTGTCGCTTGCAAGTCTCGCATTAGTAGCATCTGTGGCTGCTTGCGGTGGTGGCACATCAACCGAAAGCAACACCACAACCACAACAACAGAAACAAATACAACAGCTGCACCAGCTGGCGATACCAATGCAACTCCTGCTGCTGACACCAATGCAGCTGCAACACCTGCACCTGCAACTGAAACAAACGCAACCACCACAACTACCACCACTGAAACCAAAGAGTAGTATTTAGTTCAGCTAGTACTATAGGTAGTGCAAACAAGAATAGAGAACGCTTTTCGGGCTAACCTGAAAAGCGTTCTGATTTAGAACCAAAATACTAAGAAGTAAGAAGTATGAAAAGAAAGATTGCGCTTGCAATGACCCTAGCGGTCTCGTTTATTAGTCAAGGACAAATTGGCTCTGCCCAACAACCGCAGCCAAATCCGCTTCAACAATTGATACAGCAATTACCGCAAGGACAACCAGTCCAGGGTAGCGAAATGGCACCACTTGCAGCTCCGCCAATTTCTTTTGTCGATGTTAATTCGGGTCGTTTTGGAAAAATGGAAATCGACCTTGAAGACGGACAGTTTCTAGAAGGCTCGTGCAGCAATTTGCATGTTACCGCGCGCAACTTAGATGTCCAACAAGGCGTTTTGAAATCTCTCGATATCACAGTTGGTAATGGACATTTTCAAGACTTCATCGTAGACAGTATTTCGATAAGCACCCAGGGGTCGCTTAGATTCGATTCCGGTATGCTCATCAATCACAAAGTAATACAGTTTCTTGAACCTGCTCAAGCAACAGTTGCAGTCGAGATTTCGCAAGAAAGTCTAAACAAATTCCTGAACGCACCAACTACGCTCGACCGACTTTCGTATAGCGCCATCAAAAAAGGAAGTGCTATAGCCGGCCTGCTTGGCGGTAAAGTTCCAAATATCGGTCTAAATATAAGCAATGCAAAACTAGTCTTGCTCAAAAATAACGGCGTCAACATAAAGTTCGACAGCAAAGTTGGAGTAGGTGACGTTGCGGTTCCAATCCCAGTAGAAGCTTCAAGTCAGCTCGCTCTGCAAAACGGAACGGTGCAATTGATAAATACAGAAGTCAAAACGAACGGACAACAAATTTCACCAGCCATAAATCAGTTCCTGGTGCAAAAAGTGAATTCTCTCTCAGCATGGCAAACTCGCTCGAAAGACATTCAATTCCGTTTTACGGAACTGATAATAAAGCCTAATAAAAAATTCCTGGTAACAGGACAGGCAGAGTTGAATCGATTGAAGTTCTGAAGTTATATACTTTATATGCCTGCTTAGAGTTGAGCGGGACTAGAAAGTTCGCTTCAATGTACAAAAGACGTGATAACCGACCAGCCGACCAGCTAAGACCGGTTAAATTCACGAGAAATTACACCAAAAACGCTGACGGCTCGGTTTTAGTCGAGTTCGGCGATACCAAAGTATTCACCACAGCCAAGATAGAGGAGCGCGTTCCCGCGTTTCTCATGGGTAAGAACGAAGGCTGGATT
This sequence comes from uncultured Candidatus Obscuribacterales bacterium, assembly GCA_964572515.1. Taxonomy (GTDB): domain Bacteria; phylum Cyanobacteriota; class Vampirovibrionia; order Obscuribacterales; family Obscuribacteraceae; genus Aved-18. The sequence goes on along the minus strand of CAZNEW010000008.1, from coordinate 59,312 downwards.
ACAGCGGAATATTCTCTTCTGCCGGGCTCTACCCTGGTACGAAGCCAGAGAGAAGTAACCAGAGGTCAACCATCTGGGAGAACCAACGAGATTCAACGTTTGATTGGACGCACGCTTCGAGGCGTAGTAGACCGCCGAGCACTGGGCGAGCGGACAATCACCATAGATTGTGACGTTTTGCAGGCAGACGCAGGCACTAGAGTTGCAAGCATTTGCGGCGGATTCATGGCAATGTACGACGCTATGTTGAAATTGCAAAAACAAGGCGCACTGGAAGAAATTCCGGTCAATGAGTTTCTAGCTGCAGTAAGTATTGTCCAGATCAAAGGCGAACTATTATTGGACCCTAATTACAACGAAGATTCTGCTGCAGAAATGGACTCAAACGTAGTAATGACCGAGTCTGGAGCTATTTTGGAGTTACAAATAACTTCTGAGGGCGCACCTTACAAATCGCAGAAGGTCAAAGACCTCGTAGATCTGGCTTACAAAGGCGTAAGCGAGATTATCTCGATTCAGAAAAACGTGCTTTCTAGATAACTATAGTAAATTTATCTTGAAATCCTTATGACAACGGCCGATTAAGCTATACACTAGGTGTCAAGAGTCTTATTCCTGGGCGGCCGGTTTTGAAAGAAACAATTAGTACACCGGAATTCAATCCAATCAATGAAGCGTTCAAAGATGTTTCGCGCACTAAGCTGCTTGCCTCTAGCTGGAGAGTATTTCAGCGTATAAGAAGCCTCCAGGGAACCAAAAAGGCTATGCGCGTCTTCCCCATAATCTGGACCATTATTAAAACAGTCCAAGGTTTTTCGCGCTATCACGCTCAAGAATTCGAGCGAGCAATTAACGCCGGTCCAGGACAGGATGCAGAAGAAGCAGCGCTTTCAAGCACTGAGTACGAAGAGTACAGAGAACTTGGTCGCTGGCTTACCACCCGCTTGCACGATTTTGGTCCGACATTTATCAAAATTGGTCAAACACTTTCAACCCGAGCCGATTTATTACCATTGCCTGCGATGCTCGAACTTGCTCGCTTGCAGGAAAATGTCCCGCCTTTTGAGTGGGAAATTGCTCAAACAATAATCAAAAACGAACTGGGTGGCGAACCCGACCAGCTTTTTGCCGAGTTCAATCCCGAGCCTATAGCTGCTGCCAGTCTTGCTCAAGCTTATGCAGCAAAGTTGAAAGACGGACGCGATATTGTTTTAAAAGTACAAAGACCCGGTCTTGCTCAGATTCTTGCTGATGATGTCCAAATCATCGGCGCTGTTGCAGACGAGGTAATGAACTATCCAAGCCTATGCAGACACACCAACTGGCCTGAAATCGTAGATGAGTTTGCCCGCACTACCTTTGAAGAAATAGACTACATCAGAGAAGGACGAAACGCAGACACATTCAGACGCGACTTTCGCAATTTCCCCAAAGTCTTTATTCCTCGCATAATCTGGCGCTTCACTGGACGCAAAGTTTTAGCAATTGAATATGTCAAAGGCTTCAGAATAGACGATGTTGAACAGTTAGAAAGCAGTGGCTATGACCGTGAAGAAATCACCCGCACCGGAACGAGTTTTTATCTAACTCAGTTGCTTGAAAATGGTTTCTTCCATGCAGATCCCCACCCAGGCAATATGCGTGTGATGGAAGACGGACGCATTGGAATTTTTGATTTTGGTATGGTCGGAAAACTTTCGCCTGAGCTCAAAACAGCTCTGGTCAATTCTTTGATGCATGTCACTCAAAAGGACTATCGAGCCCTGGTAGACGATTTTGTCGATATGGGACTTGTAAGTCCCGAAGTAGATAGAGAAGCTTTATGTGCCGATCTCACTCCCATTATCGATACACGAATGGGCGAAGGCATTTCAAAAGTGCGTTTCCGCAAAATGCTTTTCGATTTCTCCAACGTTTGTTATCGTTATCCTTTTCGCTTACCTTCTGAATTCACTTACATAATGCGCGCTTTACTGACGCTAGAAGGCGTTGCAATAACGGTCAATCCTAAGTTCAATTTCTTGAATGCTGTAATGCCATTTGCTCACAAACTGCTTATGCAAAACCAGCAAGTCATTCGCGATGTCCTATTCAAAGAAGTCTTTCAAGAAGGCAAATTCAATCGCAAGGCTGCATTCAAATTATTCAAAACCGCAGCGAATTTGACCTCTGGACTTTTAGGCTAGCTGAGATATTGCTAATTGTACAAATTACCGATTGGCTCTAGAAGCCAGTCTATGAAATATTAACTAAATCTTTATTGCAGCGCCTTTTTACCCATTTAAACTTAAAGTTGATCATAGATCCTTTGCTGGAGCAGTTTCCTGTATATATGACAGCTAACTTTGCTACTCACAAATCGACCAAGTACTGCCGTCATTGCAGTTCGCAAGTCGAAGTTGGAGCGAAGTTCTGTGGCGATTGCGGAACATCCGCCGAGATGGCGATAAATCGCGCTGGAATACCAGGAGTCAAAAAGCATATCCCCACATTTGCTGTTCCCGACACCGTAAGCTATGCCAAATTGGCTGAACTCGAGCGCGAAAAAAGCTTTCAGAATACCGACGATTTAGAAGAATCACCCACAGAAACAGCTCAGGTTGTGGTTTCTAAATCCACCAATACGCCTACTTTCGCCAAACAAAAAAAAGCAGTAGTTCCATCAGAATTGATCGACGAATTGAAATCACTGAATACAGCCCTCTTACGTGAGCAGCTATTTCTGATTTTTCACTGGTGTATCTTTTTGATTTCAAACTTAATTGGGTTCGCCTTTTCGATGAAATGCTATTTCCAATTTCATGGCGACGAAGTAAGCAAAATTATGATGGCACTTACTCCACTTACTTTTATAAATTTGGTAGCGTTCGCTTGCCTGTCACCAATCAAAGGCACACGAGCTGAAATTGCTCGTATAAAAGAACGAATCAAATTCGTCAAAATCAAAATCGAATATAGAAATATTTTCTAACAGCCCTTAATACTTAAACCAGGCTATTTAAAATTGCTTTGTATTTAAGCACTTCTTGGCTTTGACCTGCAAGCATTGTCAACTGCCCCAGATGATTCTCAAGCTCGCGTGTACGGTCTTTGAAGCGCTCTGGAAAATGCTTTGCCTGATGAAATATAGCTCGAATCATTCTGCGCTTAGCACGTGGTAAATTAGGCTTCTCATTGACGACCAGACCAGAAACCACTTGAGAGTCATTTCTGCGTGTGAAACGTGTCTTTTGCATATTGAGACTGAAACCTTCAGACTCGACTATATCGCTAATTATTCTCATATCTTGAAGACTGAATCTGGTATCGCCTGAAAAAGTCAGGTCGTCGCCATATCTTGTATAGCTCCAGTTTTTGCTCGTAGCATAGTCGGCAAGCTCGCTATCTAAAGGAAAGCAAATGAGATTTGCAAGAGTCGGCGAAGAAGGTGCACCAATTGGAAGAGTGCCATTATATGTGGTGAGACTTGTAAGTACAGATGCAAGTGGAAAAGAAAAACCAAGTCGCAGGAAAAACTCAACTACTCTCTCGCTTGTAATAGACTCAAAGAAATTTTCAATGTCAGTGGAAAATACGAAGAGCCGCCCACAATGCGGTGTTACATTTGCTACTATTGAAAGACCAGACCTGAAACCAGTACATTCTTGTGGCAGAGGAATAGTATCAAGAATTTTAGCTACAATTTTTTTCTGGACTTCTTTTAGACCATCTGGAGGTACAGCTATAGTGCGATAAGTTTGAGCGCACTTTTTCTTTTTGAAAATAGTATATTCGCCGTTACTTCTATAAGCGTTTTTGAAAAGTTCAAATTCAGAAATCTCTAGTGCTAAAGCCAGTTGACTAAAGTTTTCCAAGTCGAAGATGCGCGATTTCTGGCTCATGAATCCATCCGTAAGAAGGTAGATAGATTCCTTGCTTGCAACCATTATTACTTAATGGACTTATGCGCTCGCAACGCTCATATCTGGAATTTTACTAGAGACCCGCGGCTATAAAGTGGGTTTTCCGGTTGACGAAACATCAACCACAGCCGCAAGCAGTAACACCGGCATGGCAAGCAAGGAGTCTATCTATGTGGTTCCTTGAAAGACGCATCTGCGTCATATGTAATGTAACGTTATCTCGTTACGTGTGTCAACAATTTTTGACACTGTTAAGACTATTTAGAATTTGCATATATCCACACCCTGGGCGTTTATATATACATTGTCTACAGATGGTGCCTATCTAGCTTGCAGAAGAGGGCTGCCAGCGAAGATTGGGTTTGCGAGCGGCTTGCGCTTCGTCCAATTTAAGCACCGGTGTACTGTAAGGTGCGTTCTTCACTGTATCTGGTGACTCGATAGTTTCTTTGTCTATGGTTTGCATAATCTCGATAAACTGATCGAGCGTCTCTTTGCTTTCTGTTTCAGTAGGCTCGATCATCATTGCCTCAGGTACAACCAGAGGGAAATAAACAGTAGGAGCATGTACTCCAAAGTCGAGCAAGCGCTTAGCCATTACTGCTGTAGAACAGCCTCTTTGTTTTTGCTGATTTCCAGACAGAACAAATTCGTGCATACAAGGTTGTGTGTACGGCAGAGTAAACTGTTTGGCCAAAGTATGACGAACGTAGTTCGCATTCAAAATTGCGTCTTGAGAGACCTGACAGAGCCCTTCCTTGCCGTTGGCTAAGATGTAAGCGTAGGCACGTACCAGTATGCCAAAATTGCCATAGAATCCTTTGATTTTGCCGATTGACTTTGGTCTGTTCCAATCGAATTCGAACTTGTCCCCTTTTTTCACTACCATTGGCTTAGGCATGTAAGGGTCGAGCTCTTTGCGTGCAGCGACTGCGCATCCACCTGGTCCGCCACCGCCGTGAGGGGTCGAGAAAGTTTTGTGCAGATTCAGGTGACATACATCGAAACCCATATCACCTGGGCGCACTAATCCCATTACAGCGTTCAAATTTGCACCATCGTAATACAGCAATCCGCCAGCCTGGTGCACCAGTTTTTGCACTGTCATGATTTCTTCTTCAAACAAACCAAGTGTATTTGGATTTGTGAGCATGATTGCCGCAACATCAGGACCCAGAGCTGCTTTGAGAGCATCTATATCAACCAGACCGCGCTCATTCGACTTAATTTCAACCACTTCAAATCCTGCCATCGCAGCAGTTGCCGGGTTAGTACCATGTGCGGTATCGGGTACGATTACTTTGTTTCTTTTGGTATCGCCTTTCTCTTCAAAGTACGAACGAATCAAAAGTAATCCAGTGAGTTCGCCGTGCGCTCCAGCTGCTGGCTGCAGAGTGACTGAAGGCAAACCAATTATATTTGCAATCGCTTCCTGCAAATTCCACAACAATTCAAGCGCGCCTTGGACCTGGTCTTGGGGTTGGTGAGGGTGCAAGAATTTGAAGCCATCGAGCATTGCCATGGCATCGTTTATTTTTGGGTTGTATTTCATCGTGCATGAGCCAAGCGGGTAAAAACCTGTATCAATTGCATGATTGAGATGTGAAAGACGAACAAAGTGCCTGACTACTTCAAGCTCACTTACTTCAGGCAAATGAGTTGGCGATTTTCTGACCATTTTAGGAGGCAAAAGCTTATCAATTGCTTTCGATGCTACACCGGCTTTAGGCAAGACTTGAGAAGTTCTGCCTGGGGCTGATTTTTCAAAAATCAGTTTTTCAGTTTCATGCTTTTCTAGCTTGTTTTGCATCACAACCTCGTTTTTCATTTATTGGTCTAGTGGTCGAAAATATTTTGAAATCCAAGTAAATCCAACTGACAAATATGCGGCAAAGCTTTGAACAGATTCAAAGCTAGCTCAAGCCTTCCCTCGCGCTCGAGAGTGGCTTGAAGTATCTCTTTAAGAGGAATAAGTACGCGCACATCGTTTGCTGCGTATTCCATTTGAGCAGGGCTTAAGTCGTCACGCGACCAATCGCTCATTTGGTTCGATTTGTCGAGTTCGATACCAAGTAATTCGAGCACCAGATATTTGAGACTGTGCTTGTCTGTGTATGTTCTGACCAGTTTGGATGCGATTTTGGTACACCAGATATTATTGGTATCGGCATTCAAATAGTATTTCATCACTGCCACATCAAAACGAGCGTAGTGGAACAGTTTGACCACTTTGTCGTTTTCAAGCAATTTTTTCAGGTTTGAGTCACCTTTGAGAGGCAACTCACCTGGTTTAGGAAAACGGACAAAACTTACAACACCTTCAGGATCGCAAATTTGTACCAGACATAATCTGTCTCGAGGGATGATAAGACCGCGAGTTTCAGTGTCTATAGCTACCACGCCCTGACTCAAATAATGATTGAGCCTGTCTTCAGGCAGATCCGATTCGAATAGTTCGGGACTTCTTGGTTTCACTAACACTGCGCTCGTCACTTCCTCTGACTCCATAATTAGGACTCTAATTATACGGTCATAAAGCGGCTTTTGAGTCTATTGATAAGATTCATCTAGAATTTCAGCCAGATGACAGACCCTTATATCAAGCCCTCTTCTCTTGATCCCTGCTTCAAGTTGAAGCATACAGCCGGGATTGCCAGTGACTACCACACTTGCGCCGGTTCGCTCCAAATGGTCGAGCTTTCGGTCGAGAACACGTAAACTGAGGCTAGTGTTTAAAAGGTTATAAATTCCCGCACTTCCGCAACAATGCTCGGCTTCTGGAAGAGGTACAAGCTGCCCACCTTCTTGATTACTTACACAAGACAAAAGGGCTAGAGGTTCTGACACGACTTTCTGGGCATGCACAAGATGACAAGCCGCATGATAAGTGATTTTTTCTTTTATCGCTTTGGATGAGCCAAGCTCTTTTTCATTTAAATACTCGCTAATGTCTTGCACACGACAAGCAAATGCCTCAGCTCTTTTGTGCTGATTTTCATCTTTAAACAAATGAGGATAACTCTTGAGCATCGCACCACATCCAGCTGAGGTCACCACTATTGGATCCGAGTTATTCTCAAAAAGCTCTATATTTCTCCAGGCAAGATCTTTTGCGATATCTTCTTCTCCAGCATGTAAAGCCAGTGCACCACAACATGTTTGTTCAGGCACCAAAACCTGAGTATTTTTGTTTTGAGCAAGAGCCATCAGATTTATGGCATTTTGATTCACGTGATTATAGAAAACGTCCATCACGCAGCCCTTGAATAAGTTCGCGCGCACCTCACTTAAATTTCCAGTGCTTTTTGAAAGTGGCTTGTGCTCAAGTACTAAAGGAGTAAATAGCTCAAAGTCACACAACTTATCTAAAATAGGTTTGAAAAAATAGTGATTTCTTATTTGTGGCGATAGCGTTTTATTGAACTTAAAAACAGGCTCGCGACCCATTATCTCTTGCCAGAAGCGAAGCATTTTGCCTGAAAGTAACAAAAGATCGTCATTTGTAAGCACTTTTGCAAAAATAAATCGCATCAAGAAGCGCAGAAAAGTGTTCTTTCGTGATTGCAATTCGATTCGCGCTGCAGTAATAATTTCCTCATACTTGACTCCTGAAGGACAAGCAGTCTGACAGCCTAGACATCCAAGACAAGAATCAAGGTGCGATGCCATTCTTGGAGTTGCGATGCTTTCATCTTTTTGCCACTGTCCAATGAGATAAATGCGCCCGCGCGGTGACTCCATTTCTCTACCCGTGGCTAAATAAGTAGGACAGGCTGGTAGACACAGACCGCAATGGATGCATGAGTCTAATACTTCAGGATCCAGTTTGAGACTCATACGACTGGACCTCTAAATAAATGCAAAGGATTTAGAATCGAGTCAGGGTCTAGCTTAGACTTGAGTCCGTCTAACAGGCTTGCCCGAACTTTAGCACTGTCATCAAGCTCTAAACTAGACTCCTGTTTTTCTACTACACCCAGATATTCTGGTGTCGCATACGATATCGCACAACCTTCTTTGCTTGCCCGCACTTTATCTAACCAATCGTCTAGATTGCCCCTATCATGAGCAATTGTCAGCTTACCTGCCAGCCTCTGACAGTACCAGTACGCGTTTAAATCATGGAAAGAATCAACCATAAATCTATCAATGACGCGCCTGGACGAAAAAATTGAAAGCTTGCAAGCACCTTTACTCATAGCTAATAGATCAGCGGCCTGACAAACAAAATCAGCCAAATATGAAGCTGAAGAATCTTCAAATTCCCAAGACGGAATATCGCTTCCGATTTTTATTGTCTCTTGCACTAATTGTGCAACCACATCTTTATGTCCTGCAGTTTGAAAAAACACAAGGCAAGACTGTGCCTTAGAGCCGCTTTTAAACGTGGCCTTTAATCTGAAAATAGATTCTTCGGCGGTTGCGTTCTCTCGTTTTATATGATTCCAGTTTGGCATGGCTGCCATCAATAATCGCGCGTCAATCATTTGGACGCTGGCTTGACCGTGCGCAAGCTGAGCCAGACGCTCCAGTTTGTCAGCCAGAATAAGCGCGCTGCGCAAACTATCACAAGCGAAAACTTGTAGTTTCTCTTTTTGCGGTGCAGTAAAAAGGCGCAAATTAGCCTGATATGGAATCGCAAATGTACCTTGTCCACCTACAAATAATTTAGTCAAATCATAACCGGTGACATTTTTGACAACTTTTCCACCGCTTTTAATCAAAGTGCCATCGCTCAAAACCAGATCAAGACCAAGCACCAGCCCACGAGCGCCGCCAAAATTTACAACGTGATGTCCACCCGAGGCGTTATCGATAAAATCGAGCAGGCTGTCTTCTTTAAAGATAGAAGCTGCAGGAAACCATTGTTTTGATTTGCCGAGATACAAAGCCAAATTCTGAAGGGTGATACCAGTTTCGACCGAAATGACCTGGTCGTCTTTGACGTGTTCTATAACACGGTTAAAATTGCTCATGTCTAAGAAAACAGCCGAATTGAAATCGGTATCTTCAAGTTGGTCTATTTTTTGCAAAATAGCCTCCTTGGAACAAACTCTGCTCAGTCTAAAAACTTTGCTTGCTTGGTCTCTGGCTGCATTTACAATTAAAACCAGCTCTTGAATATCACGGGGTCGCAAAAGAACCCATTCAACACGCCCCTTGTTGCATGAGCCGCTTGCTTGCAAGCTCATTTGCTCCAAATGACAAAAATTCTTTGTGAACACCATAGTGCTGGTATTATAACTTTGCCTCTAGAAAGCTGGATGAATTTATGCCCCATTCGACAAAAAGCGTTGTCATATCCGGTTACTACGGTTTTGACAATCTGGGCGACGAAGCCATTCTGGAACAATTATGCAAAGAGTTGCGCCAGATTAACCCGAGTATAAAAATTTGCGTTCTTTCTCAAAATCCCACCTCAACAAGTCAAAAATATGATGTCGAGAGTATATCTCGCTGGAACACTGCTCAAATTTATCAATCACTCAGTGATGCTGATTTATTCATTAGTGGAGGGGGAGGTCTTTTTCAGGACTCAAGCTCAATAAAGTCGGTCATCTATTATGCATTTCTTTTCTTTCTTGCAAGGATAAAGCGTGTTCCTATCTTCGTTTATGCCCAAGGTATCGGTCCACTTAAAAGTAGCTTCTCTCGGTTTCTTACCAAAGCCAGTATGACACTTGCAGCTTGCATAAGTGTGCGAGACCAGAAATCGGTAGCTATTCTCAAGAACTGGAATATCGACTCTCATTTGACAGCAGATCCAGTTTGGGGATTAAACAAAGATAGCGTTGATAGTGATACTAATAACGGTGCTCATAATAATTTGAGAATTGGAATTTCTTTAAGACAATGTGATGCACTGAACGACTCGTGGCTCGATTCAATCACCACAACTTTGCAAAAGTTGTTACCAAAAGACTGCCTTATAATTCCTTTGATTCTGCAGGAAAGCCTGGACAAGCCTGTAATTGAAAGTGTAGTTAAAAAATTAGACAATGTAAACTTTGAGCAAATCAATCTTAAACCAGATGATTTACCAAGCAAGTGGATGAGTGCGATTGCTGGACTTGATCTGGTGATAGCTATGCGTTTGCATGCCCTTATAATGGCTCTAAAAGCTGGCATTGCATCATTAGCTCTATCCTATGATCCAAAAGTTTCCAATGTCGCAAACGATTTTGGGCAACCTTATATAGACATGCTCGATCCTGGCGCCAAAAGTCTATTCGAAGCTAGATTAACCGAACTTTTGAAAGACAAGAATGAATTGAGTAAAAGAGCTAGAAAAACTGCTAGCGATAAAGAAAATGAAGCAAGACAAAACAAAGATTTACTGGCAAAATTTCTAAGATAAAGAGGTTTTATTTTGATGCCACGCTCCCAAGTTTTAGGTTATCCAGTCGACGTCATAACTTTTGACGACGCACTGTCGGCCATCCAATCGCAATGGGTTGGCGAAAAATCGAAAAACATGCAAGTTGTGACTATCAATGCCGAAATGATTATGCAGGCGCAAGAAGACAAAAAGCTCGACCATGTCATTCGCGAAGCTGAACTTATAGTACCCGATGGTGCCGGCGTAGTGATGGCGCTAAAAATGGATGGTATTACTTGCAATCGAATGCCGGGAATCGAACTTGCTCAAAAAGCTCTGGCCTGTGCGGCAAGTAATAGTGAGCCAGTTGCTTTACTTGGTGGCAAACCAGAAGTAATGGAAAAACTACTTGAAGTCCTTCCAAAAAAACATAATGGCTTGAATATAGTTTTTCATCATCACGGCTTTATCCAAGCTGGCAGTGAAGAACAGCTTGTGAACAATATTTCGAAGAGCAAAGCAAAATTGCTCCTGGTAGCAATGGGAGTGCCGCGTCAAGAATTTTTCATAAAGGAATGGCGTTCGAAACTACCAAGCGACCTTGTAGTAATGGGAGTAGGTGGTAGCTTCGACGTCTGGACTGGGTTTGTGAAGCGCGCACCAGAATCGTATCAGAAGCTAAACTTAGAATGGCTCTACAGGCTAAAAAGCGAGCCCTGGCGGTTCAAACGCATGGCATCAACATTGCCTAAGTTTGCTCTGCAAGTCATTTTCAAACGAATATTTGGCAAAAACTAAATGTTTTACGACTTACCAAGCAAAGAATTCGTTAACCGAGAATTGTCACCAAGACTTTTGGCAAATCTTGGAGATGCCGTATTCGAGCTATTTGAGCGTGAGCGTCAGGTTACAGTCAGCCGCAATGCCGAAAAAATGCACAAAAAAGTGCAGACAAGAGTGAACGCAGTTACTCAGGCATTGATCCTGGATCAGCTCATGGAGCATTTAGACGAAGAAGAAAATGACATCGTCAGACGTGCTCGAAATGTGAAACCAAACACATACAGAAAAATCGATCAGGCAAGTTATCGAAAGTCCACAGCTTTTGAGGCTCTTGTAGGTTATCTCTACTTGACAAATCCGCAAAGGCTCAAGGAAATACTATTTCTAACGGTAAATCTTAAGGATAAGTTGTAAAAGCTTGAGCATCCTGGATCTGATGTTAACTTAAGAATCAGATAAACAAGACCAAGGGCCATGATTTCAAACGACCTCATTTACCGCTCGCTGATGGAACAATTAGCTGACGGCATCGTAATTAGCGATGTGTACGGCAAAATAGTTTCGGTAAATGCTGCGGCTCTAAAACTTCTAGGTCAAGATGACGAGTCCAAGTTGATTGGCACTCCTATCTCAACTGTTATCGACATTCAAAAAGATCCGAACTCTTCTGTTGAACCTGGCGTACCTCAGCAAGCAATCGTGCATGGCAAGGCAGGCTCGAAACTCAATTTTCCTGTCAGTCAAACCGAAATGCGCGAAGGTAAATCGATTAAAGGTCATCTTTCAATCATTTATACATCGCCAGGCAACACTGTGCAGCAAGCACAGACCGATTTTGTTAGTACCGTTTCGCACGAGCTGCGCACCCCTCTAACCAGTATCAAAGGTTTTGCCGACACCATCTTGAGAGCACAAGGAAAACTGGATGCATCCCAGCAAAAACGCTATGTTGGTATCATCAAAGACCAAGCAGACAGATTGACGCGATTGGTTGAAGACCTGCTTGCAGTCTCGCGCTTAGAATCAAAAAAATTACAACTTACTATCCGAGCAGTAGACCTTCTTGAAGCTATAGAGAGGGTCGAAATGAATTTGTCTGAAAAAGCCTCTGGTCATAAAATCATGGTACAAACGGCTCCAGGTCTGCCTCAAGTTTGGGCAGATGCCGACCGTCTGGAACAAATCCTGACCAATTTAATGGACAATGCAATCAAATATTCTCCACCTAAGACTATAGTTACAGTCAATGCTAAAACTATTTTTGAAGACGGCAAAGAAATGATCGAGCTTGCTGTAATTGACCAGGGTGCTGGAATAGACAAAGAGCAGTTGCCTAAAATATTTGCTAAATTTTCTCGTCTTGATAGTCCACTGGTAAGACAAACAGAAGGCACTGGACTAGGGCTTTATATCACTAGATCTCTCGTCTTGGCTCTGGGTGGAGATATAAGCGTTGCAAGCGAGCCTGGACGCACTACATTTACAGTCAAACTACCGGTGGCAAGCCGCGAGCGTCAAGCTGCACTTGGGCGTGACCGACCATGATGCTACCTAAGCCTCAAATATTGATAATCCACGAAGCCGGTCCTGCTACCGAATATGCAAAAGTGCTCGAAAAAACCGGTGCCAAAGTTAGCCTAGCAACCTCGTTTGAAGAGTCGAACGAACTGCTTTCTTTTTTGCATCCAGACTTAATTGTTCTTTCTGCAAATATGCCAGAAGGCGATGGCAGACTTTATTGCCAACAAATTCGAGCATCAATGGCAAATCCAAGACCTGTTCTTGTCTTGCTGCATTCTTCTTCAGATGTAAACGAGCGCATTAATGCATTCAGATATGGTGCTGATGACGTTTTACCAGACCCGATAGACACAAGTGAACTTGCAATTCGTATACTTGCTCACCTGCGCAGACGCCAGGAAGACCTATCAAATCCGCTAACTCAGATGCCCGGTCCAAACGTTATTCGTCGCATGCTCGAGCAGTCTCTTGTTTCAGACAAGAAATGGGCAGCCATGTCTATTGATTTGAACAAAATCAGAGTCTATAACGAGACCTACGGGGACCTCGCTGGCGACCAGCTCATAAAGGCTCTTGGAGCCATTCTTGTTGATATAGCCGATGAGACCGATTTTGTCGGACATTTAGAAGCCGATGACTTTTTGATGGTGACAAGACTTGAAGGCTTCGACCTCAAAGCAAAAAGAATTTGCGAGCAATTCGATAGCATAAGTACTCGTTTTTATCCGCGCGAAGATCTCGAACGTGGTTATCTTGTTTCTACCGGTCGTGGTGGCATAAGACGAAGAGTGCCTTTAATCTCGGTCGCGATTGGAATAGTAACCAGCAGGACCAAACGCTTTCAATCATATATAGATGTTTTGACCACTGCAAGAGACGCTCGATATCTAGCAAAAGAAACATATGAATCATCCTGTATCGTAGCAAACGAGGGTCAGGCAATGGACACCGCCCTTAGTACCAACACCAGACAGCAGAAAAGCGACAATGAAGAGCGTAAAATTCTTGTAGTCGAGCCAGATGGTGCGATGGCATGTCTCTTACAGGAAATTCTTTCGCTAGAAGGCTATATGGTAGAAGTAACTAATTCTGCACTAGATGCGCTTGAAATGGCTAAAGTCGAACATCCTGATTTGATTTTGCTTGAATCGACTTTGTCTGCTTCTGAACGCCAAATGGACGGATGGTCTTTGTGCAAAGCTCTGAAAGACGATGAAAGCTTGCACAAAATTTGGGTTGTTATGGCAACCTCGCACCCGGATCAATTAAAGGCGCTCGAAGCTGGAGCCGATCTTTATCTTCCCAAACCATTTGATATGCCAAGTTTACTCAAAGAAGTTGGTTTGCTTTTAAGATCAAGACTCTCTTGATTTAACAAACATCCCACTGTTTATCTCTTTTGCAAAGCAAGATCTTTTAAAATCCAATCGACTGCTTCAGTTATCGATTCGGCTAAATGATTAGGTGTGACTTTCCACTGATATTCGCCTGACAAAACCTTTTCGCCATAACCGGTTTTAACAAGCACACCTTTAGCACCACAATTGATGGCTAGCTCGACGTCTGTTGATTTATCACCTACGACATACGAAAGAGCACGCTCTAAATTATCATGCTCTTTGTAAGCTTGCTCTACTAGCCCAACTTCGGGCTTACGGCAATCACATGCCAGTGCATAGGGTTCTATTTTGCCGCCTTCTTCTTTGGATAAGTGCGGACAATAATAAACGGCGTCTAAATAAGCACCTTCTTTTTGGAGCAAGTCGCATAAGCGCTTATTGAGCGCAAGAATATGGTCCTCGGGATAATATCCTCGCGCCGCTCCAGTTTGATTAGTAACCAGAATAGCGGCAATCCCATTTTGATTGAGTGTCTTAATGGCATCAGATGCACCATCTATTAGATTGAGATTTTCAAGCTCGTGTATATAGCCACGCTCAACATTAAGGGTGCCATCTCGGTCAAGAAAAACAACTGGTCTTTTAGAATTCATGGCAATACTATAGCAAAGGCAGATTTTAAAATTCCAACTACGAAACGTCATAAGTTTGTGTTAGGATAATCGAAAAGCCTTCCACACGGGGATTTCGCATGAGAATAGACGACCCAAATGCTTCTTTTCGTTTCAATCAAGAAGGTTTGAGAAAATTTCTCGGCGATCTCGAATGTGAAATCATGGAGTTGGCTTGGAAACTGGCCAAACCAACAGTGACTGTTCGCGAAGTTTATAATGCCTTGCGAAAAAAACGCGAAATTGCTTACACCACAGTAATGACCACTATGGTTAGACTGTCTGAAAAGGGCTTGCTAAATATCGTAGACAAAATTGGTTTAGCAAATTGCTACACTCCTGTAGACACACGTGAGGGCTTTGTTAATAAGTCAATTCAGCACGTACTTGCCGTATTTTTTGACGACTATCCAGAACAAACTCAAGAGTTTGTAGAAAACTATAAGAGCAAACCAAAACGCTCAAGCAAACGTAAATAAGTCAGATCTCAATTCGATAACACAGTTTTTAAAAGCTCAACCGATAACGGTTGAGCTTTTGTTTAAGCCTTGCTCTAGTAATGACATGACTAACAAAAAGAGGAGCTTGCGCTCCCCTTTTTATTTCGATAGTTCCGTCTAACTTTGACCTTAGTTGCTGTCCGGAATGGGAGCGCCTTCGGGCAATGTAGGTGAAGTCTTCTGGTGACGTTCCGAACGACCGGTTGTGTAATGACGTTCGTCGATGACAGAAGGCTCGACTTGGAATAGGTTCATGTCACGAGGTCCTTCAACACGTCCGATTTCTTCAGGCAACTTGAGTTGTCCAGGAGTACCGGGGAGGATGACCTCAGGACGAATGGCTACTACCAGTTCAGATTCGTTTTTGGCGAAAGCTTTGGAACGATAGATTGCACCAAGCACTGGCACTTCACCAATGATAGGCAATTTAACCATGTCACGACCGTTGTTGGATGTGACCAAACCACCAATGAAGAGCTCTTGACCGGGCTTCATTTCAACAATCGTTTGAGCTTTTCTGGTGATGAAACCAGGGATTGTTGAGAGTGAACCAGGAATGTTGAAAGTAAATCCAGCTTGTGTCGTTGGAATTCGCTCTTCCGGAGAAATCTGGATATTGATAGAACCGTTTTCCATTAATACTGGAATGAAGTTCAATCTTAAACCAAATGGCTCGAATACGATTGACTGTTGAGCCTGACCGGCAGCTGCTACAGCTTGAACGATCGGAATTTCTCCACCAGCCAAGAACGCAGCTCTTTCTCCAGAAAGTACTACGAGCGATGGCTCTGACAAGATTCTAGCTCTCTGATTCGAGATAATACCTTGAACTTGAGGCGAGATAGAAGTCCGAGACAATCCATTTCCACGGAAAGTAGCGGTACTTGTAAACATGTTTAGCAGAGATGCGTTTGAAAAAGCAGTACCACCTGGAGCACCGAAAAGCACGGACTGAGCGATTGTTGTTGGATCAACTAACGCTACGGGCAGACCTGTACCAACAATATTGCCAGTCAATCCGACACCCGTAAACAAGTTACCATTCTGAAAACCTACAGGACCAGTCATGTAAGCCTGAGTCTGACCAACCGCAGTAGGAACGATAGCTCCATTTCCGACAGGGTTTAAAGTGGTACTTATAGTCTGCTGAATACCAGGAAATGAGTTAATCAAGCCTGGAGCATTGAGTCCAACAGTGTTATTAGAACCGCCAATACCAAAGGCGAAACCTTGAGAGGTATTGTTAATACCAAGTGCAGTGGACAATTCTCTGGCCGAGGTAGTGTTCATTTCCATGAAGGTACAATGCAACACAATTAAGGGCACCTTACGAACTTTGATCAAGCTTGTCACTCGTCCGCCATCGGAGCTGATTACCTGAGCTTTACTGATGTTGTTGTTAGTGTTTGGGAAAAAGGTATAGCGGTCTACAGAAGCTAAAGTAGCCAACCTACCGGTAGCACCACCGCCACCGCCGCCACCACCTTGAGCACCTTGTTCACCGATACGAGCATTAATCAATCGGTTATTAGCAGCTTGAATATTCATACCTCTATCATCCATGAAGACGTTAGAAGCAAGAAATGCTCTCGAGACAGATTCCGGGTGGTCAACATCGCCCATCAAAAGTACGCGGTCTGAACCGCCAACCGAGAAGGCTTTGACAATGATACGAGGGTCAATTTCACGAAGTGCGTTTTGCAATTCGGTGTAATCACGCGAAACAGTAAGGTCAATAGCTGCAGTGTTGCCTGCGTCATCCCACAAAACCATTGTGGCAGTACCAGGCGACTTGCCAAGAAGTACCATCTGGTTTTCCGAAATAATTACTGGCTCAGCTATTCCTGGATCGGAAATTGAGGTTCTAACAACTTTGTTTCTGAGTTTGAAAGTCCTTGATTGCGAAACTTTCAAATCGATTACGTTGGTCGATTTGAACTCTTCCATTTCCACAGCGCCTGTAACTACTGGAGGAATAGGAATGGCAGTTACATCAGATCCAGAAGCCTGCGAAATTACGGTGTCTGGAGCCAATTGAGCCAAAAGCTGCTTAGATTTGAATTCTCCTTTGGGAGAGAATTTGATATCTATCGAATCAACTGCACCAGCAGACTGTGATGCGACTGGAATCTCTTTGATATCGTTGGAAGCTACTACAGGAGCTGCACCAGCGAGATCCGGATGTATGCTCAAGGCTGCGGCTGGTGCCAGTTCGCCATCTTTTGCATCGTTGCCCATCAAGAGCATCACTTGACCCTGATTTGATACAGGCTTGGTGACAGTCTTTGCGACAGCTTTCTTCACCGCTTTTTTCTTTGCAGCCGGTGCTTTACTTGGCGCGCTTGAGTTGGACAATGTTTGCCAAATAGCGTCTTTGGCACTGGCTGGTGCCATCAAGCTAACTTGCGTGACAAAAAGCGACATACTCAATGCCAGACCTTTTGTTTGTGACTTATTCATTCGAATCTCCCTCTAAGCTCATTAAATGCTTTCACGATTTCTCGAGATTATCTGTTGTCTGGAATAGGTGCGCCTTCAGGCAAGGTTGGCGAAGTCTTCTGGTGACGTTCCGCTCTACCCGATGTGTAGTGACGTTCGTCAAGTACAGTCGGCTCGACCTGGAACATATTCATGTCACGAGGTCCTTCAACTCGTCCAATTTCCTCAGGCAATTTGAGCTGACCTGGTGTTCCTGGCATGATGATTTCGGGGCGGATTGCAACAACCAATTCGCTCTCGTTTTTGTTGAATGCTTTGGAACGATACAGAGCACCAATAACTGGCACTTCACCAAGAATTGGATATTTGCTCAATTCGCGACCACTGTTGTTTGTGATCAAACCGGAGAGGAACAATTCCTGACCTGGTTTCATCTCAACCATGGTTTGAGTTTTTCTGGTTGTGAAACCGCTAATAGAGGTCAATGAACCAGGAACGTTAAAGGCAAATGTGTTGGACAAGATTCTCTCTTCAGGAGAGATCTCGATATTGAGCGAACCGTTTTCCATCAAGACCGGAATAAAGTTGATTCTCATACCGAATGGTTCATAGGTGATAGAAGCCTGCGCAGCACCAGCTGTTGCAATGGTCTGAAGAATAGGAATTTCTCCACCAGCCAAGAATGAGGCTCTTTCACCAGAAATACAGACGATTGTTGGTTCAGCTAGGATTCTTGCACGGTTGTTGGCAATAATACCTTGAACCGTAGGGTTGAAAGAAAGTTTCCACTTATTATTCGGACCAATATTTGAAATCGCAGTGAAAAGGTTACCCAATCCACCCGGTGCAAAACCGGCACCACCAGGTGCACCAAGCAGAACTTGCTGACCAAGAATAGGCGGAGCTGCTGCCAGCACAGCTTGACCCAACGCGTTTATAGGGCTAATGCCAGCTGTGGGGTTTATAAAGTAAACGGGTGAGCTAGAAGCACCAAGCGGTTTAGTACCAGTCGGCAATCCAGCTGCTGGAGGAATACCGGTCACTGTCGGAAAGGTTTGATAAGCGCCTGGAACAGAAGCAAAATATGTGCCTCCGTTTGGCGCGTTCGAACCACCTACAGCGAAGTTGAAACCATAACCGGTGAAGCCCACACCCATCGACATTGCAAGAGATCTAGCAGCCGAGGTGTTCATCTCCATAAAAGTAACGTGCATCGCAATCAGAGGAACTTTTCTAATTTTGATCAAGCTTGTTACGCGACCACCGTCAGAGGTGATAGCTTGAGCCAAGCTCACGTTGTTATTGATGTTCGGGAAGAAAGTGTAGGTATCAACACTGTTGATCTGAGCCAACTGCCCGGAGGCGCCGCCGCCGCCGCCGCCGCCACCGCCAGCACCGATTTCACCGATTCTAGCGTTGATCAAACGGTTGTTAGCAACCTGAATGTTCATTCCGCGGTCATCCATATATACGTTGGATGCTGCGAAACCTCTGATAACAGATTCGGGGTGGTCTACGTCACCCAAGAGAACAACACGATCTGAACCGCCTACAGAATAAGTCTTGACGATAATACGAGGGTCGATCTCACGTAGAGTTGATTGAAGCTGGGTGTAGTCGCGAGTTACACGTACGTCTACTGCGGACGAGTTACCGGCATCATCCCAGAGCACCATGGTGGCGCGACCTGGGGACTTACCAAGAAGAACCAGCTGGTTTTCAGAAATAACTACAGGCTCAACAACACCAGGGTCAGAAATAGAAGTTCTGACGATTTTGTTGCGCATTTTAAATGTACGCGATTTCGAAACTGCAACGTCGATGATATTAGTAGGTTTGAACTCTTCCAACTCGACTGTGCCTGTCACTACTGGCGGTATCGGGGTGGCAGTGATGTCACCAGTTTCTGCTTGAGCCAGCAGATTGTCAGGAAGAGCTGAAATATCGTTGGCAGTTTTGACACCGTCGAGGATACCATCGGGAGCTTTAAGCGTTGAAATTTCTTCGCTTGTAGGGATTTCGCTCAAGGTGCGTTGCGAACCATAAGAGGTTTGAGGTTCGCTATAAGAGGAATCGGATGAAGCAACAGGTGCTAGATCGATATTGGCGGGAAGTGATGGGTGGATGGATAGAGCAGCTGCAGGTGCATTGTCTGTGCTCAAGGCAGCGGCTTTGTCTTTGCCGAAGCCGGGGATGAAGAGCATTGCATGCGACTGATCCAACTTGTTCGATGTACTCGCAGCGCTTGCCAGCTTGGCAGTCTGCGCTTTGCGTGACGATTTGACCGACTTCTTAGCGGTCTTACCGTTCTTTGCTTGTGCCGGTGCCTCATTGACACCAGCCATCTTCTGCCATATCGCAGACGACGGTGCCTTGGCTTGCGCCGATTGCGAAGCTGCCGATAGCGCTACTAACGCGCTAAGTGCCAAGCTCATTTTGGGCTTATTCATTCCACTCTCCCTCTATCTAGCTCCCAATTCCCTGTTTAGACTTTCGTCTTAATGGGAAGCATTTTAGTAAGTGCCAACTCCTACATTAATGTAGAAAAAATTCGTTTGGGATTTTTGATTTCTGATCCAACCAGGTCAGCAGTTTAGCATGACTGCCAGATGTGTGCACCTACCTTTTATAAGAGCCCTCACAGGTTTTGCTCAATTTTTACTTGGCAGCTTCTCAACCCTGCGCCACTGCCGAAAAACCGGCACTGGTGATTTGTTGCGGCATTTTGCAAAAGCCCACATGACAACCAAATGTGGTGCATTTATTGGCACCTCGGGCGATGTCAAGTCAATTAACGAAGTGATACCAAACTCAGTGCATATCATTTCGCAATACATCGCAAAGCCAATAGCTATGGGGTGTATAACCAAAAGTTGAAGTTATTTTGGCAACTCGCGTCGCATAATTAAGTTTTGTACTTATCCGCCCCTTGACTGATTGTTAGAGGACTTGCACCATTCTTAAGTTTATTTAGGATAGGGTCCACTTCCTACCTTTAATAGTTGAATGTAATTCCTTATAAATAAATTGGCGCGGGGAATGTTATATACTCCAATAAACTCAATCAACAATTGAGTAAGGTTCCCCAATCGTTTTACTAGCCAAGAGAGATTTAACAGTGACCGAGACAAGTAGTAATGAGCAAGAGAAAGTTCTAGTCGTAGACGACGAAGCATCAATTCGTAGAATTCTTGAGACACGACTAAAATTGGCTGGCTATAACGTTGTCACCGCTGCTGACGGACAGGAAGCGCTGGAACAATTTGCCGCTTTTCAACCCGACCTTGTCATTCTCGACGTAATGCTTCCTAAGATGGACGGTTATGAAGTTTGTCGTGAAATCAGAAAAACAGCCGACACGCCAATAATCATGCTTACTGCTGTAGCCGATGTTTCCAATCGAATCCAGGGTCTTGAAATCGGCGCTGACGACTATGTAGTCAAACCTTTCAGCCCGAGTGAATTAGAGGCCCGTATTAAAGCGGTATTACGCAGAACCGTAGAACGCCAGCAAGAAGTTGGCATGAGCAGAAGCGCCAATGTAATAACTGTTGGAAACCTCAAAATCGATTTGAACAAAAGACAGGTCACTCGCAAAAACGAGCGCATTCGTCTTACTGGTATGGAATTCAGCCTGCTTGAATTACTTGTGACCAACTCAGGACGTCCTTTCTCGCGCGGAGAAATTCTGCAACAAGTCTGGGCCTATCCTCCTGACCATAGAATAGATACAAGAGTAGTTGACGTTCACATCAGCCGTTTGCGATCCAAACTCGAAGAAGATTCTTCTAACCCTGATCTCATTTTGACCGCTCGCGGTATTGGTTATATGTTCCAAAAAATCAACTAGGGTCGCGAACAAATAAGCAACCAAAAATTTAAAAGACCGGGCTTGAAATTCAAACCCGGTCTTTACTTTATAGCTATCCTTGACAGGAACTTATGTTCCGTGAGTCCAGGAATTCATATACTCCACCATCTCTGGTGTCAGTTTGTCGATCGAAACGCCAAATGCTTTCAATTTGAGCGAAGCGATTTCTTGATCTACCGACTCAGGCAGTTTATGCAATCCCGGCTTGAGAGTGGATTTGTTCTTAACCAAATATTCAAGCGATAAGGCTTGGTTGGCAAAGCTCATATCCATTACAGATGCAGGGTGACCTTCTGCACAACTCAAGTTGACCAAACGTCCTTCAGCAAGAACATAGATCTTCTTATTGTTGGGTAACTCATACTCTTGCATGAACGTACGAACTTCTCTGGAAGATTTTGCCAATTTGTGCAGAGCTTCCAAATTAAGTTCTAAATCGAAGTGTCCAGAGTTGCAGACAATTGCACCATCCTTCATTTTTTCGAAATGAGCTTTGTCGATAACATGCTTATTGCCAGTAACGGTAACAAACACATCCCCCTCAGAAGCTGCTTCGGCAATAGGCATTACCTTGAAGCCATCCATCACGGCTTCGACTGCGCGGATTGGGTTTACTTCGCATACAATTACGTTAGCGCCAAGACCACGAGCTCTCATCGCAGTTCCTTTACCGCACCAGCCATAGCCGACAACAACCAGAGTGCGTCCCGCCAAAAGTCTATTGGTAGCGCGGATAATACCATCAAGAGTTGATTGACCAGTACCATATCTGTTATCGAACAAGTGCTTGGTTTGCGCTTCGTTCACAGCCATAGCTGGAAACTTAAGAGCACCGTCTTTGTCCATTGCTTGTAAACGGGTGATACCAGTTGTGGTTTCCTCAGTGATACCAATAACTTCTTTCACTTGATCCGGTCTTTCTTTGGTCAAAGTTACGACCAGGTCGGAACCGTCATCGATAATGAGCTGTGGTTTGTGATCAAGAGCAAAATTGATGTGTCTGTGATAGGTGGGAATATCTTCACCTTTGATTGCAAAAACAGACATACCCCAGTGTTCAACCAGAGCAGCTGCCACATCATCCTGAGTGGACAATGGATTGGATGCAATCAGAACGCAATCGCCGCCGCCTGCTTTAAGAGTACGAGCAAGATTAGCAGTCTCTGTTGTGACGTGAGCGCATACCGAAATCTTCATGCCTTTGAAGGGCTGTTCTTTCTCAAAACGCTCGCGAATGATAGCCAGGACGGGCATGTCTCTATCAGCCCATTCAATGCGCTGTTTGCCTTGGTCGGCCAATTTAGGGTCTTTGATTTCACATTTAGGCATTGTTTTAGTCACCGGCTGAACCTCTTTAATTTATAGGTATATTAGAAAATATGGGAGTTATACCACTAAAAGCGGCATAAACCCGAGGTCGTAATATTGCATTAAATTTTGAAGACTGATATTGTCAAGAGGTATTGTGAGCGCGAATATCTGGCCTTTACGGGCAAAATATAGATATAGCTTGACTTCCGGGCATAAAAATGTCTTCCAGACTCAACCAAATAGCTAAATCTACAGTCCTTGCCCTGACCTTGTTGTCAGTTAGTTTTGCTCCTTTGCATGCCAAACTTCTTAGCGGTCACATTGAACAAATCAAAGAAGTCGAAGCTACCCCCGAGGAAGACACAAAGCCAAATAGCGTTTCTAATTCATTTCCCGAAAATTACATCGGAGTATGGCATTGCCAGACTTTAGTTACAGACTCTCAGGTCGACACAGTAGTGAAGGGAACGAGCCTGGCCTGCGATATTCAATTCGTCCCTGATAAGACAGGCAAAGTTACGGGTCAGTGGATTCAGCCAGGGTGGGTCGAAACCCAAATTTCCACTTTGAGCTGGAATCCTCAAGAAGCCAAAGTAGACCGCACAAGTTATTACTTCGGTCAAAGCATGGTCCAGGGCGGTTCATGGGCATGCCGCTCCCGAGATCACTTTATTCAGTTGTCTGAAAACAAAATGGAATGCCAGAGCTACATAGATCAATATATTGATGGGCGATATCTTGGAAGATATCGCACCAAGTCAGTATTGACCCGCGCCACCAATAATCCAGTAATCAGTACAACTAGCGCATTTTAACTGCAACTTTGTCGCTTGAGTGTTCGAACGCTTTCGAACCTTTATATACGGCCGTGCGACCGAGGTCTCTTTCGATACGCAGCAACTGATTATATTTTGCAGTACGCTCAGATCGGCATGGTGCCCCGGTTTTGATCTGACCTGACGACATAGCTACAGCCAAATCGGCAATAGTTGAATCTTCAGTTTCACCCGAGCGATGCGAAAGTATATTTGTATAGCCATTTTCTTGGGCAAGTAATATAGCTTCCAATGTTTCACTCAAAGTACCAATTTGATTGGGCTTGATCAATATGGAATTAGCGACACCAAGGTCGATACCACGTTTCAATCTCTGGGTATTGGTGACGAATAGGTCGTCGCCAACCAGCTGCACTTGACTTCCAATGGCGTCGGTCAATTCCTTCCATCCATCCCAATCTTCTTCAGACATACCGTCTTCGATGCTAACTATAGGATAATTGTTCACGAGCTTTTCCCAGAACTTCACCATTTCAGAACTGGTTAAAGTTCTTTTTTCAGTAGCAAGGTGATATTTACCTTTTTCGTAAAATTCAGTCGATGCAGGATCGAGGGCTATGCTTACCTGATCTTTTGGCTTGAGGCCAGCCTTTGCAATAGCTTGCATGATCAATTCAATCGCCTCTTCATTTGTTGAAAGCGAAGGTGCAAATCCACCTTCGTCACCAACCCCGGTGCTCAGATTCTTATCATGTAGTACTGCTTTTAGTGCTTGATAAATCTCAGCACCCCACTGAAGAGCCTCAGCAAATGTGCGTGCACCATGTGGTACGACCATAAACTCCTGCAAGTCAACACCATCTTGAGCATGCTTGCCACCATTGAGAATATTCATAAGAGGAACAGGCAAAATACGCGCAGATACACCGCCAATATATCGAAATAGTGGCATACCAAGCGAATTCGCAGCGGCTTTAGCAACTGCAAGACTGACACCAAGGGTGGCATTAGCTCCCAGCTTGGATTTATTATCCGTCCCATCGAGCCGTCTCAATTCCTGGTCGATAAGTGTCTGCTCCATAGCACTTGCACCGACCAAACCCTTAGCAATTATCTCGTGTATATTCCTGATGGCTGTAAGGACTCCCTTGCCTCCATATCTGTTTTTATCTTTATCTCTCAACTCCACGGCTTCGAAACTTCCGGTCGATGCACCAGATGGAACCGCGGCTCTACCGGCGGCGCCATTGGCCAAAACGACAGTAACCTCAACCGTTGGATTCCCGCGTGAATCGAGGATCTCCATCGCCGATATTTCTTCAATATGCGTCATCTGTGTTTTCTCCTAGTGGTGGCGTTGTGGTATCAGAGATAGTATTATCAGCAGAATTCGGAAAAATATCGTCCGGATTTTGCAGAAATTGAATAGGCTCAGTATAATCCTTCTCACTGGCTCTATTTACATAACGTGATAAAAAATTGACCAGAATTTTGACACAGCAAACCTAGAATCGACGGAACACAATGGCAAGCGACCATGAAAACAATGGTGGTTTCCAGGCAATTCAAGAATACTTCCAGCAGAAATCCTGCAAATCATGTTTGCGGCATTTCAGGCAAGAGGGGATAGAGCTGCTCAGGCAAGAACCCGGCGTACTCGTCGTACGGGTGACCTGCCAATCATGCGGACACCCCCTTGGAGTGGCAATTGTAGGTACGACTCCTCGTCCGCCAAAATGCCAACCTCGCCATGGTGAGTGGACCAAAGCCGACCAGTCAAGGCTACAATCCAAGCCTCGTATAAGTTACGACGATGTGCTTGAAGCTCATAGCTTTATACAGGCTCTTGAATCGGACTGGATGAAACATCTACCCGCAACCAGACGCTAATATAGTTTAAACTGTCAATATGGCTTTTATCTGCATACATTAGCCATTTGCGGTTATGTTCAAAGACGAAATCAGACTTGCACCATATATTGACAAGCGCCAGGCAGCCATAGAGCTTGCCTGGTGTTTTCCTGGAACCTATTCCATCGGAATGACTGGTCTTGGTTACCAGCTGGTCTGGTGGTTGATGGAAAGAGACCCTCTTGTTCGTGTCAAAAGATGTTTTACCGATATGGACGAAGGCGACCTTTCCAAATGTGCCTATTTTGGCTTTACCCTTTCCTGGGAACTCGATTTTATAAATGTGGTCCAGATTCTGGACAAATACAAAATTACAAGAGCCTCAAAAGACCGAACAGATGAAGACCCAATAGTATTTGGCGGGGGTCCGGTACTTACGGCCAATCCGGAGCCATTCGCCCATCTCTTCGACGTGATACTTCTTGGCGATGCGGAAGAAACAGTGCCTTCATTGATTGAAGCATTGAAAAATTTAAACGAAAATGCCACCAGACTAGAAAAGTTAGAAGCACTGAGTGTGATACCAGGAATCTATATTCCATCAGCCTTTGAAATTACCTATACCAACGATTCTGGACCTATTTTGAATATACAAAGCGGTGCAGACAGCCTAGATAATCAGCCCCAAAAGTTGATATTCAAACCATCGCAAGATTATATAGCTCAGACTCAAATCTTATCTCCAAAGACTACCTGGGGCGATTCTTTCTTGATGGAAATAATCCGTTCCTGCCCACAGGAGTGCGGATTTTGCCTAGCCAGTTTTCTCACAAAACCGGTTCGTTTCACCTCGGTAGATACCATTGGTGATACCGTAGACCGCATTTTGCCTTATACAAAAAAGGTTGGACTGTTGGGACCAAGTATTTCAGAACATCCTAAATTCTTTGATATTCTGGAAACGCTATACGCTCGCGCAGATAAGGGACTACAGGTGACAATCGCCTCAGTGCGCGCAGACACAATAACAAAGCCAATTGCACAAAAATTGACTCAGCTTGGACAAAAATCGATTACCATTGCGATAGAGTCCGGTTCTCAACGTCTTCGCGATTTAATAAAGAAAAACCTTACCACAAAGGAAATCGAAGATTGCCTGGCTGCTGCGGAAAGCGGTGGGTTGCAAGCAATAAAATTCTATTCGATGGTGGGACTACCATACGAAGAACAAGAGGACCTCGAAGAAACAATATCGCTTTTGACTCGGCTGAAGAAAACTCACAAAAAATTGAAATTAACTCTTGGAATAAGTTCGTTTGTACCAAAAGCACAGACACCTTTTCAGTGGTTTGGCAGAGACAAGAAGGCGGGCGACAAGATTGAGTTTATGCGCAAAGCAATGGCGAAGACAGGAATAGAAGTGCGCCCAGAAAGCAATAACTGGAGCGACGTTCAAGCATTATTATCGCGTGGAGATAGACGTCTTGAGACAGTTCTAAACGATATCAATCTGGAAAATCAAAGTCTGGGTTCGTGGAAAAAGGCTCTTCGAAACCGCACTTCAGATTGTCCAGATTTGCATTTTTATGCTTACCGACAAATTCCAAACGATGAAATCTTGCCATGGTCGCATATTACAAGCAAATCCAATACCGAAATGCTTTTGCAAAAGCTCTCTAAATAGGCTGAGTTAAAAGTATCAATCGATTCATGTGGTCCAGAAAAATGGATTTGACTTCATCCACTCGCCTCAATTTTTCTTCTGCACCTTTACTTTTCTCACCAAGGTCTACTTGTGTTTCCATTTTCATTTCGTGCAAATCGTAAGACGACATGAAAGTTGGAGGCGCTTTAGGTTGGCTTGCTTTGCCCAGTTCGCAAGATGAATAATAAAGTCTCTTATTGGCGAAATCGACTGCAAAAAGGCTTTTCTTACAAAAGCCTGGCAACTCTTCCACTTTCTCGCCTGTGACCAAGTCAACTAACTCATTGTCAATTAATCCGCCGTCGGTTCCAGAAATTACGCTTATTGAAGCTCCTTTTGCCATAGGAAGAACGCCTCTTTTTACTCCCGTTTTAGCATCGAGAATAATCAATTGCAAATGTGAACGATCCACAATTAGTATCGCTTCTGCTTTGGCACTATATTTAATATCATCGAGCTGTTCGATGAACGTGCATATGGGCTTTACGTGGGGAGCGTTCTTCTCGATATCTACTCGCAAGAAGTTACCCTTTTTATCTAGCAAAATGAGGCTTGAACCGGCTTGATCGCTTGCACAAAATTGTATATCGGATAATCCTTTGACAAAATCCAGCTTTGGTTTATTCAAATCGGCCAGGTAAATTACGCTATCGGCTTGGTCTTGCATGCGAACAATAAAAGTGCCAACATCGGAACTGGTTCTTAAAATGCGAGTTCTTTCTTCGCTTTGTTTCTCTGAACCCAAGACAAGACTTTTTACTAGCTTGTCGTTAACATAAATGCGCAATTTGCCTTTTTCAACTCCAAAATCAACCATTGCAAAAGGCTTCATTGTGTTTAAATCGCTAATCGCTACAAACTGAAAATCAGGTTCGGTCAATTTATAGTAAGTCGCTTTTTTATCGAGTGTTTCTACTCTGTAAAATGGGCTCTTTTGGACCTGTTTGACCAAAGCATATCTATCGATCGAAGTAAGCTTTTTATCGATTTTCTGCAGATCAGGAGTGCTGAGAATATTTACCCTGCAGTCTTGAACTGTATTTTGCTGACTTTGTTTCCAGATACGACCAAGCGGTAGCCAGTCGGTAAATTCACCAATGCCGACCAGAATTATGAAGAACGCAGTAAGAGCTATAGCGTTTTTCTTTGCTCTTATCACTAAGGATAGAGACCTCTCAACCAACGGGCTTCCATGACATGATCAATAGCAAGACGCATAGCTGCCATTCTTAGCGAACAATCATATTCTTTTGCAGTAGCAAAAACTTTATCGCATGCCTTATTGACTAGAAGTTCGAGCCTTGAGAAGGTCTCTTCTTCCGACCACAAGAGTCTCATCAATCCTTGAACATATTCAAAATACGAAACTGTAACTCCTGTGCCATTAGCCAAAATATCAGGCACAACTACTACGCCATTTTTCTCCAAGATTTCATCTGCTTCAGGTGTGATACAAGCATCAGCACCTTCCACTATGAGCTTGGCTTTAATGCTTGAAACATTATCTTTGTGAATTTGTCCTTTCACCGCGCATGGTACCAGCACGTCAACATCAAGCGAAAGGATTTCTTCCATTGCGATTTCAACACTGCCAGGGAATCCTTTTACGGAGCCGGTTTTAGTTTTATGTTGTGAAAGAGCTTCCAAATCAAGAGCTTTTCCTTTAGCGGCCTTAATAGCAGCGGTACTATCGGAAACAGCCTCAATCTTGTAACCCATATGCATCATGGACTTGCCCAAGGCGGAACCGACCTGACCAAACCCTTGGATTGAAACTGTGGGCGAAGCAGATAATTTAGGCAAAAAGGTCTTGAGCACATTTCTTGTAACAACTGCCACACCATGTCCTGTAGCCGATGCAGTCGAGTTAGAACCCCCAATAGCACCATGCTTTCCAGTCACTATAGAAGGAACTGTGTAGCCACGATTTACGCTGAAAGTATCCATTATCCAGGCCATAGTCTGGGAATTGGTGTTCAAGTCTGGACTAATAATGTCTTTGGAGGGCCCGATCAAATCGATAACTTCAGATGTGTAGCGTCGAGTAGCTCGCTCCATTTCGTGAGAACTCAAGGCTTTAGGATCAAGACGAATCCCGCCATGAGCACCACCAAAGGGCAAATTCATAAGCGAACACTTCCAGGTCATGAGCATCGCCATTGCAGCCACTTCACCCATATCAAGAGTTGGGCTCACACGCAAACCGCCAGAACCAGGACCACTGGCAAGATCATGGTGAACTCTGTACCCAATAAAGGTTTTGACCGTGTCGTTATCCAGCCTGATTGGCACGATAACAGTCAAAGCACGCTTTGGATGTCTCAATGGGGCAAGAATGTCGGGATCGACTTTCATCCCGGCAATAGCACGATCGAGAAAGCTTTGAGCCATCTTGAAATCGGCTGTTTCCCATTCATTGGCGTGCACAGTCACTTTGTTTTCTCCAGTTACGGTTCCCATTTAGACCTCAACCTCACAAGACAGGCTTTTACAGAGTTTATGCCGTGTCGAGAAATTCTACTCTCATTTCAAGACTAAATCTATTGCTCAGAGCTTAATTAGAGCAAAATCGAGTATCTTGGCTTCTGGCTCGAATCGATAGTGCAAATTCAATCCTAAATAATCAATTGCTTGCTGAACCAGCTCATCTTGTGCGGCATCTTGATAAGCAGTCGAGATTTTATATGCGACATCAAGCAAGGCAGCAAGAGGTACAAGACCCACAATTTCGCTACCGGTTACGCTCACGCCAAGTGTTTCTGCTAGAAACTTTACTCTTTGGAAGACCTCGAAAATTCCAGTAGTTTTGTAATCCATTAAATTCATAGAAATCTGGGCGCATTTAAAATCGCGGTCATCGATAACCCAGCCCATCGCTTTTACCGCTTTAAATCCATTTTCATCACTACGAGCCACACGTATATGTTTTGCAATCTGCTCAGCTATCCCAAGCGAAGTAGTGCTCAAACTGATATTGTAAGCAACCAAAATCGGACGCGCACCAATTACAGTGGCACCGCTTCGAGCGTTGAATATAGATGGTCCAAAATCAGGAGCGTAATTTCTATCTTGCATTTTGGGAGCAAGACTTTCATATCCTCCTCGTCTTAGCGAAGCAAGCTCGCGGCGATCTGTGTTACTTGCAGATTCGCCATACAAAAAGACAGGAATTCCTAAATCATTGCCGACCTTCATCGCAAGTTTTCGCGAAGCCTCAATGCAAACATCCATGCTTGCAGGATCGCTATTAAGAGGAATAAACGGACATACATCGCACGCTCCAATTCTAGGATGGACGCCCTTATGTGTTTGCATGTCAATTAATTCGGATGCTACAGAAATTGCTTTGTAAGCCGCATCAATAACATTTTCAGGCTCGCCCACAAAAGTAAAAACCGACCGGTTGACACTTTCGCCTGATTCATAGCCCAATAGATGGACCTTTGATCCTTGACCCAAACAATTTTTGATTTCATCAAGCGTATGCTTGTTACGACCTTCGCTAAAATTGGGTACGCACTCGATTAATGTCACTTAGGCAAATCCGTTTCTTTTGGCTTGAGCGAAAAAGCATGGGTTTTCCAGATAGTGAAACTTAGCATAGCTACAGATGTTAGCGCCCAGAGCAAACTCCAAAAAATAGCAGGCAGAAAGAAATTATTTTGCATTGTGGTGGCATCTGAATAAGCAGCAAAAGGATTGAGCGAAGAACCTATGATGACCCAAATAGAATTCAAGCTGTCCATTGCCACGTTTATGGCAAGAAAGAGCAAGAGCCAATGAGCTTGCGCGTACTTTAACTTGGTACCAGCGTAATAAATTGCACCTGAAAGAAAAAGCCCTACTACAAAGCTCAGAATCGACTGTATAAATGTTGCTGACAAAATCCCAGGTCCGATAAAAAAGATGGTAGAGAAAAGC
The DNA here is from genome assembly GCA_964572515.1 of uncultured Candidatus Obscuribacterales bacterium. Classification (GTDB taxonomy): domain Bacteria; phylum Cyanobacteriota; class Vampirovibrionia; order Obscuribacterales; family Obscuribacteraceae; genus Aved-18. The sequence goes on along the minus strand of CAZNEW010000008.1, from coordinate 28,402 downwards.
GTCATGTAAGCCAGTCCCTGCAAAATCATTTTGGAATATCTTGGATTTTTACTTAGAGCAACAAGGGCACAGCCAAACAAAGTCGTTCCCATATAACCGGCTTGCACAATTAAAAAGCGAAATCCGCCTTGCGACATAGTCAATCCACCATGGCCCATGCCGTCTGGGACGATGGTCATGCCAGTAACATGACCGCCTGTAAGGACTGTAGCCAGGGCGTGACTCAATTCATGAATAAGGGTCGAAAACTGATTGAGTGGCATAAAAATGATAGACAATGCCGGGATCTTGACAATCACCAAAGTGAGAAGAAGAATCACATAAAAAGCCATTGAGCCAGGGGCGCCTGGTTGATCATTTCGCAGCTGGGTCGATTCTGAACTTTGAGATACAGACGAAGACACAGGCTTTGATTTGGATTGCTTTTTATTTTGTTTGTTCAAATCGGCTTCAAGCGCGGCGAGCTTTTTGGCGGTATCGTCGCTTGACAAAACCGGAGCAATTTCTGCGCCCCTACCGGCTTCTTTCAACTGAATGTCAGGCTTCTTATCGTCTGGCTTCGTTTTTGTTTTTTTCTTGAAAAGGTCCATGTTTTTTGGCATTTAGCCTCGATGTCAACAGAAACGTAAAATATATCGCCTATTTGATTCTACTTCCTGGGGTTTTCTTTGGAGTGCCATGTGGAAATATTTCCATATGGAGATAGACGACCAAAATGTATCCGGTCTGCCAGGCGTTCAGTCCGGCACGCCCACCCCAAACGCAAGACCCTTGAACACGGCTATGTGGCTGTCGTCCATGGACCCCATATCGAGTCAGATTATGGAAAGTCTGATCACGAGCAACGTTGGTCCACAGGCTCTTGCATCGTCATTTAATCTATTCAATTTCATTTTTCAGAATTTCGAAAATTTTGCCACTGAGCTAAACCGAAATCCTATTGACGAAAGTTCCAAAATTAAAATCGAGCGTCCAACCAAACCAAAGGAAAGACCAAATCCTAACAATGCTTTTGAAATGATACGCACTATGCGTGGTCACATTTCAGCTGGTATGTGGGCTCTTATACTGTATTGCAAGGAAGGCTATCTCTCTGTTCATCTGCTTCCAAGCGACTTCATAGCTAGCATTATCGATGACAAAATGAGCGATTTTCCCGCTTATCTTGAAATTGTGCAGCAAGAAGGTCAGCCTGCAAGCTGGCAAATTGAAAACAAACCAATAGTTATTGAAGTAATTCCAGGTTTAATCAGACATCTGGTTGAGCATTTGGTGCGGGTTTCGCGTGGTGAGGCACCTGCTAATGAGCGGTTTTCATTTTTTACGCCACGCAAAACCAAAGAAACTTCAGGCGTTTTTACCATGCCCCCAAGTGTGCAAGCGGCAATTGCCGGTGAGGTTTTACCTGATACCTCCAGTTCAAATGGCGGCGGAAGTCCTGTCCCATTTGCCCAAGCAACTCCGCCAACTCCAGCAACTTTTGCTCCACCCCAGGCTGCGCCCCAGAATAATGCCCGCTTAACCAGGTCTCAGATAATCAAGAATATGATGCAAGAAGCTCGTCTTAAAGCAGACGCAGCTTCAAATCAGATTTTTTACAACAAACCCAATCAGGCTACACTCGCCCAAGAAAAGACAGTGGCAGTGCAACAGTTTTCGTTGCCTGGAGCACCCGAACTTAATTTTAAAAATCCTGGCTCTTCTGGCACAAATATACAAGCCACATCGCCGCCTCCATTCTTAGCTCCGCCAGCAGGTCTTTTTGGCGGAGGAATCAATGCAGCTGGTGGTTTTGAAAATGCTCCTAAGAACGCCCTACCTGAATTGGCCTCGCCACCACCTTCGCTTTTGACTAATTCAGGAACAGATATACAGTCAATCGATACACCATCGGCATTTAATTCAGCCCCGCAATCTCCTTTTGCTCGTCCTGCGGCCCCACCGTCTTTGCAAACTCCTCCTGCACAAACACCGGCTCCACCAGCAAATCCATCTACATCCGCCACTTCCCTTGCTGCACTATTGAACAGTGCACCTGCATCGACTCAAGCTCCAGCAGCTACGCCCGCATCAACAGCTTCACAAGAATCGATCTCGATTCCAATTTCACCTCCTGCACCACCTGTCGCGCCAGTGCCACCACCTCCCCAACCAGCACCTTTGTCGCAATCGGGAGTAATGGCAGCACCACCTCCGCCTCCAGGTCAACCACCACGCCCTCTGCCACCACCTGGAGTTCCTACTGGATTTTCAGCTCCTCCTGCTCCTCCTTTCAGCGCACCGCCGCCCCCTCCCAGTCCAAATGAAAAAATGGGCTCTGTCGGCGCTCCGCCTCCTTTGCCGTCTCTGGCACCACCAAGTCCGCCACCATTACCGTCGATGTCAGCGCCACCGGCACCTCCGCCACCACCAGCGCCACCATCACAGCAATCGGCTGCTGTACCGTTGGTACCTGTAGTCCCTTTTCCTCAATCCACTCAAACCTCGATGCCAGCCGCGCCTGTACCGGAATCCCTTATTTTGGGCGAGTCTGCAAAATCTCCATTATCGTTGTTCGATGACGACGAAGAAATTCAAGAATCATTAGAAGAACAACAAGAGGTACAGGAACAAGACGAACTAATTTTAGAGAACGCTTCAGTTGAACTCGAAGATGAGATTGTGTCTTCTAGTGAAGATGTGGAACCTGGTATCCTTTCAGAATCAAGTGAATCTGCTGATTTGTTCGATTTTGAGCAGGTCCAAGAATCCAATGAAGTTTTCGAACCAAGCGAAGAGCTGCAAGAAAACGGCGAAGTCTCATACGAACAAGAAGAACAGGAAGTTCAAGAATATGAACAAAGTTCAGAATATGAGAACGCAACTGCCTATGAAGAAGCTCAATCTGGAGAAGATTTACAGCAATACGAACAAGGCGAATTCGAAGAACAACAAAATTATGATGGTGAAACCAGCTATCAGGAATACGCCTTGGAAGAATCACAACAAGGCGAAGGCGAAGCAGAATACGAACAGTACGAAACTAACGAATCTTATCAAATGAGTGGTGAGGTCAATGGATTTGCCGCAAGCATTCAGGATCCATTAGATTCACCTGAAGCACTGAACCAAATAATGGAACAAAGTCAAAGAGTAGTACGCGACGGATGCTTCCAGATTCTGGGCGAATTAGATCAAGTGCTTGACTCTCTAAGAGCCGCAGCTCAAGTAGCGATGCACAATGACAATATTCAAGCCGTCACTGATATCATGCAGCATTCGAAGCAAATCAAGGCTCTACGTGAGCGTCTGATTTCTTTCAAAGAAGAAAATATCAAAGAAGAATAGCTGTCAAGAATCTAAAAATTCGGAGAGGGAGGGATTCGAACCCTCGGAACCCGTTTAAAGCAGGTTCAACTTCTTAGCAGGAAGCCGCTTTCGACCACTCAGCCACCTCTCCAAAAAATCTGGTCTATACAAATTATATTAATACAGACCCAGAACTACAATCTTTATCCAGTAAAAAGAAACCGGACTTCCAAACATTAGGCTGTCTCCGCGGTCCAAAAACCCGCCATGACCGGGAATTGCTTGTGAAGAATCCTTGAGCCCGGCATCTCTTTTCATCAAAGATTCGCACAGGTCGCCAAGTTGTGCCGCAACCGAAACCACGATGCCCATTAGTGGAGCCTGCCACAATTTGAACTGGAAGGGATGCGAGGCGAATAACCAGTTATCGGCAGCGTATACAACCATCGTGGCAATGATAGCTGAAGCGAGCATGCCTCCAATTGCTCCCTCGACTGTTTTCTTGGGGCTGATTTCAGGAAACAGCTTGTTCTTGCCCCATTTTTTACCGACGTAATAAGCAAAGACATCGGTCGCCCAAATAATGAACAAACTCACCCAGACATAAGCAAGTCCAGGCTGATGCAATGGATTTGCAATATGTACATCTCCAAGGCTCGGCGGCATCGTACTGCGCAAAAGCACAAGATGAGCAGGAAGCCAACCTACATAAATAAATCCCATGATTGTAGATGCGATATCGGCTATGGTGGCAGGTGGTTGCTCGGATCTGAACAACAATCTAAAAAACGAAGCGCAAATTCCCAAAGTCAAAAGAGTAGGAAATTGAGACAGAGTGTCACTTGCTGTCATATGTATCCCCGTCCATTGTATAACGACCAGGGGCAATGCTGGAAGCATTCCAAGCAAGTGGAAAGCGACAATCATAAACATTATGATGCGTCTGGATGGCTTGTAACCCTTAGCCTCAGCCAAGCCAATGAATTCACGTCCACAAAGACAGCACCCGATAGACATCATGATGGCAATGACTACGCCACCAAGTAAAATACTACCTGCTGCAATCGACGCTAATAATACTCCGAATAATACTCTTTTCATGACTGCTTTCGACTCATCATTTTAGCAGCTGTAAATGCAGTAATTGGAATGGTTACCACAAGCCCCAAACTACCCGATAAAGCAGATGCCACCTCAGTTGCAAACAAGTCGAGATTTATCAATTTGTTTGGTTCTATCTGTGTAGCAAGAAGCATTAAAGGCAATGCGCTTCCAGCATAAGCAAGAATAAGCGTATTGGTCATCGCTCCCATGATATCCCGTCCAACATTCATGCCTGCCTGGTACAAATCTTTGAAAGACAATTCTAAATTGGTTTTTGAAATTTCAGATACAGAAGAAGCAATCGAAATGCCCACGTCCATGATTACACCAAGAGCACCAATAAGCATTCCAGCGGCGAGAAGCCCACTGTAAAACTCCGGACTCTGTACCAGAACCGAACCTCTAAGTATTTGCGCCTCTTCGCTTGAAAGCCCCGTCAGCGGTGCTAGCCAAATCACTATCTGTGCTGTCACACCAGCCACTATGACACCGCCAACGGTACCGCTTAAGGCAGCTACAGATTTTTTTGAGAACCCGCCTATAAGCCAGACTATGCTTGCTGTGGACACAAGACAAATTCCTATTGCTGTAAGAAGAGGATTAAAACCTTTCATACTCAATGGCAAAAGCACACCGCAAATAAGCAAGACTGTAACGCCAAGCCCAAGCAAAGCTTTCACTCCCTGCATCCTTCCAAAGAAGAGAAAAAGAGCAAGAAACACAGCCACAAGCCAGGCTAATACAGGCATTCTATGATAGTCGGCAATGCTTATTTCAGACTGATTATTTGCTTGCTTGCTTACGGCAAGAACCACTTCCTGATTTGCAGCGACCTTGATATTGAAAGCCGGGTTGTCTGTGATTTCGTGTTTGATTGCAAATGTGCGTCCACGCAAAATACCGTCCAATACTTTTACCTGGACTACTTGCTGACTGCTTTTCATTCCAGTGCCATTAAGCAGTTCTGTATTTATTTGCTCCTTGCCTACAGAAATAATTTTACCTATGGCAAGCTCTTCTTCCTGTCCTTGAGCGTTTCCGATATATGTTTCGTTCGCCTCACTTTTACAGCAAGTCCAAATTAAGAGTAAAAGCAAGACTAAAATTTGAGCAAGACCAGTGAAAAATCCTTTCACGCAGAGCCGTCCTCAGAGATTAGCATTTCCAAATTCATTTGCATGGCAGGAACATTTTTGCCTAGATGTTGATAGGCTTTCGGCGTAGCCATGCGACCTCTTGAAGTACGTTGAATTAATCCGCCTTGAATCAAGAATGGCTCATAAACGTCTTCTACCGTTTCACTATCCTCACCTATGGTGGCAGCCAAAGCATCGATTCCAACCGGACCACCATTATACGTTTCGATCATTATTTCAAGTAAACGTCTGTCTGTTGCATCCAGTCCAAGCTTGTCTACCTGATACGAATCCAGCGCCTCGTGAGCAATTGCCACTGTTATTGTGGGATAATTTTTGTAGTGAACATAATCACGCACAAGCCTTATCAATCTGTTCGCAATTCTAGGCGTGCCCCGAGCTCTTCCTGCAATTACAGCAACAGCATCATCGTCGATTTTCAAATCAAACAAATTACAAGCACGTTTGACTATCGAAGACAATTCTTCCAGTGTGTAGAAATCAAGCCTGTGTACAAAACCAAAACGATCTCGCAATGCTTTAGAAATACGTCCAGCTTTTGTAGTGGCACCAATCAAAGTGAAACGTGGAATGGGCAAACGCAGTGTTCTTGTGGCGTGACCTTTGCCTGAAGTAATGTCCACCATAAAATCTTCGATCGCTGGATAGAGCAATTCTTCGGCGATTTTGTTCAGGCGATGAATTTCATCGATAAACAATACGTCTTTGTGCTCAAGCTGGTGAAGCAACCCTATGATGTCGCGCGGACGCTCTAAACTTGGACCAGAAGAAACATGAATACGTGCTCCCATCTCGTTTGCAAGAATACGAGCCAGTGTGGTTTTTCCAAGTCCAGGCGGTCCGTACAAAAGAACATGATCTAACGGTTCGCCTCGGCTTTTGGCTGCTTGCAAAGACATTTCAAAAAGATTTTTCAAGCGTGACTGCCCGATATATTCTTTGAGCGATTCTGGTCTCAAATTTAAATCAGCTTTTTTGTCTGTGCTCGTTTCGCGCGAACTAACCACAGATGAGCGCTCTAAAGGAACAGATTGCGATTGAGCCGAACCCAGAGTTTTACCTGAGTCGCGTTTTGAAGGCTCAGCATCGCTTCTAAGAATTGCCAAAAAAGAACTCCTCAGTATTTACGGTTCGATTCCCACTTCCAGGCAGTGGAGACAATTGAATCAAGATCATACTTTGGTTGCCAACCAAGTACAAATCTTGCTTTTGAACAATCGGCAAGCAAACTAGCGGGATCTCCCGGGCGCCTTGGCGCAATTTTCACGTTTATGCTTCTGCCCGAAACGCTCTGACAAACTTCTATGACGTCTTTCACCGAAGCACCACTTGACGTTCCAAGATTAATTTCATGACTTACCTTCTCGTTTAAAATTAACTCAAGTGCTCTCAAATGAGCATCTGCTAAGTCATTAACGTGCACATAGTCGCGGATACATGTACCGTCCTTGGTTTCATAATCATCACCAAAAATCTGTAAAGTATCTCGTTTCCCAAGCGCAGTCTGAAGCGCAAGCGGGATAATGTGAGTTTCAGGGTCGTGACTTTCCCCTATATCGCCAGAATCGTCTGCCCCAGAAGCATTGAAATAGCGCAAAGTTACATATGACCAGTTACTTGCAAGATGAAGGGCTCTAAGAGCTAATTCGACCATATACTTGGTGGTCCCATAAACACTGATAGGGCTTTGTCTGTGACCTTCAGTAATAGGCATTTCCTCTGGCACGCCATATGTAGTGCAACTTGAAGAGAAAATGATTTTGTTAACCTTGGCTTCCTCCATCGCTTTGAAAAGATTGAGCGTACTTACGACGTTGTTTTCAAAATACTTGAAAGGTTTTTCCATCGATTCGCCAACATAAGCGCAGGCGGCAAAATGGATAACTGCTTCAATTTTGTGATCGATTAGTAATCGTTTTAAAAGCTCATAATCTCCAGTGCTTCCCTCGACAAAATGGACACCCGCAAAAAGCGACTCTTTGTGCCCCTCGCTCATGTCGTCCAGTCCCACAATCACGGCACCCGTGTGTCTTTGCGCCAGTCGCCTTATTAAGTGACTGCCGATATAACCAGCCGCTCCTGTAACCAAAACTCGCAATTTATTGGCACCTCACATCAATTTTTTGCACATTTCATATAAGAATACCTGTTAGGTGGAAAATACAGATAAGCTCTTGTTATCTAAACTTTCTAAGTATTCAAAAGTAAGTAGCTACCCGATTCATTTTTCAAAACTTGCAAAAAGCACCCACGAGCACAATAGACAATAGCCCAAACGAAAACAGGCAGGAGCATAGAGACAATGTTCGAGGCGAGGTCTTGCCTGAGGGTGGCGAGTTTTTAGCCTGGATTTTGACCATCGTCACAGGTTCGTTTTTCATATTTGTGGCTCTTACATGCACAATTTTTTTCAACCGGACTATAGAATCAGGCACTATTGCCGGACTTGAGATTAAGGCTCCTCGAAGCGTTACTGTAATCGATTCTCATGCCACAGACGAAGCAATGCAAACAGCCAAGCACTTTGTCGTTCCTGTATTCCAGGAGGATTACAGTAAAGACAAAGACACCCAGGAAAAGCTGGACCAGTTCATAAACCTGGTCAGACAGCTCCAAAATGCTGGGATTAAACCAAATCCCGAACTCAGTTTAAATGTTGAAGAACAAATATCGATTTTAGGCATGGAGCAATCAAAGTTCGAGCAAGCTATTAACGAACTAAGAACCAAAGTCAAGCAAAATGCACCAGAACAAATTGTGTCACCTAGAGCAAAAGGAAAGAATAAAAGAAAAGTCAAACCTGCACTCAAAGTTCAGACGCTCGATCCTTCTTTGGTACTGAACAATCAAAGACAGCAAATCGCAAATCTAAATCTTTATCCAGACAAATTCCCTACTAAAGAAGCACTATTTGTCGCGTTGAGCGTAGCCCCAGAAAATCTAGACACATTTTCAAATGAAATAAATGTTGCTCTGAAGTCTCTGAGCAAATCTTTTAAACGTTTTCCAGTCGAACACAAGTCATTCTGGAAAAATACTGTTTTCGAGTTCCTACCAGATTCATGGTCTTTGACTTTGCGCAAAAACATATCGAGTGTAATAGCACACTCACTAGAGCCAAATTTAGCAATCGATCCAATTGCCACCAAACAAAAAGCAGACTCCGCCGCGCGAAATGTGACACCGGTGGTGAAACAGTTTAAAGAAGGCGATATCTTGGTCAAGAAAGGCGAGATTGTAAGCGACGAAATGGCAAAAACATTTCACAACCTGGGCATCGCCAGAGAAATGAGCTTGCCTTTGCTTGTTGCCTTATCGAGCACGGCAATTGCAGCAATGTTTTTTACTGCGCTTGTTTTATTTCACTATGAGCCTCGTCATTTCTTCTCTTCTAATTCATTGAGTCTCATGTTTTCATTAGTTATCGTCGCTCTTTTGTCTGCGAGCACTTTTGGACGAGATTACCCGCAATTTGTGCCACTACCAGCAGCAGCACTCAATCTGGCTATATTTTTTGGAAGACGAGTTTCACTTGCAGTAATCGTACCTTTAATGATACTGGTGGCAGTGAATGGGCTGCTCGATATAAATCACTTGTTTGCACTGGGATTTGCATCTTTAGCTGCCATTTTTGCCTATTCGCGTCACAGACATTTAACTGTCACCGGATTTTTGGTTGGAATTGCACAAGCAGTCGGCTATACCTTGTCTTTGACCTTGATTCACATAATGCCAGACATTCCTAAGTTTCTAACAATGTTTGGAACCGCTCCATTAACTTTACCCGCTGGCACCAGCCTACAAGGCAATATTTTTCCATCGATTACTCAATTGTCTCAGTCGGCTCTATTCGAGTTTTTTGCCGGTCTTGCCCTTGCCATTCTTGCAATTGGTGTGATGCCATTTTTAGAAGATATTTTTGGACTTGTAACCCCGCAAAGGCTGGCTGAATTAGCTGAAGCTGACCAACCGCTATTGAAAGAACTGGAAGAAAAAGCACCCGGAACCTATCAGCATAGTCTTGCAGTAGCTAACCTTGCAGAAGCTGGAGCTAAAGCAATCAAAGCCGATGTGGTTCTTGTGAGAGCTGGTGCGATGTACCACGATGTAGGCAAAATGGTAAAACCCAAATTGTTTATCGAAAATCAATTAGGTGCCAAAAACCCGCACGATACAATGACTCCCGAAGACAGTAGAGACGTCGTGCTGGCTCACGTAACCGATGGTATTGAACTGGCAAAAAAATATGCGCTACCAAAAGCGGTGCGCGATTTTATACCCATGCACCAGGGCACTACACTCATGGCTTACTTTTACAGTAAAGCCTGCCAGCGCGATGGCAAAGAAAACGTAGACGCTATGTTCTATCGCTATCCTGGACCAAAACCATCTTCCAAAGAAACAGCCATTGTAATGCTTGCAGACGTCTCAGAAGCTGTTACCCACAGTATGAAAGACCCAAGCGAAGCCGAAGTAGACACAGCTATTTCGCGCGTATTTGAAAACAGATGGGATGACGGTCAATTTGACGAATCGACTCTTACACACGATGAACTAGAACAGGTCAAACTTGCTTTTGTAAGAGTTTGGCGCACACTTCACCACGAAAGATTGAAATATCCATCAACCACCACAGGTCGAATGGCAATTCCTGGAGAATCACTTGAAGAGAACGATTCAACCAAAAACGAAAATATTCCAAAACCTGAAGTCCAGCAAAACAACGAGCAAGAACCTGAAGATTCATGCCATTTAAATGCCATGCCTCTAGATGGAGTGGATTTAAATCAAGAAGCCGAGCCCAGACAACACCGCGGAGAAAGCTGTTCTTAAGACATCTTCTTTTGCAAGCAAGGCTTAGATTTTTGCTTCTTTCTTTTTCTCTACAGCCCGGCGCATTTTATCAAGAGTAATGCGACGAAGATCTAGTTGACGCCACTCTTCGCTTATAGATTGACGTTGTCTGTCTAATGGCAAACGCTTTAGTTCCAATTCGCGCTCTTGTTCGTCTATTACTTGACGTTGTTTTTCCAGAGGTAATTTTTCTTCTTGCACGCTATGACGTAATTTATCTAAGGCAGTACGTTTTTCATCAAGAATTTGTCTTTGTCTGTCATAAGCAACGCGCTGTTCTTCAAGAGCCTGACGCTGCTTGTCTAAAGCAATTCGACTTTCGTCTATTTCGCGCTCGCGCTTGCGAAACGGCATCATAGCAAGGTCCAGCTGTACTCTCTTTTCATGTAATTGCGATCGCAATTCATCGAGCTTGTTACGCGGCTCTTCCAATTTGAGCCTTTGCTCTTCCAGACTCTGTCTCTGGTCTTCTAGCTCTTCGCGCTTGTCTTTCAAAAATTTCAGTTGAGTATCGGGATCGCCCTCAGGCACGACCAATATAATCATAGAAGGACTCTGGTCTTTGGAGTTCGACTCATCTTGCGCCAAGGCTTGAGTCTGCATCATAAATGATGCAATAGAAAGAGTGGCTGCCATCAAAATTGCTTTCATTATCATCTCTATTTTTCTTCCTTCAAGCGTGTGCGCTGAGTTTTTCCATTGAGGTATAACACTTCATCGATTGGCATAGATGCATTGTGAGCCTGTTCCAGATATAAAATTGCTTCTTGCTCGCTTATTTTGCCAAGCTTCACAAGTTGAGTAGCGCGAAGAGCAGTATACACAGTATCTGATGGAACACCATCACTAATCAGCTCTTTTGCCACATACGAAACTTGATTGTAATTTACCGCAAGACGCTCGACTATTGACTTTGATAATTTTTCTTTTTCAATAATTGAAGCACTGACAAGCAAATCTATTAATTCGACCGCATGATTGGTATCAAGAGAAAATGTATAAGCCTCGGCACATGCCTGCTCAAGACTGATACTTTTGCTATAAACCGCCTCTAGTGAACGAGCCAGAGTCTGCTCATCGATGGTCGAATTGTCTAGCATTTCTTGCAGTGATACCACCGCCTGTAAAAGGTTTGATTTATAAGTGCCATTTTGAATCAATGTGGCACCAAGAGTAGTGCAATTTATAACTGAAGAAAGAAGAGAATCACGCAGCTGTCGCTCACTCAATCCACAAATCTCAACCAGAAGAGCGCCCATAAGCGGCGTGTTCTTTAAATTTCGAGCCCTATATCCTTCGTTTGAAGGAAGTTTGGCAAGAGTGGCTTCTCGTTTGTTCGCAGCTACCAACGCCTGTATTCCCTGTTCGCGAGTGATTTGATTTTTGCGAATGAATTGCTGGACTAAAAGTGCTTTATTTATGATTGTTTGAGAAACGAATCCACGCTGACAAAGTACATGACCAAGTGGCAACGAAGTTTTCTTAGCCGATTCAAGACAAGTATTTATGAGAGAGTCGTTTGCAATGTGGCTATCGTAAAGCAATTGACCAAGCTTATTTGTTTCGCGATCTTCTGGTTGTAATACTTTAGCTTCCTTGAAAGCTTCACTCAAATCGAGTTTTTTCTCGAATGCAGCTTGCATCACTTGCACGGCTGCATCAAGCGTAAGCAATCCATCGTTAACCATAAATTGCAAGTCGACAGCGTTGCGCAATTGCAAATCGTCTAAACAACCGGATAAAACTAGAACTTTTCCAAGCGGAAGACCTTTGTTTTCATATTTTACTAAAGCATCAGCAATAAGCGACGAACTCACCACGTTTGCTTGCATAAGCAAATCGCCAATTCTCAAATGGTTTTGGTCGGTCATGAACGCTCTCCAGTTACAATTTCATTTTTAAAAAATGACAGGCTTGTTTGTCCATAGTCTCGTTTATCGAAAAGATTTAGTTTGCCATGTGCTTTTGGGCAAAGAGCATCTTTGGTATTGGCGTGTTCGACTATAAGAATACCTTCTTGAGCAAGCAAATCATGACTTGCAATCAATTCGACAAGCGACTCCATAAGCGGATTTTTATAAGGAGGGTCGGCATAAATTATGTCGAAACTAATACTTTTTTCGGATTTTGTGCCATATTTTGCCAGTTTTGCAATCTCATTCTTCACATCACCTACTCTTAAATCGGCTTGAAAAGAGAATTGAGTTAAGGTCTTTTGCAATGCTTTCGATAAATTGGGATTCATCTCAACCGACACAAGCGTGGACGCGCCGCGGCTCAACGCTTCAAGCCCCATAATGCCTGTTCCGGCAAACAAGTCTAGAAATCGGGCGCCCTGCACCTTTTGACCCAGAATGTTAAAGATTGATTGCCGCACTTTAGAAGCAGTTGGGCGCACATTATTAGCGCTGGGGCTTGCTACCAGCCTGCCTCGTGCTTCTCCACCTGTAACGCGCAATGACATTACATAATTGTACAAGCTTGAGCATGTTATATTGAAGGTCTTCAATAGGTCATTTATGTCAAGACGAATAGCTCGCGAAATCGCCGTAATGCTACTGAGCCAGGTAGCAAAAGATCAAACCATGCTCAATAAAAAAGAGCTGGAAGAATTGGTCGCAAATTCAATTTTTATGCTCAGCGACCACGCCAAGACGCTTATTGGCGACGTGGCTAAAGACATCGAAAAGATGTCTGAAGAAATCAAATTGGTCGAAATCGAAGACGAAACCAATGCCAAACTGATTCACTCAAGCCTGCCAGTAAAAGTGACTACGCGCGACCTCATAGACAAGCTTGAAAGACTTCAGCTTGCAGTCAATATGCTCTCAGAGTCGCTCGATATTCCCGAACTTGCCCTTCATAGCGGTGGAACAAGATTCCAATCAACATGCAAAAAGTGCAAGCACACCCAAGAGATTAATTTGAGACGCGACGATAAATCGCAGGTTCGCGAATTTGCAGTCACTTTGCTTGAAACTTATTTTGCGCATCAAAAAGAAGTAGACGAGCGCATCCGTGAGGCCAAAGCCAAATGGAAAATGGAGCGTATGGTCGGAATCGATCGCGACATTCTGCGTCTTGCTATCACCGAAGCATTTTATATGCACGATATCCCGGTCAAAGTGGCCATCAATGAAGCCGTTGAACTGTGCAATTTATTTGCTGACAAAAAAGCCGCAAGCTTCGTAAATGGCGTCCTGTCTGATTTATACGAACCAGCAAACGAATTCAGGCAACAAAATGCCGAGGAAGTTGCACTATGAGCAGCGAAACCAAAGGTTTTTGGGGAAGCACTCTCAGTAAGCTCAAATCAGCACTGAGCAAAACCAAAAATACAATTGCTGACGAAAATCTCGAAATATCACACATCGAGACGAGTGACGAGCCCACAACTGAAGCTGAGGAGAGAGCTGATACACAAACTACAGTTCAAAAACCCGCTCCAAAACCTGTAAAAGTCGACGAGGACTATCTAGAAGATCTCGAAGATCGATTAATCAGAACAGATATGGGTTTAGCCAACGTAGACAAATTGATGGAACACGTTCGTCAGACATGTCGCAATAAAAGCCTGGACAGCCACGAGTTAACCACACTTTTGAAAAATGAGTTCATTTCTATTTTGAACGAAGCACCAAAATCAGAACTCAAATACACTCCGGGCAAACTGAATATTTATTTTGTAGTGGGCGTTAACGGCACGGGAAAAACCACAAGCATCGGAAAAATGTGCTGGCGTTTCAGACAAGAAGGCAAGCGCGTTTTGATGGCAGCTGGCGATACTTTTAGAGCTGCAGCCGAAACTCAACTAGAAATCTGGTCAGAGCGAGCTGGAGTAGACATCGTTCGACTGGAAGACAAAGCAGACCCGGGTGCAGTCGTATTCAAGGCAATTGAAAAAGCTCGTCGTGAAAATTATGACTGTCTGGTGATCGACACTGCCGGACGTTTGCACAACAAAACCAATTTGATGCAAGAACTCAAAAAAGTGCGTGGAGTAATAGATAAGCACGCAAGCGATCTGCCACTTGAAGCACTTCTTGTGCTTGATGCATCGACCGGACAAAACGGCTTGCAACAAGCCAAAGTATTTAGCGAAGTGTGTAGCTTGTCTGGAGTAATTCTGACCAAACTCGACGGCACCGCCAAAGGTGGCATCGTTTTTAGCATCGCGAAAGATTTAGGTATTCCTGTAAAACTGATAGGGCTTGGAGAAAAAATGGAAGATCTCAGAGACTTCGAGCCTGACTTATTTGTCGAAGCACTGATTGCATAAAGAAGGTAAAAAAATGCGCCATCCAAACGTTCCTGAATCACTTGAAGGCTGGTGGATTCTCCATCGCATGTTCGACTTCGATCGATTTTCCTGGGACAGACTACCAAAAGAAGACCGTGACGCCATGGTCAGTCAAGCAACCGAAAAATTGTCGGTTTTGAAAAACAGCACAGACACAGACCTTAGTCTGGCTCAAATGGTCGGTCATAAGGCAGATTTGATGATAACTCATTACAGCAAAGACTACGAAGGTCTTGCTCATGCTCAAACTATCGTTGACAAACTTTCGTTGTTTGAATTCTTCACTCCTGCAACATCTTATGTATCGGTACTCGAACTTGGTATGTACGAAGCGACAAGCAAGATTCACTCGACACTCAAAGAGCAAGGACTCAAAGCCAATTCACCTGAATGGGTTGAAGCATTTGACCAGATGATTGCTGAACAAGCCAAACATCCTCATTTTGGCGGTAGACTTTTTGCTCGAATTCCAGAGCGCAGATTTGTCTGTTTCTACCCTATGGACAAAAAACGTGGCGAAACAGTCAACTGGTATGCCCTGCCATACGAAGCACGCGGCAAACTAATGCTTGAGCATGGCAAAATCGGCAGAACTTATTCTGGTCTTGTTACCCAGGTAATTTCAGGCTCGATTGGATATGACGAGTATGAATGGGGAGTCGACCTTTACGCAGACGACCCGATGGTCTTCAAAAAGCTCATCTATGAAATGAGATTCGACGAAGCAAGTTCTAAATATGGTCACTTCGGCGACTTTTATTCGGGCGTACAATTCTCACTAGATCAATTGCGCACTTATCTTGATGGCGACAATGTTCCTAAGCTGAACGTACTTGAGCCTGCAGGAGCCAAAGCTTAATCCAGGCTTTAGAAGACCTCATCAAGCAGGCTTTTGATGCGCGCAAATCATTCGATTTCGTTTGATTGTAAAATCGACGATAGCCTGACACGAAGTCATTTTCTTCTGCAGAACCATTAGATATAAAACATAAGCACAATCAATCACCTCGCGCTCAAGCGGCATTACTTCGATAAGCAGACTGCGCAAAACGGCTTTATTCCTGAGCACAAGCTTCATGAGCGAGCGGGCATTACCAGCCGTTTTGTCTTGGAGCATTCTTTGCATACGAGCACACAAAATTGCATCGCTCTCAAGCTTCTCTACTACTTCTTGCTCTCGGGCGATATTCAGATAATTGCTCGCTGTTAGAAAATCACCAAAACTAAAACTCTCTTCGCATGGATTGAAATCGCCTTGTTTTGAAGCTTGTTCAAGAGCCTGTCTGAGTGTCAAAATGGCAGACTCGCGCGTTGTTTTCTTGTTAAAGATAAGCAATTGCAGATTGAGAGCCAGTTTTAAAATGCGGTCTGAAATCAAATTGGTCTCTACTAAAAATTGTCCAAGTGGCAAATTATTGTTTTGTTGTGCATTCAAAGCACGCTCAAGGGCAATCGAATCAACAGCTTGCGACTCTACAAGCAATTCTCCAAGCATAACTTTTTGAGTCTCGAAGTTTGGAAGTTGTCCAAGTGTGATATCAGCTTTACGCAATTCTTTCTTTAAAGCACGATTGCTTATAGGTTCGCCTTCTCTCAGTTCGCGCTGCAATCGCAAAGTAACATCGAGTGTGTCTTGCGAAATAAAATTCAGCTCCACAAGCACTTGTCCAAGCGGCAAGCCAGAATTGGCAGCAACACCAAGGCCAATTTCAAGCTGGTCTTTTTTAATTTTGTGCGAAGCTTTGAGCAGATTACCAAGCCTTGTACACTCAAGTCCCGACAGTCTTATATGCAAAACAACAAGCGCCTTTTCAATTGAAATTTTCATCCGCGACGAAATTTCAAAAGCTTCACTGGCCTGAGCAAAGTCTATAAGACCATCACGCAACATAGATTGTGCTTGCACCACATCTTGCAATACAACATCAGAAATACAATCGAGCAGTACAAGTGCTTTTCCTAAAGGCAGTCCCGCACCAGAAGAAAGTCTCAATCCCCGACTTATATCTTCTCCACTTACAATGCCAAATTGAATCAATAACTGACCAAGTCTAAAATCTGGTGGCAAAGCTGGATTTTTCTTAGACCGACGCTCGAGTGTAGCCATATTTATGACCTCGCAACAAAAATCAGGCTGCTTGAAGCAGTCCGAAAGAACGCAAATTGTTTAGTAAGAAACGCTTTAAAACGCGACTCTATTGCTTGAAGGCAAAAATAAGTCGCTGCGTTTTAGACTTTCTCACGCTAACATGAGAGGAAATTATTGTCAAGGATCAATTATTTTTGGGCACCAGTTTGATTTCAGAGATTTCAGTCAATTCGGTTTGCGATTCGTCTGAGGCCTGGACGTCAGACGAAATTCAAATTGACACTGCCTCAAAAGTTTTTATTTGGAGCCAAGAACTTTGATTTCAGCCAAAACATCTGGATTTTCGACCGACGACAGATCTAGTTTGCCTTCATTTAAATAGGTAGCCCGAATTGCACGTCTGACTATTTTGCCTGAGCGAGTTTTAGCCAGTGCTTTAACCACGTGGACACGCTCTGGCTTCATAACAGCACCCAATTTTTTGGAGACCTGGTCTTTCAGTTCTTTGCCTAGAGTTTGGCTTTCGCTAATACCTTTGTTCAATACAACAAAGCAAACCAGACATTCGCCTTTTACTTCGTGCGGAATTCCAATTACTGCAGCTTCGGCAACTTGTGAATGCTCAACCAGTGCAGATTCGACTTCTCCAGGTCCAACACGCTTGCCTGCCACTTTTATGGTGTCGTCAGAGCGACCAAACAAGAACCAGGAACCATCGTTGTCTACTTTTGCCCAGTCGCCGTGATACCAGACTCCAGGGAACTTGGTGAAATAAGTATCTATATACCGATCGTCTGCTTTCAAAAAGCTTTTGGTCATCGAAGGACCAGGCTTTTTACATACCAAATATCCAATTTCGTTCTTGAGCGATTTTGCATTATCGTCAAAAACGTCTATGTCCATTGCAAGTCCAGGACCACCAAGTGCGCACGGTTTTAGTGGCATCAGTGGTAGTGGCGCCAATAGCGCACCGACGACTTCGGTTCCGCCTGAAATATTGATAATAGGACAACGGCTCTGACCTATTTTTTCAAATAACCACATATAACTGTCTTCGTCCCATGGCTCGCCAGTGGAACCAAGCATGCGCAGCTTGGAAAAATCTGATTTTTCAATCCACTGCTCGCCCTGTGCACGCAAGTGACGAACTGCAGTAGGTCCAATACCAAGAGTGGTTACATTGTGACGTTCGACCATCTCCCAGACACGAGCAGGTGTGGGATAGTCTGGTCCGCCTTCATAAATCATGAGTGTACCGCCCCAGAAAGCGACACCAATCATTTCCCATGGTCCCATCATCCAGCCGATGTCTGTAAACCAGAAAAATACTTCGTCTGTTTGACAGTCAAAACAAAAACCGACTTCTTTGGCTATTTGAGCCATAGCACCCGCATGCGTGTGCACAGTTCCTTTTGGCTTGCCTGTTGTTCCAGATGTATAAAGATACATCGATGGATGTTCGGCATCTAAATCTAGATTGGTTTTGGCTTCAGGCAAATCGGCAATCGCTTCGTGCAACCAAATGTCGCGACCTTCGGTCCATTCTATTTCATTGCCACAATGTTTCATGACCACAATGTTTTTAAGATGAGGCAAAGATTTAGCGGCTTCATCGGCATCTTTTTTGACCTGCACTAATTTGCCGCGACGCATGCCACCATCTGTGGTTATAAGTACTTTGGCTTCGCAATCTTCAAGACGAGCTGCAAGAGCTTCAAATCCATAACCACTAAAAACAGGAACAGCAACAGCACCGATTTTGAAACAAGCAAATAATGCAGCAACGACTTCTGGCACCATAGGCATGAATATGCCTACTGCATCTCCAGGTTTTACTCCAAGATTCAAAAAGAGTGTAGACATTTTGGATACAAGACTTGAAAGCTCTGCGTATGTAAATTCCCTACAAGAGCCGTCTTCGCCTTCCCAGATTAGTGCCTTATGATTTTTGCCTGCTGCTTTTCTTGAGCCTTGTGTCTGTCCATCTTGCAGATGAAAATCAATAATATTGTCGATAATATTGATTTTGCCATCGACGAACCACTTGGTCCACTCGAAGCCTTGAGACATATCCATCAATTTGCTATAAGGTTTCGCCCACTTGAAGCCCATGTATTCAAGACTTTCTTGCCAGAACCAGTTTGTGTCCTGATTGGACTTTTCGATCAGTTCTTGCCAGTTCGATATGCCTTGCTTCCTCATGAAATCCGAAACCCTGGACTCGAGATACTTTCCTTCCGGTTTCCAAATTACCTGGTCGTTAGTACCTTTTACAGGTTCGGTTTTTGTGGTCATGATTTGCTTAGGCTAACCTCATAAGGAAAAGTCGTGATGGATGCCATTTGGCTTTCTTGCGATTTTCTGCAAACTTGATCGATGAAATATTTGTGGATACGAAGGTCGTCAGTTATTTCTGGATGAAACGTAGTGACGAATAAATTATTCTGGCGAGCCATAACTGGCTTTCCATCGAATGAACATAGAACCTGCACATTTTCTTTTGCTTGAATGATCGATGGAGCGCGCAAGAAAATTCCAGGAAATGGAATCAGGTCAGAGTCATCACCCATATTCAAAGCGGAAATGTCGAGCTCGGCTTCAAAACTAGCTTTTTGAGGTCCGTATGCGTTTCGTCTGACTGTAATATCCATCAAATTCAAACGACTCTGATTAGAGCCTTCAATTTCTTTAGCCAGAAAAATGGTGCCCATGCAAGTACCGTAAATAGGTAAATTACCTGAAGCACCAAGCCTTGTTATTTCGCTGTACAGCTCGCCTGCAATCTCACGCGAAAGCTTATCTATACAAGTCGATTCGCCTCCAGGAATGATAAGACCATCGATTAACTCGAGCTGTTCTTTAAAGCGTATCTCCATCGACCTGGCACCAAGCCGTTCTACCGCCTGGCGATGCTCGATGAAAGCTCCTTGCAGAGCCAATACACCAATGAGCAAGCTTTCTTGCATATGTGGCATTACCAGCCTCTTTGAGCTAGAGTTTCGTTTGGAGCAAGTGATTTAACTGTCAAACCGACCATAGGCTCGCCCAGATTTTTGCTCACTTCAGCAAGAATTTCAGGGTTATTGAAATATGTGGTCGCTTTAACGATAGCTTCAGCACGTTTTTGTGGATTGCCAGATTTGAAAATACCGGAACCGACAAACACACCATCAACTCCCATTTGCATCAACAAAGCTGCGTCTGCTGGAGTTGCGATACCGCCTGCAGCAAAGTTGACTACAGGCAATTTGCCTTCTTCTTTCACTTTTTTGACCAGCTCATATGGAGCGCCAATTTCTTTGGCGTAAGTCATCAATTCTTCATCAGGCATAATGGTCAGTTTTTTGATTGCGCCAAGAATTGCTCTTGCATGACGAACAGCTTCAACCACATCTCCGGTTCCAGCTTCGCCTTTAGTGCGCATCATTGCTGCACCTTCGCCGATACGACGAAGTGCTTCACCAAGATTGCGGGCTCCGCAAACGAAGGGAATGGTGAATTTGGATTTGTCTACATGATACTCTTCGTCGGCTGGTGTGAGCACTTCGCTCTCGTCAATACAGTCAACGCCAAGTGTTTCTAAAATTTGTGCTTCAACAAAGTGTCCAATACGACATTTAGCCATTACTGGTATCGAGACCGCTTCTACAATGGATGCAACTAGAGCAGGGTCGCTCATACGCGCAACTCCACCAGTAGCTCTGATATCAGCGGGCACTCGCTCTAGCGCCATTACAGCTACTGCACCTGCAGCTTCGGCAATTTTTGCTTGCTCAGCAGTAACCACATCCATGATGACGCCGCCTTTGAGCATCTGGGGAAGACCGCGCTTAACGGCTTGGGTCCCTGTTTTGACATTACGGCTTTCTTTCACTTCGGTAGGCATTCTTTAGTCCTCAAACAGTGTGACGTCACCAATAGCAGTGGCAATATAGAGCTATCCACTCGCTTGCCAGAATGGGCACGAAGACCTTCTGACAAGTAGATATTCTAGCAGTAGCGCTGCTTTTAGGACATACAATAAATATAAATGTGATTAAATTGCCGCTAACTTACTCAGCGAATACACGAGCATCAAGCCTGCCCACCACATGTTTGGGTTCAAGCACGTCCTGCCCGCCAAGGTAAGGAACCAGAGCCTGCGGGATTTTCACGCTACCATCGGGCTGTTGATAGTTCTCAAGTATGGCTGCAAGCGTTCTTCCAATAGCCAGACCAGAGCCATTGATAGTATGAATGTAACGGCTCTTGCCTCCATCTTTGGGCTTGTATTTGATGTTGGCACGGCGTGCTTGAAAGTCTCCAAAGTTCGAGCAGGAGCTAATTTCGCGATACTTGTTCTGACTTGGAAACCATACTTCCAGGTCATAACATTTGCGAGCACAAAAGCCCAGGTCACCAGCACACAAAAGCACTCGGCGATATGGAAGATTAAGACCTTCCAATATAAGCTCGGCGTCGCGAGTCAGTTTTTCATGCTCTTCTTCTGAATTTTCAGGTGTACAGAATTTGACCAGCTCAACTTTATTGAACTGGTGCTGTCTTATATAACCGCGTGTGTCTTTGCCAGCAGATCCTGCTTCGCGTCTGAAATTAGGCGTATATGCGCAGTGCAAAATTGGCAAATGTTCTTCGTCAAGCACTTCTTCGCGATACAAATTAGTGACCGGTACTTCTGCAGTAGGAATCAAATACAGGTCGTCGTCGGCACACTTATAGAAATCGCCTTCGAATTTAGGCAATTGTCCAGTGCCAATCATACAATCGCGATTGACCATTACTGGCGGAAATACTTCCAGATAGCCACGCTTTGCGTGCGAATCGAGCATATAATTCATGATTGCTCGCTCAAGACGCGCACCATTAGCCATCAAAACAGTAAAGCGAGATTCCGCGATTTTTACGCCACGCTCAAAGTCAAACACATTTAATTCGGCTCCTAGCTCGTAGTGCGGCTTTGGATCAGTAATCTTTGGAATTTCTCCCCACTTGTGCTGCTCGGCATTGTCATTTTCGTCAACACCATCTGGGACACTTGTCTCAGGCAGATTGGGAATAGCAAGCAACATCTGCGAGACTTTATTCTCAAGTTCGTCTTTTTCTTTACCAAGAGTTTCGTAGCGCTCTTTGATTTTTTTTGTTTCGGCTTGCAATTCGGCTTTCTGCGAAGCTTCTACCTTGCCGGTTTTGAATAACTCCGAAATTTCATTGCGTCTGCGGTTCAAGCTCTCCCACTCAGAATTCACAGTACGAAATTGTTCATCTACAACAATCAATTCTTTTACCGAAAAACCGGCATTTCGTCTTTGTAGAGCGGCTTCGACTAGTTCTGTGTTTTCTCTGATGTAGCGAATATCTAACATGGCTTGAACTTTTTTCCTCGTTCAGTCGTCTTAATTATTGGAACCTCGATTATATAGGCGTTCACTCCTCATTAAAAGGAAGTATTAAGGCTCATGTGCAATTGGATCGATGAAGACAATAACGTTTTGTACATTGCCTGCTCAAAAGGGCGCAAAAAGCTTGGTCAAGCTGGTGAACGATTGCTCCTAGATAAGCTCAAGCAGCAAAACTGGGAGATCTTAATATCAAATTTTCAAAACGCAAGTCATGCATTTGAAATTGACTTGATAGCCCTTGACCCAAACGGATTTCTAGTCTTTTTCGAGGTTAAAACACGTCTGTCGCTTAATATAGACTCTGTTTTCGCGACTTTTACCAGAGCTAAGCTCACCCGCTTAAAACTAGGAGCAAAACATTTTTGTGCGCAAAATCCTCATATAAGACATAGTGGCTGGCGTTTTGACCTTGCAGTCGTCAATTTTCCTACTGACAGAGTGCCCGGCAACCCGAAATGCTGGCTAATTGATCAAAAAAAGCATAGTTTGGCAATCTATTCAAATATTGGATGATTTCAAGATTTGGCTAATTTAATTCGACTGATACGTAATTTCCCCAGTGAATCCACCTAGTCATGGTGTTAGTCTATGCCCACGAATAGCCAAGCCCCCCGGCAAATTCTTCAGAGAGGATAAAGCAGTGTTAGTCTGGAAAGAAAAATTAGCTGTTAAAGAAGAAAGCAAAAATTTTCACGCTCTAAATTCAACCCGCGATGGTCTGAACCGACGAGCAATGGGACTGATACCACAAGCGATATCAAGCGAAAGCCGCAAAGTGACTGAAGCTTCGCAGCTGCGATATCATCAGATGCTCTACAGCCTGGCAAACAAACAAAACACTTGTTGCATAAAAGTCATTTGTCCAAGAGAAAAGGCTAGAGCAGCAATGCTTGTATTTCGCGGCAAAGTACTTGGTTGTGTTTTCGGAAGAAAAGGAAGCGAAAAACAACTTTTTGGTCAAGAAGCTTTCAGTGAGCTCTGCTCTATTTTGACTTCAGTCGATTCAATCATCGATACATATATAATGCCTGAGGCCGTAGCGCTTGCAGCTGGTTCACTTTTTCACGGATCTGTTTTCAACCAAGAAATGGGCATAGACGCTATGCAAGCTTTCGATATGGCTTCTTCGCACCTGATTCAAACCGAAATGCCTGGCTGCATCGTTGTGAAAAATTCGAGCCATCAAATCGGCGGATTTATTTATTATTTTGGCGGTTCTGTAGCTGGTGTATTTTCTTTCAAAAATGGCTGGATGAAAGCCAGTCTTGAATCTGCAAAAGAACTGATAAATTTCTGCCCTGACGTCACTATTAGTGCAAGCAAATTGCATGCTACCAGCGTCGAAGAAGTCGAAGCCCTGGCATTCGCCATGACTAATCTCGACGAAAAATCTTTTCAAGCAAAAGAAATTCAGCGCGAAATGCAATCGGTCACACAAGAAATCAAAGTGCCAAATGCACATTTGCTTCCCCAATCTGCACTGGGACAGGTGCGTGAGTGGGAACTGCGAGTAAATATCGGCGCGCCATAAATTTCAAGACCATTTGCGATGGTAAAATAACTGAACGGTTTTAAAGACTTCTCCGGGCAGTCAGTTGATCACATCTCCAAATACGCGAATTTGGCCGCATTCGGCAACAGTCAATCATCTTGATCATTTAGAAATTGCAGGGCTCGACGTTTGCGACCTGGCAAAGAAATATGGAACACCATTATGGCTGATGGACTATGCTTCCATATTTCAGGCTCAAGAAGCCTGTCGCCTGGGTCTTGAGGATTATCCACAAGAAAAGACAATCCTTTATGCTGGCAAAGCATTTTTGTGTCTTGCTATGTGCAAAATCGTCAATCATTTAAAAATGGGACTCGATGTTGTTTCGCTGGGAGAGCTCGAGACCGCTATTAATGCAAATGTCCCTGCCAATAATATTTTTCTGCATGGAAATAACAAATCGAAGAAAGAAATAGAACTGGCAATTGAACTTGCGCAATGCAAAATAGTCATAGACAATATGTCCGAACTCAAGCTTGTTTTGAGTCTGTGCAAGTCAAAAAGTGCCAGAGCACAAATTCTTTTTCGTATTAAACCAGGCATCGAACCAGATACTCACGACCACATAAAGACCGGTCAAGAAACAAGCAAATTTGGAATTGGTTTAAACGAAATAGACGAATATCTTTCTTTTGTAAAAACCAATCATAAACATTTCGACTTTCTTGGTTTTCATGCACATATCGGCAGTCAGGCTTTAGAGCTTGATGTTTATAAAGACAGTGTCAAAGTGCTTGCAAACCTGTCTTTAGAGACGCAAAACAAGTTTGAACTCAAAACCAGATTACTCGATGTAGGCGGCGGTCTGGGAATCACATACGTAGAACAAGATAAGCCTCCAGGACTGTATGAATGGTCTAAGACGATTGCACAATCGGTGAATGAAACATACTCCAAACTAAAGTTAGACCTGCCTCATTTGATGGTTGAACCAGGTCGCTCGATTGTAGGCACTGCAGGAGTGACAATTTATGAGGTTGGTCATGTGAAACGACTGGCTAATAATTCTCTTTGCCTGGCAGTTGATGGCGGAATGGCTGACAATCCGCGCCCGTCTACTTATAACGCCAAATACACAGCCCAAATTGCTAATGCAATGTCGTCCAAGAGTGCGGAAAAAGTGTCCATAGTGGGCAAGTATTGTGAATCAGGGGATATAATCGTAAAAGATGCCGGAATCGAAGCCGGTACAGGTGACCTGATCGCCGTTTTTGGAACAGGAGCGTATAACTACAGCATGTCTTCCAATTACAATCGTACAGGTCGACCAGCTTGCTTACTTCTAAAAGAAGGGCAGGCAGATTTGATTTTGGAACGTGAAACCATTACCGACTTGATTCGCCAGGATCGAGTCCCAGCCTGGCTCGAGACTGAGCGATAAAGGCGAAAAGTATGGAAGAGTTTTTAAAACTATTGCACGAACATAACGGAGAGCTTCTATTCAAGCTCTTCATCCAGGTTTTAGCAATTAGTTATTGTATCACCTGGATCTGGCAACGCATTGTTGGAAGCCAGGCAGAACGGCTCGTCAAAGGCGTTCTCGTGCTTGCAGGGATCTGGGGAGTTTCATCGTTATTTGGTTTCACTCTAATCACAAACCTTCTTCACTTACTCGTTCCGGTGGCTTTTTTGGCTCTGGTAGTCATTTTCCAGCCAGAATTACGTAGAGGTTTAGGGCATTTAGGACGAATGCGTACGCTCAAATTCGACTGGTCGCTTGCAGACGCAGACCAGGAGCGAACTAAGCGTAATATAGAACAAGTAATTCAGGCTGTGCGCGAGCTAGCAAGAGTAAAAGAAGGCGCATTGATCGTTATCGAACCATTAGAAGGCGAACGTGACTATGTTAGCCCCGGTACCACTTTAAACGCCGATATTTCAGCTACTCTATTACTGACGATTTTCTTTTCCAAATCACCCTTGCACGACGGTGCTGTTATTATCAGAGAAGACAAAATAGTGGCTGCTGGAGTCATTCTACCAATGACTGACGACCCACAATTGAGTTATAGATACGGCACAAGACACAGAGCAGCTATTGGATTGTCAGAAACTTACGACGGTTTGTGCATTGTAGTTTCAGAAGAAACTGGCGCTATATCAGCTGCTAGCAGAGGAATGCTTGCTCGATACAAAACGGCAGAAGATCTTTACGAACCTATTATGTATCTCTACACCCAAGGTGGCGACTCTAAATCGCACGTTCCTTTAGCCAGCTTTTTGTCTTTGTTCAGCAAAGGAAAAGACGCAGAAGGCAAAGAAGAAGGCGATGTCAAAGATCAAAGCACTACATCGGACAGAATTCAGGCCCAGACTATAACTCAGTCTGGAACATACCAACAAATCCAATCGCCCTCTCCCAAAGATAACACCGCCCCCGATGGCACAAGTGCATCTTTAGTGACTGACTAATTCTTTGCAAAGCCTGTTTACGGCATCACGCCTATTTTTGGACTTGGTAATTGGTCTTCCAATTACCAGATAGCTGGAGCCTTGAGCGATTGCCTCGGCAGGAGTAAGAACACGTTTTTGATCGTCTTGTCCAAGTTCGGGCCAATTTGGTCTAATACCAGGAGTGACGATGACAAAATCATTGCCGCAGGCTTTTCTAATCAACGGGACTTCTTTCGGCGATGCCACCACACCATCAAGACCAGCATCTTGAGCCATTTTTGCCAGATGAACTACATAGTGAGGCAAATCGATATCACTGCTTGTTTTAATCTGTTCGTGCAAAACTTCTGGCGAAATACTAGTAAGAACAGTCACCGCAATTAGTATCGGCTTATCGATATTTTTCGCTTTTGCTTCTTCCCTGGTAGCCTTTGCCGCAGCGCTCATCATCTCAATTCCGCCCTGAGCATGGATGTTGAACATCGCTACATTTTCACGCGTAGTATTTCTGCAAGCAGCTGCCACCGTATTTGGTATGTCATGAAACTTGCCATCAAAAAAGAATCGTACGTTTTTATCTGATTTGTAAGATTCGATAAATTGAAAAACTTCTGTCCCGCAAGCAGTAAACAGTTCAAGCCCGATCTTGAACATTCCGACCGAGCCCTTCAATTCTTCCACGATAGATCGAGCCTCATCGAGACTCGACACATCTAGTGCGACAATTAAGCGATCTTGCGCTTGCACTAATTCTTGCTAGTTAGCTTTGACAGCTTCTTTCTGATTGAGTTTGTAGCGCTTGACGAAGCGATCTACACGTCCTTCGGTGTCAACAATCTTTTGTTGACCGGTGAAGAAGGGGTGGCAATTACTGCAAATTTCTACTCTGATTTCTTTTTTAGTCGAACCAAGTTGAACTTGGCTGCCGCAAACACAAGTTGCTACGACATCAAAATAGGTGGGATGAATTCCGTCTTTCATTGTTTTTTCCAGGAAAATTGAGACTTAACGTTGACAATCCTTCATTCTAACACCCTTACCCTCAGGCTCAAACAAATGTTAAGAGTTCGCTTAATTTTCAAAATGATCTGAAACTTGTATTTTTCTAGGTAAAAACTGATCTCCACATCCATCTTTACCGTACTTCCAGATCGGATTTTCTTCAAATATTACGGTCTCTCCGGGAGTCATTTTGCCCACTTTAGTTTCCAGATAGTTTGCATATTCCGAACTACTATCAAATTCAAATTCAGCAAAAGGCGGTCTATCTCTGGAGCTTGTCAAAAACGCCAAGAAATTACCTGCTTTGGACATCACCACGCTCTCGAATCCACCACCTGTAAAATAACGTTTGAAATGTGGGAGATCCCTAATTACTGCCGGCTTTGGAAATTCCCATCTTCCAATTTCAAAAGTCTCGGGTGAAACTATTTTCCATGCTTCTAAAGCAGCATAATACAATGGATCAGGCGCATAAAATTTTCGATGACCAGCAAAAGTATGAGGCTTGATGCCTGGATGCTTTATAGGAAGAATTGCTGCTCCTCCAAGATGAAACTCCTCGACCCAGTCATCTCTTTTCTCTAGGCTAACGGTTTCTCCGCATTTCATCAATTCGACGGCTTCGGCAATCAGGCGTTCCATGTCTCTTTTGTCCATGTGACTAGTCATCTCCCCTGAACCAGTTGTTATGCTCTAAAAACTCATTCATATCTTTGAATGCTGTCTTGAGTTTTTGCTCGTAATCTTTTGATGCTGCACTACCGCCGTACTTCACTGAATATAGATCTGTCATAACTTGCTCAATTCCAGTTTTTGGATTTGTGTAGTTATTGCAGAATTCTAAGTTGGCTTTGAGCGCAAAAATCTCACTGTTACTTTCGATTTGGTTTTCCGAGTAACCGATTCGTCGAAGTTCTCCACTTAAATTGTCTATCGTACGATACAGCTGCTTTTGCTCTGCTTCTAACGCCTTCAACGCATCCTCATACAAATACTCGCATTTGCTTGTCTTGCCAGAAGGTTGCAACCCTGGTCTGTATTTCCAGTTTCGAAAATCGCTCAATGCTTGTGCAATTTCATGACGAATTATGCCATCAAGCCTTTTCAGGTAAATCTCTCCATTTAAATCAACACAAGTATCTTCAGTGCGATACGTCCACTTTTGTTGCTTCTCGCTATATATCCTCAAAGGCACATGTATCACCATTTCTTCAGGAAATGTAGAACCAGACAATTCTTTGACCGTTGTCGCTCTTCCTGGGA
>CAZNEW010000007.1:0-143273 GCA_964572515.1 uncultured Candidatus Obscuribacterales bacterium | reverse complement strand
ACTTTACTGACAAATAATTCCGAAAAAAGTGCGACAAATAATTCCGAAACTTACAGCCCAGACGAAAACAATAAACGAGTCACGTGTCACGGGATCCGTTAAATTGAAAACGATACGTATAGTCTAGGATTTGCGAGGCTTCCAAACTGGATCTTGGAATTTTTCAGCCAGACTGCCACCACCAAACCATCGAGTCATGGTCATTTTTTGCTGGGTGTAGAACTGAATGCCTTCTTTGCCCTGTATATGCAGGTCGCCGTAGAATGAATTGTTCCATCCAGTAAAGGGGAACCAAGCCATTGAAGCTGGTACGCCGACATTGATACCAATCATTCCGGCGTTGAATCTATGCTTGAATTCACGAGCTGCTTTGCCGCTTTCGGTAAAGATTACAGCTCCATTGCCATATGGGCATTGGGCACCAATATTGATGGCATCCTCGATAGTTTTAGCTCTTACCACAGATAAAACAGGTCCAAAGATTTCATCTTGCACAACCGACATAGATGGTCTTGCGCGATCGATGATTGTGGGACCCAGGAAGAAGCCGTTTGGTGCGTCTTTAACTTTTAGGTCGCGACCGTCAAGAACAACTTCAGCACCTTCCTCTTTTCCTTTTTCTACCATGCCTTTGACTTTGGCTAGGTGTTGAGAAGTAATTAGCGGACCCATGTCTGGGTGATTCTCTTCAACGTCTGTGCGACCGACTTTCATTTTAGAGGCGGTAGAAACTAGTTTTTCCATGATTGCGTCCGCTGCTTCGCCAACCGGAATAGCTAATGAACCTGCCATGCAACGCTCGCCTGCACATCCAAAAGCTGAAGCATTAAGCGCTTGTGCTGTGTGATCCATGTCTGCGTCTGGCATGATGATGATGTGATTTTTGGCTCCGCCTGCTGCTTGAACACGCTTGCCATATTTTGCACCTTGTTCATAAATGTATTTGGCAATGGTAGTCGAGCCTACGAATGAAATTGCCTTGATGTCTGGATGTTCAAGCAATGCGTTTACGCAATCTTTGCCACCATGGACGATATTAAGTACGCCTGCCGGCGCGCCAGCTTTCTCCAGCAATTCTGCAATCATCATGCTGGATAGTGGCACTCGCTCAGACGGTTTCAGAACGAATGTATTGCCGCAAGTAATAGCAATCGGATACATCCAGAGCGGAACCATCGCAGGGAAATTGAATGGTGCAATTCCTGCACAAACACCCAGTGGGTGACGGATGGTTTCGCAATCTACATTGGTTGCGATGTTTGCTAGAGAATCTCCAAAAAACAAACTTGGAATACCGCATGCAAATTCAACCACTTCAATTGCTCTTTGCACTGATGCTCTGGCTTCTGGGAGTGTTTTTCCGTGCTCACGCGTGACGCATTTCGCCAGTTCTTCGTAATTTGCTTCTAGCAAATTTTTGAAGCGGAACATGACGCGAGCTCGCTCGACTATCGGTACTTCCTTCCATTCGATGAAGGCCTTAGATGCCGCTTGAACAGCTTTGTCGACGTCCTGCATACCGCCAAGTGGCGTGCGGGCGATAATATCGCCAGTGGATGGATTGTAGACGTCTACAAATTCTTTAGCGGATGATTCTATCCACTTTCCTCCAACCAGAAGTTTGCACGTGGTGGCGGTGCTGCTTTTTGTTGCGGTCATGAGAGTACTCCGGTGAAGGGAAAATCAGGGATATATTGGCTAAATATATTACCTGATCGGACGTTTTGAGCCAGATTTATGAGTGAAAATAAGCGTTTCTTAAACTTGGTTCAATACCAGGTTTAATTCGTTTGGACCTAGATATTTCCACTCACCCGGGGCCAAATTTAAATTGCGTAATTGCAGTTTGCCAATTGCTACTCGGACTAGGCGCAGAGTCGGATAGCCAACAGCTGCAGTCATTTTTCTAACCTGTCTGTTTTTACCTTCGGTCAGTGTGATACTGACCCAGGCTGTAGGAATATTTTTGCGAAATCTAATCGGTGCATATTCTGGTCGTGGTGGCAAATCTGGATCTTCCGTAAGCAGACGTGCTTGCACTTGTTTAAATGAATCATTTTCGAGTTTTTTGAGATCAGCTTCTTCTGGAATACGCTCGACCTGCGAAAAATAAGTGCGGGTATGAGCGTTTCTTGGATGCAATAAAATGTCGTTGAGGTCGCCATCATCGCTAAGTAGTAAAAGTCCTTCCGAGTCGGTATCAAGACGTCCAAGCGGGTAGACGCGCGGGGGAAAATCGAAATTGGCAAGAGTTTCGCGCTCAGGCGCGTCTGGTTTTGAACCTTCTGTCGGACGTGGCTGACTGAATTGACAAATCACTCCGTAAGGCTTGAAAAACGCAATGTATTTTCGATTGCCTTTAGGTCTGAAAGGCTCTCTTTGAGGTCTAGTGTTTTTGTTTGTCTTTGTGAATGATTTCAATTGAGCAGCAGGCTCCTTTTGCCACAGATTCGGAAATGCTTCCCATCAAGAATTTCGCCATTCCTTTGCGACCGTGACTTCCCATTATAATGAAATCAGCGTGCCAATTCTTGGCTTTATCCAAAATGCTGTAACGTATCGGACCTTCCACCACGTCGCCTGCAATTGCGTGACCTGGAAGGCGTTCTTGTAAAAAAGCAACTTTGTCGTGGACCATCGATTTCGCATCGTCAACGCGCTCTACAATCGCTTCGTATAAAACCGGAGTGTAAGTCATATGCCAGGCGGCGTAGTCAGGAACTGCCGGCTCGACTACAGACATGACTGTAAATTCTGTATCGGGTTCCCAGTTGCGGCTGGCAATAGATTCAATGGCCGCTTGCGAATATTCTGAATCGTCTACTGCAATTAGGATTTTCATTTGAACCACCCTCCTTACTATTACGATATTAGCGCAAGTTCAGGTGTACGATTAAACAGAACAGATTAATCAACGAGAATTCAGCTTGGGTAGAGTGTTACGCAGCGCGTTAGTCTTTCACGGTAAGTCCCTTTTCTACTATTGGCATCAAGCTCTCAATCTCTTTTAAATGCTTTTCTCCTGACTGTTTTTCAGATAATTCACGTGCCTTTAAAAGATTCTCTTTTGCCTCAGCGTATTTTTTTTCATTTAACAGAAGCTTTCCGAGTTCGAGAAAAGAGCCCGAATTATTTTGATAAGCGTTGATGGAATCTTTGTAATCGCGCTCTGCTTCACGCTTTTTCCCCATTCTAAGGAAAAGGGCTGCCCTATTGTGGAGGGCATTGGATTTGTAAATACTATCGGATTGATTTGAGCTTCTTTCCAATATCTCAAGGGCTTTGTTTTGATCACGCATTGAATTAATGTCCTTCTTAAGGTGGGCATATAAAGCACCTCTTGCAACGTATAATTCCGCGGAGTCTGGGTGGTCTGATATTTTTTTATTGATGAAAGCTAGAGCTTTTTTGTACTGTCCAAGGGACATAAACTCCCACATCGTTTGAGACGGTGAGAGTTCGCTCGAAAAAATCTCTGAGGGCATCATTATGCTTATGCCGATCAAAAATGTTAGGCAATACGAAATAATTTTTGTCTTTCTATGAATCAAGCATTTTCTCCACTAGCTTTAAAGTTTCTGGAAAGTACGTTTTCACGAATTCAACCCGAGGAGATTGCCTGCCTCGAATTGCAGCATAAATTTCAGCAAAAATGTGGGATGCGTTTTTCAATTGAGGTTCTCTTTCAAGATAGTTACTAGAAATTTTGGACAACTCCCTTTCGAAAGAATTGATAAATTCAGATTTTTTACTTTCAATGAGGTTGTCAAATAAAGCATGCCCGACTTCATGTTTCAGGCTGCCCGGTATGTCTTTGTTTGGGATTATGATTTGGATTGGACCACTTTCCCCTACTCCAGTTAATCCGATGTGAATTTGAGGCTTTGCAGAAGTGGTGGCATGATAATAAACGGCTGGTGATCCTTCTGAGCCTTCCACTGAATCTTTGCACATTATGCTGATTCCCGCACTTTCTAGGATGCAACGTTCTTTCTCAGGTAGAGCCTTCCAGGCGTCAACTACTGCATTGTAAAATTCGATTGGAACTCCCTCATTAATAATGAGCGGCGAGTAGTCAATCGCGGGGCGCAAAGGCTTAGAAAGTAAGCTTTCTTTAGAATCAGGTTTAGAAAATCGCTCTGTTTTTTTTACTATTGGCTTTACCGCATTGTCGTCAATGATTTCGAATTTGTTTGAAGCAATTAGCGCATATTCGGGATCTTCTGGATTGAGTGCCTTTAGGCTCAAATCAGAAGGACTATCTTGATTTTCATTTGCTTTAGCAGATAAAAATATTGATTGGCGCTCCCTAGCGTCAGGTCCGGAAATCGTTGCGTCTTTAGTCACTTCCGACTTCTCAAAACTATCGGCAAGCTGATAGTTTTCTATTTCTGGTTTTTTCTCTTCAGGCATGCATTAATTATATCGTTAAAATGTGTAGGCTAATGGCTCAAAATCAGCTCTGCCATTTGGTCAAGCCGAACTTTAGTAGATTTCCATTTCGGCAGCTGTTTAGACAGCAATTTGTAAAACTGCTTGCTGTGATTTGCTTGTTTCAAATGGCAAATTTCATGCCAGAGAAATGGCTTCGAAAGTTCAATCCTATTTCTACCTGTTCAAAATGAAGTGCCGTTTCTTCAGTGGAAAATGCACTTGAAATGATGCTCGATAACTTGTCGAGTTGTTGTATATGGTCCATAATAAACGCCGATTGATGCAAGATCGTATCATCTGTTTCCTCCAGGGAGCTACTATGTCTAAGCGCAAACAGCCAAGAACCAATTCAAAACCTCCGATGACAGACCGGAGAGCTATGGAGGCGTTCTCAGCAAAAATTCAACAGTTATTATCGACGCAAAATTTCTCTAGTATTGAAGAAGCAAACTCCTTTCTCGCTGAAAACTTGACGGGCATGCATTTAGACGATATCGAGCTTGCACCAAAGTCATCTCTTGAGAAAGCACAAGCGCTTGTCTGGGAAGCCTTTGACACAAATTCAAAGAAAAAACGTATTGCGCTGGCAAAGGAAGCAATCGAAATTAGCCCCGACTGTGCCGATGCGTATACACTGCTGGCAGAAATGTCAGACAGCGGAACTGAGATAATTAGCTATCTGCGTCAAGCCGTGGAAGCGGGAAAACGTTCAATTTCTCATGTGCTCGACAAAGATCCTAAAGATTATCCGTTCTGGCAAGTGCTTGAAACCCGTCCTTATATGAGAGCGCTTGAATCTCTAGCTTCGGCACTTTTTGGAAAAGGGGATGAGGAAGAATCTATCGCTCTCTGGAAAGAGCTTTTGAGACTCAATCCAAACGACAATCAAGGCGTTAGATACACTTTGATTCCAATTCTTGTTGGACAAGATAAATTGAGCGAAGTGGAAGATTTCATCCTGAAATACGATGGCGACGTATGCGCAAGTTTTCTTTTTTCGAAAGCTTTGTTTCTATTCAAAAAACACGGAGATACTATTGAATCGCGCAAAGCTCTAAAAGAGGCTGTCAAACGAAACAAATACGTCATGGAATTTTTCTTGGGAAGGCGTAAATTTTCTAACTCGTCTGGTCCAATCGCATTTGGCAGTCCTGAAGAAGCTGAAGAGTATGTTCTTTTTGGTGCAGCCGGGTGGGTGAAAGATCCTGCCGCTGTAGAATGGACTGCAGATGTGTTAGGCGGTGCATCAAATGTGGTGGCTTTGACGAAAAAGGGACGAGGCAAGTCTGGTAAGTAGTAGTAAGAGCCATCAACAAAAATCACTTAGATGGTCTTTTTCCTCTATTACACGACGGACAATTCGTTCCGCGCTGGGTACGATTGTAGACAGATGTTTTCCAAGTATGAGCTGAATAGTTGAGACACTGCCACCACACCAATTCTTGACTCCTAGCAATGATTTGAGAAGCTTTAGTACTATTTTTTTTGGTATCGAACTCTTTGGCGATAGTAGGGTAAAGTCTTTGCAGAGAATTGGTCGTAGAAAATCTCAGATTTGCGCAAAATGGGCATTTTCCTGCAAATCTAAGCCTGTTTACCGGGGAAGTTTGCCACTCATGGTCGGGTCCATTTTCGCACTTCCACCAATAGATTTTGATGGTGCCTGCCGATACTCTTTCGGGCGTCAAGCCGTTTTTATTGATATCAAATTGGCTAGCGTATTCAGGATAATTACTTAAGGGGTTGGAACTTGCTTTTGAACGATATCCTGGACATTTGGGACAAGAACTGTTGTTTATTGTCCTAACTCGTATATTACGTTGCCACTCATGACCGTTTTTGCACTGCCACCAAACTATTTTGTTTGAAGTAGCCACCAATTGATGAGCTTTGAGACCATTATTTTTTTTCGGATGCAATTCTTTGGCAATTTGTGGATAAAGTGTTTTGAGCGAATTTGTTTTAGACAATTTGAAATTACTGCAACATGGACATCCCGATTTTTCGAGCGCTCTTGAATAAACAGGGCAAGACCACTCATGGTCGGAACCGTTCTTGCATTTCCACCAGACGATTTTTGTAGATGCCATTGTCACGTCACTGGGTTTCAATTTTTTGTTTTTTGTGGGATGCCATTGTCTTGCGAGATCGGGTGCAAGGGCAGCAACAGATCTGTCTTTCGAAAAGCGTTTACCGGAGCAGAAAGGGCAATTATTTCCATAAAGTGCTCGGCTCAATATTTTTGCTTGCCACTCATGTAATTTGCATTTGCGACACTGCCACCAGACAAGGGCTGTTGAACCAAGAATGAAATCTTTTGGTTTTGAAGTACCATTTTTTGTGGGATGAAATTCTTTTGATAGGTCGTCATGCTTAGAAAGATTATTTGTTGAAGATAATCGTCTTCCGCGGCAAAACGGACAAAAGCAGTCTATTTGAATATGAGCAGGATAAATTTTTGCTTTCCATTTGTGATCTTTTGCTTTTGAACATTTCCACCAGACATTTTGCCCGAGAGAAAGCTTGTGCGGATTAATTCCCGGATTCTTTTTTTTATCAAAAAACTTAACAACGTTGCCGAAATTTTTTAGATCAATCCCAAAAGAGTTTAGACGACACTGATTGCATCCATCTCCTTGCAGATTTCGCCTAACAATTGGAGCTTTCCATATGTGTTTTTTGTTTTTGGGGCATTGCCACCAAGCACTAACACTGGAGCCATAATTGAAGTCTTCTGGTCCAAATCCGCAATTTTTCGGATAATACCATTGCATTGCAAGTTCAATATTAGATTGTTGGAGATTGCACTTTCTAATAGGAAATGGCTCTACGATATCTTCTATGTTTCTAATAGTTTGTTTGGGTCCTGATTTTTTCATTGCGCAATGCACCTATTTTGCTTGTCGTAAGCAATTCCAAAACGCTAAAGCTAAAAGAGTCGAATTCAAAATCGAGTAAGGCAAGAAAGCGTAATAAGTCTCTTTCAAAGGACCTATAGCTACAAGTGAAAAGACTGCGATTATTGGATAAGCGGCTAAAATTATCACCCATAATTTTTTCCAGAGACCGTGCTCGTTCTGCTCATTGTCACCCAGAGTGAGTGCCGCTGGAATTGCCACCAGTAGACAGTCATACATGTGTGTGTGTGGACCAAGAAAAAGACAGGCTAGAACGAGCAATGCAAACAGCCATCTTTCGTTCTTGCCTTTGAAAAAGAGCCAACCGCAAACCATTAGGGCAAGAAATGAAACGCTTAAAGACAAAAGCAGCAGTGCTTGAGCTGGCAAGAAAATTGAAAGCATTCCTCGCAGGTTCACCATATGTGAAACCAGATGTTCGGCCAGAGGAGCAGTTGTGTCGGTCGCGATTACGTAATGAACATAGCCAAGAACCCCTTCCAGATTGGATGCCCACACGGCTAGTATCAGTAGAAAGATTTCGCAAGCTGCAGCTGCAAGCACTAATTTGAATCGTTTTTGCATTAATGCTGGAATAGACATAAAGACTGCGTAGTGCGGCTTTATACTTATAAGTGACAAGAAAATACCAGCTGCTATATCTTTTCTTTTGATGAAAAAATAAATGTACAAACTGAAAAAACAGAACAAAATTCCAGTTGGTTGACCCACCATGAAAGTGCGTAAGATTGGCGGCGCACAAAGAGCTGCCAGAGCGATAACAATAGGAATGGCTTTGCTGCCTAAATTCTTTTTGTCTGTTTCGAGTTTGCATAAAAGTGAAATCCCACATGCAAGTCCTAGCCAGTTCAATATAGTCCAGAACTGGAATGCCTGAGGATAAGACAGGCGTGAAATCGGATACATCAGTGGTAGCACATATGGTGGAAACTCGATTGCCTGCGCTGGAGGGAAATTTCCTGTGCTGCCACCATTGATCAAATTGTCGAACAATTTTTTTTGATTCGGATAAGAATAGAACTCGAGCGAATCAGGAGTGAAAGCCACTCTTCCACATAAATAATATTTGCTGAAATCGATGAAATTCATATTGTCGCTTTGCACTTTGGCAAGAAAAGCATCAGCTGGATATTGATCTAATACGATTTTCAGATTGAGCCAGGAAAGAATCAAAAGTACTAAAGCGTAAAAGAATACGACTATATTCCCTAGCAGTTTGGGCTTTTTAGTTTCGGCTTCCATATGCAATCAATTACCAGTTCGCGGCTGATGCTGCGCGGTTGGCTGCGGCTTCTGCGCGATTCGCCTGTGCGCGAGCCTGGCTCACATAAGACTGGCATTCAGGAATAGAACCTCCACGCGAATAGGCTCTGTCTGCACAACCGCGTGCATTGTTGGCAGCATACCTGGCTTCGTTTGCGTTGGAACGTCTTGCGCCTTTGTCGTTTCCATAGCCAGCTTTAGAACAGTAAAACTCTGCTTTGGAAGCCTGACTGGTAGCGTTGCTCAATTCGTATTTGACCGCGCCCAGGGCACTTTGCACTTTGCCTTTGTATTCAGGTGTGTTTTTTGCTTGATCAGGAAGCGAATTCTGCTGATTCATCGCTCTGATTAATGGCAATAGTTTACCTAAAGGTGAATTTCCCATCGGCGCAGCTTGAGTGTTCATTGGCATGGATTGACCTTGAAATGGCGACATTTGTTGCTGCATTGGCGCCATTTGTGACTGCATTGTCCCTGAATTTTGCCCGTTCCAGGTGTCTCTTATGAGCAGTCCTCGTTGTATTTGAGGAGGGACATAACATGGCGGAGTGCCCATTTGATTCTGAGCGGGCATTTGCGACCCACTGCCTGCCACAGGCACATTTTTCCAGCTGCTATTGCTCATCTGGTCGAGCATTTGTTCCATGTTGTTTTGCTGGGCGAAAGCCGGCAATCCAAGACAGAGGCTCAATAGCCAACTTGCTAGTGACAGTCGGCAAAATTGAGTGACGATCTTGTTCATTTCTTTAAAGCCGCTCAGGCCTTGGTATTGCTCTGCTTCAGTTTGCGAATTTGATCATCGCTCGACAGTTCAGGCACGTTACCGCCGCCTAAATAGACCATGATTTCTTGTTCCATCAAACCGAGCTTTTTGAGCAGCCAGCCATCTACACGTTTTTGTTGCAATTTTTCTTTGAGGTGACGAATGCTTTCAAGGAAAGTACCGTCAGCAAAGGTTTTTATCGATTCGATTGACACACCAAGACGGCGACCGTGAGTGCAATGCAAAATATCGACAATGTTGTTGCAGAGTACCGGTCCTAACACTGCCAGTGTAAGACGCGCTTCTTTGCCTTCTTCCAGCTGTAAAATGGGTTGAATAAAGTCAACCTGGACCCAGGTGCGTGCATTGAATCTGACTTTCATCACGACAGGCTCGGACGAAAGTGAGTTTACGCTTCCCGGCATTAAATCGCGAATGCAAGACGCTCTAGCGTAGGCGTAGGCTGCTTTTGCTGAAGTGGTGAAAAAACTATGCTGGTTTCTGCCAGGTTCAATCGAGCCAGTGCGATTTATTTCCCAACGCCTAAAACAGTTAGTGCCATGATAGAGAAAAATTTCGTTGTTTTCTCTGTCATAGTCCAAACCTTTGTGCTCAGCAGCGAATTGCTGCAAAGCCGGCGGAATTTGATGCTCGGGAAAGTTATCCAGGGAAGTGTCCTCGAAAGGGCTCTAGGATTCCACAAAAAGGCCAGGGTGATGGCAGGAGCTTTCCTCCTTTCACCCTATGCCCCTTAAGAGTTAACTCTTAAACTCTTGAAAGATTAACTCGTCTAATAACTTAATGTCGAAACGTGGACTGGCCCTGACTCCTATTCCATATATTTCTCTTTGGCGATTTCGATTGCCTGGTAGGCATCTGCTATAGCCTGTTTGATTTGAGCCAGACCATCTTCACTGGATTGTTTGACCTGTGAGGTCCAGTCGTTGCGTTTGGCACTCAAAGTAGCTTGCAGAGTTTCGGACATGTCTTCCATTGTCTGGCAATAGGTTTGGATTGTAGCTTCCAAATTTTGCTCGGACTGGTTGCGTACTTCTTGAAGCATGGAGCGTGTTTTAGCGCGTTCTTTGCTAAGCACAGGGTCTTCTTCTGTGCGGGCGTATTCTCTGACATGAGTGCAAACTTCTTCGTTTTCTTCGATTTTCTTACGTGCTTCACCAAGTTTGATTTTTGTCATGGTGTGCATTTCGGTAAGTCGATCGTTATAGGTATCGAACAAGTTTTCGATGTCTTTTTGTTGGCTGTTGCCTATCTCATCCAGTTCGCTGACGCACTGTTCAACTACTCGCTCAAGCGTATCTTTTGCAGAGCTGATATTGCGCTCAAGACCTTCGATGTGAGAAGAGATAGTCTGATCCGCTTGCTCTTCAAAGTTTTTCTTCATGTCTGTGAGCATGGTGCGGAAAATGTCTTTGTTATCGAGCAGTTTGGGCAGAATTTTTTCGATGTATGCCAATTTTGTTCGTTGCTCAATTATGAGCTCGCAGTCTCGAACGAGATGATTAACTGTGCGCTCAAAATCAGCTCTACCAATCAAGAGCTTTTCTGAAGCGCGATCCCATGAACCTTCGATTTCTTCATTCATCGAGCCAACATTGCGCTCTAGTGA
Organism: uncultured Candidatus Obscuribacterales bacterium; assembly: GCA_964572515.1. Lineage (GTDB taxonomy): Bacteria > Cyanobacteriota > Vampirovibrionia > Obscuribacterales > Obscuribacteraceae > Aved-18. The sequence continues at coordinate 132,268 of CAZNEW010000007.1, read as the reverse complement.
ACTTAAGATAGACTGTATTTCTTGTTTTATTCTTACTTCAAAGCGCGAATATCTTTCGTCCAGTCGGCTTGCAAACTCTTCATTTGTGGATTCGAGTTGTTGCAAAGCATTCTGGGCCTGGTATTCTTCCAGACGTTTGTCTACGTGCGCTTCCAGTTTTTGATGGGTGATTTCAACTGCTGTTTCAGAATCGATTTTGACCCTTTGATCTGCGTTTCTTAGAGTGGACAAAATCTCTTGATTGAGTTGAGTGATTTCACTTGCCGAATTTTGCGACAAGTCCTCGATTTCACTGATGGCTTGAGATGAAGTCTCTCCAATGAGAGTCTTTAACTGCTCCGCCACGCGCTCTAAATTTTTGGTGGCTTTTGCGGTTAAATTCATCGAGTTTTGCTCGCGTTGTTTTTCAAGCTTTTCGGCTTCAACAACGAATTCGGCAAGTAGTTTGTTCAGGCGCTCTTTTGCCTGGTCCGACTTGCTAGAGAGTTTGGACTCAGCCTCTACAATGCGCTGATTTAACTTGGCGATGAATCGGGTTGATTCCGATATCATCAACTTGGGCTCTACATTGTGGAGCGGCGCCATTGGAGTCTGAGCAGCCGGCTGGGCGGGAGCCGCAGTCGCTGCTGGAGCTGGATTGTCCTGCGATTGTGCCACCATTTGTGGTGTCAAGGCTGGTACGCTTGTGGAAGACGTTGTTCCTGTTGGAGCTGCAAGTGCTGCCAATCGAGAAGGCATCGCGGTGGATGTGGTTGGTTTTGGTGGCGGCGGAGTCACAATAGCTGGACGTTCAGGCTCAGCTTCTGACTCTGGTTCTGGTTCTAGTTCTGGCTCCGGCTCCGGCTCCGGCTCAGGTTCAGGTTCTAGTTCTAGTTCTAGCTCTGCTTCTCTTGGTGGCGGGGGAGTGATGATCGCTTGTGATTGCGGAGCTGTAAGTTCGGTTGTTGTTGGGCGTTGTGGAGCCTCTTCAGTTACTTCTTCGTCAAGATCTGCAGGCTGAAAAATGCCTGGAGGCGGCATGAGCATCGATTCTTCTTCGAGCGGATCTTCTTCCTCTGGCGGTGCAACCTCCCATGGAACTGCAGGGGAGTCCTCGTATACATCTTCAACTCCTTCGTCTGTGCTTGGCTCTTCAATATCTTTGGCTGGTCCAAATTCCATTGGTTCAGCTTCAGAATCTGGAGTCGAATCGGATGATGACCATTCATCTGAAAAGGTTTCGTGCGATTCTTCAAAGTCACCATTGATAGGAGTTTCGAAAAATCCTCCTTGCTGTTCTTGTATTGGTGGTTGGGTCTCTAATGAATACTCGTGTGTAAGTTGGCTGAAATCTGGAACTGACATTTCCATTGAAGTCAATTCAAGTGGTGTTTCAATTTCGATTTCGAAATTAGGTTCGATCTGAGGTTCGGCACTCATCTCCACGGGCTCTGTAGGAACCTGTTCTAATGCCTGGTTTGAATCTGAAGATTGACTGAAAATTTCCTGTGCAGAAGTTGCAGGAGCTTTAGCCGGTTTTGAAACCCTGAATACTTCACTATCGGCCGTGAGCATTTCTTTTAGATTTGTCGGAGGCTTGAGTGGATCTTTTGCGGGCTCTGCCACCTCCGGTGGTGCGTCTTGACCGACTGCGCCAGTTAGTCTGCTCAGTAAACTTGCTGATTCAACTTTTTCAGATGATTGAACTGGTTCCTGAAGTGCATCAAAACTGGAATCGACATTTGCTTCAGGTAGATCCTCGCCAACGACTGGCTCCCAATCCTGGCTTGGAGTACTTTCTGGTTCGACTAATTCTTGTGCTGCGAGTTTTTCAGCCGCAGCAAGAGCCGCATTGGCTTCAGGATTAGTCTCAAGCGAACCGCGGGCTCCAGTGTTTTCAAAGATTGAATCAACAAAAGCTGGTTGTGTTTCTTCTTTGGCTTGAAGCTCACTATGACTTCGGTAATCATTTGAGTCTTCTTCTACACCGGCATGGCCTTGTTGATAATCACTAATGAACTGAGCCGAAAAATCTTCTTTGGGGGCTGCTGCTGGCGTGTCACCATTTTGAGATTTTGCACTTGTGCTTCTTGCCAGCGCAAACAATGATCTGGCGTGTGCATTCATTTCATGGACATCGTGAGTGGTCAAATACCATGATGGAAGTGATGGTATTTCGCTTTCAGCTTCCATTTCCTCAGAGTCGCCACCGATTACTGGTCTTCCAAATTCTTGAGTGGCCATCGGGAAAGTCTCTTGAAGCGGTGCCATGTCGGCATCAAGATCAATATCCAGGTCTAGGTCGCTCATATCTAAATCCGACTCTGCTTCCGCTTCGGGCTCAGGTTCAGGTTCAAGTTCAGGTTCGATATAATCTTCGGGTTGAGTAAATGAGTAAACCGATTTTGCAGGCGCTTGAGTTGGTGCTGGTTGCGCTGGCTGAGCAGATGCAGCTTGAGCTGCTTGAGTAATACCTTCGCTTGCAAGACTTTCGCTAGACATTACAGCAGTAAAATAATTGCGGATCGACTGACGTAGCGGATCTTCCTGACCAGGATCTGGAGCGAATAGCATGTGACATATGGTGCCAATTTCAATTACTTGTTTGTTTGGCTGACTACTCCAATCTACACCAAGAAAATGCAATATCGCTCTGGTTGGCTCTTCCAGATCTGCGCCTTCTTGTACCAGTGAGCGACGAGATCCTCCGTCGCTGTATGAATCTGCAATTACCTTCAATTCTTTTACCTGGCTTGCGGTCAATTCTTGCCGCGGTTTGGCGATTAGATAGTTAAGGTCTAGTCCATCGAAAATGGCTTTTTTAGCCTTCTCTCTAAACAAAGTATCGAGAAAACGAAGCTCATAAGCCGATGGTGTTATGTTTAACACCCAGGATTTATTTTCTATTTTGTCTACGACGCACGACAAATCTTTGACTCTAAACAAGTCAGGCGCGGCGTCGACTTGAGGCTTGGCAAAACTTGTAAGACCTGGTGGTCTTTTGGCTGGCTCAAGAACGAAAATAAGCATCCCGGGACCATAAATCATTCCTTCCTGGGTTGCCCATTCGTCTGCGCCGACGGGATTCTTGCGGTCATAAGTGCGAACATATGGTTTTATGTCCTGAGCTCTTATTTGATGTTGACGAAGCATCGAGTGCATTGTTTATTCCTATAGTTCCATTGATTTGCCAACTGCCGCTGCCGAAGAAATATCGGCTAAAGCCACTCTTTTGTGTTCTTTGATTGCTGCAAGTAGATTAGCCACTTGCGAATCTATTTCTTGTTTGCACGCTTGACCGTCTTGAGCCAGTTTGTTCAGGCAACGTGTTTGAGTGGCCTGAATTTCTTTTTCGACATCTTGAGTGATTCGTTGTAAATCCTCTTCTGCTGCGCTCATTAGTCCTTCGACTTTCTTCTGGAAGTCTTCGCGCACAGATGCAAGTTCGTCGTGGATATCTCGAATGGTTTCTTCTTTTGCTTTTTCGAGTTCTTCTCTGATTTGCAGAGAGTTCGTTACTTTCTGCTCGGTTGCTTGCATGAATTCTTTGAAGATTAAATCTGCTCTAGTCCCGACTTCCTGGAAGTTACTGGTCATGCGCTCTTTCATTCCATCTGAAAGTCCTGTAAGACTATTTGAAAAGTCGCGCGTTTTTTGAGTGAGATTTCCAGTCAAGCTAGCGTGAGTGCTGCTGATATCACTGGCGATACTACCAAGATTTTTATCTAATTGCTCGATGTTTTCGCTCAGCATTTCGCCGAAAAATGTGTTTATTTCTCGCTCTATATCCGTACAACGAGTGTCCAGATTTGACATGGTTTCATCTGTATAACTGTCAACTTTAATGTCTATAGACTTACTTGCTTCTTCGACAACTTTGAATTTGTCCTGGAAGTGAGAGGAGAGTTGTTGCATGAGCGAAGAAAAGCGTTGTTCAATCGTATTCGCTTTCTTCATATAGTTTTTGTACAGTTGGGTTACAACTGCTTTTTCGCTACCTTTGGATGCCCAGACATTCTGGTCTAGTTTTTGCTGTAGCGAGTTAACCAGCGTATTTCCGTGGGCTGTCAGTTTGCCAGAACTAGCGTATGTTTGTTTTTCGAGTTCGCCTAGCTTCTGGTCGAGATTGGTATCAAACTCGTAAGTTAGCTCAAGCTCTACATCTTCGAGTCGTTCTTGATTAGAATCAATCAGTTGCTGAAGCGAACGTTTTACTATTTCGCTTACATTTTTTAGCTCGCGACCTAGCTCGTCCACTTGTTCGTGACAGCTTTGGATTTCTTTGGTCTTAGTGCTTTCCAGACGCACTAGAGACTCATTGATTACTTTGCGAATATCCTGCTCAAGCTCAGCCGATTTGGATTCTATTTTGGTGGCATCGCCAGCTTGAAGCACTTTTCTTTTCTCGTTTTGAGTATCAGAAAGTTTTTTCAATTTGCCACTGGCTTTAGTCTCGATATTAGTCAGCTCTTCGCTGCCTTTATCGTAGATTACTTGCAATTTCTTACCGGCCATTGTCATGGCTTTCGTCTCCTTGGTTTTCTTTTAGTCCGAATCGAGTGTGAGCATAGATGACAGGTAAGCTGAGACCGACATTGCAGCTACCTTGCCTCGTTCTTCAATTTCTGGAAGGGCAGTACTCAGCTGTGTAAGCTCGCTTTTGAAACTTTTACTGATGCGGTCCAGTTCTGAGCGTATGATGCGAACCTGTTTCTCCAGCGATTCTACAGTTTGAAGACGAATAGATTCTATTCGTTCGGTCGAACCACTGCTAGAGCGCTTGAACTCAGATTCCAACTGGTCCACTTGTTTGCGAATTGACTTAACAAGCTCATTGCCGCGGACTTTGAGCTGTGTATCGAGATTCTTGCGAAACTCTTCGTCAGCTTGAATCATCTGTCCGCCCATGGAGAGGGGAAGTTCCTTTTCTTCTTCTATTGCTTGTTCGAGCAATGCCATTTGCTTGGCTACGCGATCCGAATATTTCTTTTCGAGTCGTTTGAGCGTACTAAAAAACTTGCGATGAGCTGATGCAACGTTGGAGTTGCCTGACTCTGCCATCTGGTTGATAGTAGCTTTCGCTTCTGCAACTTTGTATTCGAGCGTTTTGATGTGATTTCCTTTGCGCTCTTCTTTTGCTTCTATAATTTGTTTTTCGAATGAATTTTTGAGAGTGTCTACAGTCGCTGTCCAGGACTCGATGTGTTCTTCCAAAAAGTGCGAACCAATCTCTTCTGCCTGGTCTATTCGACTGGTGCCTTGGTTGACTACTTCCTGAGCGTATTCGTCCGATTCCTTTAATAGATCTTCTAACTGCTGTATGACCTGACCAATTTTCTGGTCAAAGTCGCGATCGTACTGGCCCAGCTGAGAATTGATTTCTTCTTTGAGCGAGGCTACGAGCTCTTCCACCTTTTCTTCGAGCTCTTTGGCTTTTTTAGAAAGTGAAGTTTCGCTCGACGACTTTTGATTTTCTATTTTTTTGCGGGCCGTGTTTACGACTTCGTCAATTTTGGGCTGTTGCTTTGTTGAAAAATCAGTGAAATGTTCTTTGGGATTTTCCATCGATTCTTGCAGCTCGCGAATCTTGTTTGCGAACTGCTCAAGTATTTCGTTTTTCGCCTGCGCAATTAACTGGTTGAACTTCATGCGAGATTCGCTTGCTGTCGCGTAAATCTTGTCAATCTCCTGACGTTCAAATTCGGACAACTGGTCTTTGATGTCGTCTCTATGCAGCGACAGGTCTTCAATATTGGCTTCGACTGTAAGAGACGAAAGCTCGGAGGCTTTCATCAGCTGCCCTTTGAGCGATTCTTCCAGGTCGTTGCTGAGTTTGTTCAGCTGAGCGAGCGAATTTGCCACTATTTTGTCTAGATCGACACTCGACTTTTCGACTGCCTCTTGCCACAGATTCAAGGCAGAATCCATGCTCGTGGGTTCGTCTTGGCTTTGCATGATAGCTCCTGTTATATCCCTTTTTTCAATCTACCCAGGCAAACGGCAACTAATGTCGCGGCTGATAAAGTAGTTAAGAATTAAGGATAAATCTTGGAAGAGCCTTAGTTGTCAAGTATTATGGTCTTATCTATATAGGTGCTGCGCCTGGTCCGTAACCTATGACTGCATGCCTTAACAGCGTAATTTGCTTTTTTGACTGCTTTTCATCAAGCAAAAGACCAAATGTATTTTCGTCAAACCAACGCAAAGTGCCTTTGTGCTCTTTGCCATCCATGGTCCAGAAACTCAGAGCTGTCTTTTCTTTGACGAATCGCTCTAGTTCTGCAGTGGAAGGAAGTTTACCTTGTTGTGACGACATAGCTTTCTTTTAAATGTCTCTGGCGTCTGCCATTAGTTGGCTCTTTTCCATAGCGCTTGCATCTGGGTCTATGGTTTTCTTTGTGCTGACTACATATCTGCGACCTTTCCAGTTGACCTCTTCACCAAAGAGGACAAGATAAGCAGAATGCAAATAGAGGCAGCTGAGAGTCATTGTGCCAAATGGAGTCAAAAAGAAATGTCGCCAGTCGATGCCTTTGTGGTGTTCGGAACACTGGCGATACCATAAGAAGAGTGTGATGTACTGTACTGCAACAAGTGCTGTAAGGCGTATCAAGTTGGTGTTGATTTCGCCTTGTGTCCACTCAGCAATTACCCATGCAAGTTCAAAGAGTGGGAAAACGACGACTGTGTTGAGCAAGAAAAGCAAAAACACAAGGTTGGAAATTTTGCTGTCGATGAGTGAATAAAGATTTTTGGTCCAGCCAAGCCACATGGACTTCAGGTCTACATACATGCGCACGCTGTAAAGACTTTTGCCATCGGCTACGCCGATTTTGAAGCCTTTCTCTTTAAATACGCGCGCTATGGCATGGTCTTCGACTATTTCATCTCTTACCGATTCGTGCCCGCCAATTGCTTCATAAGACGAGCGCTTGCACACAATGTACTGTCCATAGGCATAAGCACGTTCTGCATCGGGATCATTTACGGTATGAAATGGATCGCCAAGTAAAAAGCCGCTAAGTAAAACAGGCATTACCAGCCGTTCGGGAAAGCTTCCCAGTTCCTGAACAGGAATGAAAGATAGTAAATCGAGATTGTTTTCCAGGGCGTAGGAAACAGCATCTTTGAGTGAATTGGGCTGATGGTAAGTGTCGGCGTCAGTAAAGATATACCACTGGTCATCGCCTTTTTTAGATACTTTAGATACTGCGTGCAAAATGGCATTGCATTTGCCGATCCATCCGGGAGGGGCATCGCTGCCTTGAATCAGTTTGATTCGATCATCTTTTTGAGCGTAGTCGGCGATGATGTCACCGGTTCTATCGGTGGAGCGGTCGTTAACAACGACGACTTCGAAATTTGGATAGTCTTGTTTTGTTAGTGATTCTAACAAGCGCCCGATTTTTGCCTCTTCGTTGCGAGCCGGAATTACTACTGAAATGAACGGAAGTTGAAAATCCTTTAGTTTCGACGCATCAACTTGCTTCAGCATGTTGTAAAAGACCGCGGTGAGTCCAAACATACCCAAAATCAAGAATGTGACTGCCAGATAGAGGCTGAGCGAAATCATAATTAGTAGGTGTAAAATCCTTTTCCGGTCTTTTTACCAAGATGTCCAGCCGAGACGAGTTGTCTCAGAATTGGGCAGGGACGGTATTTGGGATCGCCGAAACCTTCAAGCATGGTTTCCATGATATGCAAAACAATATCGAGTCCGACAAAATCTGCTAGAGCCAACGGTCCCATCGGATGGTTATAACCCAGTGTCATTCCCTGGTCGATTTCCTCGGGAGTGGAAAGACCTTCCATCAGCGCGAAGGCGGCTTCATTTATGAGTACCATGCCAAGGCGGGTGGTGATGAATCCGGGAAAATCTTTGGAAGCAATAACTGTTTTTCCGAGCTCTTCGGCAAAGGTTCTTACTTTGGATGTGGTTTCAGGGGTGGTATCAATCCCAGGAATGATTTCAACCAGTTTCATAATATGGGCGGGAGAAAAGAAATGCATGCCCATAAACTGTTTTGTGCGTTTGGTCGCTGCTGCAATTGCAGTGATGGGAAGCGAAGAAGTGTTAGATGCAAAAATGGTTTCTTGCTTGCAAATCGAATCGAGCTTTTTGAAAAGTTCTCTCTTTATATTGATGTCTTCTGCCACTGCTTCAATAACCAGGTCGCAGTTTTTTGCATCTTCTAGTTTTGAAGCACGCACTATGCGACTTTTGATATCGTTCAGCTGTTCTTGAGAAAACAGCCCTTTTTCAACTGACTTTTTGCCCATTTTTTCAATTTCAGATTGAGCAAGGTCGAGCGACGCTTCGGATATATCATAGATATGCACCTTGGCTTGAGTGCGCGATGCGATTAGATAGGCGATGCATCTTCCCATAAAGCCGCTGCCGGCCATAAACACTTCTTGAAAGACTGCTTTCTTAAACACTTGACTTTCTTCTTTGGTTTTCACTGATTCAGGCACGATTCAAGCTTCCTCGGCAATTAGTAAGCAGGCATCCTCTTTTAGCGAGTTTCCAGCCTGTCGATATGCTACCACCCTTGACAGGTTGAATCCTTAAGAATTGTCATGGTTAGTACATTGCATGTATTTCTAGGGTAAGCTTTTTCACTTAATAAATACTCAATCTTCAAGTGGGGCTATTCGTGTGAGCACTCAAATTAAAAAACTTCTGATCGCAAATAGAGGTGAAATCGCCTGCCGAATTATTCATGCTTGTCGAGAATTGGATATAAGCCCAATTGCTATTTTTTCTGAACCTGACCACAAAAGCAGACATGTCGAGCTAGCAGACGAAAAATGGAAATTAGACGGGCAACCCGGCCAAGCCGGTAAGACTTATCTAGACGTTGCTCAGATTGTAGAAATTGCTAAAAAAGCTGGTGCTGATGCCATTCATCCAGGCTATGGATTTTTGTCTGAAAATCCTGGTTTTGCTAAAGCTTGCACAGACGCCGGAATTATTTTCGTAGGACCAAGTCCTGAAATAATCAATCTCATGGGCTCTAAAGTCGAATCGCGTCGAGCGATGGAGAAAGCCAAAGTACCTGTTGTTCCAGGTACCACTGACCCGGTCAGCGACCCTGAAATAGTAAAAGAGCTTGGTATCAAATATGGTTACCCACTTGCTATTAAAGCCAGTGCTGGTGGTGGCGGACGCGGATTGCGTGTGGTCAAGAATGCCGAAGAGGTGGAAGCTGCTCTTGCAGGAGCCAAACGAGAAGGCGAAAGCTATTTTGGTTCTGGCGAAGTATATGTTGAAAAATATCTGGACAAACCAAGACACATCGAGGTTCAGATTCTTGGCGATAAATTTGGCAATCTAATTCATTTATATGAACGTGATTGCTCCAGTCAACGTCGTCACCAGAAGCTTTTGGAAGAATGTCCTGCTTTTAAATTAGACAAAAAAGTGAAAGAGAAATTGCTTGAAGCTGCGGTGCGTGGTGCCAAATCTATCGGTTATTTTTCAGCCGGAACAATGGAATTTCTCGCCTGGAAAGACCAGTTTTATTTCCTTGAAATGAATACTCGTGTTCAAGTAGAGCACCCGATTACCGAGATGACAACTGGTGTTGACATAGTGAAAGAGCAAATATTGATCGCTTCTGGCGAGCGTTTGCAATTGAAACAAGAAGAGGTCAAACAGAACGGTCATTCAATCGAATGCCGCATCAATGCCGAGGATCCTTCACGTAATTTTATGCCGTCACCTGGCACAATAAGTGAATATGTAATTCCTCAGCGTCCCTGGACTCGCCTTGACTCTGGTTCTTATCAGGGGTATCAAGTCCTTCCATTTTATGATTCGCTTCTTGCAAAGCTCGTGGTATGGGGCTCTAATCGAAACGAAGCAATCAAACGAATGAAATTGGCTCTTGGTGAATACACTATAAAAGGTCTTTCCACAACGATTCCTTTTCACCAAGCATTATTGGACAATGAAGCGTTCCTTGCTGGAGAAGTGCATACTGGCTTTATCGAGCAAGAATTTATGAAAGAGTATAAAGCTAAAGCTAAGCCTCAAGCAGCTCCGCAATCTGCTTTGCCACAATCTTCTGCTGATTCATCACCATCTTTGAAGCCTGCACGCAGTTTTAATGTTGAGGTAGACAGAAGAATTTTTACTGTCAATGTAGCCGAGTATGAGACTCAAAACGCCGAAGGCGCAAGCAAAACGGCAACTGCCGTAAAAACATTGGAGCCTGTTAAAACGGCTACAGTTGAGCAATCTCGTTCTTCCTCACTGATTATGGGTGAGATACGCTCGACCATGAATGGTCTTGTGAAACAAATTCTAGTCAACGAAAAGGATAGAGTGAAAACTGGTCAAAAGCTCATCACTTTTGAAGCGATGAAGATGGAAACAGATGTCACTGCAGACAAAGACGGTACCATTTCTAGTATCAAAGTCAAAACCGGTGAAACAGTGAATGCTAATCACTTACTCATGGTTATCGAATGAGTTATAGAGTCGGAAACGGCTTTGACATTCACCGCCTTGTAAGTGGTCGACCGCTGATTCTTGGCGGAATCGAAATTGCACATGACAAAGGTTTGCTAGGCCATTCAGACGGCGATTGTGTTACACATGCTTTGATAGAAGCTTTGCTTGGTGCAGCTGGACTGCCAGACATTGGTTCGCTCTATCCACCCGATGATCCTGATATTGCTGGCATCAGTAGTTTGAAAATGCTTGATAATGTTTTTGAGCTTATAAGCGAACGTGGCTTTCAGATTGAAAATGCCGATATCTCTGTTATTTGTGAGACGCCAAAATTAAAACCGCATTATCAAAAAATGCGACAGACTCTGAGTGAACGCCTGAATGTCACATACGAGCAAATCAATTTTAAGGCGCGTACGGCTGAAAAATTAGGACCCATCGGTGATGGCGAAGCTATTGCTGCTATTTGTACTGCTTTGCTTAAACTTAAACTTTAACTACAGTGCAGCGAGGGCAGTTGCGACCCTCGAATGGATGTTTGCATTCAGGACAAATATTGACCTTAATTATTGATTGGGCTCCAAGGTCTGAAGATTCTGGAGTTGCGATACTCTGATTGATACTTTGCTCGATGATACGAGCTTCGACTTTGCGGTTGAGGTGGTTTAAGAGTGACACTACATCGAGCATTGTCTGCTGGGTTTCTTCATTTTTTGGTCCAGCTGTATTTTTCAGAACATTTAAGGCCCGTTTGCCGTAACGTTCGGCATCGACATAATTTTCGGCCATGTAAGAAACAGTGGCCAGTTTTTTCAAAGCTTTGCCTACTATGGGATTTTTTTCTCCCAGAACTTTGCTTTTAATATTCAGACTTTCCAAGTAATGAGCTTGCGCCAGCTCCAATTTGCGCTGACCTATATAAATCCAGCCTAACTGGTCGAGACAAACACAAAGTCGTTCGTCTGCATTTTCGCTTTGTTTAAGCACGCCCATTGCTTCAAGCAATAATTGTTCAGCGCGTCCAAGATCATTTGCGTCGATGGACTCTTTTATCGCTTGTTTATAATCTTTCCATTCCATGTTCAAAAGAAAAAGGCTCAGTCGTCTAGGAGAGTAACTAAGCCTTTTGTACCAGAGTTTGGTTCAATATACAACTAGGTTTTATGCTCTGGGGTGAGTGTTCGAATAGACCTTTCTGAGTCTGTCCATGCTCACGTGAGTATAAATTTGAGTCGTATTAATTGTGGTATGTCCAAGCAAATCTTGGACTACTCTCAAGTCAGCTCCGCCCTCGAGCAAATGAGTGGCGAAAGTATGTCTCAGAGTATGAGGGGTGATTGGCTTATTGATTTTCGCTTTTTTGGCGTATTTCAAAACCAATCGGTGGACTGAACGCGACGATAGTCTGGTTGCCTGACGGCTCACGAAAAGTGGGCTGTCTGGAACTGGACTTCTATCTTGTGCCAGTTTGGGCCAATACTCATGCAAATATTTGCAGAGCCAGGCGTTAGCGCTTTGGTTCAGTAGAACCACGCGTTCTTTATTACCCTTGCCTACGACGCGCATTTCCATTGCTTGCTCGTTGTAGTCTTTAACCTTTAGATTGCACAGTTCGCTAACACGCATTCCAGAAGCATAAAGTACTTCCATCAAAGCGCGGTCACGAATACCAAGCAATGACTGATCCGGAGCCAAGAGTAATCTGACAACTTCTTCGCGATCCAGACAAGATGGCAATTTTCTTGTCAGTTTTGGACCACGTACCAGTTTAGACGGATCGTCTTCAATTAACTGCTCTCTGCGCAGATATTTATAAAAACTGCGGATAGCAGATATTTTGCGAGCAACCGTTGGACGGCTGTATTGCTCTTGGATTTGACGGATATAACTTTTCAGGTTCTCCGCTTCTAACCATGAGCCCGACGCGCCCGACGCCGTCGTTTCCGGTGGCGACATATCAACTTGAGGTTGAATCTCAAGATTCTCTTGCAGAGAGGTTGCATCAGTTCTCGAAAACTGGGGCTCGCCACCATACTCGGTAGCTCTTTCCCTAACACTTGAAACGCTTTGTATGGAATTCGTGCTCGTATTCTCAATGAGCTGTCTCAAATCGTTGAGATAAGCTCGGATTGTATGAGCCGAATAATTACGTTCTTCCTCCAGATATCCAGCAAACTGATTGAGCCATGTTAGTGGTAACTGACTCGCTCCCTGTGGACCATTCACTTCTGACCGACTTTCTAGTGACAAAAACACGCTAGTAACAACAACAACGCTATTTATTATGGGATGTTTGAAAAGTTTGTAAAGTCCCCCCGGCAGGGACTCTCGGTTGTCATGTGACACCATGAGTGATATTGCATGTAGTGATACGCCACCACTGTATATGTGCTCTATATTGTGGAAAATGGCGAATTTTATTCGGGGATGCGTGGGAATCGAACCCACCCGGGGCAGCGTTTCTCTGCCCCACAACGGTTTTGAAGACCGTGCGTCACACCAGCAACGCTCCATCCCCGCACGAATTATTACTAGAACCTTTAGTGATTTTGGTTAATCTCGTTTAATCTCGCTCCGCCCGTCAAATTTGACCCGTTCGCAGAGCTGCTTAAGCTTTCCTTAATCTCATATATATTTATTAAGGCAAAGTTTTAAATCGCGTGTAATATTTTGTGAATTACCGAAATTGGCTCTGTGAGCTGGTTTCGAGCTGCTAAGCGCCGCCTGATTTGAGATGCTGCACCAAAAACGGCAGTTTTGCCCGTTTCACATTTAAATAACTGTGTTGACAATACAATATCTATCTACATATATTAGCCCTTCCGTGCCCATTTTCATAGGCATTTAGCAATTGCTGCAGCCCCAAAAACCCAAGCAAAAAAAGACCAGAGGTAACCAATGGCCCTAGAGTTATCCGAGCGCGTGCGCACTTTCGGAGTTGGAGGATCGCGCATCGCGGATCTTCCTGACCTTGCAGAAATCCAGAAAGCTTCATTTCGATGGTTTATCGAAGAAGGTCTGGCTGAGGAGCTGAAAGCATTCAGCCCTATTCGCGACTTCACAGGAAGATTGGAGTTGTACTTCCTCACTAATTACAACTTCGAGGATCACTCTGAGCCTAACAAGCCAAAGACCCCTGAAGAAGCTCGAGCACTTGATGCTAGCTATACCAAGAAATTGCGTGTACAGATGCGTCTTGTCAATCGTGAAGTTCACGATATCAAAGAGCAAGAGATTTATGTGGGTGACATCCCCATGATGACCGACCGCGGTACCTTCATTATTAATGGTGCCGAACGCGTTATCGTCTCGCAGATTGTCAGAAGCCCTGGCATCTACTATAAACGCGAAGTTGACCAGAACGGTAAACGTACCTTCTCAGCCACATTGATTCCAAACCGTGGCGCCTGGCTCAAGTTCGAAACCGACGTAAACGACGTCATTTACGTAAAAATCGATAAGAACAGAAAGCTGCTTGCAACTACCCTGTTGCGTGCTCTTGGCTATTCCGATTCCGAAATGGAAAACCTTTTCCGCCATCACGACTTCCTTAAGAAGACGCTTGACAAAGATACAAACAAAACCAAAGAAGAATCCCTTATAGAGGTATACAGAAAACTGCGTCCGGGTGACCCGCCGTCAGTAGCTGGTGGACAAAGCATCCTCGAATCCAGATTCTTTGATGACAAGCGCTACGACCTTGGTCGTGTCGGTCGCTATAAATTGAATAAGAAACTGGCACTCTCTACAGCAGAAAGTCAGCGTACTCTCACACCAAGCGATATCGTCGCTGCAGTTGACTACTTGATTTCGTTGAATTTTGACGAAGGTCAGGTTGATGACATCGACCACTTGGGTAATCGTCGTATTAGATCAGTTGGCGAATTGCTTCAAAACCAATTCCGCATCGGTCTTACACGTCTTGAGCGTATCGTACGTGAGCGTATGACTTTGCAGGACGCCGATACTCTTACACCTGCCAACCTGTTGAATACAAAACCACTGGTTGCAGCGATCAGAGAATTTTTCGGTTCGTCGCAATTGTCTCAGTTCATGGATCAGACCAACCCGCTTGCTGAACTTACACACAAACGCCGTTTGTCTGCATTAGGACCTGGTGGTTTGTCGAGAGAACGCGCAGGATTTGCCGTTCGCGATATTCACCCCAGTCACTACGGACGTATTTGTCCAGTAGAAACGCCTGAAGGTCCAAACGCTGGTCTTATTGGCTCCCTTGCAACTCATGCACGTGTAAATGCTTATGGTTTTATCGAGACACCATATCGCAAAGTGACCAACGGACTGGTAACTGAAGAGGTTCACTATCTGACAGCTGACGAAGAAGATCGCTATCGGGTGGCTCCTGGTGACGTGCCGGTAAACAATGACGGAACCTTTGGCAACGACCTGGTTCCAGTTCGCTACAAAGCAGAGTTTATCGAAACAGTACCGACACAAGTTGACTATGTAGGCGTATCGCCAATTCAGATTGTATCTGTTGGAACCGCTCTAATTCCGTTCCTTGAGCACGATGATGCTAACCGAGCTTTGATGGGCTCGAACATGCAACGTCAGTCTGTTCCATTGGTGCAGACCGAGCGCGCAATCGTCACAACTGGTATCGAACAACAATCTGCAAAAGACTCCGGCATGGTTGTTGTATCTGATGTTGAAGGCAAGTGCGAATACGTTACAGCCAATCAAATTCACATCAGAACCAAAGACAAGCGTCTGGTCAAATACAAACTGGGCAAATTCCAACGCTCTAACCAAGATACTTGTTTGAACCAAAAGCCGATTGTTCGCGTTGATGATCAGATCAGCGTAGGTCAAATCATTGCTGACGGTGCTGCCACCAACACTGGTGAACTGGCGGTCGGACGTAACTTGATGGTGGCATTTATGCCATGGGAAGGCTACAACTTTGAAGATGCTATCTTGATTTCTCAAAGATTGGTCTTCGACGAAGTTATGACTTCGATCCACATTGAAAAACTGGAAATCGACGCTCGCTCAACCAAGCTTGGTCCAGAAGAAATCACACGCGAAGTTCCAAACGTATCTGAAGAATCGCTTCGTCACCTTGATGAATACGGTATCGTCAGAGTTGGTTCGCGCGTTTATCCAGACGACATCCTGGTTGGAAAAATCACACCCAAAGGTGAATCCGAACACCCACCAGAAGAAAAATTGCTTCGTGCAATCTTTGGTGAAAAGGCTCGCGACGTAAGAGACAACTCATTGCGCGTTCCTCACGGTGAAGGTGGACGTGTTGTAGACGTCAAAGTCTTCGACCGCGAAAAAGGTGATGAACTCCCGCCGGTTGCAAACAAAGTAGTGCGTGTTTATATCGCTCAGAAACGTAAAATCTCTGTTGGCGATAAAGTAGCAGGACGTCACGGTAACAAAGGTATCGTGGCAAGAATCCTACCTATTGAAGACATGCCTTATTTGCCCGATGGCTCGCCTGTAGACATCGTACTCAATCCACTGGGTGTGCCTTCACGTATGAACGTGGGACAAACCTTCGAGACTCTGCTTGGAATGGCAGGTCACCTCACCGGATTGCGTTATGAAGTGCCACCATTCGACGAAATGTGGAAGCCTGAAGCTTCTAGTGCACTTGTGCATGATGAAATCAAGGCAGGCAAAATCAAATCCAATGCCCCATGGGTTGGCGATGACGGTAAAGTAACCATCTATGATGGCAGAACCGGTGAAGCTTTCCATAACCCGGTCACTGTCGGCAAAATCTACATGATGAAACTTGTTCACCTTGTAGACGACAAGATTCACGCTCGTTCTACCGGACCTTACAGTTTGGTCACTCAGCAACCGCTTGGTGGTAAAGCTCAGTTTGGTGGTCAGCGTCTTGGAGAAATGGAATGCTGGGCGCTCGAAGCTTTCGGTGCTGCCTATTCATTGCAAGAGATGCTCACAATCAAATCAGACGATGTGAACGGACGCTCCAAAGCATATGAATCAATCGTCAAAGGCGAGAACCTGAAGAAACCCGGTATTCCCGAGTCATTCAAAGTATTGGTTCGCGAATTGCAATCAATCGGTCTTGATGTATCGGTAGCAAAACGCACTAAAGAAGGTCAAGAGATCGAAGTCGATCTCATGGCTGAAGTAGAAGAGCCAAAACCACGTGGCATCAGACGCTTATCTCAACTCGAGATGGGAGATATGGCTGCGATGGGCATCCCCGGAATGGGTGGTGACCCTGGTGCTGCCATGATGAATCGCAGCATGGCTGGCATGCAATCTGGATCTATGCAAACTGGAATGGCTGGTATGGGCGGCTTCCCTGGAGCTGGTTCTGGTTCAGGTTTAGGTATGCCCGGATTGACTGGAATAACCGAAGGTCTTGCCAACACTGGCTTGCCTGGTCTGCCTGCGGGTGGTCCTGGAGCGAGCGCTGGAGCAGGCGGAGCAGGTCGCAATATGGGTCCTGGACGCATGCTTGAAAGCGTGGTATCGGGTCTGGTGCAGACTGGTGGTCCAGATTCACTTCCCTCACCTGGTCTTAAAGGCTTTGGAGACGAAGATGAAGAAGGCGCATTAGGTGTAGGTTCCGGAATGGGTGGTCGTATTTTCGGATCTGACGATGACGAAGATTATGAAGAAGAAAGACCAGTCAAAAAATATCCCAAGATGTCTGACGATGTAGGGACTGAAGATGATGATTCAGATGAAGAAACTGAAGAAGAAGCATCCGAAGAAACTGAAGAAGATGTTGAGCAAGAAGAATTTGAAGAGTTTGACGTTGAAGACGATTTGGACGATGAAGAAGTAGAAGAGTAATTCTCGCTCTAATTCAAAATCTTTCAGTCTCATTCCATAAAAGGTACAAGAAAAAATGGCAACGAATATCGATCGTTTCGACTACATCAAAATCGGGATTGCATCACCAGAGCGAGTCTTGAGCTGGTCTCATGGTGAGGTAACCAAACCGGAAACCATCAACTACAGAACTCTCAAGCCGGAAAAAGACGGATTGTTCTGCGAGCGTATTTTTGGACCTTCAAAGGACTGGGAATGCTATTGCGGAAAATACAAAAGAGTTCGTCACCGTGGTATCACTTGTGAGCGTTGCGGTGTTGAAGTTACAGATTCAAAAGTTCGTCGTCACCGCATGGGACATATCGACCTTGCAGCTCCTGTAACCCATATCTGGTTTCTCAAAGGTATTCCGAGCTACATCGGACTTCTGCTCGATCTGCCACTGCGTGACCTTGAACAAGTTGTTTATTTCAACGCTTACATCGTCACAAACCCAGGCAACGTGCCTGATTTGAATAAATCGCAACTTCTTTCAGAAGAAGAATACGAAAAACTGCTCGATGATCCCAACTTTCAGTTTGATATCGGTATCGGTGCAGAGGCAATCAAGCTCTTGTTGAATGAACTGGCTAAACCAGTTTACGAAAGACCAGAAAACAAAGAAGACCGTGGACGTCTTTTGGAATTGCCTGGTTTGAAAGAAATTTCAGTCCAGCTGCGTGACGAGCTGGCCATGTCTGGCGGTTCACAACAAAAGAGAGCAAAAATAATCAAACGTCTTCGTTTGACCGAAGCTCTTCTTAACTCTCACACTGACCCAACCTGGGTGATTTTGGATAAACTTCCAGTCACTCCTCCTGATCTTCGACCAATGGTTCAGTTGGATGGTGGACGTTTTGCCACTTCGGATTTGAACGATCTTTATAGACGAGTAATCAACAGAAACAATCGTCTTGCAAGATTGCTCGAAATGGGCGCACCTGAAATTATCGTCCGCAACGAGAAGCGTATGCTTCAAGAAGCGGTTGATGCCTTGATTGATAACGGTAGACGTGGTCGCGTGGTAGTTGGACCAAACAACCGTCCACTCAAATCGCTCTCCAATATCATTGAAGGTAAGCAAGGTCGTTTCCGTCAAAACTTGCTTGGTAAGCGTGTTGACTACTCAGGTCGTTCGGTTATCGTTGTCGGTCCTTCACTCAAACTGCACCAGTGCGGTTTGCCTCGTGAAATGGCAATCGAGCTGTTCAAGCCGTTTGTGATTAACAAATTAATCGAGCGTCAAATTGTTCAGAATATCAAATCAGCTAAAAAGCAGATTGAGAAAGGTTCTGCAGTCGTCTGGGAAATCTTGGAAGAAGTTATTCAAGGTCACCCGGTACTCTTGAACCGTGCTCCCACGCTTCACCGTTTGGGTATTCAAGCTTTCGAACCGGTCCTGGTCGAAGGACGAGCCATTCAGCTTCACCCGCTTGTTTGCGCCGCCTTCAACGCCGACTTTGACGGTGACCAGATGGCTGTACACGTTCCGCTATCGGTTGAAGCACAGGCAGAAGCACACATGCTCATGCTTGCATCGAACAACGTTTTGTTGCCTGCTACGGGCAGACCGACAATCACTCCTACTCAAGACATGGTGCTTGGTATTTATTACCTCACTATTCAAAAGCCGGGTTGGGATGATCCAAAAGTATGTCGAGGTGCCGGAATGCGCTTCGTCAATCTGGCTGATGCCAGAGCTGCTTACGAAGCCGGCATTCTTGATCTGCACGCCAAAATTGCAGTACGCGACGTTGATGGTTCAATGGTGGAAACAAGCCCGGGAAGAATCATTTTTAACGAAGTAGTTAGACAAGCCATTTCGGTCGCCAAATAATTCACGAACAATCCAGAGATAAGAGGACGTCATGGTAACAGGCAAGAAAGAAGAAGCCCTAGAGTTCATCAATACAACCGTAGACAAGAAAGTACTTGGAAAATTACTTTCTTCGATTTACGAAAAATTCGGTACCTCGAAAACAGCGGCTCTAGCCAATGCTCTCAAGGATCTTGGATTCATGTACGCTACCAAGGCTGGCGTAACGATTTCAATTTCAGATCTGGATGTTCCAGAAGCCAAAAAAGGATTGATCTCGGCTGCTGAAAAAGAAATCGAAGAAGCCCAACGTCGTTACGAACGCGGCGATATCACCGAAGTTGAGCGCTACAACAAAGTTATCGATACGTGGAGCGCTACCACCGACTCTCTTACAAAAGAAGTAGTCGACAACTTCGACAGATTGAACCCCGTATATATGATGGCGTTCTCTGGCGCTAGAGGTAACATCTCTCAGGTTCGTCAGCTAGTTGGAATGCGCGGATTGATGGCTGACTCTCAAGGTCAGATTATCGACTTGCCGATTAAAGCAAACTTCCGTGAAGGCTTAAACGTTACCGAATACATTATCTCCAGCTACGGCGCAAGAAAAGGTCTTGTAGATACAGCTCTAAAAACAGCTGACTCTGGTTACCTCACTCGTCGTCTGGTTGACGTTGCTCAAGACGTTATAGTGCGTGACCCTGACTGCGGCACCACACGCGGTATCTTGATGCAGCCGATTCTTGAAGGCGACAAGGAAATGGTCAAAATTTCCGAGCGTATTTTCGGTCGTACTCTAGCAGAAGATATTGCCGACAAAGAAACCGGCGAAATTATCGCTCGCAAAGGCGATATCATCAACCGTGTTCTTTCTGAAAAGCTTGAGACCGTCGAAAAAGATCCTAAGAAGAAGAAAATTCTGGTTCGCTCCCCTCTCACTTGCGATGCTCAATATGGTGTTTGTCAGAAGTGTTATGGCTGGTCGCTCACTACTAACAGAATCGTAGATTCTGGAGAAGCAATCGGTATCATCGCTGCCCAATCAATCGGTGAGCCTGGAACCCAGCTCACAATGAGAACGTTCCACACTGGTGGTGCGGTTGCAGGTGGTAAGTCACGTGCTCAGCAAAAATCGCCTGTCGAAGGCGTTGTTTCTTACAAAATTCCATCTAAGTCGGTTCGCACCGCATATGGTGATAGCGTAGAGCAGACTACAAAAGAAGGCGTTGTTAAAATTAACGACGGCAAGAAAGAGAAATCGATTCAATTGCCAGCTGGTTCTCTCGTGCTTGTCAAAGACGGCGATGAAGTCAAAGCTGGACAAGTAATTGCCGAGTACGATCCACCAGGCTCCAAAAAGAACTTGACCGAACGTGCTACCAAAGATATCACCGCTGATATTTCGGGACGTGTCAATTTCGAAGGCTTCCAGGCTGACGAAAAACGTGACCGTCAGGGCAACATCAGTCGTACCGCTAACCGTGGCGGTATCATTTGGGTACTTGAAGGTGATGTATACAACCTGCCCTCAGGCGCTCAAGTTGTAGTTAAAGATGGTCAGGAAGTAAAAGCTAAAGATGTTCTGGCTGAGATTCAGATTCTGACTGAGCATGGCGGAGAAGTTCGTTATGGTGCAGAAATCGAAACCGAAACAGTCAAAGTCGGTCGCAAGACATATACCAAGTTGACCAAGGGCAAAGACTTGAACGTAGTCATTGCCAAAGTCGGTGCTGCTAATGCCAAGCTCGACGCTGGTCAAAAGGGTAGTTACTGGAAAGTCGCTAAATCCAAAGAAACATGGGCGCTCAAAGTCGTCAAAGACGAAGTTGTAGAAAACGGCAAAATTGTTGCTGAGCTTTTGGATGATGGCACAAATACTGTTACTTCAGGTGGCGAAGTCATTTATGATGGCGTCGAGATTGACGACAGAAGAGTTGTGACTAAACCTGGTCGTCTCTTGTTCGTTCCTGAAGAAGTGCACTTCATCTCTAAAGATATTTCTTTGAAGATGTCTGAAACCGGTGAGTTGGTTGCTGCCGGACAAGAAGTGGTCAAAGATGTATTTGCCCATATGGAAGGTATCATCGAGATCGTCGCTGATAACGACATCATCCATGAAGTAATCATCAAACCAGGCGAGGTAGTTCCAATCGCTGATCCTTCAGAACTCAAAGTTCCAGAAGGTCAGGTCGTTGAGCCAGGAACAGAAGTGATCGAAGGTTATACATATAAAGAGCGTAAAGTTCTTTCGATTCTCGAAATGGAAGACGGGACATTCAAAGCTCTCGTTCGCCCAGTCGAAGAATACTGGATTGAACCTAGAGACACTAAGTTTAAGCATGCTCAATCCGATGAGAAAATTGGCTTGAGATCTGTAACTCAGCTTCTCTTTAGAGATCGCGAAAGAGTAAGACACGTTCAAGGTGCTCAACTCACTCGTACATCGCTTGTACTTCAGATGCAAGGAATTCTCCAGCATCTCAAAGGTATCGTAGAAATGGAAGAGGAGCTTGATATCGTCGTCCAAGAAAACATTCTTTTGAGACGCGAGCAAGACTTCAACATTACATTGCTCGATGTAGAGCATGGTCAAATAATTGATCCTAAATCAGCAGTTGCCACCACTCAGGTTCTTACAAAAACCGATGCGCGTGTGCAGTTGTCCAAGACAGACGAGCGTAGATTGCTTCTCATCACAGAAGAGCAGCAAATTCGCGAGCCTGTAAAAGGTGCTGCAGTAGTTAAAGAAAATGAACTGGTGCGCACCGGAGATAAATTGACCAAATCTTCAGTTGCATCACATTCCGGTCAGGTCGTTAGCGTAAGCAAAGACGAGATCGTTGTGCGCAGAGGTAGACCTTATCTTATCTCTACCAACACTCAATTGCAGAGTGAAGATGGATCGCTTGTACAACGCGGCGACTTGCTTGCCACACTCATCTTTGAACGTCAGAAAACCGGGGACATCGTTCAGGGTCTTCCTAGAGTTGAAGAATTGCTCGAAGCACGCAAACCAAAAGAATGCGCCATTCTTGCTGAGCGCGAAGGCAAAGCGAAAATCGTAAGCGAAGACGATGTAAATCGTTTGTTCGTAGTCTATTCAGATGGTTCAGAAGAAGAAATTCAAATTCCTGCCGGACTCAACATCTTAGTTGAAGACGGAGATAAGATTTCGCTTGGAACCGCTCTTACAGATGGTCCTCCCAACCCGCACGATATTGTGCGTTTGATGGGAATTCAGGCTGCTCAAAAATTCCTCGTGGATGAAGTTCAGTCTGTATACCGTTCGCAAGGTGTAGACATCGCAGACAAACACATCGAAGTTATTGTTCGTCAGATGACTCGCAAAGTTCGTGTAGACACACCAAACGACACCATCTTGTTGCCCGGCGAATTGATGGAGCGCTATGAAATCGATAAAGAGAACGAGCGCTGCAAACAAAGCGGCACAGTTCCAGCCGATTACACCGATGTCTTGCTTGGTATCACCAAAGCCAGCTTGAACACCGAAAGCTTCATCTCTGCTGCCTCATTCCAGGAAACCACAAGAATCCTGACTGAAGCTGCTGTAGAAGGTAAAAAAGACTGGCTGAGAGGTCTCAAAGAGAACGTCATCATCGGTCGTTTGATTCCTGCAGGTACCGGCTTCCAGGGGCA
This sequence comes from uncultured Candidatus Obscuribacterales bacterium, assembly GCA_964572515.1. Taxonomy (GTDB): domain Bacteria; phylum Cyanobacteriota; class Vampirovibrionia; order Obscuribacterales; family Obscuribacteraceae; genus Aved-18. The sequence goes on along the minus strand of CAZNEW010000007.1, from coordinate 109,529 downwards.
CCAGTTGCCCACTGAAGAAGAAGAGCCTGAACAGGATATCTATCCACCTATCGGTGAAGGCAGCTTCAACGCTACTTAACGAGCATGCTCTGAAGCATCAGTCTTCTTGCTTCCATAATTTGTTTGTCTTCCGGCGAGCCGAATTGGATTCGGCCTGGTTGATTTGGAATGACAATATCTGGTTCCAAGCCTCTGCGAATATCGACAGCGTTTCCTACCCATCGATTACTTACAGGAGACAAAAATTGAGCGGTGGTTATTTTTAAGGCGCCGTTTTTACCCGGGATAATCGTCTGCACTGTCCCTTTGCCAAAAGTCTTCATGCCCATTACAGGATGTCCTAAATCTTGCAAGGTCAAGGCTATAATTTCGGATGCAGAGGCACTTTGATCATCAACTAGAACGCTAATGGGTTTGTCGATGAGTCTGTTGGGCAATCTTTGTAATGCGATCTTATCTGGTAATACGCCACCAATTGGAACTTTGTAGATTCCGTTTTCGGTTAGTCGATATTCACTGTTCAGATAAGGTGGATTACCTGACGAATTTCGTTCTCTGATTTTCAAAAGGGATGTGTTGTTTGGGACTATAGCAGAGAGTATTTGCATTGAGCTGTTTAGTATGCCACCAGGATTGGATCTCAAATCGAAAATATATCCTTTTATCTTGTCGCCCTGTTCGGACTTGATTTTTTCAATTTCTCTCCTGAAGTCTTCCGCTGAAGTTTCAGTGAAAGAGTTCATTCTGATTTGCACAATACCACTTTCATCCATACTAGTTTGGACAGAGCTTAATGGTTTTCTGATGATATTTACGCTGAAAGTTTCAAAGGTTCCTTGCGTACCTGGAACTTGACGTTTTATTTCCACCTGTACACTAGTGTCCGTATTTCCTCTCAGAGACTTCACTATTTGTTCAATGGGTTTATCGGCAATGTTTTCGCCATTGATTTTGGTTATGGTATCGCCTGGATTGAGAGATATAGTTTGATTGTTGTCTACTCTGGTCACTTTAGTGGCCGGAGTATTTTTTTGAACAGCAGTTATCGTGACTCCTTCACTGGTCTTGTCTATACCAATTCCAACTCCGGCAAATCCCTGATAGGTATCTTTAAAAAAGCCCAGTTGCTTAGGGGTTAAATAATACGTCTGGGTGTCACCGGATTCTGACAAATATCTCTTTATTGCATCAATTGGAAGTGCACCGGATTTGATGGCGTTATAAAATCGCTCGCGAGCTTTAGGGTCTCCTTGCAATGATCCTATGTTAAATGCGTTTTGCTGCACTTCATTGAACATATCATTGAATTCTTTGTTTGGTTCAGTAGTTCCTTGCAGTTCTATTTTCTCTTTGGGTTTGTAGACGTCTGCATTTGAGAACTTCGGCAGTTGGCTCAAATCGTCAGCGCGAGACCAAGTTCCGTTACCTGCAGAAATGTATAAAATTTTGTTTCGCACCGAAGACTCAGGACTGACGGGTGCGTCACCGACAACGGCCATTAAGCGTTTACCCGGCTCCGAAGCGTCATTCAAAAGCATGGTGGTGCCGATTTCCATTGATTGCAATCGTCCTTGCAATTCATTGAAATTAATCTGACCTTGAGAACTGAATTTTGAGTTTGCGCTTTTCAATCTTCCTTCTACGTCAGCAAGAGAAACCGTTTCAGAGGCACTGGGTCGTACCTGCGACTCTCCGGCAGGGAATAGTCGACCGTTTACAACTGCTACTTCAAGTGGTGCTTCAGCTTGATTCAGGGATGAAGCTCGAAAAGATAAACTCTTGTATTTAGACTGATCTACCAATTGTCCATCGCTCAATCTGACTACCTCGCCCTTTGAGTTAGTCATTGCGATAACCATTCCGTCAGGGTTTTTTTCGCCTAAAGTCGTGCGGTTGACTTCGGTTTCCGATGTCTTTGGAGTGAGGATATGAATATCGCCCGGTAGAGATGGCTCATTCGTCACCGATTGATCTGCACTTGTAATCAGCTTAGATGGGAGTACCACTTTGAAGCGATTGCTTGCTCCCAATTGATCAGCAATAGATCTATCCGAAATTCTTATATTGAAAGGAGATAATGCTTTATCCAGTGCCTGAATTTGATTGGTATCTCTTATCGTGTCTGCCCTTTGCGCAAGCAGGCTGCTTGTCATAATTGGTGGTTCTGGTGGCTTACTTGGTGTCTCTACTGGAGGTAATTCATTATTATTGGCTGGAAGTTTGCGCATTACTGCAGTAAGGTTGCGACGTTCTGGATTGAAACTATTCGACCAATCACTTGCTTTTACGATTTGTTTGGACACGCCGTCTTCTACTAATAAATTGCCCTGAGCATCTAATCCTTTTAATGTGGCGATAGCTGCGTTTCCGTCGGGTTTGACACTAGCTATGACGTCACCAGGTTTAAAAGCTTGAGTGACTTGTGAATAGCCTTGCGTGCCGAATTTAGCAGCCAGCTCTTGTAGTTTCTGACTTTGAATGGCTGGACTTTCGACGCGCTGAGTCAAAGGCTCCGGTTTTGTGATGACGTCTGGAGTTGCTGCGACTGGGCTTTTTCCAAGTTCGATTTTTTGGTCTTTTCCTTTAATTCCGATATTCACGGTGCCATTTGATTCCAAGCCCAAATTCTTTAGATTTTGAGACAGCATTGCAGGACCAATTCTTCCGTCACCAGAAACTCGTCCTAGCATCTGACCATCGAGTTTGACTGCAATGCTGCCGTTTTTATTCGGTACAAAACTCAATTCTTGCGGGCGTTCTCCGCTACCTGGTCTTGTGAAAGACAAAGTGCGAACGCCACCATCTACCAATTGGCGGATGGCTTTGGCTTGTGTAGCAGCATCGCCCGAACTTATTGAACCAACAAGTTCTCGGGCTTTATTGTCTTTATTTTCTTTGAGAAAAGCCTCAATTTGACCTGGCTGCGTTTGAGGCTGCGTAACTTCAACTTTGGTTTCGGTAGGAGGTCTTGCTGGCTCGAGTGGGGTTTTGCCTACGACACTACTAACGGTGCCATCACCAGTTAGATTTACTTTTGCTTCAAATGCATTCGCTCCTTTTCCAAGACGCACATCCGCGCCTCCAGCTGTTTGAGCTTTTGCTACCAATTGCTTGATGTTTTCTTGACCTTTGGGTAACAAAGACTGTACGAAAGCACCTTTCTTGTTGCGCTGGTCATCAGCGTTCAAGAACTTTCCATCGGTCACGTTGCCGGCTGCAACTGAAGTATCACTACCAGGCGCATAATGGTTGCGAGCAACAGAGACAATGTTTCCACTCGACTGTGTTTCGCGTTTAGTTTCGTCACGTCTTACGTTTGTGCGAGTCACTAAATCTTTGCCCGAGTAAAAATACTGAGCCTCCGAGTAGATTTTGTGTGTTTTCTCGTTGTATTTTTCCCGACTCAAGCGAAAATTCTGGCCCATGTATGAACCTTCATATGAATTGTTGCTTCCAAGCAATTTTGTCTGAAGAGCAATTATTTGAGCCTGATCGCCTTTAGCTACAGCCGCAAACAAATTAGCTACATCAGTTGCTTCTTGCGATTTTTCAGGTGGCACTGCTGGTGCTGCGGCAACGTCTGTAGGCGCGCGGAAATCAGGTGCCTTAAACTCTAGAGCATCCATGGTTGGATTACTGACCGTATCAGTTCGAGGAACTGGATTTGTGCTTAAGTCAGCGCTGGCATATAACTGAGAATTTGTCTCAGTTGGCGGATCTGCATTCGCCTGCTGTTTGTCTGTAACTTCCTGACTACCTGCCACTTTAAAAACTCCAACTATGGTGATTGCTCACCGATTCTTTTTCTATTCGCAAAACCTGGGGGAGTTTGACAGGTATTTGAGTGTCTAGTCTTGCGATAGATTACAACGCCAATGTTGAACTTAGAGTCTCGACAAAAGTTTCGTCAACCTCGCATTTCCCTTCATTTTGCCATTACCTTCTATCAATGCCTTGATTGCATTTTTGACGGCTTCTCTGTTGCCATCGTGGATCAGCTGCGTTCCTCCAGCAAGACTCATGAAGTCGACTCCCTGGTTGGTATCCTGTAAAACTTTACGCAAGGCGTCTACAGCAGCCGAGTCCTGAGCTGAACCATTTTCCTTAAGTAAGTTATTTGCTACACCCCAAGGACCTTGCGAACCGTACTCGGAGCCTTGTAAGCCACCAGTTCTGGTTCCAGTGGTCACCGATTTAGGAGGTTCGAGCCTTGCTCCAGCAGGATTCGTTAAGCTCAAATCAACTACTGTGGGAGAGACCCCTAAAGCTGTGTCTGATGCGTCCGGAGTGAAGTTTAGTACTCCATTGTCGTATTTTAAGCGTCCCTTAGTGGGCGGTGAACCCTCTTTCTGCCAAGTTTGTCCATTTCTGCTATAGGTTTCAACCGCACTTCCAGGACCTTTAACCACAACAGATCGAGCGTCTTCGAGACTTCTTCCGCCAACGTTGGCGAAATTGAATTCAACGGTTCTTCCACTATTATTTGGTTCTACCCTTGATATCACTTTAGTGCCATCGGCTTTGATCTGCGTGGTGACACCTCCATCAGTGTGGGTAATCGTGCCACTATTATGATCTATTGCCAGATTTGGTCCACGAAGCTCTACAGTATTTCGAGCCGGAGCCGCACCAGTAACTTTGGCAGACTCTAACGCGCCGCTATTGTTGTATTTAAGATCGACCCATCCATTGGTTCCTGGATAATCCATCTTGGTAACACGAGGATCTCCGCCATTGTCGGGCCAGATCTTGGTCATATTTCCTTCTTTGAAGGTTATATTGCCAGCTTTGTCTAATTCTGGTTTGCTGATTGGCGTTCTAGTTCCATCTGGACCCAATCGACTCCACTGATTTGTCCCTTGATCAAGTTGTAAGCTATCAGTCCCTCCACCGCGAACCTGACGGCTAATAGAATTCATAACCGATCGCGATGTTGCGGTTTCTGGAGAGTATCCAAATTGAGTTATCCTACCATCTGGATAAGTAATTTTTTCGGGACCTCTGGCGCTTGCTTCAACCTTTGCTTTTCCAAGAATAGGTGCGTCTGTGGTTAAAACTGGTCCGCCCCATGCGACTTCAGCATTGTTTCGGGTGAAGTTGATGGCACCATTTGCTCCGATTCTTGGTTCGCCAACTGGTTTTCCAGCTTTGTCGGACCATGTCCTGGAGCGAGGATTATACGTGAGTTTGTCAGTTGTGCTTCCATTTGTATAATCTATAGACTTCATTGCGCCGGTCTTGTCGTCGTAATTGAATTTGACTTGCCCTCCGTCAATATGTCTGGCTGACATAATTCTTGGCGTCATATCTATGGCTGGGTTGATTTCTCGAACAACAGGACCTTGATCAAGTTGTATTTTTCCAGTTTTGGGATCAACTCGAACATCGTTAAACTCTACTCCTGCAGAGTTTGTAAACCCACCATTTGGTTTTGCTGTATACGTTTCAGGACCTACTGTCAATTTCTTGAGTGCACCATTTGCTGGATCATAATCAGCTTTGAAGGTATGACCCTTGCCATCATCAAACGCGGTAGCCGTGCGTAACCCGTCTGAACGAATAGTGGTCTCCAAACCGTTTTGCGTTCTGTATGTCATCGTTCCATCAGGTTTAATGTCTGGTGGTGCCGCTAGTCGTTGGGAGGCATTATTTTCGGTGACAACCCAATTGCCATTGCTTCCTCGTTGGAATACCATTTGGTCTTTGTGATTTTTATCTTGAATTCTTACTGCAGTGACTTGGTCTTGTCCGTCAACTTTTCCAAGTTGAGTACGGATGAATCCTCTGTCAGCTGGATATTGTTTCTCATTAATATGTGCCCTTGTTCCGGTGACGCGACTGAACACATTGTCGGTAGGAACACCTGTTCCGCCATCTAAGCGTTGAGATTTCAATGCACCTGTTTGGTCGTTATAACTGAGAGTTCCATCTGGTGTGATTTTCATATTGGTGAATGGAAGCGCATCACCAGTAGTTTGAAAACCGTTGAAAAGTTTATACTTAGAAGGATCAGTGGGATCTTGCTTGAAGGTTTCTCCGCTTCGGGTAAACTGCTTCACGACTCCATTTGAGTCTGTTATTGCGCTAAGCGCAGGTTGACCTTGATACTGAATGGAGTAAACTTTGTCACCGTTGCCTCTGGTGGCGGAAATCATACTCGCTCCGTTTCTTTCTACCAGGCTAACGCCCTTAGCCGCGTAATTATCAGCAACAGCTAGTTCCGGATATTTCGTTCTAAGGTCGGGATTGGAACTAAGAAGAGAAAGTATATTCGTGTCTGGTGGGAAGTCAGTTCTAGTCTCAGTTACAGTGCCGTTCTCCGTTCGCTGAGTGACAGTTGAGCCTTTCAATTCAGGTCTACTGCCTTTGTAGTCATTTGGATAGGATGTGCTGATTATTCGCTCACCAGCTTTTGTTCCTGGACGCTCTGTGACAACCGTTCCGGCTTTGTCTGGAGCAGTGAAATTGGCTGGATATTCAGTTGTTTTACCACCTACCATATCCGGCTGTCGGAAACCGGGCATGAACTCAGTTACGCGAGTACCATCGGCATTGAGAGTAACTCTACGTTTGTCTGCATAATCTCTGACTACAGGATTACCTACAGTCGGATTACCATCGCTAGGACCCGATACGTGGGTGTATTGCTTATCACCATTAATTTTATCCTGTAGCACCTGACCGGCAGATGGTTTAGATAAATTCGATTCGACGGGAATTCCCAGTGCTTTGGCGAAACTATTGCGCGAGATTCCAGTGTAGTCGGCTCTGTTTCCCCAAACCCATCTTCCACCGCGGTCAGTAGCAATTCCAGCTGATGCCAGATCGCTCCAACTGCTGGAAATTTTCTGTAATCGTTGAACTTCTGTCTGGCTAAGACCAAGTTGAGTTGCTTTACTAATTGCACTGTCGATATCTGCCTTGAACAGATGAAGTTCTTTTCCGCCTTGTTCTGGTCCGGTTCTTCCCGTGTTTCTGAAAACAACATCGTAAAGACTTTCACCTGGTTTACCAGGCTTATCTCTTTCTCCGTATAGATCTCGTGCCATTTGATATGCAGGAGTTGACTTGAGCGCAATATCAGCAGCAAGTTTTTTATTTGTTAGCCAGGTTTGCAACTCATTGGAAATAGCTCCGGAACTCAATGTTTGATCTGTATTCCTGATTTTTCCAAGAATTCCAGGGTTTTCGCTTAGATATTTAAGTAACCTTTGATCGAGCACATTTCGTGTTCCCAGAGGACCAGATTCTGCAAGTAATGCTTCCGGTGTTCTGCGAGTGGTATCACCTTTGGTTAATTGGTCATAACGAGTTAATGCTAAAATTGGCAAAAGTCCACCAGCGGTTTTATCACCAGAGACAAAATCTCCGTTTGGTTTAAGAAGCGGATTAGTGGGACCTTCAGCCTTCTTGAATAATGCATCAGCTGTTTGTTGAATAATTGTCTTATCGGGACTATTACCAATTTCGTCCAAAAAGGATTTAGCCGCTGTTTCAGCTGCGGTTGCATCGGTTGCACCAGTTATTTTGGCATCTACATTGTCAACCTTTTGTTGTGGTTCGTTGGCCATGACTTTGCTCCGGTAATCCCTACCTAATATGGGTTGCCCTATCTGGGATCAGTGCTTGATAGCAACTGGCTTTCGCTCGCAAAATACAGCTATATGAATAAAGCCATATTTATACTTATCTCTTATTTTTCCCTACTCCAGTACCTCGTAAACGGGAATTGCCGTTTTTTGCACCTTTCGGGACTCGTGTCAACTATTATGAGTACCCGAGGCCGATTTGTCAGTGGGAAAAATACGTAGTAGATCGAGTTTTGCGGCTTTTTTGTTAGCTAGCTTACAAAAATGAGGACGGTTTAATGTTGAAAATTTATTTGGCGACCTTTACCTTACCGGCTTTTGCGCCCTGGTATGGATTGTTGTGGTCATAAATCTGGATAGTTTCAGATAATTTTCCAAGCTCTTGAGCCAAAGTTTGAACAGCAGCAGGCATGCCAGTGTGAATTGCAAACCTGAAAAGTTGCTGTCCAATAATTCCAAGTCTCGTTTTAAAACTGGGTATCACATACGGGTCAAGTACGGGTGTTTCAAGAGGATCGATGTCTGCTCTTTGAAAAGCACAGGCTGCACTAACTCTTGGACCTTGAGCTTTGTCGCTGGATTTGCTTCCCCAGTGAATCAGTGATTCGTTCCAGGATAAAATCGAGCCCGCTTTTGCAGGCAATGCCCGTATGCTTTGAAGGTCTTTCACTCCAAGTTCGAAAGTCCAAGGATTGTGAGGATAATTTGGATCTCTTCGTGCTGGTAAAACATACATGCAACCATTCCACAAAGTGGCATCGTTAAGAGCGATCCAGATAGTCATGCTGTTTGGCATACCGTCTTTGCGTATAGTGACAGTTTGGGCACGGTCGCGATGCGGAGCCCAGCCAGATCCGCCTTGGTCAGGGGCAATATGATAAACCCAAAAATTTGGCAATTGTCTGTAATTTGAACCCAAAATATGATTCAAGACAGAGCCTGCTCGCTGATAAATCTGCCAGAACTCGTCGTAAACCATGGCAAAAATTGTAGGCCATTGCTCAAGTGCTAGCACTTTTACGGCATCAGTTAGTCTTGCCATCTCGCCATGATCTAGAACCGGTTCGGATACAAAATATCCATCTTGCACCATGTCTTTTTTAAAGGCTTCTAGAAGGTCTTTGCTCAAATTGGCTGATGTCCAGGCTTTTTGCACAGCGACACCTTCGATGTGCAGATCGGGATTCAACCTGATCCAGAAATCTTTATCGCAAGCTAAGTCGTAATAAGTTGCAGCCATGCTTGTTTCATGCCCTTAATCATTGCTTTTTAACTTGATCACCTTTACTAACTGATTTATCTATGTCACTTGATAGTTTTTCCAGATCTGCTTTTAGAGCCATGATTTCCCAGTCGCTGAGGCGGTCGTCAGATGCTTTGAAAGACGAACCAATCGAGTTTATACGATCCATTTCTTCTGCAAAATAATCTAGTTTTGCTTTTGGAATTTCACCTTTTGCTTTTGCTTCTTCTAGCTTCGATGTTACCTGGTTTTGCAGTTTTTCTATGTCTGGCAAAGGTGGAAGAAGTTGTGCAAGTTTTTTTTCGAGGTTGTCGTATTGCAGGCTCAGCTCTACTATGTCTTCGTCGCTCAAGATGCCGTCGCGCTTAAATCTCATTTCCATGAAAGAAATGCGTGAGCCTTCTCGTCTTAATTCTTCTGCTTTCTTGATTGAGACTCTATTTGATGCAAGCGCTTCGTTCAATCGACGCTCGATTTCTAATTTTCTTTCTTCTACGTCCGGCAAGTTTTGAAGCGAACTTTCCAGTCGGCTATTAAGCGAATCAATTTCGCTCGATATTACGAGCACTTCTGAATCGCTCAATTCGTTGTCTTGCTTGAACACTTTCAATTTCTTTTCTATTACATCTAGGTTTTTATCCATTTCTTGCGCAGTTACGCCTGGTTTGAATCTTTTGGCGTCGCTTATTTCTTTGACTCGTTTGCGTAACAATTCAATTTTTGCAATTACATTAAGCTTTTCAGTTTTTGCTTTAGAAGCACCAAGTATTTGCTGTTTGAGTGTTTCCAGCTCGCGCACCACTGTAAGAATTTCACTGTCTGTAAATGAATTATCAGCTTTGAAAAGCGATTCAAGCGTCTCTATGCGGCTGTTTTCTTGTTTGTATTGATCAATTTGTTGAACGGTCAAATTATTTTTAGTTTTAGTGTCCTCAAGCATGGTGCGAATTTCGCTTTGCAATGAATCAATGTTTTTGATTGCCGATGACACTTCCCCTGGTGCAAGTTCGTTAAGTCTTGATCCAACTTTGTCCAGTTCCATAGCAAGATTCAAAACTTCTTTTGCATCTAATTTTTTGTCTGAAACTTTGAATGCAGCGTAGTCTTTTTCGATTCTTTGAATGCTTGCATTTATCTCAGCATCTTGCTGAGCGTTCAGTTTTTTGCTTTTTACCAAATTGTTTTTTCTGTTTTTGAGTCTATCAAGACGTGCTTCGATACCGGGTCCGGCGATCGATCTTACCCGTAAGTCTTTTTCAAGATCCAGATTTAGTTGGTCTAATTCGTAAGACAAAGCTAACATCTCAGGCTGACTTAGCTTGTTGTCTTGTCTGTAGCTTTTTTCTTTGTCTTTGATTGTTTGAAGTCTATTTTTGAATTTTGCTGCCTGGCTATTGGTCAGCCTTCCAGACAAAAAATCTTCTGCAATTTCTTTTTCTAACTGATCTTGTTTGCCTGACAGATCGGTTATTGCTGTTTTTCTTTTGGCTAGCCTAATTTCGAGGTCTTGGCTCAACTTATCCAGGTCAAGGATGAGGCGAACGCGCTCCCAGATTGTTAGTTTGCCGTCTAGAGTAAATTCTTTGTTTAATTGAACAACACGATCCAGGTTGTTCTTGAGCTCTTGCGCTTGATCTTGAGTAAGGCGTTCTTCTCCAAGTGCGTGCGCAATTTCTTTGTCGAGGCTTGAAATACGAGTATTGACGTCAATAAAAGCAGGCACTCCAGCCCAATTAAACTGGTTCTTTGCCTCTTCCTTGGATTTTTCTTGTGACTTTGTCTGAGCCAAAAGAGCATTCGAGCTGGAGCTTACATTGAGCAATCCAATCGATGCTGCCAGGGCAAGCAATTGTAAAAGTTTGGGCGTTGTTTTTTTCATGAGCCGATTCCATATATAACAAGCTAATAATTTTAAAAGACTGGTTTGCTCTTTCAAAGGCCGATTCAAAGAGGGGGTAACTTGGCAAAACCAAAATAACGAGGTTTGGAGGTTTCTAATAGATGAAGGCGTTTTCCCTGAAAAATGGACTGGCACTTGTTTTAATGCTCAGTTGCTTACCTGCTTACGCTGATGATACAGCCGGTTCTTATTATGAGCAGGGCATTTCTTTGATGAAACAGAAGAATTTTAAGGATGCTATTCAGGCTTTTGATATGTCAGTAGGTATGGCGGCGACAGATGCACGTGCTTACATGAAACGCGGTCAGTGCTTTTTCGAGCAAGGTCATTACCAGTTGGCAGTCTCAGATTTTACCCAAGCCATGAATTATTCTCAAAACGATGCTGGGTGCTATTTGTCCCGTGGAATTGCTTATTCAAAGATGGGAAAACACCAGGAAGCAATTGCAGATTTTGAAAAGGCTATAAATATCGATCCCAATCTCTCTGGTGCTTATCAAGGCATGGGAGACGCTCTATTGCAGGCAGGAGATAAAACGCAGGCGATGCAAAATTATAATCTTGCTCTCAAGCAAGATTCGCACAATGCTGGTGCGCTTGTAGCTCGAGCGGATCTCTACAAAGTGCTTGGACGTAATGCTGATGCGCTTAAAGACTACAGTATGGCAATTGAGCTTGCTCCCACTTCTAACATTGCTTATATTCATCGCGGTACTGCATATAGTGGCATGTCTCGACCGGAAGACGCTGTTAGAGATTATGATAAGGCCCTTTCTCTCGATCCAGACAATGCTGATCTGAAAGAGAAAAGAGGACGAGAATTTTTTAAATTGAAAAACGCTAAAAAGGCTTTATCTGATTTTAGCGATGCAATCAAGCAGGACCCAACCGATTCAGACTTGTATTATCATCGCGCAAAAGCGCACATGCAGCTAGGTGAAGATGGAGCAGCGATGGAAGATCTGGAATACGCCATAAGGCTTGATCCTAACGAGGCTAACTTTTATCTGGCTAGAGCATTTCTATGGCATAAAAAAGGAAAATCTATACTTGCTCGCGAAGACATCAAAAGGGCTCAGTTTTTCAAACCTGACCTGCCTAAAGATATCCGTTTTTCAGACGATCCTAAAAATCAAGACGTTTGGGACGAAGAAACATTCTTGACCGATATCAATAAAACCGGTGACAAGGACACTTCTGAAGTCTTGCAAAATCAAGGTTCTTTGGGCAATACCAATTAGAGACTGGTATTACTCTTCACTTGGTTGCATACTGAAAGATTGTTTTCCAAATGGCTCATCGCCCGAGCCATTCCAGCTGTTTATCGCTGACATTCCAACGCCTTCAAAGGGTGCGCCAGCAAAGGCAAAAGGGACACTAAAAAGGTATGTAGTTGCAAGCAAAATGGGATTTTTGGACTCTCCGATTAAATCTTTGGAGCCTGCTTTGGTCTGTCGTCCAAATGCCCGAACGATTGATACTGGGGTTCCAAGAATAAAACCTGTCGTGAAAGATGCCATGCGTACTGGCATTTTTACATCAGAATGAAGCGACTTAACCGGAGGCAAGCTTTCTTCTGCTGTGGTGTCGCGTTTTTTTATATCGGGAGCGGTGATCGGATCTTTTAATTTGGTCGTATTTTCGTCTTTGTCTTCTTGAGCCTTAGCGGGCGAAAGTAGGCAAGACAGGGCTAATACAGATAAAAGTGACGCGTGTAATAGACGATTTTTCATTGCCCTATTATGTCACCTTGGCATCCATGTGGGGTTTATGCATAATACTGGGCACTAAGAGTAAAGCAAGATGTTTTGTCTATTTGAGGAAACCAAAATGCCACCAGAACGGCAGACTCCAGCACCTAAACCACAGCCGGGACAACCACAGGTTCAAGATCCAACCGCTGTATTTCAGCTAGATCAAAACAAAGCTGCGGCAACTTGTTATCTGCCTGTCTTGCCTATTGCTCCGAATGTCTTGTGGATTATGACTGAGCCAGCAAAAAACAAAGAATTACGCTTTCACGCTTTTCAAGGATTGGCCATTTTCATCATTGCTTTTGTAATAACTATGGTTGGAAATGTAATAGATATGTTCAGTCCAATTCCTATTATTGGCGCAATCTTTGGCGTCATTAGCTGGTTGATAAAATTCGTTGCTATGGTCGCTTATTTCCTGGGCAGTGCTTTCTTGGCTTACAAAGCATACGAAGGCGAAAAAATCGTTTTGCCTTATATAGGTCAAATAGCCGAAGACAAGGCTTAGTTTTAAAAGAGAGTCAACTGACGTGGCTCTTGCACACGTTCTTGTTTAATAGCAAGCACCGGTTTAACGAATGGTTCTGGTGCAGGTGTGCCGTTTTTGCGCACATTTCGAAAATACAATGTACCTCGCTCAGGTCCACATTTACGGCAATACATTCCTTGTAGACGGATAGGTTTGCGATGGCGGCTGAAGAGTGTCATACAGCCCGCACATCTAGCTTGCCATGCACCTTCAGGCAAGCTGGCGCTTTTGTCACATGCTGCAGGAGTGGCGCCGACTCGTTTGCACATATCGCGCCAAACTTGGTTATGTCCGTGTTTTACTCCGACGAGCGCGTGTGCTATTTCGTGTAGTATCGTGTCTTGTACGTGCTTTTCAGTGTTCTGCAAGACATATATGCGAGAAAGCTCTATTTTCTTTTCGCCTTCCTTACAAACACCAAGCATACGCTTACTATTATTGAACCCAAGCTGCCAGCCTTCCAGGCTATACAGATACATCAGTTCGTTTGCTAATATGCGTGCGTGATCGATGTCCATTTAAAAATTATAAAACAGGATTTGAACGAAGTCAGCTGCCCAAGCCAATTTTTGCTCTTATCAGTACCGTATATTCGCTGTATATGCCTTAGGCTTCTTTGCTCGCGCCGTAGAAACCACGCATGGTGCTTTTCATTTCGGTAAGTAATTTACTTATTTCGCGTTTGGGTTCGTGGTTTTGATAGATTTCCGAAAGCTTACCCACGATGTAATCAATTCCTAGCGTATCGGCGTATTTGAGCAAGCCACCTCTAAAGGGTGGAAAGCCGATACCGATTATGATGGCAAGGTCTATTTCTTTTGCCTTCCTCACCACTTTTTCTTCCAAGCAGCGAGCTGCTTCATCTATCATTGGAAGGAAGAGCCTGTCTAAAATCATCTGGCGATTCTTCTCGTCCAGCGGTTCTTCGCTCGTTTTTAACTGTAAGTGTTCGAGAAACTTAGGATTGAGACCGGCTTTTTTGCCGTCGTTCCAGAGATAGCAACCCGCATTTGTTTTCTTACCTTGAAATCCGAGTTTTTCGGCGAGTGATACCATTTTCGGTTTGTCATATCTTTGGCCGAAGCTCTCTTCCATGTAGAGTGCGCAGGCAATGGCAATGTCCCAGGATAATTCGTCGAACAGTTCAAACGGCGAAATCGGCATGCCAAAATGTTGAGCTGCTCCTTCGATCCAGTTGATCGGTATTCCTTCGTCAGCCAGTCTTACCGCATCTAAGAGCAAGCAGGTGAGTAAGCGATTGACCAGAAATCCTGGACAATCTTTTACTATGATTGGAACTTTTCCAAGCTGACTGAGAAATGCAACAGCTTTTTTTTGCGTTGCAAGTTTAGTTGAATCGGTCGGAATTACTTCTACAAGAGGCATTCTATCTACAGGATTGAAAAAATGTAGACCAAGAAAGTTGTCTTGGTTGCTTACAAATTTGCGCAGTGTTTCAAGCGGAATGGAAGATGTGTTAGTAGCGATGATTACGTCTTTATTTTCTGCAGTTGTTTTTGAAAGATTTGTCAAAACTTCTTTTTTGACTTCGAGGTCTTCGTAGACTGATTCAATAATCATTTCGCAATTGTTCAACTGCTCATAGTAAAAAGCAGCTTGGGCAGCTGCATTTGCATTTTTCGAATTTAGTCTTTCTGCTTCGTCTTTGGACTTTTGCTCTGTAGATGTTTTTATGCTTACATTGATTTGTGATTTAAGCGCGGCTTCACAAATGCCTTTACCCATGGTGCCAGCACCGATTACTCCCAGTTCTTTGATGCCACCAACTTGAGTGAGGCTGCGATTAGCACTTTGAACTGCAATTTCTTTATTGAAAGAAAAAGCGATTAAATTGCGGGCCACCGATGACGATGCAAGTTTGCCAAAACTTTCGATTTCTTTTTTCAGACCAGCATCAAGACCATTTTCAAGTCCACATTTGATTGTTTCAAGAGCAAGGTATGGAGCCGGATAATGCTCTGAAACTCTCATTTTCAAAATGCGCTCGAATGTTTTTATCGCGCTTGCAATTTGCTTCGATTCTTCTGGCGTGATGGTCTCTTTTGAAAATTTCCGCTCATATTTAAATTGCTGCTTGTCTTCAGGTTTTTGAGTTTTGCATAATTCGAGTGCAACTTCTTCTGCTCTCTTCATCAAATCTTCGACCCCAACGCTCTCATCAATCAATCCTAGTTTGAGTGCTTCTTCCACGTTGAGTGTTTGTGCCATCAAAATAACTTCGAGTGCTTGCTTCATAGGTATTTTTCTTGGCAGACGTTGTGTGCCACCAAGCCCTGGCACCACTCCTAGAGTAACCTCTGGCAAGCCAAAAATAGTGGTGGAGCTATCTGAGCAAATTCGTTTGTCGTAGCACAAAGCTAATTCTAGTCCCCCTCCCAGGCAGGGTCCATGAATTGCTATTACAGTTGGCTTGGTGATATACAGATTTTGTTGAAAAGTTTTATGACCGTTGCCAGAATGCATTGCTGCAACTTCTTCAGTTCCAAATTGGGAGATTTCTTTGATGTCAGCTCCATATGCGAAGTGATCGCTTTTAGCTGAACGGAAAATTAGCGCTTTTATTTGATCGTCTTTTTCGACCATCGATAGAGCTTTCGAAAAATTACCGATAATTTCGGTCGATAAGGTGTTTGCTCTTCCAGGCACATTCAAGGTAAGTACGCTTACTTGTGATGGCAAAAGGCTCAATGTTAGCTCAGGTCCCCATGCTCCAAGTACAATTCCGTCTTGGGCAATTGACTCCAGGTTGTGTTTGTCGAGGATGGGAATAGTCTGGCTCAAAGTCTTCACCTTTTATTTGATAAAAGAGATATTAACGCTTGTTTTGAGGCAATTTCGCAAGATGGCTTGCCTCATCTCTTTTCATATACTTACAATAATTGTATGCGTTTCTTTTTGATTTTGATTCTGTTTTTTCAGTGTTCTATTAGTTGGGCTCAAGCTCCTAAGAGCCTGCTTGAGGCGGTTTCTAGATTGGCTGCTGAAGAGGACCGTAAATATGCGGACGGGTGGTTTTTTGGTCAGTTGCCACGTGTGTTTAAATCTGGTTATGGAAAGCTTTCTTGCGATTTGAAAGCTAAATTTGCACTCGATTACCAAGCTATGTTGGTGAAGCGAAAGCAAGATTTGGTAAGTAATTTCAATTCATACGTACCTTACAATCAAAGACTGATTTTTGCACGTGATTGGTGGAAAAGTGCAGATCAGAAAGGTTTGTGCAAATTCGCGCAATTGGCAGATAAGGAAAAACTAATCTGGCTGCACGAGTCAATTTTGGACGGTTCTGAGTTGGTATTTCGAGCCAGAGAAAAAATGGATCCTAGTAAAACTAACTCATATGCCATTCTCGCTCACGACAAAGAACAAGACATGGTTGCGCATTATACTCACGAAAATGGTAGAGTAAGCACCTTTTCAAAGACATACACCCAGTGGAAAGGCAAACTTTAGGTCAATTTATTAAAGGCTTGAAAGCATTTCTTGGGCGCGTTTGCGCTTAGGATCGGCAGGACTGGCTAGTTCCAGATAATTTTCCAATTCTTTTCTTGCTGCTTCTTTTTCTCCGCCTTTGACCAGTGATTGTCCTAAGCAATAATGCGCATCAGCGTTATTTGGCGCCATCGAAACTGCCTGGCGATAGGCTTCTTGAGCCTTACTGTGATTGCCTTGAAGCATATACGTAGAGCCCAGATTCATATGAGCAGAAAGAAGTTTGGGATCTAGCTCCACTGACTTTTGCGCGTAAGTGAGCGCTTCTTGCAAGCGACCGGCACAAGCCAAAGCGAAACTCAGTTGATCGTGCACGCCTGCAGACTTTGGATAGAGAACGAGAGATTCAGCCAAAATATCGATTGCTTTGTCAAATTCTCTATCTGCAAGATAAGCCTTTGATAAAGCTTGAAGTACAGTCAGATCTTTCGGGTTTAAATCGTATGCTCTAAGCAACTCGGCTCTGCTTGCTTCTTTGTTTTCTTCGCCACCCATTTTGGCAAGAACGCGAGCAAGATTAGTGTGATAAAGAGCTTCTTGTGGTTTTTGGGCAATAGCTTTGCGATAAAGAGTCTCTGATTCTTTCAATTGGCCTTTAAGAGCAAGGATAGTAGCGTAATCAGAAAGGGCTGGTGCATAGTTTGGATCTGTTTCGAGTGTTTTTTTATAAGCCACAATGGCTTCATCTACTCTGCCTTCGTTTACCAGCGTGTTTGCTTTGAAATAGTGTGCTTCAGCAGCAAGGAAATTACTGACGTCATCTGGTATATCATCAGCTTCTTTGCTGCCAGGTACACCTAGGTAAAGGCTCTTACCCTTGAAGTCAGACTTCATCAGTGGTGTTTGCTTAGACATGTATTGACCACCCTGGCTTGTGGCTTGAATAGTGTTCTTTTTGGCAATTTCAAACGCTTCATCCAGAGATACGAGTCCATTATTTTGTCGTAAGGCAGAAATTAAATTGGTAGAAAATACATTTCCCCAACTCATTTGATCTGGCTGACTGGAAGAAACAATTACAAAGCCCGTTCCAGAGACGAATTTGCTGGGGTCAACGTTGAATGTTTTAGTCAAAGATTTGGAGCCGGCTGAAAGTTCTGCCGCACCGCTATAACCTGACTGAAGTACAAGAACAATACGCTGAGCCTTGACATTTTTTCTCAAAACGCCCATCAAATCTTTGATCGAGACGCAGGTACCATAAATATTATCGAGCGCGCAATCGTAGCTACAAAGATAAGCGTCACCGTCTGTGGTGGGAAAGCTGCTTGTAGAAACAAATACAAGTACAAGGTCTTCGGGCTTTGCAAGCGGACCAAGCCAACTTGCGCCAAGCGTATTCAATATATTTTCTCGTGTCGCTTTAGAATTGTTGAGCATGCGAACGTGCTTGGGCGAGAATCGTCCGCCATTGGGGTCAAGCAGATAAGAATTGAACTCTCTTGCTGCCTTTTCCATTTCGGGATGATCTGGATTTAGACGTGATTCTGCAAATTGCGAAACACCTATAACAACAGCGAATTTTTGTCCAACAGGCTTTAAGTCTGATTTTTTATTTGGGTCCAGGTCTTCGACTTTAGTCCATTGAATTCCTGAAACTGGTGGCTGTTGATCAGCGGCAAATGCGTTTAGGTTCAGGGTCTGACTTAGAGCAAACAAGCTTGCAAGTGTAATTCCAATTCTTTTGTTCGTTTTTGATTTCATCTTTTAGAATTCTCGATTATTGATGCAACAAAGCTACGTCAACAGCCATGACACCACCAGTATCTTCGAAGGTCAGGCGCACCTGGCTATTTTGTCCCTGATTCCGAGCTGCAACCTGCGCTTTGACATCATCGGGCATCATAACTGGGTTTGGGTCGTCCCAAGTTAATTGTAGGCCAGTGCCAATCAAGTCTTTGGCACCATCCGAATCGGCTGAGACAAAGGCTACTTTGTCCTTCATTGAACGCTCGATTTGATCAAGCGAAACCTGTCTTGATGAGAAGAATATGCGGATTTTTTCCAGTCCAGGGTTTTTATCGAAGGCTAGCCAATCATCGTATGGAAGCGGATAATCGATGCCTCTGCGCAAATAGTTTTTGTCGCCAGTCGATGGCGATGGAAATAGAATCGCGCTATTGCCGGTAGAGCCCTGTTTGAGTACCAGATAGGCATAACCGTCGCTGTCTGGAGCCAGGTGAAATCTAATTGAGTCACCTGATTTGAAAGACATTTTGTTATTGCATCTGTAAGTCTTGCCGTCACGTCTCAGCTCAATCCAGTAAGTAAGCGCTTTTTTAGGACGAGAAGTCTTTTTCACTTCTGTAGTGCCAGATGTGGTGCTAGAAGCAACATTATTTTTTAAATTGGGGATGATGTGTTTTGTTATCCAGTTAGACACAAATCCAAGATCTTCCTGGTTGAACTGAGCATCTTCGAAAATTAAGTGTTCAGCTGTTTTGCTCAATACTATTTGTCTGTCTGGATTGCTAATGCTGCCAAATAGTTTCCAGGTTCCCGCCGGTCTAACCAGTTTGTCGTTAGAGCCTTGAATGAATAACACTGGAGTGGTTTTAATTTTTGGCGCGAAATTATAGCTATCGTTCATGTAGTCACGAAAAGCAATAAGCTCTTTGGGTTTGACATATGTCCTTGTCAGAGGGTCTTTGAGCCAGGTGTTCTGCAAATCTTTTTTCTTTGTTGCAGCTTTTACGATTGCAGGACCGACATCTATAGGGGCATTGAAACCGTGGAGTAAAACGTGTTTGACCACGCCCATTTCAGAGTTGGCTCTGTCGTAGCGATCACCTGCGGGTACTGATGAAATCAAACCGTTCACCATATCGGGATAGGTTGCCGCTGTTTTCATGGCAATCGCGCCTCCCATTGATTCTCCAAGCACAATTACAGGGGTGTTTGGATGAAGGCGTTTTATTTCTTTGAGAGTCAACCCAATGTCTTCCATTGTGCCATCAAAGTCGATTTCATTTACACCTTTTTGGACCCAAGAACCAAAACCACGAACGTCTATTGCATAAACAGCAATGCCATTTTTCACCATTTCGCGGGCGAAGCCGTCATAAGTTCCTTTATGCAAGCCAAAACCATGGATACAAAGCATGATGGCCTGCGGATCTCCAGCCTTCCAAATCATGCAAGGAATTTTTTGAGAGCCAGAGAGTTTTTTAGCAGGACTTGGTTTTCCAAAGAGTGACTTGCCACCGTCTTCTTGGTCGAAATCGGCTTCGCTGAATTCGACGATTTCTCCTTTGACCGAATCAGAAGATGCAATTGCACCCGGCACTAATGGTCCACTCAATAGAAGAGTGGATGCAAACAAGAAGGCGATGTTTTTCAGATTTTTCATTTAAGAGCACCAGGGGCAACACAATAGTTAATTTGCAGTTTGGTCGGGTTTTGTCTTGACCAAGTTAGAAGCCTAATTTAGGGAGGGTCTTCATTTTACTGTACAAAGCGTCATCGAGGCTCTAAAGCGCCAGAGCGCTTAGTGAAAATAAAAACTGGTCCTTTTGCAAGGACCAGTTTTAGTATCAGGTTTCAAACAAAACTAGCGATAGCAACCGTTGTGGCGGAACTTATTGAAAAACACTTTGCCTGCTCCTGGCGGATTGTAGACCCATCCTTTGCCCGGACCGCCTCGGCGTCCAGCGGGGTTATAGTGCCAGTAGCGTCCGTGCCCAGCGCCGCCTGCAGGACCTGGAGGATTAATTCTTGAATTAGTGTATGGATAGGCCTGGGCATCTTGACCACAGGCTAGGGCTCCTGCTGCCATGGCCAGACCTATAATCAATGTTTTTACTATTCTCATTTAAAAGTCTCCTTGCGTTTCATAGGTGTTGGTTCCTACTTGTTAAAACGACAAAAAGAAGTAAAGAGTTCAAAAAAAATCGAATTAAGGCTGAAATTTTAATAATGCCCGTTCAATAAATAGGTATATATAAGCCTGACGGGTGTTATCGCGAGGGGACATTAATGTCTGGACTAAAAACCTTACTTTTGAGTTTGAGCATTGTTGGCGTAAGTGCACTGCCGGCTTACTGCCAGGTGGCTGGCGCCAATCAATCAATATTCAATGATGAAGAACAAATGATGGGCTTGAATCAAGCCCAAATGAGACAATACGAGCAACAAAAGGTTCAGGCAGAAACCGAACTTTCAGAAGAGCAAAGAAAAAATGCCCCGTATAGGCTTTATGTTGAAAAGCAAATCAGTGCCTTGAGCGCTCCTTCAAAGAATCCTAAAACACAAAGCGCCAATGCAGCCAAGCTTAAGCAGCTTCAGGACTGGATTAAACGTGATAACGATTATATTTCCAGACAACAAAGCTATATCAATCAGCTCACAGGCACAATTCAGAACTTGCAACGTTCTCAAACTACCCAGGTTGGTAATTTGCAGAACGACATCACTGCCATGCGCGAAAATCAGCAAGACGAAAAAGACGCGCGCAAATTCGACCAGATGATGCAAATGAATTATTTCAACGAGTTGCAGAGTGAAATGGGCGCTGCCTCCTGGGGGAGACCACCAGAAGACGGAACTTATAACAGTGTTGGTGGTTATGGTTTCATGGGCGGCTATGGTTATAGCGGTGGTTTTGGACGGCGCAATTTCTAAATGGTTGCATGAGATTAATTCGCGTCCCCATTATCTCTATTCTTGTAATTCTTCTATCTCCGCTATTTGCACTCAAGTGCATGGCGGATTTAGAAGATGGAGAATTCGGACCGTATATTTTTCCTCAAGGCGTTCCACCTATTCCTGAAGAAATTCAACCAGGCCGAACCTGGCAGGGCTTCCCCCAATATCGCATTCTGGTCGATTGGACTCAGATTCCAAAGTGGCTATCAGGCAACTGGACTTCTAAGGAATATAGAATCTTAAAAACTTACGACCACCGCGAAGATATGCTTTACACGCTGCCAATGAGCCGTGACACTTTCGCCGCTGATCATTTGGGAGATATGCAAGACAGAGAAGGCGGCATCTGGCATGCGTTGATTTCGCCTGAGCAGACCAGTTGTCAAAAGGGCAATCTAATCGAGTATGTAGATTGCATCAAAATAAAATCTGAGCGTGTATACGACCTTGGTTTCGATATAAGACAACGATTTTTTCATGTTCTGGTCGATCCAAGCGAAGAAGGCAATCCTAAGATTGTAGATGCCTACACCGAAGAGCGAGTGAACGAATACAAGCCTACTCGCCCTGATATTTGTACGGCTACTATTTATAATCGCTATTTCGACCGTGATGGAGCGCCTACGCACACAACAAACTCTATGCGAGTACTAAGACGTAGTTCGCCTTTTCAACATACTACCACCAGATGCGGTGTGGATCTGACTGTGAATTTTTTGGACCACTTGCATGAAATTGGTCGCGACGACCTGGTTCCATGATTTCTTTGCGTCATGTGCAATCGCTCATTCTTGCAGGTTGTTTGAGCATTCAAGCTACAATTCTGCCAAATTGTGTACTGGCAAAAAGAATTCATAAAAGCAAAGAGCAGTCTATTGTTTTTGACAAAACAGAATTTCTGTTCGACCTGGTTTGGTTAGACAGACTGGTTGATTCGGGTAAATTGACTGATGCGCTCCTTTTTGCCAATAGTATTGAAAAGTCGAAAAATAATCCACTGTCGATTGGTTTGAAATATAGACAATCGGTTCTGTACAGCAAGCGAGGTAATTACAACGAAGGACGAAAACTCCTTAGGTCGGCTTTGTCTGAAGAGCTTGCTATAGACAAAGCAATGGAGAAGGAAGATAGAAAGAAAATTCACCCAAACGAATTTAAGACTGATCAACTCGAATCAAAAGAAGAGTTTCAAAAACGTTATGAAAAACTAGACGCAACAATCAATACTGACATTGAAAACGCGTGTGCGTACAGAGCTCATCAGCATCTTGTAAGGCGACGTTTTCGTGACTGTTATTATTTATGTCTGGCTTTTCGGGTTTCAAAAGCAAACGATAAATGCGATAGTCTCGACAATATTAGAAGTATTGCTGCGATGTACTGTCGCAAGCATTACGTGAAACTGGACCGTTCTGGAGCAAAAAGAGATGAAGCTTCGCTGTTCAAGAACGCTTTGCAGGCTGAACTTCAAGGTCATTATGACTACGCTATTAAATTATACGAGTATGTAATCAATCCATCATCGCAAGATATTTATTTTCAGAATTTAGCCAGATTGGCTATGGCAGCCTGTTTTAGAAAAGAAAGGCAATTCCAGCAGGCGGTTGAAAATTATAAATTAGTCTATGAGGCTGCCAGTGGCAAAACGCGTGGCATGAAAGACAGTCTGGTTTATAAATCATTCTCTAGAAGGGCTTTGGCTGGTCTTGAGAATTATGGTGCAGACACTGCACATCTTATTTTGCAAGATAAAGAATCGGAATTTAGGAGCCTTTCAGACGAAGACAAACGAAAATATATCGAGCGACTTTATGATGTTGGCTATAAATTGAAAGCCTCTGGACATGAGCGCAAAGCACAAGAAATTCTCTGGCTTTGTTTGACCTTTTATCGCAAATATTTTCCCAATGAAGAATCCAGAATAGCAGGAATTCTGTATGATTTATCTGAGTCGTATTATTGGGCTGAAGCTTATGATCCCGCAATGAAGCTTATGGAAGAGTGTGTAGCGTTGCGGGCGAAACAGTTTGAAAATCTTGATGCGTTGGATACACTTGGGCGAATCTATTTGGCTAGTGATGAAAGTAAAATGGGTTTGCAGGCTTTTGAAAGATTACTGTATACAACCTTGAAAGATTTTGCACCAGATACGGTGTCGAATTATAAGCCGGGTCATTTATCTGAGTTGATTTCAATTTGCACGAAAGCTCGCCAATCCATTGCGTTGGACAAACGTCCAATATTAGATATGAGATTGCAGGCAGTCGTAGACGGTTTGATTTCACAAAAAGACTTTGATCAAGCACTAAAGCTTGCTAAGGTTCTGCTCACGTGGAAAGAGGCAGAACTGCCCGCAAAAGCAGATCCCATCATGGATAGTCTGTGGCAGATTGCCTGGATTGCTCGTATTAGCAGACGCCAGGAAGAAGCTAATAAGTGTTACACCAGGTTGATTGAAAATTATCCCAATAAATCGCTTAAGTGGCTTGCTACCTGGCATTTTGACAGAGGATTGACTTACGATTGTTTGGGCGATTTCAAAAGTGCTATCAAAGATTTTCAAATAGCGAAAACTAATTTCCAGACATATTTCAAAAAAAATCAGGCTGACATGGATTTTGAAGAAAAAGAGTATTTGGTCAATATACTCTGGGATCTTGGACTGGAGCTGAAATACAAAAAGATCGATCCTCCAGATAGAGACAATTACTCGAGATCTTTTCCGATATATGTGTATCGTTGGAACAAATCGCGAGCTCCGCTGAAAATATATATAGATACCAGTCATAAGACCGGGTTTGGGCCAAATCTGGCAAAAACCATCGATACCATTGTGAAAGATTGGATGGACACTAAAGGTCTTCCATTAACCTGGAAATATGTGGATAGTCCGCAAGATTGCGATATTCACATCAAAAGGGCTGCAGATTACGAAGATATACCTGCTGGCTCAGGTGGCAGAGCGAAATCTGAATTTGTCTATCGCGAAAAGGGCGAAATGAAAGAACTCAATAAGAGTACCCTTTTGATTTATTGCCCCAGTTGGGATGGTGAAGATTTGAGCTATTACGGTATGCAACAAATGAAGAATTTGGCCATGCACGAATTTGGACACGCTTTAGGACTCGGGCATTCGCCAAACGGGCTCGATATTATGTACTGGAAAGCTCCTTCTCTGGAGCTTTCAGCTCGTGACCGCAATACACTGATTCGTTTGTACTCAAAGTAAACTGAATTCTCTTTAAATTGGTTCGACCTTCTAAAGAGGTAAAATTTGAAAGTTACCCGAAGAGGACTGACCTTAAATGGCAAACAGCGGAATAGACTTCAATCCCGGCTCTCATCCTTTTCCAGATGATAGAAACAGGTCCATTTTATGGGCTCGTTACAAGATGGAAGATGCTCAGAGCAATGAAAACGGACCGCTGTGGTGCATTTTGTCTATCAAACACACAAATGACGTCTGCTCTTGCGCTGTGATTGATTCTAAAGGCAAAACTGTTTTTGATTCGGTCCTTAAACCTGAGACATACAGCGAGCAGCGCCAGGAAATGATCAATTATTTTCGTGGCAAAGAAGTCATAGTCTGGGATTTAAAAGAAAAATGGGGACTGCTAAACCGCCTGGATGCAGCTTATGGAGTAGACCCCAATCAAAATTTAGCGACCGTAGCTAGAACCTGGACCTGGCACGATATTGCAGACGAATATGCTCGTTTTGTTGGTGAGCTAGTGCCCGGGTGCAATCTTGAAACCGGCAGAGCCTACTCGCCTGAGCCTTTTAAGCCACTTGCAGGTCTTTCTTGCATTCAGGAATGCAAAGACATCAAAGATATTATCGTCAAAATGGCAGGTACTTCACTTGTGACCGACCCGCTTGCGTCAGGCAAGAAAGGCTGGACAGCAGAGTTCTACCGACCGAATTTCAGCCCTACAGAAAAACTAAAGAAATTTTTCGAGTTTTAAAATTCGCCACTCTTTTTAATGGCTTCAGCACGCTCATAAATTTCATAAGCTTCAATAAGTTCTAACGCTTCGTTAATCGAGTCTACTCCAGCTTCGTTTTCTTTGCTGTGGGTAGCATAAACAGGTTGCAGAGCCAGCTTTTGAAAAGCCATGCCAATTTCTTCGGCGGTAGCACAGACAAAGTGTTCCATTTGAGCTCGGGTTTCTTTGATGGACAATGCTAGATCCACTGCCACTGAATTATTTACCAGCTGCTTAACCGAATCTCCAAGAGACGCTCCTTGAGCCAGTTTGTTCGAGAGCGTTTTTACTTTGTCCGCTATTTTTTTTGCGGCATTACTGAACTTTTTGTTCAATTCAACCTGAACAAGTTCATTCAATAAAGCATTCATAAATCCAGGTGCTTCTGGTTGACCGCCAAATTTTTCGCCAGTCATCTCTACTAGTTGCTTGATTTCAGCCGGATTGATGCTTTTGAATTTATTTGCCAGTTTTGATGTGAGAGCATCGCAGGTTGCGTTCCAGGCAGATGCTTTTTGCAAAATAAGTGTCACCATATTTAATGGCAAGTCGGTGGAGAGCTCAAAAGCCTTTTCTCGCAAGTCGCTATTAGAGCAAAGTGCTGCGATCATAGGACGTAAGCTAGAAGAAGATGAAGCAGGGCTTTGCAAGAAGTTTTTGAGGTCTTCTTGTTCGAGTTTTTGCTCGCCAGACAAATCGGATTGTTGGCGTTTTATAATTGATTTGAGAGTTGAAGTGAGGTCGAAGTCTTTGTCGATTTCGACTTTCATTGAAATTACACCATCTTGCTCTTTCTGCTGATTCCAGGTACTTGCTGGAATATAAGCTACTATTTCGGCGTGGTCTTGATCTAATTTGACTACAAGACTGCCTGAATTCAAAAGGGCACTTCCTAAGAGTATTTTGTTTAGTGAAACAAAATTTTCCTGATCCAAAACACGTACATCTATATGATGTCTGTTAATAACCAGGTCATTGACGCCAAGTGTGCTTGCCAGGCTATGAATATTGCTAAGTGACTCCCACTGTTCACAGACAATGTTCAATTTGGGGTCGAGTTCGCAAATGATAGCTTCAGCACTGAGTAATGCCAGGTCGAGCTTTTGATTCACTCCTTGCACCAAAGCGTTACTCGAGGAGAGTATCTCCATTTCTCTGGTCAGCGCGATTTTTTTACCGGTTGCCATTTTCTACCTCGTTACCCGCTTTATAAGCTGCAATTTGAGCGTCGTTACTTTTAATAACGTTGCCAGTGAAAAAATTAGAGCGGTTTTCATAAAATTGCCTTTTTTCTTAAATCAATTAATTGATTTTGGTCCAAAGACAGTGCGTTTGCGACATCCTGCCAGTCGCCAAAAGGACGATTTGCCAGGAGGGCTTCTAATTCTTTTGTTTTTAACTCGAGATTTTTGAGTTTCTCGGCGGTCGCTTTGTTAAGGTCTATCCTTATTATGTGAACCGATATCGGTTTAAGTACGGCGCCTCGCTTAATCAACATATCCAGCTCGCCAGGCGTCAAATAAAGCTTTTCGGCAATTTGAGTAACATTTTCAAAGGGTCTTTGTTCCACGATTTTTTGTGCCAGCTCTTTTCCAGCCCCAAGAATATCCATAATGTCGCGACGTGTCGCGCTATTTATATCCACAGGGCAAAAAGCGGCAATGCCACCATTATCTAAAATAGTTTGCAGACGTTCTGCTTTTATGATTTTGCAATCGACCAAATCTTGAAGGGAACAGAATTGTCTTGCAGCAATAAGCCTGTCTACTTCACCTTCGGTCAAGCCTAGATGATGGTTCAGTTCTCGCCTTGATGCGGTATTAACATTGATTTGTGCTTGCCATGACTGTGCGATGGTTGGAGTCTGAGTTCGTAAAACATCGCGTATCAAGTTTAACCCTTTGTCAAGCAAAACCTGACAGCGAGCGATTTTGCGCGCTGGGCTATCACCAGATAATTTGAGTACTTCGCAGCATTCTTTCATGGTCATTTCCTGACCAGTTTTGGAGTGCTTAGTTAGTCCCATTCCAAACATGCAATCGATTACTTCCAGGGCTTCTTTATTGGAAGATTGGCTGTCTGAGAGCAATTTGCTCAAGACCTGTCTGACTTGATTTAATTCGCTGACCTGTTCATTTGATAAAGCAATATTTTCTGGAATTGCGTTAATATCGGCAGCTATGTTTTCGCGCGGGTCTTTATCGCCTTCTTCAAGGTACATATCTTGAAGAGTATTTTGCTCCCACTGCCATTCAGCTTTAATATAATCCACCACCAGATTATGCACTGAGCGCTGAATATAGCCTGGTAAGAGCACTTTGAACCCGTCTTGTGATTTTTCAATCAACTGTTTTCTTAGTGCTAAACAAAGTTTTTCTGCTGCGTCTAACGACAGAGACACACAATTGCCCTTTTGATCATCTTTTGCAAGATGGCGCATTTGCCAGAATCTGCGCAAGCTTTGATTGAATTCGAGCATTTTTGCAATCTGTGGCTGAAAATAATTGTTTCGCAAAAGAACGATAAAGCTGTCGCGATGACTTTCTTGCAGAGTCAAGCTTCTGGAATAAATATTTTGTGCACCGATTGCTTTGAGAAAATCAAAAACTTGTTTTTTACCGCTGCGCTCGTCGTTAGGCAAAGCATCATAAACGTCTCGCCATTCAGGCACGATTGCCAGAATTTCTTCCACTTCAGTTTTGTTGGAAAGTGGCATTAGATTGAGTCAAGTCCTGGAAGTTGAGCGGGTACATCGTTTATTTCGTCGTGTGCAGTTAGCATTATATGACTGACACAAGTCCAGGATATCCATAAGAGGAAAGCAAAGAAAGCCATAATAACTTTGATTTTGACGTCTTTGATTTCTTTTTTCTTTTTGGACCCCTGCGCAGAAAGGGTGTTGTCTAGCTGATACATGAGCATTATCAAAATAGCGATCCCAAGCCCGACCGCACCAGAGCGCAATGCCTCATTGCGAGCATCTTGTGCATACTTTGTGGGTACAGGGGCATTGGCTGCCAAATTACCTGGACGCCAGGGCTTTTCTGCGCGCTGGTAGGTAAAGAGATAAGGTGCGCCAAAAGCCATTACTAACACCAAGATCTTTATGTAGAGCTTGTTTATGGGTTTTTTGCTTGGTACCGCAGTACTTTCTTGTTCCATTTAATTCTTGAAAACGCCGTGATTAAAATGCCTGAGGCTGCAACATGTCTAAATTCTACAGTCTTATATTAGCCTCCTCATAGAGTAATATGGTATTTGTTGAGAAATTAGGAAGTTATGAAGTCATCCGACAGGCAATTTGGACTGGAAGTCGACACTGAAGCGGTGGGAAATTCTCTGGCTCAAATTATTGTGCTTGACAATGGCGAAGAGCAAGTAATTGGTCAGGCGTGGCTTGCCGCCCCCAACAAGCTCGTTACCTGCGCACATGTCATAAGCAAATATTTGAACAGCCCCGAACTTTTGATTGTCAAGTTTCTTGCCTCGGGAAATACCTATAATTTAGGGCTGGGTGGCAAAATTCATTTGCATCCGAAATTTCAAGTTGATGCTGGCAAAGAAAAACTGGTTAAGTTCGATCTTGTTGTTTTAGAAGTTGAACTTGGATTGCCCGAATCGCAAGCTAAACCAATTCCTGTTGCTTTTGATATGAGGTTGCCAGCTCAAGAAGCTTTGTGCGCCATTCGATATCCTTCGCATTTGGGTCAATTTACCACTACAGTTTCGCCGGTTGCTCAAGTGGGGCGTTTTTTGGGACCTTTGAAAAAGGAAGATCCTTACCATTTATTGCATGATCTGGCACTTGCACCTGGTGATTCAGGTTGTCCGCTCATGAGTGGAAATTATTTAGTAGCAGTGCATTGTGGCGATACAGCAACGTTGCCAGGTCTCAATCTTCCTACAACAGCCATTAGACTTGCAATTTCAGTCGATGCGCTGAAAGACCTGGGAATAAAGGGAAGCTCGCCGGTGGCGACAAACCGTACGATTGCAACAGCAACTCAGGGATTAATAGCTTTTTTGCTGGTTGGAATAATTAGTTTTGCCATTCTCTCTGCCTTTCTCGTGCTTCCAAAGCTTGGGGCAGACGGAAAAGAGGGAACTAGAATTAAACCTATATCGGTCATGTTTACTAAGCCTCTAACTGGTTATAAGTTAGCTGAGGAGGTCGAAATTGCTCTTAGGACCCAATCGGATTGTTATGTTTATCTTTTCTATATTGAAAACAATAAGGCTCTGGTTCTATTTCCTCCCATTAAAACCGACAAGTCAGCCCGCATAGAAGGCGGCGCAACAAGGATTGTGGACGGTTATGGAATCTATAAATTGAAAGCCGACCCAAGTCCAAATGGAAAATTGCATTTGCTCGCCCTAATTTCTTCCGTCCCTCCAGTAGAGGATAAGGCAATGGAGGAAGCGGTTAAGACTAACGCCTGCCAATTGCCAATCGACGGTGACACATTGCTTCAACGAATCGACAACTTAAGGACCCAAAATCCAGACGAGGTTTTTTATGAAGTGATAGATGCTCCTAGAGCTACTATCACCTCAGGTGAAGAATTGAGTCAAGCACATTAATCAAAGGAAGATAGATCGCCATGAATAGAAAGAGTAAGTTTGCTTCAAGTCTTGTTGCTGCCACCATGCTTTTGAGTCTGGGATTCTCGAGCGTAGCGTTTGCTGATGAGAAGAGTGAACCTACAAAGGAAGAAATCGAAAATTCCAAAGATAGAGGTTTGTTTGTCGATCCACTTGGACCCGCTAAAAAATCGCCCAAACCGGTTGTAGAAACTAAAAAAGTCGAGACCAAAACGAATGTAAGTCAGGATACAAAAAAGAAAGAAGTCAAAAAGGCTCCGCCCAAAGTTGTATCTGAAAAAACAGAAAAAACAGTCAAAAAAGTGGCTGTCAAAAAAATTACGCCTGCTGAAAAATCAGCCAAGGTAGCAGCTGTCTCTGAAAAAATTGAAAGTCCTGTACAGAAAGCTTCATTTGTAAATGGAGAGCAGGTCATAGCTGCGTGGTTGAACAAAAAAGGCAACTCGCCTAAGTACAAAGATGGCGAAAAACTTACTGTAACTGTTGCAGCCAGCCAGGATTGCAATTTGATGATATTCAATTACGATGGTGGCACTCTCACTCAAATTTTCCCTAATGAAAATCAGTCAGATCCTTTGTTGCGCGCTGGCGAAACTGTTGAAGTAGGTGGAGCCGGAAGTAATTTCGAATATCAAGCAAGCAACACTAGCGATAAGCCATCAAACGAGAAAATCTTTGTATATGCTTACCCGGTCAAATCACACAGTGCTCCTATCACTGTGGCTATGAACCCAGTTCAAAGTTCGCCTTTCAGATCCGCTGAAATGTCGCTTGAAAAATATCGCGACCTTGTTAATGAATCGAAAGTATTCTTTGCAAGAAAAGTAAAAGTGGTGCCTAAAGCCACTGCTGATGGTGGCTCGCCTGTAAAACTTGCAAGCCTTGAAGAACAAGGCGTTGGCGTAAACAAAGTCGAACTTTCGCTCACCATCGAAAAATAGACTGCCAGAGCCAAGAACAAAAAGAAAGTGTCCTGAGCCGCCCTCGGGACACTTTCTTTTTTATTCAATCCGGTGCGCTTAGTTTTTAAATCGTTGCATCCCATCCTGATGGATGTTTGCTTGCTGCTGCAAAGCGTTTGGACACTACATCCCAATTCAAATTTCCAAGGAATGCTTCGAGATATTTAGGTCTATCAACACCATAATCGATCATATAAGCGTGCTCATAAACATCGAGTACCAGCACTGGAACTATATTAGCTGGCGAGAAAATATTATGAGTATCAAGGGCGAAAGCATCTAACGTTCCGCTTCTTGTGTTCCAGCCGATAATCACCCAGCCGCGCGCGCTTTTGCCAGCAGCTTTGAGGAAATCAGCAAACTTGGCTTGTGAGCCCCATCTATCTTCGATTGCAGTCTTTAAACTTCCGCTTGGACCGTCGCCTTTTTTGCCTAGATTACCGAAATAAAACTCGTGATAAACCACTCCGTTTACAGCAAAACTTTGTTCTATAAGTAATTCGCGAACGGCAGAATAAGTAGCATTAGCCGTGGTTAAATCAACCTCTTTGAGTGATTTGGAAATTGCATTGGCTTTGTCTACATAACCTGTATAGAGTTTTAAATGTTGTTTGATTTGCGAGGCAGAAAGTCCATCCAGACTTCCAGCAAGTGCGTTGAAATCCTTTGCGACGTAAGGTGCATCAGCGGTTCCCTTGCCAGTGCCAGCCGCAGTAGCAGCAGCTTCAATAGTTCCAGCGTTTGCTTGAGTGCCAATCAAATGTCCTACAGATGCAGCCATGGCACCCATCATTAAAATTTCGCGTCTGGTCACAAGACCATTTTTAGTAACTTCATAGTTACCGATCAAATTCTCGTTTTCACGTGTCATCAGCAAATCCTCCTTGTCAACCGGCTGTATTGCAGGGTCTGACATAGCGGTTGAGCTTAACACATTTTTTTAAAGAAGCGCGAGCCAATGCGTGTCAAGATCTATGCATCGATACTATCCGGGGAATCACTATGAGTTCGACTAATTTGAACGCACAAGAAAAAATCAAAACCAAGACCAGCGCCAGCTACAGTTTGACTCTGAGGCTAAAAATGCTCAATAACCCGGGAAGTCTGGGGCTTGTGACATCCAAGATTGGCGACTTGGGCGCGGATATTGGCGCAATCGATATTAGCGGTTTTGAAGGTGATTCCATTGTCCGGGATCTCACTGTGATGGTACGCAACGAAGAGCACGGCGAAACTCTAGTAGCAGAACTTAAAAAACTAAGTGGCTGTCAGGTGGTAAACGTCTCGGATCGAACATTCCTGATGCACCTTGGCGGAAAAATCAGAGTGACAAACAAGGTGAAATTAGCTACTAGAGACGACCTATCCATGGCTTACACGCCCGGTGTCGCTCGTGTTTGCATGGCAATTCACCACAATGTCGAAAAGGCGTATAACCTCACTATCAAAGGAAATACAGTGGCGGTGCTAACCGACGGCTCAGCTGTTCTAGGACTTGGAAATATTGGACCAGAAGCTGCGATGCCTGTGATGGAAGGCAAATGCATGTTGTTCAAAGAGTTTGGAAAAGTAGACGCTTTTCCAATATGTTTGAATACACAAGATACTGAAGAGATTATCAATGCGGTCAAGTATCTTGCCCCTGTATTTGGTGGCATTAATTTAGAAGATATTTCGGCTCCACGTTGTTTTGAAATAGAAACCAGGCTTAAACACGAACTTGATATTCCAGTCTTTCATGACGATCAACATGGAACTGCAGTGGTTGTTCTTGCAGCACTTATAAACGCAATCAAACTGGTCAACAAAAAAATTGAAGACCTAAAGATAATTGTGAGTGGAGTCGGCGCTGCAGGCGTAGCATGCTCGAAAATTCTTATGAGCGCTGGCGCTAAAAATGTAATTGGATTTGATCGTCAGGGTGCGATTTATCATGGACGCGATAATCTCAACTTTATGAAAGAGTGGTTTGCTGAT
The DNA here is from genome assembly GCA_964572515.1 of uncultured Candidatus Obscuribacterales bacterium. GTDB lineage: Bacteria > Cyanobacteriota > Vampirovibrionia > Obscuribacterales > Obscuribacteraceae > Aved-18. The sequence goes on along the minus strand of CAZNEW010000007.1, from coordinate 76,833 downwards.
CACACCAATCCAGATAATTTCAAAGGTTCCGTAACTGAAGCTTTGCGTGGTGCAGATTTGTATTTGGGCTTGTCTGGTCCGGGCTCAGTAAGTGCAGATGCCATTCGCTCCATGGGTAAAGATGCGATTGTTTTTGCCATGGCAAATCCAACTCCTGAAGTAATGCCTGAAGAAGTCGCTGGGCATGTGCGAATAATGGCTACTGGACGTTCTGACTATCCAAATCAAATTAACAATGTACTTGCATTTCCAGGTATTTTCAGAGGTGCTTTGGACGTTCGAGCAAAAGACATCAATGAAGAGATGAAGATTGCTGCAGCTCACGCGATTGCAAATGTAATCTCTGAGCGCGAGTTGAATGAAGATTACATTATTCCAGGGGTCTTCAATCCAGCAGTAGCTGAAAATGTGGCTAAAGCTGTAGCTGAGGCGGCTGTGAAAACTGGAGTGGCTAGAAAATTTAGTCCCGACGAGATAATTTGATATAGTAGCCATTAGAGCCTGGTTTTAATTTGGGGGACATGCATGTCTGAGTTAGAAAAAAGACGCCGCAAAATGGAAGCCGAAAGCCGTGCGCGCCAGGAAAAAGAACGCGAGGAACGTCGCAAAAAAGAAGAATTAGAGCGCCGTCGAAACAAAGAAAATTACGAGCGTTATCGTATGCAGCAAATGGCTGTGCAAAAGCAGAGAGAGAAAAAACTAGCCAACGAAAAAGAATCGGAAGATAGAACCGAGAAGCTAGTTGCAGAGTTGGACAAAAAGAAACTGCAAAAGCAAAAGAAACAGCCCTGACCCTGAATAAATCTTTCTAGTTAAAAACAACCTTTGTCTTGATTGGGCTTGTGATCTGCTAACGGCTTAGTTAGCCTGCGTTTGCTGATTTTAGGTTTTGCGCCGGTCAACAGTTGAACGTATTTTTCAGCCATGCTGAATAATAGTTTGTCGCCACAGCAAGAATCTTCGATTTTATGAATTTTGCGTCTGGGCATGATATTGAATTCGTTCATATCAATCTCCAATAATTGCTTCTATTTTTCATTATAATGTCAAATTATGAAGATTGCCTCGATGAAACTGCTAGTGGTTCTGTTAATAGTCTTTTGCCTTGCGCCCCACGCATTAGGCGATGCCTTAAAAAACAAAGAAAAAGTAGCTAACGATCCGCAATTTCATAAGGCGCTTTTAGACATCGCCGCTAAATATAAGTCTTATGGCAAAGTGGATGATATGGCTAAATGGGCTCCCTGGCTTTGCGCACCGCCACCAGCGCCTGTGGCTAAAGTGAGCCAGAGTAAAGATACAGATACTCATGGACGCAAATTGTATTTCTTATATGCTTTGAACAGAAACGAGTATGTAGCAAAAAAGACTCCGCAAGTTGGACAAACCATTGTTAAAGAGTCTTGGATTCCGGATAATTCAAACCCGCCTAAGCCAGACAAGCAATTTGCACTATTCATTATGACTAAGTTGGAGTCTGCTTTGAAAAACACTGACAATGGCTGGGTTTATGGCACTGTAACTCCCGATGGCAAAACAGTGACCTCGGCAGGAAGAGTAGAATCCTGCATGAAATGTCATATCGAGTCTAAAAAAGACAGATTGTTCGGGCTGAAAGAAAATTTGCCTGTGTTGGATAATCAAAAGTAGCATCTAGTGACAAATACAAACAGCTCTAGAAATTCGCCCAAAGTAATTATTATTGTTTTGCTTGTTTTGTTTGGGGCGTTTGCCGTTTTTACAATTTATCTGGTAGAAAATACACCTGTTAAATATGTTCCGGAATTGATAGACAAAGTCTCAGACAAAGTCGGGAACCGATTTTATTTTGAAATTCCAAGCGACAAAGTTTTAAAAGAAAGATTCATAAAAAACAAAGAAGCTTATGAAACGCTTTGCAAAATGGCAAAAGCAGATGGTATTGATCGACTGGATGAAAGTCAGCTTGTTTATGAAGACGGGCATGTTCCGCCCCAATTTATGCCAGGAACGCTTGGTGGCAAATTAAAAGGCAAGATAAATCATGCCAGATTTCTTGAATATCACCAGTTGCTCAGTGATTGTAAAGTTAGGACTGTGTCACGCATGTTTGAGAAACGTGGAGGCGTGTCTGGGGTTGCATTTCTTGTTTATGCTAGCGGTATTCGTGGTTTAAATCAGCCATTTACTCAAAAATATGTGGCACGATTCGACACCGATGAATTTCCGGTGGTGGAGAATACTGATCTTGCCCTTCCTGATAAAGACGGCTTGGTAAATGCGTTAGTGAAAATAGCCCCACATTGGTATATTTGGAGATACAGTTTCAAGCCAGAAGACAAAAAACATTTTTGATTTAAGAGAAGATGACTGACAAAGTTAACAGATACATTATCTATACTGTGATTGGGCTGGCTATTTTTGGACTGCTTGGTGTTATTGGGCTAACTGTGTACGTTGCGTCTTGTGTTAGTAAAGACGTCTCACTTGAAGAGTGGATAACTGCTTCTAAAAAATTCAGCCAAGATGCAGTTGAAATGGATGATCCTTCCTTAAAATATCAAACTTGCCCAGGCGATCAAGAATTGAGCGACTTTTTCAAGCTGCATGAAAAAGATTTTGAGATTATGAATGCAATGTTTTTAGAGGACAAATTGTCCAGTTTAAACAGTCTTGTAGCCTACGATAAAGAGAACAGGATGGCGATTTATCCTTATGTGAAAAAACTGAAGCTGGGTGATGATTCTGGTAAAGAACATTTATTTACGATAGAGAAAGAGCGATACGATAAGTATCGAACATTGATGAAAGCATGCAAAGTCGATGAGATTCAATTTCTTGGGGAAGATAAAGAAATTGGTGTCGGTTTCAGGATGTTTAACGAAAGTCTCGAGCCAGGAAAAGAAGCAGACGATGCTGATTTTTTCAAACGCAAGGGAGTTAGTTACTGGAAAAATTCTGACTTTCAAACCTATGATTCAACAAGTAACATAGCGCCTGATGATGGTTGCATATATGGTGCAGTGCAAATAGATTCTCAGCCGAACTGGTTTGTTTGGCTCTGGGTGCAATCACAAAAAAGTAAATGATTTTAGGCGTTTTAATTTTTTAAATCGAGTAAGGCTTCTTCAGCGCTCAAGAGTTTTGTTTTGAGAATAGATTTGGCTTTGTCTATGATCAATCCTGCCTTCATTGGGCGTACAGCAGCTTGATTCAATTCGGGCGTGGTCACAGGGATTATTAGCTCTTCATTTAGTTCGAAAATGCGAGCAATCAAAAGAGCGAATTCATAGCGACTAATGAATGACTCTGATGAAATGTTCAAAATTCCTTGAAGGTCATGTTCTGCTAGTTCAACAAGCGCTTTTGCAATCGATTTGTTATACGAAGGCGATCCGAATTGATCTGTTGGAACCTTCATTTGCTCACCTTGACTTAATTTGGATTTTAAGACCAGATAGAAATTTTTACCAACTCGCTCATTTCCAAAGGTAATTGTGGTGCGCACAATCAAAAAATTTTTTGAATTCGCTCTTACATATTGTTCGGCAAGCAATTTGTGTTCACCGTAATAATTGACTGGATCTGCAATGGCATCTTCTTTGTAAGGACCTTCTTTGCCATTGAAAACATAGTCGGTAGAAAGAAAAACTAATCTCGAATTGTATTGATTGCAAAAATTGGCAATTCGTTTTATTCCATCGAGATTGGTGGCACGACTTTCGTCTGGGTGAAGCTGACAGTAATCAACATTAGCCAAAGCTGCACAGGCGAATACCACATCTGGTTTGAACTGGTCGAAAGTATGCCTAACAGATTGGTCGCTCAAAATGTCAGTAGTAACGAAATTAGCTTCGCTCAAATTCTGTTTAAAGCTCGTCCCCAGGACATCGTGTTTCGCTTTGAGCGCTTCTTCAAGCAAAGCTCCACCTATCTGTCCAGATGCTCCAACAATTAAGCATTTAGCCATGTTTTATAGACCAATCGTATGGAATGTCGTTATTAATTGGATCAAGTCGTCGAATTTCATATGGATCGTGAGCAATAGTCGAGCAGTTGGCGACGATAGAAGATCCGATACTAATTCCTTTGAAGCCGTTCCAAATATTTGGTGGAATAGTGACTAATTGATAGTTTGATTCGCCAATGAAGATTTCTTGTACAACACCATTAGTGCTTGAGTCTTTGCGAGCATCATACAAGACTAACTTGATCATGCCGCTCACACAGGCATAGTTGAGTGTCATTTTTTCATGGATATGCCAGGCTTTAATAGCGCCTGGATTGACGCAGGAAAAGTAGATTTCGCCAAACTTTTTAAAGTGTGGATCGTTAGCTTTGAGCATGTGCATTACTTTTCCACGCTCGTCACAAATCTGTTTTAGCGGTGTGATAATCACGTCATGGATTGTATTTGTTGGTGTGGTCATTTCCATATTCTCCATGGTGCATTACCCGATGCCCAGAGGCTTTGCAAAAGTTCGACGTCGCGCACAGTATCCATGCATTGCCAGAAACCATCGTGCTGATATGACGATAGCATTCCTTCTTGGGCTAGCGATTCAAGAGGTTCTCGCTCAAATACAGTCTCGTCGTCGCTAATATAGTTTTTTATTTTAGAATCTAAAACAAAAAAACCTCCATTAATCCAACCGCTGTCGGCTTGTGGTTTTTCAGCAAAACCGACCACTTTTGTTTTGTCCAATCTAATTTGTCCAAATCGAGCAGGAGGTCTAACAGCAGAAACTGTTGCAATTCTTTTTTCTTTTTGATGTAGATCAAGCACAGCTTTCAAATTGATATCGGCAATGCCGTCTCCATATGTAACCATGAAAGATTCGTCACCCAAATATTCTGCAATGCGCTTGATTCGCCCTCCGGTCATGGTATCAATACCGGTGTCAATTAGATGCACTTTCCAATCTTCAACGTCGTGAGGGCTTGAAACTTGTGTATCTCCAGATTTGAGGTCGATAACAAGATTGCTGTCTCTGGTTCTGTAATTGAGAAAATAATCCTTGATTATCCCGCCTCTGTAACCAAGAGCTATAACGAACTCTTTGAATCCAAAATGGCTGTATATCTTCATGATATGCCAGAGGATTGGTCGTCCACCGATTTCGACCATTGGCTTTGGTTTGATCTGAGTTTCCTCTTGCAATCTGGTGCCCAGACCACCCGCTAAAATTGCTACCTTCATCCTAATCTCGCTCTTGGTTTAATCATCGTTATAATTATAGTGATGAGTTCCGAAAAACTTAGACAAGATATTTTAGCTCTGGTCAAAGAGTTCTATAAGGAAGAATGGCCAGGAAAAGAGTTCAAGCCGGGTACTACGCCGCTTGAATATGCTGGACGCGTATTTGACGAGCAGGAATTAGTAAATCTGGTCGATTCATCACTTGATTTCTGGCTTACCACCGGAAGATACGCTCAAGAGTTTGAGCGAAAATTTGCGGGATACTTAAATCGTCGCTACGCTTTGCTGACTAATTCGGGATCGTCTGCCAATTTGCTTGCAGTCAGTGCACTCACTTCACCAAAGTTGAAAGAGCGCCAGCTTATGCCAGGCGACGAAGTCGTTACTGTGGCATGTGGATTTCCTACTACAGTGAATCCTATTTATCAAAACAATCTGGTACCAGTTTTTGTTGATGTTGACCTATCAACCTATAATGCAAATATCGACCAGCTGGAATCTTCTATTTCATCTTGCACTAAAGCAATATTTTTAGCCCACACATTGGGTAATCCATTTGATTTGAGTGCAGTAAAAAAACTTTGTGATACTCACGGGTTGTTTTTGCTTGAAGATAATTGCGATGCTCTTGGAAGCACTTATGATGGAAAACTGACAGGTACTTTTGGCGACCTGAGTACTTTTAGTTATTATCCGGCTCATCATATTACTATGGGCGAGGGTGGCTGTGTAAGCGCCGATTCGCCAGTTTTAAAAGTTGTAGTCGAGTCTTTTAGAGACTGGGGCCGAGACTGTTATTGTGCTCCAGGAAAATCTAACACGTGCGGTAAGCGATTCGAATGGCAGTTGGGTAGCTTGCCTCAAGGCTATGACCATAAATATATTTACTCGCATATTGGTTACAACCTCAAACTTACAGATATGCAAGCAGCTGTAGGATTGGCTCAATTAGAAAAGCTTCCAGCGTTTATAGAAGCTCGCAAACGTAACTGGAAATTGTTGCAAGAAGGCTTATCTCATTTGCAAGACTATTTTATTTTGCCAGAAGCTACTAAAAACAGTGACCCCTCCTGGTTCGCTTTTGTGTTGACAGTTCGAGATGGTGCAAAAATAAAGCGAATAGATCTTGCTAATTACCTTGAAAGCAAGAGGATTGCGACCAGGCACGTGTTTGGTGGCAACTTGACTCGTCAACCTGCTTATCAAAATAAAGAAATGAGAGTAGTAGGCGATTTATCTAATACAGATAAAGTGATGGAAGATTCAATTGTGCTGGGCGTTTATCCCGGTCTTAGCGAATCAAATATTGACTATATGATTGAGTCTATTTGCAGTTTTATTAACAAGTAAAAAAACGTTCTAACGCGACCTTCCTTTTTTAGCTTGAGGTCTTTTGATTACCTGTCGTTGGGTAACTTGTTTTTTGCCGCTCGAATTTGATAGGTCTGGCTTATCCGAGAATTCTGGAAGCGAAGGAGGATTGAGTTTGAGCTGTTTTATAACCATATTGATTGCAGTATCAAGCTGGGGATCTTTGCCTTGATGATAATCCTGCGGAGTGATATCAACTTCGATATCAGGATCGACTCCGTAGTTTTCCACTTTCCAACCCACATCTTGAAACCAGAAGGAAAATTCTGGCTGCGTAGTGATAGTTCTATCCACCAGTCTGTGTCTTGGATAAATTCCGATGACACCACCCCAGGTGCGCTTACCTACGAGTGGTCCTAGCTTGTATAACTTGAAGCAATGACTGAAGATGTCACCATCTGATCCTGCAAATTCATTAGTTATAGCAACCATAGGTCCTGCAAGCGATTCAGGTGGATAGGGCTGTGGTGGTCCCCATCTGTTTACGTCATAGCCAACGATCTTTCGATTCAATTTTTCAAGCAGTAAGGCCGATACGTGACCTCCTCGGTTATATCTAACGTCGATGATGAGCCCCTGACGGTTTACTTCAGCCATATAGTGTCTGTGAAACTCTGCAAAACCGTATGGTCCCATATCGGGGATGTGTACATATCCTATTTGACCGTTTGTTTTTTCGTGCACATATGCACTATTTTTTTGAACCCAATCTCTGTAGCGCAAGGCTCGTTCATTTCGCAGTGGCTTGACTACGAGCTTTTCGCGTTTCTTTTCTTTGCGCAATACAGCGATAGTTACCTCTTTTCCGCCATGATTGAATAGCAATTCTTCAAGCGGGCTGTGTTCGTTAACAGCAATTCCGTTGACCTCGTAAATGCAATCACCAGGTTCAAGCGAAATTCCTGTTTGTCCAAGAGGTGAGGCGGCTTCTTGTTCCCAGCTATCACCTTTTAGAACTCGTTGTATTTCGTAAGCATTTTTTTGAGCATTCCAGATGCAGTCGCATCCAAGAAATCCTTGTCGATAATATGGTGCCCATCTATAATCGCCACCCATTTCGTAGGCGTGCGAGGTGCCTAATTCGCCGTGCAACTCCCAGATTAAGTCTGAAACTTCAGATCTGGTGCGTACCCGTGGGAGTAGCTTTTGATAACGTTTTCCAGCCTGATCCCAGTTGATACGAGACATGTCTTCAACCCAGAATTGTTCTTTTTGAAGACGCCATGCCTCATCGTACATTTGCGCCCATTCGGCTCTTGGATTGACTATGACCTGTGCTCTAGATAAATCTAAAAATCCAGAATCTTTGCCCGAACCTTGTGGGTAGGCTGGACCTCGTCCTTCAGCCGGCATTTTCTCGGCTGAATCAAAAGCGCGAATGCGACCACGTCTTGTTTTGTAATAAATTGTCTGACCATCAAGAGCCAAGCACATATAACCAACGTCGCCATACATGTCTGCTTGCTTTCGGTCTTCAAAATCGTAAGCCATAAGCACTGCCAAATTTTGATCGTCATCGTACCAACTGTGATCCGGTCTTATCCCGCGCACTGGATAAAGAGTAAATAAAGCTCTGTTTTTGACGCCAATTATTTGTCCGTATTTGCCTTCGGCTGCTGGAAAAGCCAGAATGCGATCGGTAATTCCATCAAAATCAATTTCTACATTAGAGGCGGAGTTAGCACTTGGTTGATTATCTTGTGGTTGCGTATTTGGTACCGCATTTTGTTCTTTTTTTGTTTTGGCAGGCGTTTTTGACGCAGCGTTAACAGCTTTTGGAGCGGTCGAGCTGGTTCGCTCGAGTTCTTTCAATACTATTTCAAAAGCTTCTTTGAGGGCTTCTTTATAGATCTTTTGCATTCCTGCTTTAGTTGAAGCACCTTTGGCTCTGGGTGAAACTTTGCTTTCAGGAAGTCTTGCGATGGCGTCTTTTAATTGTGCAATTCTCGATGCCTGTTTTGGTTCTGCTTGCGTTTGGTGCTCTTGAGTTTGTGCTTTCGAGCCTTTTCTTGCTAGAGGTTTTTGTTTGGGAAGGAAAGGCGAAGGAATATCTTTTCGCAATGTTACTAAAAAGGGGCGCATTACCCGCGGAAATCCATAAGCAAACGACATTGAATCCGCGACTGGATAAAAATTTCTTGCTCCAAGGAAATATATATACTTTCCATCGGGATCGAAGCATGGTCTTGCATCGAACCTCACAGGGTCTGTGATGTCGTGGATCGCACCGGTTGGTACATGAACGACACGAATGATACAAAGTCCTGGATGAGTAGCAAAACTATAAGTAATCCACTGACCGTCAGGGGACCAGTTAAAATCGTCTATTCGCTCTGCGGGGCTTTTATCCAGCACCTTAAATGTTGGATTAGCGATAGGTGTTTTTGTATTTGTCCTTTTAGCTCGAGTGGATCTGGATGTTTTTTCTGCTTCGTTTTTCTCTTCGTCTTTTTTGATATTGACCAAAAGCAGCTCGTGGCGGTGGTTTGACATTGCCACCATTTTTCCGCAAGGAGATACTTTAACTGAAAGCGTGCGACCGATACCTCGTTCAGTTAAAACTACCGGAGGTTTTTCTTTTGTGCAGTCGTGCAATTCTAATTTTTCAAAGCCGTGTCGATCATTTATCACTACAAACTGGTTACCTTCAGGCAGCCATTCAAGATTGCGATATCTAACCCTGCTTCCATCTCCATATTGATTAACAGGACCTTCCCAGTTACCCATTATAATTGGCTGTCCACGCGCAATTATGCCAACCGAGTGACCATCTGGATGGGGAGAAAAATGTTCTAAATACTCGATTGCTTCCACGACTTTACGCTTGGTTTGATGCGTACTCAGCGGTGCGATGACATTGACTTTGTTTTCTGTTTTACGCGCTGGATCAAAAATATAAATGTCACCACCCGCGGTATAAACGATTTTACTACCATCGGTCGAAGGGAAGCGAACATAATATTCGGTCTGGTTTGTTTCTTTGCGCAGATCTTTGCCATCAAATCGGCATGAATAGATATTACCCACTCCTTCGTGGTCTGAAAGGAAATACACCCTCGTGCCTATCACCATTGGCCAGACCGAGTTGCCGTCTACTTCTACTAATTTATTGAATTTGCCCTGACCGGTAGGATCGATCCAGATTTCGCCTTTTGTGCCACCCTTATAACGCTTCCAGCGTGCAGGATCTGTATTGTTCCGCCCCACTACCACAACCTTTTTTCGATTAGGAGCAGAAGCTATTTGAAAAGTGCAGACATGACCCCAGTTGAAACACTGGGGATTGCCTCCATCACGAGCTACACTGAACGCATCTTGAGAGCGGAAAAAGGGAGTGCGCGCGTCAGAAGTGAAATGTACTTTTTTACTATCTTGCGACCAGCCGGTCAGAGCAATTGCATCAGAGTGCATATACGTTAGTCTGGTTGGGTTGCCACCTGCAATCGTGGTGACATATATTTCTGGATGACCTTCTTCTTTGCCTACAAATGCAAGATGTTTACCGTCTGGTGAAACACGAGGAAAAGAAAACTCGGCTTGGCCGGCAGTAAATCGGCGGGCAAGACCCCCTTTTAAACTGCATTCCCATATATCGTCTTCACAGACAAAATAGATTTTGTCTTTCCAGATGGTGGCATGTCTGTAATAACCATATTGAGGATAATCGTCGCCAATATTTTGTGCCGAAGTTCTGGCCATGCTTTTATCTCTTGTTGCCGAATTCTAGATTTTAGCAGTTAAGATGAAGGATTTCGCCCTGCCAGACCGCTGGTTTTTCCTGACAATCAGTCTGGAAAAACTAAATATGTTATATAGCTTGCCATAGTTGGTACACTAATTTTAGGTGGGTTGGGAGCCACCGGGGAATCCGAATTTTAGACAGGAAACTATGCTAGAAAAGCAAGCATCATCCACCGATACCTTCGGCACTCTAGTTTTGAGCACCGGGATAATTTCACCGCAGCAACTAGAAGAAGCCAAGAAAACATCTAAGAATCTGAACGTGCCTCTGGAGCGGTCCTTAGTCATGCTTGACATGATGTCGGGATTTTTGCTTGGTTTGGTGCAAGAAGCAAACGAACTCGTGGCGAATGGCACAGTCTCACTGGATTTAGCCGTGAGAGCATTGCGTTTGGCTCGCCAGCATAACATGAAACTCAAAGATGCCATCGGCGTTTTGGGGCAAGTGCACAAAAAGACTGGTCGTGTTCAAACTATTACAACACCGGTCACTGAGCTGCTTCTTGCTTCCAATATGATCACAATGGAGCAGATTGGAAGAGCTGTATCTCAGGCACAAGATAGCGGAATGCAAACTGGACGCATTCTAGTTTTGAATCGAGATGTCTCAAGCTGGATGATGACTGCGGTTTTGAACGCATTGCTCATGGTCCGCGATGGCAAAATTGACAAAGAAAACGCTAAAGAAGCTATTTCAACCGTAGGAAATAGACGTGTTAGCATCGAGCAAGCCCTATTCGAGCTCGGGTTGTATGTTGAAAAAGAAGGCAATACCGTTCGAATTGGCGAACTAGTGGCTATGGCTGGATTCGTTTCTGAAAGTGACATGCTTGAATGTCTGGAAATCGAACTTGTAAAAGAGAAGCAATTTGGACAAATTTTGCTCGAGCAGGGTCTGGTTACATCTGAGCTATTAGAAGCCGCGATTATTTTGCAAGACATGGTGGCAAGCGGCAATATCAAAGCTTTCCAGGCTGCAGAAGCTTTGCGCGCAGTAAGAGATAAAGGCGTGATGGTTTATCAAGCGATGGCTGAATTAAAACCACCACCTCAAGCACCGCAAAAACACATTTCTCCCCAGGATTTGTTAGTTGAAGCTGGATTTTTGGATCGTGAAACTATTAATCAGCTCGTGTCAGAAGAAGAGACCAGTTCTATTAGAGTAGGCAAAAAAGTACTTACAGCTGGCATAATCAGCGAAGCATTTTTGTATCTTGCTCTTAGGACCTATTCCCTTTTCCGTCAGGGATTTTTGTCTGCAGACCAAGCTACTAAGGCACTTGCTTTGTGTAAATCGGACAATATGAGTTTGGACGAAGTTCTATCCAAGCAGGGATGGTTCGTTCCCGCCAGAATGCAGTGGATTTGGTCCTAAAAGACTCTAAAACTAACTAGCTTGGCAAATATGCCGAATCTAGCTTCTTTTCAGCCAGGAGAGCTATTTCTGGTTGCAGATAGCTTTCCAGACCGCCTTCCATTAGACGACGAACGTCTTGCATAAAGCGAGCTGCTGGTGCTCCGTCTATTACTCTGTGATCGAAATTCAGAGCCAAAGTTACCATTTTGCAAATAACAATCTGTCCGTTTTTGACCACTGCTCTTTCTTCCACCTCGCCAACACCAAAGGTTGATGTGGTGACACAAGGTGGCACTAGGCACTTAACTCCGAATTTACCAAGGGTGGAAAGACCAAATGTTGCGCCCATATATTTGAGGCGAACCCAAGGATATTCACGACCGGCCCAAAGAATAAACTTGCGGAAAAGCCAAGGCATATTGTTGAAACGATTTTGAACATCAAGATGTTCCATATCTTTCATGTCAGCCTCAGCATAACCCTTGAGCTCTTCGGCGATTTGGCTCACTGGTTTTGTGTCTGGATTGTCAATGGCGCCAAAGAAAACCGCAGGTTGCGAGCCGATAAAGCGCTCTACCGTAAATCCGGCAACAATATCTCGAAATGTAGCCAATCTGCCTCCAGGAGTCCAGCCGGTGCGAGTATCTGGATGATCACGCTGGGCAATAGCGATTGCTTTGAGTAATAGGGCGGTTACAGTCACTCTTTGACCGACACCTTTGAGTTGTATACGCAGGTCTTCAGCCCAGGTCAGGTCAATATCGCAAGTGATTAGCGTAGGAATATGTCCATGATTTATGAATGTAATCAGGTCGAGTACATTCCAACGCGGACGCGGTAGATCAGAAGTGGTGTAGTTAAAGAGTTTTGAGAGTAAATTCGCCATTTGGGACCTATTGAACGAAGTAAAAATTGAAGCCTGCAATTACTAATTATAGAACAAGAGGTGTGTTTACAAGAAGTAGGTATTTCATATTCTATAAACGTTTATTTGACTCAAATGTTCCTGAATTTAGCAGGGAATCAATATGAAGCAAAATTAGTCTTTGTTTTAAACTGGTTTGCTGGACAATTCGCCACCCATTCGCAGACTGGCTTGTAAAGACAAAAGTTGTTCTTTGAGAACGGGACGGATGACTTTTTCTGGTTGATAAAAAAGAGACTCAATAATTTCATATAGTCTTGGGTCGTGTTCTTTTAAATACCGTCTGCTATCTTCAATTGAAAATGCTGCTACGCTCTCAGCGAAATACTCATGAGAACTGAATCTTGCATATCCAGATATAAAAATTCTTTTTCCTACTTCGTGTTGGCGAAGTAGTTCGGAAGCGCCTGGATACTCATCGGGTAGTGGATGTTGCTTGTCGCAGGTACGAAGCATCTTTTCATACATGTCAGAAATTTCGTCCTGAGTGGCTTTCGATAATATGAATTCGAGTTGATGCCCAAACTCGTGAGCTACGACTAAATTTATTCTGACTTCTAAGAAAGGCTCATAGCGAGTATATACAACCGCAAAAGGACCATGTTTGTAAAACATATCCAGGTCTCGACCCATTTCATTTCGATCTAGTGTGACGTTTCCAGTGCGCACTCCTGTCTGACCCGCTGCGCCGTGCCGGACATTTCCAAGCGCGCAATTGCCTTCATTGCGTCGCACTGTCTGAAGGATTCCAGAGACAGCCCAAAGCTTCATATTATCGAAAAGATATTTTTTTTCTGGACCTTTCAGCTGGTCGTAATCCATGAAATATCGAATGGTTTCGTCTTCAGAATAAGTTTTGTCTCGTCGTGAGAGTTTTCGGGTCCATTGAGTCGTCATCGGTTCCTGTTTCGAGTTTTTGCCTTCAAAACTGAAATTGAGACAGGAATGCTCGTCCAGCTCACGTTTTGCCACCCTGGTGACATAATCGCGGACCGAAATTTTCCCCTCATCGTCAAACTCGCCAATGAAGCCGTGGTCTGGCGCAGCAATTCGACCGTTTATGACATGGTAAGGAACATTGTTATATTTGAGGCTGCCTGTCGGACCCAAAAGTTTATTTGCTTCACCTGTTTGCGGCAAAATGAGTTCAAGTCCACCCGAATCAATACCCCGGAAAACGCAACCAGGGATGGCGTCTATAGGTCTGAGATTTTTGTTCGTTCCAAATGGGCCTGAAGTATGCTGCAGATAACCATCATCAAAAATAAGGCCTACTATGGCTCCATCTAGAAAAATCTTGCCAAAATCAACAACGAGGAGCTGTCCATTTAAGTCTATAAATCCGCTGGGACCTTTGGTTGTCATTTAGTTACTTCAGTTTAGTAAGACACTTCTAGTATTGTATGGTAGTTTTTCTTATTGCAAGATTGCTGTAAAAACTACTTGAAAAGTCGAATAAATCAGTCAGCTACTCAACTAACCCAAGCTAAGATAAGGCATATAGAAGGGTGAGGCAGGTTGAAAATGCCCGAGAACAGGCACGATATTAACTCACTAAGGAAAAATATGTCGACAAATGACGACTCGAGTACTAATCCAGGCCAGATAGTTCGCAAAATGACTCATCAAACCACCTGGTGGCAGGCCGTACTTGCTGTGGGAATAGGCGTAGGCATTGGCTTGATCCTTTCTAAAAACATTGCGCACAAACCGATAGTAGCCTCTTTGAAGCATCGAACAGCTACTATGATTTCGCAAAAACTCAGTCCTCATCAAGAATTTCTAAAATCAATGGGATTGGATTTCGTACCTGAGATTTCTCAACGCACCAATATTCTTTTAATGGGAGTAGATTCAAACGGAAAGGGTAACGATCGCTGGGTTAATACTCGTTCTGACACTATGGTTTTGGCCAGCTTGAATCCCGAGGATCATTCGGTGGGGTTGATATCGATTCCTCGTGATAGTCGGGTAACCATTCCTGGGCGTGAGCGTAGAGGCCCGGAAAAAATAAATTCTGCCCATGCAATGGGAGGACCTGAGTTAGCGGTTGAAACAGTTAGAGAAGATTTCGGTATTCCTGTTGATCATTATGTAGTAGTAGATACCGACGGATTAAAAGACATTTTCGAGGCTATTGGTCCAGTTAAGGTCAATGTCGAAAAGAAAATGAAATATCGCGATAAGAGTCAGAAACTAAATATCGATTTAGCTGAAGGCGAACAAGTTTTGGATCCTAAACAAGTAGAAGGATATGTTCGTTTTCGTCACGATCAAAAAGGTGATATAGGTAGAATCGAGCGCCAGCAGTGGTTTTTGCGTCAAGCTTCGGCTAAGTTCAAAGACCCTTCAATAGTTTTGAAACTGCCCGAACTAATGCGTTTTGCCAAAGATTATATCGTCACCGACATGTCTGTTAAAGAAATGGCTGCAGTGGCATTATTTGCTAAGGATCTGGAGTCTAAGAATATCGAAACAGCTATGATACCAGGCGAGCCGAGGATGATTAACGGTGGTAGTTACTGGATTCCAGATCCACAGTTGGCATCACTGGTGGTGCAACGTCTGGCGGGAGCACCAGCATGCGGTGAAACAATTGCTCGAGCAGTTTATCCTCAAAAGTATCACGTTCGCGAAGATTGGAGTCAGGATGCTGTCGAGCCTAGCGCTGATTTCAGCAATGATGTTTTGCAAAATCAATTGGCTGCCAGTTATTCAGAAGAGCGCCCTTTTTCATTAGTTTTGAAATATCCGCAAGGTAGCGAGGAAGCCGCTCGTAATTACGAAAAGGCGTTCGAAGTCGCTGGCTACAATGTCAGATCAAAGGTTCGATGCAAATCTTCTGAGTGTCATCACGAACAGATTTTCTTGAACAGTTACAGGGCCGATAAGCATTATGTAGACGGTTTCAAGAAAAAGTTCCCTCTTTTGGATACTTTTGCTGTGGTATTGAATCCCACGCCTGGCACCAGGCATGATATCACTGTTCAAATTACTGCAGATACCGTCTATCCAGTTATTCCGGAAACGGCTAAAACCAAGTTTCAGAGTGATGAAGTCGAAGTTGGTGATACGACAGCATCTAAGCGCACAGGCAATCGCGGCTAACTCAACTAATTTTGGAATTGTTTTTTTTCTGCGCTGAGCAACGCGCCATATTCATTTCTGTGCACAACCCTAGATCTTCTTAAGAAGATCTAGGGTTGTGCACATCAACAGTTTTTGGTTTCAGCAAGACCTACTCTCTTTGTGCGAATCGTTTTGAACTCTTCTTCGGATTGAATCGTCTTACTAAGTAGTAAATCTGCTTGAGGAGGCGATTGATATGAAAACGCTGGATTGCATAAAGCATCATCTGACTACTTTGTCGACAAACGAAATTTTCACATCTCGTCAAATGCTTAGGTTTGGACCGAGAAAATACGTTGATTTGGCTTTATCTAGGTTAGTTCGAGAAAAAAGAATCAGAAGACTATCATTTGGAGTGTTTTGTCTCATGCAAGAGTCTGAGGTATCGCCAACGGTGCACGATGTTGTGGCGAAAAAGAAAGGAGGAAGTAAAATTGTTTTTGCAAATATGATCACCGGCGAACCGGGTGAATCAGACTGCAAGCTAACCTATCTAACTGATGGATATTCGGGAAGGTTCTTGTGTGATGGATCCCGCGTGATATTGAAAAAAATATGTGACAGAAAACTCCAGCTTTCAAAAACTGAGATTGGTAGAATTTTTCTGGCACTCTGGTTAACTGGCCGAAGAAACGTTGATGCCAAGCTGGTGCGCCATAGTATCTCAAGGCTGTCTCCTGAAGAAAAAGCCAAGCTGAGAAGTTACCTTCCCCTTATTCCGGGATGGCTGCACAACTACTTAATAGCTGAGCTAAATCGCCTGGGTTTATAGAACCTAAATCAGTTCGTCCACCAATGATTTGTACATTGCTTTGTCGATTTCAAGCGACTGTTTTACAAGTGCGCCTTTTTTCAAAGCCAATTCGCCGTCTTCGTATGTTGGCATTTCATGCTTGTATAGAATACCTAATGGAATTTTTTCATCCCATTCGTACGATTTTTCAAGCGATTTGTACAAGCTTTCGGTTGGATCAAAGCCAGTGTCTTCAAGCTTGTAGACACGCTCTTTGAACCATGGATAAGTATTGATTTTGTTATAAGTAACACAGGGGCTGAAGGTATCAACCAACGAAAACCCTTTGTGCATCATTGCTGCTGCGATGGTGTCGGCGAGCAATTTTTGTTCGCCAGAGAAACCGCGAGCTACAAACGTTGCACCTGAAATCATCGCTAGAGCAAGCGGGTTGATTGGATTTTCGATATTGCCCAGCGGTGTGGATTTGGTCTTGTGACCAATTCCAGATGTAGGGGATGTTTGACCTGTAGTTAAGCCATAAATCTGGTTATCCATAACTACATAAGTTACATCAAGATTACGACGCATGGCGTGGATTAAGTGTCCGACGCCGATACCATAACCGTCTCCGTCGCCACCGACTATAACGACTTTCAGGTCTGTGTTTGCGAGGTGAACCCCAGTTGCAACTGGCACTGATCTGCCGTGCAAACTGTGCACACCGTAGGAGTTGATGAAACCAGGCAAGTTGGATGAGCAGCCAATTCCCGATACAACCATCAGATTTTCAGGCTTGATACCATTTTTAGCAGCTGCTTCTTGGATAGATTTGAGAACACCGAAGTCGCCGCAACCAGGGCACCAGTCAGGATCGACTGGACCTTTAAAGGTTTCGACGGGTAGTTCAGTTACTGTAGCCATTTTTTAGTCCTCTGTTTTATAAATGGATGCTTGCTATGTCAGCTTATGAATCTAAGCTTTTACGGCGGTCTCTTGTTTGAACTCAATAATCGAACCCGTATTGGAGCCGATCTTGATTGTACCGGCGCTCTTGTTAGTGATGCGCTCAGAGAGTTCAACTTCCCAGACCGGCTCGCCGGATCCGTTTTTGGCATGAACTTTTAGTGCTGATGGGCGAAGTTTTTCCAGAGCATGAGTTCTGAGATAGTGATATGCCATTTCCATGGCTTCTGCTTCGCTGACCGAAAGATCTTTGGTCTTCGAGGCCAATTGAGCTTCTACTTCTTGGACAATCATCATTGGTTCTAGCGGCTCGCCATCATATTTGGTGATATGACCATCCATCGAAATGCCGGTTTGCATTTTGACGAACTGTGCCATTACGCTTGTGAAGTTGACTTCCACTGAGATTTTCTTCTTCGATTTGGAAAGAATCTCGGTCACCTCTTTGGTGTGGAAAGGTGCGATGTATTTGATGCACAAGAAATTGGTTTTGATTCCTCTTTCGTTGAGTATCTCTGCCGCTTCTCTCACTACTCCCCAGGTTGAGCCCCAGCAAAGCAAGGTGACATCAGCATTGGCTGGTCCTTCCAATTTAGGAGCGGGTAGTTCTTTGAGCATATTTGCCACTTTGGTCATGCGTTTTTCCATGATTTTGCGGCGAACAGGAGGCGAGGTGAACATGTCTGAAATCAGGATACCGCGCTCGTCGTGATCGTCAGATGCTGTTACGTGGCAAGCACCTGGAGTACCAGGAAGGGCACGAGGAGAGATACCAGACTCAGTGAATTTGTATCTCTTGAATTTGCCGTTCTTGTCTGCATCCCATTCCTTGATATATTCAGGTCGTTCTACTTTAACGTCGCAGGAAAGCAGTTCAGAATCAACGGTTTCGGGGTGTTCTGACAGTAACAAGTCAGACATCATCAAAACAGGTAATTGATATTTGTCAGCTAAGTTGAAAGACTCGACAGTAGAAGCGTAAGCATCAGCGATGTCTTTTGGTGCAACAATAAGTCTTGGGAATTCACCTTGCGATGCTCCAAAGACTTGGAACAAGTCAGCTTGTTCGGTTTTGGTGGGCAGACCAGTACTGGGACCGCCACGTTGAACTTCGACGAAGATTACAGGAACTTCCATGATTCCTGCCATTCCTACCGCTTCGGTCATGAGAGCGAAGCCACCACCGGCAGTAGCGCACATCGAGCGCACTCCGCCGATACCTGCTCCGATTGCCATGTTCGCAACAGAAATTTCGTCCTCGCATTGTTTGACTAGAATGCCAGTTTTCTTGGCATTGGTTGCCATCCAGTGAAGGATTGTTGATGCTGGTGTCATTGGGTATGCAGCATAGAATTTGCAACCTGCTGCGTATGCAGCCATAGCTATAGCTTCGTTACCGGTAATGAATGGACGACGTTTTTTGTCTGCTTCCCATTTGCCCGCTACGAAAATTGGCTTGGTGACTATTTTCTTGGCGTATTCATAACCAGCTTCAAGCAAAGCTACGTTCATGTCGATAACTTCCTGACCTTTGGCGCTGAAAGTATCGGTAATAACTTCTTTTGTTTGCTCAGTTCCAAGTCCCATCAAGTAAATAGCCGCACCTACAGCGACTGTATTTTGCATAATTGGTTTGACTGGACCATATTTCTTTGCCACTTCTTCGGTGACTTCTTTCATCGAAATTGGCAAAAGTGTTACACCTTTAGCAACCAGTGATTCTTCACATTTAATGCGGTCGCTATTGAAGAGAATGAAACCGCCTTCATCTACTTCGCGTGCGTGTCTTTCGATTGAATCTTGATTAAGGGCGATTAAGACATTTAGCTTGTCGCCGTGGCAGGTAACTTTACGGTCAGAGATTCGAACTCTCAACCAAATATGACCGCCTCTAATTATGGACTGATAGCTGTTATAGGCATAGACGTGCAAGCCAAATCTGCCGCATGAACGTGCCAGGGTGTCTCCCGATTTATCGAGACCGTCACCAGCCGCTCCCGCGATGCCTATCGTTACTTCCTGCATTGTTGAAACCTCTCTAAAGCCAGATTGTTGAGCGCTTGCAAGCTAGACGCCCAAACACCCAAAAGGTGTGAGTAGATAACATATCACAGTTACCGTAAAAGTTGAAAAGTGAAGACCTTTTTCTTAATACTTAGTGTGACTGGGTCTCGTGCGATTCTGGCGTTGAATGAGCTCCTGTTTCAGGAGCGTGTGGAGCTTGAGCCGGTGCGTGTTCGCTCGATTCGTGGTGTTCGCCATGTTCAGAGTGTCCACCGCCTGTCGGGGTGGGGATTTGCATCCAGGTGCCCATGCAAATCATCAAAAGTGTCATTGCAATAACGCAAGCACCAATCAGCATTTGATCTTGAGGGCTCTTTTCGGCAATTATTTCGCCTGGATCCACAGCCACATGATCGTGGTCATGGTCATGTGCGTGGTCAGCATGGGCATCATGAGCCGCGTGATTGTGCCCGTGGTCGTGATTACTATCGCTGTGGTCTTGATGAGATTGAGACATGAATTAGTTTCCTAACTTTAGGTTGTGGTCAAAAATGCGAGCCAGGCAATTACTGAGACCCAGAAGAAGATAACCAGCGCGTAATACTGACCTTTACCAGTTTGGGTGTACTTGAGCACTTCACCGGTAGCCAGAGTTACTATGCTTGCTCCGTTTACCAGAATTTGGTCGACGAAAATGCTGTCGAGAGTTTTCCAGGTTTTATCGAAAATAGGCAAGAATACTTTGTTTACAAGACCTAAATATAATTCGTCCCAGTACCATTTGTTCAATGAGAACAAATAAAGCGGTCCTTGTTTTTCGACAATATCTTTGTGGAAGTTAATTGATCTTGCGTAATACATCAGATACGCAACGCCAACGCCTATCAAGCCAGCTGTTGAAGAGGCTATGACCATAGTCCAGTCAACGACTTCTTGATGGGGATGTGCCCAATATATGAATGAGCCGAAAGGATTGGCAGCTGGAGTGTTTTCAAAAAACGATGACTTGTTGAAGCCAAGCATAAAACCAGCAACGGTCGAAGGAATTGCCAGTGCTACAAGTGGTGCCCACATGACGACCGGGACTTCATGCGCTTTTGTATTGCCTCTGTATTCTCCAGTGAAAACAAGGAAAAAGAGACGGAACATGTAGAATGCGGTCAGACCAGCAGTCAAGATCAAAATGCCGCCAAGAAGAGGGCTTTGGTGCCATGCAGCAGAAACAATTTCGTCCTTGGAAAAGAACCCGCTTAGCGGGGGGAGTGGCCATCCAGCGATTGATGCGGTTCCGATTAAAAAGCACCAGCCGGTAATATTCATGGGTTTCCAAAGTCCGCCCATTCTTCTGATGTCTTGCTCGTGGTGGAGACCGTGAATAACGGCACCACTACAAAGGAAGAGCATCGCTTTGAAGAACGCGTGGGTAAAGAGATGGAACATGCCAGCTCCGTATGCTCCGACACCAAGTCCAACAAACATGTAGCCAAGTTGCGAACAGGTAGACCAGGCTAAAACTCGCTTGATATCAAACTGAGTCAGTGCAATTGTTGCAGCCATAAAGGCTGTGAATGCACCAACTGCTGCCACCACAGATAGAGCGATGCTATTTGTGCTGCCGTCTGGAGCGAGGAATATAGGATAGGCTCTGGCAACTAGGTATACACCTGCTGCAACCATTGTGGCAGCGTGAATCAGAGCGGAGATTGGAGTAGGTCCTTCCATCGCATCTGGGAGCCAGATGTGCAAAGGAGCTTGAGCCGATTTAGCCATTGGTCCCATAAAGATAAGAATCGCAATGAGTGGCATTGAAGTGGCTAGAAATGCCAGCTCTGGGGTTAGGCGATGGTCTTGTAATGCCATTTGCAGAACTGAAGCCATATCGGCGCCGGTTGTACCCAATTGTGGCAAGAAGGCAAGGATAGTGCCTCCGCCCCAATAATCTTTGGTAGCAAGGTATAGAAGCAAAATACCGATTAGAAAACCGAAGTCACCGACTCTGTTGACTACAAAAGCTTTGAGACAAGCTGCTGCAGCTGAATTTTTGTAGAACCAGAAACCAATGAGCAGATAACTGCACACGCCTACCAGTTCCCAGAATCCATACATTTCAAAGAGGTTGGTCGAAACGACCAGTCCCAACATCGAACCAGTAAATAAGGATAGATAAGAATAGAATCTGGCGTAACCAGGGTCTTCTCGCATATAGCCATGTGTATATATTTGCACTAGCAGACTGATAGTAGTTACAACGACAAGCATCGATGCACAGAGGTTGTCTACCAGGAAGCCAACCGATAATTTGAAGTTTTCACAAACGAACCAATCGAAATTTTGTTGATAACCAGAAAGGGTTGGTTGGGTTAGCAGTGCTTGCAAAATACAAAGCGAGTGTAGGAATCCAACTGCCACCGCACCGACCGACAGACACATGGCAAGCGTTTTGAACCAGCGCTTGGCACCGAGGTTAGGTCCAGTTAGAAGGAAACTAGTTATAATGGCAAATCCGGCGAAGAATGGCAGAGCCACAATCATCCAGGCGTTTTCCACACAGCTTTTCAAGAATTCGGGCGTTAACAAGTCTGGTTCCCCACATGTTTTAGTCACAATGATTTTAACCAGTGAGTGAAGTTATTAACAAATAAGTAGGCACCACATATGGTTTTCAATAGGACCTGAATAGTGACCTGCGGCGGAGTTCGAGATCTGGTGAAAAGATTCTTCTTTTCAATAATTCTTCAACTACTGACACGCCCTTTATACTGGGCGCGTGTGAAGCTGTAAGCGCGGACCAAAGAGGAAGCTTTTCAAGTGACAGACCCAGCCCTGATTTTAAACGTTCTTTTATTTCTGCCCCTGATTGCCAGTTTCGTCATTCCATTCGTTCCGGAAGACAAAGATGCAAGAGGCGTGGCGCTGTTCTTTTCTGGCGCGATGGTAGTCTTCTCGCTTTTCCTCTGGTCTGGATTCGATCCACGAATAGCCGGAATGCAAGCCACCACCTATATGAATTGGATTTCTACTCCAATCAAGGTTGACTATCACATCGGTGTTGATGGGCTCAGTCTCTCATTGGTGCTTTTAACCACAATTGTGACTTTACTTGCAGTGCTTGCAAGTTACTCGATTGAGAAGCGCGGAAAGCTTTACTACAGTTTCTTGATGCTTTTGACCTTTTCAGTCATCGGCGTATTCGTGTCGTGCAACCTCCTTCAATTCTTTGTGCTCTATGAGTTAGAGCTTGTTCCCATGTACTTCTTGATTGCCATTTGGGGCGGTCCAAGACGTGGATATGCAGCGATGAAATTCTTGCTCTACACCTTCTTTGGTGGTGTATTGATGTTCGCTGGACTTCTATATATGTACATGCAGCTTATGGCGATGGATCCTGCCTCCGCCACATTCGACATGAATTTGCTCTCTACCTATGCGAGCAAACTTCCTGTAAATGTTCAGTGTCTGGCATGTCTTGGATTCTTTCTTGCTTTCATCATCAAATTGCCTTCAGTGCCTTTCCATACATGGCTTCCTGATGCTCACGTCGAGGCACCAACTCCAATCTCAATGATGCTAGCTGCACTTCTTTTGAAAATGGGCTCTTATGGTCTGGTGAGAATCTGCATGGGCTTTTTCCCGGCGTTTTTTGCTGAGTATGGAGCCTGGATATTGGCTCTGGGAGCAATAAATATCGTATGGGGCGCAATGGCTTGTCTGGTTCAGGAAGACATGAAAAAAATCATCGCCTTCTCGAGCGTCTCGCACATGGGCTTCATCTTGTTAGCAGTTGGCTCTTTGTCTAATGCCGCCATCAATGGTGCCATCTTCCAGATGTTGAGTCACGGTCTGGTATCAGCACTGCTCTTCTTCATGGTTGGAACTGTATATATCCGTTGTCATACTCGTATTCTCAAAGAAATTGGCGGTGGCTTAGCCAATCAAATGCCGGTGCTTTTCTATTTCTGGATGATCGGAACAATGGCCAATCTTGGTCTGCCAGCGCTTTCTGGATTTGTTGGTGAAGTTTCGGTTTTCTATGGTGCTTTCACATCACCCATGGCAGTCTCTGCAGCACATGGTTCGTGGACCCGTGGTTGGACTTATTTCGCCTGTCTTGGTGTACTTTTGACCGCTGGCTACATGCTTTGGCTTTTGAAACGTCTTTTCTACGGACCCGAGATGGAAAAGTGGAAAGGTCATTTGTATGACGCAACAAGAACCGAGCGTTTAGTTGCTGCATCTCTTTCAGTCATGATTCTTGCCTTTGGTGTTTATCCTATGTGGCTCATGAGCATGTATTCAAAAGTGGGAGATAGAATCACCCATTCTGTAATGGAAAAGATTCAGATTACGCAAAAAGATAAAGCTGAAACTGAAAAGATTTCGTTGAACAAATAAAAGTCTATTTGGGCAAGTATTTTTCAGGAACCACTAGCTTTTGCATGGGCACGATTGGAACCAGCTCAGGCGGAGTGAGTTTGTTTTGACCTTTATTAGTCATGACTACTCCTGAAATTGCCTGGCTCACACTATGTGAAATGCTATCCATGAGTTCGGGGGTGGTATGAGCGTCATAGTATTTTCCATTTGAAAGTTTTGCTATACAGTCGAGTTTGCGCTTAGAATTTTTGTCTTTCAAATCAAGACCCACAACATCGACTTTGATATTTATGCCTCTGTAAGGCAAAGTGGCGATATAAGCACAAGGATCCTCGCCACACGTGTCGGCACCATCTGTAATGAGGATAATGGTCCTTTTGCCTTCTACGTCTCTGAGGTCATTTTCTGCTGCTTGTCTGATTGCAAATGTAAGTGGCGTCATTCCAGTTGGAATAATGCGTCTGATACGTTTTATTATGGCGCCTCGGTTGCCAATTCCAGGAGGAACAAGCAAGGCGCTTGCACTGCAAGGGCTAGGAAAATTGATGTGTCCAAACACGCGTAGACCCACTTTTACGTCACCTGGAATGCGCATTAGAGCTGTTTCTAGAACCTTTTTTGCTGCGTCAATTTTTTGGTCTTTGTGTTCTAGATGTTCGTTCATACTGAGTGATGCGTCGAAAATCACAAGAATCGTGACTGGGCCGCCGGTTTTTTCAGTACCTGTTTGCAGCAAAGTCCCTTGAGTACCAGTCTGAAGCATAGTCGACTCGGTGCCAGTCTGAAGCATAGTCGACTCGGTACCAGTTTGGAGCATAGTTGACTCGGTACCAGTTTGAAGCATCGTTGACTGGGTTCCAGTCTGCAACGGGGGCGCCGTTGGAATCTCGTCGGCATGGACCGGGGCAATAAAGGATGAAATATATAAAGACGATATTGCAGCTAAAGTTCTATTTTTGAGCATCCGCTTCTTCTGGCGTTTCTACTTTTGACTCTACATTCTCAGTGTACTCAATTTTCTTGGAATCTTCTTTATCCTTTTTTTCTTGCACTAGCCGAGCGGTTACAGTCCTTCTGCTGACTGGAATTGAACGATTTCCTGAAATTGCCCAGACAGTCACGTAATAAATTCCAGGTTTACCTTCATTGGATATGGAAACTTTTCCAGAAAAATTATTGCCCTTCACTTTGATGCCGCCTTTGATAGGAATGTCTGATTGCGGCTTGATAGGGCTTCCAACCCCTCCTGGACCAGCCATGACTATGAGTGGAGCGGCCAATGCCACAGGTGGCATAAAAACGCCACCAGCTATCGCTGCTGCAACGCCAAGACCTTTGAGGGCTATTATCAGTTTGCTGTAATCCTTTTCCGATTTTTGTCTGTGAGCCAAATAATCGAGAGGTGGAAAATAAGGCAGAGCCTCTTTTGAAGTTGGATCCTCTTCAATGGGTACTTCATTTAGCTCTTCGTAAGCCAGAGTGATCCGATCGAAAGTAAGTGGTTGATTCAAGGTTCCGCTTATGTGAATGTCATCTTGAACTGATACTTCTTTTGGTATCGTTTCGTATGTTCCCTTACGGGTTAAAACCTCTGCACAAGCGAAAATAGCACTGCCATCGCTACTCTCAGAAAACTGAATAGACATATGAGTGGCATCAGGATTTAGCAATGCCTCCCTTTCGTCCTGGCGTTCTAGCATCATTTTTATAAGTGCAGCGCCAACCATTTTGTTCAGTTGAGACGATTTCAAATTTCCGGTAGTGATTGCTGCAAGACACTCTTCAACAGCGTCGACTCCACCTGATTCGGTTAATCGCTGGTCAGGATTTCGACCCTTGAGGTCTGTGTGAGAAATTATTCTTCTAGTTGCCAGTTCACTTATATGTGTTTTGGCCATGTTGTCTGTGATTGAATCTGCTTCAAGTGGAGATAAGCCACGAGCTTGTCTTTCGGCATTGATTACATAAAGTCCAAATAGTTTCATCTCATCCGAATTTATTGTTGTAGTTGATTCTGGTGAGTTTAAAAAGGATTCTACAATTTGATATTCAGGCTGTCGGGGCTGAATAGTGTTGTCTGTCCAGGTTGGCGCGCCGCCTGGATCGAGTTGGTCTGGTGGAATTCCTGGAATTTGATTATCTACTGTTGGTGATACTGTATTTGGTGTTGAGGTATTTGCAGTGTCTGGCTTTTCAGGTTGTTCAGTTTTTGAAGCTTGAGTAGAACTTGAGCCGTAGAGACTTTCTTGCAATTTTTTCAATCGCTCAGGCATGGTCAGCTTTGGATGGGTTTCTCCAAATAAAGCCATTTCCAGCCTCGATAACCGATCGTTAAGTGAACCATTCCCTGCTTTTCCACCCGGTTGTCCCGAGTGATCGGCAAACATAACTTCTTCAAGACGCTTGATTTGACTGAGATAAGGTGATGTTTCGGATTTCTGCTCCAAAAGACTATTAGCCTTGCGAACGAGTTTATCTTTTGTTGCTTTACAGTCTGGTGCAATAACAGGCGTTTCGTCTTTCTTGCCAGAGTCTAGTATCGGTTTTTGTTGAATTAGTTTGGGTTGGGGCAGCTTGCTTTTGCTTATCGGTTTGGCCTGCTTTTGGGCAGATAGACTAGCTGCCAAGCTTGGTAGCGCGTGAAAATACATGTTCTGAGACAGAACTAGAGTAATCGATAAAATCGCTAACGATTTGAAAAAGAGCTTGTACACAATATATATTGTAGTCGCATCTAGTTCAGATGTACCAGAGCTGCCTGACGCCCAGTAGTTCCACCTGAGGCGCGGTGCGAGTAAAAAATATCGCTAGAGCAGGAAGTGCACCAGGAACAAATGTCGACTTCTTTTACTCCTAATTGCATCAACTGTCTGGCGTTGATACCTTTGAGGTCTGGACGTAAACTTGAATCAGTTTCGCGCCGTTCTATAAGACTTTCAGGATCTTGAATAGTTGCCGAGAGCTTTTGTAAAGCATCTTTCTGGACAGGATAACAACAGGTGCCGATTGCTGGACCTACTGCAGCAACCATGTCATGGGTCGAACAGCCAAACTTGTGGTTCATTGCTTCTACGCCACGTACCACGATTTCTTGCGCTGTTCCTCGCCAACCCGCATGAAAGATTCCAGCGATATTTTTGTTCTTGTCATAGACAATTACCGGTACGCAGTCGGCAAAATGCAGCATCATGGTCAATTTGGGTCTGTCTGTTACAAGCCCATCCACTTCCTTTAGTATGGGCAAATTGTCTGGATCTTCTAATATTTCGACATTTGCTGAGTGAACTTGTCCTGCTACAGCAATTTTAGAGTCGGCCAAAGATAAAATGCGGCGCAAATTTTCCCTATTGTGCAACGCGTCTGCTCGTCCAGATTCTCCGCCAATTAGAGTGCCTAAATTGAATGTTCCATAAGGCTCGGGGCTTTTGCCCCCTTTGCGGGTTGTAAAAGCATGCGAAAGATTTTTTTGCGCTTTGAGTAGAGGCGAGAAAAGCAGGTCTACACCTTGCACATTTTCAATTGACCACAGATTGTATTTGGTAGCTAACAAAGCGAAAGCCCTCCACATATAGTTATAGCCTGACCAGTGATGCCTTTGCTTGCATCTGTACTTAAAAAGGAGGCAAGATTTGCGATCTCAAAAGGATCTAATAATCTCTTTTGGGGAACTGAAAGCTCAGCTATAGCAATTGATTCGTCTGGTGGAATTTGATTTTCCATGCACCATTTTGGGTCTTTCAGTTGTTTGAGAGCCATATCTGTTGCTACCCATCCAGGACATATGCAGTTTGCTGTGACTCCGTATTCGGCTAATTCAAGTGCTATTGCTTGAGTAAGTCCTATTAAAGCGAATTTTGAAGCCGAGTAAGCTTTGCCAAATTTTTCTGCCTTGATTCCAGATATCGAAGATATATTGATTATGCGCCCGAATCCACGCTCTTTCATTCCCTGGGCGAAGTGACGACACAAAAGATATGGAGCCAACAAATTTGTATTCATGCTTTGATCGTATTCGGTATCGTCCGCATCTTTCTTGTATATAGGTTCGTCCGTTTTGTAGATGCCAGCATTATTCACAAGTATGTCAATCGACTTGAAGTCGCCTTCAATTTGGGTGCAAAGCTCTCTGATTTGATCCTTATAGTTGAGATCGCATCTGTACCATTTCCATTCGAAGTCTATGTTGTCAAGTGATTTAAAGTCTTGAAGAAGCTCATTAGATGGTTCTTTCGCCCTGGAAACCAGAGCAAGCTTAAAACCTTTCTGAGCAAACTCGACAGCACAGGCTTTTCCTATTCCTCGAGATGCGCCTGTGATAAGGATGGTTCGGCTTTGTGTGCTTAAGCTCATAAAAAACTCCAGACGACCGGCGTAGTACACTATATAACTTTACGAGCACAGTCTGGGAACATTAGGTTACCTTTTGCTGTCTATTTCGCAAGTGGTGTGAATCACCAATATACAAAAAATGGCGTCAGCCCCCAGTTACAGGAAATACTTAGGTAGGAAAATAAAATGAGCACAAGACTATCCACCTCGCTTAAACGCAGCGTTTTAGCAGGAGCCTTAATACTCAGTCAAACCCTGGCACTTGCACCAAATATGGTGCTAGCGGCAGGAGACGTTGTGTATGTCGCGGGCCAACCTGTTCTCACCGGGATCTTAGGAGCCGGCAGTACCACTAGCGCTCAGCGAGCTGAGCAAATTCAAGGCAATCTAGACAATGCTCTGGTAGCGGCGAAAGATAGAACACCGGCATCGGTAAATATTGCCTATGTAAAAGGTCAACCAGTTATCACACTAGGTGGTTTTCAGGTTATAACCGTGGATAGTGCAAGCGCAAAAGCTGCCGGCACCACTCCTGCAGTCCTTGCTCAACGCTGGGCCGATAAGCTCAGAGCCGTTCTTCGCGATCAGGCTAGTATTCAAAGCTATGTATCACAACTTTCTGGTGATTATGCATCCAGTGCACCACCTGTAGCTAACGCAGCACCACCCGCGATGCAGCAACCACCACAAGGTGATTATTACGCAGCAAATCAGGCTCAGTATCAAGCTCCTCAAGCTCCACAATATGCGGGCAATTTCAGCCCACCTCCTGGCTATTCGGTACCTGTACAAGGCTACAGACAAGGCAGAGTAGCTTATGCTCCCGCTGGACTCACAATCAAAGCTAATCTGGCTACTTCAATTACGAGCCAATTAGCCAAGCCTGGCGACCTGGTACAAGCTAATGTAAGTCAAGCTATTATGCTTGGTGATTCGCAAATTCCTCTTGGTTCGGTTCTATTGGGTCAAGTCTCGGATGCGCAAGCTAGCCGTCGATTTGGTTTGACAGGAAAACTAGGAATTCAATTCAACAGATTGAGAACACCAGATGGAGTAGAAACACCCATCAATGCTCATCTTGTAGGCGGAATTGGTAAATACGAAGACAAAGGCAATAACGACCAATTCGTTGGTGAGACCTGGAAGAATAAAGCTCTGCAAACTGGTGTAAGAGGCGCTGCTGGCGCAGGTATTGGAGCCGCTCTTGGTACTGCTGTCGGCGCTATCGCTGGTGGTACCAGAGGTGCAGGTCGTGGAGCCTGGTCGGGCACTGCCATCGGTGGCGGACTTGGTGTCGCCGACTCTCTGTTACTGCGTAAAGGTAGAGAAGTCACAATTCCTTCTGGTACAGCAGTTGAGGTTCAACTTGATGCACCCGTCTCTATTGCCGGAGGTGCTCCCGGTCAATATGGAGGAGCCTACTAAAGCTCCAGGGTACAGCGAGAAAACTAAAAGGCTCGGTAGTGATACCGAGCCTTTTGGTTTTGAATTATCACTGCGTTATTTTTTCGATTTGCCTTTTCTGTCCACTTCACCGCGGACTTTAGAAGTTGCGCCAGGCATCAATTCTGCCTCGGTCATGGCTTCGCCAGTGAATTCTTTTTGCAGTTCAACAAGGAATTCATCTCCTGGTTTGATGATTGCTTCCTGTCCTTTTGTTACTGTGTCTTCAATGATCCAGCTTCCAGGAATTCCACTTAAAAAGCCCCAGGCAAAGCCTTTCAATCGACGGTGGCGCACATTGGTTCCAACCGGTTTCATGAATGCAAATGATGGATTAATTGCTCCCATCACTCCAAGAGCAACCGGCATTGCACCAAAAGTGAATGCACCAGCAGGAGCCATAGCGGCGTTCAGACCTACGCGAACCGCTTTATATCTCAGCTGTTGTCCCCAGGGACCAGTTATTTGTCCGTCATGGTTTACGCCAAGCAAGCGACCTTCCGCTTTGTTTTTGACAATGCGTGCGCGTCTTGCCGGTTTTGCGTTCAAGGCAATGTGTTCACCTTTTTCATTTAGGATTTCGTCGAACGCGATTCCGATACATCCCGAATTTCTATACCAGCGAGTTGGGCTTAAAAGGGAGTGCATTACACTTCTTGCGGGCAGGCAATAATCGATGTGGCCGGTTACTACGCTACCTTTGTTTGCGATATGTCGGTCACCGATCTTAATATCGTATTTAAGGCGAGCCTGAATGTTGTCCCCTAACTTTGCGGTTTTACTTGAAAGTTGTGAAACCATTGCAACTGGGAATTGCGCACCAGCTTTGATATGAGTTTTGCCTTCGTCGGTTGGAAGCTCTTCGTAAACGATGGTGGCTTGAACTTCTTCACTCTCGTCGCTATCGATAGTGATAATGCCCTCTTCATCTTCTTTTGCACCATCTTCTAAAAATGAAAGATCTGCTTCTGTTTTTTCAGGGGTTAAAAGCGGGGTCAAAGAAGTTTCATGCTGAGGAATTTTAAGCGAACTGATGTCGCTGCTTGCAGATGTGTCTTCCGGCTTTGTATCTGTCTTTTCTGCTAGTTGAGGAGCTGGATATTCAGAAGCACTTGTTTGCGAATCTGCAATTGGATTCTCGATTGTTTTTGCTTCTGTAGCGGTTGGCTCTTCTTTTGAATCTGGTGCAGGATTCGTTTGTGTTGTGGTATCAGATTTAGTTTCTTGCGAAATTTCAGACTTGTTTTCAACTTTAATTTCTTGCGCAGCTTCGAGTTTGACTTCGGTTTTACTCTCACTAGAAGGAGCGATTGTTGTTTGAACTGTAGTCTTTGATTCAGATTCAACAGCTTTTACAGGCTCTGCAACAGTCTTTGCTTCGCTGTCTATCACGCTGGTTGAAGATGACGCCAGACTTGTTGGCTGGCTAATTGCGCTTTCCTGCCAGGCAAAAGCCGGAGCAGCAGTGGCGAAAATAAGCTGTAGCGAAAGAATCACACGAGCGCATCTAGTTTTAGAGCGATAAGAAGATTTGAGCTGCATATGCCTACCCTTGAATGCTTAAGCGAAAATGTCTGATGTTATATTTGAGGAATATAATTTTATCCTATACTTGAATATCTGACTCTTCTTTGTAGATGCCAGTAGATACCTTGTATTGGAGACTACATTCCAGGTCCTAGCAATTGGAATGCAGCCCAGTTGCGTGGATTGCGGTCCCTTGACATGGACAGAAGTTGCGCTTGTCTCAGCGATTTAGCTGCGTTCAGCCCTTGTTTCTGATTTTGATAGAAACTGGCTAGTTCGCTGACTCTGCTGTTGTCAGGCGCACTCCATAAGCTCATCATAACGTTGCGAGCACCCGCATAAGTGAGTCCTCGGCTGAAAACCTGGATTCCTTTGCCCTCGCAATTTTCGCCATTGACCGAAGTTTGACTCAAAATTACAAGGTCATTAGGCATGTTGATAGCAAACAATTGACCCGCTGATGTCTGTTGATTTTTATCAGTTGTTTGAGTGAAAGGCAGTTTTACTTTCATCGGGTTGTAATCAGCCAACTTTAGCGACGATGAAAGGTGAAATACCGACTTGCCTTCAGCTTCTTTTTGCAAAGTAAGCAAATCTCCTTGCGGGAGTTTCGTCACCAGATCAGGACTTACGACAGAGCTAATTTGCGAACTTTCGGTTTGTTCTGAAGGAGAGTCATTAGCCGAAACGAGCACGGTTAAACTGGTGGCAGTGCTTGTTGGGGCATCGAGCAGTGACCTCATAGATGGTGCAAGAGTCAAAAGGTGATCTTCAACAAAGTACTTGCCATTCTCATCTACCAGAGCAGCAAAAGGAAGGTTGAACAACGGACCGTCTGGGATGATCACGATTTGTTTGTCATCACTAGTCGGCAAGAAAGCTCGAACTGCTGGTGGGAACAAGTCGTTATACAAGTTTTGCAAAAGGACTTTGTCATTACCCGTGGGCTCGCCTGTTAGCGATGACAAAATTCCAGCGACTTGCTTTTTCAGTTTTTCCTCACCTACCGGTAAAACGCTTGCTGAAAGTCTACCCATGGGGTCCACGGTAAAGCACAATGTAGAACTGTTGCCGACAAGGTATTCAATCGTGGTTAGTTGATTATTGCGGGCATTATTGATTATTTCCTCAACTGTAGTTGGATAAGGAGCAATCAATCTTGCCAAAGCTTTGTTTTCTCTGGCCAAAGTACTGAATCGCGTGATCCAGTTTGTCCATTCTTTAGCTAAGCGATCTGGGGTGCTTGAACTTTCAGCGGCGTGCAAGTGGGCTTTTTGTTTGAGAAGGTCTTTATAAACACTCTCATCGCCCTGCTTGACATCTGCTTCTTTTTGATTCCATAAATTGTTGAATTGCTCTTCTTTTAATTGCTCAGCTGCAAGCAAGGCTTGTTCTGACATACCTTGAGATGCCACAAGTACAATCAACTGATGAGCGAAATCTCGTCTGGTTGTTGGATAACCAAGACTTTCAGGAGATGGATAAAATCCAGCCTGGGGAGAGCGGAAGTGAGAAAGAGCTGCCTTGAGATCTTCTTTGGCTTTTTCTTGAATGTTATTTGCAACATTTATTTTTGCCGATAAAGTGTATGCGCGCCATAAGCAGGAATCGTCGCTATATTTTTTCGCTAGCTCGAGTCCTTTATTCAAATACTTTTGTGCATTTACAGGGTCCGCCATTTTCATAGCTACTTCAGAAACGGCTATATATGAGCGAGGAGCAATGATACCAAAGCGGTCTGGATTCTTGTCGATTATTGGCAAAAAGGTGTTGTAGTGGTCCATTGCTTCTTTGATTTTGCCAGCGCGAAACTTAGCACAAGCCAAATTGCTTGCAATCAAAATTTGCATCCTTGGTTGCTCAGGTTTGATCAAGCCTTGAATTTCCATTGCTTTTTCAAAATATGGAACTGATTTGAAAATGTCACCGGAGTTTGCTTCAATCACGCCAAGTGCATTTTGAATTTCGGCGTGGTGATAATAGCTGGTCGATTTCTCAAAGAAAGGAACCAGGTCGTTAAAAATTTTGGATGCCGCTTCGGTATCACCTATGCTAGCAAGCGAAAATGCATATCCCATCATGAGAAAAGCTTTTCCGTCTTTACCCATAGGTGTATTTTTGTCTAACGATTTAGCCAGGTCATACGCCTTTTGATAGGAAGCTTTGCTGTCTTTGTAATCACCTAGAACAAACTGAGCATTTCCAATTGAGCACAAAGCAGTGATTTTGGCTCTTTTGTCATTAATTTTATCGGCAATTGTCATACCTCTTTGAGCTTCTTCGAGTGAAGCGACAAACCATCCAAGTTCAGACATGAGCGATGAAATCTTTGTTCTCAAGAATAATGCGGCATCGAGATTATTTCCTTGCTCGAGATATTGAGCTGATTGATGGAAAAAGGTAATTGCTTCTTTGTGTTTGCCATTTTGAAGAAGAAGACCTCCAGCCAGATTCAAAACTGTTGAAGCTTCTATTGGATCGGCATCGGATTGTCCGACCAGACTTCTCAAAGCCAGTTCGAGTTGTTTTGCAGCCCAAACTGGATTATCCAGACCGAAGTACGCTTGCGCTAGAGCTACGCGCGCTCTTCCCAAATCTGTTTGAGCATTAATGGCACTTAAGACTTCAACTGCATTTTCACCAAGTTGTTTTGCTCTTACCCATTTGCCCTGCTGCAGAGCAACTTTGCACATTCCAATCAGTGCTTTTCCTTGACCTTCGGAATACTTCATTTCGATGGAATCGCCGTAAGCGTCTTGCCATCTAATTAACGCTTCGTGTGTGTTTCCTTCTTTGAAAAATTTATCCGCCTGCGCATTGATTTTGTTTACACGCTCGATGGCACTGCCAGTTTTTTCAGTATTGACGAAGCGCATCAATTCTTGAACGTTTTCTTGACGAACTTCTTGCAACTTGGCGTTAATGCCAGTTCCTGGTTGCGAGGAGGTACCGGCAGAATTCTGAGCTATGGCTGCTTGAGCATTGACGCTTAGCATCAAAATAGCCAACCATGCGGTATTTTGCTCCAGGACTTGCGAAATGGTTCTTGTCGATTTCATTAGAAAATAACTTGCCTCAGAAAGTACCTTATAAAGATAAACAAATAAGCCAAAATTTTCCTTTGAGTTTGCCAAGGTTTCAAGAAGTATGGGCAAAAAATAACGTTGCTAGTAACATAGAACAAATGCAAACGCGCCGAGAATCTTTAGAGCACGCGCAGGGTAAAACCTATGATTTGCTCATAATTGGTGGTGGTATCGTTGGAGCGGGAATCGCCCACGATGCCACGAATAGAGGAATGTCAGTCCTTTTGATTGACAAGGAAGATTTTGGTTCGGGCACTTCCAGTAAGACAACCAAGTTAATTCACGGCGGCTTGCGTTATCTTGAACAGATGCACTTCAGGCTGACGCGTGAGTTGTGCCAGGAGCGTGGGCTTTTGGAGAGTTTGGCTCCTCATCTTGTTCGCGACCTCAGTTTAGTTTTGCCTATATTGCGCAATAAGAGGCTGTTTGGTCTCAAAGCCGGTCTGGGTCTTACTTTATATGATGCACTGTCTGGGCACATAGCAGGGGCAAAAAGGCACGAGAGCTTGTCAAGGTATAGTGTGCTTGAATGTGCTCCATTTTTGAACGAGAACGAAATTGTTGGTGGTCTTCGTTTTCACGATTGTGCCACAGATGACACCAGGCTCGTGATTGAAGTGTTGAAAACGGCTCACAGTAACGGTGCTGTCTTAATCAATTATGTTGAAGCCCAAGATATTAAGGTAGAGGGCGATAAGAAAATTCTTCTTTGTCGCGACCGAATGAAAGGGCAGGACTTAAGTTTTTCATTTCACACTTGTATCAACGCCACAGGAGTCTGGTCGGATGAGCTTAACAAAAAGCTTGATGCTGGCTGGAAAAGCAACGTCAAGCCAGCTAAAGGCATTCATATCGTTGTGCCATACTCGGCTTTAGAAACAAATACGGCCCTGTTTTTGCCTTCTCCCGACAATAGATATGTGTTTCTTGTTCCCTGGCAAAAAGCTTTGATGATTGGTACCACCGATACCAATTATCAAGGTTCACTAGATAATCCGTTGCCAGAGCCTGAAGAAATAGATTTTCTACTATCGGTGGTCAACCATTACACAAGCCGAAGAAAGTTGAAGAGAGACGACGTGATTGCAGCCTGGGCCGGATTGCGGCCGTTAGTTAACGAAGATAACGGCGAGTCGACTGCAAACATGTCTAGAGAACACAAAATTTTTGTAGGTCCTCACCAAACTATTGGTATCGTAGGTGGTAAGTTAACCAATTTCAGAATTCTTGCGCAACAAGTGGTGGACAAAGCTTTAGAGCAGTTCGCTGACAACGAGCGCGGTAAATTTCACCCTTCAACTACAGATCGCGTAATGCTAGGTGGATATGCTTCTCGTGAGGATTATCTAACTCAAACGGCGATAGTTTCGACCAAAGCTCGCAGTTTAGGACTGGAGCCAGCCACTATAGACCATCTTATTTCTAGCTATGGATCGTGTGCTGAGCAAGTGCTTGATCTGGTTCAAGCGGATGAGTCTTTGTCCAAAAGAATTTGTTCTGAGTTTCCGCCTATCATGGCCGAGGTTGTTTATACAATCAAGCATGAGATGGCAATATCGCTTTGTGACATCCTGTTTCGTCGAATCAGGCTGGGTCTGGTCCATCAAGAACAGGCACTGGATGCGGTGCCAAAAGTAGCACGTCTGGTTCAAAACATGCTTGGTTGGGACGAAGCGCGTACAATGGCTGAAATAGAGCAAATAAACACTCTGTTAGAGTCGCATATGATTTTTAAGGATGCTAAAGTGCACGCATGAGCAAGAATCTGATCAAGCCTAAAGTCGCAGTGATGGGCGTTTTGCAAGATGCCGTGAAAAGTACGATTGGCGACCAGTTTCTTTTTGTAGAAATGGAACGTTCCGAACCGTTTGCTGAAAGTGAGATGATAAGTAATCTTCAGGGTTTCGATGCTGTATTGTGCGAACCTTTAGATAGCGTTTCTCCTAAAATAATGGATTCGTGTCCTTCGCTTAAGATGGTTTCAAATCGCGCTGTTGGCTTCGATAACGTTAATATTGCCGAGGCGAGCAAACGTGGCATTCTGGTTTGTAACACTCCGGGAGTACTGGATGATGCCACCGCGGATTTGGCATTTGCCTTATTGCTGGCATGCTCGCGTCGCATTTGTGAAGCCGATAGATATATAAGACAGGGCAAGTGGCAAGGTTTTCAAAGCAATCTCATGCTGGGACCTGATTTACAAGGAAAGACTTGCGGCATCATAGGCATGGGCAGAATAGGCAGGACATTTGCAAGTAGAGCAATTGCCTTTGGCATGGAGATAATTTACACCAGGCACTCCAAGCAAGACATGCTCGATAAAGAGTTAGAGCGCGATATGGGTGCAAGAAGAGTTGAAATGGTCGAACTACTTGCCAGCTCAGACTTTATTTCGATTCATTGTCCGCTTAATCGTGCAACAAAAAAATTAATTGGTAAAAAAGAACTCAATTGCATGAAAGAATCTGCAATTTTGATTAATACTTCCCGCGGCGCTGTCATCGACCAGATGGCTCTATTGCGCCATTTGCAAGAAGGTAAAATTTTTGCAGCTGGACTAGACGTTTTTGAGGATGAACCAAATGTTCCTCAAGAGTTTTTCGACCTCGAAAATGTAGTGCTCACCCCCCATATCGGGTCAGCTTGTTTTCAGACCAGACAAAACATCAGTATGACCGCAGCACAAGCCATTATTGATGCTTTTGCTGGCAAAAAACCGAAACACTTGCTTAATGACGAAGCTTTCGAACAGTTTTTAGATTCTGTAAAAGCAAAGGCATAAAATAAGATGAGCACTGCGCTTCAAAAGAAAGCCTGGTTTGCTTATTTTAGTTTTCTTCTGCTCTGGTTCCTTGCCACTTATGGCGATACCATAAATGCTTTTATGTTAGACAAAATTTTCGCGTACCAGCGCGATGGTGCTGTTTATACTTGCGATTTTATTTTGTATTACAACAATGGCAAACTCGCCTGGCGTGCCTTTTATGACCATATCAATATATATGATCCTGTTTTGCAAAATGAAGGTTTACAGCAATTAGTGGCAATGAAACTCGACAAGATTTTCTATTCGCAATATCCACCTTATCTTTTTCTGTTAATGATGCCATTGCCTTTTATGCCACTAAAGACAGTGTGGGTGTTATGGGAAATTTTTGGAATAGTCGGTATCGTATGCAGTATCTTATTTTTGATCAAATCTTTTGCTCTGGGCAAGTTTAAAAAGGTCTGCTTGTTGATTGCCAGTCTTGCCAGTTTTCCTTACTGGCTTTGTTTTAGATTGGCTCAGGTCGCCCTTGTTCTTTATCCAGCATTTTTAGGTTATTTTATTTGTTTGCAGAATAAGAAATGGTTCCAGGCCGGTTTGCTTGGTGGGTTTTG
Source organism: uncultured Candidatus Obscuribacterales bacterium (assembly GCA_964572515.1). GTDB lineage: Bacteria > Cyanobacteriota > Vampirovibrionia > Obscuribacterales > Obscuribacteraceae > Aved-18. The sequence goes on along the minus strand of CAZNEW010000007.1, from coordinate 39,288 downwards.
TCTTTTGAAATTACAGTATGCACCAGTGATGTTCTTGGTTGGTGTGATACTTGGTGGTATTAAATTTTTTGCCGGATTCTCATTGATGGGACTGATTTATTTGCTTGGGTCTATTTTTGTTTTGGGATGGCAAAATGTTGGTGGTTATCCAGAAGCGCTCAAATTTGGCGAGATAGGTGGTCAAGTCACTGGTGTTTCACCTGAGACTCAACAAAACATTCGCGGACAACTGGTCTGTTTGCTAAATTCGGATGGACCTGAAATTCACAAAGTTGTAACTGCTTTGTGGATATTAGCAAGTTTTGCACTAGCTTACGTTTGGTATAAAAACCGAAAGGCTATTTTGCAAGGCAATAATCGTATTCTTATGTACCTGGGCTCGATTACTTTATTGTCACTGCTCATAACCAGTCCCCATACGCACAAACAAGATTATGTTTTCGTGATATTACCTGCAGTGTGGATTTTATTTGGTCTTTTGCCCGAGGCGAACACACAGAGTAAAAAAATCGCTATGCTCAAAGCGTTGATCATTGGTTTTCCATTTTTGAGCTGGTTATTTTTTCTTATAACCGCTTTCATGCCTGCGATTATCCAGCCATTCTTTGCCTGGGCCCTGACGATCTTGATACTCCTTTTTTGCTCGAAAGAAGAACTTAAAATCTATTCTTCAGAAAAATCTTCGTCTGAGTCGTCCTGAGAGCTAAGGTCGTAGATGACGCGTTGCTTTTCTTTGCGTCGGGAGGCGGCTCTATACTTACCTTTCAGTTTTGGTATCACGATGCCACCATCAATCTTCGTAGCTGATTCGATTTTGGTCGAGGTTGCGCGCCGCTCCTCATAAGCTTCTTTAGATTGTTCCATAATTGAGGCGTAACTTTTGTAGCGTTCAACGAGCACTGGGCTTGTATCGTCTTTGTTGATTTCATCGAGAATGACACAACCATCTTCAACCAGGTGAGTGCAATTAGAAAAACGGCAACTATCTTTTAATTTCACTATTTCTGGAAACTGCCACATCACTTCTTGTGGTTCTGGGCAGCGCAATTCAGACAGATTGAAACCTGGCGTGTCGGCTACCCAGGCAACATCTGACTTTTGAGTGCTTGACAACATTAAATTTTCGAAATGTGGATTTATTTGAAAAAGTTCTGATGCCGTAGTTGTATGTCGACCGACTCCAAATTCGTTCTCCATTATTCCGGTTTTAAGATTCAAATCTGGCTCCAGACGATTGAGTAAACTTGATTTACCAACGCCGGAAGGACCGGCCAGCACAGTGATTCGACCGGAAAGCAATTCTGCAAGTTCGTTCATTCCAATTCCACTTGCAGCAGAACAAAGCAGAACTCGATAGCCCAATTCTTCATAAATGTTGCGCAAAGATAAAGCCTGGTCGCCTGGAGCTAGATCGCATTTGTTAATGCACAGGATCGGCATGGTGTCTGGCATTTCAAGTTGAAAGTGGACAATGTAACGGTCGCACCACAACTGGTTCCACTCTGGCTGAGCTATTGCTTGTACAATTACAACCTGGTCTACATTGGCAATATTGGGGCGAGAAGATTGGCTGCTTCGTTCGAGACATCTTATTATGACTGCCTCTTTGCGGCTGAGATCGAGCTCTTGAAGCTCGACGCGATCTCCTACCAGGATAGAGCTTCTTTCCTTTTTAATTCTTCCACGAGCCTGGCAGTTAAGGGTGACACCATCTTCCGGGAGATAGACGACATAGCCACCTGCGTGACTCCTAGTTACCAGACCAAATTTATCCGCACACACTAGTTAGACTTCGCAAACTAAAGAAATACAATAATGAATACACTAACCAAAAGCATATCACCACGGGCATCCGAAATGAAGGACACAAGTAGAATCCGCAATATCGCTATAATCGCTCACGTTGACCATGGTAAAACGACTCTAGTAGATGGATTCTTGCACCAGACTGGCGTCTTTCGTCAGAATCAGGAAATTGTCGATTGCGTCATGGACTCAAACGATCTTGAGCGCGAGCGCGGTATTACGATTTTGGCTAAGAATACTGCAGTCAACTATAAAGACTACTTAATCAATATTGTAGATACACCCGGACACGCCGATTTTGGCGGAGAAGTAGAGCGTATTCTTGGTATGGTCGACAGCTGCATATTAGTTGTAGATGCTGGCGAAGGTCCAATGCCTCAGACCCGATTTGTTTTGCGCAAAGCGCTCGAGCGCGGATTGCGTCCTATTGTCGTAATCAATAAAATTGACCGTCCCAATATCGATCCCCACATTGCAGTAGACAAAGTTTTTGATTTATTCGTCGAACTAGGCGCCTGCGATAAACAGCTGGATTTCCCTTATATTTTTGCTTCTGGTGTGCAAGGCTATGCAACCAAAGATCCTCAGGTAGTTCCTGAAGGTGAGAACAAAAATCTCATTCCTCTAATCGACCTTATTGTCGACCACTGCCCGAGTCCTCAAGCCGATGTCGAAAAACCTTTGCAAATGCAAGTTTCCATCCTGGATTACACTGATTATCTGGGACGAATCGCCATTGGAAGAATTTATTCTGGAAGTGTCAAAGTGAATCAACCTGTTGTTCTTATGAAAGAAGACGGCAAATTGATTTCGGGAAGAATCGCAAAATTATTCACTTTCCACGGATTGAAGAGAGTTGAAGCAGAAGAAGCCTTTGCTGGAAATCTCGTTGCTATCTCAGGACTGGCTGACGTGAATGTAGGCGACACAATCGCTCATCCCGAAAATCCTGAAGCTTTAGTTCGTATTAAGGTAGACGAGCCTACTCTCAAAATGAGCTTCCTTGTTAATGATTCGCCATTTTGCGGACAAGAAGGAAAATTCGTTACATCAAGACAGCTCAGAGCTCGTCTTTTCAAAGAACTCGAAACTAATGTGAGTTTGCGCGTAGAAGAAACTGACAGTACAGACACTTTCACAGTGAGCGGACGTGGCGAGCTTCACCTGGGAATTTTGATCGAGACTATGCGTCGTGAAGGTTATGAATTTCAGGTTTCAAGACCTGAAGTAATCATGAAAGAAGTCGACGGAAAACAGCTTGAACCTTACGAGCGACTGATGATCGATTTACCTGATGAATTCACCGGCTCAGTCATGCAAGCGCTTGGACCAAGACGAGCTGAGTTGCAAGACATGGTGGTGGAAGGCACTCAAACTCTTTTGAAATTTATTATCCCCACCCGGGGCATAATCGGTTTTCAAAGTGAATTTTTGCGTTTGACCAAAGGAAATGGCGTAATGAATCACGCATTTCTTGAATACAAAGAATTCTGCGGCGATATTCAAAGCCAGCGAAACGGAGCTCTTGTTGCCTGGGAAGAAGGTGTAGCGACTGCTTATGCTATTCAACAGTGCGAAGACCGTGGCGTTTTCTTCATTACTCCTGGCACTAAAGTGTACGGTGGAATGATTGTTGGCGAGAATAACCGTCAGCAAGATTTGGACATCAATGTTTGTAAGACTAAAAAGCTAACAAACATCAGATCTGCCGGCGCTGAAGTTATGGTGACTTTGCAAGCTCCTGTGGAAATGAGTCTCGAGCGTTGTCTTGAATACATTTCTTCTGAAGAGCTTTTAGAGGTAACTCCAACTAGTGTTAGAATGCGTAAAAGAAAACTCTCGCGTAAGTAATCGTTTCGCAAATAACCAGGAGCACTATGGCTCGAAAAACGGTTCCAGGTGGTGGCTATCAGGCAGTTGCCTATACTGTTAAGAAGGCGCTCGAAGTAGGTCCACTTAAATTGTGGAAGCGTATGCGTTCTAAAAATGCATGCAAGACTTGCGCGCTTGGAATGGGCGGAGTAAAAGGCGGCATGGTAAACGAGGCCGGACATTTTCCGGAGGTTTGTAAAAAATCTCTGCAGGCTCAAGTTGCCGACATGAAAGGCGCTCTTCCATTCGATTTTTTTGAAAAACATTCTGTGGAAGAGTATGGCAATTTTACATCCAAACAGTTGGAAGACGCAGGACGTATAACCTATCCGGTGGTGTTAGAACCTGGAGCTAAGCATTACAAGCCAATCGACTGGGATGTCGCTCTTTCAAGAATCGCAGATGCAATGAAAGCTTGTAGACCAACACCAGAGCGTGCTGTTGTTTACGCGTCTGGCAGGTCAAGCAACGAAGCTGGGTTTATCTTGCAATCTTTTGCTCGTGCTTATGGTACTAACCATGTGATGAATTGCTCATATTATTGTCATCAGGCATCTGGTGTCGCTCTCAATATGGTTTTTGGATCTGGAACTGCAACAGTAGACCTAGACGATCTTTCTGATGCAGACCTGGTATTTGTTATAGGTGCAAATCCTGCATCCAATCATCCTCGACTGATGACTCAGTTAGCTGCTCTTCGTGCGCGAGGTGGTGCGGTAGTTGTAGTAAACCCGGTGCGAGAGTCGGGACTTGATACTTTTCATATTCCAAGTCAATTCAAATCATATTTCTTTGGTACAAAAATTGCATCCACCTATCTTCAGCCTCATGCAGGTGGCGATACGGCGCTATTTGTCGGCATCTTGAAGCGTATCGATGAAAAGGGACTGGTAAATCGCGAATTTTTATCCAAGCATACGCTTGATTTTGAAAAAGTGTTAGAGCATGCAAGAAATTGCAGCTGGCAAGAAATAGTTCGTCTTTCTGGTATCACTCAAAAAGAAATAGACGATGTTGCTGAATTAGTCGTTCGAGCTAAATCGACCATTTTTTCTTGGGCGATGGGAATCACGCACCATGCCTGGGGCGTGGATAATGTTCTTTCTATTTGCAATCTGGCTCTAGCTACAGCTAATGTGGGACGAAAAGGTGCGGGGCTCATGCCTATTCGCGGACACTCAAACGTCCAGGGAATTGGATCGATTGGCTTTTCGCCTAAGCTCAAAGAGTCAATAACTAAAAAGCTTGAAGATGTATACAAGTCCAGTTTTCCAACTTTTACAGGTCATGATACATTGAGCATGATCGAAGCATGTGAAAAAGGCGAAGTAGATTTCCTTTTTTGCCTTGGTGGCAATTTAGCTGCTTCAAATCCTGATCTCGATTGGGCATCAGCCGCTATGCAAAAAGCTGGCATGACAGTTTATTTGTCGACCAAGCTCAATGTCGGACATTTCATTGGTCGTGGTAAAACAACTATTATCTTGCCTGTACTTGCTCGCGACGAAGAACCGCAAGCAACGACTCAAGAATCAATGTTCAATTATGTTCGTCTTTCTGAAGGTGGCGAGCCTAATATGAAAGGATTGATGCGGGCTGAGTCTGATGTTATATGTGACATTGCAGATCGAGTGCTTGGCAAAGAACCTTTTAACTGGCTTCGACTCAAAAGTCATGACGAAGTAAGAAAACTAATTGCCGAAATAATTCCTGGCTGGAGCGAAGTTGGAACGATTGGTCAGACCAAGAAAGAATTCATCATACCCAATAGAGTTTTTCATACGCCTGAGTTTCCCACTGAAACTGGCAAGGCCAAGGCTCACGTAACGCCGCTTCCCCAGTACGATACCGATGGTCTAAAAATGATTACCATTAGATCCGAAGGTCAATTCAATAGTGTCGTATACGAAGAGCACGATGTATACAGAGGAATTCCTCATCGCAATTGTATTCTTGTGTCGCAAAAAGATGCCGACAAACTCAGTCTAAAAGATGGACAGAAAGTAAAAGTAATTGGAGAAGCAGGAAGTCTGGAAAATATCGAACTCGTTGTCGGTGGTGTCAGAGATGGTGTTGTTGCTATGTTTTACCCGGAATCGAATTACATAATTAAAGCTAGACCAGATGACCGATCGCGCACGCCATCATTTAAATTTGCCCCTGTTAAACTGGAAGCGATGTAATCATTTCTTGTTGAGTTGCTTTAACTCTTTGTCTGCTTTTTTCTCTTCTATTTTGGCTTGTTTAGCCAGAGACTTAACCGCTTTTTCAATTTTTCCTACCTGGTCCTGAAACAATATAGCTGAGCGCGCTATGTCATCGGCTTTCAGGTCTGGACCTTCTGTGACTTTGTCTAAATCTACTGCAAGCGGATTCATACCACGAGCAAGGTCGCGTATTTGTTCTAAGTCCTTTTTACCTTCATCCGGCATTTCTTGAGGCATTACGATAGCATTTATTTCGCCGTCTACCATAGGCAACAATTGACCAACTTGATTCATGAAGAAGTCGAGCCACTGTTTTCGTGGTGGTAGAGTACCCATTGAAAGTACACCAGTAGGATTGGGGATCGCAGGTAAAATAATCGGTCCGATGACATCTGGCTGCACTGCTACAACCTGGTCTTGTCTTTGAGTTTCACAATAAATATCAAAAGCTGCTCTTTTAAGATGGTGCAAGCTGTTTGTAAGTTCTTTCAAATGAGTAGACAATGCTACCGAATCTGATTTGATTTGACCTTCGAGTACTTTTTGATCCTGGGCAAAACATGTTCCTGCAGTTAGGTTTGCCACAGCTAAAAGCAGAATTACTTTTTTGATCATAATTGTTCTCCGGCATTTGATCTATCTTTATTTAAAGTAAATGGCATCAAATCTGGTGCGACGGCGTCGTGCAATACTCTATACGCCTTTGCTTCTGCTAATTTGGTATACATGCTTGCTGGAATAGCCGCTATAACTAAAGTCGCTCCCACACCTTCTATAAACCATTGAACAAGACAAAAAAGCACGAGTTCGAGCAATGAGTTTTCTGTACAAAACCAGCTTGCTTTGAGTGATTCAATTGGTCCGCATTTATATTCAAGCAAAAAGTAGAAGTAAAATTGCAGTCTAATGTAGATATAAAATCCAGGTATCAACAGGCACACACAGCCAATTCCGATTGCCAGATAAAAAAGAATCGTAGCTCCTAAATACTGGAACGTAATTGGAGTTGGTTTCCATAAAACGTCCGAGCTTGGTTTTTCGCCGTTTAAAAAGTATAGACAAGCAAGATCCAGACCGATTTTGGTAATCATTGCAATCCAGGCAATAGCAATCGTTAACACGAGCATAATAAGGAATTGTTGAAATCCTTTTGCCACAACGATTTTGACTACAGCTAGAAGCATTGAAGGAATTGCAATCACAAGACCAGTCAATCCAAGAAGACCCAGATAGCGCCAAAAGTTTTTTTTATACGCTTCAAAGCTAGAAGCAAGTGTTTCATCTAGTGAGAAAACGGTGTCAGCCATTTGGTATCCTCAACTTAAAAACATATTGCGCTGTTCGTCCTGACTGGGCGGCAGAACTTCGAGCAATTTGCCCCATAAGAAACCCTGGCCAAAATGAATACCTAACTCACCTAAAACTGGCAGATCGCTTGCGTCTTCGATGCCTTCGGCAATCATTTCAACTCCAAGTGATTTGGCAACATTTGATAAGCGCTTCAAAAGTCGGACTTTGCTAGGATCTGTTCCTATACCGCTTACGTATTTTCGGTCTACTTTTACGATATCTGGTTCGAGCAAAATAAGCGTTTCAAGCGACGCTCTGCCAAAGCCGATATCATCGACTGCGATCAATATGCCGGCATGACGCAAGGCCAGAAGACGATCGCGCATATAAGATGGGTCACCGATAAAATGTTGCTCGCTGATTTCCACGCAGAATACTTTGCCTTCTCTGTCGCTTGGAAAAATAGAAATCAATTCTTGTGGTTCGGTATCAAGTATTGTTGATGGAAATAAATTGAGATGAACCCGCATGAGGCTGGCAATGTTGTTTGAAAGCTCGGTGCATGAGCGTAAACATTGAGTATCGACTTTGGTCAGTATATTGTTTTCTACGCTCAAGCGAAACAAGTCATCTGGGCTCTCAAATGCTCCTTCTGGGCCGCGAATGAGCATTTCGAAGCCGACAACTTCTTTGGTGCTTAAATTGACGATAGGTTGATAAACTGCTCGATAGCTCTCTTTTGCCAGAAGTTGTTCAATCAAGCTTTGTGTTGTTGTTGCGACTTCTCTTGTGTTTCTGTTTACCGAAACCGAATTCTTGCCGGCTAGTTTGCCTTTTTGCAAAGCCTGACGGCCAATCTCGATAATTTCATCTTTGCCTTTCACGTCGTTTGCAACGGCAGTAACGCCCAGGCTCAGGGTGATTGGTCCATTTGCAGTTTGAAATTCTGGCTGGTCTGATTCTGATACTACAAGACGCAATCTTTCGGCCACGCGCATTCCGTAGGCTAGCTGGGTATCAGGAAGTAAAACCAGAAATTCGTCGTCTCCAGTGCGAGCCACGTGGTCTGATGGTCTTAAGGTTCCTATGATGCGCTTAGTAATTTCGCGCAGTATTTTTTCTGAAGCGCTGGAACCTTTTTCTTCGACCACTTTAGAAAAATCGTCGCATTTAACCATGACTGCAATCAAATTGCCGGTGCCACGGTTGATTCTGTTTTCTTCTACTTTTAAAACTTGCTCGAGACCTCGCAGATTAAGCGCATCTGTAGCGACATCGAGATTTGAAATATGTTCGAGTTGAGCGCGAGCATGTGTCAGTTCTTCTGTTAATTCATCGATTCGCTTGGAGTCAGTGCTGTCTTGTTTCTTCTGGGTGCTAATTATCAAAAGCACGCCTAGCAGTCCAGCGACAGTAATAAACGCAAGCCAGGGATAGGGACCCGCAGCAATCAAGTTATTGTATTTTAGCGTTCGTTCTTCTACCGCCTTGAATTCTTGCTCTTGAAGCTTCTCGATAGACTGAGTAAGTGCTTTGCGATCATCCATTTGTTGAGCAGATTCGTCCAGTGTGCGAGCAGCAGACACGCCTTGACTTTGTCTGGTCTTGATAGTCTGGTCAAAGCCCGCCAGAACTGTAGAAAGTTGATTAGATAATTGTCTTACATTTTCACTATATTGCGGATCGTCTTGACGCATTCCCCGCAGCATTACGACTTGTTTTTGCAAATTATCTTTGGCTGTGTTGTATGAGTCGAGCCAGCGTTTTTCACCGGTAACGACAAAAGACTGATGGTTCGCTTCTGCATTGCGAAGCGTTTCATGAGTCATTTCAAGTTGATGAAAAATACTTGTGTGCTGGTCGAGCCACATTTGTGTGTTCTGATTCGACGGCACTACATTCAGTACCAGAAAAAAGCTGAGCGATGACACCACCACTATGGTGATGATGGCATACAAAATTTTGCTGTTATTCGCGTTGATGGAATTCGGCTCAGCTTAAGTGGGTCAGTATATAAATACCTATTCCCAATACAACAATTGCTAAAAGGACGATAAATAATATACGACCCCGGTTGATTTTCTGAGTATTTGGCGTTTTTATAGGCTTATTTGGGGTAAGGACAACAGTTTTCAAATTGTCTTGTGCCGACTGAACCTGGCTCAAAGCTATGAGTTCCGGGGTAGTCTTGCTTGCCTTATTTTTTGAAGGTTTAATGCTGCCCGTCAGATAATCTTTAATATCTGACGCCGAATCGGGCCTATTTTCCGGGTCTTTATCGAGCAATCTTTCAAGTAAAAGTCGAATTTGAGGATACTGCTCGAAAACCGAAGCAGAAAGATCGGGTTTGTCTGCATTGAGACGATTCATCACTGTCTCGATAGCCGTTTTTCCAATCAAAGGAGGCTGTCCGCAGAACATTTCGTGAATTATGCATCCAAGCGAGTAAAAGTCCGACCGGTGGTCCACAACAAAACCACGCGCTTGTTCTGGGCTCATATACGCTGGGGTGCCGAGTGCTTCGCCTGGAACAGAAATAGCGATGTTGTCGCCTTGAATGAATTTGGCAAGACCAAAGTCGAGCAATACTGCCCGTTTTTGACCGTTTTCATTGACGATCATGATATTTCCAGGTTTCAGGTCTCGGTGCATAACATTTTTGCTATGCGCGTGATTGAGGGCATCACAGATCTGATTTAAAAGAGGAATTACTTCGTGCATTGGCAGAGCATTTTTTTTCAGATAAGAACTGAGCGTTTGCCCTTCAATCAAATCCATAACCATATACGGTATCGAATCTTTAAAAATTCCAAAATCATGAATGGTAACTACGTTTGGATGATTCAGATTTGCTGCTGCTTTGGCTTCTCGTTGAAAGCGCATTAACGAAGAACGTGTAGAATTGTTGGTATCAGAATTCTCTGTTGCGTGCAATTCCATCAACACTTTAATTGCAACAGGCTTATCTAAAATCAGGTGCTTGGCTCTGAAAACCATCCCGACGTTGCCCGCACCAAGTTTGTCTACTATTTGATATTTGCTATCAAAAATGTCGCCCGGTTTGACGTTTTCATGGGCGCTTAAATTCTGATGCTGTTCAGACAAGTTGTCTTTCGAGATAGTCAAATTTATTTACTCACTATTAGTATTCTAATAGCTTATTACTAAGTTCATGAACCCATATGTGAATAAAGGTTATCGGACACCATTTCTGGTGCCCGATATAAACTAAGACCGATAATGGAGTGCTTTATTCGTTTTAGAACAAATAGAGCAATTCGCGGAACTTCGGTAATGGCCAGAGTGAATCGTCTACATACAATTCAAGCTCGTCTACAGCAGCTCTGACTTCGTTCATCGCAGGAATTACTTGTTCCTGGCAGAATTTAGCCAATAGCACCTGGTCAGCATCTTCACCATGACCACCACCAGGACCTCCGGATGAAGGTGCAATGATGTTGTCCATAGTTTCAAGTGCATATTGCAGATCGTTTACTCTCTGAACGAATGTTCGCAAAAATCCTTCTTGTCCAGTGATATTGCCACCGCCGATAGCGGCTTTGGTTTGCAAGATTGTGGTTGCAAGACGATTTTGATATTCCAAGCAAGCTGGCATAATAATTGTGGTGGCAATGTTTCTGGTTAATTGCCATTCGATATTTATGGTCTTGCAGAAATTAGCTGCTCTAATGTTATATCGAGCGACTAATTCATGCTCAGTAAATACATTGTATTTCTTGAACAGTTCTTTTGTTTCGTTCTTGATCAATTCAGGCAGCGAATCAATCGTATTTCTGAGATTTGGTAGACCACGTTTGGCTGCTTCTTCTTGCCAATCGCTCGAATAATTGTCGCCGCTAAAAATAATGCGCTTATTGTCTTGCAGCACATTGCGCACTACATGTTCTGCTGCTTTGACTGGGTCAGAACCGGCATCGATTATTTTTTTGATTTCGTTGTACATGTATTCTAACGACTCCGCCATCATGGTATTGAGGACGGTGTTAGGGAAGAAGATTGACATACTCGATCCGATAGCACGAAACTCGAACTTGTTACCTGTAAATGCAAACGGCGAGGTTCGGTTTCTGTCTGAATCATCTTTTGGAATATCGGGCAGAGTAGCTACACCAAACTGAACCATTTGAGGACTGCTCGAAGATTTTTTCTTACCTTCGCTGATTTCCTCCACTACCCGCGTTAAGCCTTCTCCTAGATAGACGCTCATAATTGCTGGAGGCGCTTCGTTGGCACCAAGACGCAAATCGTTTCCGGCACTTGCAATACTTGCTCTGAGCAGCCCACCATAAGTATTCATGGCGCGGATGACTGCAGTAAGTATGACCAGGAATTGAACGTTTTCTTGAGGAGTGTGACCGGGGTCGAGCAGGTTATTGCCCTGGTCATCACAAAGCGACCAGTTGTTGTGTTTGCCGCTTCCGTTTACGCCACTAAAGGGCTTTTCGTGAAACAAGCATCGTAAGCCGTGTTTTTGAGCGGTTTTGCGAAATACTTCCATCAACAGCATATTGTGGTCGATAGCAGTATTTGCAGATTCAAACACAGGCGCAACTTCAAATTGTGCCGGTGCAACTTCGTTGTGTCTGGTCTTGACTGGGACGCCTAATTTGTATAACTCAGCTTCGCAATCCATCATGAATGCAAGAACGCGGTCTTTGATAGAACCCCAGTAATGGTCTTCCATCTCTTGACCTTTGGGCGGCCTTGCTCCAAACAGTGCGCGACCACTATAAATGATGTCTGGGCGAGCTAGATAAAAAGCGTCATCAATAAGAAAATATTCTTGCTCAGCCCCAACCGTGCTGCTTATGCGTTTCACGTTTCCACCAATCAAATTGAGCAAGCGCACACCTGTATCATTGAGCGCTTGAAGCGAGCGCAATAAAGGTGTTTTTTCATCCAGCGCTTCACCACCAAATGAACAAAATACGGTTGGGATACAAAGTGTTTTTCCATTTGCACTTTCCATCAAAAACGCAGGGCTGGTTGGATCCCAACCTGTATAGCCACGAGCTTCGAATGTAGAGCGCATTCCACCTGAGGGAAAGGACGAAGCGTCAGGTTCGCCCTGAATAAGAAATTTTCCAGAGAATTCGATGATGGCACTACCCTCGGTACCAGAACCAGCAAGAAAAGCATCGTGCTTTTCAGCTGTCGATCCTGTCATGGGGTGAAACCAGTGAGTGAAGTGTGTGGCACCACGGGCAATAGCCCAGTCTTTCATGGCATTGGCAACGACATCGGCTATGGAAGGGTCGAGTGCTTCGCCATGGTCGATACAGCTCAAAAGTGTTTTATAGACTGGCTTTGGTAAAAGCTTACGCATCGCGTTTTTGTTAAAAACGTTAATTCCAAAAATTTCTTGAAGTGGAGTTTCTTCGTAGTTAACAGAACTGTTCACTGGTTGTCTTTCCTTCACGACATTTATTGCATCGAAACGAGCCCTTGCCTGCTGCGAACCGCCTCTACCAACAAAACTCAATTTATTTTTCGGATCGATATTCACTGCCATTCGCTGAGCTCCTTTTCTAAGCCATCATAATAATGCTACTTCGCGTTCTGCCTCTTTCGATATAAAGATTTTGCAAAAACTTTGGTATATCTTTTAGATTCCTAGGGCTTTCAAGATTACGCGTTTCTTTCGCTGTCCATCGAATTCTGCATAAAAAATCTGTTCCCAAGGTCCTAAATCTAGTTTTCCTTCAGTGACAGGGACCATGACCTGGTGATTTATCAAGATGCGCTTTAGATGGGCATCTCCATTGTCTTCGCCGGTTTTGTGGTGCTGGTAGCCAGGATTAACTGGTGCAAGTTGTTCCAGCCATTCATCAATGTCATGAATCAAACCGTTTTCCCAGTCGTTGATATATACACCAGCTGTGATGTGCATAGCTGAGACTAAAATAAAGCCTTCTTGGATGCCTGATTCCTGGCAGAATTGTGCAACTTCGTCGGTAATGCGGACGTAGTCGCGTCTGTTTTTAGTGTTGAACCACAAATACTTAGTATGCGCTTGCAGCGCCTCAGTGGCTTTCATTAAAATACCTCGCCAAAAAGATGCCGCTATTTTAGCAAATGGCTACTCTGGAAGGGCGAAATATTAAGCTTCTACGATGGTCGAACCAAATTCGGCTTTATCATTAATCTAACACTGATTGAGCTTTTCTTTTGCTTCGCTATTACTTGGGTCGATGCTCAAAGCTCGCTTGTAAGCATCTTTTGCTTCTTCTACCTTGCCAAGTTTTTTATAAATATTGCCAAGATGCACCCATAAAGTTGGTTGTTTAGGCTCTAAATCACAAGCTTTGCGAAACGCCTCTTCAGCTTGACCCAGATCACCTTTGGATTCTGCCATCCATCCAAGGTCGACATGCAGTGCAATTACGTCAGGTCTTAGTTTGACCGCTTCTTCCATGCTGGTCAAAGCCTGATCTTCTTTTCCATCTTTGGCTAGAAGGAAGGCGTAGTCTGCTCTTGCATAAGGATCGTTTGGATCCAAGTCGAATGCTTCTTTGTAGAATTTCTCAGCTTCACCAAAATTATTTTCGCTTGCATAAGAGAAGGCGAGCGAACGAGTAATCACTGGGTCTTCGGGGTCATAATTGCGAGCTTGCAATAACTCTGCAATAGCTTCTTTCCATTTCATTTTGGAAGCGTACTCAACGCCTTCGTTGTAATGAATAGTTGAAGCATCTTCAACCAATTGTTCTTTTTGCTCATCAGACAAAGCTACTGGCTCTGCTGCGCCTACTACTATAAGAAGCTCAGCCAGTGAGCGTCCAAAATGACCTTGCATCAATGCAACGACACAATAATCGCGATGGGCAACTTTCATGTCTGGCACACAATTTACAGCGGCACGAAGTTCTACATCAGCCAGTTTCCATTTCCACTTAGAAGAATAAGATTTGGCTTTCTTCCAGTGTTCTGTCCCTTCGTAAAGAAGAAGAGCTTTTTGCTTCTCTTCGTCGGCTTCGACTTTCTGCTCGTCTAATACAACTTCTTGAGAGGCCGCTTCAATTGCCGACTTTTCGTCTTTTGGGGTTGGTGTGACTTTATTATTTTTGAGCTTTTTAAAAGTTTCAGTGTTTTTGGCAGAGTCAGTTGTTTGCTTCTGTTCGTCTGCAGCAAAAGCGGTGCTTGAAAGACTTTGAGCGCTGATTATACCTAGAGCGGACACCACACTTAGTGTCAAGCTCAATGTTCGGTTTATAAATTTGCTTCTAACGCTGGCTTTCACAATCTCTACCTCTTACTCTATTTTATCTACTTTTCTTTAGACTGCCACTATGACCATTTCGTTGCGATCAGCAAATTCAATCATTGCTTCTTCTTCCACCATCAAAATTTGGCCTGCTTCAATAGCAAGTACACCACCTGGTTTTGACGCAATCATCGCTTGAAGAGTGCTCATTCCGACCGTAGGAATATCGAAACGCTGGTCTTGAACCGGGCGTGCCACCTTAATTACAGTGACTGGACCTTTGTTGATTGCTACGCCGCGCTGAATCGTACGGTCAGTACCTTCAGCTGCTTCTACTGCGATCACCATGCGGTCATACACGACCAGGGTTTGACCTATCTCAAGCCTGGCTGACTCTTTGGCGATTTTAAAACCAAAATCGATATCGGCATATTGGAAAGCATCTGGCTTTTTCTTAGTCAGGACGCCAACTTCCTGATACAGATGACTCAAAAATTCTGTTTGGGTCAACACTTTAAACCCTTCAATTTCCATGCAATCGCCGATATGGCGTTGGATAGTGTCATCCTTGAAATCGGGCAGGCGGCTCAATTCGCGAATTGCGACCCAGTCTATTTTGGTTACATTTTTGAGCATGTCGAGTTTGGGTACTTTGCCGCAAAACACTACAGAATCGCATTTGTTTTCGCGTAGCAATTTCAAATTGCGCCCTATTTGTCCAGGAAATATTTCGTACACGTGTTCGGAATGTGGAGCAAGACGAGCTTTTGCTTCTGCACTCATCGCTAGTGAAATGACATCGTAACCCTTTTCTTTAGCGCGTTTCGCCAATAATTCGGGTAACTTTCCATCCCCCGCAATAACGCCAAGACGCTTGTAGGTTGTGCTTTGGGCAGAAATAGTATTTTGGGTCAATGTTTGCATGCTCAATTCGGGTTATGTTGATTCAACGCAGTGCCTGAGGCACTCTCGTTAGAAAATCTAACATTTCTTGGCAGCCCGGTCCTTTCCACCATTTAAACTGTGATGGACCCTTCTGGTAAATGGGGTTAGACTGGGAAATTTATCAGGTGTTTTCCCCCTAACCAAGATGCAGGAAACGTGGTATTCGGCGTCTGTTGGCATTTTTCATGCGCTATTTGCTTGACATGGGACTTTTTTGGGGATAAAACAGATCTAAGGTTGATATTTCAGTATGTTGAGGATTGGCGTCATGCCGGATTTCCGGATCAAATTATCGAGTCTTGCTTTTGCTTCTGCCTTGAGCATTTGCGCAGCTTCTTTGGCTTTGCCTGCTTTTGCCGATTATTCGCGTGGCAGTGACCCAAATATGGGGCATTTTTACATGGCTCGCCAGCAAATCCAGATCACAGATGATTCGCCCATAATCAACTATAAAGGCGGAGATCCGGCACAACAGCAGCAGCAGAATCCTGCAATGCAACAAAAACGCCCGGCTCCACTGCCAAAGGCTGGATTTAACGCTTATACTCCTCCTCCGACTGCAGGATATAATCCCAATCTTCCATCGGTCGAAAACGGCGTGCCCAGGCGCGAGTTGCCAGCTGCGGGTCCAGCGCTCAACCATGGCGATGGCGTAAAACGCAGTCCCAAGAGCAAACAAGCCAAAGCAGGTTCTCTAAAACCAGGTGTGCCAGGTAAACAAGCTACTGCAAACACTGGTGGTTTCAATGGTCCGACCAAAACCTATGCTCCATATAAAGGTTATGACCCGAACAATTCACCTATAAGTAGTTCGTATGCTTCATCTGGCAACAACCAGCAAGTAAAGACCAAAGTGCGCGGTGCCCTCACTTTTGGTCGCGGAAAATAGAAGCCAATAGAATATTTTGCACTTGAGTAACAAATAGGGCGTATGACTTGAGCGCATGCGTAGTATTTCAAAATTCTTGTGGTAGGATAAACAGGTTAGACGACCTATGGTCGTCACTTTCTGCCCGTAGCCCAGTTGGATAGAGCGCATGGCTACGAACCATGAGGTCGCTAGTTCGAGTCTAGCCGGGCAGGATTTTTTAAAACAATCATGAATCGCCATTCTCTGAAGAGGAGGCGATTTTTTATTGGGGTAGTTTTACAATGTTGTTGGCCCCTGATTGGCCCCTTAAACGGAAAACTTGGGAAAAAGAAAATTTAGATTTAGCTATGATTGATCATTGTTGGATAATTTTTTAATCACTAAATCTAAAAAACCGCAAGTATCCGATAGCAGCGTATCTTGAAAATAGCTACTCATTTGAGCGCACTATATGTGGTGAATTCATCGTTTCCTGGAAATTTCATTGGTTGGGTCATAACCCAAAGGTCGCAAGTTCAAATCTTGTCCCCGCAACCAAATAAGAACGTGAATAGCGCCTCTTTTGTGAAAAGGAGGCGTTTTATTTGTGGGGTATGCACTAATGTTTGCCTTACCCTCTGCCTTACCCTGGATATTCATGTTTTCTACGTTTAGATTTAGCGTCCAGAAATTGATTTTTAAGATAACCACTCAAAATTAAGTCGTTCTGCTTAGAAATTTCATTTCTATATTGCTACCGTATGTGATACCGTAATTTGATTTCACATTTTCGCAAATAGTAAACTGAGGACGTATCTATGATCGGTTATCCAGTGCGATAATTGGTTGGAATGCTGTATAAAGGCCGCTTTTCGAATATCTGTAGCCATAAGTTTAACGAGAATCGCTGAGATGGAGATCAAAATATCAAGCCGTTTACCAATGAGAGGCGTAATTTATGCGCTTTCTGCATCCTTTTTGTTTGGAATAACAACTCCAGTTGCCAAAATACTTTTGCATAATTCGATGCCAGTGTTACTGGTTGGGCTTTTCTATATTGGCTCTGGAGTAGGTTTAACAATTTGCTTACTTACTGTCCAAAAAATGAAGTTCTCAAAAAGCGGTCCCAGTTTGCGAAAAAATGAAATGCCTTGCCTCGCAGGTGCCATTTTCTCTGGAGGAGTAGTCGCACCTGTACTTTTAATGACGGGACTTGCTTCAACTCAGGCCTCTGCGGCATCATTATTTTTAAATTTCGAAAGTGTCTTTACCGCGCTAATCGCATGGTTCGTTTTTAGAGAAAATTTTGACAGAAGAATTTTCCTTGGAATGCTGTTGATTATTCTTCTTGGTGGAGTTTTTCTTTCGGTATCAGTCTAGTTCTATTTGTTCTGGCGCTTCGGCACATAGGTACGGCTAGAACAGGAGCATACTTTGGACTGGCTCCATTTATCGGTGCCATTGTATCCATTATTTTTTTAAATGAACCTATCAAGTTGCCGTTTATCGCAGCAGCATTGTTGATGATTGCTGGTCTTTGGCTGCACATAACTGAAAATCATTCTCACGAGCACCAGCACGGTGTAGTTGAACATGAGCACGAACACGTTCATGACGAGCATCATCAACATCCACATGACTTGGATGCTCCTCCGGGAGTTCCACATACTTGCATCACGATCACCACTAAAATATTTCTGTAAGCGCGCTGAGAGTAGAGACTCGCTCACTGATCCGTCACTATAGTGCAGAGATTGCATAATCCGAACATTTCCATAACGTGTTGTTTTAGTATAAATCCATGCTCTTCCGAAATTCGATTTTTCCAATGAATGATTGAACACTCTTCCATATGTACGATAGTGCCACACTTTTCGCAAATAAGGTGATGATGATGCTCTCCTATTTTTACAAGCTCAAAGCGTTTTTCGCCATCTCGAAATTCGACTGATTGAACTTGTTTTTCCTTTAGTAGAATTTCTAGAGATCGATACGTGGTGGATAAGCTTGGTGCTTTAGATGAGCTTAACCGCATTCGTTCGTGAAGTTCTTGAGCGGATAATATTTCGTTGTATTTCAGAAATTGCAGTATAAATTTGCAACTACTAGGTAATTTATTCATTTAGCAAAAGTGTTTCTTTTCAGCTTGAAGATTCCGAAGTAATCTAGATTCTTTATCGCTACAGCCCTCGGAGACGCTCGCAATGAGAATTTTCGCGTGAATCAAAGTACGAACATTCTGTTCGTGATGTTCACCAATTTATAAAAAAACGATTTTTCAAATGAGTAGCGATTGTTTGGCTAGATAGAATTTTGCGCAGGGCCATTTTGTCAAAACAGATTCTAAAGCTTGGAATAACGCTTTCGTTGAATCATTAGGTAAGAGATTACGCAAGCCAGAAGATAGAATCGATACTAAAATTTCTAAGCAAGTTTGAAAGTTGCTAGTTGGACTGTCATCGCTATCAGCGCAAGATTTATGAATTAAAATGCAGCACAACTCAGCATGTCCGCAGTCGGTACACATTTCAATCTGCTTAATTGCGTGAGTAACATAAGCTCTTTGCTCATTCTTTTCAGAAGTCACGCACAGACAAAAACGTGGCAAAAACGCGTTAGTGACAATGAGACAAAGTAGCAATAAGCTTAAAAGTTTTGACATGGCAAAAGTTTGCTAAAAGTGAACCTTTCGATTGTAATTCCTTTAGTGCTCTTAGAATCACAAATAAGCAAACTTTATGGAGAAATGATTATCGTTTTGAATAAGATTCAGAATGAAATTCGTTCTTATCTACGGCTGAAGCAGTTTCTTCATGCTAAGTGCAGTCGCTTGAGCCTGAGCTGCAAGGAGCGACGGATCCATCAAAACCTGCATCGCTGAAGTAAATAGGGCGGAAAGAAATTGGAAGAGTTGGGTGAGTAATCCCATTGGTCCCGGTAATTGCAGTGCTGACTCAATTAGCGACGATAATGATTCTCCAAAGGAGCCGAAATTCATTGATGAGAGATCTATCTTGGGAAGACCATTTTCAATTCCAGAGCCAAATGAAATGGAATCTGGAGTAATTTTAGCTTCGGGAAAAGAACTAGGAATTCCAGAACTTGCATCTCCCTGGAAGAGCATCTGAGCTTGGTTAGTTGTTTCCAGTCTAGCTTCCATAAACTGAACGTAGCGATCATTGAGTGCTGATGCACCTTCCATCGCTCCTTCACTTGGACTGTCTGCTATCTGAGTAAACATAGTAATGATTTTCGTTCTTGAAGTGAGTCTCGTTCGATCCGCATCATAAGCCGCGAAAGGTGGATTGTCAAGTTTCAGTTTTTTGTCTGTGGTTTTGAATATGAGGGCATTCCACAGAACTTACTTTGAGTGAGATCGCATATGCGAACATGGAGAAGCTTATAAAATCTTATGTTAGTGATATATTCTTGTTGTAACTGGTTTTCAGATTGATACTGAATTTGATACCGTAAAATGATTGATTAGTAAGAATGAAAATCGTTCTTGCGCCGTCCCTTGGTCGCGTCTTGACGCCTTGGACTTGACAATTTGCTTGAAATTTTTTACAGTCGTGATACTTACTATTTTGCAGGTTGTTTTTATGTCTGTATCGAACGGATCCACTGAAGGACTGGGAAGATCAACGTCTCGTAATTCTTTAGGTGATGCAGTTCTTGAAGTCGGTACGCAAGCGATGGAGCAAATATCTTGCGAGATATTTGATGAAAGTTCTCGACAGATTTTCAAGGAAGCAAGTGAGAATTCAGCCAATGGCCCACTTCCATCAAAGTTCCCCGATGGGCAAAATCTCTTGAGTCAGCTTAGTATTTTAAACGATAACGCAAATCAGAATTACTCGCCCCGCTCTATTCTGGCTGCGGATGCAGTCATAGCCAAGGCCGGTGCTTTAGAAACGTAGCGTCTCATTTGAGAGATAGACTGATCTCCAAGATGTCTTCAGTTGATTTTTGTATAGTTTTACAAATATCGTCTAATGGAAGATCGTTTGGCAAATCGTCAAACGGTCTTTCTATCTCTTCGGCAAGAAGCTCTAGTCCGAAAATAAAATAAGAAGAAACTGCCATCAAAACTATACTCCACCAGTGAAAAGTCGGTGCAATAAACCAAGGCAAGCAAATCACATTTAGGATCAAACCTAGCCAGAGAAGCAGTTTGTAAGAGCCTGAGATTGGAGACTTCAAGATGCGTTCGGTTGCGCCACAAATATCCAAGAGCGCTTTAGCATGTTGGTCTAATTGCATCTGTTCCCAATGATCAATTTTTCCATCCTTCTTCCATCTCTTAAGGTTTTCATATATTTTCAATACTATTGCAGATGGAACATGTTGATTTCGATCTGTTATTTTTAAAGCACTAAGAGCGCTGAAGTCGTGAATTCCTCTCAAATGTGATTTAAGTGCATAAGCGAAGAGGAAGATAAGTTGACCGAATTCAAGCCGCTCTATTTCTGTAATTTCATCAGCATAACATTTGATTTTAACTGCTATGTTTCTACTCTCATTGACTAACTGTCCCCAAAGTTTTCTACCTTCCCACCAGCGTTCGTATGCGCTATTGTTTCGAAAGATGAGAAGTAGGCCAATGATCGCGCTAAAAGAAACTGCAGCGTTAGCATCCGTCAGTTTGCCGCCTTTGAAGTCATGATTGTCAATTTGGCAGACAATGGCGGTGTACGCAATAACGATGCCTAGAATTTTCCAGAGAAGAAAACGTCCTGGATTAAAATGATCGGCAAATTGATTCAAGCGTTTGTATAGATTAGTCATTTCCATTTCCGGTTTAAGTAAGTCAAAGCGTTAGTTCTTGAAGGGGGAATAGTGGACAAAATTTTGATTTTTGCAACACCTCCTGTTTTAGCCACAATTATTGGCTCTGCCATCGCGCTTTTTCTAAGTCCAGGAAAGAAAATGCAGAATTTCATGCAACACTTTACCGCTGGAGTAGTTTTCTCCGTAGTTGCAGTGGAGATTCTGCCCGATATCATCAAAGTGCATAAACCACTTTTCGTCATCCTCGGATTCGGCTTAGGGGTAGCAACAATGATGGTTTTAAAGACTGCTACCTCGAAACTTGAGTCAAAGCCTCTCGATAGCAGTGCTTTTCCATTAGCGATGCTGATGGGGGTTTGTGTTGATATTTTACTGGATGGATTTTTAATCGGAATTGGTTTCGCCGCTGGTGCAAAAGAAGGGGTGCTTCTTACTAGCGCACTCACATTGGAACTTCTTTCTTTAGGCATTGTAGTTTCAATAGAATTGTCCGAAATGATACGATCCAAACTAAGAATACTTTCGATCAATGCAGGAATTTCCTCTCTTGTTTTTATAGGAGCAGCTTTAGGTTCGGTCATTCTTAGCAAGGCGTCAGATACTGTTATTGAGACAGTCTTGTCATTCGGGCTTGCCGCTCTTCTCTTCCTCGTTACTGAAGAGCTGCTTGTAGAAGCCCATCGGCAGCCGGAAACACCGGCATCAACTTTGGCATTTTTCCTGGGTTTTCTATTGTTTTTAGTGCTTGGGATGATGTCTTAGGCTCCTCAGTGTTTAGTCTTTAATTCCTAAAAATGTCTGGATTAAAATTGCATGATTTCCGAGATCATCAAATTGATCCGAGCGATTTACATATTGATATTGATAGCCAATCTCAACTCTCACTCGTTTGCGGGGACGTAAGCCTATACCTGCAAAAATTCGATTTTGATCGATGCCTGCTTGTGGACCATTTTTTACCGAATTGATATTCACAAAAAGCTCATCTGATGTCACAAGGTACCATTTATCAGAAAGGTCATATTCGAATTTAAGTAGATGCCGCAATCTATTTCCAGTATCTGCCAAATGTGGGAACATTCGCTGCTCAAGTCTAGTTCTATTTATAATGGAAAAGCGCTTGATATCTTTATTAAACAGAGCTTGTTCCCATAAGCGATGTTCATGCAAAACCTCACCGTTTTGATAAGTCGTTTGCCAGAGATAACCGGCAAACAGTGAAAATTTGTCGTTGAATCTATATTGAATTGCTGGTCTCAAAAGTAATTGGTTTAACCGAGTAATGTTGTTCCCTAGTCGTGGAGCGATTTCTAAATAGCCTCTCCAATTTCTATAAATACGCCCGTCTAAAGTTATCGGAGTCCAGAGTTGCAAGTCTTGATTAACTTCTGCCATACAAGGTTTTCCCAAACATAAAAAAGTTAATGCAGTGGAGTAACTAAGACACCATTTCGCTTTAATAGAGAACACTTCCAATCGCCTGTTCTAGATCGGTGTAGGCAATCTCATAGAGGTTAACGGCATCGAGATATTCTGTGCGCACTTCAACATTGGCTTGCTGTGCGATAAGAACTGAAGAAATATCGGATTGACCAATTTCATAGCTTTTCTGAGACAATCTTGCAATTTCACTTGAGCGTTGCAATGCTTTTTGCTGAAAAGTTTGGATGCGTTGTCGTTGCATAGCCACTGCCTGATAGGCTTGAACTACTTCTTGATTTACAATATTTTTTTGAGTTTCTTGCTCTGACTTCAACTGTTTTATCATCGCTCGAAATTGTGAAATATCGCCCTGTTGAAAGGAAAATATCGGAATTGGTATTGAACCCTGAAAGAAGAAGCCTTGAAATACATTCTTTGTTCCAGGTGTGAAACCGGGTTGAAGTTCTGGTCCATTAACTACTGATGAGCCGACTCCAATTGTAGGATTTTGTAAGATGTTGCCATAAGCCACTTTAAGATTGGCACCATTTGTTTTTATTGTTTGGTCAACTATTTTCAGCTCTAATCTATTCTCTAAAGCTTTTTGCATTAGGTTTGATAATTCAGGTAAAGGGGTTTCTAAATCAGGAAGATAGTCCATTTTTTCCGCTTTCAACTGAAATGTGGGAAGTTTAGGAATGTTATAAACAGCAGTATATTCGCGTCCCAGTAAAATGCTTAAACTTCGCTTCGTTTGAATAACTTGATTTGATGCCAATTCCCGATTAATGAGTGCCCTTTGATGAGCCAGCTCAGCTTTGTAGACGTCTAATTCAGCGACATCTCCTTGTCTCAACCTGGCCTGTGTACTAGTGAGCAATTTGTTATACAGCTCGGTTAGTTCATTCTGCATCTCAAACTTTTCTTGAGCAATTATTGCTTGTGTGTATGCCCGCCGAATATCTCCTCGAAGTGCCCATAGACCTTTAGAGATTTGAAGATCCGCCAATCGAATTTGGTTCTTGGCTGCTAGTAAACGTAAAGCCATTTTCCACGGAGGCTCTATCGGTATACTAACTCCATACCTATAAGTGAATTCTGCTTTGTAACCATTGTCCATCATCAAGCTTGGGTTGGGTAATTCTGTAGCTCGTATCCTTGCAGATTTAGCAATCCCAAGTTGCATGCGTAACGATGCTGCCCGGGGGCTTTGCAGCAAAGTTTCATTCATTGCTTGATCGATTGAGACAGACTCTGTTTTCATCCCTCTTAGTTCCGGCTGCAGTGAAGCGAATGCGGGTGTCACGCATAAGAAGGCACAAGAGATCAAAGTGAATGCAAATAGTTTCGAGCCAATTTTCATGCCTCGATCTCCTTCGGCGCCGTTGCTTCTGGATTTTTTGCCGGAGCCATCTTAGCACCGTACAACTTGAGCAGAGCTGGTATCATCACCAGTGTGAGGGCTGTAGAGCTAACCATGCCACCCAAAATTACTATCGCTAAAGGTTGCTCAAGTTCTCTTCCTGCTCCACCTAAAACTGCAATAGGCAATACACCAAGCGCTGCTGTAAGAGCGGTCATTAACACAGGACTCAGACGGTCTAGCGCACTTTGTCGAATGATTTCATCTAAATCGTTTTCATGCATAGCAATCATATCGTTGAAATGGGCTATCAGCATTATTCCGTTTCTTGTGGATATTCCAAAAAGAGTAATGAAGCCAACCATAGAGCCGACGCTCATCACAGCTCCGGTAAAAAACACAGCCCAAATTCCACCAATGAGCGAGAGTGGCAAGTTAGCCATGATTAGAACTGCTGCTCTAATAGATTTAAAAGCTAAACATAGTAAAACGAGCATTCCAAAGAGTGATACTACAGATAATGCAAGCAATTGTTTCATAGCCTTTTCTTGGGCTTCAAACTCGCCACCATAGACAATGTAATAACCTGTTGGCAGTTTCACTTCGGCTTGGATCTTTTTTCGAGCATCTGCAATAACACTTCCCAAGTCTCTTCCCGAAACATTTGCTTGAACGAAAACTCGTCTGGAGATGGCTTCGTGGCTGATGGTATTTGGGCTTGAACCTGTAGTTATGTCTGCTAAAGTGGTTAGAGGGACTTTGATACCTGAGGCTGTATCAACAAGAATGGTTTTTATTACATCAACGTTGTTGCGATATTCTGGTTTAAACCAAACATTGATATCAAACGTTTTTTGCCCTTCTAGAACCTGAGCTACTGCCGTTCCTTTGAAGGCGGCTTCGATAATTGTCGACAATTCTTTTACTGTGATACCGTAGCGAGCTGAGTTAGCTCGATTTACTTTTATAGAAATTTGAGGAACCGGAATAATTGGCTCCACATGTACATCTACAGCTCCGTTAACAGTTTTCATGATTGCTTCTATTTGCTTAGCCTTTTCATGAAGAATGTCCAGATCTGCTCCGAAAATCTTAATTGCTATTGCAGCATTGACGCCTGAAAGTACATGTTCCATTCGATGCTGGAGATATGAACCAGAATCAGCAATGAGTCCGGGGATATGAGCAAATTCATGCCTAACGTGATACATCACATCTTTCTTGTGAGCGCTCTCTGTTTTTAAGCGGATATCATATTCACTGAAATTTCCAGCGCCATAGTCCTCGCCACCTTCGGCTCTTCCGGCGCGCTGACCAGCCGCTACGACTTCATGATGTTGAATAAAGTGTTCTATAAGAGTTTTTCCAATATTAGTTGTGGTATCAAGACTGGTACCGGGCATAGATGTTGCCACCACAATCAAATTGTTTTCATCGAATTCGGGCAAAAACTCGGTGCCCATGAAAATTAGAGGAATCAGAGAAAAAACAAAAAGCAATGCTCCTGATGTCAAGATGGTTTTTGGCTTCTGAAGACTAAAGTTAACTACAGGACGATACAGATCCTTCAACTTTATGACCATGGAAGTTTCATGATCCGCTAGATGTTTTGACGAGGTAAGCAAGATGTAGCAGAGTGAGGGCGTCACGGTGAGTGCAACACCTAGCGAAGAAAATAAAGCTACTAAGTAAGCATAAGCAAGCGGACTAAAAATCTTGCCTTCCAGTCCTCCTAACGATAAGACCGGCAGAAAAACTAATCCGACAATGAAAGTTGCGTAAACTACAGAACTTCTAACTTCTACTGAAGCTTCGTAAACGACATTGAAAAAACTTTTTGGATTTCCTGCGAGTTTGTTCTCCCGCAGGCGCCTATAAACGTTTTCTACATCGATTATTGCGTCATCCACAACTTCGCCAATGGCAATTGCCAGGCCACCCAGGGTCATGGTGTTAATCGTATAACCTTGCATTTTTAAGCAGATAATCGCAGACAGCAGAGACAGCGGAATTGCTGTCAGTGAAATCAATGCGGTCCTCCAATTTCTTAAGAAAATAAAGAGGATAACGACCACGAGAACACCACCAAGGATAACTGCCTCGCCAACGTTTTTAACTGCTACTTCTATGAAATCGGCTTGCCTAAATGTCACTATCGTTTTTACATCTTTAGGAAATCCAGCTTTCATTTCTTCCAGAGCTTTCTCTAAGTTCACTGTGGTTTCCAGAGTGTTTGCCCAGGGCTGTTTAAAAACAGTGAGAATGACGCCAGGATGCCCATCTACGATTGCGTCACCAATTTTGAAAGCAGGACCTAATTGAACAGTGGCAACGTTTTTCAGTAAAACTGGAACGTTATTTTTGGTGGCAATAATTGAATTGCCAATTTCTTCTGGTGATGAGACTCTTCCCAATCCTCGAATCAACTGCTCAGAATCGGAAGTCCTGAGAATGCCACCTGCTGCGTTCACGCTGCTCGAACCTGCCGCTGTTAATACTTGTGCGAGCGTCAAATCATACTGACGAAGCTTATTAGGATCCACCAGAATTTGATATTGTTTTACTTCTCCACCAGTCACAACTACATTTGATACTCCGCTTACTGCCAAGAAACGCATCTTTATAGTCCAGTCAACTAGAGTTCTAAGATCCATTTGAGAAGTAGAACCATTTGAATAAAGTCCTATTTTTAATACATCTCCCGCGGCAGATGTAATTGGGGCGAGAACTGGTTCTTTGACACCGGTGGGAAGAGAACTTCTTGCAACTTGCAGCTTCTCTGCAACCAATTGTCTGGCAGTGAAAATGTTTGTGTCGTCTTGAAAAATTACCGTGATAACCGATAGTCCAATAGTTGAAATAGAACGTACAACTTGAACATTTGCGGTGCCATTCAAACCAACTTCTAAGGGGCGCGTAACGACCATTTCTACTTCTTCTGGAGCGAACCCAGGAGCTTCGGTCAAGACTACTACTTGTATTGGTGCAAAATCAGGAAAGACATCAACAGGCATTTTGAGCATGGAGAAAATGCCCAGCCCAAACCAAACCACGGCAAGGATGTTAACAACCCATCTATTGTTCACTGACCAGTGAATAATTCCGTTTAGCATGTTCTAGCCGTGACCTTTCTTTTTGATGAATCTTGAAAAACCAAACCACAACAAAAGAATGCATAAGGAAAGACCCAAACCTATAGCGATACCTTTAAACCGCTCTATGTTATCTCCAGCACCAGCTTCGGATTTTTCGTGTTCATCATGTTCTTCGTGCTTTTCGTTCTCGTGCTTGTGCTCTGCACCGGGTTTCATTACTGATTGAGCTAGAAGCTGTTTCGCTCCTGAAACAACTATCGTTTCACCTTTATTTATTCCAGAGAGAATTTCAACCATTCCATTTTCTTGAGCACCTAAAGAGACTTCAATTGGTTCGTAATGCCCTTCTTCAATATGGTGTTCGTAAATGTAATTTCGGTTGTTGAATGGAACAACTGCTTCTTCCGGGACTAAAATGCCGGTCTTATTATTTTTTCCAATATCTATCATCGCTTCAACGAACATTCCAGGACGCAAGCTTTCATATGGATTGTCGGCGATAATTCTTACATGCAAAGTTTTTGTCGTTGGATCAACGACTGCGCCTTTGGAAGAAATTGTTCCAAGTTCTTTTTCTTTTGAGGGCGTTTCTATGAAGACTTTCTGACCTTCTTTAACGAGCGGAATTTGCTCCTGGTAAATGTCTACCATTACCCAGATTGGTGACAAATCAATTATGGAAAAAATGCTCTTGAGAGGTTCCACTCTTTCTCCCAAGGTTATATCTCTTTTGACCACCCATCCGGCTACTGGAGCTTGGATCGGTAGATTTGCAGTGACTATCCCGGTCTTCAGCGCGTTATCCACTGACTGCCCAGGTATCCCCATAATTTTTAGCTGTCCTTTAACAGTCTCTACATTTACATCGAATTGTTTGTTCAGGATTGTAATTTCTTGTTCGAGTCTTTCCTTCAAGGTTTCTAGCTTTACTGAATTTGTCTCGAAGTTGCTTTTCGCTTCTAAGTAAAGCTTTCGTGCGCTAATTCCTTCTTGAAGAAGAGTTTCTTCTCTTTCGAATGCAATTTTTGCAAGTTCTACCGTTTTAGCCTGCACTTTAATATCGCTTTGATATTGGGTTTTAACTCGCGCAATGTCAGATCTCGTTTTCGTTCTGTCATTTAAGAGTTGAGTCAATATGGTGGCTACTTCTATGCTATGCACCACCGCCATAAGTTGTCCTGGCTTTACGGTATCGCCTTGTTTAACTAAGACTTGCTTTACGACGCCAGCTACGGGTGTAGTGACATTAAAAGCTCGTGTTTCATCAGCCTGCACTTCTCCTGTAGCTTTGAGAGAGTTGTGCAGCCTGGACAGAGCAACTTCTGCAGTTTTGATTTTTAAAGCTTGAACACCCTGACCATCAACTGAAACCTCGCCAGGGGCATTTGTTTCCTGTTTGGAAAATGCTTCATTTTCACCACCATGCGAAAGGCAAGTGGGAATTGAAAAGAAGAATAGAAGTATGACTAAACAAAATGAATAAGATCGCATCAAAAAACCACCGAATAAACTTGCACAGCAAAAGGCCGACTTAGTTGTCTTTGATGGTTAGATCAGTATTCTTTCTGTTTTTATAAGAACTTCGCTAAAGCTCGGAGAAGAAAGTGGTGGCGGTCCTCGTTCGGTCTTTAGTAACTCAACATAAGTAATCAGGTTTTTTAGAAAAGATTGACCGAAAAGAATTATTATTTCTTCAAACTGGTTTAAATCTGCATGCAATCCAGTTAGAGCATCCGCATCCGAAGACTCATAGCAATCAGAGCAACAATCTTTGACACTAACCTGAGTGATAGAGTTCGCAATGTTAGAGCTTGAGGCTTTAATTTCATTTTGTAGATTATCAGTTGATTTGCATTCAGCACTCTCGGCGCAAAAACAGAAGGGCAGCCATGTGCTGAGGCTGAGTAAAATCAACATATTCAAAATGGTTGCAACTATTTTTTTCATTGCCACTTACGTTCTGACTCTTCGAACCCGGCGATTGTATAGCATCGTTATGTAAATTCTCTTGAAAATAAAATCACAATGTATGACTTTGAAAACCGTTCCTATGGGCTTTCTCAATGATCATGCTTTTCTTTTTCGAAACTATTTTCCGTTTTAGAGATTCGATTCCAGCCTGGCATATGATGGATGGCTAGCAATCCAAAGGTGATTATCGCTCCCAAAATGCTGAGCACATACATGCCATAAGCAGTTGCAAGACCAAGCGAAGCGGTTGTCCAAAGTGTAGCTGCCGTAGTTAAACCAAGCGTTCTACCCTGATCCCGCATAATTACTCCAGCTCCCAGAAATCCCACTCCAGATACGATTTGAGCAGCGATTCGAGTGTCGGCAACAGTTGTAATATGGGATGAGACCAGTCCGAAAATACATGCACCAAGGCAGACGGCGGCATACGTTCTTATCCCTGCGTCTTGGCCATGTTTTTCTCGCTCATAACCCACTAGCGCACCAAGAAGGACTGCCAGAATGGCTCGCAGCGCCATCAGCGATTCTAGTTGCCAGTCCATTTTTTATTCTCCAAATAATTGATAACGATTTTCGTTTCGAATTTCGAAAAGAAGCTTCTAATCTGCATTCTAATGCTTGCAGCGCTTGAAAAAAAGTGCACTAACTGTTTTGATTGATTGCTTCGTCCCCAACTAAAAACTATGATATGGAAAAATTCTCTCTCAATTTAGATGTTCTAATTCCCAATTTGTCTGGCGATGAAGATGGTTGCATCCAGCGCATTAAAACAAGACTGGAAGAGATTACTGGCATATATGAAGTTCACGCGAAGACACAAGATGGAAATGTTCAATTGTGTTTGCATTATGATCCAACTCTGGTCACTCTGGCGTCCTTAAAACGATTTGTGAATAATGCTGGTGCCAAGATTTCAGAACAATATCAGCATGAGCTTTTAACAATATTAGGTATGGATTGCTCTGATTGTGTGCTTTCCATTGAACATACTTTGAAAAGAATAGACGGAGTTATTTCTGCCACCGTAAATTACGCTGCGGCGATCTTACGCATCGAATATGATACCACTCAAGTTTCGAAGAACGAGATTGTTAAAGCAATAAAGGGGCTCGGTTATGATGTTCCAAAGTCGGGCATTTCAGCTTTTTTAGAACAGAAACGAGAACTTATCTGCGTTTTAGCGGCTGGCGTGTTCTTACTGCTTGGAGTTCTATCTAACCAAAGTTATCCTGCAATTTCGCTCTGCTTCTATGCGCTGTCGTATTTGATGGGCGGTTTTGATATTGCTAGACACGCGTTATCTGCGCTGCTACAAAAACATTTCGATACTGATTTACTAATGATTGCGGCTGCCCTAGGTGCCGCCTTCTTAGGTGAATATTTCGAGGGTGCTCTTTTACTATTCTTGTTCAGTCTTGGACATGTTCTTGAAGAAATTGCTCTGGATAAAGCTAGAAATGCAGTTAGAGAGTTGGGAAAATTGACTCCCAAAACAGCAACCGTTAGGCGCGCACAGAAAGAAGAAGAAATTTCGGTTGATGATCTTCAAATTGGCGATGTGGTAATGGTTAAGCCCGGTGCAAGAATTCCCGCAGACGGAATTGTGATATCAGGCAACTCGTTTGTTGATCAAGCTTCAATCACGGGCGAAAGTGTACCTATTGAAAAGAAGAATAGGGATAATGTTTTTGCTGGTACCGTCAATGGTGAAGGGGCAATTGAGGTACAGGTATCAAAACTAACGAAAGACAATACTTTGTCTAAAGTATTGCAAATCGTAGAAGAGGCTCAAAGTCAAAAAACAAACTCAGAAAAAATTACTGAAGCTTTCACAAAGAAGTTTGTTCCGATCGTTTTGGTTGGTGATGTAATTTTTGTGATTGTGCAATTGCTCTTTTCAATTCCGTTTAATACGGCCTTCTTGAGAGCAATGACAGTCTTGGTCGCAGCTTCACCTTGTGCTTTAGCATTAGGAACTCCCTCAGCGATGTTATGTGGAATTGCTAGAGCGGCGTCCAAAGGTGTTCTCGTAAAAGGAGGCATACATCTGGAAACACTCGGAAAAGTTGACGTCATTGCTTTTGATAAGACTGGAACGTTGACGTTGGGTAAACCTGAAATTCAAGATATATTGATGGCGGAGAAGGAATTTCAGGAAGAGAGCATAATTTTATTGGCTGCTAGTGCAGAAGATAAATCTGGACACCCGTTAGCGCTTGCGTTTAAACAATTAGCTCAGAATCGTTCTCTTCAGCTACAAGAAGTAAGGGAAGTAAAGTCAATTACTGGAAAAGGATTACAAGCAAGCGTTGGTGAAAAGTCTGTATTGCTAGGCAATATGAAGTTGATGGAAGTTCAAAAAATAGAAGTACCAATGGAGATCAAAGATAAAGCAGTGGATTTCGCGGCACAAGGCAAGACTTTAGTTTTTATGAGTGTGGATGAAAAATTTGCAGCATTGTTTACTCTGGCAGACACGCCCAGAACTGATGCTAAGCCTAGTTTGATTGAACTAAAAAAATTGGGTATAAAAGAAACTGTTTTGTTAACTGGTGACAACGAAAAAGTCGGTTTGAGTATGGCTAAGCGGCTTGGTCTTGATTCTGTTAAAGCTGATTTGATGCCTCAAGATAAAGTAACCGAATTGAAGAAACTTGCTCAAAATCGCGTGATCGCAATGGTTGGTGACGGTGTCAACGATGCTCCTGCTCTGGCGGCTGCTAATGTTGGGATTGCAATGGGAGGCGCGTCGACAGATGTAGCGCTGGAAACGGCTGACATTGCTTTGATGAATGATGACTTGAGCAAATTGCCATATGCCATATCTCTTGGGCGTGAGACATTGCAAGTAGTAAAGCAAAACATTTTCATTTCAAGTGCTGTGATTTTATTGTTGTTGCTTGCAAGTGCATTCGGCGTTGCCTCTATTGCAATTGCTGTAGTCATTCACGAGGGAAGTACACTCGTAGTGGTCGCGAATTCACTGCGTTTGTTGAGGCATTAGTCCAACATGTTTTTTGAGTTTATCAGCTCTTTATCAGCTAAATATCGAAATGAATAGATTAAGGTTAAACAGAGCCGCTGTCGAATTACCGTTTGAGGAATTTGCGCACCTATGTGAATTGCTTGAATCTAGTTTTCCGCAGCATTCTATAAATAAACTGTCCCAGAACAATAGGTTAAAAGACTATGGTTTGCTGAGAATTGGCTTTCTACAATTGAATTATTGACACTTGCAAATTCCGTTAGAGTGATGAGCGAGGTGGATCGAAAGTGGACAGAAAATCATACGAAAAAAATTCTTGGTAAAAGCACAAATGATGACCTGACCCCCGAAAATCGATCCGTTGCAAAGGTGACAAATGCCCTTAAACTAGTAACTAGGAAGGGAAAAAACAAATGCGAAAAAGCAAATTCACCGAAGAACAAATCGTCGGAATACTTAAGGAAATCGAGAGCGGAAGCTCAATTACAGCAGTTTCAAGAAAGCACAACGTGCAGCCACAATCCATTTATCGATGGAAAGAAAAGTACGGTGGCATGCAGAGTTCGGATGTACGAAGGCTTAAGACCCTTGAAGAAGAAAATTTGCGCCTGAAAAGAATGGTGGCAAACATGGCGTTAGAGAATGAAGCCATGAAGGATCTAATTCAAAAAAAGTTGTAACGCCGAATGCAAAGCGAGAACACGTCGCACATCTCATAGCATTCGGCTTAAGCAAGCGCAAAGCTTGCGAGTTGGTTAAACTTTCCCGATCCACAGAAGGATACCTCTCCAAGCGGCTTCCAGACACAGCTCTGATTGAGCAAATTAAAACCATAGCAAGCGAACGTCCACGTTTTGGATATCGCCGAATTTGCCTGATGGTCAATTTGAGCGGAAAGGTGGTCAATCACAAACGAATTTACAGGCTCTATAGACAGCTCAACTTAGCTGTACGAAAACGCGGTAGAAGAAAATATTTCTGGGGTCGCAAAACGCCTAAACAAGTTCCTTTTGCACCAAATGTGCGATGGTCAATGGATTTCACAAGCGACAGTCTTAGCGACGGTGGCAAGTTTAGAACACTGAATATAATCGATGACTGCACAAGAGAATGCATTGAAATAGAGGTGGCTCGCAGTCTTCCGAGTTCCTCAGTGATAGCAGTTCTTAATCGATTGAGTTGGACCAGAGGACTGCCAAGGGAAATCGTGGTCGACAACGGTCCCGAATTCACCAGCAAAAAGATGATCATGTGGGCATGCAATAACGGTGTGAATCTTCACTTCATTGAGCCTGGAAAGCCAATACAAAATGCCTTTGTAGAATCCTTCAACGGCAGATTTAGAGACGAATGTCTTAATGCATATTGGTTTACCACACTCAATGACGCAAAAGAAATAATTTCTTCTTGGAAGAATGATTACAACGAGAACCGCCCACACAGCTCATTGAACAATATGACACCAGAGCAATTCAGAGAATTCATTGAAGAAAAGTTTGTAAGGCAAAGAGAAAAAATCAGTTTAATCGGGAAAGAAGAAATGGCAGATGCCTCTTAATGACTGGATCGACTAATGGGGCAAGGTCAGTTTGTATGCGTCTTCATTCTACGGCTTCTGTTGATTATCTGGAAAGATTCGCCCGAGATATTCTTGAAGCTGACAATGATTCAGGTGTTGATGGAGTCATTTTCTATCAACCGTCGGTTGTAAGAGAAACAGACAATTCGTCTGTAGTTTCACATTTTTTTAAATGCATCGACACGAGCAGATGGAATCAATGGAAGCATGGTGTTTTGTTCAGACCTTTCATTGGAGAATCCTCCAATGTCAAATCACGCCTAATAATGCGTGGAGATAGCAAAACTCTCTTAGACGATGTCTCCAGTTATATTTACCAACGAGGAGAATTAAACTATCAATTTGAATATCGGACTGGTACACAGACTCTTTCTAATCCAGCACCAGGAATTTTATCCAATTTGACTAATGAAGAAGGTGAGGTATTGAAAGGAAAGATTTTTAGTGAGCAAGAGGATTTACTTCTGATTTAAACCTTTGACTTGTGAGCATCATTTTTTTGTTTTGTCGTTTAATACTCATCGACCATTTGATTCGCTAATTCTTCTCCGTGAAGTTCCTGTTTATCTCGATATAGCCAATATCATCTTAGAGGGATGTTCCAGAAGCGCGGTGCGAAAGGATTTTGTTTTGAATTTTGCGAGAAACTTTATCGAGTTCATTTTTTGTCCAGCTATTGTCATTGCAATGCCTCCAAGCGCCTTGCAATTCATTTCGAAGTTCGACTGTTTTAAGATTGACGTCTGAATGTTCTCGATATTGAATAACGCTGAAACTGATGATGGGAATGAGAGTTCCAATAAAATTTGCAAGCCACAAATCAGTGGGAATTTTATGGACAGCACAGACTAAAATTGTTGAAAGAAAAATCGTTATTATGAGCCACATCAAAATTTTTAAGTAACGTTTTCGAAGGCTTTGATCATAAGTAACATTTGTAGTTTGACAAATTATTCTTGCAACTTCTAAGGGCACCATGTTCAATCGTCCCAAATACCAATTTTTGAACAAAGAACCCTTTTCCTTTGGAGTTTTGGAGGCGGCTTCAATTATTAGTTCCTGCTTTGGTTCATCACCTGCTAAATCATGATTCCAAGACAGATTGAGAACATCACAATCAAATTTTTCTTGAATTTTTGCAGCCAACTTCCGACGTTTTCCTCGAAAATGCTGGATAACGAAACAATCTAACAATGTGATAACAACCGCAACGGAAACCGCCGAAGCGGAGGCTGACGGATCAATAGTCCTCCAAATGAGAATAGCAAAACTTGAGCAAAAGGCTAGCCAGAACTGCAAGCCCACCAGTGATTTTTCTTCTGAATAGAGCTGTCTCTGCGCGGCAAGACTTTTTACTTGAAGAGATTCATTTTGTTTTGAGAGAATGAAGGAGCCTGTCATTACTATTATCCGTAGGCTGGAAAATAGTTACCAAAGATTAGTTTCCAGCGTCCGTAGGCGTCTGAAGTTTTGCCCTTCGACTCGAATTCCTCAGCAGCTACGGCTCGTTCATAGGAACGAGAAAGACGCGTTTTAACATCTTCTCGCTTAGCTGAGGTATTAAGATACGCTCCAACATCGCCACCATAGCCAGCAGGATCGTAGTTAAAGACATCAATCTGCGAATGCATTTTATCAAAAACGAAACGGCAAGTTTGAGGATAGGTACCCATCGTAACACCCGTTAAAACCTTTAACACGAGGCACTCTAGGTGGAAGGAGGTCAGAGATAATCCATTTTCTTCATTCCAGGCTTTGATCATTTTGATCAATGGAATCAATTTACCGAAATGAGTGTCATTTGCTTCACTCCAAATCGATATATGTTTTTTTGGATCCGTTTGGATCCATGTGGAAGTTACGGAATTTGGAATTACGTAACCACCGCCAGACCTGTTAAATGCAGGCACCACATCAACTGCAAAGTCTTTGAACTGAATAGTCACGGCTTGTCCATTCCTACTGATGTCGGGTGTTTTCGAATACGTTTTTTTAATTGAGCGTTTTACTTTGTCTAAAAGACCTGCTTGGTCGTCATAATAGGTGCTGTAGTAGTCACTTGTTAATACAACAAAAATGTCTATGTCAGCCGATTTCAGCGGTGCAATCATTGTGCTTCGCATGTAAGAACCGACTAGAAAATCCCCTTCGGTTGAAAGATCGTTTTTCACTGCATCGCGCACATCTTTTTGCCTTGAGGAGACGGTGGCACTTTGCAAAGATGTGATTTCTAGATTTGAGCTCAGCTTAGCAAAACCTTGGCTAATTGTAGTTGGCAATTTGCACCTTCTTTGGAGTAATGAACAAAATAAACGTTTATATTCTTGATTTTCTTGGCAGAAATTGAATTCTTTTATCCTCCAATTTGGGGATTGGGGCATCCACAAGCGTTCCAGTAACCTTGCAAGTCCGCAGGCAGGGTTCCAAGGTATTTAGTTAGTTCTTCAAGCTCATTACAAACACATTGTCTAGCTTTGAGATGAGCCAATTTTCTCTGAGTTGGAGATAAATTGGTATTTCCTAAAACAAGCACTAATTGATTCCAACAATGCTGGATTTGAGCTTCCATAGCGATTCGAACTGCGTCTGGTATTTTTCTTTCGAATTGATTTGATAGCTTTGTTGGAACAGATATTTCTTGAGAAAGAGCCGCTTTGCATGCAGCCAAAGCTTCTCTATTACATTTTTCCAGTTCCTGAATATAAGCTGGATGCAAGTCCGGTCTTGAGCCGCTAGATCGAGTTTCGTGTATCGGAAATTGCTTAATTCTTTGATCCTGAGCAATCATCAACTGCGTGACATTCGCGAGTGCGCCTACAACCTGTAAAAAAATCTCTAGTTCACTCATAAAACCTCATTAACGTCGCCTTGAGCAATAAGATAATTACTATGGTTTCATTCCGTAAGCTTTTCATTTCTTAGTCCGAACAACTTTTAGGTATTCACGCTTTTATTGCTTATCCTGCTCAAGATTCAAGCCATCGCCCGGAGTATCAGATCTGTGCATTGAACCTATGAGCTTATATTGGATGCTATGTCCAATTCTGCTGTCATCAACTTCTGTGAAATTGATTGTTTGAGTTGGCGTGATAGTGCCCGGCATATCCCATTTGTTTTCTTCTTTTGTGAGTCCTGCACCAGTTCTAGGTGCACCATGCACAAATTTCGATAGGCGAAGTGGTAGATCTTTTTCTGAAATGTTTTATAGTAGACAACCCGATGCTTCGGGTAAGCCTTGTATTTTTTTTCAGTACAAAAATGCGGCGCCTTCCTTTTCTGCCAGGCAAAAGAGCCTAGCACTAAGACACCCGGTGTCAAATCATTCGATTTGACACCGGGACCAGTCTTAGTGCTTACAGGCAGAAAGGGCAGACAGTGCGGCGCCTCATTTTCAAACAATAGTTTGGATTGAACTTAGAGCATAAAACTGAAGCGAATGACGGAAACAGTGTAGTGCTAATAGTGGTTCACATGCTTTTTGTTAAAGATGAAGAGTTTCATTTAAGTCTGATGGAAGAACGTCGTGGATAGACTTAAAGATTCAAGTGGCGATGAATGAAAAATTGAATGGTTTTGAAGTTCAAAACTTAAATTTGGCGGACAATTTTTTGACGCGCTGAATTGCTGTTCTAACTAAGCTTACCCTGAAATGCAGTCAACATTTTGCTGATACTGTCCATGATGGCATGGTTTTATGCCCTTTCCAATTGTAAGGGGGCAGCGCCACCGCCGGTCAAGCTCCGGTGTGAGCGTAGATTCACGTCTCCATTTTTGAGCTTGACCGCCAGAGCCGCCCCCTTACATTGATTGGGCGGCATCAATCGTCAGCCGTCTAACCAAGGAGTATAGTAGATATGTCTAAAAATTACTTTGATTTTTACAACAGAGTCGAGAAGATGGTCCGTGTTTTCCACGTTCCTCAAAATGATTTTGATGATGTGGTTCAGCTTGTAATGCTCGATATCTTCGATAAGAAGTTAATTTGGGAGACTATTGGATCTAAGCTTTTGTATGTGATAACTCGAAATGCAATTGTCGATAGATGTCGGCAAGAGACAAGAAGGCAAAGATACTTCGATAGAAATCTGTATTTTGATTCGACGGGAACCGTATGCTACTCAAGCGCCGGAGGGCTTGCAATATACCCCGATTGAAGATCAACGATGCAGAGAAAACGAGTTAGATACACTTATTAATTGCGAGTCTTTGAAGCCGCTTTCTCCGCCACTACACGCAGTGCTTGAATTGCGACTTAGAGGAATGATTTACAGCGAGATAGCAAAGCAACTGCAGATTAGTGTCGGGACAGTTAGATCGAGACTCTATCACGCAAGAAGACGTAATAGAGCGAACCGGCATTAATGCCGGTTCTTGAATAAACTTAAATTAGATAAAGTGTCTGGGGCGGCTGGCGTCGCCCCATTTTTAATGCTTCTAGACACTTCCTCCCATGAAGGCAGTTGCCTACGCCCCCGCCTTGTTTGAGTTCTTACTTCGATAAATCGTGTCTACGCCTGGAGCATCTGCTAGCTCGTGCTTGATGATACTTCTGCTTCCGGCTCCCGGCTGCACATTTGATTACTTGTGACCTTCATAAATCTGTTTTCTCGCCTTCACGTTCCATCTACAATTTTTTCTTTATCGATGCTTGAGAGTCGCCTGTTAGACAACCTCTCGGCGTGATGTTTGTTAGCCACTCTTGTGCAACATTTTCTTGGTTCCAACATCTTTCCTCGATGATAGTCGTCGCTTCGGCTTGATTAATATTCCTTGACCGCCTCCGTTTAATTGGCTCCTTGCCGCCGCTGTTAGGCAAAGCTCTCAATCTGCCGGGGGCAATGACCTTTCGTGTCCCTTACGCGAGAGAGTTGTTCTTTAAAGAATCCCCTCGACTGGTTTTACGTTCCTGAGGCTAGCACACCATTTCTCCGGCGCAAACCACGTCCCTGCGGGACTCTCGTTGCACTCGGATTTGCACCAGAAAAATGCCGCGCTCTGAGGTTGTCACTTAAACCAATCAAGGAGATTCATTATGAACAACTCTCTCACGCTAGTTGGACACGTCGGTCAAGCCCCGCAGATTAAGATCTTTGCTAGCGGCGGCAAGTTAGCCAAATTTTCGGTAGCGGTCAAGGAATATTCTTCTAAGACCGATCAGACGACCACCATCTGGATCGATGTTGATGCCTACGAAAATGTAGCTAACCGTGTCCAACAAACCATCACGAAAGGCCGCGAGGTCGTCCTACATGGCCGCCTCTCAATCAACGTTTACGACAAAATCGTGAATGATGTCCTCGTGAAGGTCAGCAAACCTGTTATGAAACTCACCAGTTTCCATTTGTGCGGCAAGAAGCCTGTAGCCCTAGTAACTTCTGAGCCCGAGCTGGCTCCTGCTCCGGAGCCGCAGCCCCTCGAAGAATCTGCGTAAGTACTCATAACATTGCGGGGGCTACGGCCCCTGCTTTTTTGTTCGTTCGTGTCCGTCAGCATTTTTTAAGCGGATGAGATTTACGTAGTAAAAATGAGGCTCCGCCAGCTCGTGTCCCCTGCGACCTTGACTAATCTTTTACTAAATCCTCTGCAAGCCTGCTAGCTTGTCGTAGGAGCCCTGAGAAATACATTTACGTATCCAGATAGACCTCGCATCGGTTTCGAGATTTACGTGACGCCATAGACTGTAGAGTTACATTGATGTATCCATATTTGATTTTTTGATATCCGTGACCGCATAGACGGTAGGCTGCGGTCACCCATCGCGCACGCCTGAGGTGGGCGCGCCCTGACGTCGTCTAGACGACATCAGTCCGCGCCGAGTAGCTTAGCACTCGGTAAGATATCGTAAAGAAAGTCAAGCCTGCTTAGGCGGTCACGATCCGTTCCCCT
>CAZNEW010000006.1:0-162478 GCA_964572515.1 uncultured Candidatus Obscuribacterales bacterium | reverse complement strand
TGTAGATTTGGCAAATGTCTCTTAAAGACCGGATCGACGTTTGGGGCAAGGTCATGAGGATAAGCAAAGTAAAGAATTTACCATAAACTTTATTAGTCGGGCTCAACACAAGCTCGTCGAATTTCCAGAGGGAGACGTATCTGGACGTGATGATGTTGTTCTACCACTTAAACAAGATGGAATCAGAAATATACTTGAAGCGCAACAACGAATGTTGAAAAACGGCGATAAAGATCCGGTTTATCTTTTGCCAGTCGCAATTTTTTACGAAGTTCAAAAGGACGGCATAAGAGCGATGGAGAAATGCCTGAAGCGGCTGGAACAGAGATTTGAAATAACGCAACATGACAGCTCTATTGCGATTAGAATTCAGCGTCTTCTTTCGGCGTTGATTATAAATATCGAAGAAGTTTATGGAATCAAGTCATTTGGGGCTCGTCCTGATCAGCGATTGCTATCGATTTGTTTCCAGATGTCCTACTCCATCGCAAAATTGAATGGGTTGCCTGTTGGCAGTGAGAGCAGCTTCGACAATAATCTGCTTTTGAAAATTTTGAATAATCCTAAGCCTGAAAGCGCTGCAGAAGAAGTAATGATTTATCTTCATTCGGTTCGAAATCAGCTCTGGCGTTCACTTAAATCGGATCGCAAGATTGCGATTCGATCACGGAATATGATCTACGATGCAAAACTTAGAAGCGAGCTGATTCATAGAAAGCAGGTTCTGTTTAGTGAGATGGATAAACTCGAACAACTCCTGATTCTTGCTCATAGTGTGCAACAAGAGGTCTCGACGTTGAATCATGCCTGGAGAGTAATTGATCGCTTAGAACAGGAAATTACCGGTCAAACCACATTGAAAGGGCATCGAATTGCGTACATAGAGTGTGGACCAGCTCTCAATTTATTGCAATTTATGCCTGCGTATCGTGGTAGCGAAGATGGTGCAATTACGATGGTCGATGATAGTGTTCGCCGGAAGATTCTTGCCGTTCTGAATCAGATGAAACTTCAGCATGCAGTCGCTTAGGCGATATTTTGCAGCAGAATGGGTGACTGCGAAATTAACAACGCATAATATGTAATTGCTAATTACATATTTTTCTGTTTGCGCTCGGCCAGCTTGTCGCTTATCAAAACTTCGATCACAAGGGCAAATCCACAGATTGCAGCAGTCAAAAAACAGAGAATGGCAAGTCCTGGATATCCCCAGATTTGAAATTTCGTCTGTACTTGCATCAGTTGTGCGGCTCCCATGATGAGGGAGGCTAGAATCAAACCTACTGTGATTCGGTTTGCTATTTTTTGAAATCCAGATATCAATATTCTTTCGTCAATTGCTTGCACAGTTATTTTGAATTCGTTATCTGCTGCTGAATCTAGAATTTTGCCGATTTTTGCAGGCATTTTTTCAAGTAAATGAATTGACTCCATCAAGCTTTCAAAAAAGTGAGCAATCGAAAAAGATTTTATTGCGTTGTCGCGCACAATGACTGAAATATTCTTCTGTAGAAAGGATCGTGAATCAAAATTTGGATCGATAATATCTGAAACCTTATCCATTGCGACGAGGGCATTGCTAAAAAAAGTGAGTTCGGATGGCAACGTAATTCCAAATTTAGCCACAGCCTGTCCAATCCCGATGAAAACACGCGCTACTTCCAGTCGGTCTTCCGCTTGTGAATGAGTGATCATTATTAGTTCTTCGATTAGTTGCCTAAATGCTCCCTCGTCAAAGTTTTCCTTAGTCAAACCTATTTGAGGCAGCAAGCTCGCAATTAAATCACCACGACCTTCATTCAGCGCCATTAATAGTTTGAGAATTTCTTGTTGAACGCGCTTCGAAATGTGAACTACAGCTCCCATGTCGATCAGGGCAATATTGCCGGTATTTGTGAAATAAATGTTTTCAAGTTTAAAGGAGGAATGAACGAATCCATCCACCAAATATTGACGCATGAATGCATGGAAAACCTGTTTGGCAAGTGTCGCGCGTTCTGCCGAAAGAAGCCCTGATAAATTGGCTTTTGATAGGGGGGTTCCGTCTATAAAATCGGTTGTAAGAATTTGTTGACTGCATAAATGTTCTACGGGGGAGGGAACGATTATATGGTCGAGTTCTGCCAAATTTTCCTTCAATATTTTGAGATTGTGCACTTCTTGTCTGAAGTCTAATTCGGCATTAATCTGATTTTGCAGTTCGTTGAAAATAGTTTTGTAATCGAACTGTTTGGTAGCGCCTACTTTATTTAAAAAATCGACTACCTGTCCCAAGTCTTCTAGATCAGAGGTGGTCGTTTCAAAAATACCTGGGCGCGTTATTTTCACCACAACACGCTTGCCACTTGCTTTTGTTGCGCGATGCGTTTGAAAGAATATCGAACTCGACATGGGGAAGTAATCGAAACTACTAAAAAGTGTTTCTATTGGTTTTCCAAATTCATTCAAAAAGATGTTGTTTAATTCTTCTCTACTCATTGCCGGACGAGAATCATCCAAAGAGGTGAGCGCTTCCAGATAGTTAGCTGGCATCAATCCAGGTCGTTTAGCTAGATGCTGCGCAATCCTAACGAATGTGGGACCTGCTTTCTCCAAATCGGCACTTAAATCTTCTAGCAAATGACCATTTGATTGACCATTTTCGTGGGATTTAGGAAAGCTATCAGGATGGAGTATTTCGGTAATCCCTAACTGCGATAATTCTTCTGGATTGCCGTATTTGAAAAGAAAAAATCCTAAATCC
This sequence comes from uncultured Candidatus Obscuribacterales bacterium, assembly GCA_964572515.1. Taxonomy (GTDB): domain Bacteria; phylum Cyanobacteriota; class Vampirovibrionia; order Obscuribacterales; family Obscuribacteraceae; genus Aved-18. The sequence continues at coordinate 159,735 of CAZNEW010000006.1, read as the reverse complement.
TTAAATCGTTTCAACTGGTTTGCAGGAAATGTGATTTGCATGTTTACGCCCTGCCAAAACAAAAACTCTTGAGGAGTTTATAGCCCATACCGTCTTGCGCAAGGTCATAGGGAAAAACCATATCCGTTAACGGATATGGTTTTTTGATTAAGGATGTCGCTTGGCGGCTTGAAAGTCTTTGTCGGCCAGATCTTTTCTGCCAGAAGCTAGATACGCTTCAGCTCGTTTAAGTAAAGCTGGCGTCCCAGCTCCTAATTCGATCGCCTTAGACAAATCTTTCACCGCATTAGGATAGTTTTTAGCGCCAAGAAAAGCGATGCCGCGCATTTTCCAAAAGGTGGAATCGCGCGGGTCCATTTTCAAAAGACTGTCATAATCTTTGATAGCATCTGGATAGTTTTTTAATGTTAGTAAGGACGATGCACGAGCTTCTATCAAATTTTCGTCTTTCGAATTTTGTTTTATTAGTTCTGAGAGGATGGCAATCGCTTCTTTGTGGCGAGATAAATTTTGGCTTGTCCTTGCCAGTTCATACAAATAATCAGCTCTACCATTTGTAATTTGGCACATTTTCTTATAATCAGCTGCCTTTTTTGCTTGTTGATTCAGGCTGTCGTAAGCTATTGCCCGAGTCTCAAGCGCCGGAATGCAAATAGAATCTAGACCTAAAGCAGCAGTGCAATCGGATACTGCTTTATCTGGATTGTGCGTTTCAAGATATAATTTTGCCCGCTCTAAATGTACGTCTTTCAAGCGGTATATAACACGCTCCCAATTTAAGATTTTGAGATTGTGGGGACAAAGCGGTTCAAAAGACCAATAAATAACTTTGGAACCTGGTTTTGTGTCGATGATTTTGGAAAGATCTGCAATTGCTTTGTCAAACTGACGTTTTTTCTTATTAGCTTGTGCTCGCAGCCATAAAGCTTTTGGTTCAAGACTTTTATCGTTGGCCAATACTTTGTTTAGGTCGTTTATTGCTTTATCTTCTGCACCTAACTTGATAAGAAGGTGTGCCCTCGCAAGTGGTATCAAAAAGTTTTTGGGGTCGCTTTTAGCTTTTTCAGTTAATTCTTTCACGAAGAACTTTCGCCGAGCATCTGTGGGACTTAAAATGGCTTGTGTGGTCCAGAAAGATTTTTCTGCAGTTTTCAAAAGAATTTCAGCTTCTTTGTTCTTTCCTAGTTTTCGCAAAGCCTTGACTCTATTGGTTTGAATGGTTGAGTCATCAGGCAAAATAGTCGCCAATTTACTTAAATCTTGCATTGCTTGCGGCAACTTATTGGAGTTGAGAAAATAATACGATCTTCGGTTTAATGCAGAAATGTTGTACGGATCGATTGAAAGCATTTTGTTGCAGTTTTTCAAAACGCTGTTATAGTCTTGCAAATAAACATCAGAGTAGGTAAGTAAATCCATAGCAGGAATACTATTTGGTGAAGTGAGCAAAATTTTGTTCAACAAGATATGGGCGCCGGGTAAATCATCTTTGCAAATCAATTCTTTCGCTTCGATAATTGCTGCATCTTCATAAACACGCACTTCTCCGGCGAATACTCCTGATTGAGCGATGAGCAAAAGAGAAAATAATGTTGTTAAACACAAGTTTCTCTTATTCATCAGACGTGGCTTCCTGTGAAGCAAGGGGTTGGTTATTCATTGGACGAAGATAAAATTCTTCGGCTAAGATCATCAAAATTGTGGCTATTGGAACAGCGATTAGCGCTCCAGGTAACCCCATCAAACTACCTCCAATTAATATAGCGAAAAGAACTACCAGAGGATCCAGTTCTACTGCACTTCCTAATAACTGAGGGGTGATGAAATTGCTTTCTAACCATTGTTCGAAAAAGAACAACAATACCGTCAAAAGCAGATGTGTTGTCGATTGATTCGCCGCGACAAGCAGAGCTAGCAATGTAGCGGTAATTGATCCAACGAATGGCACTAGATTCAGCAATCCAGCAATTATTCCTAAGATAAGTGAGTATTTGACGCCGATTAAGAATAGTCCGCACCCAAGTATTGATCCTACTGCCAGGCAGACCATTACTTGTCCGCGTACATAGCCACCAAGTCTTAGTTCAAGCGGTTTAATTAAGCTCGCTATGCGTGGACGATAGGGTGGTGGGACCCAAAGAAGTCCTTCTTTCCACAATCGGTCTGCATTACTTACGAAATAACCAGTCAAGAAAATTACTAAAATTGCACTGATGAGACAATTGAAAATATTGGAAGTAAAATCCATAGCGTGGTGTACGCCTTGCGATACTATTTTGCGGACTTCCTGGCTGCCAATTTCAAGCGCTGAAGCTTTTTCTCCTGCGAGTTCTTTCAAATTGGAATAATTTTCATGCAGGGCTCGCCCATATTGGGGCAAGTTCTCATATAAATTGTGTGCCTGTTCCTTAAGAGTAGGATAAAGCAAGCTCGCGGCCAGAAGATAAATTGCTCCTACGCTCAAGAATACGCTTGCCACTGTTATGAAACGAGGAACTTTATATTTTTCCGCTTTCTCCGCAAGAGGAGCGATAGCAGCTGAAAGTGTTCCAGCCAAAACAAATGAAACAAAAACTGCTTTCATTTGAGCAGCCATGAAAATCAAAAACAATACAAGCAATGTAAGCGAGATTTTTAGTGCATTACTCATAGTTCTATTTTCTCGATTGCCAGACTATTATTGCCTGAGGGCATGAATAAGCCAATTTGTTCGATTTTGTCATTATTTTGCCATTCAGAATTATTTTGCAAATCAACCACTAGAGTTCGTTTGTCGAACAAGTCTAAAGCCGCCTGGTGAAACTGTCGGGTCTTATTGCCCTTCCATATCCAGTTTACTCTTGTATCTTCACGGAGCGGAAAAGCGACTGTGATCTTGACATTATTTGCCTCCCGCGGATTTATTTTGACAGAGGCAAGCACAATTCCTACTCCATCTTCAGAACCATATCCGTTAACGGATATGGTTCTGATTTGACGTTTGGAATTACTGCGATGCTGGCCGGCGCATAGATTTAGGTAAGAGTCAGTTTTTTCGTACCACGGACCGGTCGTTTGTTTGGAATGCAAAATCCAATCTTTGCTAGGTAAATCACTTAATTCGATATTTGAAATATTTAGAAGCTGAGGATTCAAATTATTGGGGGAAAATACTAATTTCGGCTGGGTTTGCGAATTACTCATGTTAGTTAGTTGGCTAGAATCTTGAATTTTATTTCTGCGTATAGAGCTATGTGCAGATCCTGATTTTACGATGCGAAAGAATTGCAAAGTTTTGCTGAAGCACAATAAGGACATGAGTATCGAGCCTGATAAGGCTAAAAAAAACGAATTTCTTCTATTGAGTGTGTCAAAAATCGGAAGACAAGCAAGCACTATCAAGTAAGTTACTGGGACAAGAACAACTCGACTTTCACCAAATCTAGTAAAAAAGTTTAGTTCAGGACCAGGCAACCAAGTGATCAGTGACCACCCTGCACAGAACAGAATTGGAGCGATGAATAGTTTACCCAAAAATAAGCGTAAAAGAATAAGCGACGCTAAGGCGATCCATATAAAACTCAAGTCAATCCCGCCGATTTCCAAATATGCCATATTAGGTAATTTCGTGAAATCGCGATAAACTGCCAGTTTCGAGAAAATAGGATAAAAATAGCATGTTGCAAGTGCAGTGCATAATGCGATAAGCAATCTCGAAATCTTAGGATTGAAATTTATTGCATTTATAGTGGGATTGCAGGAATATTTTTGAGGCAGAAAAATTATTGCAAGAACTATTCCAGACAAGCTGCAGACAAGACTTTGAAGCCCGCAGGCAAAAGAAAGAACTAGCGATAGAAAGAAATAGAATTTGTAATTTTTTTCATTCAAGAGTACGTATCGCAAATACAAGTAAACGGGCAGAATCCCACCCAAAGTGTCGGGTTTGCTGTTGTCAGTCAATGACAGTGCGAACCAAAGTAAACTGGACCATATAGCTGCGGTGGCTTGTAGCTTGTTCGTGTAACGATTGGCGATTTCGAAATAGAGCATTCCAATCACTACAGCGGTTGCTGAGTCAATCAAGAGTTTTGAGTTGAGAGCGCAAACAATGGTGTCTGAGGTTTTTAGAAGAATAAATGTAATACCAAATACCATTATCAAGCCCAGCATGAATTGAACTCTGGCTGAAGAGTAATCCATATGGTTAGACTCGATTATTCTTTGTTTTTGCGTCATTTCAATTGAAACACCAGAGGATCGCTGAAGTAACCCAAAACATTTCCGTCAGAATCGAGCGCGGCAACTCGGACTTCGTAATATCCGGGAGCTGTTAATTCTTGCGTTTTTAATTCTAGGGTGCCACTAAGTGTGGTTAGTTTTTTTGAAAGCAGAGCATTTTTGCAAGGCGCAGTGTCCTTAAAGCTCTTGCTTTGATGTTCAAACCAGGTGTTCGGTTGAGAAACTTCAAGCAAAACCCCTTTAGCACCGGTTATGGAGTTGACATCGAAATCGACCTTAAACGAATTCATTTTGTTTGATAGATAAAAAATCCCATCAGGACCAAGATATCCATCTGTAAAAGGGTGATGGTTAAGGCTTGCGCAAAAACCACTACCTTCCAAGAGATTCAGTTGCTGAATTCGAATTGGAGAATTTCCCGAGGCAATTACAACAAAAAATCGATGAACCACAGGAGTCAACAACCAACTCTTGTGTTCGCTCAAGGGAAAAATGAAACTGTTTGATTTCGGGTTGTAATTCGCGACAATTGCATTTTCTAAATCAATTTTCGAGTTTTGCGGGTCAGTCCAGGTCAAAGCTAATTTACTTTGGGTCACTGTTGCATTATCTATCTTCAGTTCTACAAATTTATAGTCACCGGATTTGATATCAACTATTGGCGAACCGACGATATTTCCGGGAGTCAACTCGAATGGCTTGTCAACTGTGAAGTCGTTCTTCGTATCTTGTTGTTTGAGGTCAAAGGTTGATTTGATTTCTATTGGTTTTAGATTTTTCTCTTTTCTGTCCCAGTAATAAATAAAGAACTGGTCGCGTTTCTTGCTCATTCTTTCAAGTCTTGCGAAATTCAATAAATCAGATGGACCAAAAAGAGCCGATTCAAAAGTGTGCACGCGCTCGCTTAAATTTAATGATGGGTCAACGAGTGGAGGTTGAAGCAAAATGTAGAGCATGCTTCCGTTATAGAGCATGTGGGCACCAGCATATTTGTTAGGGATGTTCAAAAGCGCAAGATTTTTTTGCGGTCCGATCCTTTTGCTTTCTTTTTCAAGCGCTGATTTCAAAGCCTGAACTTCCTGACTGGCGCGAAACCAGGCAAGGTTGTTTTCCTTTGATGCGAAAAAATTGAGAATTACTGAAGCAAGAAATAATATGCTTACAGCAGTTGTCAGCAAAATTTGTTTAAAGGGAGTGATTTTGTTCCAGAGTTTTTGTCTTTTATAAATCAAATCAACTGGCACGCTCATCATTGCAGCGAGTGCCAGACAAAATGGCGCACTTGCTAAAAACGCAAATCGAGCTCCTGAAAGATTTGCAGTTAAATTCCAGACCGTAATGGCTGGTAATAAAGCAAGGACAAACCAACAAATGCAAAAAAATATCAATTTGAGGCTGCGTTGAAATGTGCTCTTGAAGAGTAAAGAACATCCGATGTAGAAAACGCAGATGCTTCCATACAAAAGACCCGTCAGGTTAACGAGTTTATTTGGAGACTGCAGGATTTCATGATTGTAGGGAAAGAAGAAGAACTGCCAACCACCGTTGAAAATAAATCTATGCATAAAATCTTGGAAGCTCGAATCTGCAAGCGACCCTTGATAGCCGCCAATAAAACTTCCAAGAGAAAGAGTTCGTACCACTAAATAAACAAACAGGATTAACCAGTACTTGTAAGATTGGCTGAAAATTTCTTTTAATCGGGCTCCAAGAGTAGATTTTCGATTTGATGGAAAAATAAACAAATACGATGCCAGGGTTAGAGGAAGAACCACTGCCATTTCTTTTGAAAGCAACGACAAAATGAAAAATAGAATGCTGAATAAAGATGACTGTTTAGACGAATTGACAGAATCGTATGCCGAGTAGTTTTTTTGTTGGTTCAAACATTTTAGAAAATAGTAAAAGGAAAAAAAGAAAAAACACGCGCACACACTGTCGACCCTAGCGATAATCCAGCTTGCTACTTCAGTGTGCAAAGGAAATAAAAGAAATAAAGTGCAGGCTATTAATGGAAAACAACCACTGTATCGTTTGTTGTCAATTTCTTTAGCGATCAGATATAGGCCAATAGCGCAGAGAAAATAAAAGATTAGATTGCTCAGGTGATACCCCAGAGCCGAGTATTGCCAAAATAAATAGTCTAATGCCAGTGTCAGGCTAATGAACGGTCGATAAAAACTGGTTCCTTGCGTCTGTAGCCAGGTTGACCAGAAATTTTGTAAAAGCAAACCGTAGTTACCTGCAAAAACCTGTTTTAGGTAGTTGAGGTGCATGAAATCATCGGCCAGGAAATAGCAGTTTAACGACTGGTGAAAGCAAAGCAGTACCATCACAAAACCATATCCGTTAACGGATATGGTATTCGAGCTGAGGGTGACCAGCCACTGGTAAAAAGTTAGCGGCGCGTTGGGTGGTTCTTTGAAACCCTTAGGATAGCTTTGTTTTCCAGTCAATTTGGCGATTGTCCCGGTGACAATCCAGGTAATCAAGATCTGCTAATCAACTAGAGTAGGTTACCCTAATATCCATAATAAAACGTGTATTCTTTTAATAAATACTCGAATAGAAACCAGTTGACAGCCACGAAAGAAAGTCCAGACCCTAAAAAACTAATTTTTCCCATGAGCTTCTTATGGGGAGCCAGTGCTTCGCATTTTCAGACAGAGGGTTATGGGCAGGAGGCGGAGCTTGGTTTGTCTGACTGGTCTAACTGGTCGCATAAGCCAGGAAATATTGCCGACGGGTCAGTGGCTGACAAAGCTTCTGAATTTTATGACCGTTTTGACACTGATATAAATATTCTCAGTTCGCTCAACTTAAATGCCTTTAGAACCAGTGTTAATTGGGCTGCTTTATTACCCGATTCACCGGAAAAAGGTTCCAAACGAATAGCAAACGCGCAGCTGCTTGAATATTACAAGCGAGTTTTGTCGAGCTTGCAAGATTCAGGAATCAAGACCTTTCTTACTTTGTTCCATTTTGCACTTCCCAGCTGGCTTGCAGATGAGGGTGGTTGGCTAAGTCCCCGAGCAGTCGATGAGTTTAAGTTTTTCACTGAAATTCTAGCTAAAGAAATTGGTCCGTATGTAGACTACTGGAATACCATAAATGAGCCAATGGTCTACGTTTATCAGGGGTATGTCAGTGGTTACTGGCCTCCTGGAGAAAAATGTAACTATTACAATGCTTTTGCGGCTGTGCGCAATTTGCTATCGGCTCATGCAGAGTCTTATCAGGTAATAAAATCATACTTTCCCCAGAGTCCAATATCTTTTGCAAACCACTGGCGACCTTTTATTCCTCTTAGAGTCTGGAATCCTTTCGATCATATGGTTTGTTATTTCAGAGACCGCGTATTCAACCATCTCTTTCCATACAGTATCAGTACTGGTCGCTTTGAGCTTCCCGTACCGCTCTCGCATATGCAAGACTTTAGAAGTTTGAATGGTGAGATCAAAAATCTGAAAGATAGCATGGATTATTTAGCGGTGAATTATTACACTCGCGAGTTTTCCTTATTCCAGTTGAGCTGGCCTCCCGATTTTTTCGGGCGTCAGGCTGAAGAATCATTTTTGAAAGTTTCAGATATGGGATGGGAAGTCTATCCAGAGGGAATGTACAAAGTTCTTGTTAAAGATATCGCGCCTTACAGATTTGATTCAAATATGAACGAGCGACCGGTCGTGATTACTGAAAATGGATATGCGCAAAATTTTTCACCCGACATGATTGACGGTGAATGGTCGCTTGAAGACCATGAAAGAGTAGATTATCTGGTATCTCATTTGATATCGGTGCACAAAGCAATAAAAGCAGGCGTTAAGGTAATTGGTTATCTGCACTGGTCATTGACAGACAATTTCGAATGGGCAGAAGGGCTTACGCCCCGGTTTGGTTTGGTGCGGGTAACATATCCTGATCAAACACGTTCGCTGCGAAAAAGCGCAACAGAATATGCCAAAATTGTAAGAGACAATGCTATTCCAGTTTCGTTTCAAATGAAAGAAAGTTGAGCCATAATGGCAACAAAATCGAATCAAATAATATTTTTTCTTCTGTTGATTTCTGTTTTGATATCGGGGCAAGAAGGATTTTGCCGGGCTAGACAGGCTAATAATCAGCTATTAATCGCTCAGAATACAAATGCAAGCGATAGTCCTAATTTTCAGAAAAAATTGGTTCATGCCGAGATTGTTTCTAATCGCAAATCTATTCAGGCTGGCAAAACTTTCATGGCTGGTGTCAAATTCAAGATGGAGCCGGGCTGGCACATCTATTACAAAGAGAGTGGCGATGCCGGCATGCCCACGCAAATCGAATGGATTCTGCCCGAAGGATTTTCGGCTGGTCCACTTTTGTGGCAGGAGCCAAAACACTTTGATGAAGAAGGTATCAAAACAAATGGGTATGCTGGATCAACATTTATAGCCAGTCAAATTAGTGTTCCAGCAAACATCAAAGATCTTCGCTCGGTTTCTATAGAAGCCAAAGTGAAGTGGCTTTCCTGTAAAGAGTCTTGTATCCCAGGTAAAGACGATTTGCACCTGAATTTGGCTCTGGGTGAAGAAATACCAGATGATTCAAATGCGCAATTATTTTCAAGCGTAGGTTATGACCCAAAAATGTCGGGCTTGCAAGGACAGACCGATCAGTCTGGACAAGGAGCCAACGCAGAGTCAAGTGCCAACAGCTCGAACAGTCAGTCGGACCAAAATCCTTTCTATTATATTTTGCTTGCCATGGTGGGCGGTTTTATACTGAATTTTATGCCTTGCGTTCTGCCAGTGATCGCAATTAAGATTTTGAGCTTTATGGAGCAGGCCGACGAGAGCCCCGCTCGAGTTAGAAAGCTGGGGCTGGTTTTTAGCGCCGGTGTGATGTCAGCTTTTCTTGCCCTGGCACTAGTTGTAGTGGCAATAAGAGCCGCTGGCAATTCAGTTGGTTGGGGAACGCAGTTTCAAAATCCATTGTTCTTAATCGTAATGTGTGTCATCGTCTTGATTTTGGCTCTAAGTCTTTTTGGACTGTTTTATTTCTCGTTTGATGCAGGGCAAGAAAAGCTCGATGCGCTCTCGAAAAAGGAAGGAATGGTAGGGACTTTTTTCAAGGGAGTTCTGGCAACAACTTTGTCAACCCCTTGCACCGCCCCATTTCTTGGTGCTGCTATGGGATTCGCTTTTGCTCAGTCAAATATGGTGGTCATTGGTATTTTCCTTGCAGCAGGGCTTGGAATGTCACTTCCTTATATCGTGCTAACTGCCAAGCCAGACTGGATGAAATTCTTGCCAAAACCAGGCGTCTGGATGGAAAAGTTCAAAGAATCGATGGGCTTTGTTTTGCTTGGAACAGTCGTCTGGCTACTTAGTGTCCTTGGCAGTCAAATAGGCAGTGAAGGCATAATGTGGGTTAGCTTTTTCCTGCTGGCTGTGTCTATTTCAGCATGGATTAGTGGAAGATTTGTGGATCTGGCAAGCAGCGGACAAAGAAAAATTGTCGTTTATTCAATAGCTGGAATAATCAGTTTAATTGCTGGATATTTTTGCTTGATAGATAAGCCGATTGTGATGAGCGCATTGCAGGGCAAACCAATTTATAAAAACGGTCAAAGCGAAGGGCAGTCTCAGTCGGGTACCAACTGGATCGCCTTTACACCTGAGCGTTTAAAACAGGAATTGGCAAAAAAACAAACAGTATTGCTCGACTTTACAGCAGACTGGTGTTTGACCTGCAAAATGAACGAATCATTGATTTTGAATTCTGCTTTTGTGAAGCAAACAATAAAAGACAAAGGCATTATCACAATGAAGGCTGATTGGACCAGAGGTGATGCTGAAATCACCAAGTTGCTGACTAAATTCAAGCGCTCAGGAGTGCCACTATATGTGGTTTATCCCAAAGGCGACGCCAATAATCCAATAATCCTGCCAGAAATCCTGACTGAGCAGCTTTTGCTCGATGCTCTGAATAAATAGATTTTAGTCTTAGCCGTTAATCGTATTTTGGATTTTCTCAATTAATCCATCTAAGAGAGTGATATCGGTTTGTTCGCAGAAAACGACCAGGATACCGACATCGACATCGGTGAGAATTGTAGTCTTATCAGCGTTGGGAGTGCGAGTCAGTAAGACCATCTGGCGTAACTTGCCGATTTCTAATTTTTTGGTAGAGAGGTTACTTGTGCTCAATAACGCAGTAGACAGAGCGCCAAGCATGTCTTTGTCCCATCCTTGTTGCAGGGTGGAAGACATAACAAGACCGTCATGACCAACGATGAGGCTGCCTGCCACGCCCTGGTATTCGCCGATCTTGTTTAACAACTCGTTGATACCAGCGCCACGTGCTTTACTGATGATTCGAGCCGACGGCAGACCTTTACCTAGTTGTCTTGATTCGCCAGCATTAATGATAGCTTCGACTGCCTGCTGGTCAATCAATAGTTTGCCGATAGTTTTCATTGTGCCAGCTGTCTCGCCTTGCACTTTTGGTGCCTGGGCTGAGCGGACAGATAGCTTGCCGAAGTCTTTGAGATTTTCGTTCGCTTTGCGAGCTGCTTGCTGTTCTTGAGTGAGAACCTCTTCTACTTCTGGTTTTGGTTTGTCCTTTTCAGGTTGTGTAAGCAGACCATCAACGTGGTCTTTCAGAGCTGGAATTCGATTCATTGTGTCAGACAACTTGCCCGGCTGTTTGACTTGTTCACGTAACGCAGCAATTTGATTGGGGTTTAAAGCCTGCATTTCACCCGTTTGTTTGGGCGTCTTAGGCGCATTCAATGCCGATGGAGCATTGCTTGAGGCACTACTTGCAGTGGCGGGCTGCTCGGTCAAGCCAGAGAAAATGTCGTCCATGTCAGAGTCGCCAAGATTCAAAAGCGGTTTGCTTTCTTCTTCTGCTTGAGGTTCGGGCTCTGCCATCAAGCCACCAAAGATACTATCCATTTCTGAATCGCTTACATTGAGAAGCGGTCCGTCACCTGGTTCGTCTAATGCTTCAATGGAGGAGTGGGCAGGAGCGCTAGCCTCAACTTCGTTTTGCTTTTGCATTTGAGCTCTAAGTTCGCTCAAACTTACGTTTTGAACCTGACCTCCAGCTGCACCGGCTGCAGAATGATCGAAAGTCTTTTGCGCATCGGCTGAAGCAAGACCAGAGAAAATATCGTCCATGTCAGAATCGCTGACTTGTAAAAGTGGCTCTTCTGCTTCTTGAGCTGCTGCGGCTTGCTGGTCTTCCTGAGGTGCCAGACCGGCAAAGATATCGTCCATATCAGCATCGTTCAATTGCAATAAAGGCTCTGCATCTCCACCTGCTGCCGGTTCGTCTTCTAGAACCTTTGCGTGGTCTTCTGCGTGGTCTTCTGCGCGGTCTTCTCTTGTGCGAACCTCGACTCCTTGCTGCGCTTGTTGAGGAGCCATATTTGAAAAGATGTCGTCAATCTCGGAGCCGATATCCTGACCAAAAAGGTTATCGCTTGCTCCTTCGTTTTGCGTGCCGACCAGATCGGAAATCGCCGATGTTTTTGGCGCCACCAGATCCGATGTGTCGTGCGTCTCATGTCCAACGGCTTGTTGTGCTGTTTCTGGAGCTAGGCCGGAGAAAATATCGTCGATTTGATTGTCAACGCCACCTTCAAAAAGATGTCCACGAAGTTCCTGGAAGCCAACGCCAGAGTCGGTTCCGACACTGCTTATGCCAGTATCTGAGTCGGTGCCAATTAGGTCACTATGCTCTGCTTTGCTTATGTGTTGAGGTGCTGGTGGAGTAGCAGGAACATCCTCATCATCTGCCATTTCTAGAAAGCGCTTGGATAACAAGCTGCTCATCGAATCGTTTACTGTCGCTGGCTCTACTGGAGTTTGCGGTTTAGCCGGAGCTGCTGGCGCTTGGCTTGGTTTTACAGGAGCCGCAGGTGAGCTTGAAGCAGCAGGGCTTTGTGGAGTTAGAGGTGCTTGAGGTTTTGGGGACGGTGCTGGAGCCGGTGCTGGTGCTGGTGCTGGTGGCTTTGGAGTTGGCGCAGGAGTTGGAGCTGGTGCCGGCGCAGGAGTTGGTGCACTCATCGACTCGGCTCTGTCGAGCAAGTTTGCCAGTCGGGGACCAGAGTCTACACCTTCAGTCTTTTTAGCGAAGCCTCCGCCTAGTCCTGACTTTGGCGCTTCATTTTGAACTTTGGGTTTGTCGAATTCAAGCGAAGGTGGTGCGCCATCGGCATCGAGTCTGTCTAGAATACTGCGAAGATCGCTGCCCTCATTAGCGCGCTCGGGCGCATGGGAGCTGCCAGTGCCGCTAGCTGAAAGTGCTTGCAGTTTGGTGAAAGTGCTTGTATTTCTTCGTCTTTGCGCTTGCAGACGGTTTCCAGTTACGTTTGGTCTATCCGAAGTTGGAGCTTGAGGTGCTTGGGGCGTTGGAGATGGGTTGAGCGGACCGGAAAGCATTTCATCGGATGCTTCAAGGTCGATATCGATTGAAGGTGTGATACCAAGTGGATGCGGGCGCGATTCACCTGCTGGTGCACCAAAAGACTGAACTGGAATTGAATTCTGGCTGGTCGAAGGACTTGACGATGCTGCGTCCATGCCGGTTCTAGAGATAGAGCCTTGACCTCTTAGTGCTGAGATGTCTTCTGCAGCTGGAGATTGAGCTGCGTCCATTCCAGTTTTTGATACAGAGGGACGTAAGGCGTCTAATCCGGATTTAGAAGCCGATGCTTTGGCCGCGTCCAAGCCAGTTTTGGATGAACGAGCGGCACTCATATCTGTTTTAGAAACATTCATTCCGCGCAATTTGTTTGAAGTCGCACGACCTTTCATGAAGTCTGCAGCCGACTCGGCACCTTCAAACAATTCTGGTTGCATTGGTAGAGGAGCGGGTGATTGCTCTTCTTCTATCTGATGGCGACTGCGTTGTAGACGACCTTTAGTCACTTCGCTGAATGCATCGAACGGCTCGAGCTTGTATAAACTGAGTGCAGTCAAAACTCCGCCAAGATTCATCAAAACAACCTGAGCAATGCTAAAGTCCAGGTTCATGAATGTTTTGTCGAAAACCCAGAAACTATAAAAGAAATTGCCTAGAGCACCAAAAAATAGACTCAAAGCTAGCATGGTCAGCCAGATTTGATATTTCTGTAAGCGGCTGGCTGGGGCGAATAGGAAGGTCGAACCTATTAGACTGACCAGAACCGGAATTGCAAATACCAGTGCGGTGTTTAGTTGAAATCCGCCTGCCAGCATCTCTTGCTTGGGCAGGACGACACATGCTCCCGCAAAGATGAGCAAAGCGGCGATTGAAATTGGGTTTAGGCGAATTGCAAGTTTATACATAGATTATTTGAGAGTTTCCCGGGTCAAAACTATATACCCCATATAAGGATCATAATCTTATCCATTTAGAGAGGTATGCCAATTATTGGAAACCTACCTTAATATGATTTATTAGCCACGAAAACGAGCGTTTACTCGTTTGCTCAATGCTTCACGTACCTTTTGCACAATGGCATCGACTTGTTCGCCGGTCAGAGCTTCTTTGAGTCGGAAGGTTAAACGGTAGGTGAGCGATTTTTGCCCGTCTGATAATTGATAGGTGCTGACCAGATCGCATGACATGCCCTCTTTCTTGCCTACCTGCATCATGGTCTTGTAAACCTTGTCTTGCTCGGTTGTGTTTTCTACGTCCACAGTAAGGTCTCTGACAACACTTGGATTCAGTACCGGTTCCTGAAAATTCATTTTTTCAGGAGACGATTTCACTATATCGACAAAAATTTCAAAAGCGTAAGCGGTGTCTTTCAAGTCATAATTCGCTTCTGTTCGCGGATGAATTTGTCCCATTACTGCCATTATTTGTTTTGTTACGAAAGAAAGTCGGGCGCTTTTATTGGGATGCAAATAGTCTTTATAGAAATCGCTTTCCCCCAGCGGTAGATACATTATTTTGTCCAGTGATATACGAGCTGACTCCAAGATATTTTCAATCACACCTTTGAGATAATAAAAATCAATTTTGGTATTAACATCGATACCACCATGACTTACTTGTTTGAGAAGGCTTCCCGTCATGATTCCGGATAAGAGCTGGTATTCTTGCGGCTTGCCCTCGACTACTCGATAACCGCGCCCTTGTTCGAAGAACCAGACATTGCGCTCTCCGCGCGACTGATTGTAGTTGACCACTTCGAGCAAACCAGGCAAAAGACTCTGTCTCATGGCTTGGTGGTCGGCAGAAAGTGGGTTTAAGACTCGAACAACCGAATCCATTTCTTCTTTGTTGTGGCCGGTAAAATCTTTTTGTCCGCGTAAGCTGCTTGCCCACACTTCGCTAAAGCCTTGTCCCATCAGTTTGTTTTTTAAATTCTGTAATAAAAGATCTCGAGGTTCAGGGCTTGTAGTACTTGCTGGGGAGGATACCGGGATATTGTCGTAGCCATATAAACGGGCAATTTCTTCTATGACGTCTATTTCGCGCTGAACGTCTTTTTCTCTATAACTTGGAGAAATGACTTCGAGCGTTTTGTTGTCTTTTATCTCGACGTTAAAGCCTAGAGGATAGAGTAACTCAGCTGCACGCGCGGCTTCTAGTGTGATGTCTAAAAGCTTTTTGACTCGATCCATTCGAACTGTTATTTTGTTTTGGTTCAAAACTTTGTCACTGCCAGCGGTGATTGGTGACTGCATCGTTTTTAAACTCGCTTCGCTACCGCATATTTCGACGATCAAATCGGTCGCACGCTCAAGAGCCGACTTCACTCCGGCAAGGTCGACGCCGCGCTCGAATCTCAGGCTCGAATCGCTTGAAAGTCCAAGCAAGCGGCTTCCTCTGCGCACTCGTGCGGGTTTGAACCATGCTGCTTCAAGAGCAATAGTTTGAGTGCTGTCTGAAATTTCGCTATCCTTACCACCCATTATTCCGGCGAAGCCCACAGGCTTGTCACCAGATGTAATGGCAAGTACTTCGTTTGTCGCCTGACGCTCTTTGCCGTCGATACAAAGCATTTTCTCGCCTTCGCGCGCTTTGCGCACGACAATCGATTTTGCAGGCAATTTGTCCAGATCGTAGGCGTGTAGTGGTTGTCCCAGTTCGAGCATGACATAGTTTGTGATGTCGACTATATTATTGACTGGTCGCATACCCATTGCTGTAAGCCTGTTTGCAAGCCAATCGGGGGAAGGTGAGACCTTGAGATTTTCAATTACTATTATTGAAAAGAATTGACAGTCTTCGTTTGCGTCAGAATCAATTTTAACCGAGAATGAAGAGCCACTGTCAGAGTCGCAAGAAAAGGCTTTTGCTACGTGTTCGTTTTTGGTCTTGTGTTCGATCATTTTACGATTGGTCAAAGCACATACCTCGCGTGCCATGCCTTTGATACAAAGAGCATCACCTCGATTAGACCTGGTCCCAACATGGAAAACCTGGTCACTTGCTAAATTTAGCAACTCTAGGGCATCCTGACCCAGCTTGAGCGAAGAACTCTCGCCTGGCTTTTTGAGAATATGAATTCCGTCTACATCGCTTGTAGCGATGCCTAATTCAGATGCAGAAGCAAGCATTCCATTTGAAGTAACGCCTCTGATTTCAGATTTCTTGATTGGCAAGGGCTCGTTTGTTTTGCGATTGATTACAACTGCTCCGGGCAAACAAACCGGGACGAATTGACCTACTTCTATATTTTGAGCACCGCAGACTATTTGAGTTGGTGCACCATTTTCTTCAAGTCTAATCTGGGTAACTCGAATTTTGTCGGCGTCGGGGTGTTTGTTAATTTCAAGAATTTCGCCAACTACCACAGGACCTGTGAGTCCTACACTTTCGATTTCTTCTACTTCGAAAGCTTTCATGGTTAACTCGTGTTTGAGTTCTTCTGGGCTTATGTCTTTGAGGTCGACAAAGTGATTGAGCCAGGCGTAAGAAAGTTTCATGCAAAAAGGTCCTTTTAAAACAGGTCTAGAATTGACGTAGAAAATCCATGTGATTGGAATAGAAGAAACGAATGTCTTTTATTCCGTAGCGCAGCATTGCAAGTCGCTCGAGACCCATGCCAAACGCAAACCCGCTATATTCTTCGGGGTCGATTCCCACTGCGCTTAAAACAGCCGGGTCAACCATGCCGCAACCGAGCAATTCAAGCCATCCACGCTGACCGCAAGTGCGACAATTAGTACCTTTGCCGTCGCAGAACGGACACAGCGCGTCGAGCTCTGCACTTGGTTCTGTAAACGGAAAGAAATCAGGTCTGAATCTGGTTTCGATTGGTTTTCCGAAACTACGGAAAAAACGTTGAATAAATAGATTGAGCGTTCCTTTTAGTTGACCAAAAGTAACGTCTTTATCAATCAACAGTCCTTCGACTTGGTGGAAAAGAGGATATTTGCGCGCATTTACTTCTTCGTTGCGATAAACCCTTCCTGGAGCAATGATTCTAAATGGCGGTTTGCCTTTTTCCATCACTCGAATTTGGACGGTAGAGGTTTGGCTTCGCAAGAGAGTTTCGGGCGAAATGTTGGTGTAAAAAGTATCTTGCTCATCGCGAGCCGCGTGGTCACTTGGTGTATTCAGCGCGTCGAAATTGTAATAGTCGGTCTCGATCTCAGGGCCATCTGCCACGCTGAACCCCATGCCATAAAAAATATCGATGATTTCTTCGGTAACCTGGCTTAATGGATGGGCGTGTCCCAGGGGCAGTCTGGTCCCTGGAAGAGTGATGTCTATTTTTTCTTGAGCGAGCTTTTGCTCGAGTTCTAGATTGAAAACGTGCTCTTTTTGCTTGTCTAGAGCTTCTTGCACTTTCACTTTGATTTCGTTAGCGCGCTTGCCGACCAGAGGACGCGTGTCTTTGTCCAGTCCAGATAAGCCTTGCAAGATATTGGTCAGCTCGCCTTTTTTACCGAGCAACGACAATCTAAGAGCCTCGACTTCGTCGGCAGATTTCGCCGTGTCAATCGAGGTCAGAGCTTCAGACTCCATTTTGTGTAGTTTTTCTTCTATTTCGATTATTGACATAATGCCGGTTACTGGTCCCATTTATTCAAGTGCAAGTAGGTGCAGGTCACTTACTCAAAGCAAATTATCCAACCAAAGGGCCGCAAGACGCATATTTGTTTTATAGTTTTTGAGCAAAGTACACGAAGACGCATCTTGACCAATTCAGGCAACAAAGGCAAAAAGCCAGTAGTAAAACACGAAGGACTCGCCCCTACGGTGAGGGTCTCGGCTTTGGTGCTTGGCGGAAGTATGAAAGAGCCTCAGGTTCTTCTAGTCCGCCACAGACGCAAAGGCGCGAACTATTGGGCGTTGCCGGGTGGACGCCTCCATCATGGCGAAAGTTTTGCAGAATGTGCTCTGCGCGAATTGAAAGAAGAAACAGGGCTTGAAGGCTCGACCGGTCCGTTTTTGTTCTTTTCAGAAGCATTAAGTCCAAACAGGTCCAGGCATATCATTCATATTGGTATCGTTTGCAAAGTCAAGGGCGGCAAGATGCAATTAGGTGACGAACCGGTACTGGCTGGGGTTGCCTATGTCAGTCTGGACGAGTTGATGCGTCTCAATTTGTATCCGCCTGTACAGAAACAGATACTTGACTACTCCTTCAATCATTACAATTCCAACCAATCTATAAACATTCAATATCTCGGCAATCTCTGGTTGTAGTATCATTTGTGCCCTGCAAAAAATAAGCAGTTTTTGATACTTAAGAGAGAAATCGACGTCATGGCTCAGAAAAAAACATCCCAACAACGCGGCATGAAACGCGCTGAAAAAGTTCTTGCTCGCGCGCAAAAAATTGAAAAAGTAAGAAAAAACAGAGTGCTCGCCAAGCTTGATCACGACCATGCAAACTGTGATCACGAAGGTCAAGACCACAAAAATCACAAGCACTAGGACCAGTCTTCACCAAAAGTGAAGGGCACTCCGCCTATAACGACATCATCACCCGGTTCAATTCCGGACTGAATTAGTGCGTCTATGACGCCCATCTTTCTTAGCACTGTATATAAGTATTGAACCGACTCAGGGTCTTTCATATGAGTAACGGCAACCAATCTCTCTTGACGTTGTCCCTGCACATGAAAAACATTTTTCTCGCGTCGGATGGTAAATGACGAATCCTGTTTGGGAAGAGCATCTTCGTCCTCTTCGGCAACAAATTCTTTTTGCGGCTCGCTTGCTCTTTTTTCCATTTCACTAAATAGAAGTTTTTTCAGAGCGTCTAGGCCCTTGTCGGAGCCGCTCATGCAAGAGATTCCAAAAACAGTCGAATTGGGAAAAGCCTTTTGAACCATCAAAACCTTTTCGTCCGCTTCTTCTTCAAGCAACAAGTCTGTCTTTGAAAGAAGAATTATTTGAGGTAATGATTTAAGGTCACCCCAGGCAGCAAGCTCTTTGTTGACGATATTTATCGAACCAAGAATATCTTCCTGGCTGATGTCAACCAGATGAACCAGAAGTCTGTTGCGCTCAATGTGCTTGAGAAATTTGTGCCCCAGTCCATGACCTTGCGCGGCCCCTTCGATTAGACCGGGTATGTCTGCAATCACAAAACCGTCCTGTCCATATGGCGCCGGTACTACGCCCAAATTCGGCGATAGTGTGGTGAAAGGATAATCTGCGATTTTGGGCTTGGCTGCGGTGAGCCGTTTGAGCAAGCTGGACTTTCCTGCGTTTGGCAATCCTACAAGTCCTACATCGGCAATAAGTTTGAGCACAAGACGCAAAGTCCTTTTGACTCCGGCTTCACCTGGCTCACAGTGGTGGGGAGCCCGATGTGTCGGAGTGGCCATTGTGGCATTGCCGCGTCCCCCGCGACCGCCCTGGGCGACTAATACCTTTTGCTCTTCTGAAGTGAGGTCGGCGATTACCTTCTGTGAATTGACATCGCTTACAACAGTGCCTACAGGCACTTTGATTATCAAATCCTCACCAGCACGCCCGGTTTTGTTTTTAGACCCGCCCTTCTGCCCGTGAGGGGCTTCAAATTGGGTTTTGTAATGGAAGTCGAGAAGAGTTCTCATGTCGCGTGTGGCGACCAGGTATACATTTCCCCCTCGTCCGCCATTACCTCCGGCAGGACCGCCCATAGGCTCATATTTCTCGCGACGCCAAGCCAGGGCGCCGTTTCCGCCATCGCCGGAAGCTACGTCTATGATTACTTCATCTAGAAACTTATTCATACTGTCTAATAATCATATATATTTTCAAAAAGATGCATGATTTTATAAAAAGATGTCTATAGAAATATAGAAGTATTAGTGGAGGATCTGATCTTGGAAGAGAGAATTACAGTTCATGAAAAAGCTCGCGGCGAAACCATAAATGTATACATTGGCGAGTATCGCGGCACCAAATATTTGCACATTCGTGAATGGTATCTGGATAAAGATCAAGAAGAGAAGCCAACCAAGAAAGGGGTGGCTATTCCGGTAGAGAAAATTGACGCACTGCGCGATGCCATCGACAGGCTCGTTCCCAAAGGAAAATAGTCGTTCGAGTCGCAAGGAGCGGAGTCAGAATTAGTGCAACATTACGCATCCAAGGCGTTAATAACTTTCATTTTCCTTTTAAGATTATCGGTCGCTGGATCTGCTTCAGCGCAAGAAAAAGCTCAAGATGAAATTGAAAATAAATCTTCCGATTCAGTTCACACACTTCAACTATCTAATGTTTCTCCTTTTCAGGGCGAAACTATAAAAATAACTAGTACCGCTGGTGATGCCAATGCTTCGCCGGCGGTTTCTTTCAATGGCGAGACAATAAAAATGTTTCCCGCTTCCAGTTTGAACCAAGCTTCAGGTGGCACCAAATACGAGGCGTTACTCGCGGTTCCGGTCTTGATCAAACCAGGTGATTACACTGTGAAGGTTGGCAACCAAAGCCAGACTCTACATGTCCAGAACGCTCATTTTCCAATTCAGAATTTGAGATTGCCTAAAGACAAAGACAACTTCAATGCATCTCCAGGCGAAAAAGAAGAGATGAACAAAGCCAAAGCCACTCTTAGCGATACTAGAATGTGGAGCGGAATATTTCAAAAGCCCGTTTCGGGTGCGCGAATGTCGTCTTCTTTTGGTGTCAGACGCAGAGTGAACGGCAAACTATTGCCAGATTATTTTCATTCAGGAGCGGATTTCGCTGCCGGCATCGGAACCCCAATAAAGAGTGTCGCACCAGGCGTGGTGATTGCGGCACGACCGCACAAAATCAGCAAGTTGCATGGAAATTTTGTTTGTGTGGATCACGGTCAAGGAGTGATTTCGATTTATATTCATATGAATAGTATCGATGTAAAAAAAGGCGATCGTGTAGAAGCTGGTCAAAAAATAGGGACCGTTGGCAGAACAGGTCGTGCCAGCGGTCCTCATTTGCATTTCGGAATTTATGTCAATCAAACGGCTGCTAATCCGAAATTCTGGTTTGCGCAGAATTTCTAGAAAGTAGCGGTCTGATTCCAGAACACGTCTTTGAGTGTTTTGGATGAGTTCGATTCGGTTGAGATAGTCACAGAAGAAGGAGCGAAGAGAAATACTCCATCGCCAATTCTTTGTTGGTGACCATCGATTGCCCAGGTAGCTCCGGAAAGAAAATCAACCACGCGCTGCGACTGTTCGTTGTCGAGCATGTGTAGGTTCAAGAGAACCGATTTTCTATTTCTCAAATGGTCGACGATTTCAAGTGATTCTTCAAACTGGCGAGGCTCAATAACGAGTACTTCGCTAGAAGGAGCAGCGCTTGGGTGCTCAACGATATTCGAGTGTCTTTCTTGGGTCAACATCGGTTGATGTTGGTGCTGAGGTAATTCAGCGCGATTGCGATCTAAAGCCAATTGTCCGTTAGTCGCATAAGCGCTATCGGATGTTTCAAAAAGATCTTCGAAATCTTCTTGTTCATAATTATCTGCCGGTCCGAACCAAAAACTTTTGAATTTTGCTACTAAACTCACCGCTTTCCTCCTTAATGCCTTGATGCCTTGCCTGCTTAATCCACCGTGTAAAAACTTCTAAAAACTTCTAAACCCACTATTCATCAAGTATTTCAACTAACTTGTGCCACCATCATGCTGAACGATCAAATAATGCTCTTCCAATTCTAATCATTGTAGCACCATATGCAATGGCTTCGTTCCAATCGTCGGTCATTCCCAT
Organism: uncultured Candidatus Obscuribacterales bacterium; assembly: GCA_964572515.1. GTDB lineage: Bacteria > Cyanobacteriota > Vampirovibrionia > Obscuribacterales > Obscuribacteraceae > Aved-18. Next base: position 138,385 of record CAZNEW010000006.1, on the reverse strand, counting down.
CGATAATTCTTTCAATTTTATTTGGTGCGAATTTTCCAATTCGATTTTCAATTCACTCAGTCCCTTGAAGCATTGGCGCCAAATTGCAGGGTCGGGGCTGGCTGGACAGATAGTCATCAATCCTTCAACTGAGATTGCATTCAAAGACAAAATTTCGTCGAGACTTTCTTTCAGCGATTCAGGTGTAAAGCCACTTTTGCTTGGATCGGGTAGTACTTTGACTTGCAGCAAAATCTTTTGCACAAGTCCTTTGCTCTCTGCTTGTTGAGATATTTCCTTGGCCAGGCGCAAGGAGTCTACCGAATGAATTAGATCGAAATTTCCAACCACTTGCTTCACTTTGTTGGTCTGTAAGTGACCGATGAAATGCCAGTGAGCCGAGCGCACCAAAGCTGGTGACAAGTCCGCTCGCTTTTTCAAAGCGTCTTGAACTCGGTTTTCACCAAATTCGGTGACTCCCAAACTGAAGGCGTCTTCTATTTGCTTGCATGTGGCTTGTTTTGAAACGGCTATGAGCTTGACTGGCTTATCGGCCAATATATTTCGTATATTAGCCAGCGCTTCAGCCAATGTCTCAGCCACCTCTTTCGCCACACTCAATGCAATCGGGCACCGTCAGCAACGTCTACTATTAAGCACCGCAAGGCCTCAATTTGTCAAGCCAAGCCACCATATTCGCTACTATCTAAGACCCGGACATGTAGCGGATATAAACGCGATCTGGTGATGGGCACTTGGGGGTATGTGGTGTATATAGAGTGCGGTTGGTGCCATCCTAGGCGGTGCCAATATTTCTTTTGAATAGCATGTCATCAAGAAAGAAATTCACTGCTGCTGCAGATGTGATTGCAGCTGTACCTGCTTTAAAAACTCGTTTACCTAGAGACGCGAATTTGAGGCCGTGCAGGCGCGCAAGTTCAAATTCCTTTTCGGAGAAACCTCCCTCAGGACCAATCACTAAATTTATTTCTTGTATAGATTCAGTCTGCATGCCACTTTCAATTAAATGCAGTAAAGGCGGCGATGCCTGTCGTTCTGCAAGCAGGATGTTCAGCGCCTTTTCTCTATTCGATAAGTCTTTCAAAATATGATCCAGACTCTCTAAAGCATATAAGCGAGGTAAGTAAAAACCCTCACTTTGTTCAGTGGCTTCGCTAGCTATTGATAACCAGCGCTCATATCTCTTTTCAAGATCGTTTTCTTTCAAGCGCACCACGCCATGATTTGTGGTGCATGGTGTAATCGAATTAACACCAAGTTCACTCAACTTTTGAATTGCCAGTTCGAACTGGTCGCCCTTGAGCAAGGCTATGACAATGTTTAGCTCCGGGCGAGTGGAATCTTTAGGCTGATGTTTGACAGAACTAATTTCTGCCACTACTTGGTTTCTGTTTATTTGAGAAAGAATACATATATAAAGATTGCCATCTCCGTCAAGCAGTTCGAAAGTCTCTCCAGGCTTGGCGCGGAGCACCCTGGAAATCTGATGAACCTGATTTGGATTTGTCAGGGTAATGAGGCCGTTAGCCTCATCGATATACTGTTTTGCCACTATGAAGCGATGAATGGTCATAAACGCCCAGTATATTCCATAAGAATAATCGGGCAGTGTTATAATTCCGAACATGGATTTGAAGGACTGGTTCGCTAAGAGGCGCGAGCGCCGCGAGCGAGAAAATTTAGAAGTAAAACAACTTCTTCCAACGGAAGATTACTGCGCTTTATGGAAGCGTTGTTTTCAATGTCGTGAGCTTTTGTACACCAGAGACTTGAGAAGTAATCTGCAAGTCTGTCCTCACTGCCAATATCATTTTTGCATTGGTGCTCCTGACCGCATCGAGCAACTTGCCGATCCAGGCACATTTGAAGAAATCGACGCAGAGATGAGGTCTTCGGATCCGCTTGAATTCGTGGACACCGAAAGTTATCGCAAGAGACAAGTTTCAGCCGAGAAAAAATCAGGCGTGGTTGAAGCGATTATGACTGGAACTTGCAAGATGAATGGTCATCTGACCGCTCTTGGAGTAATGGACTTCGCTTATTTTGGTGGATCTATGGGCTCTGTAGTGGGCGAGAAAGTAGCTCGTCTGGTAGAGCGCGCGATTGAGCTTTCATGCCCGCTTGTAATAATTTCGAGTTCAGGTGGCGCTCGAATGCAGGAAGGTATCTTGAGTTTGATGCAACTGGCAAAAACCAGCTCAGCTCTCAAGTCTTTTGCTGATGGCGGCAATTTGTATATTTCAATTTTGAGCGAACCCACTTTTGGCGGGGTAACAGCTAGTTTCGCAATGCTTGGTGACATCATTATTGCCGAGCCAGGTGCGCGAATTGGTTTTGCTGGAAGACGTGTGATCGAACAGACAATCAGACAGAAATTGCCGGCTGATTTTCAGACGGCTGAATATCTGCTCAAGCATGGTCAGGTGGACATGGTCGTTCACCGAAACGAGTTGAAAGACAAGTTGACAAAGATGTTCGAATTTCATCAGAAAAAGAACAAAAATATGGACAAGGCTTTGGTTCAGTCTAGCTCTAAAAAAGCAGGTGGCAAGTAATGCCTGAAGTAAAAAAGCAAGTTCCGCTTGAATTTGAGAAGCCGCTAAATGTGCTTGCTCAGCAAATAGACAATCTGGAGTCGCAGCTCACCGAGCAACCAGATTTAGAACCTGAGTTGAGACACCTCAAAGAACAATACACCAGTCTGCGCAAGTCGCTTTATTCGAATTTACGTCCAATAGACAGGTTGGCTATTGCAAGGCACCCCGAACGTCCTTATACCCGCGACTATTTCGAGCGCTGGGACCCCGAATGGATCGAGTTGCACGGTGACAGGCATGGTACCGACGATAGTGCCATGGTGGGTGGGTTGTTAAATCTGGGCAATGACCTCAAAATTGTTGCGGTGGGCACTCAAAAGGGTCGCACCATCAAAGAAAAACAAAGCTGTAATTTTGGTATGCCTCAGCCGGAGGGTTATGCCAAAGCTCTGCGCTTGTTCAAGCATGCAGAAAAATTCGGTCTTCCAGTCGTGACCCTAATAGACACCCCGGGAGCGTATCCTGGACTTGCTGCTGAAGAGCATAATCAGGCGCAGGCAATTGCTATCAATTTACTTGAACTTTCTGGATTGACTGTACCTGTGGTGGCGGTGGTCACCGGCGAGGGGGGGTCTGGGGGAGCTCTAGCGATTGGTGTGGCCAATCGTATATTGATGCTAGAACATTCAGTTTATTCGGTGATTTCACCTGAAGGTTGCGCTTCAATCTTATGGCGCTCTGCCGACAAAGTTTCTGACGCCGCTCAGTCGATGAAAATTACTGCTCGCGAAATCCTCGAGCTTGGTGTTATTGACGGTATCATTACCGAGCCGCTGGGTGGGGCGCATAAAGACCCTGAAGCTACAGCAAAAGCTGCTAAACAAGCAATTGTGGCTCAACTTAGCGAACTGGTCAAATTGAGTTGCGCTGAGGTTAGAAATGACCGTCAAAACAAATTCAGAGCTATGGGCAAGTGGCGCGATCAATAAAAGCGTTCGGACCAGACAGAATTCTTAGACAGAAAACCTTAGTGCCTTGGACGTTTTCTGCGCTTGTTACTGCCAGGCGGAGCTTTCTTGCTGCTTGAATATTTGACTATCATTTCGCCTGCTTGAGCTTTGAATGAAGAATCGTCATCAACTTTTTTCAAATAGGTAATTGCTTCTTCTGTCTTGCCGGCATTACCTTGCTGCTCGCCCAGGCGGACATATAAGTGATTCACTTCTTCTTTGTCACTGGCGCTGAGTTTGCCTTGCCCATTTAATGTGTTATAGACCTTCAAAGCGTCCTGATATTTGCCCTGGCTTACAAGTTTTTTTGCTTCTTGCGCTTCATTAGAACCAGCAGCTTCATCTCCACCTTTGAAAATTTGAGGTCCAAGGGTGAAAACCAAAATTGCCACCGCCAGAAGGGCGAGAACTGAAGGCAAAACCACTCTTTGCAAAACAGAGGCTTCGCTTCGACCTTTAACAAAATCAGATTTATTGATCTGGTGACCTTTTTGCGAGTCACTTTGTGCCTGGCGCATTTGTGCACGCATGGCTGCTACTTGTTCCGAGATTCGTTCGGCTTCACTCACCGCATTGAGAGCATTGATGTCAGCTACGCTTGCTGTGGCTGGGTCAAGTTGAGATTGACTTTGCGCTTGAGCTTGTTGGGCGCGATACTCTTCCATTGCCAGTGCCGCATAATCGATTGCGCCAGTGCCGCGTTGAGCTGGAATACTAACTTCCTGGCTGGTGTTGCGTCTGTGCAAATGCTCATCTTGAGCAAGTGGGCCTGGTTCAATCTCCCGAGATGCATTACGAGGTTGTGCCGAGGAGGCAGCTGGTTTTGCCGGAGCCTTAATTGATTCTTCCAACGCCGTTGCCATTTCTTCCATTGTTTGGAAGCGGTCATTTGGATTTTTGGAAAGTGCTTTATTTACTACTTCTTCCAGGGCGTCAGGAAAAATCAAGCCTGGTTTGACCTGGTTCAGAGGCTTTGGTGGCTCGGACAAATGCATCGACATAACGCGGATAAGTTCGTCCGAGTGGAATGGCACTTCGCCGGTGAGAGTTTCATAAATTACGATGCCGATTGAATAAATATCGCTTCGGCTGTCTACTTTCGAGCTTGTGCACTGCTCTGGGCTCATATATGTAGGGCTTCCGCACACCGTGCCAGTACGTGTGATTTTGGCTGATTCGGACTCTTCCACAATACGTGCAATTCCAAAGTCGACGACCATTGGATAGAGTTTCTGACCACTACGCTCAACCAGAACGATGTTTTCAGGTTTGACGTCTCGGTGAACGACTCCGTGTCTGTGGGCTTCGCCAAGGGCAGAGCAAACTTGAGTTAATAATGGAATCGCGTCATTCAGTGACACACGCTCGTTTTCAGAAAGATAATCAGAAAGAGGCGTACCAACGAGTAAATCCATCGCTATATAAGGACGGTTACCTTGTGGAATTACGCCAAAATCGTAAATGGTAATGATATTAGGATGGGAAAGGCGGCTTGAGGCTTTCGCTTCTTGTCTGAATCGCTTGATGAATTCTTCGTCCGAAACCAGGTATTCATGCAAGACTTTGATTGCGACTTCGCGACCAATCAATTCTTGAACGGCTTTGTATACAGTTCCGGCAGAGCCCTGACCTATTACAGACTGGATACGATAGCGTCCTTCAATGACCATCCCCAATAGGGGGTCTTCGCCAACTGTAACCATGTTCGAGCCGTCGCGAGGGCAGATTTCCTGCTCTTGTGAGGTTTGAAAGTTGCATACGAGGCAAAGCTTCATGGCTTATGTAGTAATAGAAACGCCAACTAAAAACTAGTGTGTAGTAAAGACCCGGTTAAAAACAAGAATTGCCCATTTATCTTTTATATTACTTTTAAGTACCACTACTTGGAACGAACAAACCTTTTTCCTTAGAAGCCAAGATGGTTGTCTTAATACTCACCCATGTGATGTGCCTGACTTAGCAATAGAATCGATTGATTAATCGAACCCGGAATCTAACTTGAATTATCAGAACTTTTAATGACGCAAGTATCCCAAGAGCAAGCAAAACCTAAAAAAACAGCTCTCATACTGATTTTTTTCACCGTATTCATAGACCTGGTCGGATTTGGACTCATCATCCCAGCACTTCCGACCTACGCTCAGCACATGCACGCCAGTGAGTTTACGGTTGGAATGCTCATTGCAAGCTATTCATTAATGCAGTTTTTCTTCACCCCGATATGGGGGCGTTTGTCTGACAAGCTGGGACGACGTCCAATGCTTTTGTTCAGTCTTGCAGCGTCCGCAATAGGCTACCTGATATGGGGGCTGACCGATTCATTGTGGATGTTGTTTCTATCGCGATTGGTTGCCGGATTTGGAAATGCCAATATTGCAGTGGCCCAAGCTTATATTTCAGACGTTACTTCGCTTGAAAATAGAGCTAAAGGAATGGGGCTTGTCGGTGCCGCATTTGGTCTTGGTTTTGTAATTGGACCTGCGATTGGTTGCGGGCTCAGTGCCCTGGGAATGAGCCTTGGTGCGCTTGGTTTTGTCGCGTTCGCCTTTAGTCTGCTCGACTTGATTTTAACGGCCTTTTTGCTTCCCGAGCCCGAGAAGCGCTCGAATGCTGGAAACGAGCGATTTGGAATAAGCCCCAAATTCTTTTTTGACGTTTTGAACAATCCAAACCTCAAAGTCTCTCTGGCTATATTTTTCATTTCTACTTTTGCTTTTGCGAATATGGAAGCAACTCTTATTTTGCTCACGAACAAAATTTTCAAATTCAATGATGTTCAAAATATGCTGATGTTCCTTTATATCGGAATTTTGATGGTCTTTGTCCAGGGTGGTTTGATTCACCGACTCAATAAAAAATATGGCGAAAAGAAGCTAATCATCATAGGTACAGCACTAATCGCACTGGGGCTACTAGCAACGCCAATCTCAGATAATCCGGTCATACTCTACGTTGCTTTAGCTGTTCTTGCGCTTGGGTCTGGAATTAATACACCAGCAAATCAGAGTATCTTGTCAAAGCTCGCTCCGCGTGATACTGCTGGCGGTGTGCTTGGGGTTGGTCAATCGCTGTCCACTCTGGGGCGGATTTTAGGTCCAATTGTTGGATGCTTTGTTTTTGAAAAGCTCGGCTCGCAAAGTCCCTACATGATAGGCGCTGCAACTATGGTGCTTGCCTTCGCTTTGGGCTTTATGCTGCCAGAACCGAGTCAGGAAGCGGCTTGATGTCAAGTGCCGCGTAAGTGCGATACGTTGCAAATTGAAAAAATATGTTATGATTAAAAGTAGCTTAGTATTTCTTTGCGTGTGCTAAGCAGCAGTCAATAGAAACAAATTGTCGTTCTAGTCGTCTTAATCAAAAAATCAATTCAATCGCAAAAAGTAGTATCGATCATGGACTTACGTAAAATAAAAATGCAACCTCAAAATACCAAGGCTACACCTCCTAAACAGGTGCAAAAGCGGTACCAGCAAGATTTGAAGAAATACCAGCAACAAATTGAAAAAAGCAACAAAGTTGCCGGTCGTAACTGCGCTGCCTAAGCTGCTTGACAGCATTCTTTTTGGTAGGCGTCCGCAGAAGTACTTTTTTTCTATTTGATCCCTAAAGATTGTTAGAGTAAATCCGAAAGCAGTGCTATAGGATCTGTACTTGCTACAAATGCAAGTACATTGACTCAACCTTCTTGGGGAATCTTTTATGAAAGCTATGGTTTTGGCTGCCGGTGTCGGATCTCGATTAGAGCCTTTAACTTCCGCCGTGCCCAAACCACTTGTTCCAATTGCCAACACCCCGGTGATGGAGCATATAGTCAAGCTTTTAGCCAAGCATGGTATCAAAGACATTATTGCCAACTTGCACTATTTGCCTGAACAAATCAAAGATTATTTCAAAGACGGTCATGATTTAGGCATCAACGTGCGCTTCATCCAAGAAAAAGAACTAACTGGAGACGCGGGCGGGGTGCGAGCCTGCAAAGATTTTCTGGGAACTGAAACTTTCATTGTATTAATGGGAGACCTGGTTACAGACGCCGATTTGACCAAAATTATCAAAGAACACAAAGCTAAAAAAGCCATTGCTACTATTGCTTTGAAGCAAGTGCCGGATGTTCAACATTTTGGTGTGGCAGTTCAGGATGAACAGGGCTACATCACTGGATTTCAAGAAAAGCCAGCTCCAAAAGACGCGCTTTCAGACATGGCTTCTGCTGGAATTTATGTGCTTGAACCAGAAGTTTTCGACCATATTCCAGAGCATGGAGTGTATGGATTTGGTCGCCAGTTATTCCCCACTCTGATTGAAAAAGGACTGCCTGTTTACGGCAGTACAATTGAAACTTATTGGTCAGATGTCGGTACACACGAACAGTACAAACAATCTAATTTCGATGTTTTGAATGGATTGGTGAAAACGGCTCAGTCTCTAGATCAGAAAGCCAAACGATTAGAACAAAACGGATCGGTCATATGGGTCGAACCTGGTGCTGAATTATCGCCTTCATGCCAGATTGAGCCAGGTAGCCGTATTTTGATTGGCGCTGGCACTCATGTAAGTGCAGGTGCCAAACTTTCCGGAGTGGTTGTACTTGGTAGTCGCTGTCACATCGAGAATGGTGCAGTAATTGAAAATGCTGTGCTCTGGTCCGATTGCATAGTCAAATCGAATCAAGAAGTGAAAAACTGCATCTTAGGAAAAGATTGTGTGGCAGAAGTCTGCTCAAAGCCACGTGAGGTGGCTGCCGTAGCGGGCGGTTCACCTCGAACTACAAGCACATTAGCTAAATAATCAGGAACTACCAGTCGCGACTGCTTGAATCGAAGTGTCTGACTGCGCTGCTTTCCAGATTTCCATCCAAAGCCAATAATCGTATGGACTCAGAGTTTCGTATTCTTCTGTTCCTTCGATTTTCTTTGGCGCAAGCAAGCAAAGCCACGTGTGCGGGTTTGGAAAGCGTTTAGCCAGGCTGTAGCAATCTGCCATCCAGAGTATTTGATCTGTTTTGTTATTGGTGACCATAGAGGAGCCCTTTAAAAACGGAGTCGGAATCTAGATGGAACGGCACGTGGTTGTCATTTGCATCTTCTACCCTTCTTTTACCCAAATGGAGATGACCCGAAACCGATTTAAGAAACCAAGTCCTATTCTGGTTTTCTGGAATACAAAACTGAAAAAAATGTCCGTATTTTTGCGTGGCTAGAGCCTCTGTGCTCAGACTTTGTTTCTAACCTGGCGGCCAGATCATCTGTCTTCCACCTATTAAATGTAGGTGCAAATGATGGACAGTTTGACCGCCTTCATCTCCAGTATTCACTACTAATCTGAAACCGTTCTGCAGATTGAGCTTTTGTGCAAGCTCGGCTGCTTGTTGAAAGAGAGTACCAAGCAAAGTTCTGTCTTCGGTACTCGAATTAAACTGACTGATATCTTTTACGTGCTGTTTTGGTATGACAAGAACGTGCGTGGGAGCCTGAGGACTGATGTCGTTGAATGCGACCAGTGTGTCAGTTTCGAGTAAGAATTTGCTTGGTATTTCGCCTTTGACAATCTTGCAAAAAATGCAATCAGGATCGGGTTGTCGAGTGTTGGTTTCTAAGCCCATTCTAAAGCCCCTTTTAAAAAAGAATAGCCAGTTTTCACTTCAGAGTTTATGCTATTAGGCGACTTGTCGCAGGAGAAATTTTCCATGACAACTGAAAATCAGTTGCTGCAAAAATGTTTGATACTTCAGAAGGCTTTATTTTCTTCTTTGCGTTTGAAAGAAGTGCTTGAAGCCGCTGTCAAACAGTTTGCTGAGTTGAGCGGCGGTGCCAAGATCGCCATTTTCCTTTCAGATAACGAAAACATGTCATTTAAATTGATGTCTGAAAAAGGATATTCTCCCAAAACACTGGTGAAGATGCGCGAGCTGCCTTTTGCTGCTGAAAGTCTGCTTAAATCGGTAGTGCAAAAACGCAAACCCGCATCGCACAAAAGTCTTGCAGAAGCAGTTGGCATCAGTGCTGACATCATGAAAGGTGAAGGCTCTAAAGCACAAATGGCTTTGCCTCTTATTTCGCATAATCTTCTGGTCGGCGCAGTACTAATGGATTTAAGCAAGCCTGAAGTCATTTCATATGCCGATTTTTACAATGAAGTGGCAGGCATTACTTCTCTTGCAATTGCTAATTCAATTTTGTTTGGTCGGTCAGAATACGAACGCGAGCGTGTTTCAACACTTTATAAAACCGCATGTTCACTGACTTCTAGCATGTTGCAAATCAATGAGGTTTTGCAAATCGCATCCGACACTGCAATTGTTTTAGGCAACACACCGTGTTGTGCGGTCTTATTGATAGACGAGTCACACAAAAAATTCAGACTGGCAGCCTTTAAAGGTCTGGAAGGCTCAAGCTTGAATGAATACGATTTGACTGTTTCGGACTCGATTGCAGGCAATGTGCTTAAATCTGGCAAAGTCGAATATTTTGGTGATGAGCAAAGAAGACCTTATGGCATGCCTAAAGCCACTGGTGGAAGCGAATTTCGCTCAGTGCTATCAATTCCAATACTTGCTGATTCTGGTACTAAAGGCAAGAAAAATGGAATTGGAGTGTTGCAAGTTTTCTCGACCGAATTCAAAGCCTTCAACAAAGAACAAATCGAATTGCTCGAATCACTTTGCTCGCAGGTGGCCGCTTCACTCAGCGTGGCACTGACTCACCAGACAGCGGCAGCCCAGGCTTCTTACGATGCAAATACTGGTTTGTACAATCGTCTTTATTTTGATGATGTTTTGCCCAAAGAAGTTGAGCGGGCTCAGCGTCACAAGCATCAGCTTGGGCTTTTGCTTATAGATATAGATCACCTGGGACAAATTAACGATCATCTGGGTCAGAAAAAGGGCGATGAAGCAATCGCTTATGTTGCAGCCAAAGTGAAAAAGACTCTGCGTGATATCGATATCGCTTGCCGTTATGGCGGTGAAGAAATCGTGGTAATTCTGCCTGAAACTCCCGAACAAAATTTGTTCATGGTTGCTGAGCGTTTGCGCAAGAGCATTCGTAACGACACAGCTCCTGGAGTAGGTACTGTGACTGTATCAGTTGGTGTTTCCTCGTATCCCAATCTGGCTTCTTCCGCTCAAGAGCTCATAACCACCTCAGAGCAAGCGGTGAATATCGCTAAATACGAAGGTCGCGACAAATGTGTGCTTGTCAGTTTGCCAGATGCCATGCAACCAGGAGACATTTCCTGGGGAGACCTTGCTAAGCAAGCAAAACTTGCAGTCGTTGCCGAGCGACAATCCATGCTGCATAGCCGCCTGGATGTAAATGCTGAATACGCATCCTGGTTGCACGCTCCGCCGCAACTGGTGAGCAAAAAGAAGAAATAATTTAGAAAATATAAACAGCAAAAATTAAGAAAAAGCGCAAAAACTCAGGGTCTGTCTCTGCGTTTAATACACTTTCAATATAAAGAGTCCTCTACGTATCAACTTGCCATCTTGCAAGAAGTGAAGCGCAGAAAGGACCCGGTTGTAGAGTCGTCTCTGGACCACTAAGGAGGAACCAAGCATTGGCTACAGCATCTGCTACCAAATTAACACTCAAACCACTCGCCGATAGAGTTGTCGTCAAGAAGCTCGAGGCTGAAGAAAAAACAGCCGGCGGAATAGTTTTGCCTGATTCAGCCAAAGAAAAGCCACAACAAGGCGAAATCCTGGCTGCAGGTCCTGGCCGTTTTGACGAAAAAGGCAACCGTCAACCAATGGAAGTAAAAGTTGGCGACAAAATTTTGTTCGCTAAGTATTCCGGAACTGAAGTCAAAATTGACGGCGTTGAATATTTGATTCTTGCCGAACGCGACATTCTCGCAGTACTCGGCTAATTTCAAAATCACCATATTAAGGAGATAAAACTCAATCATGGCTAAACAGATTGTATACAGCGAACAAGCCCGTCGCGCTCTTGAGCGTGGTGTAGACCAAGTCGCTAACACAGTTAAAATCACATTGGGACCTGCTGGACGCAACGTAGTTTTGGAAAAGAAATTCGGCGCTCCTCAAATAATCAACGATGGTGTTACCATCGCTAAAGAAATCGAACTCGAAGACAAACTCGAAAACGCTGGCGCTCAGCTCGTTCGCGAAGTTTGCACCAAAACCAATGATGGCGCCGGTGATGGTACCACCACCGCTGCCGTTCTCGCTCAAGCAATGGTCAAAGAAGGCTTGAGAAACGTAGCTGCTGGCGCTAACCCGATGATTCTTCGTCGTGGTATCACCAAAGCTGCTGAATTCGCAGTTGCCGAAATCAAAAAATTGGCTAAGCCAGTTGAAGGCAAAAAAGAAATCACTCAAGTTGCCACCATTTCTGCTGGTAACGATGAAGAAATCGGAAACATCATTGCTGATGCAATGGACAAAGTTGGCAAAGATGGCGTAATCACCGTTGAAGAATCCAAATCAATCGCCACCGAACTCGAAGTGGTCGAAGGAATGCAGTTCGACAAAGGTTATGTATCAGCTTACTTCGTAACCGATGCTGAAAAAATGGAAGCCGTCCTCGACGAGCCATTCATTCTTTGTGTCGACAAAAAAGTAAATCTTCTCGCCGACATGGTTCCAGTGCTCGAGAAAGTTGCTCGCTCAGGCAAGCCTTTCTTGCTCATCGCTGAAGATGTCGAAGGTGAAGCTCTTGCAACTCTCGTTGTAAACCACCTCCGTAAAGTACTTCCTTGCTGCTCGGTCAAAGCTCCTGGCTTTGGCGATCGTCGCAAAGAAATGCTCAAGGACATTGCTATCTTGACCGGCGGTCAAGTAGTTTCCGAAGAAACCGGCACCAAACTGGAAAACGTTTCAGTTGAAATGCTTGGTCGTGCTCGTCAAGTCATTGTCAGCAAAGACAAAACAACAATCGTTGCTGGTAAAGACTCCAAAGAAGAAGTTCAAAAGAGAATTGCAGTTATCAAACGTCAAATCGAAGAATCCGATTCTGAATTCGACAAAGAAAAACTGCAAGAGCGTCTTGCCAAATTGGCTGGCGGCGTAGCCGTTATCAAAGTTGGCGCTGCAACCGAAACCGAATTGAAAGATCGCAAATTCCGTTTCGAAGATGCTCTTAACGCAACCAGAGCTGCTGTTGATGAAGGCTATGTTCCTGGCGGCGGCACCACTTTGCTCAACATCTCACAAAAGATGGAAGCCAAATCGAAAGATCTCCATGGCGATGAGCGCACTGGTTTTGAACTCGTAATGAGAGCTTTCGAATACCCTGTTCGTCAGATTGCCGACAATGCCGGCTTGTCTGGTGAAGTCGTAGTCGAAAAAATCAAAGAGAAAAAACAAGACGGTTACGGTTTCAACGCCATGAAGTTCGAATATTGCGACATGGCTAAGACTGGTATCATCGACCCAGCTAAAGTAGAGCGTTTCGCAATCCAAAACGCTTCTTCTATCGCTGCGATGTTCCTGACCACCGAAGCTCTTGTAGTTGATATGCCAGAAGAGAAGAAAGCTCCAGCTATGCACCCAGGTGCTGGCATGGGTGACTTCTAATCGAAGCCTAAAAGCTAGAAAGACCGAAAAAAGGACTCTGCTTGTGCGGGGTCCTTTTCTTTTGCTGATTATTTGGGGCTTTCGGGCTTCAGACGCAACACATTACACTCAGTTTGGAAGCGTATCCGTTAACGGATATAGTTTCAAATTGGGTTATTTATAGATGCTGAAATTGCTGCGACCCCAGTATTTTTCAAGTTCGCGACCTTTGTTGCGGAAGTCTGTTCCGGCAGGATGGACACCACCATTCGGGTATCGGTTATCGCCCCATTTGGTGATGGTCATTTTTACTGTTCCAACGTCAACGCCCTGGTCTCGCAATCCAAGCTCACGCGCTACTCTTGGGCTGACGTCAAGCTCACGCGGTTTTCGTGCCACATGAGACGAGTCGTCATTTCCTTTAATGTGAGGACCGTCGTTGTTTATTCGAACCCCTCGAACTATTTTGGTCTCTCCTGTTTTGGGATTGTAGAATTCGAGATCTACTATTGTGTTAAAGGGCAAGGTCCGGTGGGCAGCAGTCAGGCTGTTTGGATCGAATTTTTCCATCATGGCTGTTCTTTGACTTGTGTACCAGGATGTGACCACGTCTTTTGAACGTCCTTCAAGATGTGGACCGCCAACTGGAAGCTGATCTATCTTGGGGGCGATCTTTTTGTCGTTTGTCGTAAAAGATTCAAGCGGTGTTAGAGCTGCTCGTGCGGGAGAGTTGGCGTTTGGCGTGTCAGTCTTTGGTGCGTCAGTCTTTGGCGTGTCAGTCTTTGGAGGATAAAGCCATTTGTGTAATCTGTCGTATAGCTCGTACGGAGACGGCAGGATTCCAGCTACTTGAATGTTCTGATCTGGATTCATCGCTTTCATTGCAGAACGCCATTCGCTTAGCGATGAGTCGAAAGCTCCATCTAACGGTCGTTCGTTTCCTAAATTTGCACCTAGCTGCTCACCACTTGGAGCAGGCGATTCAGGCATGAATTCGTTATTCGAAGGTGAGTTTCCTAATGACATAAAACCGTGACTGAAGGGGATAATTAGAGTGTAGGTCCAAAAGCTGTAAAGTCAACAGATTCAAAGGTTTTGGGCTTCGTGGTTTTCCCATTTTTCGACGGTTTCTAAATATCCGGGGTACATATCTGGGTGGGATCTATTGATTTGTTGTTAAACACGTCTTATGATAGAGAGTCTTCTCTTGGAATCCTATGGCAATGGCTCAAACTGAAGTGGAAGCGGCTCAACCAACTGAGCTCAGATCTGGTACGGACTCAGGCACTTCTCTGTTTCCTGATGTGTCTGATTGGAATGTTTGTGCTGACTTCCATCAGGCTACTAAAACATCTTTTCTAGATTTGATTGGGCTAAAACCGGACGCTGTTCAAACCACTGCAAGTGCGATTGTGAATGGGTCTTCTTGGGAAAACGTTTCAGGTCAACTCAATGGTTTGAAAGAACAGGGTAAATTAAATGATTTGTCCACCTATTTCGACAATCATTATTCCCCGGCTTTGCGTGACCAACTAGCTCAAAATTATCCTGGTCGCGAAGCCGAAATCGACAAGATACTTGGTATTGGCGCTGCCGAAAAGACAGACCTGATGCTTGGAGGGCTCAGTCGAGAGCAGTTGAAGTTGGTCTTTGATAAATTTCCTGAACTGAAAGGCGTAATCTCAGGTCCTGAAGTTCTTGGTGCAATGATTCAAAACGAAAAAGATCATGGCTATAATGATGGTTGGATTCCCGACGATAGTATTATCGATGGCGTCCTTAGAGGAGCGACTAGATTCCTTGGTGATCACACCGACTATGTGTCCAAATGGAACCCTGCGGAAATCAGAGCGAAAGCCGAGAAAAGCGGTGGGATCAGGGGCTTTTTTGAAAGGTTAGGAGCATCAATCGAAGCAGGAATTAAAGACCGCGTATTACGCACGTCAATTGGAGATGGTCAGGTTCAAATTCGCAATATAGTTGCCCTTCAAGATCAAGAGCGAGCGGCTGGAAGAGAAGTTCCTACCATCTCAAGCAGTCTTACCAAAGAAGGTTCCGCTCAACTTGTTGCTGCCTATTTTGCCAAGTCTATACAGATGTTGAACGAACGCACAATCACATCGACCGAGCCGGGCGTAAATCCATTTATGCGAAATAGCGAATCGGTTAAGGCTGGATTTGCTAAAGCGCAGGAACTGTGGGACGAAGGTAAAGCCACCGGCAACCAGGAGCTCATGCAGCGGGCAGTAATGATGACTTATAACCCGGGTGTAAATGCTCAGAATCCGCATTCTTGGACTCCAGAGCGTATTTTACAACATTATCTGGGACGGTAAAAAAAGAGACAGTTTTACTTGATTGTGTTCACTCAGGTTAGGCATTAACCCGGTTAGGCACCGCATATAGTGCGTACCGCATAGAGTGATAGCCCTCTACCTTTTGACGAGTAGAGGGCTATCATTGCCGGCGCTCATTCGAGCACCATTGGTTTGACTTACAATATAGAACAAACGGATTTTCTTGATAAAAATTGTTTATCTTGATTTGGTACTATATGTAGTGCTTATTTTGCTTGGTTTGCCACCTCTGTATTTGTAGTTTGTTACTTTCCAGACTGCTTTTTTGGCTGGCTTTCGTGTAGAAACTTTTCGGCTTCCACGTGATTTGCCACCGCCTGCAATTTCAACAATTTGCGATGACATCGCCTGACGCTCTCGCACTGTGCGGGCTCGAGTGTTCGCCGGTGTTGGCACGACACTGGTGGGCGACTTAGCATTGGGATTGTCAATCGGCACTGCGATTTGCCCTCTGCTGTTAGAATCGTCGTTTACTTCTGCTTTGCTTTCATTTTGTGTCGTAGCTTGAGTTGAAGACTGAGTCTGGAGCGGTCCACCCGACAATGACTCAGCTTGCGCAGCCGGTAAAGCAATGAAGCCTGCGACTGCTAAGATAATTCCTAGTGTGGCACTTGTAGTGATGCTAGTTTTCATTTTTGCCTCCAAAAGGCGAACTGCCTTCCTCTACTCAGTTGTGTTTCTTTAATCTCAAACAGTTTTACGACCAGAAAGAAGTTCGAACACAAAAAGCACACCGGCAACTAACAATAAGGTGTGAATCATGTCACCACCAAAATGTGTTAAAAATCCGACGAACCATAATAAGAGAATCAAACTCAAAATCGTATACATAATGCGTCTCCTTAAACCTCCAGGACTTCATCTGCCCTACTTTTGGGATAGCATAGACGTTTAATCTAGTGCCGTTTCCATTTCAAAATGATCGGGCAAAGTACTTCAAGAAGCCCTTGCTGCGAGGAATTACGCAATGCCCTCAAAAACCTCTGAGACGCTGGTTGACCCCTTAATTTCATTGAAAAAGGAATTTCTGGACAATCCCTATCCTACATATGCGCGTCTGAGAGAAGAGGCTCCTGTTTTTTGGAGCAAGAAAGGGGACTATTGGCTCGTAAGCAAATACAGCGACGCAAATGAGATTTTGCGCGATTTGAGCTATGAAAAGGGACCGCCTAAATGGAAGACGATGGACCCCATAATCAAGCTTTTGCCGCAACTTTTTCCCAACTTGAAGCAACAGTTCGAGTTCAGGGGCAAAAGCATGTTGCAACAGAATCCTCCAGACCATACCAGGATGCGCGGTCTGGTCAATAAGGCTTTTACTCCGACTATGATCAGTCGCCTGCGTACACATATTCAAGATATCGCTGACAAATTGCTTGACCGAATAGAAGCAAAGAAAACAGGCGAGATGGACCTGGTTTCAGAATACGCTTATCTTTTGCCAATTACAGTCATTTCTGAAATGCTTGGAATTCCAGAAGGCGATCGTGAGCAATTCAAGGACTGGTCCCAAGCACTTACCGAAGCACTCGAACCTACTTTTTCGCTTCCAAAAATTCAAAAAGCAGGAAAAGCAAATCGCGAGATAATCAAGTATTTGACGCCGCTGGTGGAAGAACGCCGCAAAAATCCTGAAGAAGATTTGATAAGCGCACTTGTTCAGGCTGAAGAAGCTGGAGACAAGCTTTCCTATCAAGAATTGTTGGCAAATTTGATATTACTTTTGGTGGCAGGTCACGAGACAACTGTCAATTTAATTGGCAATGGAACGCTTGCTTTGTTGCGCAATAAAGATCAGTTGGCTTTGTTGCGCTCGAAGCCCGAGCTCATAACCACCGCTGTTGATGAGTTTCTTCGATACGAAAGTCCGGTTCAACTGGTTAGACGTCAGTGCGGGCAGGATCTCGAACTGGGCGGGGAGAAAATGAAAGAAGGGCAGTCTTTGTTCTTATTAATAGGTTCGGCTAATCATGACCCTGAGCAATTTAGTGATCCCGACAAGCTCGATATTACCCGCACTCCAAATAAACACCTGGCTTTTGGAGCTGGAATTCACCATTGTCTTGGCTTTTCGCTTGCGCAAACCGAGGGGCAGATAGCGATTAACACTCTTATTACTCGCATGGCGAATCTGGATCTCAAAAAAGATCAGCCGTTGGAAGTCAGAAAACCCTTTGCTTTGCGAGGAATGAAAGCTATTCCGGTAGTGTTCTAACAGTAAGACTTTGGTGAAGCTCAGGCTTTATAAGGATCGAAAAACAAAAAGGGCTTATTCTGCCAGACTCCTGAATTCACTTTTAGTGGTCCGGCAGGATTTAGCTTAAACATTACTTGATTGGGACTAGTTTTGAGATTTTCAATTTTTGATCGGTAAATCCAGGACCAATCTACAGCGCAAACTGCTTCACTCAAAGTTGGCAGTTGATCGGCTTTGACTATAGAATATTCAATAATTGCAGTCGTTTTATTGGGCTTAAGGATTAATCCCAGACCGCCGTCGAGTTTTAAATAAAAACAATCAAGGCTACTTTTGGCCGATTCGATCTTGTGACCTATTAGCTCTTGAGTACTATTGGGAATCTGAATATCCATGCTCTAAATTCTAGCATTCTGAGCTGATAGACTGATGTGATGAAACAAGCCGATTGGACAAAAACTTATTTTCATAGATATCACAAACAGACCAAGCATACGGTCGAAAAGCTCTTTGCAAGCGGAAGATCTCTTGATTGGAAGAATCAGCCAAATCCCTTCAGGCATTACGAAGAGGCGGAACTTATTGACTTGCCTTACGAGCTTGACCCAATTGATATAAGATTCTTTGATTTGCCTGCACTAAATGCGGTGCCGCTTGATTTTAAATTCCTTTCTTCATTATTATTCAATAGTTTCGCTATCTCGGCTTGGAAACAGATAGTTGGAACCAATCATAAGTGGGCGTTGAGAGTAAACCCATCTTCAGGCAATTTGCATCCCACTGAGGTTCATCTCTTTTTTAAAGACGGTGCATTTCATTACCGGGCAGATGAGCATAAGCTAGAGCGACGTAGTTCATGTGATATTCGCGCATTGCTTTGTAATAAGCTCTTGCTTGGAAAAGAGTATGAACCTCCTCTTCTAATCTGTCTGTCTTCGATTTTCTGGCGCGAAGCATGGAAATATGAATCGCGAGCATTCAGATACTGTAATCACGATCTTGGACATGCTCTTGCGGCTTTAGAGGTGTCTGCCAAACTTCTGGGTTGGCATACAGTAAATTTTGGACTGTTTGACGATGGTGAAATGACCAAATGTCTAGGGCTATCTCAAAATCAAGAACACCCTCTTGCCTTTGTTGGACTGTATCCTGAGCCGAAAAATAGTTTTAAATCGCAAGTTCTAGAAAAGAATCGAACCGCCTTCCAGTCTGAAGAGAACATAGAGTTGCTGGCTGAGTGCAATAAACTATCCTCTGAGCAAATAACTTATCCGCTCATTGAAAAGGTTTTTGAATCAACTAGTTGCGACCACAAGCAATGGATAGAAGCACGCGAGGAATTCACCAAATACGATATCAAATTGAGGCCGTCGTTAATGCAAATGATGTTTGGTGACGACCTTTCTAAAATCGCTAAAGAAAGCATTTCGGTCATAATGCCTGAAGTTACTAAAAAGCCTTTGGCTCAAAATGTTATCCGCACTCGCCGCTCAGCTGTTGATATGGATGGTGAAACGGCAATTTCAAAAGAAGTTCTAGACTTGATTTTGCTCAAGTCTACACTCGGTTTCAATGCCGATTTTCAAACTCTAAAACAAGACCGATTCAATTTAATACATTTGTTTTTATACCTGCACAAAGTGAATGGTATAGCACCAGGGCTCTATTATTTCGATCGTATGAAAGAAGAGCTTATTGCTCTGCGCACAAGCGATCAAAGACATTTCGCTCGCTCAGCCAGTTGTTTTCAGGATATTGCATCTGACGGTGCTTTTGCTGTGTCTATGGTGGCTGACTTCAACTTATGCAATGAAGTTTTTGGTGAGCGTGGATACAGGCTCGCTCACCACGAGGCTGGATATATTGGACAACAGTTTTATCTGAACAGTCATGCCTTGGGTCTGGATGCCACAGGGATTGGTTGTTTCATAGATGACGCCATAAACTCTTATATTGAATTGCCTGCTGGCTTTGAAGTCATTTATAATTTTACGTTCGGTTCGGCAATCATTGACCCTAGACTCACCACACTTCCAGCATATGACCTTGAAGAACAAGAAAAGCAAAATCAAAATTAGTGATGCTGAGTTAAATAAGGCTCTTGGTCTTTATCCTGCAAGTAAAGACGTTGCCAAAGGCATAAAAGCAATCGGCAAGTTAGACCCTGATTTTGCGGGCATTGAAGCATTGGCAGGTAAGCTGCAAGTTTACGATTGGCCGGCTGATTTTGAATCCTTGGCAAGAATTATCGTGGGGCAGCAGCTTTCGACCCTTGCGGCACTTTCAATCTGGAACAAAGTTAAAGCGACGGTACCTTTATCTGCCAAGGCAATCGATAAAGCCAAACCTGAAGCCCTGGCCGCATGTGGACTTAGCAAAGCGAAAATAGTCAGTCTTAAGGCTTTGAGCGCTGAAATACTTTCAGGACGTCTGGATCTCGAGCAATTGCAAACACTTGACGATGAGCAGGCGGTGAGCGAACTGGTGAAAGTAAAAGGTATTGGACCTTGGACCGCCAATATATACCTTCTATTTGGCTTGAAACGTCTCGATTGTCTGCCGGCTAATGATTTAGCCTTGTTGCTTGGATACCAGGCTTTGAAGGGCTTAGAGCGACCTCCTACGAGCAAAGAATTGATTGGGCATTGCCAACATTTAAAACCGCACCGCGGCGTGGCCGCTCTTTTGCTATGGCAATACTATCGCCATATCAAGGCGAAACCGACTAAATAGCTCAGTGTTTCACTGTTTGAAGTGATTGTAGAGCGGGTTAAAAATTTTGTTCAAAGCTGGCGTGTAGCTCATGCCATAGGTTTGCCCGAAGAATAGGCCGCTTGTAAAGCCATAAGAAGAGTTGGTTGCCACACGCGATAAGCTGTAAGAGTCAACTTTCTTGAATGCAAGATCGGTTGCTTCTCGGGCGACTGGCTCATACATTCCGTATAAAGACCAGGACGAGCCGTGGCGCAGATAAGATTCTGTCATATACATGCCAAAACCTTTGTTATTTACATCAAAAGTCGTTGTCAGTTTGCCCTGATTGATTGGTTTGATACCATAAGTGGTGCCGTATCGTTCCATCCAATTTTCGGTTATCTTGGTAGAAGCCCTTTGTGCTGGGGCCCAGAGTGCGCCGGTTACAAATCCGGTGGTGGCATCGTATAGAGGATCGCTGAAACGACCATCCGCAGCTTTTAGCGCAGTATTTCCGGCTGCCACGATGATACCATCGTGCAGCATCGATGCTGGTACATTATTGCCGATTGCGGTTAATCCACGCAACGCGAGAGATTCGCTGCGCATAACTATTGGGGCACCTCTAAAGCCTGTTAGCGCAAAAGGTATCGCAAGGGCTACGGTGTTAACCAAATTGCGCTGGCTCTTTTCGTACTCGCTTACAACAGGCTCGATTAAGAGGCGTCTGGTTATTTGTTGATTTGATGGTCGCTCTAATTCGATACCAGTCAAGTCTAAATATGTCTTTCTAAACTCTTCTAGATTTCCTTCTCTGGATAAAACCTGTAATCTATCGACTTTGATTTTTTCTTGTTCCAATCGCGCATTTATCGTGTTCGAGGCATTAGCTGTTCCAAAAAAGTTTTTCACGCCGTCGATCGGACGTCCAAGCAGTTTGCCTTGCGAATTCACTTCCTGATTGAACTTAGAGCGCGTTTCTTCGAATCTTTGCTGTATTTCCAGGGCTACTCTGTTCAGGTGGGTGTTTTGGTCTGGAGAAGGGGCAATGCGATTATTTGTCTGAGCTATTTCGAGTAAATTGAGATTGGACTTGGCATTATTAATCTGCGCAATTTGAGTCGAGTCCGATGCGGCACTCGGTAATTCGTTGGTCGAGAAGTCGTGGGCGTTCTGGTGGGACATACAAGATTTATATATAAAATCAAGACCACTTTCACTGGTAAGATTACGTAAAAGCTCTGGGGACTTTACGATATGGATAAGATTAAAGCTGGACACGCTGGTCTTGTTTTGATAGACGTGCAAAAGGGATTTGATTCCAGTTATTGGGGTGTGCGAAACAATTTTTTCGCTGAAGAAAATATGAAGCGTCTGCTTTTGTACTGGCGTCAAAACAAAATGCCTATAGTTCATGTTAAACATACTTCCACTGAGCCTCAGTCACCACTGAGACCGGGTCAGGATGGAAATGAATTTAAGCCTGAAGTAGAGCCGCTCAATGGCGAGCATATCGAAGAGAAGAACGTTAACAGTGCCTTTATTGGAACTGGATTGGAAAAACATCTGCGCGACAAAAAAATTGATACAGTCGTTCTGGTCGGGTTAACCACAGACCACTGCGTTTCGACCACAACGCGTATGGCAGCCAATCTGGGATTCAATACCTATGTGGTGGCAGATGCTACTGCTACTTTCAACCGCACCGCCCTTGATGGCAAAGATTTGGATGCAGATTCGGTCCATCAATACGCTTTGGCCAGTTTGAATGGCGAGTTCGCTACAGTAGTAGATACGGCTTCTATTTTAGGTGACTGAGACTAGAGGCGCTTGCTGCCTTCGCGAATGCTCAATGGTGCAAGCTCGTTCTGATTCTTGGAAATGAATTCTTTTACCGATTTTGGGTTGGTATAACTATATTCGCGTAATGCCCAACCAATGGCTTTGGTGATAAAAAATTCTCGCTCGTGCATTCTTTTTTTTATATATTTGTAGAGCATTCTTTCGTCTGTATGCGTTTTGTGTTTATTCTGGCTCAAAATCGCTGTTCGGCGAATCCACAGATCGTCATCGCTCACCCATTGGTCGAGAAGGTTTTTTACTTCGCTCCTTTCATGCAAAAGCGCTTCGCCTATCAAATGAACCGCAATTGTGTCAACGAAATCCCACCATGCACCTTCGCGAATCAGTTCTTCGTATAAGTCTAGACTTTCTGTGGTAATGAATTGCTTGTTTTGGAGCGCATATTCAAGAGCTGTGTATTTCTCTTCGCGATGAGGAAGTGCCCAAAGTGCTCGAACGTGATTTTTATATTCGTATATGTTTTGGGCAGCAAAATCTTTTTTAATTGTTTTATAAATGGGCATTCTATCAGGCTTTTGTACGCCATAAAAGGGCATAGCCGTTTTCATGTAAGCAGCCATTTCAATCGACTTTTGTTTGTTCGCCAGTTTCTTGTAACCAGACTGAACGAATTTGATCAAATTTTCTTGCTTGGATTTCATTTGCTCCAATCCACGGGCTGATGGTTTTCTAGTTGTTTCACTTTTTCATAAATTTTGAGGTTGAGCTTGAATGCATCGGGACGCACAGCTAAATCTCCGGTGAACGGACTGCCAAAAATGAATACTAAAAGCATATTTAGCGACAGTGTTAGAGCGACAAGAGTAGTCATAATGACTTGTGCTTTTATGCTTTCTACCCCAAAGAAATAGGTGAAAAGAACAGTAAATAATCCGCCAATAATGAGCACCACCCATAGTATCGGTTGTACTCCCATTCTTGCGCTAATGAGTCTTGTGCGTCTGCTTTCGGCAGTTCGACACATTTCTGAAATTATTTGCGCTTGGGCATTTTTTTGCAATTCTGTTTTGGGTTCGACTGAAAGAATTCTATTCCAGAGAAAATAGGCGGACTGAAAGGCTTTGGGGCTGAATTTTCCCTGTTGCATCGCCGGCCACTCGTCTTCCACTACAGCTAAAACCAATTGGTGACTGAGCTCACGAATATCTTGTCTGTCTTTCTCTTCGAAGACTTTTGAACAAAGATAGATGTTTGCTATCCCGTTCGCTTCCTGCTCCACGAGTACCCTTAAATCTTGAACGTGTTGCATTGTATCTACAACGACAAAACCAAGTAAAACAGCGTATAAGGTTCCAATAATTGAAAGTAGATATCCGGCAACTTCGTGATACTCTCTGAGTTTTGATACTCCAACCTTTTTGCGTACATAGAGCATGCCGACTACAGCCAGAGCGGTTGTTACTACGACAAAAATAAATCCTAAGATAAAAGAACTCATTGAATTTCCTCTATTAACGCCTGAAGTTTGTTTTTAATTTCTGCTGGATCGCCCTTGATATGTATTATCTTTCGTCTACTGGTTGTACCCTGAATCAGTTTAAGCGCTGAGATGCGAAGTGATAATAGGTTTGAAAGACATTTTAGAACCGCATCGTTAGCGGCACCATCAACGGGGCGTTGGCGAACTTTTAATACCAAGATTCCTTCTTTCAAGCCGGAAAATCCGTCTTGTTTGGAGCCTGGATTTACGATTAATTCTAAGTTTAATCCCTCAGGCGCAAGCTTTATCGACTTGCTTTGCCAGCTTTTGTTATCAGGCTCTTTTGATTGGTTCAAATTCTTCACCAGGCGTTTGCATCATAGGTATTTGTGATTTTTCATCAGCAAGGTTAGCTAGTTTGCGCGAAAGAAAGAACGATAAGAGCATCAGTGCTGAGCATCCCGAGAGCAATCCTATACCTGCATAAAGACCAAATCTATCAATAAAGCTTCCAGTCAGGTAAGGAAAGAAAGCACCACCTACAGCACCGGCTGAAATCACTACAGATGATACCAGTGCAGAACTTGAAGTGAAGCGACTGTTTGCCGAGCCAAGTGTATTTGGAAAAATCGGACCGAAGGCAAAACCTAATAAGCAACAAAGCGCCATCGAGCCAACGCCCAAATTCGGTATGGTCATAAGCGCCACAAGAGAGAGTAAAACCAATGTAATAGCTACAAAAGTAATTTTGTGAGGAGCAAATTTTAAGTTTAAGCGATGACCAAGTAATCGACCCAAGCAAAGACCTACCCAGAGCAAAGTTACCGAATAAAGCCCTTGTTCATAGCTAAGATGAATCGCTTTTTGCAAAAACACATTGAGCCAGGTCCAGGACCCATTTTCTACCCCGACATAGAACATGATCACTAATGCGTATGTCCAGATTTCAGGCGATTTGAGAATGGCAGAACTTGGCGGTGGTGGGGCTTGAGATAGGTCCACCGTTTGGGGCTTTTTTGCCTTCACTATGATGCAAGCCAAAATAGCTGAATATATAGCTGCAAACCCGTATGCAAGGCGATAAGACCATTGGCTTGCATGCGAAAGACCCGCTATCGAAGGACCTGCAAGTGCGCCCAGTCCAAAAAATAAATTGAGCGCATTGAGTGCTGCGTGAGGGTTTTTCTTTTCGGTTTCTAAGGTGACTACTGTGCTTGCAATAGAATTGAGTCCGCCACCCAAACCAAAAAGGAGCGAGCCAAGCCACAAAATGGCGAGCCCGTTTCCAGCACTGATTGTAAGTGCTCCAAGCAAGATGCAAATGGCAGAGCCAAATAATGTCCACTTGCTGCCAAGATTGTCGATGAATTTTTTTCCCGACATATTGGTTAGCATGTTGCCAACGCTTGATGCAGCAACCATAGCGCCTACGTCTGACATGCTTACATGCTGAACCTGGCAGATATCGATTACAAGCGGTCCCATCCAACCGCAAAACATCCCACAAATGAAAACAAGCGCTTTTGCGCAATTGAGAAGCATCTATCGCCCGCCCGATTACACGAGGCACTAGATTACCATTTTTGATGCAAAGAGAAAAGTGTTATGGGACCGAAATCACTTCTGCGTGAGACTTTTGTAAAAGGCGCACTATTCGGCTTTGATCGTGTGGAAATGCCCAGAGTGGAATTTCCATCGAGAGTTCTTTGCCCCTAAGAACAAGGCTGCCCTCGTCCCAGTATCGATAAATTTCAATGGTGTTGATGCAGTCGATTGGCATCGTACGCTCAATAATGGCTTTTCCCTGATCAACCTGCAAAGTGACTTCGTTTTTATTGATAGTAAGTGTGAATTTGTGACGCAGAGACTGAATTAAATTGCGACTTTCAGCAAGTAAATAGACCATATAAGCGCTTGCTGCTACTACAAGGATTAACGCCCATCCAGGCTCACTTGGAAAAATGAAATAAGCAGTGGCAAACCACGTTAAGACAAAGAACCAGGCGCCAGCTAGAAAGGTGCCAAGGACAAGTGCTCCTGGCTTGTAGTTTGCGGAATGTAGTTTCAGTGATTCCATTGCACAAAGCTCCATTCCTACATATAGCATCTGCAAATTTTTTTGTGTTGGGAACTGCAGCAAAATTTTTGCGTCCACCCTTTGACTTACAGGGAGGGAAATTTGAATGAATAACGAAAAGCGAAAGATTCGGTATGCCGTGGTAGGGCTGGGTCATATTGCCCAGGTCGCTGTTCTGCCTGCGTTTGCTCATGCAAAGGAGTCGTGCGAGCTCACTGCATTGATCACAAGCGATGCAAAAAAAATGGCTGAGCTTTCCAAAATGTACAACGTCAAACATACATTCACTTATGACCAGTATGACGAAGCCCTTGCAAGCAATACTTTCGATGCTGTTTATATTGCTCTTCCAAACGACATGCACAAAGACTTTGCCGTTAGAGCTGCTAATGCTCGCAAACATATCTTATGTGAAAAGCCAATGGCCATGAATGAAGCAGAATGTCGTGCCATGATAGAAGCAGCTGAATTCAACAAAGTGAAGTTAATGGTGGCATACAGGCTTCACTTTGAACCTGCAAACATGAAAGTGGTTGAATTAATTAAAAACGGCATGATAGGTCAGCCAAGACTATTCAACTCGTCTTTTACAATGCAAGTGCGCGAAGGCAATATTCGAACTCAAAGCGAGCGCGGTGGCGGACCGCTGAGCGATATTGGAATCTATTGTATAAATGCTGCTCGTTATGTTTTCCAATCAGAGCCACTTGAAGTGACGGCAATCATGGCTCAATGCAACGATCCGCGATTTTCTGAGATTGAAGAAGCGGTAGGAGCGATTATGAAATTCGAAGACGAGAAACTAGCTGCATTTGTATGTAGTTTTGGATCGAGCGACGTCTCGCGTTATGAGGTAATTGGCACTAGCGGACATGTAAGTGTAGAACCAGCCTACGATTACGTAGAGGAGCTGGGCTTTAATCTGGTCTGCGGTGAGCATAAAGAGAAATATAAAGCCGCAAAACACGATCAGTTCGCGCCCGAACTCATTCATTTTGCCGACTGTATTCTCACCGACAAAGAACCTCGTCCATCGGGATATGAGGGACTAGCCGACATTTCTATAATTGAAGCTATAAAGAGATCAGCTGCCAGCGGTAAAACCGAAAAAGTTAATAGTAAAAAGGTCGTTGGTGGCACCAGTAAGCCTAATGCCGATCTGGTAAATGTGAAACCGGCAGTACAAAAACCACAGCTTGTAAATGTGGAATCCGGCTCTAAATAATCGAGGGGAAAATTAAAATGGGAAATAATAGTTTTAAATATTTCGCAATTGGGTTGGTTACATTGATTGCACAGTCGCTGCTTTCACCGGCAGCAGATGCGAAGCTCACAATTACACAAAGACAAAATATTCTTTTGAAAAAAATCAATCGCGCTGAGCGAGTGAATGAATTGACTCATAAAGAAGCGCAAGGTCTGAGAGATAAGCGACTTTCGATTATCGCTATGGAAGCACGAATGCGAAATAAGAATAATGGAAAATTGAGTTATGCAGATATAAATAAGGTGGAAAGAGAACTAAATAATCTCAGTTTGAAGATTCAGAAAAAGGCATTAGCAAAACGTGTGGATTAGACTAAAAAGTCATGGTTAAACGTGCTTTAAGCGAATATAAACGTAAGCGCGATTTTTCCGAAACTCCAGAGCCCGGCCCTGTGGTCGGAAAGAAGAGCAAAAAGCTTGGCTTCGTGGTGCAGAAACACACCGCCCGAAGATTGCACTATGATTTCAGGCTTGAGCTCGATGGAGTTCTGCTATCGTGGGCGGTACCGAAAGGTCCGTCTATGATAGCTGGTGAAAAACGACTGGCAGTGATGACTGAAGACCATCCAATCGAATATGGCAAATTTCATGGCTCTATTCCTAAAGGAAATTATGGTGCTGGAAAAGTCGAGATTTGGGATAAAGGCACTTATGTTCCCGACGGTGGTGAAGCCGAAATGCGTCAGGGACTCGAGCGTGGAAAAATTTCATTCACTCTAAATGGGGACAAATTGCAAGGCTCGTGGGCTCTTGTAAAAATGAAAGGGCGGGGAGATGATAATTGGCTATTGATACGGCACGGCGACGATTATATTTTTGAGCCGATTTCTAAATCAAAGACTAAGTCTAAAGGTAATTCAAAACCGCTGCCTGAGCTGAAGCCGATGCTTTCCAGTCTTGCCAAAGAACCCTTTGACAAGAAGGGTTTCATCTATGAGCCAAAATTCGACGGGATTCGTATGCTGGCTTTTGTACAAAAGGGGAAGTGCATTTTAAAATCACGAAATGCAAAAGATATCACCGGTGATTACAAAGAAATAGCAAATAAGCTAAGCAAGCTCAAGCATGAATGCATTCTGGATGGCGAGTTAGGCGCTCTAGATGAGCATGGAACACCCAATTTTGAATTGTGGCAACAAAGTAAATTAGGCGCGAAAAACACAGAACTCGTTTATTTCGTTTTCGATTTGCTTTATTTAGATGGCGAAAATATTACAGCCAAGCCTTTAATGGAGCGAAAAAAGATTTTAAAAAAAATCCTGGCACAGTCAGGACAGGTTCAATATGTAGAAGAAATAAAATCTAGCGGTATAAAAGCATATGAAGCTTGCTTGGAAAACGGACTTGAAGGTATCGTTGCAAAAGTAAGTAATTCAGTTTATGAGTCGGGAAGAAGATCAGTCAACTGGATCAAAGTGAAATCTACTCAGAGCAGCGAATATTACATAATAGGTTATTCAAAAGGTACTGGTGGCAGAGCCAGGACTTTTGGTGCTTTGCACCTTGGTTATTTCGATGCAAAAGGTAACTTGCAATACGCTGGAAAAGTAGGTACTGGTTTTAACGATTCTATTTTGAAAGACTTGATCAAACGAATGAAACCACTTATCACTAAGACCAATCCACTAGAATCTGGTGGACCTCGAAGTGCAGTGTTTGTAGAACCAAAACTGGTGGCAGAAATTAAATATGCTGAAAAAACTCGCGATGGCAAATTACGTGCGCCTGTGTTTTTGCGGTTACGGGACGATTTGATATCTGCACCCCGAACTTCTGCCCAAGAGACTGTTTCAAATAAAACTATCGGAAAGCAAAAAGAAAATGATGTTGTTGAAATAGAAGGGCACAAGATCAAACTGACCAGTTTGAGCAAACTATTCTGGCCCGATGCTGGTATCACCAAACGCGATTATATCGATTACTTAATTGCGATAGGTCATTATATTTTGCCGCATTTGAAAGAGCGTCCTTTCACTTTAATCCGATATCCCGACGGTATTTATGGCGAAAAGTTTTTTCAAAAACATTATCCTTACAAACTGCCTGATTTTGTTGAGACAGTCAAACATTATTCAGAACAAAACAATAAAGACTCCTATTATTTGATGTGTAATAATCTCGCCACTTTGGTGTGGTTCGCTCAAATAGCTGATCTCGAGTTCCATGTGGCGCATACAAGAATCGACCCAAATCCAGATGCAAAAAATATTTTGGGTAAATTCACCGGTTCTGAAAAAGAAATCGAAAATTCTTTATTGAATTATCCTGATTTTGTTGTTTTAGATCTTGATCCGTATTTATATAGCGGTAAAGAGAAAAAAGGAGAAGAGCCTGAACTGCACAAAAAGGGCTTTGCAAAAGCTTGCGCAATGGCGAGTTCTCTAAACGAAATGTTGCTGGAGCTCGAAATTGAGTCTTTTGTGAAAACCTCAGGGAAAACAGGTCTACACATTTTTATTCCGATCAAAAGAAATATCAAATACGAAGTTGTACGTGATATGGCTGAAAAAATCGGACGTCATCTGCTCGAGCGTCATCCAAAAGACGTTACCATGGACTGGAGTGTAAGCAAAAGGGCAGGCAAAGTATTTTTCGACCACAATATGAATGCACGAGGCAAGACTCTGGCTTCGATTTATTCATGTCGTAATAGCCCTATCGCAAGTGTATCGATGCCATTGACCTGGCAGCAAGTCGAAAACAAGGAAGTTTATCCGCTAGACTATCATCTTAAAAACGTTCCTGAAATCCTTGATGAACAGGGCGATTTGTGGGCAAATATCCTCA
Organism: uncultured Candidatus Obscuribacterales bacterium; assembly: GCA_964572515.1. GTDB lineage: Bacteria > Cyanobacteriota > Vampirovibrionia > Obscuribacterales > Obscuribacteraceae > Aved-18. The sequence goes on along the minus strand of CAZNEW010000006.1, from coordinate 108,660 downwards.
AGCACAAAAACGACCTGACCAAATTACTCAAATGAGCTCAGGGTTTTCCCTGGACCAGATGCCGGACAAAAGGTCTTTGTATCCTGCCTGGCTCTGGCTATGCTTTGAGTATAGAGCCCAGTTCGCTTGCGCGAGGTCAATTTTATGCACGAACCTATTGATAGAACTACTCATGAACGCCAGAGTCTCGAGCGGCTTTACAGGACTAAAACCGCTCGTGATTATGTCTCTAATTTAAAACCATTTTTACTAGGTGTCTCTTCTACTGTTGGGATTGCAACCATTTGTTATGTTGGTTACAGCAATCTTGATAATATCGAAAATTTTATAAATTCGACCAGGAATGCTATTTCGCATTCTGTCACAGCGCCAAATGTCATTGAGCAAAATGCCATTATTGGCACTACCACTAAATCTACAATAACCGGTATTGTTGATTCGACTACTCTTACAAGTTCTTATTACTGGACCATGATACTGCAAGGTCATGAGCAAACTCAGCAAGAGGCTGAATTCACTCTGGCTGTGCCCGATGGGTCGGCAATAACAAGGGTTACTTTATGGATTAACGGAATAGCTCAAGAAGCTGCTTTCAATAGCACTGAGCGTGTCACTCAGGCGTATGAATCGGTGCGCCAGCGTAGATGGGACCCATTGTTAGTTACCTGGGTTTCGCCCGGGGTGGTAAAGATTAAGGCGTTTCCAGTTTCTGCAAACAGCGATATGAAAATAAGACTAGGTATGACCAGTCCTGTTTCTTCAAATAACAAGGGCGACATTTCTTTGTTTCTGCCCCGGATAATCAAGTCAAACCTCAATTTTGACTGTCTGCAAGACGTTCATTTAGAGTCTGACGTGCCTTTTCGAAGCAATAGAGACGACATTACAAGTGAGCCCAATCAAAAAGGAAAGTATGCAAACCTGGTGAGAGGAAACATTCCATTCGAGCGTCTTGGTGACGTGTCGATGAGGGGAGTTCGCAAATTTCCACTCAAACAATTTGCTGTTGAAGCCAAACATGCGGAAGCTGGAAGTTTTATTCTTGCAACACAAGAAACTGATATTTTTGGAAAATCAAAATTGAAACTGGAGAAAACCAGCTTGCGACCCCGAGCATTCATAGTTCAATCCGATGAAGCTTCGCACAGAATCTCAAATTTGTGGGCAATTGACCAAATTCAAAAAGCAGTCGATCGGGGTGAGCGTTCAACTGCTGTACAGATGGCGATGGCATATCGAGTAGTCTCGCCTGTGAGTGGTGCAACGGTACTTGCATCAGTCGCTGATTATCAGCGTTTTGGACTGCACCGCGATTTTGGAAGAGTGTATAAGCTCAATACTTTCAAACGGCGTGCTTCTGATAGAGTAAACGAGTCGGAAAATGCAAGTACCGTTGCCACTGCTATGCCAGCTCCCTCAGCAGCCATTGAACGCGGTAGCTTTGACGATAAGAGTTATCTGGATGGACAAGCTCCTATGCTTCAGGGTGCCACCAATGGTAGTATTGGACCGCAAGCAAGTGATGCTACTATGATTATTGGAGTCAACACTCCAGGAACCGTTCAGTTGGAGACGAGCTTCAATCAAGATTTGGTTAAACAGCTATTATTCAGCTTTATATGTTTATTGGTTGGAATGTTTTTGTTCGGCAAAAGGCTTCTTACAAATTTGAAAAAATTGATGCCGAAAGGCATAAGCTGATACAGACATGAATTATGCTGCTCCGCGTCGCTTTGTTTTGTGATTTGACGCAGTTGTTGTCTTGCGCTTTGTCCCTGCCCTCGATTTAGTCCTTGCTCGCGCAGCGCTTGTTCGTTTCGCGGGCTTGGATTTTTTATCTGGCTCTTTTGATTTTGAGCGTCCATCAATTCTATCGACACTTGCTTTTAACGCTTCAAACAAGTTGACCACTCGCTTTTCGCTTTTTTCAGGTTTAGCATCTTCGACAGGTTCTCCTTCTATTTTGGCATCTATTACCTTCTGAAGAGCTTCTCTGTAGTGGTCTTCATATTCTTGGGGAGTGAAATCTTTGCTGAGCAAGTCTATTAAACTGTTTGCCATGCTCAACTCTTGTTTGGAAAGTTTCGATTCCGGTATTTCGGGTGCTTCTTCCAGGCGCAATTCGTCTTGCCAGAGCAAAGTAGTTAATAATAATCGCTCGTCACTGATACGAAGTGCGCATAAACGTTCGCGACTTCTCATTGCTATTCTTGCAATCGCCAGCTTTTCTTTTCCTTTTAGAGCTTCACTGAACAAGGCAAAAGGTTTTTTTGCGCTTGTATCTGGTTCTAGATAATAAGTTTTCTCGAAATAGATCGGGTCGACTTGTTCGGCCTCTACAAAAGCCTGCACATCAATCAGATTTTTACTAGGAAGGGGCAATTGTTCAAAGTCGTTTTCGTCGAGAATGACATATTGCCCTTTCGAGTATTCATAACCTTTTGATATTTCTTCCCATTCAACTTTTCGCTCGCACGACGGGCACCAACGCATTTCTTTGATGCGAGTCTGACACTTGTCGTGAAGCTGGTGAAAGGAAATATTTTTGCTGCTGGTTGCCGAATACAATTTGATTGGAATGTTGACCATTCCAAAACCTATTGCTCCAGACCAAATAGCACGAGGCATCTTAGTTCACCTGCATCAAGTCGGAAAGATCGTCTGCGTGCTCCTCTTCTTTGGCGAGAATTTCTTCTAGCATGCGACGAGTAGTGGGATCTTTGCTGTTTACATATTCAATCATTTCGCGGTAAGAATCGATTGCAATCCGCTCAGCAATTAAGTCTTCCTTGATCATATCTTGTAGGCCGCGACCTTCTTTGTATTCTGAATGACTAAATTTGGTCAGATTATCTGGATTCAAATCTGGCTCTCCACCTAACTGTGTTATGCGCAGAGCAAGCTTGTCAGCGTGGTCCTGTTCTTCATTTGCGTGTTCCAAGAATTCTGCGGCAACTGGTTCTGAATTTAATCCTTTAGCCATGTAGTAGTGTCTGCGATAGCGCAACACGCACACAAGCTCTGTGGCAAGCGCTGTTTGGAGTAACTTGATCACTACATCGCGATTGGCGGTGTATCCTTCAGTGACCGCACCTTCTTCAATGTGTCTTCGGGCTTTTTCGCGAAGCTCGTGTACATTTGCCAGGAAATGAGTTTCTTCAGTTGACATTTGTTCTTCCTCTTGTTGTTAAGCGCACTCTAGATAGGAATAAATGCGTTTTTGAATTTTGATACGAGCTCTAGCAATTCGCGATTTAACGGTACCTAATTCGGTATCAGTCAAATGAGCGATTTCTTCGTACGAAAGACCATCCACGTCGCGTAGCATTGCCGCGGTGCGAAATTGTTCTGGAATACTTGAAACCGCTTTTTCGAGCACATCACTTAATTCAAGTGAAAGCATTTTACTCTCGGGTTGCTGCGAACTGTCGGCAATTTCTCGAACAGGCTTTGCCGTGCCGTCTTCAGCCGCGACAGGTTCATCTATTGAGACTACCTGGAAACGCGGCATTTTGCGCAGTTCGTCATAATAAAGGTTGGTCACTATTTGCTTTAACCAGGATTTGAATGCGCGTGGATCTTTCAACTGATAAATTGAACGCCAGATTCGAATATTGGTTTCCTGAATCAAGTCTGAATAGTCTTTGAATCCTGGTACCAATTTATGCAAAAAATGCACTATGGTCCAGCGATGTCGTTGTAATAAGTGTCGCAGTGCAATTTCGTCGTTGCGCTGACAGGCAAAGATCAATTCCGGATCGGAAAGGTCGGTGTATGATCTGGATAATGACATAAAAGGTCTCCCATTCTAGGTGTTTACACACTTAGGATTCATTTCCTTCTCGCCTTTTGAATTTTCAAAGGATTCCAATTTGCGCGTAATCCAGCCTATGAGCGCGTTGGCGGCTGTTAATATGACGGTTGTGGAAACAGCTAGTAGAAGCTTATTCATCATTGTTTTGCCTGCCCCTCGATTATTCTGTTCTTGCGATTATTAATTGACATAGCACAGATATATTGTCTGATTGCTTGATCTCAAAGAGAAAAAGCCCAGACGGGCTGGGCTTTTTCAAATTTGAAACACTGAAAATTCTAGAGCTTGGTGCAGAAGTCGTCTAATTGTTTTTGGGCTTCTTCTTTGGCCATTCCGTATTTTTCTTGCAGTTTGCCGGCTAGCTTGTCGCGCTCGCCTTCGATCAAAAGCAGATCGTCGTCTGTCAGTTTAGCCCACTGTTGTTTGACTTTACCTTGCACCTGTTTCCAGTTGCCTTTAACTAGATCCCAGTTCATATTTACACCTTACCTTAGGAGCGTGGCTCCACTTTTTCCTCTGTAACACAATTTATTTCATTAGCTTTGGCATTTTTGAAAATGTTTTCTGCTACTCGCACTTGCTCGCCGTTATCGGTGTGAACAGCAATTAAAATTTTGCCACCATCAATAACGCGACCTTCATATTGCTTAGCCTCGATTTCTGGAATTCCCATTCCAACAAGACCGCCCGAAAGTCCACCAATAGCGCCACCAACAGCAGCACCACTGAGCGCCGCCATCATTGGTCCGGCCGCGATAACAGGGCCAAGTCCAGGAACGGCTAACATACCAGCTCCAACAAGCCAGCCGAGCGCGCCACCAAGTACGGCGCCAGTTCCGGCACCAGTGGAAATGCCTTCGGGTGCTTTACTGTGTTTTTCAAAACCGGCTGTACGATAGTTATTTGCGTCTGGCATCAAAATGGAAATATCATTATTGATAAATCCGCTCGATTTAAGACCGTTTACCACCATTTCTGCTTGTGGAATATCGGAGCATAATCCTATTACTGCTGTTGACATAGTTGTCCCCCTTTCATTTTGCGACAACCTCAAGCTCGCTTGCGACGTTCGAATCGCCAGCGCATGCTTTGGCTGCATTCATTAATTTGTCTGCTTCGTCATTGCTTCTTACGGGGCCTTTCAATGTGACATGACCGTCTTTAACGATGACTTTTGCATTTTTTGCGTATGACGACAGTGATTTGTCGTCTACCAATTTTCTGCGGATATCTTTGGCTAATTTGATGTCTGATTTGCTGTTTCCAGCATCAGCGGCATTTACAGCCGATTTGTCTTCGTGTCCTTTGTTGCGTGTGGTGTTATCACCCTTCTCTTCGTCGGCATAGGCTGCACTGGTAGATAACAAAATAACTACTGCAAGCAATTTATCTAGATTTTTCATTGTGATTCTAACTGCCTCCTTGGGCATGGAACTTCCGCGACAGTTAAAGAGCTAGCGCGGAAGTTTCCAAGAGGTGTCCTACTCAAACGTTTTAATCGACACGAATGCCTATCTTGGCGCGTTTGTTATTGATAATTGCCACGTCTTTATCCATCCTGGTTGCGACTTTATCGAGTCGAACAGAAATTTCTTTGGCTTTGCTTGGCTTCAATTCTCCGTTCTTCATATACTTGGTCTGTTTAGATTTGATTTCGTTCAATTCCTTTTTCAGCTCAGCAACATATTTAGAAGAAAGTCTGCCGGCTTTGTATTCATCGTCAATTCGGCGCTCGAGTGAAACTCGTCTATAGTCGAAGTCATTTACAAGCATCAAGTTACCGTCTTGCATCACAAATCTTCCACCTACAAGTGGTGTCAGTGCAGGCAAGTGAGCGATAGCAACGATTTCATCGTTGACTGCATTCAGCGAATTAGCCACTGCAAACGCTTCGTTGAACGTGAATACACCGTCAGAATTTTTGTAGCGTGCTTCAAGATTTATCACATCATCAAGTTTGGCTTTCAGAGCGCTTCCTTCGGCTGCCGAAATTTCTCCGCGTTCGATTGCTCGGTTAACTGTATTTTGTAAGTCAAGAATGCGCGCATCGATTGATGTAACCAAGGTTTCAGTAGCAGGTGCAACCAGAATGTCTACGATACGACCGCTGGCATCGACGCTGGCTACCATTTTGCCTGTGCCCTGATCTACAAACACCATGCCGAATGAAAGTGGCTGTCCGTCAATTAGTCGGGTTGTGGGGTCAAACACGCCACGTGTTTTTCCCGTCAGTGGATCGACTACAACGTAGCTCACGCTTGGAAGTAGAGAATATTCTCTAACGACAGTAGTAGCTGGTGTAGATACAACTACAGGAACTGGATCGGTCACTACCGGAGCTGGCTCATTCGTTGTGTATGTTGTTGTTCTAACGATTGTCTCTTCTGCATTGATTGGGCTTGCTGTGAATGCCACCAGTCCTACCAATAGAGGAAGAGACGCAAGTGTAAGGTATTTCATGATTTGGTCCCCTTATTCTTCATCCTCTCTAGATTTTGAAATGTTTGCTTTCGTGAAGACGCGGGCAAAAATTTCCTGATTTTTATGTAGCATAAGGCGCGTTAATCGCCGTATGGGTCACGGGCACAAAAGCGCTGTGCTACAAAAATCTAAAAATGGGAGGGCTGTGATTATGACTACTGCGGCTGAAAGACCAACAAAAAAAGAATCAAAAATCCAAAGCGAGGATCGCTATAAATTTGTGCTTGAGGAGGCAAGAACTGTTTTGCCAGGACTTCAAGCATTGTTTGGATTTCAACTTATTACAGTATTCAATCCCAAGTTCGACAAAATGCTTGTTTTGGATCAGCAGTTATATTGGATTGCCTTGTTGTTGATTTCAGTAGCGATGTGTTTGTTGATGACTCCAGCGGCGTATGATAGACAGACAAAATGTCATCATGATCCAAAGCATTTTGAGCGTGTTGCTACTGGCTTGATAACGTGTGCTCTGTTTCCATTCATGTTGGCAATGAGCATTGATGCTTATATAGTTACTCGCGAAATGTTGCACCTCGAGTGGTTAGCTTTAGTGACAGGTACAATCTTGTTTTGTATCTTTGGTGTATTATGGTACGGTTTTCCTTTATATATGAATGCCACCCATAATTTTGACAAACACACATATTAAACTAAGGATTCAACCGGACGCTGAAGCAGTTGCAATTGCTGCCGCACAAATGATTTTTGAGCGAGTTGATCAAAGTCAAGATAGATTCAGTATCTGTTTGTCTGGTGGATCGACCCCAAAAGCTCTTTATCAAATACTTGCCAGTTCGCTTTATTCGCAACGATTTCCCTGGAAGCGAGTACATTGGTTTTTTGGCGATGAAAGATTCGTTCCGCAAGATGATGCGATGAGCAATTTCAGAATGGTGCGTGAATCTATGTTTGATCATGTTCCAATTCCTGAAGAAAATATACATGCTGTGAATACTACTTATCCAACGGCACAAGACGCGGCAGCGGATTATGAGCAAAGGCTGAAAGCCTATTATGGCTCAGAGCAAATCCAGCCCGATAAGCCAGTGTTCGACTACACATTAATGGGAATGGGCGACGATGGTCACACTGCATCTTTGTTTCCAGGAACTGAAGTATTGAATGAAACTGTCAAATGGTGCGATGCTGTATGTGGCGTCAAAGCCGAAGATCGAATAACTTTGACTTATCCCGTGTTGAATTCAAGTCGAGTTATGATGTTTCTTGTGGCATCAACAAATAAACGCCCAGTCTTAGCTAATATTGTCGGGGGCGACAAGTCTTATCCTGCTGCTCGCGTAAAGCCTTGGGGTGAGTTGATCTGGCTAGTGGATCAGGAAGCTGCACCAACTTCGGACTGATCGTACATATAGTTTTTTATTTTCGTCTGTCGTCCAGGCCCCAGACGAAAAATGAAAAAGGTGCATATCATGTTTGTTCATTTTATAACTCGTCTATCCAAACTCAGTAGATTGATTATGCTCAGATAATTAAGGGTCAGGACAAGCTTTTCCAGTAGCGACCATCTCGCGCTAAAAGGTCGTCTGCAGATTTTGGACCCGACGAGCCCGCAGCATAATTTGGAAAGTCTTTTGGTCTTGAATTTTTCCAGTAGTCCAGTACATTATCGATAGCTTGCCATCCAAGTTCAGCCGTGTCGCCACGTTGAAAAAGCGTAGCGTCTCCAATCATGCAATCGTATAAGAGGGTCTCGTAGCCCGTGTTGACGGCTTGTCCAAAATATTGTTTGTAGTCGAAAGTCATTTTGACCGGGCTAATTGCAATATTGGGTCCGGGGATTTTGGCATCTAATGAAATAGAGATGCCTTCTTCTGGTTGAATATTGATTATTACCTGGTTCGAGCGTACATTGGTGCAGTCTGCTTGCTGGAATAATGAAATTGGTGCTTTTTTAAAAGTGACTACAATTTCGGAGCGTTTTTGGGGCAGCGCTTTTCCTGTTCGGATATAGAAGGGTACTCCTGCCCAACGCCAGTTTTCTATATTGAATTTCATGGCGACAAAAGTTTCTGTGTTCGAGTCGGGGCGTACTTTTGGTGATTGGCGATATGCAGGAACTGATTCACCTTTTATCGTGCCTGGTCCATATTGACCCCGCACTGCACGTAGTACCACGTCGTCTCCATCTATGGGGCGAAGACATTGCAGAACTTTTGCTTTTTCGTTGCGCACTGAATCTGCTGCAAAAGAGGTTGGAGGTTCAATTGCAGTCATGGTAAGCAGCTGCAACAAATGATTCGGTATCATGTCACGCAGAGCACCAGCATTGTCATAAAAGTTGCCTCGATTTTCAACTCCGACAACTTCAGATACTGTTATTTGCACGTGGTCGATGTAACGGTTATTCCAAAGCGGTTCTATAAGACCGTTTGCAAAGCGAAAAACCAAAATGTTTTGAACAGTCTCTTTTCCAAGATAGTGATCTATTCGATAAATCTGGCTTTCTTCAAGAGAACTCAAAAGACTCGCATTTAGCGCTTTTGCAGACTGCAAATCTTCGCCGAATGGTTTTTCCACTATGACGCGGCGCCACTTTCCATCTACTTCTTGAGTAAGACCAGCTTCTGACAGATTATGGACTATAGATGCAAAATAATCTGCTCCAGTTGCCAGATAAAAAAGAACATTTCCTGTTGCGCCGACAGCTTTATCTACTTCGGGAAGTTTTTCTGCCAGTTTTTGATAGATATTTTTGTCGTCAAAATTACCCTGAATGTAATGAATGTTGTTTTTGATTTTCTCCCACTTTTCTGGGACAACCGCTCTGGTAGCGTATTTACCCAAGTCTTCAGTTAGATCTTTGCGAAACTGCTCAGAATCTTTATCTGCTCGTGCAATACCTATGATTGCGAAGTTATCGGATAATAACTCCGCTTCTACAAGATTGTAGATTGCTGGAACAAGAAGACGTTTGGTCAAATCGCCTGCAGCACCAAAAACTACAAAAACGCAAGGATCCGCTTTGGGATGAACTCCGGGCGCTTGTGTACAACTAGGGTCAGGACTTAAGAGCTGGCTGTTCAACGTGACCTCCAAACTGGTTACGCATTGCGGAAAGTAATTTTTCGCCAAAGCTGTGATCCTGACGCGAGCGGAATCTTGTGAAGAGCGAAGCAGCTAAGACATTTGCAGAAACACCTTCTTCGATTGCAGCTTGTACTGTCCATCTGCCTTCGCCAGAATCCTGAACACTTCCGGTGAAATTTGAAAGCGATGGATTTTCAGCAAGAGCACGAGCACTCAGGTCGAGCAGCCATGAGCCAACTACGCTGCCACGTCTCCAGAGTTCTGCCACCGATTCTAACTGAAAATCGAAATGTTCTTTCTGGTCTAAATTGCCTGCGTTTTTCAAAATGTCGAATCCTTCGGCATATGCTTGCATGATTCCATACTCAATTCCGTTGTGGACCATTTTGACAAAATGTCCAGCGCCAGAAGGACCGCAATGAAGGTAGCCTTTTTCAGCGGTTCCGAGTTTTTCTGCACCAGGTGTGCGGTCGATATTACCAATGCCAGGTGCTAAGGTCGCAAAAACAGGATCGAGATATTTGACTGCAACTTCAGGTCCGCCAATCATCAAACAGTAGCCGCGCTCTAAGCCCCATACACCACCAGAGGTGCCGACATCCAGATATTGAATGCCTTTCTTGCCCACTTGCTCGGCACGAACAGAATCTTCTTTGTACATCGAATTACCGCCATCGATAATGATGTCTCCAGCTTCGAAATGTTTGGCGAGTTCGTCAACCATATCTTGGGTAGCCTGTCCGGCTGGAACCATTATCCACGCGCATCTTGGCTTCGAAAGCTTCTTGGCAAGATCGGCTATATCTTTAGCACCAATCGCACCTTCTTTTTCAAGTTCTTTTACTTTGTCAGGGGTGCGGTTGAAAACCACACATTCATGCCCGTTTTTCATTAGACGGCGCACGATATTGGCGCCCATGCGACCAAGGCCTATCACTGCGATCTGCATTAGCTTCTCCTCCTTCGCCTGCAAAGATTCGAATTTTAGCACTGCAAAGCGCTTAGAGATCCAGCTCGGCTAATGATTTAATGCTTTGGTGCGCGTTTTGACGTTGTGGAGCGTTTCCATCTCTAATAACAAGTGCCGTTTGCAGTCCAGCCTCGGCGGCAGCGTCCAGTTCGTCTGTAATGTCGCTCAAGAAAAGTATTTTCTCTGGCGTGAAGTCTAGTGCTTGACTAATGGTTTTGTAACTGGTCGCTTCTTTTTTGCCACCACTCGTAGTATCGAAATGCGAATCGAGATACTTGCTCATGTCTCCATATTTAGTATAGGTAAAAAATATTTTTTGCGCGCCAATGCTGCCAGAAGAGTAAATGGAAATGTTTTTTTCATCTTGATCCCAGGATGATAGCGCATCGGGAACATCGGCAAATAATTCAGACATTAAAACGCCACTGTCGTAGCCGTCTTTCCAGATAATGCCCTGCAATTCTTTTAGACCGGTAGCTTTGATATCTGCGTCCATCAATCGATTTACTTCGGATAAAACGACCTGGATTGGATCGCCTGTTGCAAGCCATTCTTTGCTGTTTGTAAAACCGGCATCGCGCGCCATGAAATCAACAGCTTTAATAACTGCCGGGTCATCAAAATTCTTGTTCAAAAAATCGCTTGCGTATCTGCGTGCAAATGGAAATAGCACGTCGTAAACGTAAGAAACTGGCGAGACTGTACCTTCAATATCGAGCAGAACACATTCTACCTGGCTTAATTTCATTTGGGCACCGAACTAAAACAAAGTGGAGAATAGAGCTTGTCGACAGCGTCTTCCATATAGTGAGGCGCCCATCCGGATGAGTCTTGGAATAAACGAATTGTTTTTATGCTTTTTTCTTGGCACAAATTGAACCAGTGTCTGGTGCCCTCTGGGACATTTATAAGATCACCGGCTTCCATTTCGACAGAGAAAACTGGCGCTGTTACCGGGTTTATATGAAAAATGCCACGTCCAGAAATTACAAATCGCACTTCGTCTTCAGAATGAGTATGCTCAACGCAGAATTTTGCAAGCATCGCATCAAGACCCGGGGTCTCGGGCGAAACATTGATTACATCAGCTGTCACGAAGCCGCCGCGTGAAGAAAGCATTTCAATTTCGGGTTTGAATATCTCAAGAATTTCTTCATTCGAAACCAATTGAGATGGAAGTCTCGACTCCACATCCCAGTGCTCAAACCACATAGAATAAGGCTCTACATATGCTTTTATCTCAGCGGGGTCGGTTAGAGTAAGTGATTTTTCTGGAACATTCAGTTTTGCCATAAGTTACCAGCCCGATTTGAGTAAGACTTCAAACAAAAATTCGTATCCTTCGATATGTCTTTTAGCTTCGCTGAGGTCTTTGCCCCAGCTGTATAGCCCATGACCGGCTATAAGAAAGCCTTTTGGTAGTTTGTCATAGTTTTGATCGACAATACTGGATAATGCCACCATGTCTTGCGAATTAGCAAATATAGGCAATTTTATACATGTTTCGTGTGTGACTTTCACGCCATCAAGATTCATTGCTTTGATCATCTCAAAGCCTTGGATCTCAAGAAATTCTTTTGAGCAATATTTTTTTGACAGAACTGTAGATGCTATTGAGTGAGTATGAAGAACTGCTCCAACACCTGGTTTTGATGCAATAGTGGTATGTAATAAAGTTTCGGCAGATTGCTTCAGATCGCCGTTTTGAGAATTGATTATTTCGCCATTTTTATCAACTGTGACAAAGTCATTTTCGCTGAGATATTGCTTGTCTTTTCCGCTTGCAGTAATTAATAAATTGAGCGGGTCTTTGCAAAGAACGACGCTGTAATTGCTCGATGTGGCGAGAGACCAATTTTTGCTATAGAACAAATGCGATAAAGCGACGATGTCGGCTTTGCCTTTGTTCAAGCTGGTGTCTATTTGTTTGAAGTCGAGCATAATCACTGGCTCCATTTGAGTCCAAAGATCCTACCATAGTAACTATTGAGTCGAACTCGGTTTAATGTTCGACCGTTAAAACAACCTTTCCACTGGTCTGGCGTGTTTCAAGAAGATTCTGTGCTTTGCCAGCTAGTTGAAGAGGGAAAGCTTCGCCAATTCTTAATTTAAGCCATTTTTGCTCAATGCCTTCAAGTACAGCATTTGCTCTCATGCGCATTTCAGTGCCATCTTGCATAAAGCAGCCAAGAGAGCCGCCGTGAAGAGTTATTGATTTTTGTTGCAAAATGTTTGGCGAGATTGGCTCTGCGCGTCCGGAGGCTGAGCCATAAATGGTGATGTGACCGCGCGTGCGAACAGCTTCAAGATCTTGCATAAAGGTAGTTTTGCCCACTCCATCTATGATGTAGTCGACCCCTTTAGCGTTGGTGTATTCCTTGCATGCCTGGACAAAGTCTTGCTGTGTGTAAATAACCACTTTGTCGCATCCAGCTTCTCGCGCAAGTATCGCTTTGTCTTCGCTAGATGTGGTTCCAATTATTTTTGCTTTTAGATGACGAGTCCACTGGCAGAGCAATAGCCCCATTCCGCCTGCAGCTGCGTGAATAAGAACAGTCGAGTCGGGAGTGATTTTATAGAATTCGAAAATCAAATAGTGGGCAGTCATTCCTTGCAATGGAAAGGCAGCGCCTTGCTCGAATGAAAGTGTTTCTGGAAGTGGAATCAAAAGATCTGCACAAACATTTGCATATTGACTGTATGCGCCCGATCGGTGAGCACAAAATGCCACTCTATCGCCACTCTTGAAATTCTTAACGTCGCTTCCCACCGCATCTATTATGCCCGCACCTTCGCGACCGACAGTGTAAGGTGTAGGAACGGGATAACTACCCCGTCTTTCGTAAATATCGATAAAGTTGATTCCGGCAGCCATTATTTTTACTCGCACTTCGTGCGGCTGTGGTGGCGCCAGTTCTATTTCTTTGAACTGAAGCACCGAGTGGTCACCAGTACTTTCGGCTCTAATTGCGTGACATTTGAGCGCTGTTTCAGTCATTGTCATCTTCTTTCTCTTTTTCTCGTTCTTTTAAAATTGCTGCATAGTCAGGAGTGTGTCCCATTTCTTGTGCTTTCTTTTTGATTGCAGTGGCTTCGGTAATTTTGCCGACTTGTTGCAAATAATTTGAATAGCTAATGTAGAAGTTTGCAAGTTCGAACTTGCTGATTTCTTTGTTTTTCTCTGCCAGTTTGATTGCTGTATCGAGCGTTTTGCCCGCATCATCAGGGTTTCCGTAATCACGCTGCCATTGACCTAAGCGAAGTAGTGCCCGTAAATAATCTATGTCATCGTGAAATTCCATTTTTTTGTGTTTGGTGCAATAACCGCTTATGGCAAACGCATCTTCGTATAAGCGTCTTGCTTTGATTTCATCAATGCGGTCTAAGAGCATCAAAAAGTCGGCTCGTTCGAGCTTCAATGGAGCCAGTCCATGAAATCTGACGCCATATAGTTTTGTCAAAACGCGTTCTGCCATGTCGAGCAGCTTGTATTCAAGCTCAAATGAATAGACTTCTTCAAGACTTCTTGCCACAGCAATGATTTTGGTTACCGAGCCAGACCAATTTAAACGGCGGTCAGACATATGAGTGCGGACTGAATCGCCTTGTGCCTCTAACTGCTTGATGTAATTTTCGGTCTCTGTGAGCATCTCTATTAGATGTTTGCCGCGATTTTCATACTCTTGCGTATAAAGATCATACATTTTGTTCTGAAGAGCTTCTTGCTCTTTCGTTTTGCCTGTTGCAACATATAGATTATTCAAACTGCGCATTGTTTCGAACTTGCGTGAAAAACCTCCTACATTTTGATCGAGGTCTTTCATGGCTGTATTCATCAGTTTTTCAGACAATCCATAATTGCCGCTACTGGTTGCCCAGTTGCTTGCTGTCATCAATAACTGCCAATAAGTTTTAGCTGCAGGTGACCCGGGGTCTTCTTCTGGTCCGGGATACAAAAATAAAAACAAAAGTAGTACTACAAGACCAACGCTTGATATGATACCGAGTTTGGTGCGTGACTCTTTAATCAGTTTTCTGATAGCACGGGGACGGCGACTATCTATGACGGTTTTTTGCTTAGAGGTTTGTACTGAGTTTTGCGAGCCGCCAGACTTTTGTTGGGCAGACTCGACCATTTGATTGAGTTTAACTATAACAGTCCCAGTCTGGCTAGAAACAGGCGATGCACCAGCGTCTGGAAGTGCGTGTAAAACTTCTGACACTGTTTGATATCGGTGATTTACTTTTTTCTCAAGGCAGGTTTGCACCACTTGTTCTAATTCTTTGGATATTTTTACGTGCGGATTTGTTTCTCGAAACGGCGGTGCTGGCTCGTTTAAGTGCAGGTTCATTGTATCCATAGGAGTGTCGCCGGCGAATGGTGGCATGCCGGTCAAAATTTCATACATCACACAACCCAGAGAATAGATGTCGGACCTATAGTCGAGTTTGCTTGCCGTCCATTGTTCTGGGCTCATGTATAGCGGACTTCCAAAAATATCTCCGGTTTTTGTCAGTCCTTGTGATGCTTCTCCGTCTGAAGGCAGAATTTTTGCGATACCAAAATCAACTATGCGCACAAGTACAGAACCATCGTCGTCCGCAGTGAGGACCAGATTGGCGGGTTTGAGATCGCGGTGCACGATTCCTTTGTTGTGAGCGTGAACAAGTCCCCGGCAAATTTGTCTGAATATATCGAGCGCTTCGGCTTCTGGAATAGGGCCGCTCATATCTAAAATCGAAGACAGAGAAGAGCCAACTAAATAGTCCATTACAAGGTAAGCTTCGCCTGTGGACGTGATACCAAAATCATAGACCGTTATGATATTTGGATGTGACAAGCTTGCAGCTGCTTTTGCTTCTTGCGAAAAGCGCTGCACACTGGTTGGATCTGATACCAGTTGAGGGTGTAATAGTTTAAGCGCCACTATGCGCTCCATGTAAGTCTGTTTGGCTTTATATACGGTGCTCATTCCGCCTTTGCCAAGCACAGACTCTACCAGGTATTTGTCTGCAAAAACTTTGCCAATCAGACCTTCGGTAGCAATTGGCACTAATTCAGTATTGTCGTCTGGACAATAACGAATATCTTCTGTGAATCTGCGCGCACAGTTTAGACAGAAAACCTTTTCCGATTTGCCCGAATTAGTCATGTTCGACCTGGAGCCCTTTTGTATCCTTCAACTTGCACAATTCTACTTGAGATATAGAGAAGTATGGAATATTCCGCCGAAATGGGGAATGTCAAGCGTGCATGACAACTCGCTTCGAATAACGTTTAAGGTATCATTTGTTGGTTACTTGGGGGTGACATACCAAATTGAAAAATAAGACATTCATATGTCTTGCGTTGATCGGCTATGTCTTTTCACACGGCGGCGCAGCTGAAGCAAAGCCGTCTAAAGAGTATATCGATATTCAGATTACTCCCGCACGCAATCTTCAAGCCGAGGCTAATAATGAGCTTCGCGCTGACGCTGCTGAATTAGCAGATTTGCTTAATATCAGACCTGTAGTCGAAATGTTGCGAACCCAACAACGCTCTGGCAAAGACATGGCTGATGCTCCTAAAGCGTTACAGAGCGCCAGGTTAATGTGTTTGTGGCGAATGTTTGTTGCATCAGAAGAAGTTCGCAAAGTGGTGGCGCAAATAAATTTCGACATCGCAGTAAACAATGTGCATCTAGAAACGCTGAACAATCGAAAAAGATTGACCAATAACTTGATTAATACTTTTAACTTTACTCAAAACGGTGTGCTTGGCATAGTCAAAAACTCGCTAGCTATAGCCGCTGTCTATCCTATATTCCGTCAGGAAATAGCAATGACCAGTTTTGGAATGAGTGGCTGTTTGCCTGTTATAAACATGTATGCACCAAATCTAATTTATCGCAAAACCACCGATGGTGCCAATATGTTATCGCACGTAACAGATCCAGGTTTTAAGCCTGAATATGCCAATCAAAGTTATTTGTGGAAATATTTCAATTCGCCCATTCCTGGAAAAGGGTCGAATGAACCTCGACGCGAAATAATCTTGAAGCATTGGGAAGCACTCAAAGGGCTTTCTGCTAATAATGAAAAACAGCGAGACCTCATGGACGGTACTAATGAAAAGACACGTCTAGAAGGAATCAAAACAGTCAGTCAGAGAATTGAAATATTGCACGATTTCAAAACTCATATCGAAGAATTTGATGGGGCTTTGTTCGAGCTTCATCAAGCAGTTACTAATGTTCAAGCTGGAGAGAAATAATGATTGCCCGCAAAATAAAAGGTATCTTTCTTGCTTTTATTATTATGTTTATGCAGTTCAGTGTTTTGAATAAACCAGTATCTGCTCTGGATAGAATTCAGTTGGAAGGACAAGCTGTTTCTCTGACTCCAGGAGCAAAAGAGGCTGCGAATTTGCTTGGAATTTTGCCCAAAGTGGAGCGACTGATGCAACTCAAACAATTGCGTCAGGGGCATGAAAATTTGCCGCTAACCGACGAGGAGCTTGGTCTTAAGGTTGATGTTCTCGATAAAGTTCTTGGAGCTTCTATGGAAGTGAGGATGGTATCAGGTCGAATCGACCGTGATTTATCCTGGGCGTTCGCCGGTCAGGGAGCGCTAAATGCCAAACAACAGAAAATCTTGAACTCTATTTTTACGCTTAACTTTATGCAAATAGGTGTACTTGGCGTTTTGTCAGGACCAGCTTTCTTGAACGGACGTGGAGCACTGGGGTCTGAATTATTGCTTTTGGCAAGTAGTATCGGACTTTGTTTATCGATGCTTGCTTTTGCTCAAACAAATATGGGCTACAAAAAACCGGTAGATGGCGATGCAACCATTTTGACTGATGTGTTCAAAATTCAAAAACCGGTTGCAACTGATCATGAGTCGAAGCTGGTAATAAAATATCTGGACTCTGTTCCACCTGGCGCTAGAGATGGTAAAACTAGGTCTCAGGTTTTGGTGGATAACTGGAAGAAAGGAAAATATTTGCGCACGATGTCTGAGCCGAATTTGGAAAAACTTTCAGCCGTGGTGCCGCAAGGTAAAAAATACAAGATAGGTGCAGCTGAGTTTAATAGACGAATACGTATGCTTTTCGATACTCAGTACACAATCGAATTGTTCCATGAAGAATTAGTAGAGTTGCTTCGGTCCGCGGAAATTAGCTAATGAAAAAACTATATACATTCTTGGTTTGCGCCATACTCGTTACCACGTATTCTGTCTTGCAAAGTCGAGGCGCAGTGCGAGGTTCGCGCATTGTACATTTTGTGGCGCTCAAATACAAATCAACTACAAGCGATGCTGAAAAGGTGGCATTAAGAGCCAATTTTAAAGCCTTAAAGAAAAAGATTCCCGCAATTGTTTCTATTGAAAGCGGCGAGAACAACAGTGTTGAAAAACGCAATAAAGACTTTACCGACGCTTTTGTAATTAAATTCAAAAACGAAAAAGACCGAGATACCTATTTGACTCATCCCGAACACGTCGCCTTCAAAAACAAAAATTTGCCTCTGGTAGACGACGTTTTCGTAATGGATTTCTGGAGCAAATAGTTCTTTGTATTTTTAGCTCAATCCATCGCTGAAATTGAAAAATACACCATCGGGATCGTATTTGGCTCTCATTGCTTGCAGCTTTTCAAGGTTGGTTTTGCTGACTGCTTTTTCCACATATTCAGGATGATCTACAGTATCTGATTCCGATATGTAATGCCCTTTGATTAGTGGTGCCATGTTTTTTACACAGGTGTTATGCCATTCAATTTGTTTGGCATCGTCCTCGGCTTTCTCCCACATTGTCCAGGGACCGCCATAGAGTTTTGCATGCATTGAAAAGCAAGCATCGCTTGGTGGCTCTGGATTTTTGCCGGTGAATACAGCAAACATATAAACAGTTTTAGGATCTGCTTTGAGGAAATGTTCTTTGTTTGCTTTGAACACTTCACTAAGCGGAGCATCGAAGAAACAAGCGTCTACTTTCGCGCGTAAACCATCTGGCCAAAGGGCTCCAGAAGCATCGAAGAGTTGTGGGAAAGTGCATGGTTCGGCAATCGATTTCTTGATTGCTTTTGCAAGTAGCGGGCAACTGTCGAGCACTTGAAGTTCGTATCTGGCATTGTCTTCGTTGTCTGCAAACATTGTAGCGGTCACAAGGGCAACCTTACCATTAGACTCTTTGCACTGGTCGGCGATATCGTCTGGCGCGTGTACAGCAAAAAGACTCAGTTCTATACTTGAAGGCATCTGACTGGCGAGAGGTCCAAGCCACTCAGCTATTTTTTCTATCTCATTGTAAGGATAGTAATAAACGCTAGCAGTAATAGCTTTGGGCAGAGGGAAGCATTTCAGATGGTATCTTGTGCATACGGCAAAGAATCCAGGACCAGAGCCACGAGCAGCCCAGAAGTAGTCTTGATTTTCTGTGGCTGAGGCGGTGATCTTTTTGCCTTCTGCAGTCACCATCTCGATTGCTTCAAGTCCTTCGTAACCGTGTCCCCAGCTACCTTGATTCCATGACATGCCACCACTTAGAAAATAGCCTGAAAGTTTTACTTGAGGACAATGTCCTGTTGGAAATGACAGTCCGACTTTGTTTAACTCCTCTTGAGCTTGTCTGTTGCTAATGATTGGCTGTAAAACCGCACGTTTTTTGTCGGCATCAATAGAAATGACTTGATTCATATTGGTCAAGTCAAGCATGATGCCGCTGTTTCTTACAGAAGGTGAGCACCAGTTGTGTCCACCGCCTCTGATGGCTACTTTTACTTTGTTTGCTTTAGCGTATTTTACGACTGCTACCACATCGTCTTCATCCAGCGCTTGTGCAACCATTTGCGGTCTTCGGTTTGTGGGTCTCAAGCGGTTCCATAAACCTCCAACTACTGCCGCGTCGAAATTGTCGTCTTTGCCAGTGAATATTTTTCCTTTGAAACCGTATTTGGTTTTGAGCAATGCAGCATCTAATTTTATTTTTTTGCTGGAAGCAGCAAGTGCATTTAAATCGAAAGTTTTAAGCGCCACGAAGATGGAGCCTGCGGCTGCTATTCCTTTTGTAAGGAACAGACGGCGGCTAATGCCACTGACTGTAACCTCGCTTAAATTGTTGTTTTCTCTATTGCTCACAGTTGGACCCTTATAAAGAGGAGTAATCAGTTAAGAGTCGCAATTGTATATAAACTGTTCAAAGGAGCGTATTAAATCGCTGCTTGGCAATGGTCTGGTTAAGCTGTCTGCAAGCTATCTATGGGATCTGTTGAAGCTTGCTGCGGTGAAGTCACCGTATCTAGCAACTCGCGCACAGCAGAAACAAATTCGTCAGGTGAAACGCGCCCTTTTGTCATATGTCTTGTAATGCCTAAAGTGAGTTTTCGTCTATCAGCCTCGGTGAATTCTTCTCCCGAATATACGATAAGTGGCACAAGACACTTATCTGACCCGCTGTTATTGAGCGATTCAACAAATTTGAATCCGTCCATTTGGGGAATTCCTACATCGAGTACAATCACATCTGGATGAGTTGAACGTGCGATAGACAGCGCTTGAATGCCGTTTTCTGCTTCTAAGCAATGTGCTTTCAGCTTCTTCAGTTGAGCAACAATGACAGCTCTTGTATCAGTGTCGTCTTCGATTACAAGCACTTTGCGCTTGGGAATATCGGTAGTGGCTCGCTCTACCGAGCGTATTAGGTTGGATTGATCGAAAGGTTTGACAAACCAGTCAAATACTACAGGTGGAGAGCATTCAAGGTCTTCTACATTTTTACCGGTCATGATGATAATCGGCAAATCTTTGAGATGTTCTATTTTTCGTGTCTGTTCTATGATTTCAAGCCCATTGCCGTCAGGTAATAGCAGATCCATCAAAATAACATCTGGCTTGCATCTGCTCAGTACTTGTAGAGCCTGTTCTTTGCAGGTTGCATGTTTGGTGGCATAACCTTCTTTGTGCAGACGTAATTTAAGAAACTGAATCAAATTCTCATCGTCTTCGACAATCATCACAAGCTTTTGGTCGTCTGCCTGTGCATTGTCTTCGGTTTTCTCCTCATTTTTGATCATTGGCAACTCGAACCAGAAAGTAGACCCAAGTCCAGGAAGGCTGTGCATTCCAATTTCGCCACCATGTTGAGTTATGATAGCCTTGCAGATTGCAAGACCAAGACCAGTGCCTTCTTTGGGACGAGTGTCAGATGAGTCTATTTGTTGGAATTTTTCAAACAACTTATTCTGGTGCTCGAGCGGAATTCCTGGACCTTCATCGGTAACAGAAAATCTGGCTCGTCCAAATTCATTTTCTTCAACCGTAATATTGACCAAATCCCCTTGCTCAGAATATTTGATTGCATTTGATAATAAATTAGTCAAAACCTGAAGTAAGCGCGAGGCATCTGCTGAAAGAGTCAAATCTGGATCTATCGTTGAAGACAACGTTACATTAGCACTGCGAGCCATTCCATCCATCAATTCGATACCGCGCGCAACGACTGACCGAGCCGAAACGGTTTCTTTGTGCAGTTCGAGTTTGCCTGCTTCAATCTTGCGCAAGTCTAAAATATCGTTGATGATATTAACCAGACGCTCTGATGAATTGCGAGCGATGCGGATCATTTCTTTTGCTTCGTCAGAATCTGGCTCGACAATTTCGTCGGCAACAAGACTCAAAGCTCCACGAATAGATGTAAGTGGTGTTCTCAATTCGTGCGAAACAGTCGAGTAGAATTCGTTGATACGTTTTTCTACTTCTTTTCGGTGTGTAATATCTCTTGCAATAACCGAGATTCCCTGTATAGTGCCAAATTCATTTTTAACTGGCGAAACTGCTTGTGAAATTTCAAGGGTGCTGCCATCGGACTTGATTCGCAGTGTTTCAAAATCGTTTACCGATTCACCGATGCGTACAAGATTTGATAGCTCTTCAAATTCTTCAATTTTTTCACCAGGAATAATCATCCTGATATTAGCCCCGATCATTTCTTCGGCTTTGTATCCATACATTCTCTCTGCGCCAGGACTCCACGAAACAATTGTGCCATCCAGATTTTCACCGATGATGGCGTCTTGAGAGGCATTGACGATAGAGGTCAGTTGTTTTGCAGTCATTTCGGATTTTTTGCGGTCTTGAATATCACGAACAAAAACAGAAAATATCCAGCTTTCATTGTCTTGATGCGGTGTCAACGTTATTTCAATCGGGACTTCTTGACCGTTTTTATGGAAAGCAGAAATTTCTGTTCGACGTTTGGTGAATTCGCGTTTCTCATCCAATGAGAGCATTGCTACGCGAGAATAGCCGGTAATCGTATTTGGTGGCAATGAAATGAAAGCTGCAAGATTTGTGCCAATCGCTTCCTCGGCTTTCCAACCGAATATTTTTTCAGCCTGTTTGTTCCAGGTAGTAATTACACCGTTTATGTCGGTCATAATAAAACCATCTAAAACCGAGTCTAGAATTTCAGACAGCTTTTGTTCGCTTGATGCAAGTTTTAAAGCTCTAGATTCAGCTAAATCTTTTGATTGTTCGTTTGTTTCTTCTATTTGAGCTCTTTGCATGGCAGCTAGTTTCAGCTCATTTTTGCCGTTAAGGCAAGCACTGATCAGAATGATATCTTCAAAAAGTACCCAGATTCCATGCTCTAGCGAGCGAAGCGGGTCCGAATTCAATACTCCGTAGACCGATTCAGGAATCAAAATGCCGCGCAAAATATGGTCGACAAGCACCATACAAGAAGCCGTACAAAGTACGCGCCAATCGCGATAGAAAGCAAGAAATGCAAGTGAGCCAAAAATGTGAAAGTGCGTTTCTATGCGCCCACCAGTCAGGTGAATTAGTAAGGCTGAAAACAGAATTTGGCTTATGGCTACAACATGTCTTGTAATCGCTTTACCAGGATACATGTAAATGCAATGCAAGGCGGGCAGTGTTATTAATGCACCAAATGCAATGGCAAACCAGATATGTGGGTGTAGATAACTGGTTTTACCTTCCCACGCCAGCGGCGAAATGAATAACGTAATCAGAAAGCCAGCAGTCCACTGAATGATTAGTAGATTAGCAAACAATCTGTCGACTTTTACATTTGACTCTAGCAGCTGCTGATCGAAAATTTCTTTTGCACGTCCATCGAGCTCGATTTTCGGCATTTTTGTAATAAACATATTCTTCAGTTCCTTACTAAATTTTGTTTTCGAACAGTGGGCAACCGTAAACTTGACTGCAACTGGTTTTAGCTTCTCTTGCGGCGGATAGATTTTCTATGGCAATACTGCCCTGGCTATCTCCTTCGTGTCCTCTGGATGTTGTAATTCCTCCAGAAAAAACTAGTTTTCCATCTGGGTCGTACAAAAATGTTTGTCCTGACGTGGTGGCATTGAATGATTTTGCAAGCATTCCATTCACATCGGTTTTGCGGGTGCTATTTGGAATTTGACTTGAAAGTTGCCAGAGATATGATTTTTCCCAGTCAGGCTCATTTGTAGATGGTTTTAGAAAAACAATCTGACAGTCCATATTGTGGTGAGTGCGTGACATTATTTTATTTAATTCATTGAGACTGGCTTTAGAGCACGGACAATAAGGGTGAAAAAAAGTTACCAGGGTAAATCTCCCTTTGTTTCTGGTGAGTTCGCTTTTCTCTGGCCAAAATTTCAAATCGTTCTCGTGATTGTGCAAACCAGCATTTGCGCTATAGGCAATCAAGGCGTAATAGCACAAACCTATAAGACAAGCCCATAGAGCTAGAAAAAACCCAAAAGTTCTTTCAGAAATTCGCACTTGTAACTTCATGCGACGATTTTTCCTTTGTTCCAATTTTTAAAAATGGTCTGGATTTCTTCAGGCAATCCTTTGGGATCGAATGGTTTAGTAATCACACCTGCAGAGCCTAGATTCAAGTAATGCTCTACTTCAGTTTTAAATGCTTTTGCTGTCATGAATATGACTGGCGGCGCTGCATTTCCATATGTTTGCTTGATAATGTTGAGAGTTGTGGGTCCGTCCATTCCTGGCATCATTACATCAAGCAAGATCAGGTCGGGCTGATACTCAGTCAAAATATCGAGCGCTTCTTTGCCCGAATCTGCTAGTTTAACTTCCCATGGCACCATGCGAGTCAAGACGAGTTGGGTGATACGACGAATGTTTGCATCATCGTCTACTAATAAAACAGAAGATATGTTCATTCTTAACCTCTAAGTGGCGAATTTTTTGCTTTGACGGACTGCCTTCTTCAGCGCTTTTTCAATCATCCCGGCAATTTGCGAAATGCCGTTGAAAGACAAAGTGCCTGCCGTACCATGGATTTTGTGTGCTTCCATTAGGGCTTCCTTACCAAAGTCGCTCATCATGCAGGTTTCATTGCTTTTCTCAATAGACGTAGCCAGTTTACGCAAGAGTGCAGGCAGGTCGTGCAAATAAGCGTCTCTAATATCTTCCATCTCACCATCGAGTTCTTCGTCGAGGTCAGCATCATTGAAAATTTGTACATCGTGATTTTTTTCTTGTTCGCTTGCATTTATTGGAGGATCGACCTGCATATGCAGTTGTTTTCTGATCAAACGAATAAACTCAAAAGGATTAATCGGTTTTTGCAAAACGTGTTCTACACCAAGCAAATTACGCATGCGTGTTTGTTTTTGATTGCTCAACGGAATTCCCGACAACACTACAAAGGGAATTTCTACTCCGTTTAAACGATGGTAATTGATCCAGCTCAATCCATCGCAGTCTGGCAATCTATAATCAACAATGACAAGGGCGAATTTTTCTCGTCCAAGCCAATCGGTTGCCTCGCTCCCGGTGCGAGCTTCAACCGTAGTAAGCCCCTCATCGCGCAGATAAGCTGCAATCAGGGCACGAAAGTATTGATCGTCGTCCAAAACTAGAACCGAGTCCATAGGCTATACCTTCTTTTGGATTAAATGAGCGTCCCCAATTGCATTATCTAATTACTTAGGTAAAGCTGACATCACACAAAGGTGTGAAAGAACTACCCCCGGCGGCATGATTTTTGCCTGGCAGACAAACTTTGGTATGATGATTGGACTCTATTGTTTGAGAATTCGAGATATTGAGGATTAGTACATGAACTCTATTCTGGCGCTCTTTCTGGTTCTTTGCTTTGCTTGGTTCGTCCCAGCTGATGTTTTTGCCAAAACCTGGACTATTGACGAAAGACAAGAGCAATTGATGAAAGACATCAATGCGGCTCAGGAGAAAAAAGCGCTCACAGCTAAAGAGGGCGATAAGTTACGCAAAATGCTTGCCAAAATAGCTAAGAAAAAAGCGAAATGGAAAACTGACAAAACTCGCGAATTATCTCAAGACGAAACTTTGAAGCTGGAAGGCGACCTGAATGAGGTTAGCATACAAATAAAGGCTCTTCAGCTGAACAAGCGTACCGAAGAGCCTAAAAAGAATTAGAACGACAAGTCAGGTTTAGTCGCGGCAGGTATTTACCCAGGTGGTCATGAATGATGCCATTTGCTCGGTGAATTGATTTTCTTCAAGCAATAAGTGTTCGCTGTCGCCAATAACAAACAAAATTTTGTTTGGGCAGGTTACATCGTTGAAAAGTTCGATTGTGCCTTCTGGCTTTACAAGCTTGTCTTTGAAGCCGGCAAGCATTAAAACAGGAGTTTTTTCAATCAGTGCTGCTGCATCATAATTGCCTTTCATAAAATCGTTGAATTGTTTCAGCTCTTTAGGCGTCATCTGCATGCGATTGGTTTTTTCAGCCATCCAGGTCTTTTGCAATTTGGGATCCTGGGTTGCGTGTTTAACAACAATTGGAGCGATATTCATCTTTTCGTCTTTATCAACAAGATAGCGGGTTCCGACTTTGAGAGTTTCGGAAAGGTTTGCATATCTTTCGTTTGAAGGAACCGAGGAAATCAGCCCATCCACTAGTTGAGGGTAGCGTGATGTGGCTCTAAGAGCGATAGCTCCTCCCATCGATTCGCCCACCAAATAAACTTGAGCGCCTGGGTAGGCTTTGCGAATGTTTTTGAGTGCGTTCTCGATGTCTACAAGACAGGCCTCAAAGTCGCACAAAGCTTTGTCGCCGCGATTCTTCATCCAGGCACCAAAACCACGAACGTCTACTGCATAAACAGCAAAGCCGCGAGCAGCCATTCTGTTTCCAAAATCGTTAAAAGACTCGCTGGAAAAGCCAAGACCATGCACACAAAGCAAAACTCGTTTGGGTCTATTTTCTGGCAACCAGGAGCGGTGAGGAACTTTTATAGTTGAGCTCCAGTGAGTGACTGGCTTTGCGTCGACTTTTGTCGCACTTGCAAAAGGCATACTTACTGCAAAACAAAGTGATAGAGCGATATTGAGGATGGTTTTATTCATATAAATGCGCAAATCTCATAGCCGTGTTGTGAAGCCGGGGCTCATTATGGCAGATTGACTACTTACATGTCTGATTAGCGGGTCCGGACTGTTGTCATAAGTGGAATGCAAATCCCCACTACTCCAAGTAAAATCCCGGTCAAATAGTGTCCGGCAAGTACCCCTGCACTTTGCGGCACGTATATAAATAGAAATAGAAGCAGTGTGATGTTGTGATTGAGCAACATCCCCAAAAGGCATGAGCCAACTGCAATAGGCGCGATTTTGGGACCGAATTTGTAATCTGCAGCGCGATGAATAATTCTTCCAAGCAGATATCCGACAAAAATTTGAAATAAAAAGCCGCCAAATGCCCCTTGCATAGTCACTAAATTGGCAAGCACAACTCCCGATGCCATTGCAACCACCACCAGGCGGGTGAAAACGGCTGGAGACAGTTTCATTACATGGCTTTCAAAGCGCCCGGCGCATTTTGGGCATCGGTTTCCCACTGCGCACTGCACGAAGCATTTAGGACAAATTAGGCAAGAGCAATCTATGCAAGCCAGTTTGGTTTTAGAATGGTCGCAAGCAGGCACGTCTTTCCCCTGATCGAAAATGACTCAACCTAAATCCGGATATTCCTCAAACATAATTGTTGCAATCGCCGCCATCATTATTTTGCTTGGCATTTTAGACACAGTCAAATTTTGGGCGCCATTCATGGGTGTTAAAGATATAGAAGCCCTTGCTAAAGAACTTGACCCTATGAAGCCAGTGAATCTTCAGCCGACCGAGGCTCCAAAAGAAAAGCCATAGTTTCAATCCGCTTCGCGTTGCAAACTGAAACTACGGCTTTTGCGCTTATATAAATAGATTAGTCAGCACCTTCTGGTGACAAGTCGAGTTCGTAATCCATTTCATATGTATCTTGCATGTGTGTGTCTCCCGTGACCAATGAACGACCAGAACACCAGTCTAAGTGCGTTTCTCTGGTAGGCAAGAGTTATTTACACAATTTGCAATTGATCGTTACTCCTTGCAAAATCCCTTAATACAGACTTCTTAATCGTTACATTCGAATACATCTTCACAGTACTTGAAAACGCAATGCCCTTCAGGCTCAGACCGTGTCAAGCTTTTTAAGCAAAAAAAAGATTTTGTGATACTGTTCACCTTTTTTCATTAAGGACTCATTCTTATAATACGGGCATGGACACTCTCTCTAGAGAAGAACTAATTAGATATAGTCGTCATATTCTTTTGCCTGAAATAGATCAAGAAGGGCAAATGAAGTTGAAAGATTCGCGCGTGCTCGTTTGCGGAGCGGGTGGATTAGGTTCTCCTGCATTGATGTATCTTGCAGCAGCTGGAGTTGGAACGATTGGAATTGCCGAATTTGACGATATTGAATTATCTAATTTGCAAAGACAGGTCTTATTCGAGTCGAATCAAGTAGGGCAGTCTAAGCTCGCTATTGCTGCTGCTCGACTGCAAAGTCTCAACTCAACTATTAACATAAAACAGCATTATGGGCGGATTAATGCTAAAAATGCAATGTCCATTATTGCTGGATACGATGTTCTAGTAGATGGTACGGACAATTTTTCTACTCGTTATCTTTTGAATGATGCGTGTGTTTTATCAGCAAAGCCTTATGTATACGGAGCAATACACAGATTCGAAGGGCAGGTGAGCGTTTTTGCGCCTGGTGGACCTTGTTATAGATGTCTTTTTCCCGACCCGCCAGAAGAAGGTGCTATTCCAAACTGCGCTGAAGCAGGTGTGCTTGGCGTTATAGCCGGTATCATAGGCTCGTTTCAGGCGCTTGAAGCAATCAAAACTATTTTGCACTTAGGCACCAGTTTAAAGGGGCGCTTGATCGTGTTTGATGCCTTGAATTTTTCGCAAGACGAGCTGAGAATCAAAAAAAATCCAAACTGCCCCGTATGTGGTGACAACCCCTCTATTACTTCTTTAAAGGATGAAAATATCATGTGCCCATCGCAAGCAAATCTAGAAATGACTGCTAAAGAACTAAAAGCCGCTATCGACGCTGGTCGTGACCTTGCATTACTTGATGTGCGCACACATGCCGAAGTTGCGATGTGTCAGATTCCAAATTCAATTCATATACCGCTTCAAGAATTGCCTGCTCGAATGCTTGAGTTGCAACATTTAAAAGATTCTGACAAAGATTTGCTTATATATTGCAAAAGTGGCATGAGAAGCCTCAGTGCGCAGGAATATTTGAGCCAGCATGGATTCAAGAAAGTGATTAACCTGACTGGCGGCATCAAAAGCTGGGCTTGCGATATCGACCCAAGCATGCACGTTTAGGTTTTGAATTAGCCGCCGCTGAGCGCTGCTACAATCATTATTTTGTCTTGATCGTTTACCTGGGTACTCAGGTCTTTGATCTCATTTGTGTTCACAAATAATTTCATGTGCGGACGAATTTGATTGTGTTCGTCAACCATTCTAAATTTTATTCCTGGAAACTGTGCATTGAGATGGTCGAGCACTTCTAAAAGCGTCCTACCCTGTCCTTCGACAACGTTGGCATTCTTCGTATAAGAAAATAGTGGGCTTGGTATTTTTACCTGCATTTTAGCCGACCTTAATCGAATAAATCTCAGGTAAGTGTTTGACTATACAATTCCAGCTCGCACCACTATCGATGCTTGCCCATACTTCGCCTTGTGATGTGCCGAAGTAAAGCCCTACATCGTCGTTAGTATCGCAATCCATCGCTTGTCGCTTAACTGTGAAATAAGCATTAGAAGGTGGAAGACCTTTGTCCTGTCTTATCCAGCTCTTTCCGCTATCCAGGCTGTTGTAAACCGCAGGTTTGCCACCAGGACTGGTGCGAGGCCATACTTCGGTTCCGTCCATGGGGAACACCCAAACGCAACTTGGATCACGCGGATGTATAACCATCGGGAATCCAATGTCACCAATGTCTTTTGGCATATTATCGCCGATGCGGCTCCACACTTTTTCAGGGCGTTCTATTTTGTATATACCGCAATGATTTTGATGATACAAAATATTGGGATTCACTTGCGATTGCACAATACAGTGGGGATCGTGTCCCCATTCTGGATCCTCAACAGGTGAAAATACAATCTCGACGCCTTTGTTGAGCGGCGACCATGAAGCGCCGTTATCGACAGACTCAAATATTCCACCTACAGAAATACCAATATACATGTGGCTATCGTCGCTTGGGTTCAGCAAAATTGAATGGAGGATTATTCCCCCTGGAGTGGCACCGCCGACTGTCCAAGCTGCATACATTGGATTCTCGTTGAAGCCATCAACCGATTGCCAGGTATCACCATCGTCTTTTGAGCAAAATAGTCCCGCCGGAGTGGTACCTGCATACCATAAGCCTTTCTGTTCTTTGCGTCCCGGGGTAAGCCAGAATACGCTGTCGACAGAGCGAGGTTTGGGTCCCTCGGGTCCTTCTAAATTATCTCCTGTGTCTACTTGTTTGAACGCTGGCGGTTTGCTTGCTTCACCCCAGGTCTTGCCGTCATCGAGCGAGCGATAAACTGTAGGTCCCAGGTGACCAGTTTTGGCGCCAATTATCATGGTATCGGATTTAGGGTCTTTGACCCAGTGATGAATGATGTGACCCAAGTATATTGGGTCAGAAACTTTCCAGTTCTTGCGCGAATCGTCGCTAGTCAGAAGAAAAGCGCCTTTTCTCGTCCCAACGAGAATTCGATTTGATTTGCTCATGGCGACTCCAAAATTATGTTCAAAGATTGAACTGAGGTATTCTATCTTTTCGCTCAATTTTTATCATTAAAGTTGAAAAGATGCAGTAAAATGCTCAATTCAGGCACCAGGAGACGCAAAGATGAGCACTCAAATATCGGTGAATTTGCCGGTAAAAGATTTAGTGAAAAGCAAAGAATTTTTCGCTAAGCTCGGCTTTAAATTCGAACCAAAATATACCAGCCAAACCGGAGCTTGTATGATAGTCGGCGAGTCTACAATGGTCAGGTTAATAACTTTGCCTCTTTTCAAAACTTTCATTCCAAACGAAATTTGCGACGCTACTAAAAACACAGAGTCATTCATCTGCTTGTCATGCAAGACCCGCCAGGATGTAGATCAGATGGTTAAATCAGCAATAGATGCCGGTGGAAATACTTACAGCGAGCCAAAAGACCATGGATTTATGTACCAACATGGTTTTCAGGATCTAGATGGACATATGTGGGAACTAATGCACATGCAAGATGCACCCGAGCTAAGTCCAATTGAAGCAGCTAGTGGACACATTCATTGAGTATGACATTCGAACCTCCTAAAAGCGATCCGCATGCTGAAACTCTGCTTTTGATAAGGCAAGAGATTGAGCGCCAAACTCAGGCTTATATAGAGCTATTACTTGAGTCACGCCAGGCTGTCGAAAATCATGCAAGTTTTCTCAGTACAATTCTTGAGTGTA
This sequence comes from uncultured Candidatus Obscuribacterales bacterium, assembly GCA_964572515.1. Lineage (GTDB taxonomy): Bacteria > Cyanobacteriota > Vampirovibrionia > Obscuribacterales > Obscuribacteraceae > Aved-18. Next base: position 78,550 of record CAZNEW010000006.1, on the reverse strand, counting down.
TCGGGGACAATCTGATCGTTTATGATGCTGAAGGCAAAGTAATGCTGGCTAATAAAGCCGCAATCCAGTTTGCTGGGCTTGATTTCATTGGCTCAGATCGAAATAAAATTCGTCAACGTGTGACTTTTCTGACAGACAAAAATGGTACTGAAATTCCACGAGAAGAAGAACCTTATACCCTTGCAATGGAAGAGCATCTTGTAAGCGAGCGGGAAGGTTATTTGCACGACGCTAAAAATCCCGAAAATGGCGGCTGGATAAGAGCGCAGGCTTCTCCAGTAATTGACAAAAACAACAATTTTTTAGGAGTGGTAGCCACTGCAAGCGATATCAGCGAGCGAAAACATTTACAGATTCAGCGCGATGGACTGGCATCACTAATAGCTCACGATGTTAAAAATCATTTGATAAGCGAGGAATACATAATTGGAGATTTGCTTGAAAAACCAAATCTTCCAGAAGAAATCAAAAGCGACTTGCAAACAGTATTGAACAGTGCAAAACATCATCGTGAGCTGGCGAATGCCATGCTTCAAATTCACCATACCGACTTTATGCTTGATGCTCACAGCACGGTGGCGATAGATTTGAATGCAGTATTGAGTATGGTGCTAGAGTTGAATTCACTTGAAGCACAAGCTAAAGCTGTTACTATTAATACCGATATAACAAGCGATTTGCCAGCTGTCAAAGGTGTTGCTGCCGGACTCAGGCATGTGTTGCACAATCTGGTTCATAATGCCATAAAAGCAAGCGACCACGGTGGAGTGGTAAATATAAGAATTGAAAACCAAAATTCTTCTGGCAAAGTAAAAATTACAATTCAGAATGGCGGAAAATTGATACCGGCTTCGGACATTGAGCGCTTATTCGATCATCGTACAGTTGCTTCGCGCATTCCTCGCTATGATGGCTCGACTGGATTTGGTTTGTACCTGAGTAAAATCATGCTCGATGCGCACAAAGCAAGTGTTTTGTGCACCAGCACTAAAGAGAATGGAACTACGTTCGTTATAGAACTTCCTGCAGGCTAATTTTTCGAATCGTCATCAAGTTTTAGCATCAAAAATTTAGAAACGCGATCTGCTGCTTCGAAATTTTTTTGATTGCGATGAAAATCGATTAGAGTATGCAATTCTTCTTCGCTCAATTCGTCCAGATCCTGTCTTTCTAATTGTTTGGAATAGCGTTTTGCCAGTACCCCTTTTGGACCAAAAAATAAGAGGGTCGAACTAGTAATGAAGATACCAGAGCAAATTAAAGCGAAAGCAAGAAAAGTAAAAAAGCTACTGAGAATATGAACCACGCCCGAGAGTAGACATACTGTAAACAAAGCAATTGACGCAGCTAGACTTATCATCCAAATCGCAAAGAGTGGCGTATTGTGTTTCGCCAGTTTTTGAAGAGTAAGATGGTCCTTTATTACGGCTAATTCTTCGTGAATTTTGTCTGGTTTCATGTCATATTAATACCACAAAAGCAGGTGGATAAATCTCGACGTGAATGCGCTAGACAAGCTAAAACCGACCCCAGTATTCGATGCTTACCTGAATTTTGCAGTTGAGCGTCAAAATATTTTTTGGAAACGGTTTTATGGACAATCTTTTCCATGGACTGCTGATCCAATTTTGTTAAATTGGAAATTTACCAATACTTATCGTGTCTTGGATCGTGTCAGTCAGTTTTTGGTAGGTAAAGTTATAACTCGTGGTGAGCAAAGTTTAGAAGAACTCTTTTTCCGCATTCTCTTATTTAAGATCTTCAATCGTATTGATACCTGGAATTTGCTAGAGCGACATCTGGGAGAAATAAGCTGGCGAACCTATAATTATGAGCGTTACGATGCAATTTTGAGTGAGGCCAAAAATTCTGGTATTCCAATTTATTCGATGGCTTACGTCATGCCCTCGCCAGGCACCGTATTTGGTGAGCAGTTAAAACATCGAAACCATTTGCGTTTGCTTGAATTCATGTTTGCAAATCGAATTCCTCATAAAATTGCCAAAGCAAAATCAATGCGTGAGGTGTTTGAAACTCTTCGCCAGTGTCCTTCTCTGGGTGATTTTCTGGCGTTTCAATATACTATTGATCTGAATTACAGTGACATAATTGATTTTTCCGAAATGGATTTTGTAGTCGCAGGACCAGGAGCTAGAGATGGAATAGCTAAGTGTTTCAATCAGACGTCTGATTTCACTAACGAAGAAATTATCGAACTGGTGACAAAAAATCTTGATTCACTTTTTGATGCTGCCGGCCTCAAATTCGAAACACTTTTCGGGCGGCCGTTGCAATTGATAGATTGTCAGAACATCTTTTGCGAAATAAGCAAATATGCCAGGGTTGCATTTCCGGAGCGGCTTGGGATAAGTGGAAGAACTAGAATCAAACAAACGTATAAATCCAATAACGGTACCTTGATACATCTGGCGTTGCCCACTAAATGGGGACTCAGTCTAAAGAATGATGCCGACATTTCGGATAAAAGTGTCCGGATTTAATGGCTGAAATATGCTTGGACTAGGCGATTCAAAGAAATAACCCTTTAGATTGATGTTTCAAAATGTCCACTCTGGCAATATCCACCCGGTAGTGAACAACAGGTATCAATATGTTTGGGCAATCGTCAACAAAGTGCATGTCAGTCGTTTTGTGCGCAGCAATCGGTCTAAGTTCAATGGGTCCTCTATATGCCCAGGAGTCTCAGGATCCGACTACTCTTCGTGACTATATCCAGCAAAGCACGACCAGTATGTCTGCGATAGACAAAGAGATTTTGAAAAAGGAAGTTGAACTTATTAAGTTGAACGCCGAATTTTTTAGCCACTATACAAAAGGCTCAAAATGGAAAAAGCGTCGTATGAATTTCTACGATACTGCAGGCGGTACCATTGCCAATGTCGGCGATATTATATTGATGAGTCAGTTCTATCGCTATTATAAAAATCCTTGAGAAGGACTGGCGCATAAAGGCAGGCTGCAGTGTGGGGCTTTGATTGTCCTTGTTGCGTATTTGACCCTTGGTGGAATGTATGCTGGCGAAGGTGTTTACGACCTCGTCAATGACTATAAAGGCAAAAGAAAAGGATTTGACGCAAAAACTGTTTACAACCGCGCTCTTTCTATAAAGACAGATCTGGACAAATTGTTTGAGCAAAGAAATGCTCAATGCGAATCAGCTTCTTCAGATAAGAAAGCCATGATGATTGCCGAAGGCAATGTTCTAAAAGATATTAGGGACCTTGCGCTGATCGAGTTTTCGAAGATCTATGTCGATTCTCGCAAAAAGAGAGTAGCTCGTGATCTTACTACTTTAGGTACACTCGCCGTGTGTGCAACAGGTGCATTTCCTGGTGCTTACAATGTTATGCGAGGCGTCAAGCAGGTCAACCTGAAAAAGGTTGGTGGAGGTGGGGTCGGATTCCTGGTCTCAGGTTCGATATTAACTGCAGCTCCAGTTCTCATTCACGGTGGTGCAGCAATTCAAGGCAAAGTCAGCAATGACAAAGTCAAGAAAAGTTTGATCGAATCTAGAACTAAAACCGTTGCCGCTCTTAGAGACGATGTGAAAATACTTGGTCAGCTTTCGACCGAAGCTGGGGATAGAAGTCAGAAGCCCTATGAGTTACTTGCTCAACTTCTCAATCAAAGAGAAGAATTTCTACAAAAACTGGCTGTTCAACAAAAAAGAGAAGTCATTGAAAGCTTCGTTTCTTACCTAGCCAAGGGAGGACCACAAATAGCCTGGGGAACCATGCTCACAAGAGCTGGTTACAGACACAGACAAGAGCCGGTGCAAGCGTTTAGAGGAGTTGCTCAGGCAGCAACTGTGAATGAGGTTTCATGGGCGACATGGATGCTTGATACTTTCCAGCGTGAAATTCGCGATGAAGTCAAAAATCACAAAAATGGTAAAATTCCCGCTCAAAATCTGCCTTTTGGAGTACAGAATACAAAACTTGTGGAACTTGAAAATGTAGTGCGGTAAAAGCGAGGCTGGATGTTTTCCCAGACTGTAGAATATGCGCTGATTGCAGTAGTTTTTCTTTCTCGAAACGAAGGACAGTATTTCAACGCTAAGGAAATCTCCTGCCAGACTAAAATACCGCCCGCCTACTTATCCAAAATTTTGCAAGGTCTTTCACGCTCCACTATCATCGAGTCGCGGCGAGGCACTCAGGGTGGTTATAAAATTGGACGAAAACCAGCAGACATACCGGTTCTAGAAGTTGTGAATCTTGTAGATCCAATTGAGAGAATCAAAACATGTCCGCTCAATTTCCCAGAACATAAAGACAAGCTTTGCTCTCTTCATAAACGTCTCGATAATATGCTTGAGATGGTCGAATGCGAGTTAAAAGAGTCGACTATCGCCGACATCATTGAGGGCTGAAATCATTTGACTGCGCGCAGATCTTTAATTTCACTCACGAAGTACTTTTCCCAACCTTGTTCTGGTGCTAGTTGGTATCCTCTTAAATACTTTTGACCTCGTTCAGTCATGATGATTTCTACCGGTACCACCAGGACGCTGTTATCTTGATTCTCGGCAAAGTAATCATATTCAAATTCAATTTTTAGCTCTTGGTCTATTGCTTCTATCAAAAAGAGCAATTTTTGTTCTTCACTGTTGTCGTTGGGATGATAGGTTTCTAGTGCTTGATTTAAATCAAGATTGAACCATGTCTCAAGGTCGGGGCGCATCATTCCGATCATTCCCAGCTCGCCATAGATTTTTTCTTGAAAAGAAATTGGATCTATTCCAACCTGGTGACAGTGTTGTGCGACGCCAAATTTCTTACAGTAATAAACCTGTTGTCTAACTTTGCGTAATAATTTTTTTGGAGGATTTAGTTTTTTATTTACTGTGACTCCAGTCACCTTTTGTCTATCAGATTGTCTTGAAATGCGTAACTTTTTGGTATTAGCTTTGAATCCTGAATCAAAAATAGATTCGTAAAAGGCATGTATCAGTAGCCCTAATTCTCGTCCACCCGAAATGCTTATGTCATCAACATATCGAGAATAATGAAATGTGCCAGGTGCGAGATTTTCATTACAAATATTCAGTATGGCGGTATCTAGTTTTAGTGCTGCTATATTAGCTAGAGTTGGACTTGTTGGAGCGCCTTGCGGAAGACAGTCACCATATGTGGTGAGGCGAGCAAAAATTTCGGAAGAATGCTCATCGAAATGAAACTGATTTTTGAAGATTTCAAAAACTGTTTCATATCTAATGGTTCCAAAGAAATTCTTCAGATCTATATTTATGACCAGTGTTTGATCGGTGTGTCCTCTGGCATTAGTAACAATAGAGCGACCTTTGACGCATCCATGTACATGAGCTGGCATTTTAAAACGCGAGAAAACAATGTCAAGAACAGATCTTTGAACAGATTTGAGTCCTTTATCAGGTACGGAAATAGTGCGTACGCCACCAGCGCGTTTTGCAATATCGTAAGTCGTATAAAGGCTTGAAGCGCGCTTCGACAGCTCTAACAAGAACTGGGACCTTAGTCCCAGTTCCTCGCAGATTTGATCCAATGTCTTAGACGATTTGATTTTCATCTGTTACCGATTACGTGCACCTTTAAGGGGATACCTTGGACTAAGACAGGCGACTCGCCGGTCATGAATCGTAATCGGGGCAATTATAACATGGGTTTCATCTCGTGCGATTGTCAACAGTTGTTGCAAGCTAGGGTTTTCCCTAGTACCGAATTTTGATGCTGCTACTAGCATGGAATTTGGGGGCAGTTTTTTACATCGAGAATATTGCTATGGACGATTTCAATCTTGAAGACGTGCGTATTGCTTCGCCTTGCAAAGCTTCCTGGCGGAAGATGAAAGGTGATAATCGCGTGCGCAATTGTGCAAAGTGTTCGCTCAATGTTTATAACATCAGCGAGATGACACGAGAAGAAGTGGCCCAACTGATTACCAAAACCGAAGGGCGGCTTTGCATCAGACTCTGGCGCAGGCGCGATGGGACCGTGATTACAAAAGACTGTCCTATCGAATTCAGACAAATGCGATATTTATATGCAGCCGTCTCGAGTTTCTTGATTGGAATTTTACTCGCCATGATTCAGTGGTCGAAACTATTTCCTAGTGAGGAAATGAATCGCATAGAACGAATGAAAGACCTTGAGGCCGGAGGTCTTGTAAAAGCAAGCGTAATCAAGGTAAACAAAAATCTTCCAGTTGGTTATCGTGTGCGCAATGACGATTTAGACTGTCTTGAAATCAGTCCACGCCAGGTTCCTATGGGAGCGCTCTGGAACTGGGATTTGGTTTTGGGAAAGAGATTGAGCAAAGACATTGCAGCTGATTCTATTTTGACTGAGCAAGACATAATGCCTGATTCAGACAGTATTTTTAGGAAATATGAGCAGGGAATTGATTTGAATCTCAATCCCGAAGAATTACAACAAATTGATGACATAGCCAAGAAGAAGAAAACATCGGTATCAAAGCTGATGCGTGCTTGGATTTTGAAAAAGGTGAAAAAATATGAGTGATATTAATCTCGATGATATTCGTATTGCTTCGCCATGCAAAGTTCCATGGGATAGTATGAAAGGAACCGATACGAAGCGATACTGCTCGCAGTGTCATTTGAATGTTTACAACATTTCCGAGATGACTACATCTGAAGCGGTAAAGCTGATTGGAAGCGATACTGGCTATTGTTTCTCACTTTATAGAAGACCTGATGGAACGGTAATCACGCGTGATTGTCCCGTTGGCATAGCCAAAATAAAACGATACTGTAAATGGTCTTTGGCATTAATTGGAAGCTTTTTTACCGGTTCTGTTCTTTTTCATTCTTTTATGGCTAAAGAGATTGAAGAAGAGCGAGAACGTCAGAGAGTTTACGATGCTGCTCGTTTTGAAATGGGAGCTAAACTGCAAGCTAAGGGAAAAGTAGTGTACTGCAAAAAGGAAATGAAAAGCGGGGAGCTTTTCGATAGTGCGAATTTAGAAGAAATTGAAGTTAGCCAGTCAAGAATTCCCTTGGCTGCTATTTCATCGAGCAGTTTGTTGGAAAAAAGAGTTGCTAAGTTTGCAATTTCAGCCGGGCAAATAGTTTGTTATCAAGACATTTTAACGCCACTTCCAAAGGCTTACCGATTATATCTGGAGCCCAAGCTCGAGGAGCGGGTGCAGGAGGTGGCTGATTGTCGGAGAGAATCTATAAATGAGTTGTTGAGCAATCTCATCAGAGATGAATTGTTCTAACCTAAGCTAAGTATTTTTGCCAATTTTTCTGGATATTCGCTTTGTTTGCTTTATTCGGCAACGCACCCAAGTGTCAATGCTAAGTAGTGAGTAAGGACAGGTGAATGAAATGTTTAAATTGCCAAATTTAGGTTTAATTGTGACTATTTTCAAGGCTGGAGTCGTAGTGGGAGTCTTCGTGGGCGCCGCTGCAGGTGCTTTGGCCGGTGCTGCTGGTGGGCTTTTAACAGCTCCAAGCTCTGGCAAAAAATTACGCGCCAGAATAAAGGAAGATACAGAGAAAGGTGTTCAAACCTTATCTGAAAACGGAGAAAAATTAAAAGAGCAGGGGTTGAATTTATTAGGAAAAATTGGCAACCAGTTTGAATCAGCCAGTTCTAACCAGGGTAATTCAGCAGACAGCGAAATAGTCACAGAAGAGCCATTGGCAGAACGAGATGGTCAGATGACTCCTCACCATAACGGTTCTAAAAATGGGTCAAAACGCAGGCGCAGCGCCTAATTGCAAGATTAATGCAAAGGATTTGGAATTTGCTAGAATGACGAGTTATGAAGACTCGTCATTTGCCATTATTCAGTTTTTTGTCCGTTGCTTTCTTGACTCAGAGCATTCCAGTTTGGGCTGAAGTAAATCCCGGACCTTGTGCTGAGAAGCGTCAACAGCTAAAAACTTATTTGGAAAAAGCTCGTGCGACTGGCTTTGGAACTGGTCCTTACGACACGGCTTTGGCCAAAATAGAAGAAGATGTCAAAAGTGGTGTAGCCGAGACAGAAATACAAAGCCAGATTGTAAGACTTACCAGGGCTTTGAGCGAGCAAGTGCAAAATCGTAAAACGATTAAGGCATCTGGCATTGGTATGGGCTCCTCAATTGATCCTGCCAATTTGAAGAAGCTCAAGAAGTCAAAAAAGCAAATTCCAGTGTCGCAATTGGAAAGCTATATGCTCACTCTTTTGAATAAGCATAGAAAAGAAAATGGCATTCCAACGATTGGTACTGACGGGACTCTTGCACGATGTGCTCGCGAACACGCAGATGACATGATTAAACGCAAGTTTTTCGACCACACCAATCCAGATGGATTGGACGGATTCAAACGAGCGCAGAAAGCTGGCTATAAAAATGGCGTTCGTGAAAATATCGCGCGAACTGCAATGGGTGGCAATGGTATTTTGGAAGTGGAAGCTGCAGATGAGCGTTTAATGCAGTCACCAGGGCATAAAGCCAATATTCTTGACCCAACACTAAAAGTGGTTGGAATTGGAATTGCGTACGATCCAGTTACCTGGCAGCTGAGAGTTTGTCAGCTTTTTGGCAAGTAGTCATCTACTCGAACTTCGAATCCAGACATGTATTAATGATTGAGTTTGACTCTAGATTGTTTAGAGTCAAGCTCGAATTTTGCATGCGAGAAAGAATCATACCGCAGTAAATCCATTGTTCTTCATTACTCAGTCCAAGAGTATCATCAACGAGTTTATTGTCGTTTTCCAAATTCCCTAATGCTTGAAGGTTGTCGTTCGGCGAAGCCTCTTTCATCTTGGCGATAATGTCGAGAACGGTTTTTTTTCGCTCATCCAAAGTACTTTGAAATTTTGGACCGATATAGCTGCTTTTTTCTACTATCATTCTGGCGTACGACTGTTCAAGCCAGTTTTCGAAATTGGCGCTGAAGTCGCAGTTTTGTAAGATAGGACGAAGATTTTGATCCGTTACGAATTGGCAAGCCACTGTATTTGGTATTACATAGTTCTTGGGTTGTCCTTTGAGCATTTTGGAAAAGTTCTCATAATAACCCCAGTTATTTTCCTTAGTTTCAGCCAGAGAGCCAAGACTGACAGTTTTAGCAAGCAAATCCCGAATAAGTGCGGCTCGGATTACAAAAACTTCGTGTGGATTATCTGAGCATTCAGAAACCATCGCAAGTTTCTTTTGCACGCCGCTGTGTGCGCCTTTATCTATAATCATGCCGACGATACGACCATCTGTCGCCTCGACAACACTGTCTCCTTCTACCCAGTAGTGCTCAGCTGTGGGAGTGAGTTTGTCGAAGTTAGATGCCCAGGTAGTATCGCCAGGGATTGGTTGGGCATAAGCAATGAGAGTTGTATTCTGCCATGGCCAGGTTTTTACTTCTTGCTTGAGCTCTTCACCATAATTGCCCTGCATTACTGCGCTTACAAATTGTGTGGCAAGCCCTGCTCCTAAACTATGCCCAGTGACATAAATATTTTGAGGAGCACCATAAGTCTGTTCGAGATATTTGCAGCATGCTGTAATTGTTCCAAGCATAGTAGGTAATGACTCTGAAAATCCTTGAGTAACTTTGCCAACTTTGCTAATAAGAGGATGCTCCACTTGTTTCATGCCGCGCAAATCGGTTATCCAGTCGGGATTGCCTTTAGGTTCGCCAATGAAATTTTGTGCTCTCCAAACTGTCTTTAATAGCGACGCTCCGCTCCGGCTACCGCGGAAAACAATATGGGCATCGTAGCCGGCTAGTGTCTTTTTCATCATCACAAAGCCCATCAGGCTCCAGGATGGATCTGTAGCTTGTGCACCACCTGTAATGCCAGTATTTCCTGTTCCACCCTCAAATACTACGATGTGGTCTTCGCCGCTTGGATATTGGCGAATTGCGAATTTTTCTGTATCGTTGTGAGGATAACTTGTTGGTTTTGACCTGTATCTGATGCCCTCAATTGTTTTGATATTTTGGGTGATATAAGTCGGCGCTTGAAGTGCTAAAAATATCTCGCCATCTCGATTAAACGTTGGAAGCTTGGCGTCGATATATTTATAATTTGAAAGAATGGGATCGAGATTGCGATTGCTTGCGCCAAAACCTCTGGCAGCATTAGGTCCGCTATAGTATCCGCCTAAATTTTGGGCATAGTCGTGAGTGAATTTGCAAATATTGATGCGACGGTCGCTGCCCACGCGGGACATCATGTCGTACCAGGGATCTAGTGGCAAGCATAAAGACTGGTGATAGAGTTGGTAGGCGAGGGTGCACAAGTCTAAATTGGTGACTGATTGCGGTAATGACTTGGTTTGTACTTCGGTCTCGTTCGTGATGGTGCTGGCTTTTGCTACTGCTGCTCCGAAAGTTGTTGCAAGGATAATCGAGCAAACAGTTACGGTGCAGCGCAAAAACGAGATACTTGAATACATCTTTACCGCCTACATGAAGTTGAGTCAAAAATGATAACATGGTGCATGGAAGGAAGAGATTATGAAATCGACTCTAAAAACTCTCATAATTGTAGCCTCGATTTTCAGCGCCAGCGTTTCGTTGGCGCAAGACGCCGTAGCACCCGGACCTGAATTTGAAAAACGAAAGCAAGTGTATGATTATTTAGTAAAAGCCAAAAAAGCTGGGGTTGGCACCACGCCTTATGAGAAGGCTCTTGCAGATATTGAAAGCGACGTCAAGGCTGGTAAAAGCGAAGAGGACATCGGCAAACGCTTAAGCAGTTTGACTTCGTCCCTTGCTCAGCAAGTAAGAAATTTCAAGGCATTGAAAGCAGCGCCGCCGGCCTATCAATCGGTTAGACCCACTCTTAGTTCAAGCCGTGGAGGTCATGATAGTCATGGTGGTTCACCTCCAATGGGTGGTGGCGTTGCAACTGGTGCGCGTCGAGCTAATACTGGCGAGCTTGAAAGCTATATGGTCTCGCTAGTGAATAAGCATAGAAAAGATGCGGGACTGGGTTCTCTTTCGCAAGACTCAACTCTTGCCACCATTGCGCGTGGACACGCAGCAGATATGATTAAGCGTAGATTTTTTGACCACGTAAATCCTAGTGGAGAAGACCCGCGCGACAGAGCCAAGGCGGGTGGATTCAACGGCTGGGTGCGTGAAAATATTGCATACACAATTTTCAATCTGCCGGGTCCGGTATTGGTTGAAATGGCTGACAAAGATTTGATGAACTCACCTGGACACAAAAAGAACATTTTAGATAACACAGGTCAGTCTATTGGAATCGGAATAGTTTATGATGCCAAAGGTGGCATCAGCGTTTGTCAGCTGTTTTCACCATAATTACTATTTGCGTGGAGTCACTTTTCCTGTGCCACCACATATGGGGCATTTGACGATCTCATCTTTACCTTTGATTTTTTTGAGAACGTAACCCATCCTGCAACTTCCAGGACAGGTGCCAGTCATTAATTGCGAAAGCTGTACCTCAAGTTTCCGCGCACGCTCACGCACTGCTGCTGATTTGCCGAATTCGCGAACGGTTTGATATTGCTTTAGCGCCGCGGGATATTGTTTTAGATAATAGTAGCAGTAGCCCATCATGATTTTGGCTCCGCCGTCGTCTCCAGTAGTTTCTGAAGCTTTCTTGTAGTATTGCAATGCTTCAGCGTATCGTTTCGCCTTAAAATAGGATGACGCTTTTACCACATCGTTTTGGCGACTGAATTCGCCTGCCTCATCTAGATAAGGATCGTCCAGCGGATTATAGTCGATTGAATCTTTGCCGCTTGGTGATGCGTTAGTGTCGCCAGCCCAAGCGTTTGATTCGAAATTTGCTGCAAAACAAATTGCAAGCACGATTGCTATTTTAAAAATTTTTGTTCGTTTTAACATTCGAATATCTTAGCAAGGTCACTGTGTAATTGCACCTTTTTATGGAGGTTTGTTGAATGCATGATATTTGCAAGAAGCAGGGAGGACGCGGATATGGAAGTAAAGGCGCGCAAGATAACAGCTCGATACAGTGGATGGTGTCTTTGTGGAAGACGAATAAGAGTGGGTGAAACTTTTATCTGGTACGGGAATGCAAGCAAAATACAGTGTTTGCGCTGTTATGAAGCTCGTCATCTAAATTTAGTTGGAGCTAAATCGTCGTATGACAAAATAATTGACAGAATCAGAGCATTGAGAAATTCCATTTCACCCTGGCCGCAAAAAATTCACGATGAATATCAATCATTGTTTAATTTACTTCTGCATGCTCCAGAAGATTGCCGCGAAGTTAAACTGTTTTTGCAAGAAATAGCTAAATGCCGCAAAGAAAAATCTAGACCATATGTAGCAAAAGCGCTGAAGACAAAAGCATGTGTCCATTGCGGTGTCGAACAGCAACAAGGAACACTTATATTAGTTGATTTTCCAGCCCGAAAATATCACTGTATCCAATGCGAATGTGTTGCGTAAAGCTAAAGTCCCTTGAACGTCGCGTTGATATCATCAGCTTTCTTTTGATAGATAGCCGCTTCGCGTGTTCGTTTCATTTTCTTGAGCAAATTTGCGTATTGTCCATATGCAGACATCAAATTGATTTTGCCAGATACTTCATTGGCCGTGGCAAGTTTGATCTGGCGTTTTATGTGAATTTCGGCGTTGACAAATTTGTTGGTTGCAATTTCTGACTCGACCAAAGGAGGAAATAATGCTTCGAGAGTTTCTTCGTATGGCAGTGGTTGATGAATTACTTCGGCGCTTACTGTGTCGTTGCCGTGGTGCTCGATGATTTTGTCTGGAACGCGATTGGCTATTGGAGTGGGCTTTAGAGCTCCCGAATCCACAATTGCAAGAGCCTTTGTAAGTGCCGAGCAGGCTTGTGTATATTTTCCAATCCTGTTGTAATGCAGACCAAGCTCTATCAAGCTGCCAATATATCGTTGGCTTCTAAGACCAGATTTTGCTGCCTGGTTCACTAATTTCAGATATTCAGCGTCAGTATCTGGCATGCCTTCAGAGCCTGGCGAAGAGCATCCTGCTTCACCTTCTACGGCGCCAGACGAACCCGGCATGTCTGCGGTCCCAGGCGGTACCTGACCTCGACCCTGGGCCAGGGCCGGATGCATCAAGAGGGTAATTGTAATGGCTAATAGAATTTGTTTCATGTTTTGATTATACCGACTTCTTTTTTTCTGACTGAGATATAGATACAAATCGCAGAGAAAAGGAGCATAGCTAAGAAGAATGGATTGATTTTGCCACCTTCTAACAGATAGTTGTAATGCACAAAAATGTAGGATGGCAGAAAGAAAATCGCAGCTAAAGGAATCAAGATTAAATATGACCATGCTGGAATCTCTTTATGCAGGCTGTCTTTCATCGCGATAGCAAAAACAGGCATGAGTAAAAGCAAATCATAAGAATGCCAATAAAGAGCAGTGACACATGCAAATGGCAGTGCTGCAAAAAATGTATATTCCATCCATTTTGGAGAATCTTTTAGCTTGCGGCTCCAGAGTGCTATCAATGCAATGCCCGCGAGGTTGATGAGCGAAGTAATAGTGGTTATTGGACTAACGAATTGCGGGAATAATAATAAGAGTTGACCTCTGATGGTTGGTGCAAGTTCAGTATGCAGCGAGTTATTGTTATTGTAGATATCTCGCATGATCTCAGAATAACCTGCATAGCCTTCAGGACCAATCATTAAATAAGAGAGTCCAAGCAAAACCAGTCCGCAAATGACAAAGGCTGGAATCCATTTCCACCTACCACCAGCAAGCAGTGCTACTGCTATGGGTAAAAGCTCTTGAGGCTTTAGAATAAGCAAGCTAAGGGCTATGCCGACAAGCCACCAATTTTCTTTTTTTGCGAAAAACAATGCACTTGAAAAAGATAGTATCAAAAGTGGTGCCAACTGTCCTATCCGAAGCGATTCATAAGCAGACCCTGATAGATAGAGAAAAGCACAGAACCACGCCGTTTGACCTATTCTTAGATTGAATGTTTGCGCTAGCATTAATAGGCTGACAAATAGGGTCGATCCAAGAAACAAAGTCCAGGTAGCAATAAATATATTGGCGGGCACAAGCTGAAGCGGCCATAGCCAGGGCAGAGAAAATGGTGCAAGAAAAGTTTCGCGCTTTCGACCTTTGAGTTCGGGAAAACATTCAGCCGTAACATCAGAATAGTCGGGCTGTGCATAAACGCGAGAGCCTTTGCCGTCTGCAAGCATTTTTGAGATTCCGTAGTACTGTGGACCGTCAGAAACCTTAAGTGCAGTTGGAGCGCTTGCCACCATTATGAATGACATGATACCAATAGATGTCAAAGCGAAGAGACAGGGAAAAAACACTCTGACAATGAATAAGCTCGGGGTCATTCCTGATTCGACCGTTTAACAGATACAGTTCGAGATTCAAATGGCATAGTCATCGACATTGCGCTTATGAATAACGCCGTGAAGCATGAAGAAATTCCACTGATGATTAATGTTGCTGCAAAGGTGATCCATTGAACCGAATTGACAAAATGTGCTTGTCCTTTAGCTTGAAAAAACGCTGAAGCAAAAACTACTGCAAGACCAAACAGGGTCATCAATATTCCTGCTCCAAGCCCGGTCTCAAGCGTAAACAAGTTATAAAAGCCAGTTAGAAAATTATTTTCACCATCAAATCGACGCCGCCATGAATAAGTTTTTGCATGCAGCCACAAACTTAAAACCTGTACACCAACGACACTACTGATAGTGGCGCACAGACAAACAAGAGTGTTTGTAAAAGAATCTTCAATCTTAAGAATGCCGCTTAGTGAAAGCAAATGCGTAATCATTCCGAGCATGAGCAGTGTCATACCAGGAATTAAAAAGAGCTGGTTGGGCGAATACAATAGCATCATGCGCAAACTGCGCCAGCCGTCTTTGAAAGTATTCAACTTGGAGTCACCGATTCGCTCACCAAGAACAATCGGTATTTCTGCAACTTTCAATTTTGCTAAGCCCGCATTTATAGCTAACTCGAGATTGAATTCCATTCCCTGACTAACGGGTTCGATTATCTCGTATGCTTCGCGGCTGAAGCCTCGATACCCGCAATACACGTCAGTATATTTCGTTCCGAAAAGCGTATTTAAAATCCAGGTTAAAAGCGGATTGCCAAACACGCGATGCAAGAATGGAATTTGTCCCATACCACCTGTGAGATAGCGGCTGCCTGTGACGAAGTCGTATTTTTCGTCAATCAATTTTTGCAAGAACTGTGGTATCAAGGCGAAATCGTAGGTATCATCAGCATCTGCCATGATGAAATATTTTCCGTTAGCTTCGGAAAATCCTTTCAAGTAAGCGTTGCCATAACCGCGCTTAGGTTGGTGGCACAAATTAACATTTTTGCTTTGTGCAATTTCTATAGAACCATCTGTGGAGCCATTGTCCGAAATGACAATCTCACCATCGATATTATTCTTTTCGAACGTGTCGCGGATTTTGTCTATGCATAGACCAAGTGCACCCGCTTCATTCAAGCAGGGCAAAACTACTGATACTGTTGGTCGCTCGGTCATTTGATTGAATATTGAAAACCTAATGTTTCGTGCTCTATCTTACCAGTTCCATAATATTTGGTCCTTTTGGCGCTTTGTCCTTGTCGGCGATAACGCCTCTTGGGCAGCGTACACATATCTTGATTTTGGCTAAGAGTATTGCCAAGAGTATCGTTTTTCTTCACGCCTGGGTCTTTGCGGCGGAAAGTACAGTAAAATTTGTAGTTCGTACCAATTTAGCGCCGGCTGCAAAGTGTCGGTCAAAATCAGGAGTGGAAAATGAGCTCGACCGCACCGGTGCCGGTTAAACCATCAGATTTTATTCGTGACATCATAAACGATGACTTAGAGGCGAAGCGTCATCAGAAGGTGATTACTCGTTTTCCCCCAGAGCCTAACGGCTTTTTACACATTGGACATGCTAAGTCTATTTGTTTGAACTTTGGACTGGCGCTTGAATATCGCGAGAAGTTGCCCAATAGCGGGACTCGATGCCATCTGCGCTTTGACGATACGGATCCGGTCAAAGAGGACACTTTGTTCGAAGAAGGCATTCAAGCCGATGTGCGTTGGTTGGGATTTGAGTGGGATGGTTTTTACCACGCAAGCGATTATTTCGAAAAAATGTATGAGTACGGCGAGCACCTGATCAAATCTGGCAAAGCTTATGTTTGCTCGCAGACCGATGCTGAAATTAAAGATTTTCGTGGCGATGTGAAAACGCCAGGTAAACATAGTCCATATCGCGATCGCAGTGTTGAAGAGAATCTCGATTTGTTTTCGCGTATGCGCAAAGGCGAGTTCAAGGATAGCGAACATGTGCTCCGCGCCAAAATTGATATGGCAAATCCAAACATGAAAATGCGCGACCCGATGCTTTACCGCATTCGTCATACCAAGCATCACATGACCGGAGATAAGTGGTGCATATACCCCATGTATGACTATGCGCATCCAATTTCTGACGCGCTTGAAGGTATCACGCATAGTATCTGCACCCTTGAGTTCGAAAACAACCGTGAGTTGTACGACTGGGTAATAGACAATCTTATGGATTACGCTAAATTCCCTTCGCGCCCTCATCAATACGAATTCGCTCGATTGAATTTGAATTACACCGTAATGAGTAAACGTCGTTTGCTAGAGCTTGTAGAAGGCAAACATGTTTGTGGATGGGATGATCCGCGCCTTCCCACCATTGCGGGTATGCGCAGACGTGGTATCACGCCTGAAGCTATTCGCAACTTCTGCGCCAGCGTAGGAATTGCAAAAGCAAATAGCACTGTTGATATGAATCAGCTGGATTTCTTCATTCGCGATGACCTCAATCAAAAGGCACCACGTGTAATGGCAGTGTTGAAGCCACTCAAAGTAGTGATAGAAAACTATCCTGATGGAAAAATCGAAGAACTCGAAGCGTCTTACTGGCCGCACGATGTTCCAAAAGAAGGTACTCGTAAAGTTCCTTTTACTCGCGAGATTTATATCGAGCAAGATGACTTCATGCTGGAGCCGCCAAAAGATTATTTCCGCCTGGCACAAGGAAAAGAGGTTCGTCTGCGCTATGCGTATTTGATTACCTGCACTGATGTAATCAAGGATGCAAGCGGAAATGTCACTGAAATCCGCGCTCGTTACGACGAAGAAGTTAAGCCTGGTGAGAACCCGGTCGGTCGTAAAGTCAAAGGTACTATTCACTGGGTTAGCGCTACAGACAATGTCAGTGCCGAGGTTCGTTTGTACGACAGGCTCTTAATCGACGAAGCTCCACCTACGGGCAAAGACAGCGATTTTCTGGATGCCATAAATCCAAATGCTCTGCAAGTCTTGACCGGCTGCAAGCTAGAGCGCAGTCTTGGTGAATGCAAGCCTGGTGATCGTTTTCAATTTGAGCGTCAGGGATATTTCATAGCCGATGAGAAAGACAGCAAGCCAGACTCGCTGGTTTTCAACCGCATCGTGACATTGAAAGATTCCTGGGCTAAAGCTCAGAAAAAGTAAGGTGCTTTGAAGTTCGAATTGACCAACTGAATGGAGTTTTGCTCTCTTGACAGCTGCGGAGCCTGATAGTAAGATCAAGATCTGATCTTTAAGGATCTTGCTCAAACTTACTAAGCTCTCCTGGGAAAAATTTATGGCTCTAACGCCTGCTGGAGGTTCGGTTGATGAAACGAACCAAGAAGCGCAGGGATTCGAATCTACCGAATCGCCGGGTGGTGATAAGCCGGCTCCTCTAGCTAGTACGTTGATGGATAATCCTCGCGAATCGCTGGGCATTTTGCGCGGTCTTAATGACCAGAAAGCTTTTCAAGTCGCAGGCGTGATGAATAACTTTCCGAATTTTTCCGACTTTGCACCTGGCTTGGTGCAGCAGGTTCGTGGAGGAGATGTCTTCAAAGAAGACTATGGTCACACCACTCCTGGTGACGAGATGGCGGATAATGGATATATCGATGAGACGGGAGCGTTGTCTCAAACTGGTCGTGATCAGCTTCAACAATTTAGCGATACTTTTGGAGAAAAGTTGAGCTCCAAAGATCAAGAGCTTTTGCGAAAAACATTGGAGTCAGGAAATATTAGTGACTTATCGCCCAGCGAACGAAGGGAGTTGAACAAGATATTCGGAAATATTCGCGCCTTGAGCAATATGACCGAAGATGAAATGGAGCGCGCCGCGCAAGATGAAAGCGGTGCAGAAAATGAAGAGTGGCGTAACCTAATTAATTTTGCTCGCACTCAACGCATTGAAAACAAAGTAAATGCTGTAATGGATGGTATCAAAAATGGTGACTTCAATCAGTTGAGCAGCCTGATGAAACAAATAGCGGATGATCCCAATAGCAGTTTCAGTAAGGATTTGATGAGTTCTCTAACAGATGCTATGAGTAATTACGCCAAAGATGATGTAATTATGGGTTTTAAAAATGGCAATTTTCAAATGTCTCTACAAAATGAAAATGGCACCTGGTCGACGATGGTGCTCGGCAAAGATGGAGTACCGAAATATTCAACGACGACGCGGCAATTCGAAGGTAGTCCAGCCGATGTTCCAATTAGAGGGGCTGAGCCACCTACAGCCGATCAGTTTTTTGAACGATTGAAACGTAAGTTCAATCCTACTGCATAAGTTCAAACCCATTTTTTCTTCTGAGAAAGTTTCCTGGTTTTTTGCAAAATAGATCCGCTTTCTTTTTCACTGACTGGTTTGAACGTCCCTCCATAAGGACTGGCTCGTTCTGAAGTTTCAAATCTTCGTCACTGTTAGTCATTATTTATTTTACGCATGAACTGGGGTGCAAGGATTCGAACCTCAGAATGTCTGAACCAGAATCAGATGCCTTACCGCTTGGCGACACCCCAATGTAAGGAAATTATCCATTTACAGTCTATTCAATCATGCTTGACTATGTCAAATAATCGCCCAGAGGTATAATCTGGGCTCTTAGAGAGTTCAATTTCATGAAAATTCTATTTCCAATAGACGGATTAAATACGGTTACTTCTACTGCTGCTTCCACATATTTGATTTCGCGCAGATGGGAAGCCGGCACCAAGATAAAAGTTATCGCCGTGGTGAAGGCGCATGACTCTCTATTTGCTATGTTTGGTAAGTTTGGACAAAGCATCGAGCGCGAACAGTTCTTGTATCAATATGGACTTTCGTGCGGCGGGTATGCAACTGATTTGCAAAAAGAATTGCCTCAGTGTGAAGTGACCTTCGAGTTGCTTGAAGGCGATCCCGCGGAAATGATTTTGCAGGAAGCTGAAGATTGGAAAGCCGATTTGATTATTTTGGGTTCGCACGACCGAAAATCGCTCAAGCGCAGACTACTTGGTGGTGTATCACATGCGGTATCATCGCATGCAAGATGCCCGGTCATGATCGCAAAGCATCCGCTACATGATGAGCCGCATGAAATCTCGCCTCGGATGACGCGCTTGCTGGT
The DNA here is from genome assembly GCA_964572515.1 of uncultured Candidatus Obscuribacterales bacterium. Lineage (GTDB taxonomy): Bacteria > Cyanobacteriota > Vampirovibrionia > Obscuribacterales > Obscuribacteraceae > Aved-18. The sequence continues at coordinate 59,124 of CAZNEW010000006.1, read as the reverse complement.
TCCTTGCGATGGATCTCATAGTTCTATTGCTGCCTTAAAATGGATAGCAAATTTACACTGGCATGAAGAAACCGAAGTTTCACTGCTAGCTGTAATTGAAGCCGTAAAAAATAAATATGAAAAAGAAGCTGATCCTCAAAAAGCTACAGACATCATGTTTCAGTGGCAAGAAAGACGAACGCATTTACAGAAAAGTTTGACCGAGCTTGCTGAGTATTTAGAAAAAATAAGTGAACTCAAGCATATTCACGTCAAAATTATCAATGGAGATCCCAGAGAAGCCATAGTGCAATATGCAAATGAATGGAAAGCCGATTTAATTGTAATAGGCTCTCACGGTCATACTCGCTTGGCTATGTTGCTGTTGGGAAGTGTCGCTCAGGCAGTACTTACTCATGCACATTGCGCTGTAGAGCTAATTAAGACCTGCGAGGACGACGAGCTTGAAGAGGCGCAAGACGATTCAGGACCTGAAGACGTCAGAGAAGACCTCAATGATGTGCGTCCTATGGATAATCTGCATATTCCGCCAACAGGGATGATGTAGAACTAGTCGTCAAAAACTGGTGCTTTGCGCGCTTTCTTCTTTTGCGATAGAGCAACCTTTTTTTCTACTCTTTTTTTGACTGATGAATAAGTAGGTTTGGTTGGTCTTCGAAGCGTAGGGCGCTCGGCTACGCTTACAATCATGGCACGAAGTTTCTCCAGACAATCATCAACATTTTTGTTTTGGTCGCGAAACTTTTGACTGGTGATGATGATTTCATTTTCGGCGGTGAGCCGATTGGCAAATTTTTCTAGAAATCTCGCTTTAACGTCATATGGCAAACTCTGTGTAATTACAACTGCCCAGCGCATGATTGCTTTGCTATTGACCTTGTTGACGTTTTGTCCGCCAGGACCCCCACTTCGCGCGAATGCAAAGTTGAATTCAGACAAGGGTATTTGAATTCTGGAATTGACGATGAGCATAACTACTTTCAGGTTCGTATCTTTATTTCAGTATGGTAGCAAATAGCACAAACAATAATGAATTTTCTGAATCAGTTTCTTCACTCCTCTATTCGAAACCATAACCGTTAACGGTTATGGTTTTTGAATGAGGTGATTGAGTCCGCAAAATCAGTGTTTTGGGATTTTGGCTTTTGATAGCGATCGTAATTCAAACTCAAAGTCCCTGCGCGTTAGAATAGGAGGCGGAGATCTCAGCTGGGATATCAAGTGTTCAAATCCTTGTTTCTTTGTTTGCTTTTAGCAATAAGATTCTGCGCATTACCTGCGCAGGCAAGTGCCTTTTCGGAAAAGGAAGAACAAATTGAACATTACACAACTCAAATACTTTTGAAAGAAATTGATCTTGAGCGCTTCTATAACAAATATCGATTGTTTGCAAGCAAAGATCCTAAATACAGATACTTTCGCTATTTCTTGCTCCAGCAGGCTTCAGCTGGTTTGATCCTGGGAAGTTATATCGGCTCTTGCAGCGACCTTGGAAGAAATCTCACCACACCAGATAGAATTTCCAGACCGCTTGCGGAACGCACCACCAAAATTGGTTTTTTGGCTGTCGTGTTTCAGGGTGGAAGCTCGGCTCTGGAGCTGGCTTCTAATATCTCTACAACGGTCAAACACAAAATTAAAAAAATGGATCCCAAAACCGCGGCTAAAAATGTCCATTCGCGTTTGAACGAAATAGACTTACTAATAGAACAAAGAAACATGGTAATAGCTCAACTAGATAGCAAAGAAGGGATTGAAATACTTCAAGCAGAAGGGCGTATCCTCAAGTATTTTCGTGATTGGTGTCTTAACGAATTTGCAGATATTTACGCTGATGCCAAATCTTATCAAGCTAGCAACAATGTTTATTATGTGTTGGACATCGCTTCTGCAACTCTTTACGGTGCAAGTTATCTTATAAGTTTGAGAGCCCTCGATAAGCCGCATTTGTTTAACCCTTCTGCAAAAGTTGGTATCGTGGGTGATGGCTTTGGTATTGTTAGTGCACCATTGAGTTCGTGGTCATACAATCAGCTGTACAATTTGCATCGCAAGAAACTCGGCGTTAAGTTCAAAGAAAAACTATATGATCCCGAACAAATAGCAAAAAGCGAAATCGCAGGTCTAAAAGCAAAGGTCGAGAAATCGACGGCTTTATCACAACCGTTACTCGATAATATTCATGCACGGTTGTCGCTAATTGATTTCTGGTCCTGTGAATACGATGATTATATAGCCAAAACTACAATTGAAGACAGGCGTTTTCAAAAGGTTGCTTTGCAGTCGAACATTTCCGGTCCGTTGATCTCTAGCACCTTTCTTGCGCAAGACGTTATGTCTTTGGTGGCAGCAAATAGTTTCAAGAATAGTCCGATGAAAGCTACTACGCTTGGTTTTATTTCAACCATCCCTCCGCTTGTAGGGTCGGGCGTGTCGTTGCTTTTGACTTCATATTGGGCAGCTGATGAAGGAATACACCAACACATTTTGAAAAAGAAAGGTCATACTACAGAACAGCTAATAGCAAAGCGTTTCGCGACACTTGGTGAAATGGAATCCAAGCTTCAACAGATAGAAAAGTAGGACTATTTTCATTTAGAAATCAGGGCAGTCAAGTGTATATAATTCTCTGCACCAAATGCGTGTAGCATTTGTTTTTTAGACCTGGGGGAAAAATGAGCCGGAAAATTGTTGCGACACTTTTGATGGTTTCAAGCTTTACGATGCCTTTAGCCGTACAGGCGAAAATTGAAAAACCTGCAAAAGACTGGCAATTGAAGACTTTGAAAGGTATCAAGTCAATTAAATATGGTGTTGCATACGATCCAGATGGCAGCTTGCTGAAAGTGGTTGATGCCGGACTTGCTGGATTGAAAGTCCCTGCAAAATCGGCTCCGCTAGTCAAGGAAGACAGCAAGGATATCGGAAAAGACGAAGCTCGTCTAAAAGTTTTTGTTGATAATCGCGATAAAAATCAAGCCTGGGTAGGTCTTGCAATCAAACAAAAATCGCAGCTCAGCCGTGATGGTGCTCAAAGCTATGATGCAGATACTTATGCGATTGGTTCGCTTTGTGAACGTTCCAAAGCTAAAGACGTCATAAAAGAACTTTGTGCCCAGTTTCAAGAAGATATGAAGGCTAATAACTAGGAGACCATCTCGTGGTATGGATTGATCCAATCATTCTGCAGGGCGAACACGTTTCACTCGAGCCACTTTCATTCGAACATGAATCTGGATTGCAAACTGCTGTTCGCGATGGAGAGCTATGGAAGCTCTGGTATACATTTATTCCAGAGCCAGACAAAATGCATCAAGAAATTGAACGTCGGTTGAATCTTCAATCTTCAGGCGTCATGATACCATTTGCGGTGATTTCAGCAAAAAGCAAAAAGCCGGTTGGAATGACTACTTACATGAATATCGATGCCCCTAATCGTCGACTGGAAATTGGCTCAACCTGGTATCAGGCTTCGGCGCAGCGCACCGCAATTAATACCGAAAGCAAGCTGATGCTTTTAACCCACGCCTTCGAAAGGCTTGATTGCATCGCTGTGGAGTTTAGAACATCTTTCTTCAATCATCAAAGCCGGCGCGGTATCGAGCGTCTGGGTGCCAAGCTCGATGGCATTCTGCGTAATCATAGTATTATGCCTAACGGAACTTACAGAGATCAATGCGTTTACAGCATTATCGAAAGTGAGTGGCCAAGCGTAAAAGCACATCTGACTTTCCAGCTCGAAAAATACTAAAACTGATGCTCGATTTTGTTAAACCTCGTACTTCATATCCAATCATAACTTTCGTCAAAATACTTTGGCCATTCTATGTCCTTTTCAAATATGGTCGCCTGCGTATCGAGTTGTCTGACGAAGTGGACGACGCCTTCAAACGCTTGAGGCGTAAGACCGTAGTAATCTGCCCCAACCATTCGCACAAATTGGACCCCGATGTGATGTTTGGTCTGTCGCGTCTGGTCAGACAAAATTTCAATTTTCTTGCTGCGCGCGAGATATTCGGTTCGTATAAAAGCAGAAAATATAGATGGATGCAGAAGCTGGGATGCTTTTCTATTGAAAGAGGAGCTGCTGATATCCAGTCTATCAAGACCATACACGAAGTATTGACCGGAGACGAGAACAAACTAGTAATCTTTCCGGAAGGAGAAGTCAGTCATCAAAATGACTATCTCATGAATCTTGAAGACGGTGTAGAGCGAATGGCGCTCACTGCTTGCAAAGATTTGAAGAAAGAAGACCCCGGCAAAACACTTTATATTTTGCCTGTGATATTGAAATACAGATTTTCGAAAAATATCTGGACCGATCTTCTCGACACGCTGCTTCGTTTGGAGATGTATCTGGAGATCAAGTCGACGCCTGAATCTTCAGTCAGCACTAGAATTCGCAATTGTCTATTGAAAGGACTTGATCGTCTTGAAACCAGACATAATGTCACCAAGCGAGCAAATGATCTCGAAGAGCGTTTGTCCAATCTGCGTGAGCGGTTAATCGAAATTTCAAAAGAATATCTGAAGATCGAGTTGTCCGCAAGTTTAGGGCAGGTGTCGCAATTACATATTTTGCGAAACAGTTTTGCTTTTAACCAGTTTGCTGATGGCTCTAATCTGGAATTGACTCCCCAAGACCGCGAACACTATGAAGAGCTGCGCCTTGCCACGCATACTGTGGCTATTGGCGAGCATAGTTTCAAGGAAGATTTGACTCAGGAAAATGCAGCTGAACTCATAAATCTGTTGGAAGAAGCCATTTTCGGAAAAATCTCACTACGTTTGCCAGACATTGCAGAAATTGGTGTTGCAGAAGAAATCGATGTCGCCGATTATCTCAAAGAATTCGAAACTAAAAAATCAAAAGGTGTGCAAGCGCTTAAAATAGAGCTTTCGACCAGGATGAAGAAACGAAATCTAGAGTTTGGTAAGTCGCGAATTTAGTAGTTCGAAATAAAAATTTCAGAGCCAATTTTACTTGTGTGTTCTGTATTGCAGTTATTCATGCCGTATTGCAAGGACCACTTCTGGATTTTTGCCCAGCGATAGAGCTTGCGAATTTCATTGCAGTCGTCGTATGTGATCAAAAATTTGTGTTGTGTTTGTTTCAAACAGTCTGCCAGCAATTCGTGATCGAACTCGTGAAGACTGCCTCCCGGTCCATATAAACGAGATGCTGTGTAATAAGGTGGGTCTATAAAAATGAAAACATTTTGTCCGGGGTGGCGAATTACTTCTTCAAAGCCAAAATTAGTAATTTGTGTTCCATCTAAAGCAAGAGGCATTGGTGTAAGGCGCTCGATTGATGATGCGGTAAAACGACGTTGACTAGCCAGTTTGGAAAAACCGCCTGCGCGAGTGGTACCCGAGAATGTGACACGATTGAAAAAGAAAAAGAGCAACGCTTCTCGATATTCGTTTGCGGGATTTTCTTTGCGTGCCTCCACAAAAAAACTTTTCATTTCATCGCCCGAAGCTAGTTGTTCGCGCATAGCCTCCAGTTCTTTTTGCAAGCGCAAACATGCTTTTGGATTTTGTACCGAGCGCCAGAATGAAATCAGTTCTCTGAATTTATCGTTGATCCAATAAGATTTAGCAAAACCAATTGAACGCGCATGGAAATAAACGCTACCTCCGCCAACTAAAGGCTCGCGGTATTCATCTGCATTTTTTGGCAAAAATTTCGATATTTGAGCAATCGCTTTTTGTTTGCCGCCGGGGTAACGCAGTGGCGATTTGAACAATTTTGTGGCAGCGCTTTGCTTTTCCATAAGCTAATGATAACCGGAACCTGGGTCTCTACAAAGCCTCAAGTTTTAAGCTAAAACCACTATTAAATCGGCTAAAATACGAATGGTTCGCTTGGGAGAGTAAACTTTGACTCGAAAAATACGAAATTTATTGATGGCTGCGTCGTTTTTCTTTGTATGTCAGGTGAGTGCCAGCGCTGCACCCATGACATTTGAATCCGCAGTGGCCGAATACAAAGCCGGAAAATATCAGTCGGCACTGTCAATGTTCAAAACGTTTAGTGCTAGCAGTCCAAGCAATCCTTACGTTCACTATTACATAGGGCTTTGTCAGCATAGACTGGGTCATATCGACCAAGCCAAACAAGAATATCAGTTCGTAGTTAATTCGCGCGATGGCAAGTTGAGTCCAATGGCTCAACAAGCTCTTTCCCAGCTTTCGGGAGCGCGGACTTCTGGCGGATCTGTGTCACAAGGTGCCGCAGGGCAGGCAGCATCGAGCGGGTCTCCGTCCCAGGTTTCGTCTAGTCGTAAGGCTAAGAAGATAATTGAATTCTACGCCGATTGGTGACCGCCCTGCAAAAGATTTGCGCCCGTGTTTGACGCAACAAAAAATAGCGGTAAATTCAGAGACATTACTTTCCAACAAATCGATCTCGATTCACACGATCCATTGATTGAACAATATCAAATACGTTCAATTCCGCGATTGGTGATTTTGTCTGGAAGCAACGAAGTCTTGTATAACGGTCGAGTTTCCATGGAGCAAAGCGGCTTCGAGGAAATGATTAATCAGTATCGTTGAGACTTGGCTGAAATTATTGCTGAGCTAGATACTCTTCGAGTTTGTCGAGTGAGCCTGTCCAGCCTTGGTGCATGCCGTTGCGTGCTTGTATGAATGTTGCTAGTTCAGGCACGCTCGTGTTGCCGTGGCATTCCCAGGTAATGGTCAGGCGCGTTTGCTGAGCATCTTCTTTAGTTAGTTCTACGATTGTGAGCATCGTTTCTGGCCATGTTGGTGCCATGGGATGACGCGTTACTTTTTCGTTTTCGTCGCAAAATTGTTGTGTGTACTGAATCAAGTTGGGCTTTTCTACTTTGAGATAGTCGGAGCGTCCGTACATTTTTTTGCCGCCAGGACCGCTCATGCATGAAAAACTGCTGCCACCAGGTTTGATATCACAACGGAAGAATTCCATTTCGAATCCTTTTGGTGCAAGCCAGTTTGCAAGATGTTTTGGCTCGGTCCACATTTCAAACATTTTTTCGATTGAAACATCGAATGAGCGATTGAGAACGAATAAATCTCGGTCGCTGGCTTTCTTTTCAAGATACTCTGCAAGTCTGTCCCAAGTGGAGTCGCCGCCGGCTTCTTTGACGAATTTGCGAGTTTGTTCAGCCGCTTCTGGGGTGGGCAAAGTCATGGTCATATCCATGGTCGTTTTGCCATCGTGTTCAGAAAAGAGCACTGTTACTCGAAAGAGTGGCTTCTGCTCGTCGTTGCCACCATGGTCGTAAACTAGTTTTTTAAACTCTTCGACTTCTAAATAGTGAGTCTTGTTTATGTATTCGACCTTGTTAGGTCCAAACATTGTGTAATGCCAGTGTCCATCGGGTTTGAGCTCTTTACTGTGAGTCTCTATACTGAACCCGCGCGGTCCCCACCAATACGCCGCTTTGTCGGGGTCTGTCCAGGCGGACCAGACATCTTTGACCGGATGGTTATAGACGCGTGTAAGTTTGAGCTCGTTTGTGGGGCTTTTTACGGGCATTGCTTATTCCTGCTCGGGGCAGGCCTATTGTTTCATTTTGACAACCTGCCCGGCAATAGTATTTAAGAAGTGATTTGTTTGGCGATACGTCCATTCCAGTGCTTGCAGAATTCCTCTTTGTCCATCATGTAGGGATAGCCTTTTTCAGGATCGCGAATATTTACCATTCCATCTTCTGTTTCGCCGTCTACCACCACGCATTTTGCATGCCGATTGACAAGCGTCCAGCTCGCGCACCATGAACCAGGTAGTTTTAAAAGCGTTTCCAATCGCTTTTCTTTGCTCAGTAGGGGATCAGTAAGCCCGCCTACATAACAATCGCCCAGTGCTTTAGCAAGTGCCTCTAAATTGCTATCGGGACCGTCGTCTTGATTAACCATGTTGAATCACCTCTAGAGTCTCAGTACAAATGGTGAAGGCAGGCCGCTGTAAATCTGAGCGGAATTGAATTGCAATATTGAGTCTGCAAGACATTCTCTTGCCTCCTTTTCAAGTTTGAATTTATCTTCGAGCATGGAGATATCCCACATAATCGATCCCTTTTCCGGAAGGATGACCTCGAATTGTTCGTGTGCTTCGACTGATTGCAATGCGATTGCCCAGCGATTTGCTTTCTCTGCTTTGCCGCGCCACATTATTGATTTGATTTGGGTCAAGCTGGGTTTTTCTTTTGTGGGATGGTTGAACCTCCACAATGCAAATATGCTTTTTTCCAGTATTTCGGCTGATTTGTCTCGTCTGGTCAGAAAAATATATTCCTGACTTGCTCTACTCATGATGGCTAGATTGTCTATTACGGTGTGAAAAACAAAATCATATGCTCCGATGTCTCCATCGCTGCGACCTGCCAAAAGGCAGCACGATGACGATGTGAGAAAGCGAAGCTCAATGGGGAAGATGTGAATCATAGTCCTCCTTGCGCTTTTATGCGATTTTAAAACTTGATAATATTATACCGTATCTGGTATCAAAATGCCATTAAGGGTAGGGCTGGAAAGGCTTGCTGAATCAGCGTTTTAAATTTTAAAGAAACAGCTCTGAATGACCGAAAGTCAGAGCTAATTTCATATTATCTAATTTTCTTTTTTCTTCGCCCGAATTTTCGTTGATCAGGCTTTGAAGCTGATATACGTCTCCAAGTTTAGGAAAGTCTTTGAGCATTTGATTTATCGCTTCTTGAGCTTGGTCAAATTTTTCGTTTTCTATCAAGCTGTATGCTTGTACTAAGCGTGGAAGTTCGAGGCTGTCGTTTAATTCGACTGCTTGTTTCGATTGCTCGATGGCGTCGTCTAATTTGTTTGTTTTTACTGCAATATAAGCTTTCACAGCCAAGGCAACAGGCTTCCAATCAGCAGATGGGTCGGGCAAATTTTCTTGAGTAATTAAATCTCTTTCTGCCAGCTCGAAATTATTTGTGGCGGCGTATGCGAGCGCTCTGTAAATCAGCAGATTATCTAGCGAGCACTGCTCTAAAGTCTTGGAAGCAACTTCGATTAACCGATTCCATTCTCCGGTGAAAACCAAGATTTCAGCTTGTATGGCAATAAAGTGGTAGTAAGTATCGATCGGCGTTCTCGTGCCCAGAGCAATTGCGTTTTCGATTAGACTCAGCGCTTCTTGCTGTTTATTTAGTTTGAAAAGACATTGCGCTTTTAATGCGTCGGCTAAATATCTGTTCGAGCTATCACAATAGGATGATGAACTGAAGTCATTTATGTCTTGAAAGGCACTATCAAAATCTTTCAGAAAATATTTTGAACGTGCTCGCTCGAATTTGTAAACATCGGCACTGATTGGATCTAGGGATATCGCCTTGTTCAGGTCGCTAAGTGACTGTTCGAAGTTTTTCAAATTGGCATGCGCCTTGCTTCTTAGTAGATACGCATCTGGTTCTTCTTGCAGTAAAAGTATAAGCCTGTTGCAGTATTCAAGGCATTTTTCATATTCATGCAATTCTAAAGCAGAGCGATAACCAATAGCGTATAAGTTAGGTGCTCGTGTATCGCCAAGCAGAGCCTCGTCGCAAATTTCGATCACTTTTGGGTGATTCTGAAAAGCTGTATAAGGCAGAGTTTTAAGCCAAAATTTGATTCCAGCAATATTGAGACGGTTTGCTCGAATAGCCATCCAGAGGCTCAGAACGAGAAGTGGGATTGCTATTGTTAAAGCGCGACAGACAAAAAAGAATACACTTGCAATGAAGACATAAGACCAAGTGAAATTTGCTCTGCTCGAAGCAGGTTTTTTGCTTTGAGTGTCCTTGTAAATTGAGACTGTTACTGTAACAGCGACTAACGCAATAAAGATGAGTAATAGCGAAAGCATCTTTTTTTAGTAAGCTATTTCACTTTAAACTTGCCCATTGATGCGTTTGCTTGAAGGGGTTTTACTTCGGGCGAAATATAGTTGGCTTGTGCGTGCAGAGACTGCATTCTGCCTTTGCCGCCACTGTAATACGCTACATAAGCGTATCTTCGTAAATATGGCACCAGTTGAATAGAGCAGCTGCCGTTTGTTTCTCGTGCTAACGACAAAGCCCGACCAAGAGCTGAAGAAGCAGCGCCGAATCTTTTTTGATCAGAATACATGCAGCCTAAGCCAAAAAGAGCGCGTTGCAAATATTCTTTGTTGCCACCAAAAGTCGCGATTGCCTGTTTGTACACGGCTTCTGCCTGGGCGAATTTTTTTTGTTCGATATAACACTTTGCCAGTCGGTCCATTCGACCATAAAGGGCTGGATCATTCTTCTCAAGTACTTCTTGAGAAATTGAAAGCGATTCTAGAAAATACGATTCGGCATCTTTTTTTTCGCCTTTGCTCATGCAAACTCGTCCAAGATTGTCATAGCTATTTGCTAGCGAAAGGTGTCTTTTTCCTAGCACTGTCGCTTTGACGTCGAGTGCCGTTTTATAAAGCTTCTCTGCCATATCGTGCTTGCCGAGATATCTGTAAGTGTCGCCCAACTTGTCACAAGTAATCGACCAGTCAAGAAGCGGTCCTCGCATTTCGATTTGAGCTGTGCCAGCCCATCCTATGAGCGGCGAGCCTTTTTTCAATTTAGTCTCGGCTTCAGCTTTATCTGCTTGTTCGCGGAATTTGCCTTGTACGAAATTGATTAAGTCTTCGGTCAAAGGACCGGCTTTGTCGCGGGTTCCATTTATTAAGTAGAAGCGAATCAAGTCTTCCATGTTTGGAATGAGCTTAGGATAGTCTCGTCCAATCGCCCGTTCTTTCAAGTATAGCTCTTGCTCGAGCAATGGCTCTGCCTCTTCGAAGCGCCCCCTGACTTCAAGTAAGCGACCCAGGTCTCCAGGGCTCTTGGCTATGCGAATGTCGCCTGGTCCGATGTCCTGTGCCATTACTACGGCTTGTTTGAGCAGTGTTTCTGCCTTGCCGTATTCGAACGCTTCAAAGGCTTTAGCGCCCTGAGATTGGACCTTTTCCCAGTCGGCATAAACCATCTGGTCTGCTTTATATTTGGCGGGGGCTATCATCCACTCTGGAAATTTGGACGTATCGAGGTCTAATTGGCTATCCTGCGCAAATGCTGGTTGAGCCAAAAATAACAGCGCCAATGCAAGCTTGAGCTTCATTGAGTAGTGAATTCCCTGACAACGATATTCCGATTTTAACAGGGGTGCCCCCAGTAATCGAATTAACTGTGTTGGAATATGAATTTAGGAGTACAATTCCCGGCAAGCTTTTAGGAGCGCGTCGTCTTATCGTTGATGGTTAATTCGGATGTCCAAATTAGGCGATGACCTTTATCAAATATTGAATACCGTTGAAGCCGGCGAGCGGTTTGTTTTGGGAATCGTGGGTGCGCCTGGCGCTGGCAAAAGCACACTGGCGTCTAAACTTTGTAGTGAAATGAACAAGCGAAATGATAGCGAAGTTGCAATTGTTGTGCCAATGGATGGCTTTCACTTTTCAAATGAATACTTGGCTCAAATAAAATTGCTTCCGCTTAAGGGCATTCCTGATACTTTCGACTCGAAGAGCTTTGTAAAATTGCTAGACGAGATTTGCAAAACCAAAAACGAATCAGTGTTTTGTCCAAGATTCGATCGTTCAATTGAAGCATCGATTCCAGACGATATTGAAGTGAAGCCGCAGCACAAGCTGGTTATAGTGGAAGGAAACTATTTGCTTCTTGACCAGTCGCCATGGAGCGAGATTACAAAGTATTTGAGTCAATCATGGTTTATCGATTGTCCGATGGAAGTTATTTTGCCCCGTTTGATACAGCGGCATATGGATGGTGGCAAATCAGAACAAGCAGCAAAATCAAAGGTAGAATCTACAGACCAGCCAAATGCACGTTTGATCGAGGCTACTAAAATACGTGCAACTCGTGTTTTGGAGTGCCCGTCTTGAGTTTTAAAAAGATGCTTGGAGTTGATTATCCGATTATTCAGGCTCCGATGGCTGGCTCTGACAGCCCTGCGTTGGTTGCAGCGTGCAGCAATTCTGGAGTTCTTGGCTCGCTTGGTGCACAATATTTGACGCCATCAGATATCCATTCTGCAATAGAGAAAATTCGTTCGCTTACACAAAAACCTTTTGCTATAAATTTATTTGCTTTGAATGATCTTGAATCTCCATCAAGAGAATCGATTGAGCAGGCGATAAAGCATCTAGAGCCGTATTATGAAAAGTTCGAAGTCGCGCCACCAACTATTGATGAAGTTCTAAATCTAATAGATGCAGAAGAACAATTAAAAGTGATACTCGATGCAAAAGTTCCAGTTTTTTCTTTTACCCTGGGTATCCTTGCGCCACAATGGATTGATACATTTAAAAAGAATGGAACCATATTAATTGGAACAGCAACTAATATTGAAGAAGCTTTTGCGTTGGAAAAAACTGGAGTTCATGCCATTTGTGCGCAAGGTGCTGAAGCGGGTGGGCATCGCGGGACTTTTATGGATGACTATAGAAAGTCCATGACTCCTATTGTTGATTTGATACCACAAGTGGTGAAGCGTGTTTCGATTCCAGTTGTTGCAGCTGGTGGCATAATGAATGGGCGTGGCATAGCCGAGGCGTTGAAACTTGGCGCATCAGCTGTGCAAATGGGAACAGCCTTTTTGACTGTCGACGAATGTGCGATTCATGTTAATTATAAGAATGCGATTTGTTCTGATGATTCCGATTCGACAAAGATAACTCGAGCATTCTCTGGCGGCGCTGCACGGGGATTGGCAAATCAGTTTATGCGGGATAATGAAAATTCTGATTTACTTCCATTTCCATATCATAATTCGGTCACTAAGCCTTTTCGCAAGATAGCTAATCAAAAAGGCGAAATTGAATATACCAACTTGTGGTGTGGTCAATCAGGAAAATTGGCACGCAAGATCACAGTGCAAGATCTCGTGACTAATCTGGTTGTCGAAGCTAAATCTGCAGGGGTTGATTTAATACAACACGACTCCAACTAGTTTAAAACTTAAACGATTGTATTTGTCGTACCTGTATTTAGCTGCAATTAAGCATTCGGATTAGAAATCTCTAATATATTGTCGGGATATTTCGTCCACTCTATGCGTCTAAGAAAACATGGAAAGCGAAAAAGGGATTCGCGGGAGGACCAAAAAATGAATCTTAAGTCAATCACCACACTTGGTATCATGTCTTTTACCATGGCTGCAACTTCATACGCACCAGCCGAAGCCAATTCTATGGAAAAATATTTGAACATCGTGGCGATGCAGAATCTTATAAATCAGCAAGCTGCTGATGCTGCCGCAGCCGCACAGGCTGCTGCTACCCCGGTTACGCCTCCACCTGCTGCAACACCCGCAGCTACAGCTTCGGTAGTTACTTGTAGTCCCTCATATAAAGCTCGCATCGATGATGAACGTCTTCGTATAGTTCGAGAAATATATGATCAAAACTATCGTATGAATCAGGGAACACTTTCGCCTCGTGCCTACGCACGGGCTAAGTCAAAAGTTGCTTACTTGAATAAAAGACTTGAAAGAATAAATTCACTCGGTATCTAGAATTTGGCGTCATTGACGCCTCGAACTTTGTTCGCTCCTCCCACTAACCAGAAGGCGGAACTCTCGGGGGTTCCGCTTTTCATTTGAGAATGGTCAGGAACGTTTGAATTCTTTTTCTTTTGATTCAACTTCTTGAATCAAGTCATTTGGTTTCGCCTGCCAGGAAAGATCCATTTTGCCCGAGTATCCACTAAGGATCCATGGGGCTTTCGAGGAAATTGCGTGTACTGCAAGATTTATATTATTGACGTTCTTGTCTTTAAGGGTGATTTTCTTCTTGTCTTTAGTGCATAAAATAAGTGCTTTATATTTTGAAGTCTCGAATCCATAAACCCACACAAGGTCTGAGTATTTAATAGTCGCAAGATCATAGTCTTTTTCATACAAAATGCGATCTTTGAGTACTGCGACGGTGCCCGCATCGGTTTCTTGTATCCCGGAAGCCAAAAGCTCTTGATCAATTTGCAGAATCAAATCTCTAGGGTTGCCTTCTGCTGCAAGTTCTTTTGCAAGAATACTGTTTGTTACTTCCTTGGAGAGAGTGGCAGATTTCCAAAAAACTAAAAATGCAAAACCGAGGAAAAGGGCTATTACGATGAATAGAAGATAGAGGGCGCCTTTGAAAGATCCTGTTTCTTCGAGCATCACAGGCAATATATATTTGCTTATGCCTGGTCTAACTCCTTCCAGTTCTTTGGTCAAATTGTTTTTGATTTCTTCATCCATATCGACTAGTTTGCCAGTGTAAGATGTAGAAGTTTTTTCGTATGGAGATTTGACTAGCATAAGCGCGTTGTCTGGCAGCGGAAGCAAGAGAAAGTAATCTGTCACTGTTACCGATTTTACTTTGCCTGTGTATTTATTCTTGCGAATACTATTCATCGTATATGGTGTCAAGACAGCCGGTTGTGAGCCCGTAAGAGTCACAAAATATTTCCAAGAGTGGCTCGCCTTCTTAAGCGGTCTCAGGTCCTCTGCGTTTAATTGAAATGGACCCGAGTAACAGTTGTATGCATACCGGTAGTTGAAAATTGCAAATCCGATAACAACCGCAACGAACAGGGCACCATAAATTTTCAATTTTTTCGCAGAAGCTTTTCTGAAGGATTCAACTGATTTGATTTGCATCTTTGATTGCTCTTGAAGGGTTGCTATTATTTTGTGCTATTTAAGCCACGTTTTGATATGTCCAATTTAACATTTTCAATTTTAATGAGCGAAAATTTGTGATGATGTTAAGCTGGCAAAAGTTGCTTCAGTTGTGAGGTGGTGATGAAAATACATGGAGTGGAAGGTTTATCCCAAGAAGAAATGAATCATCAACTTGAGCAAGGTGCAAAGCTTGTTGTTTTTGATTACACAATCTCTGTATTGATAATGACTTTCAAGCGATCCAGCGACATCTATTTCATTCGTGCCGGCGAATCTGCATTTTTTAAAGGACTTGTTTTTTCACTTATTTCATTCATTTTTGGATGGTGGGGAATCCCTTGGGGACCCATTTACACTATAGGATCGTTGATTACAAATATGACCGGCGGTAGAGTTGTGACTCAACAATTTCTTGGCATAGGCGAAACGCCGTAAGGTCCACTAGTCCAAGAAGCAAGTTCAAGCATTCATCTGAAAAAGAGCAATAAAAAACCCTCCGCTATTAACAGAGGGTTTTTATAAATCCTGGCACCGGGCTATCTTTCCAGGCAGTCTCCCACCAAGTATTGTCGCTGCTGTCCGTCTTTACCTTCGTGTTCGGAATGGGAACGGGTGTGTTCCAGACGCTTTGGCACCAAGAAAGGTGTCAGGTCGCTCGCGCGTGTGATTCGTGAAGAATCACTCTGCGTGCCCTGAAAACTGCACATTGAGAATTGAAATTTCGAATTGAATTTCGGGTTATCCACTTAAATACCAAATAAATCTGTTTTATTGGTTAAACCCTCGGACTATTAGTAATGCTCAGCTACGTGCTTACCTTGCGGGGCACTTCAACCTGCATCCTATCAACCAGGTGTTCTTCCTGGGTCCTTACTAGATTACTCTATGGGATTCCTCATCTTGCGGTGGGCTTCGTACTTATATGCTTTCAGCACTTATCCACTCCAAACACAGCTACCCTGCGTCTACCGCTGGCGCGATAACAGGTATACTGGAGGTTCGTCCGTCCCGGTCCTCTCGTACTAAGGACGGCTCCGCTCAAGAATCCTACGGACATGCCGGATATGGACCGAACTGTCTCACGACGTTCTGAACCCAGCTCACGTACCGCTTTAATGGGCGAACAGCCCAACCCTTGGGACGTACTACCGCCCCAGGATGCGATGAGCCGACATCGAGGTGCCAAACCTCCCCGTCGATGTGGACTCTTGGGAGAGATCAGCCTGTTATCCCTATGGTAACTTTTATCCGTTGAGCAACGGCCCTTCCATGAGGAACCGTGGGATCACTAAGTCCTACTTTCGTATCTGCGCGAGATGTCTCTCTTGCAGTCAAGCTCCCTTATGCCTTTGCACTCGATGGCTGATTTCCGACCAGCCTGAGGGAACCTTTGAGCGCCTCCGTTACTGTTTAGGAGGCGACCGCCCCAGTCAAACTGCCCAACTGAAACTGTTCCCCGCCCAGATTCATGGAACGAGGTTAGTACGCTAGCTACATTAGAGTGGTATCTCAACGTCGACTCCACGAGAACCAAGATCCTCGTATCAAAGTCTCCCACCTATCCTGCGCAAATATAACCCGCGGACAATTTCAGCCTACAGTGAAGCTCAATAGGGTCTCTCTGTCCTGGCATGCCTAGACCGTATCTTCACAGTCACTCCTATTTCGCCGAGCCTCTCTCCGAGACAGCGCCCAGATCGTTACGCCTTTCGTGCGGGTCGGAACTTACCCGACAAGGAATTTCGCTACCTTAGGACCGTTATAGTTACGGCCGCCGTTCACTGGGGCTTTGTTTTGTAGCTTCGCTTGCGCTAACCACTCCACTTAACCTTCCAGCACTGGGCAGGCGTCAGCCCCTATACTTCCCCTTACGGGTTTGCAGAGACCTGTGTTTTTGTTAAACAGTCGCCTGGGCCTGGATTTTGCAACCATCTCAGGCTTCGCAAGTAAATTGCTACACCCTATCATGGCACCTCTTCTTCCAAAGTTACGAGGTCAATTTGCCGAGTTCCTTAGAGAGAGTTATCTCGCGCACCTTGGTATTCTCTACCTGACTACCTGTGTCGGTTTCGGGTACGAGCACCCGTTAATCTGGCTTTCGCCGCTTTTCTTGACAGCGTGGCGTCTACGAAATTGGTTCCGTGGAACCTTTCTTACTTTACCTTACGTTAAAAACGCCGGAGCGGATTTGCCTACCCCGACTAGCTACGTATTTGGAGGGACATCCAATAGCGTCCCCTTCGCATAGCCTCCTGTGTCCCGACTTAGCTCCTAACGATTAACAGGTGGGACAGGAATATTAACCTGCTGTGCATCGACTACGCCTTTCGGCCTCGCCTTAGCTCCCGCCTAACCCTGCATGGACGAGCCTTGTGCAGGAACCCTTAGTCTTTCGGTGCATTGGATTCTCACCAATGTTTTCGCTACTTAAGCCGACATTCTCACTTGTGATTCGTCCACGAGTGCTTACGCTCTCGCTTCTGCCTACTACACAACGCTCCCCTACCGAGAGTATAAATACTCTCCCGCAATTTCGGAAGTATGCTTAGCCCCTTACGTTTTCGGCGCAAAGTCGCTTGACCAGTGAGCTATTACGCTTTCTTTTAATGGTGGCTGCTTCTAAGCCAACATCCTGGTTGTCTATGCAACTCCACCTCCTTAATCACTTAGCATACATTTTGGGTCCTTAGTTGGCGGTCTGGGCTGTTTCCCTCTTGACAATGGAACTTATCTCTCACTGTCTCACTGCCGGACAATTACACTATGGGTATTCGGAGTTTATTTCGATTTGGTACGGATTTTCTCCGCCCGCACCGAACTAGTGCTCTACCCCCCACAGGATACATCCGACGCTGTGCCTAAACGCATTTCGGGGAGAACCAGCTAGCTCCGGGTTCGATTGGCATTTCACCCCTAAACACAGCTCATCCGCCGATTTTTCAACATCGGTCGGTTCGGTCCTCTACGCACTGTTACATGCGCTTCAACCTGGCCATGCCTAGATCACCCGGGTTCGGGTCTACCGCATGCAATCAATAACGCCCTTATCAGACTCGGTTTCCCTTGGGCTTCGAGTATTAACCTCTTAACCAAACTGCACACGGCAACTCGCCGGCTCATTCTTCAACAGGCACACCGTCACACTATTAATAGTGCTTCGATTGCTTGTAAGCACACGATTTCATATTCTATTTCACTCCCCTGCCCGGGGTTCTTTTCACCTTTCCCTCGCGGTACTTGTTCACTATCGGTCGCAAGTCAGTATTTAGCCTTACCGGATGGTCCCGGCGGATTCATACAGGATTTCACGTGTCCCGTATTACTTGGGATACTCTTGAGGTTCAGAACGTTTCGTTTACCGGACTTTCACCGTCTATGGTACTGCTTTCCAGACAGTTTCAACTACGCACTTCCCATCTCGTGATAGAGTCCCTCAACCCCACTAAGACTTGCGTCTTAATGGTTTGGGCTGTTCCGCTTTCACTCGCCGCTACTAACGGAATCACTGTTTTGTTTTCTTTTCTTCCAGGTACTAAGATGTTTCAGTTCCCTGACTTACCTTGCTAACACCTATGGATTCAGTGTTGCATCGTTGACATTAACTCAACGGGGTTGCCCCATTCGGATTCCCACGGATCTTAGTCTGCAACGACTACTCGTGGCATTTCGCTGTTTGCTGCGTCCTTCTTCGGCTGCTTGCGCCTAGGTATCCATCGTGCGCTCTTAATAGCTTAACCAAAATCCAGGATGTCACTTCGAACCAGGACAGTTCTCTTAGTGCATCTGGATAAGCGGATTGAATTTGTATCAATCCAAAACATTGGTATAAATGTGGATACGGATTCTCAATATGCAGTTTTCAGGGTACACAATTTTTTTCCGACCGCTTTTGCAGTCGGTGGTGAAACATACATCAATCAGATGTGTTGCATCACCAGAAATACAATAGTATCAGATACCACTCCATGTTTCACCTATTTGTATCCGATATGTAACTCTCTTGTAATCAATATCTTTATTCGGCACGGGCTGTGCGTTTTGGGTATTATCTTGACAATGAAAGTCTTATTCCTATTTATATTCCTCTCTATATGGAGAACCTAAACCGTTAACGGTTTAGGTTTTTGGAATCGATAAAAGCCAGTGTTTCTGCCATTTCTGTCTCTAGCTTACGAACCTGCTCACGCACTTCGTTCCATTTTTGATCGTAGGAAGCATTTTCAATTTGTACGCACCGGTCAACGAGGACTTTGGCGCAAACTGTAGTGCTTATGCCTTTTAATCCGTGCAGAGATCGTTGAAAAGTCAAGCGATCGTCAACTTGAAAACTGTCAAGAATTTCTTTGAGCACTGGAGGGGCATCTTTCAAATAGCGCTCCAGCAAGGTTTGGGCGGCCTTGCCATATTTGGAATTTATGCGAACCACATCTATATATAAAGGAATTGTTTCTGGCAGCCACTTTTGCAACATAGTTTGCAAGTGCTCAAGCTCAATTGGTTTAACTAGATAATCGTCCATTCCGGCGTTCAAGCACTTTTCGCGATCGCCGCCCATCGCGTGGGCAGTAAGAGCAATAATTGGAATTCGTTTTTTCAAATTTGCTTTTTCCTCTTGCTCTCTGATTTTTGTCGATGCGACATAGCCGTCCATGTCTGGCATCTGACAGTCCATCAAGACCAGGGCGTAATTGTAGTTTTTAATTGCATGCACTGCTTCGATTCCATTATTTGCGATGTGGCACTTGAATCCAAGTTGTTCAAGGTATAACTCAGCCACTTGTTGGTTAATCGGATAATCTTCGACTACCAGGATCAATTCTGTTCTGTCAGGCAATCTAGACTGAGCTTCCGCAGCACCATCTATTGATTGGGGCGAGATTATAGGGTGCTCGAAGCCCCAGCTAGCGCTCAGTGCATCGAGCAAGCTCGAGCGTCTGACTGGTTTAGTCAAATAAGCTTTGAAACCATTTGCAATAGCTTGCTTGCCCAAGCCTGGGGTGTCAAAGGCTGTCAACAAAATAAGATTGGCATCTTTAATTGCAGGGTCGTTAAAAATTTGATGCGCAAGTTCTATACCATTTTTGTCGGGAAGCATGTAATCGACAACTACAATGTCGAATTTTTTCTCTTCTACATAAGCTTGCCTCATGGCTGTTACAGCATCTTTGGCTGTGTGTGCGCAAGAATTTTGAATCCCCCAGGAAGAAATATATTTGCTTAGAATTTGCGATGCATAAGGATCGTCTTCAACAATCAGTACCCGAGCCGATCTTAAGCTGTCTGGAAGAAATGGTTTATTGCTTGCCGATCGAATTTCAAATGGAACTTGAATCCAAAACTCTGAGCCTTTTTGTGAAGTGCTGTTTACGCCTATGTTTCCGTTCATCAATTGGACCAGGCGTTTGCAAATGCTAAGACCCAATCCTGTTCCGCCAAAGCGCCGACTAATAGAACCGTCTGCCTGTTCGAATGGTTTGAATAGCCGATCTAATTGCTCTTTGCTTATTCCAATACCTTCATCTTTAACAGAGAAAAAGACCAGTGCATTTGAGCCTTGAACCTTTTCTAGTCTGGTTTTTACAACGATATTGCCATGAGTGGAAAACTTAATTGCGTTTGAAAGTAAGTTGATTAATATTTGCCTGAGGCGCTCGGGGTCCCCTCTTAGCTGAGATGGAATGTCTTCGTCAATTTCTGCAAGTACCGAAAGTTTTTTGTGCCGTGCTGCTGCTGCAAGCATTTCGCAAGTACTTTCGACCAATCGCACCACATCAAAATCGATTGCTTCGATTTCCATATGCCCCGCTTCTATTTTGCTGAAGTCGAGTACGTCATTGATGATGGTCAACAAAGTGTTGGCGCCGTCGCGAATATTGTCTGTGTATTGTTGTTGGCGCGAATCAAGATGTGTTTTTGAAAGGATATTGCACATTCCTATTACAGCATTCATGGGTGTTCTTATTTCATGGCTCATATTGGCTAAAAATTCAGATTTGAGTCGCGAGGCTTCCTGTGCCTGATCCTTTGCCTTTTTAAGCTCTTTTGTGCGCTCGCTCACTCTGGTTTCTAATTCTTCTTTTGCTTGAATTAGCGCCTGTTCTGACTTTCTTCGCTCAGTAATATCGACTATTGAAGCAAGCACGAATTTTCCGCCCTGCATGTCAAGTGGATTAAGTCCAATTTCAATTGGAATTAAAGAACCATCCGATTTTAAGCCGAATAAATCTCTACCAGCACCCATACTTCTTGTGCTGGGGTTTGTAAAAAAGCTTTCGCGTTGTTTTGGATGTATCGCCTTGGCTGAATCAGGCACCAATATTTCAATGGTTTTGCCCACGAGATTTTCGCGGGTGTAACCGAATAATTTTTCGATTTGCAGATTTACAAGCACGATTTCACCACGGTCATTGACCATGATGATGCCGTTTGGAGATGCTTCGATTACTTTACGAAGTTGCTCGCTGCTTAACTCTTGGCGAGTTGATTTCTTCTTTGAATTCTTTGCTTGCGAAGGCATGCAGACCGTAATGGTTGCGACCGTAAAATGGACTCCTTGGTGCCATTACTAATATACCTTGCCGGAAAGAAGTCTCATCAGGAAGACCTGCGCTGCTGACAAAATTTTAACTAAGCTGACTGGGCTGCTACTGAAGTTAATTCAGAAGTTGGCAAAAGGTCGGCCAGTTCAATCTGTAAACAATATGCAAGTCGCCAAGCGTTTTTCAACGTTATGCTTCGTGCCCCGCGCTCAACATCTGCGATATAAGAGCGACTGAATCCAGACGATTTTGCAAGTGCTCCCTGTGAAAGTCCAAGTGCGTTTCGTCTGTCTCTTACGGCTTTCGAAAATCTAAGTCTGAATTTTTCCCATTCTTCCACGATATTTGTTCTCCTGCTGAAACAAGATTCTCAAATATCGTTTTCTTCCATATCCTCCTAAAGGACTATGGAAAGGATGATTGTATTTTCTGTTCTAAAAATTTGGAGGATAGCGGATTCGAACCGCTGACCTTCTCGGTGCAAACGAGACGCTCTACCAACTGAGCCAATCCCCCACAGTTCTTATTATAGATCCAACCGAAAAACCATTACCGTTAACGGATGTACTAAATAGAAACTGGGCTATCGTGGACTCGAACCACGGACCTCACCCTTATCAGGGGTGCGCTCTAACCACCTGAGCTAATAGCCCGCACATGTGGCAAGTCACAATCGTAGCACCTGCGTGCGACTTGCTAATAATCATTTGCCCTGCTTTGGCAAAATATTTTCACATCGTTATGAAAAATCGACAAAACTGCCAAAAATTTGGGTCTTGCACATTCATAATTCGGATTTTGAAACCATAACCGTTAACGGATATGGTTTTTGAAGTTGGATGTAAAGTGGATTTCCGATAAAATCGGGCGAAAGTTAGATTTTGATTCCTATATATATGTGTGGGTGTAGAATGTCACATCTATTAGTAAAGGCAAGAACATGAACCCGGTAACCAAAATCAATCAGAAGTTAGTCGCACTGGCACTTTTGACTGCCGCATTATGTGTACCCAACTTCTTTTGGCAAGATCGCGATGCTAGTTTTGCAGCCGAAATTTCACATGTAGATGTTGGACAGAAAGCGCCTGACTTTGCAATCAAAGACATCAAAGGAAAGATGTGGAAACTCAAAGACCATCTTGGCAAGATTATAGTTCTTGAGTGGTTCAATTTTGGTTGCCCGTTTGTCAAAAAACACTATGAGTCTGGCAATATGCAAAAGTTGCAAGAGGCTTACGAAAAGAAAGGCGTGCTTTGGGTTTGTATCAATTCAAGCGCTCCGGGCAAACAAGGTCATGCCACCAATGCTGAATTTGTTCAAGCATTCGAAGATAAGAAATCTTCTCCAGCAGCCGTTCTTGTCGATACCGATGGAAATGTTGGTCGCTTGTATGGTGCCAAAACAACTCCTCATATGTTTGTAATCGGTAAAGACGGCAAGATTGTTTATCAAGGTGCAATCGACGATAAACGCGGAACGGAACAGAGCGAAATTGCATCTGCCAAAAATTATGTCAAGCAAGCACTTGATGAAACACTGGGCGGCAAGCCGGTTACAGAGTCTGAAACCAAGCCTTATGGCTGTTCGGTCAAATACTAAGTGACCGCTGTGTCAAATTCGAAATTCAGAAAAGCAGCACTTCCGGTGCTGCTTTTCGTTTTTCTGGTTTGTTCTTTCTTAGCTGGCATCAGCTTTGGCGTCACTTGCCTTCAAGACCCAGACACTTGTTGGGTGCTCGAGATGGGACATGTAATAAACAAAGAAAAGGCAATTCCAAAAAAAGATCCATTCTCGGCAAATGCTCAAAGAACAGATGGCAAGCCACATGTGTATTATCAGTGGCTTTCAGAAGTCGTTTTTTCAAGTGCCTATTCGATGAACCATTTATTTCGCATGCCGATGTCTGAGAAAATACCCTATGAGCAAATTTCCGCAATGTCTCCTGAAGCTCGAAGTCAAATATGGCAACGTCCGCTAGACGGTGACAACGCGCTCAAAATGCCGATGGTTCTGGGCTCACTTTTATGCGCAGGGGCGTTTCTTGCTTTTCCTCTTCTTTTGTTTTTGCTAGCACCCAAGCGTTTTTTGTCGGTTCCCATTTTAATTCTTGCAGCAGCGCAAGCGTCTAGTTTTCACTATTATCTGCGCCCCGAATTATTTTCTGCTTTCATGTTTTCTCTTGAATTGCTCATCTTGAGTCGAATAAGACTAGCTGTTCTGGCTGATTCGACTCACCGCGTCACAGTTTGGTCGGTTGTTCAAATATGTGCATTGATGATTCTGTGGTGCAATCTGCATTGTGGTTTTGTTCTGGGATTAATCGTTCTATTTTTGTTCGCACTCACTCAAAGCTTCATTGTGTCATACTCTGAATCGAGACGAAATGTCTGGATGATGTTTGGGCTTGGCACTTTTAGCACACTTGTGAATCCCTGGGGATTTGAGTTGTGGGTGTATCTATTCAAATTGTTCACTTCTCCTGTTGGCTCTCGAGTTGAAGAGCTACAGCCACTCTCGTTTTTTGAACTTTTCAGTCATACATATTTTTTGTATTTCGCTTTCGCCATCGTGATGCTTGGCGTTTTAATTTTTTCTCTGGTTAAGCTAAATCGAAAAAAGCCATTTCCAATTCTTTTATTTTCTTGTGTAGTCGTAGTAATGATTTTTGTAATGGGAATTGGGGCGAGGCGGCTGATTCCGTTTGCATGTATTCTGGGCGTTTTTGAATTGACATTGATTTTGTCGATTGTATTTTCTAGTAAAAAAGAGGATGTAATAGCTGCGCTTGAAGAAAAACGATCCAAAAGTTTGTTGCCATTGATGATAAGTCTTGTTTTCGGATTAGTTGCTTTTGGTGCCTTTTGGGAATCTGGATTATTCAAGTTGCGCTTACCTCAGGGAAGTTTTGGTTTTCCTCCGCCATATGAAGCTATTAGATATTTAGAACACGCGCATAGTGATGCCTTAGAATTTGAAAAAATTAGTGGACAGGGCTTAAACGATCCTCAGTTTGGCGACATGATGATTTACTACCTGGCTAGAGATTCTCGGGTTTTTATCGATACTCGTTTCGACATTTATTCAGACAAAATAGTATTTGATTTTTTGACTATGGCTAATTGTCAAACCGGATGGGACAAGCTTTTGGACCAGTATAAAATTGCCTGGATCTTTTTGCCCCAGCACACGCAGTTAGCAACGTATGCGCGCAATCATCCCGACCAGTGGACGACAATTTTTTCTGACGATTCGGCTTTAATCAGTCGCCGCAAAGATTTGGTGCCACAAGAAGTGTCTAACAAAAACCATATCCGTTAACGGATATGGTTTTGAAATTAGGTTGAATTTGTCGGGCTACATCGTTTTCAAGTAATCAATCAGACCAGCCGGATCATCGGTTACGATGCCGTCGACTTTTAACGATTTCATACGATTCCAGTCTTTGCTTTCATTTACTGTCCAGACGTTGACCATCAAATTGTTGTTATGCGCTTGCTCGACATTGTCGCTGCGCAATTCGCCATGAAATGGATGCCAGGCTGTCGCTCCAACTTTATTTGCGTAGCCCCCGATATCGTAAACAAGCGCGTCACCTAAAAAAGCCAGTTTGTATTTGTCTGTTTTGGAGCTGATACGTTTGATTACAGCATGGTCGAAAGAACTAATGATTATTTTGTCGGGATACTTGTATCCTTCAAGCATTTTGAGCAGGTCGTCTTCAATGCCTTCGTAGGCTACAGGTGAATTTTTGATTTCGATATTCAAAACCAGTTTTCCATCGACAAGTTCGAGCACTTCGGATAACAACGGAATGCGCTCCGATTCGAATTTTTTGTCGAACCAAAGACCCGCACTCAATTTGCTCAATTCGCTCCAGGTTTTGTCCTTAACAAGACCTGTTCCATTAGTGGTGCGGTCTAGTGTTTCATCATGGATTACAATCAGTTCTCCCGATTTGCATTTGTGAATATCTAGTTCGATACCATCTGCTTTAACATCGACACTTTGTTTAAAGCCTGCCATGGTGTTTTCAGGTGCCCATTTTTTTCCACCGCGATGAGCGATGACCATAGGTTTTTGTCGTGGCGTATAGGTTTGATTAGTGCTTTTGCTGTTTTTCTGCTCGTGCATTTCACAAGCATTAGCAGCTTGGTGAGAAGTCAGTCCACCAAGTACGAACCCAGCAGCGCCAACCAGAAGAAGGCATGAAAATCTAGCAAGCATCGAATAATTCCTCACACTGTCCAAAGACCACTTAAACGAAGGTCCCTAGTCTACAAGGGCGTCATCCCTTTTGCGATAGTCTGAAACAAGAATGAATGGCTCTTAATGAGCTTGAAATCTTTCGAGGATTTCGTCTTCGATGGCGCCCACTTTTACTGCGCACTCGTGTCTGTGTTTTAACTTGAATTCGCGCTGGAATTCAAGTAAATGATCCGGAGAAATATTGGTGCAGTCCTGAATATTCAATTTCTTGAGAGTTTTCATATTGCTCAGCATCAATAATTGTTTGAAGTTCAAATTCGTTTTGACTAATGCAAGTTCTGTCAATTTCAATCGCGAAATTACTTTTATATGGTCATCGTTTATTGGGTTGTCACTTAAATTCAGTTTGTTCAGCAACTTGACGTGTTTGAGATTTTCTAGATTTTTGGCTGAAACATTTGTTTTTTGAAGGCTGATTCCACCCAGGTTTTCTGATAAAAATGCTAATTGGTTGTCACCTAATTTGGTTTCACTTAGATCTAACCAGTCCAGTTTTAGTTTTGACAAAGCCTTAAAACTTTGGTCAGAAATTCCTTTCGACTGGGTCAAACCAATATTTTTGAGGTATTTTAAGTGAGCCAGTTTTATTCCAATATCAGGGCTCAATTTCATGTTCATCAAATAGACGGTCTCCAGATATTTCATCTTGTAGAGAGCAGATGTTATGGAGTCAGTCATTAATGGTGCCCAGAGAGTGAAAGTCTCGAGATCCCGAAAATGAGCGAATGTCGATACCGACTGGTCGGTAATTTTGTCTGAACCAATTCCCAATGCCACCAGCTTTTTAAGAGGTAGTAATTGTTTCAAGCCTTTGTCTGTAAGAAAAGGAGAGCTTAAGGACAAATGGTCTAACTGTTTCATTTGACCCAGATATTTCATGTTTTCGTCTTTGAGCACGCCAAAATTATTGTCGAATCGTGTGACAGGTAAATCGGCAACATAAGCCAATCCGCTGCCATCTAATTGGGCCATGTCGAAAAGCAAATATCGAAGCCGTACATATCCTTTGAGAAATTTCAAATCTTGGTCTGTTACTGCTAAGCGCTGGCGGACCATATAGATCCCTTTGTCCTCGTTAAATTCAAATTTGTTTTTGACGTTAGCAGTTTGCGTTTCTGTTTTTGGCCAGATCATTTGCTCTGGTTCTGGAGCCAGATTAATGTTGTCTGTAGTTTTGGAAACTTTAGTCGCGCTTTGTTTCTTTTGAGACAGCACAACGTATAGACCACCTGCTGTGGTGATGACTAGAAGAACAACCATTGCAATCATTATTTTGAGTAGATTTTCTTCTTTTCGAATCGAGATCTCGTGTGCACTTTCAACTTGTGGTGCTGTTATTAGATCGCGCTTCTTTAAGGTGGAAAGGGTCGCTTCCAGAATGTTAGAAATGGCGTTGCAGTCCTGAGGGCGTTTAGCTTTGTCTTTTTCTAAACACCTGTTAACAAGTTCTGCAAGCTCGCTTGGAACATCTTTTGAAGCACATTCACTAAGCGGTTGCGGCTTAGAGTTTATTTGCATAGAAATTGTTTCAAGCGCAGACTCTCCTGCAAAAGGAGGCTTGCCGCCAAGAACTTCGTACATCAAACAACCAAAACTATAAATATCCGAGCGTGGGTCTGTCGGCTCGCTTTTGGCTTGTTCAGGGCTCATGTAGAGCGGGCTGCCTTCAAAACTACGTGCAGTAGTGGAAGTTTGGTCAGCGTTACCAATTTGGGCGATACCAAAATCGACCAGTTTTACACTGCCGTCTTCAAGCAAAAAAACGTTATCTGGTTTGAGATCGCGGTGAACAATAGAGGCTGTATGCGCAGCGGTCAGACCGTCGCAAATCTGAATGAAAATTGAGACCGCTTCTTTGAGGTCGAGCCGCTCTGGATGCAGTTCTTTAATACGCTGTGCAAGTGACTTGCCTTGTAATAACTCCATCACCATGTAAGGTTCGTCTTGTGAAGTCTTACCAAAATCATAAACACGTGCAATGTTTGCGTGTTTCAATTTGCCCGCAGCCATGGCTTCGCGCTGCATACGCGCGGCGGTCTTACCCGAGTCGTCTGAGCGCATGTATTTAATGGCTACGTCAATTCCAAGAAATGGATCGATTGCGTGCAGCACCACACCCATGCCGCCTTTGCCAAGAACGCTTTTGATTTGATAGCGTTCGGCAATAGATTCAGGGATATGTTCGCTTACCAAATTGGAATCCGAATAAGAATGATTGATGCCTATTTCTATTATGGATGTTCAACCAAGATTTAATCTTTAATCAGTCATTTTGGCGGAAACTTTTCTGTACGCTGGTCGTCTGTGGCGCTAGAGTTAGATTATCGATTCGAGGTCTTTCGATAGTGAAATCCAAGATGTACCGTTTAAAACACGGACTGGTTTTGAGTCTTGCAGCAATTAGCTTATGCATAGCTCCGGGACTTTGCGGCGAAGAACTTGTGCCGGGTTATGTTGCCAAAAATAAAATCCAGCAAGTAGCAACTGGTATCGAATGGAACACGGACCTCAAAGCCGCTGAAGATAAGGCCAAAGAGTCTAACAAAATGATTTTGTGGATCAATATGATCGGCAAAATGGAAGGGGCGACGTGATCAGCTGCAAATAGCATGAGAGCCGTGTCGCTTTCGGAAGAACCTGCATTTTCTATTTTGAAAGACGAGCTTGTCTGCGGTTATCGTGATATTTCAAAAGAGCCCTGGGCTGGCTATTCTGGAAAACACGAGGTCGGTGGCAACGCGATTAATACAAGTAATGGTGCTGGTCCGCACAATCTGCAAACATTTATCATGGCTTCAGATGGCACAGTCTTAACCTGTTTGCCTGGTTACTGGGCACCGCAAGACCTTGTGTATGAAATAGAATTTGCGTCTCGTCTGAATGATATATACGCAAATCCTAAGTACGGCCCGGCTCAAAGACGCTTGATGTTTCGCTCGATGCATCTGGCTCATATAAAAGAGCATCCGCACGATATGAGCAAACGAAGTCACATGCAACATTTCGACCAAAACTATGAAGCCGAGCATCGACTTCGTACCACTGACACTATCAAAGAGTCTGTCAAAGCAACCCTTGGTGATGGATCTAATGTTCCATCTGACGCGTTTAAAACCACTGATATCTTGATGCACGAGCGCATGGCTAAGCGTCCTTTCTTAGCATATGCAGAATTTGATACTGCGCGTTATTCAGATTATGGACGTCCGCAATACGACAAGAACGAAGACCAGAGAGACACAAGCGGGCTTGTAGACAAAGGTGCTCGAAGCAAAAAGGATACGATAGGAAACGACCCGTCGAAGAAAGCTCGTCGCAATCGTATGATCAAAAATATTGCACTGCAAGGATTGAGAACTGGTCTTAGATTTGCCCGATAAATATGCTAAATAATAAGCATGTTTGAATTGCCCGGTATTGTAATTTTCGGCATTATTGCTTGTGTTTTGTCTTTAATACACTATTTTTTTCGAAGAGTAGTTTATCGAAAAACAGTATCCAGATATCTCGATTCACTGCTTGTGGTCGGCTTTCTTTTGAGCGCTCTCGTGTTGTATGGAGCGTCTCCGTTCATCCATATGTACACTACCTCGCTTTCGACAATGTTAGAGCATTATTTCTGGCTATTTTTAAGTGTGCACTTGCTCCTCATCTTTATCGCGCTTTTTGTCTTTGTGCTTAGTTTGACGCCATACTATAAATTGATTGATTCAAAGTCTGATCTTGTAAAAACTAACTTTTATGCAATTGCTCTTTTTGTGATTTCAATTGCCACAGTGAATCTTCTAACCGATTACAGTCTTCGCGATGAAGCGATTGGTCGAGCTTATGATTTTCAAATAAGAAGAGGCATTACAGATTTTCGGGCAAAAGAGAAGTTTTTCGACCTCAACTCTGATTTGAGACTGCTTGAAAGCTGGATCAGAAGCTCTATTTGGACACCCTGGATATTGCTTCTTATTTTAGGTTCACCAAACTTCAGAGGAATTGCCAAAGCACTTAGTAAAAATGAATCAAGCGTATAATTGAACCCATGAATAAACGGAATCTGTCTATAGCGCTTGTGAGTTTGACTCTTTTGACGGGGTTTTGTGCAGGGTTTACTTCGGCTGATGCGAAAAATATTTTGGGCAAAACCAAGCAAGCGGCAAGTTTGGGTCCTGAGCTCGACAAAGCTTATTGTCAGAAAGTTTTAGACAATGTTGATAAGAAGATAACCAAGAGTATTTATAGTGACAAGTTGGCTGACGAAGTCTGGCCAAAGTCGCTTGCTCAAAACAAGGAAAGGATTCTTGCAAGCAAGAATCTGGTAGAACTGCAAGAAAATATAAGTGCTGCGCTTCTTCCGCTTAACTGCAGCCATTTGAATTTTGTCACTAAAAATGACCCGATGATGTTTTATCTGATGGCCTTATTTGGTGACATTCAAAAAATCAATCGTGAGTTGAAAGAAGTTTATACTGGATTTGTTACTGGTGGTGCTGGTTTTGCTTCTGAGCGTGTGCGCTATGTTGTGGATAACAGTCCAGCAGCCAAATCTGGCATCTGCATTGGTGACCGCATTTTGAAAGTAGACAACGAGCCATATATAGGTCTGCTTAATTTTTATCCAAAACAAAAGCAGATTGTCGAAATTGAGCGAGAAGGTCATAAGCTGAAAGTTTCTTTGATTCCTGTAATGGCAAATTATTATGACCAGTACAACGAAGCAATGGAAAAAAGCGCCAGGCTAATAAATGATAGTGGCAAAAATATAGGTTATGTCCATGTCTGGGGCGGTGGATCACCTACTCACGATGTGCTCGATCTTGTTATGAGTCATAAATTGCAAAACGCCGATGGGCTTATCCTCGATATGCGCGATGGTTATGGTGGCAATTCGCTGGACGATCTCGATCGATTCTTTAGACAAGCCGAAAACTATCCTGATTTTGAAGCAATTACAAGAAAAGGCAAGAAACAGTCGATTCGCTATGTATTTGAAAAGCCGGTAGTGGTCTTGATTAATAAAGGCAGTCGCAGCGGCAAAGAAATTCTTGCTTATACTTTGAAGAAAACTAAACGCGCTAAATTAATTGGTGATACTACCGGCGGTGCTGTACTCGGCGGGAGCTTTCATTATATAGATAATAATTGTGCCTTGTATCTGCCAATAATCGACGTCAAAATCGATGGTATAAGAATTGAAGGCGTCGGTGTAGAACCAGATATTCGCCTGGAAAACAAAGGACAGAACCAGGAAGGTTATGACAAACAATTGAGCGAAGCCAAACGCATTTTGCTCGATGAAATAAATAAAAAAGCTTCTGCTTCTAATTAGACGCAGGAAAAAGCCTTTGGATAAATTACTTCGCCCTGGCAATTTGCAAGCGCGTTGTTTGAGATGGCCATGGCCATGAAATTCTGCTCCTCGCACTTAAATGGCGCACATACGCCAAACTGACTTGCTGGAACAAAGCCGAATTTTGAATAATAGGAGCAATCGCCAAGAACGATGATGCCACGATAAATATCGCCGAAACGCACTTCTGTCAAAGCAAGCAGGCTGTTAATCAATTTTTTGCCGATTCCCTGGTTTTGATAATCGGGATGGACTGCAACTGGGGCAAGTGCAAGAACTTCGATGCGCTCACTATCAGCTTTTTCGATGAATGCAGGGCTTAGCATGGCGTGACCGACGACTTTGTCGTCCAGAATTGCTACCATCGACAATTCGGGAATGAAAGTTTTTGCTTCGCGCAATTGTTTTACAAGTTCAACTTCGTTGTCTTGCTTGAAAGCAGCTTTAATCACGTTGTGGACCGCGTCAATTTGACTTGGCTGTTCAGACTTTATGGATACTGTAGCTTGAGTCATTTTTCCCTCTTGAAGTTGTATTCGCGCTCCACTGTGCAAACCTGAACTTTGAATTCGTCATAGAAAAGATCGCGTCCTTTCTGCTGCGCAATCTTATGCTCTGGGTGATCTTGCCAGGCTCGAAGGTTTTCGTGTGTGTCAAATTCTATAACAGATATGCGCTCTTCGTCACTAGCGACGAAATTTTTATAGCTAATAAACCCGGGCATTGATTTTGCAAGCTCGAGCATCCGTTTGCCTAGAGGTGGATATTCTCTGCTTACTTCGTCTTTGTCGCTCAATCGAGATCTGAAAATGACGAGCATGAGCCTGCCTTATTTTGCAATCAGCTTTATAAAGCGTCTGCGTCCAGCTTGAAGAACGACTGATTCGCCAGCGCCAAGCTTTATTTCGTGATTGGGATCTTTGGCTTGTTCGCCATCGAGCTTTACTCCGCCATCGCTTACAAGACGTTTTGCTGCGCCAGAGCCAGTGGCTAAGCCAGTTTCGACTAAAGCCTTGAACAATAGGATAGGTGAATCAATTTTGAATTCTTCGATGTCTGTTGGGATTTGTCGCTCGCTGTGCACTGTTTGCCAGTCTTCGAGCGCTTTTTGAGCCTCCACTTCGCCGTGGTATTGTCTTACGATTTGCGCTGCCAGACGGCGTTTTGCTTCCATGGGATTGACACCAGACTCGAGCGATTTTTTGATTTCGTCTATCTCAGCGCCTGCAAGTGTAGATGTAAGCTCGTAGTACTTGATGATGAAATTGTCTGGAATGCGCATTACTTTGCCGAACATGTCTTTAGGATCTTCTTTTAGACCCACATAGTTGTCGTAAGACTTGGACATTTTCTTGACGCCATCAGTCCCTTCGAGCAGCGGCAATAGGCATGCAACTTGAGTGCCCATGCCGTAATAACCTTGCAATTCGCGTCCTTGCAAAATATTAAAACGCTGGTCTGTTCCACCAAGTTCTACGTCGGCTTTGATTGCGACTGAATCATAGCCTTGCATGATTGGGTAGAACAATTCGTGCATTGAGACTGGTTGCTGATTTTCTATGCGCGAACCAAAAGCTTCTTTTTGTAACATCTGATTGACTGTCACTTTACTTGCAAGCGCAAGCAAATCTTTAAAAGTCAGTGGCGCTAGCCAGTCGGCGTTATTTACTACTTCTGTTTTGGAAATATCGAGAATGGCACCCATTTGCTCGATGTAAGTCTTGGCATACTCTTCAACCGCTTCGCGAGTCAGTTGCGGGCGTGTCGCATTGCGACCCGATGGATCGCCAATCTGGGCTGTAAAGCCGCCTATAATGAGTACTACCTGATGACCAAATTCCTGGAAGCGGCGCAATTTGCGAAATACAACAGAATGACCCAGGTGTAAATCAGACGATGTGGGGTCGATACCAAGCTTGGCTCTAAGAACACGACCTTCTGCTCGCACTTCCATTATTTTTTCTGCCAGACCTCGAGCACCGTTTGGCAGTATTTCTGCCCCGCGAGCAAGCTCTTGAGCCTCTTGCATGACATCAGCGGGAATTTCTTTGGTTTTTTCAGTGGTTTTCATCCCACTTAGTATAAGGGCAGAGCCATTAAGCTCCAAAAGTCTTGCAGGCGCCGCTCCAAGATTCTTTGCATTTGCTTGTTCAAAGTCTTTAAGCTGAATATTATTGAATGTCTATATTAACGCCGAGGACATGACATGGCAGCTAGACAGTATTTACCTACTGAAATCGAAGAAAAATGGCAGGAGCGCTGGGAAGGCCTTGGGATTTATAAAGCCCAAGACAAAAGCTCTAAGCCCAAATATTATTCGCTTGTTATGTTTCCTTATCCCTCTGGCGACCTGCATATGGGTCACATGCGGGTCTATACCATTTCAGATGTTATTTCTCGTCAAAAGCGCATGCAGGGCTATAACGTGCTTAATCCCATGGGGTGGGACGCATTTGGATTGCCTGCCGAAAACGCTGCCATATCGCGTAATCTGCACCCGGGCAATTGGACTCGCGACAACATAAAATTCATGCGCGACGAACAATTGAAAAAACTAGGCACGAGCTACGACTGGCAACGCGAAGTAACCACTTGCGACCCGAGCTATTACCACTGGACTCAGTGGCTTTTCTTGCAGTTCTACAAGAAAGGGCTTGCAGTGCGCAAAGAAGCTCCAGTCAACTGGTGTCCCGATTGTGAAACAGTGCTTGCAAACGAGCAGGTCGAAGACGGCATGTGCTGGCGTCATGGCGAAACTCGGGTAGAGCAGAAGCTCATGAGTCAGTGGTTTTTGAAAATTACAAATTATTCTGATGCTTTGCTTAAAGACCTCGATATGCTTGAAGGTTGGGCTGAGCGCGTGAAAGTAATGCAACGCAACTGGATTGGAAAATCAGTGGGCGCCACTTTGCTTTTTACGGTGGAAAGCAAGCCCAATATACAGATTGAAGTTTTCACTACCCGTCCCGATACCACATACGGTGTCAGCTATTTGGTTCTCGCTCCAGAGCATCCTCTTGTAGACGACCTCACCACTCCAGAAAATGCTGAGGCAGTCAAAAAATACCGCGAAGAAGCGAGTCACAAAACAGAACTTGATAGGTCTTCGGAAAAAACCAAAACTGGCGTACCGCTTGGCACCTATGTGCTCAATCCTTTCAATGGTGATTTAGTCCCGCTTTATATTGCAGACTATGTTTTGATGAATTATGGAACTGGTGCTGTAATGGGGGTTCCTGCTCATGACGAGCGCGATTTCGCTTTTGCTAAATCAAAGAATTTGCCTGTTATCGAAGTAATTGCACCGCCAGGCAAGTCGGCTCAAGGCGAATTGAAAGAAGCTTTCACCGAAGCTGGGGTGATGGTGAACTCAGGTCAGTTCAATGGTCAGCCAAGCGAGCTGGCTAAAGAAAACATGATTGCCTGGGCTGCTGAAAATGGTTATGGCAAAAAGAAAGTCAATTATCGTTTGCGCGATTGGCTTATATCTCGTCAGAGATACTGGGGATGCCCGATACCGCTTGTATTTTGTCCTTCGTGCGGACCTGTTGCTGTAGATGAAAAAGACTTGCCCGTAGTCTTGCCTGTCGAAGAAGTGAAATTCACTGGCAAAGGTGGCTCACCGCTCACAAAGCTCGATTCGTTCCTCAATGCTTCGTGTCCTAAGTGTGGCAAAGAAGGGCGTCGCGAAACAGACACCATGGACACATTCATATGCTCATCCTGGTATTTCTTGCGTTATACCGATGCCAATAACCCTAAAGAAGCTTTCAGCAAAGAAAACGTCAATTACTGGATGCCGGTTGATCAATATGTGGGCGGTATCGAACATGCGATTCTGCATTTGCTTTATTCGCGATTCTTTGTCAAAGCGCTTAAAGACATGGGTCTTGTTAATTGCGACGAGCCTTTTATGAACTTGCTTTCGCAAGGCATGGTGACCAAGTATTCTGAAAAATCCGGAAGAATCGAAAAAATGTCTAAGTCACGTGGAAACGTGGTGGGCACACTCGATTTTTTCAAAAAATATGGTGCCGATTCTGCTCGTTTATTCACTTTGTTTGCTGCACCTCCCGAGCAAGAACTCGAGTGGTCGGAAGAAGGTGCAGTGGGGCAATTCAGATTCCTTGGCAGAGTCTGGAGAATAGTGGAAGATTTGCTCGAGCACAATTCTATCGAAGTATTCGAAAGCGAAAATATCGGCTTGGTAGATTCGGTGCACGAAGCACTTGATCCAACTAGCAAAAAGTTCCACAAATTAGTGCACAAAACTATCAAGGCAGTTACAACCGACCTTGCCCAAGAAAGACAGGTCTTCAATACCGCCATTGCGCGTTTGATGGAAATGGTGAATGGTATTTATGACTATTGCCGTTATTTAACTACTGCCACCAAAAATGGTGACAATGGCAATCTGTCTTCTGCCGATAATCTCGCTCCAAAACGAGACAAAATCAGCAAAGAACAGGTCGAACTTCTTTCTTTTGCTGTGAAAAGCTTGCTTCTGGTCTTAGCTCCGATGGCACCACACATCACTGAAGAATTGTGGAGCAAAATTGGTTACAACAAAAAAGACGGGGACTCAATTCACGTTTATGCTTGGCCAAAATATGTCGATTCGCTTACAGCTGACGACGAAGTCGAGCTTGTAATGCAGGTTAATGGCAAGATCGTTAATAAAGCAACAATTCCGCGCGGATTAAGCAAAGAAGATACTGAGGCGCTAGCTAAGAAGGACGAGAAAATTGTGCAGAGGATAGACGGCAAATCTATTCGCAAAGTTATAGTTGTTCCTGACAAGCTCATAAATATAGTAGTCTGATTTCTCAGCAGGCGGTCTGGAATGTAAAATAGGTAGTAGTTCCTAGGAAAAAACTGCCATGTCATATTCAGCCCCAACCAGAGTAGAGATTCAAACCCAGGGCAGCATTCCCTGGCTTACAATCCTTGTTATTTTCGGTTTCGTCATCGATTTTGCCATGATGAGCCAGACTCGCCTTGAAGCCTGGACGCCGCACGTTGGAGCTGTGAGCTGGATGAAAACCAACAGCTATCAGGTTGTGAACATCTATAAGTTTTTCCAGAACGCAGACTATATGCGATTGTTGATTCAATTGCCCTGTGCAGCTCTTGCCCAGTTTGCCACATGGCAGCTTGGCGCCAATATGTTCTTTCTATGGGTCTTTGGTACTAAAGTCGAGCAGAAGCTTGGACCTGCATATATTGGTCTTTTGCTGGCAGGTTTGTATTTACCCTGGGGAATTGTGCAATTCGACCGCTTCCCTAAATTAGATGATACTTATTTTTACGGACCGCTATTCCTTATTGCAATGGTTCTTGGCGCAGGGATGGTTTTTCCAAAGAGAAAAGAAATAAACACTCAATGGGTTAAAAGTGCTCGCGGCGAGATTTTTAACCGTCAACAAAATCAGGATTTGACACGCAAATACGAAAAACGCGATTTGAGCCAGCTCTGGTTCATTTCTTATATCGCCTTTCAAGTCGGTTGCTACTTCTATAGCGTCAAGCTCACCCCAGGCTTTATGACATTCCATCTGGGAGCTCTCATTTTTTCGTGTATTTTCGGCTATGCCCTTGCCTGGTTCCTGGTCTGGAGCGCAACTGGCGATTTCCAGGATGGCGCTATCAAACTTATGTGTATCAGGCGTTACAATGCTGTGCTCAAATTAGATGTAGGTCATGATGCAGCCGTGCGCGAAACAGCCCGAGCCCTTGCCCTACCTGAGGAAAGAGTGCGTGAATGGGTAGCCAGACAGCGCGGTAAGATGAAAATATCCTAGTTCTTGACTAGTGCTTAGAGGTGATAATATAGCCTCTCGAGCAAGTTAAGACAGGTATCCAAAGCACGTGCCAGTAATTGAAGCCAATCAAGTACGAAGTGGCGAAAACAATGCAAAAACAAGCGACGAGCACTTAGCGTCATCGCAGTCTTATGACAGTTTAGTCCGCGCGAGCAATCCTGGTCTCAAGCGCTATTTTAGCCTTGGGCGAATCGGACAAGTGGCAATCGATGCTTGTGCAGTCGCGCTTTCAGTTGCGATGGCATTTGTAATTCGCTTCGATGGACATATCGAGCCCGATTATCTTCATCAATTCACCCTGGTTGCCCCGGTCTGGATTTGCATGCAGCTTGCATTCAACTGGATATTTGGTGTTTACAGACGTTTGTGGCGTTATACCGGACTTACCGAAATAGTAGAACTCGCCTGTGCCGTGGGAGTCACTTCCTTAATCGTGCTCACAGCACGTGTGGCTGGTGTACTTGTTGTTTCGCATCATCATTTATCGCTTGGAATTATTTTCATTCACTCGGGTCTTACTTTCTTAGCTCTTTGTGCTCCGCGTGTTTATCGCCGTCTTGCAACCGAGCATCAGCAAAGACGTCACTGGCGTCAACCAACCAGACGTCGTGCGCTTCTAGTAGGTGCAGGCGATGCTGGTCAGATGGTTTTGAAAGAAATGGAAAACCGCTCCGACCTTGGTGTGGATGTTGTTGGTCTGATTGACGACGACCCGGATAAGTTCAGAAAGCGTATTGGTAATCTCACTGTATTTGGTGGCACAGCAGCCTTACCCAATCTGATCGAAAACCTAAGTGTCGATCAAGTCATTATCGCAATGCCTTCGGCTCCTGCAGGCGAAATAAGAAGAATAGTCGAAATTTGTCGCAATGCCGAAGTTGAAACTCGCATATTGCCCGGCTTGTTTGAACTTATCGGTGGACGTGTGAGTGTTAGCCAGTTGCGCGAAGTTTCGCTTGAAGATTTGCTTGGTCGCGAGCCGGTGAAACTAGATAGCGAGGCCATTGCCGATTATATAACTGGTCGAAGCGTTCTGGTTACAGGTGCTGGCGGTTCGATTGGCAGCGAGCTCTGTCGCCAGATAATTAGATTCAGTCCTTCGCGTCTTGTTCTTGTAGGCAAAGGTGAAAATTCTATCTTTGGAATACAGCAAGAATTGCAGACTCGTGGTTATGC
This sequence comes from uncultured Candidatus Obscuribacterales bacterium, assembly GCA_964572515.1. GTDB lineage: Bacteria > Cyanobacteriota > Vampirovibrionia > Obscuribacterales > Obscuribacteraceae > Aved-18. The sequence goes on along the minus strand of CAZNEW010000006.1, from coordinate 21,288 downwards.
AGTGGATTCAATTATTGCTGATGTGCGCGACGAGAATCGCATGCGCGCAATCTTCGAGCAATATCAACCAGAAGTTGTTTTCCACGCAGCAGCCCACAAACACGTTCCTCTGATGGAAGCAAACGTGGCTGAAGCTATTGCCAATAACGTCTTTGGCACAAGAGTTGTAGCTCAGCTTAGCGATTCTTATGGTGTAGAAACATTCATTCTTGTATCGAGCGATAAAGCGGTCAATCCAACATCTGTAATGGGAACGACCAAGCGTTGCGCCGAGCTTGTAGTGCAGGACATTGCTACCAGATCTAAAACCAAATTTGGCGCGGTGAGATTTGGAAACGTGCTTGCAAGTCGCGGCTCGGTCATTCCTTTGTGGAGACAACAAATTGCACAAGGTGGACCGATCACAGTCACCCACCCGGAAGTGACACGTTATTTCATGCTTATTCCCGAAGCAGTGCAACTTATATTGGAAGCTGGTGCTCTTGCCAAAAGCGGCGAAATTTTCGTGCTCGACATGGGACAGCCAGTGAAAATTCTGGATCTTGCAAATGACTTGATCCGGTTGTCTGGGCTTCGACCTGATGTCGATATCAAAATAGAATTCGTGGGGCTTCGTCCTGGCGAAAAATTGTACGAAGAATTGCTCATGGCCGAAGAAGGTCTTACAAAGACGCATTATGCCAAGATTTTTGTTGGTAAACCCCAGTCGATTGACAGCCAAAAACTGGCTGATACTCTTTTGAAAGTAAAAGAAGATATCCTGACTAAATCAGCGCCAGTACTCAAAGAAGAAATCACAACGCTAATCAATAGCTGTTACTCGAATCGCTAAATGCAATGACCAAAGAAGAAAAACTGCTTTCGCGCCTTGAATCTTTGCAAAGTGTTGTGGTGGCATATTCTGGCGGTGTAGACAGTGCGGTTCTTGCTTATTATGCAAGAAAGGCTTTAGGCAAGCGCGCTCTGGTTGTAATTGCCGTATCTGGAAGTCTGGCAAAGTCAGACCTTGAAAAAGCACGCAACCAGGCAAAAGAGTTTGATTTTGACCTTATTGAAATCGAGACCAAAGAAACCGATTTGCCAGAGTATCAAGTCAATGACTCGAAGCGTTGCTTTTTTTGCAAAGCCACTCTTTTCCAAGAATTAGAGTCGCTTGCAGCAAAGCGTGGTATCAAACATGTTGTTTATGGTGCTAATGTAGATGACCTGGAAGATTTCAGACCAGGGCATCAGGCTGCAAAAGAACACAATGTATTGAGTCCCCTGCAGGAAGTCGGACTTGTTAAAAGTGAAATACGACAACTGGCTAAAGAAGCTGGTCTCCCCTCGTTTGAATGGCCTTCTAATGCGTGTTTGTCATCGCGCATCCCTACATTTACAAGAGTAGAAATATCTAGTTTGGCTCAGATTGAAAAGGCAGAAGACTTTGTAAAGTCGCTTGGATTCAAGCAAGTGCGAGTGAGACATTTGCCCGATGGCGCCAGTGTCGAAGTAGGTACAGACGAGTTGTCGAGATTTGATGCGGAACCAGATTTGGTATCGCGAATAAAGCACGAGCTTGAGAATATAGGTTATAAATCGGTCAAAATAAATCCGAATGGCTACAAACAAGGCGCAATGAATATTGCGGCAGGCAAAAAATGAAAGAGAATTTGAAAGTTGGCTCGTTTGAAAATATAGATTTTGCTTGTGTCGACCACGATAGAGCAGCGCGCCAAGGTATAGGCGAAATTATTTTTGCGCCTGGAAAAACTGCCGAGCAAATTGTTGCAATAGCACAGAATCTGTTAAAAACAGAGCCTTTTGTGCTTGCTACCAGGGTAAATCAGGAGCAGTACGAAGAAGCAAAAAAACTCTCTGAGCAGGTTCATTATTTCAGCAATGCACGAATCATGCGCTTTGGTGCGATGTCGGACAAAAAACTCGATTTTAGAGTGGGAGTTTTGAGTGCCGGTACATCAGATATTCCAGTAGCAGAAGAAGCTGCAGTATTTTTAGAACACTATGGAATTCAAGTCGCGCGAGTGTTCGATGTCGGGGTAGCTGGAATCCACAGATTGCTTGCTCGAGTGGAAGAGTTTAAACAAAGCGATGCTGTAATTGTAGTTGCTGGAATGGACGGAGCACTTCCAAGCGTGGTGGGAGGCTTATTGTCTTGTCCAGTAATTGCAGTGCCTACGTCAATTGGATACGGCACTGCATTTGGTGGCGTTGCTGCGCTTATGACTATGCTCAACAGCTGTGCTTCAGGCGTAACCGTGGTAAATATCGACAACGGTTTTGGCGCGGCTATGGCTGTTTTACGTCAGGCTAACCAACAAGGAAATTGATTTATTTGCCATCGCCTGGTGTTGGCGTAGCTTGGGTCGGATACTGACCTACATCAATTGAAAGCTCAACTGGTCTGCCATCTCGAATTACACTCATTTTGATACTTTGTTCGATTTTTCGAGAAAGTATGTAATCGCGCACTTCTTTGGGAGAGCGAACCGATTTTCCATCTATTTTTTGGATGATATCTTTTACAAGTACTCCGCCTTTACCTGCAGGACCAGCTTTGAAAACTTCTCTCACTGCCACACCAACTGTATCTGAAGGCAGATTTAGTGTTTCTGCTACTTGTTCGTCTACTTCGACCATGGCAATGCCAATCCAGGGACGATGCACTACTTTGTCCTTGATTAAGTCATCGATTACGTTTCGGGCAATGTCTGCTGGAATTGCAAAGCCTATATTTTGAGCATAACCTTTGGTGATGATGGCTGTGTTCACTCCAATCACTTCGCCTTTCATGTTTATTAGCGGTCCGCCTGAATTGCCTCTGTTAATGGCGGCATCTGTCTGCAAAAAGTTTATATTGCCGTTGATATCGTGGACATCTCGTCCGACCGCCGAAATAATGCCAAAGGTAACAGTATGCTTGAAGCCCATAGGGCTGCCGATGGCAATGGAGAATTCTCCGGGTCTTACTTTGCTTGAGTTACCAAATTCAAGAGTGGTTAAATTTTTGGCGTCTATTTTTAAAACTGCAAGGTCGGAGAAGGCGTCTGAGCCAACAACTTGTGCATCATATGTTTTTCCATTCTGGAAAGATACTTCGATTTTTCCGGCATTTGCAATCACGTGATTGTTAGTGACAATATAACCATTTTCTCTAATCACAAAACCAGTGCCCAGGCCCTTGTCTAATTTTTTGAGAAATTCTTCGATGTCTTGAATTTTCATATTACGCCCGTTTATTCGAACTGGCGTATTTGGGGGCAAATTGTGACCAAACAGTTTGGTTGCGCTACTTACAGATGGAGCTACGTCAATATTCACCACAGCTGGTGCAGCCTTTTCGGCAATGTCGGCAATGCTATTTGGAGTCAGTGCAGATGCAGCACTCGATTCTGCCCGTACTTCTTTTTGCAAGAGCTGTAAGCCCAAAGTGCTTGTTGCAATTATTCCAAATGAGAAGGCGGTTGTTAAAATTCGATTTTTCATTTTCATATTCATCAGTTTATCAATTTTGCCAGTTCTGTTCTAATTCTGTACTTTATGAGTTGACGATGAGCCTGACGCAATGATTCCGTCAAATCTTAAAACGGTCTAAAGATTCTTGTGATTAGAGGGGAATCAAAAGCGTAACCGTTAACGGTTACGCTTTTGGAGATTGACAAAGTCTGTTCAATTTTCAACGAAAATCGTTGTCAGTGCTTTGTTTGTAGATCTCGTGGTCTAATTTGTCTTGTTTCTTGTCAAGCTTTTCCAGTTCAGAATAGCTCAGCCCGCCATTAGATCTGCGCATGTCGCGCTCATTGCGCGCAATCTCACGTTTTTTCTTTTTCAATTTACGCGCTTCTTTGCGTGTCAGTTCTCCGGTAACCACGCCATTGTTGATCATTTGTTGTTGATTCGATTGTCTGGCGTCGGTGCGACTTTTCCACCACCATCTGGCTTCTGCTTGGTTCGCGCAAATCGTGGCTGATATAAAAGCGACGCTTAAAAGAGAAGCGACACTCAAGTTCAAAGTTCTATTTTGAATCATTATTGAATCCTCTTGCGTCTTTAATCGTTAATAGATATAGCGAATTACCCAGCGACCCGTTCAGGGTGCGCGGGCGCTATGATTTCAACGATTGGGACGTAAGACGATTGAGTTTAGCTGCGACCCATGCCTAGTTGTTGGGCCGTTTGATAAACTTTGCCCTCGGTCAAAATGGATGGAGCAATGATTACTTCTACTTCTTTCATTTCGCTAAGATTTGTCGCACCAAGAGTTCCCATGCTGGTTTTTAGAGCACCGGTCAAATTCTGAGTTCCATCATCTACTGTAGCGGGACCGTTTAAGATAACGTCGAGCGAAACTGTTGTTCCAACTTTGATTCTGGTACCTCGTGGCAGCACTGGACTTGGAGTAGCCATTCCCCAGTGATATCCTTTGCCTGGAGCTTCTTTTGCTCTTGCAAGAGGCGAGCCAATCATTACTGCGTCGGCACCACATGCGATGGCTTTGCAAATATCGCCTGATGTCACCATGCCGCCGTCTGCAATGATTAGAGGCGGATTTTTACCATTTGATTTGAAATCGATGGCAGCCTGGGCGCAATCTGCAATAGCTGTCGCCATCGGAACGCCGATTCCAAGCACCCCGCGCGATGTGCAAGCAGCACCAGGACCAACTCCGACTAAAATTCCTGCTACTCCGGTTTCGAGCAATGCGAGTGCTACCTCGTATTTAACACAGTTTCCGACAATTACTGGGATATTGGTCGACTTGCAGAATTTGTGCAAATCTAGACTGGTTAGGTTATTTGCAGATTTGTGTTCCAGACCAGTCACGGTCGATTGAATGAATAAATAGTCGAGACCAGCTTTTGCAGCCACTACTCCGATACTTTCAGCAGCGTTTGGCGTTACGCTAGCAGCTGCAAGTACGCCCTTTTCTTTGATTTCTAAAATGCGCTTGGAGATCAAGGCGTCCTTAATGGGTGTCGAATAAAGTTTTTGCATTAACGGCACAAATTTATCAGGCGGGCAATTTGTAATCTCGCCATACACTTCTGCAGTGTCTTCGTATCTTGTCTGTACACCTTGCAAGTTCAAAACGCCAAGTCCGCCAAGGTTTCCCATCAGACCTGCCATTTCGACGTCGACTACGCTGTCCATTGCAGAAGCCAAGATAGGAACAGCAAGCTCATGATTTCCAAGCATAGTGCTAATATCGCAAACATCGGGGTCTGCGGTGCGAGCGCCAGGTACAAGTGCAATTTCGTCGAATCCGTAAGTTCGTCTTGAAGTCTTGCCTCTACCTATAGAAACGCCGCCAATGGCTTGTTGTTCGCGAACTTGCGTATTGCCCATTTCTAGATCCCCGAATTTTCTGATTAATCTGTGACCGACAAACATTAGCGTACAATATGAACGTGGTAATGAAAACACTAAATGTACTTGGGCTTAATAGCGGCACCTCTATGGACGGAGTAGACGTGGCCGTTTTTAAAATTTCGCCTTTGAATGGCGAAGGAAATGGCGATTTTCCAAGGCTCAAAATTCAGCCACTGGCAAGCGATCTTATTTTGTTCGAGCCATTGTTTCAAAAGCGTCTTGCTGCTCTAGTCGGGCGCGGTCATGCGACACTTGACGAAATGTGTTTGCTTAACACGGCTCTAGGACACGTTTTTGCTCAGAGTGCACAGGTTCTTATTAACAAAGCAAAAAAATTGGGTGAAGAAGTTCAGCTCATAGGTTCGCATGGACAGACAATCTGGCACCATCCTGCCCAGTCTGAATTCTGGGGCGTCCGGACATCTGGTACTCTTCAACTGGGTGATGCTGCTGTTTTGCAGGCAATATGCAAAGTGCCTGTCGTGTCAGATTTTCGAGCTAACGATGTTGCTTATGGTGGACAGGGCGCTCCGCTCGTGTCTTTTGCCGATGAAGTCTTATTTGGTCATATGGGAAAAGCACTTGGCGTTTTGAATATTGGCGGTATCGCTAATTTGACTGTTATTAACGACGATGGTCGGGCAGTTATGGCTTACGATACTGGTCCTGGCAATATGATCATGGACTATCTTGCGTCAGTCTTTTTCGACAAAGCGTGTGATGAGGACGGAAAAATCGCAGCTTCTGGAAAAGTAGACGAAGACTGGCTCGAATCTATTTTGAAACATCCATATTTTCAGATGGCACCGCCTAAAACAACAGGACGAGAGGATTTCGGACAGAAGTTTGCAGAGCAGTTATTGCACGATGCAAAAGAAAGAGGAATCGAACCAAAAGACGCAATTGCCACAGCCACAGCGCTTACTGCCACCTCTATCGCTAGATCTTATTTGGGATTCGTCAGGCGCAAAGTCGAAATTCAAACCGTAATTATCGGTGGCGGCGGCGGTCAGAATAAAACGCTGATGCAATTCTTGAAAAAGGAATGGGGCGGCAATGTCGAGCTCTTGCCGCATGAACACTTTGGAATATCGACTAAATTCAAGGAAGCCCTTTTGTTTGCACTGCTAGCTTACACTACTTATTTCGGCATCCCTAATAATGTCCCCGAATGTACAGGTGCTTCCAGACGTGTTTGTCTGGGCAAAATAATCCACTAAAATGTCCATCAAGCGGATAGACGATAAATTGATTTATACCGGTATCCCACTTGTGTGGATACTTATGATGATTCCATCTATTTGTTATCTGGTGTTGGCTTTGTTTAAGCTAACTCCATTTGGGATTTTGCAACAGATAGCAGCTCTTCTTTATGGTATCTGTCTTCTTCTCACATTCAGATATTGCAAAATCGTTTTTGATCTGCGCAGAAGAGCGGTTGACTGGACCAAGTTTTCTTCATTTAAAAAAGAGTGTGGAAGCTGTTCTTTCGACCAAGTGAAAGAACTGGCGGTAGACCGTGTATGGAATAAGGAACCCGAAGGACATTGGGAGTATCGAATTGTTCTTAGACTTCCAAATAAAGATATTACATTGTCTGACCATTACAACTCAGACATTGACAGCATCAAGTTTAAGGTTGAGCAAATAATAGAAGCTACACAATTAAGTACATCAGCAAAATTTTTGTCTTTGAGTGACGAAGATATTAAAAGAGTGGGCCAAAATGACTGATAGCGCTGATCAAAAAATTGAACCCGAAATGAGCGAAAAGCTGATAATTCCCGAAGGCATTAATTACGAATGTACCGGTTGCGGCAAGTGCTGCGGTGGTTGGGCTATTCCCATGACTCAGGATGACTATGAGCGAATCACCGAAGTTGATTGGGGCGCAAAGAACGATAAATTCAAGAATCAGAATCTTTTTCGCGAATTGAAAGACTACGAAATGGCGAACACGCCATATTCATATGCAATCAAGCCTGGTGCCGATGGACACTGTCCTTTCCTGGTAGACAACCTTTGTTATATTCATAGTGTCAATGGACCGAAATTTAAGCCGTCCATTTGTCAGCTATTTCCTTATAGTTTCAATCAAACTCCAACAGGAACCTATGCCACCATCAGCTTTGTAAGCGTGGGTGCAATAAACAATTCAGGCAAATCGCTTTTAGAACAACGCGAATATCTGGAGAGTAAGTTTGCTGAATTCAAAGCTCTTTATCCCGAGCATAAACCAAATTGGTCTTGCATTGCCCTTGCCACCGGAGTTCCATTGACCTGGGACGAATACATGCAGTTAGACGAAAAACTAATCGCTTGTATGGGTGATACAAGCAAGACTTTTGAAGAACGTTTTATTGCAGGCTCAGATCTATTAATAGACGAATTCAATAGAAAACGAGAGCGACTTGGTGCAAAAGGAAGTGTAAGCCCTGCTTTGAACTGGCAGGACAAGCAGCTGATTAAAGCCCTGCGCAAAATCTATTTTCCAGTAAAGCCGCTCGCAAAAGGAGAAGGTGATTTCAATTTCTATAAATTTCTTGCTCAAGTCGTCTTGAATGGTGCCTTTCCAGTAAATATTGATGTGCCAGGCAACAACTATCCGATTGAAAAGTTAGCCAAAATGCCTTTTCCTCAAACCGACCCGGATATTTCAAGTCTTATATATAGGTATTTTTTCAGCAGATTATTTGGTAAGCACTATTTTGGCGCTGGCTTTGGTCAGCTATCTGTGATTACTGGATTTCATCACCTGGCTATTATTTATGCCTTAATTAAATTGCAGTCCAAGGCTTCTAGTCTTCAGCGCGGTGCTGCGGCGGTTAGCTATTTAGATGTGGCGTCTTCGGTCAAGCAGCTAGAAAAACGATTGGGTGAAACCAGTCTGGATGGAATGGCGGCAGCAACCTTTGAATTGTTGATGTTCAGCCCCAATCGAATGCGCCGTATACTGGCTTTTAGCTGATTTTTGGAAGAAAGATTAAATCGGCTTGACTTTGTTGTCAGTGGCAAGTAAATTGGATTCATCGAAACACCCAAGGTTGCATTTGCGGCCGGCTGACCACCTTACTATTTACCTATAAATTTTCCGGAGGTTTCACTTATGAAACTCGTACACAAACTTACTATGTCTTTGGTAGCTCTCTCCTTCGCCGCTGGCGTTTTTGCTGCAGCCCCTGCAAATGCACAAGATGCTTTCTCCAGCATGTCGTCTGACACAGGTCTACAACAAAACTCTAATCAGCAAATCACAGGAAGCCAAACACAACAATACACAGATGGACAAGCCCCTATGTTGCAGGGTGCCACCAACGGTACAATCGGACCCCAAGGTGGTGACGCTACAGCTGTTATGGGTGTAAACACCGCTGGTACAGTACGTGTTAACAACTTGGCTAACTTGGAAGCCTTGCTCAACATCATCGCTAACGGTATGGAAATCCTCGGTATCGCTTGGGGCGGACCCACAATGATCATGGGCTTCATGCACATGGCTGCTGGTACACAAGACGCAATGAAGAAAGTACTCTTCGGAGCCGCTGGTGTCACAGGTGGTTTGGCTACCCCTGGTTGTATCAACTGGCTCGTTGCATCTGCCCGCGACGCCAACCTCTTCAGCTAATTTAAGCCAACGCCAACGCCTAAGGCTAGATTTTCCCAGATTTCTAGCAGCAAAGCCGCCCCGCAAGGGGCGGTTTTGTTTTGTGCTAGTCTATTGAGCCTGGCACAAAAGCTTAAATAAGGAACCGAATCGATGAGCCAAAAAGCTTCCACACTTCTAGACATGCTTCATATGTCGCCCTCGCCCACTCCACTTGCGCAATCGGCACTGGTTATTGTCGATGCTCAAAGAGAATATCTGGATGGAAGTCTGCCCTTGCATGAAATAGACAAGGCACTGGTCGAATTGAAAGAACTTCTGGCGCGCGCTCGCAAACTGAATGTCCCAGTTTTTCACATAGTGCACCACGCACCACAAGGTGCTCCAATCTTTAATCCCGACAGTGAATTCAGTCAGATTATCGATGCAGTAAAGCCTTTAGAAAAAGAGCAAGTAATCGTCAAACATTCTCCCAGTAGCTTTGTCCAAACAGATTTAGACAAGCTATTGAAAGAACAAAAGAAAAACAATCTGGTGATAGGTGGGTTTATGACCCATATGTGTATCAACGCTACAACACGAAGTGCAGCCGATCTCGGATATGCTGCGACTGTTGTTGCATCTGCTTGCGCGACTCGTGATTTGCCGGCGCTTGATGGTCAGGTTTTGAAAGCTTCAGATGTGCACAAAAGCAATTTGGCTGCCCTGGCTGATCTGGTTGCTTGTGTAATTCCAAGCATTAAAGAATTATCTGATTGATTTAATTGCAAAGTTGAATTATCTTAGAAAAACATTGATCTCGTTTCTAATCAAAAGACTTCTATAACTCGTTGATTTGAGACTGAGCCAATGCACACATCTACACCTATAAAAGAAGCCGTACACTCTTCCTTGAAGCAGTCGACCAGGGAAAAGCCGCTTATTCGCGCGTTCGATCTGGTTAATCTGGGAATTGATTTTGAATCTTATCGTGGCGAAGTCTGGTCGAACAGCTGGGATATGGAGGAAGATTTATACTTCTTGCGCCGTCAGCAAATGGCATTTTTGCAAAGCGCAATGGGAATTATCATTCCAGATCAGCCACAAGAAGAATATTACACAACTGGCAAGTCGCAACTGGTTGAGCGTTTGTGTTCATTTTTAGATGAAGAACAAGCAGCTGAATACAGTCAAATAAAAGCATCGCGTACACGAACGATTGCTCAATACGTTATAGACTCCAACTCTTTATTTGTTAATCGAATCTCTTCGAGAGATTCGCGCAAAAATTCGCATTGTCAAAATCATTTGCTATGTCTGCCGCGCAGTTTCAGAGAACTGGACGAAAGTATTGCAATGCATAAAAGCACGCTCAAAATAATGCGTTGGGCAGCCGAAAAGATTTTCAAACGCAGACCTGAATGTCAAAAACTAATGGTCACTTTTCACATAGTCAATACATATTGCTATCCGGACAAGCCTTTTGTGATACCTGAAAAAATCCATCAGGATGGTTCTGATTACGTAATCACAGGCATTCCTCTCATATTGAGCAATGTGGTCATACCAATAAATACTGTCTATGACACAGAAGGGCGCATGATGGTTGAAGCACGATTGACCGAAGCGCAAGGATTGTTAGTAGACGACAAAGCTTTGTGGCATGGCATCACTCCACTTACAGCTTCTGAAGCGGATAAAACCGGACAGAGACTGACAATCGCTTTTGATTTCGATTGTTTGTAAGGTTGTTACCCTGCAAATTTATTCGAGCTGGTTACAGTGTTCATAAGGGGACATTACTTAATGCTTAAATAAGAGCGCGCGAAAGAATTGGCTACCCAACTGGATTCAAAAGAAAATACTGAAATTGTCACTGGTGGTGACAATACAGGGGAACACGGTGTCAATCGTCTTACTGAGGAAGGTCTGCGGGCCTTCTGGGATCAACCGCTTGCACCCAAAACGGTCAGTCCTGAGCCACCATATATTCAATTCGCACAACTTTTTACTAGCGAAACAAAGCCTCAAGTACGCGAAGGCGATAGTCCAGTTCTGCGTGAGACAGTCAACCTATCTGAAGCGGACCAGCCCAGTACGCCTCGAACCTGGACCATGGCAATTCAACTAACATCTTCAGGCACACTAGAAGCCGATGGTCGGCAAGTAAATACTGGGGCTGCTCGCAAATCAGAAGAAATTCTGCGTCTAGCTAAGTTGACTGAAAACTCTCCTGTGACTCTCTATGTTCAATCTGTTGACGCCATGCAGTCAAAGGATGACAAAACGCCTACAGTTTCAACTTATCGAATTGAAGGTGGCAAGGTAACTCTTGTCGAACAACGGCCAAGTCAATCGCCTCAAGCAGATCTTGAAAGTTTGATGGGACGAGCAAGTCGAAGGTCCGGCGATGGGCATCTTGGTTTGGTTATTCAATCTCACGGTACTGCAGAATCTGGCATTTATGGAGATACCGGAAAGCTACCTCTTGAGCAGTTAAAAGAATCTCTTGCCAGAACTTTAATGGCAAACGGCCGAGATTCGCTTGATTTGCTGAACTTCGACTCGTGTTCCATGGGCAATCTCGATGTAGCCGCTTTCATGTCTGGGGTCGCAAGACATATGGTGGCATCAAGTGAATTGGAACATTCGTTTGGAGTAGATGTCGATGGACAAAATATCACTCGCACACTCACTGAACTGCTTGCTAATCCAACAATGAGTCCGCATGATTTTGCCCAACGTTCAATTCGACTTGCACAACAAGGTGCAAACGATGATGCCGGCAATCTAGTTGCCGATACGTCTGGAACTGAAACGTTGGCACATGTCGATACAAGCAAAATGGAGCGCCTGACAAAAAGCGTGGAAAGTCTAGGCGCCTTGCTTGGAACTTTGATACAAAATCCTGCGTATCGAAGCGAAATGTTGAAGCTGATCGATCAATTGCCTTCGTTTGGCAGTATAGGAACTCGTGCGAATGGCACTATAAAACCAGAGCGAAGAGATCTTGGTCTTTTCCTGGACAAGCTTGATGAATCGATAAAGTCCGGAAAATTTGGAGTGGTGAATGAAGCTTTGATAGCATCTGTCGCCGAAGCGAAAGCAGCTCAACGCGACGCAATTGCTGGATATCACGGTGAAAACTATAAACAGTACGATCGAATGTCCGGATTATCGTTATTGCTTCCTGGCTCAGCCACTTATTCTCTTGAAAATCTTACAGCAGAGTTATCTCCGTTTGGCATGATAGCTTTAGCTGCAGACTCAACCAAATTTGCTAATTTCGATTCTCGAGCAGATTTCGCTTCCAGCTTGCGTCTTGAAGCTGAACAAATTGATCGAGAAGTAGGTGGTAATAGCATTTCCAGTATGCTCGAGAAAATTTCGAGCGCTCAAACTCCCGCTGAATTTGACGCTGCTTTGGCTCAACTGAAACAAAGTTTGAAAGAGACTCAAGAATTACCGGCTGGAATAGAAATTGAAAGAAAGGCTAGGCAACAAGCAAACGAAATCGTCAACCAACACCTTCGCAGTCGGTCTGCTTTGAGCACTCCTGGTTGGCAGGCTTTCTTACTTGCTATGCAAGAACGGTAAGGATTTTTGGCAAATCTTTGTCTATTAATTGGCTGGTACTTTCAAATATCGCAAAAATGTATTCTGGAATACATTTTAACGCTTGACTTCCGCCTGAATTGCACTTAATCTATTGCAATCAGTTCGAAACGCCACTTGGCACTTTTAAAACACCTTACTAAATCATTTAAACAAGCCACCCCCCCTTCTGGAGGAAGAGAATTATGCGTATTACTACAGTTATTTCGCGCATCACATTGGTTACCGCAATTGCCCTTGGACTCTCTGCTCCAGCTTTCGCACAAGATGCATTCTCGAGCATGTCATCTGACACAGGTCTTCAACAAAACACCAACCAGCAAATCACTGGTAGCCAAACCCAACAGTACACCGATGGTCAAGCCCCGATGTTGCAGGGTGCCACCAACGGTACAATCGGACCCCAAGGCGGTGACGCTACAGCTGTAATGGGTGTTAACACCGCAGGTACAGTACGTGTCAACAACTTGGCTAACTTGGAAGCATTGCTCAACATCATCGCAAACGGTATGGAAATCCTCGGTATTGCCTGGGGCGGACCTACCATGATCATGGGCTTCATGCACATGGCTGCAGGCACCCAGGACGCCATGAAGAAAGTGCTCTTCGGAGCAGCTGGTGTCACCGGTGGTTTGGCAACACCTGGTTGTATCAACTGGCTCGTTGCATCTGCCCGCGACGCCAACCTCTTCAGCTAATCAGCTAAGAAAATATAGGGACTTTCCCGCCAACGCCAGCCAGAGACCTTCCGCAAGGAGGGTTTTTGGTCCTTTAAGGGCAGTGTAGAATAGTTGAAACTATTAAGAAAACTATGAAGGAAGCTCTAAAATAGCTGAATTAAGTGACGACCAGAAAAGACGTTATGCCGGCCAATTAGCCATTGCCGGGATGAATCAAAAGAAACAGCGCGATCTCCTTTCAAGTTCTGTTCTGGTTCTGGCTGGTTATCCAGCTTCACGTGTGGCTGTTAACCAGCTAATAAAAATGGGTGCCGGTAAAATCACTGTTTGTCCTGACAAAGTAAGCAATATCAATTTCAACCCAGAAGACCTCGAGCAAAATCCTGACGTTGACATAACTCTTGCTACCAGAGCAAATCGCGAATCGCTTGAGCGAATGGTGGCAAGTTCAGATCTTGTATTAGAAACTTGCAACGACTGGCAAGAAAAACTTTCATTGAGCGATTTTTGTATGCGCAGCCAGATACCTATGATTCACTGTGGCGGTGAAGGTTTGCGTTATCAGATTTTTTCTATGATTCCGGGAAAATCTGCCTGTTTGCGTTGTACTTTTCCAGTCGTTGGAATAGACGATTTTCCTCACACAACACGCAAAATTCCTGGACAGAAACCAGAATTGCTGCCTGTTCACGGTATGATTGGCTCTCTTATGGCACTTGAAGCAATTAAGGTTTTGACTCGTCTTGGTGTCAGTCAGGGAAATGAAATGCTCAAATTTGATGGTTTCAGCGGAGAATTCGAGATTATTCGAGGCTTAGATCCAAGACACGATTGTCCTGATTGTGGGGCAATGTTCCGTCATTAATATGTCATTGCAAGACTCGCTTGGTGAGCGCTATACAGTAATAGAATTGATCGGAGAAGGTGGAGCCGGCTCGGTATACAAAGCACGTGACAAAGTGCTCGATGTTTTTGTTGCAATTAAAGTGATGAAACAAGATGAAGGTGGGGTTGCAGCTGCACGTTTGCAGCGTGAAGCTGTGGCGGTTGGAAAATTAAAGCACAAAAACATCGCTAAGGTTTTTGATTTTGGACTGACATCTGATGACCTCACTTATATGGTGATGGAATATTTGCCTGGAGAAAATTTGCATTCTGCTGTCGCTAAGAATGGCGGATTGCCAATGAAAGAAGCTATTGCCATATTCATGCAAATTTGTGATGGTCTTGGATATGCTCATAGAAACGGGATTGTTCATCGCGATTTAAAGCCATCGAATATTGTTTTGATGAAAGACGCACGCGACAAAAAAAATGCGCCTGTTGCAAAAATTCTAGATTTTGGAATTGCAAGTATTGAATCTGACCAGCGATTGACTACAGCTGGAGCTGTTATAGGTAGTCCAGCTTATATGAGTCCGGAGCAGATTGAAATAATAGATGTTTCTGCTCTTTCTGACATTTATAGTTTTGGATGCTTGATGTATGAGACTTTGAGTGGGCATCCGCCTTTTGAAGGTGCTTCTGTTCTCGATACTTTGCAGATGCACAAAAATAAAGAACCAGAGCCTTTGTCTAGTGAAATTGCTTGTCCAGAGCTTTGTGATCTTGTACTTGAGTGTTTGAAAAAGGATCCGTCAAGCAGGCCTTCTTCAACTCAAGAAATTAGACTTCGATTGGAAAAGATTTTAGAAGCAATGCTTGTGAAGCCTCTCGAGAGTCCACAAATTAATCCTGAAGACGCAGTAGTGTTAGGCGTGGAGAAACAAAATTTTTTATCGCGCTTTTCAAATCGTACTGCTTTATTTTTAAGCACGATCATTTTATTAGGTACGACAGTCTATCTCTCATATGCTGGAGCTAAATATCTCCAGAGCGCACCTGTTGTGACTTCGCCAAAAATCAAAAGTGAGGGAAGCGAGAATACACTTAAATCTGACGAGGCGCTTTATCAGGGCGATGATCGTTTTTCAATGATCCCCCTAGACTCGAAGTCTTATCGTGCAGTGGGGTCCTACATTAACGATGAAGACCTTAAAGACCTGAAAAAAGACCAGTTGGTAAAACTTCGCCTCGAAAGCAAAGATTTGACTGGAAGCGGAATCAAATATTTGAGCGGTGCTCCAATAAAACATTTTGAGTTGTGCGGCGAAAATCTGGAAGATAGCCAAATGAAGTATCTGACAGTTCTGCCTGAACTCACTTCTTTTTGTATCGAAAGTAATTCGCTTGGAGACGAGGCCTTAAAAGAAGTCGCCAAATGTCAATCGATCCGATTTCTTTTGGTGAAATCCAAAAAAGTTTCCAACAAAGGAATTGGTTATCTCGAGCCTTTGAAAAACTTGAATGTTTTGAAAATTCAAACTGCCAGAATAGACGATAATGTAGTCACTGAACTCGCCAAGCTAAAGCATTTGAACGAGCTGGAATTGACTAGTTGTCCTGGCATTGACAATAGTTTTGGTATTGGACTTGAGAAAGTCAGAGCACTCAGACAATTAAATATAGACAAAGGTTGCAGCGCAGACTTTTTGCGATCAATCAAGAATCTACCCTTGGTTCAGCTTGGTTTGCGCGGATGTAAGTTCGACAAAGAAGGTCTTGAGATACTGGTTTCAATGAATCAGCTAAAAGCTCTATCTCTTGCTTCAATTAAATGCAAACCAGGTGATTACACTATTCTTTCACGGCTACCGGCTTTGCAATTGCTTGATTTGTCAGGCTCTTTGCCCTTGCCAGATCAATTTTATGATGCCTTATCCAAATCCAAAATCATCGAATTAGATTTAAACGGTTCTAAAACCACACCTGAGCAATTTTTGAAATGTGCTCGTATTGCGACACTAACCAAAGTCTATTGTGTTGATTGTCCTAAGCTTAGCCAAAAGGATTTTGTGCGTTTCAAGGAAATGCACAGGATATTCTGTAGAAAAGAAGTTGAGATTTTGGGCGAAACGCCAGTCCAAAACTGATTTTAGCTAATATAAAAATCGAAACCAAATGACAATCTGTGTCCTCGTAAGCACCCTTGAGCAGGATTGATAGCCGAACTACCGTGCCAGTATTCATGATCGTCGTGAAAAATTCCTTCGCCTTCATTGAGATTTGCATAAACTAGAATATTGTTCATGCAATCATATATGGTGCTTTTGGAAGCTTGCAGATTGATATTTCCTATAACCAGCTCGGGAATAGTGTAGTCGCAGCCCTTTTGATGAATGCCTTCTGGAGTTAAGAAAGGTCGTTCTTGCGAAGCAATTATATGCATTTGATGCATTGCCACATCGATTCTTTTTGCTTGCGGATTTTCAGAAAAGATCTTGTCGCAAAAATATTTGACTATGTCTAGTATGGCTGGATTGGTGGCAACCATGTCGTCTACTTCGCTAATGCCAATGAAGTCTTGACTGCTGTGTTTGCTTAAAGCGTTAGGGTCGAAAGAATTGACAGGTAGTCTACCGATAGCTGATTTACCTGCGTGGCAAGTAGCCATATAACGTGCTAATCGTCTAAAGCGCACAGGACCCAGCGCAGAATATTCTTTCAACTGAGTGTGATTCAGTTTTGAGATAGCTCTTTGCACTGAGGCCGATTGTCCTTGCACTAAATAACGTGAGCGCTCGCGTTCGCTGAATTGCATTTCCAGCGCCGCTTCAAGAAATGCCAACTGTTGATTGCGGTGTAATTCAAAGTCGTCTGGAAGCTTTTTGAATGAACTCAAAACACTCTGGGCAAGAGCTTGCAAGTCGATTTTTAAATCTGCAAGTGAAAATTTAAAGACAAGCCCTTCTACTTTGGGTTGAGGTGCAACCGATACAGCCACTTTTGTTTTTAGTAATGGAAATTGCATAGAAAAGCTCTCGTTGGAGGTTATCGAATAATAAGTGCAGCTCTATTCTTCGACAATTCGTGGAATTCCCATGCCGGTTTGATTAATTATTCAAGATGCTTATAAACAAAGCGTTTTGGGCTTTATTAATTCAATCGCTCAAGTCGGAAGGTTTTTGAGCGGCGCCATTTTTTAAAGCTGAAACGATATCGGTTGAACTTTTGCCGTACTTGCTGGTAATTAATTTTTCGATGTAGTTCCACTGTCTAATAGATTCACGCAATGCCATGCCCCGAGCAAATTCGATATCAGTTGTTCTTTTTGTTTTGTCAGTCAACACAGAAATTTTTATTTGAGGATGCTCAGACTTGAGATCGGCAAATAAATTGGACCAATCGACAAGAGCGCTTGTTGCTCCATATGGGTCATCACTTGAAAGCTCGCCGTTATTTGTAATTAGGCTTAGATAGTTGGTATTTGAATAAAAATTTTGGACAGTGTGCAAAAGCATGCCGAAGTGAAAAAGGGCTTTGTAGCACATCGATGAGTCTTTGTCCGCTTCACCTGCAAATGAGATTATTCGGGCTTGTTCGTGTTGAACATAGTCGCAGCAGCGTTTCATGTTATCGATATTGAAATGGCGTTGCGGTTCGCCTGCATTGTCAGTTTCGTCTTGTTCTTGCAAACTAGCTCCTGCCATTACTGTTTTGATATTGTCTTGCGACAAGGTCCCGGTTAAAGCCTCTTTTATAATTTCGCCGTGAGTTGTTGCGTCAAAGCCTGATGCAGGTGTCGGGCATAAGCTTAAAAACAAGGACAGGGTCAGGATTTTAAGAGTTTTCATGAGATGGTCAAATATAGCTCCAATATCTTTGAAATATCCTACCCCTTTTCATATTTTCATTCCTTATAATGCGTTTTGCCAGTAACTAGATGCGAGAATTACAGGACTGTCGCATAGGATTTAGAAAATGCTTGAAATCGCACCCGATCATGGCTTGGATAATCTCACTTTTGTTGCTTTCGACGTAGAAACTACCGGACTTTCGCCGATTTCTAATGCTCTGGTCGAGCTTTCTGGAGTCAAATTCAATCTAAAAGACGATACGACACAGACCTTTTCGACCCTCATTAATCCGCTTTGCGAAATCACTCCGCAGCTTACTTCCATTCATGGCATCAGCAATGAAATGGTAGCTGATAGCCCCACTTACCACACAGCTGTTCCAGCGTTTCTTGAATGGGCTGGAGATTCCGTCTTTATTGCTCATAACGCTTCTTTTGACGTCGAATTCATTAGAGTCAATGTGTCTAAGTTGGGAAGGGCGTGCCCTTCTAATTTTGTTATCGACACGCTTGTGCTTTCGCGTGAACTACTGCCTGATTCTCCCCGCCATCAGTTAAAAACAGTAGTAGATTATCTCGGACTGCCCCCAGGCGACTATCACAGAGCACTGTCTGATAGCTTCCATGTGCGCGGTATATTTATGAAACTGATGGAACAAGCCAATTACAGACAATGGCAAAACTTGCTTGCGCTTGGCAGTGTTTCTGGATTCAGTCATGACCGCTTCAAAGAAGAGGTTCACGCTTCGATGCCAGAGGCTGTGCGCCAAATCATGGCGAGCATTGAAATTGCAATCTCCGAAAAGATTAACGTCAATATCACTTATAATGGGGCGTTCAGAAGCAAACGCACTGTCCAGCCGGTATCTTTGATTCACAGCAGAGGAAATTTTTACCTCAATGCATTCTGTCAGAAAGCCCAAGCCGAGCGGATTTTCAGAGTCGATAAAATTGAAGCTTTGAAAACTGTAAAAGCAAAGGCGAAAGCGACACTTTCTGTGTAGGTTCTTATGCGCTTGATTAAAAGAAAATTTGCATTAGCACTGGCAGTCTCGATTTGCGCAACTGTCGGATTTTCTGAAGCTTTCGCCCTTCCCAAATTCGAAAAAGCATTCACTTCCATTTTTCCAAAAGAGAAAAAGCCCGACCCCAACGCTGAAAAAATGCAGGCTCAGCCTGAATTTTCAGAAGAAAAAGCCAAGTCTATTGCAAAGCATAGCGACCTTGGCGACATGTTTTTCAAACGTCGCGATTTTACAAACGCCATGCTTGAATATCAAATCGTCACCAAAGGCGACCCTAACAATTACAAAGCTCACTTTATGTTGGGCAAAATATTGATGGCAATGTCTGACTATGAAGAAGCTCTCAAAGAGTTCAATATAGTCGTGCAAGTAAGACCTGCATCAGGCGACGGGCACTTCATGAAAGCAGAAGCTCATCGTATGTTATCGCAATTCGATGCGGCTCAACAAGAGTATCAAACCGCGCTCAAAACCGACTCGCGCAATGCGCTTGCAATGAGCTATTTGGGTGAATGTTATCGCAATAGCGGTAATCCACGAATTGCCATTTCTGTTTTAAAAGATGCTATTAAACTAGACCCGAATTTGGTAGTACCACATGTGATACTGGCAAAAGTGTATCTGGCGACCAGGCTTCCAGAGCCTGCTGTTGAGCAATTCGAAATTGCAGTTGATTTGAATACCAAAGACGCTATTACAAGAACTCAGTACGGTGCAGCTTTGTGCGAGCTTTCTAAATTCGACAAAGCAGAAGCTCAATTGCGCAAAGCCATAGAAATCGATCCAAATTATGCCGAAGCGCATATTCGTTTGTCGTACTGTCTGGCTAAAAGGCGCAAATTACCCGATGCTTTAGAAGAGGCTCGCCTGGCGGTTGCGCTTGCTCCAAACAGTGCTGATACCCACTCTAATCTTGCCTGGGTTTATAGTGAAAATGGTGATCATACATCGTCTGTAATGCAGTACAAACTAGCATCGCAAATAGATCCAAAGAACACCAAGTTGCGTCGTGCGCTAGGATTGTCTTTGCGTGATCAGGGCGACATCGATGGCGCGATAGCCGAATTGCTATATGTGACTCGCCAAAATCCGCATGATGACGAGATTTTGCTTGCACTTAACGAGTTGATGCAAAAACGCAAAAAACAATGATCTCTAAAAAAATCTGTCTAGCATTTTCAGTTTATCTTCTGGTCAACTCTCGAGGACTGGCAAGTCTGGCTCAGGAAGATAATTATCCTCATATTACAACTCTCGAGCAGCAGATACTTGGACAAACTCATACCGGCGACGACCTTGCAACACGCTTGGGTCGTATGGAATCCAAGGCGTTTGGTAAAGCTTCTACAAGCAACGACTTGAGTCAGCGAACAGACGACTTGGAAGACTACTCGCAAAAGAAACTGCACAATAAGCCATTTGATGCAGACATCGATACAGACGCCGACTCTGTATCGAGCAATCCTCCTGCGCAATACGGATCACCCGCTCAAGATAATTTGGCTGGTCAGGACGATTCGACTCCAACCAAGTATCCGCATGTAGATTCGCTTGAAAAATCTATTCTGCAACAGACTTATCAAAACGATGAATTACCCGCGCGTTTAGACCGTCTTGAAATGAAAGCTTTTGGAAAGACATCAGACAATCAGGCTTTGGTTGACCGCACTGATGCTCTGGAAGGATATGTCGAAAAGACTTTGCACAAGCAATCTTTTGCTCAAGAACAAAAGCAAGAGGCTGCTGCTTATGGCGGTGTTCCAGTCGAAGCTGCTGCAGCAGGAGCGGGTGGAAGTCGAACTGCTAATTTTATGAGCATGGCTGCAAGTAATTTGCTCAGTATCGCAACCAGCTCTATGCTGCCTGGTTTTGGCGGGATAAATATGATCCCGCGATCGGCTGTGCAGGGTGCATCTCAGCCAGATTCTAAACCCGCTTCATCCGATGCGCCGCAAGAATTTCAAGACGACCCCGCTATCAAAGGGGCGACGCCACCACCGGCAGGGGCAAAAATGCAGACCCAGGTCGGCTGGTGCGAAATGCAACTCTTTGGTCATACTTTTCATAACATGCATTTATTTGAGCGCCTAAAACAGCTCAATCTAGATTTGAATTATGCGCCAAGCAAGAAGCCTATAGACCTGATGGACGACATGCCAGGCATTATTAAGGCCGTGCAGGCGAAGAAACTACCCAAGCCCTAAATTTGCTTTCTGCTAGTTCGAGCTAGGTTGAATCTGGCTTGAAAAACTAAATTATCACTTTAAACGTATAAAAAACGCCCCCGCATTGACTCATCAAAAAGCTAACTATTGAAAAACCGTTGCCTCAATTAAAAAC
>CAZNEW010000005.1:0-194938 GCA_964572515.1 uncultured Candidatus Obscuribacterales bacterium | reverse complement strand
TCGTCAGCTCGTGTCGTGAGATGTTGGGTTAAGTCCCGCAACGAGCGCAACCCCTTTCCTATGTTGCCAGCGGATAATGCCGGGGACTCATGGGATACTGCCGGTGACAAACCGGAGGAAGGTGGGGACGACGTCAAGTCATCATGCCCCTTATGTCCTGGGCTACACACGTGTTACAATGGATAGGACAATGCGAAGCAATCCGGCGACGGGGAGCGAATCGCCAAACCTATTCTCAGTTCGGATCGCAGGCTGCAACTCGCCTGCGTGAAGTCGGAATCGCTAGTAAACGCTGATCAGCACGCAGCGTTGAATACGTTCCCGGGCCTTGTACACACCGCCCGTCACGTCATGGGAGCTGGTAACGCCCGAAGTCGGTGTGCTATCCCTCTGGGAAGCAGCCGCCTAAGGCAGTGCCGGTGACTGGGACGAAGTCGTAACAAGGTAGCCGTACCGGAAGGTGCGGCTGGATCACCTCCTTTCTAGGGAGAACTCGGATATATCCAACCTCGGTAGTTGGGTAGAACTCCGACATGATTAGGACCAATCTGAAGCTCAATGCTTCTGTTTAGCTCACGCTAAAGGTCCTGTTCTCACAGGTCGGTGACGAAGAAGCTATCTGGTGATACATCTACTCAAAAGACCAGGTAGTGGAGTCAGACAGGCGCTTGATCAGGCTATTCAGTTATCAGAGCTCAATGCTCATCTATAAAAATAAGAAGCGAAGGTTACGCCTTCGTTTTTTGTTTCTATATATCGCGCACAAGCTCTAGATTTCGATGAATCTTATTTGCTCGAATTTAGCGCGATAATATTAGCGCTAAAATTCGGGTCGCTTTTGCACGAGCACTTATAGATCTTAAACCGATATCGCAATAGGTTTTTGTCGAGGCATGCTCAAACCATATCGCGCCCGCCACTTGCCGGTTTCAATTTCTTCAGAAATTCTTGTGGAGTCATCTGCACGCCTTGCATTTCAACCATACCGCGTGAATTTATATTCATAGTTGTATTGCCTATCGTAATACTCATAGATTTTTCTTTGGCATCAAATTTGATGTCGACTGGCTGTCCATCACGAGATTCATTCGAAATAGTTTCACTAAATTGATTAAGCGTGGCTGCCGACAAACGAGCAGCGGTCAAAGCGTCCGCTCGCAGTCCATTATCCAGACCTGAATTCTGAAAAGTGTTCATGTTGCTTACCAGAGCAGAAAATTCTGCAGCCAATGCTTTGGGGTTGCCCTCCTTAACTGCGGCGTGAATTAAATCACTTCCCATCTTGATGACAGTTTCGTTGATAGCTTTGTTTTTTTCGAGATTAGCATCAACGTCTTTACTTATTTTCTGGTCATTTGGATTGTCTGGGATTTCAAAAATATTGTCTGAACGTCTTTGCTGATCTCTTGGAAGCATTGCAGTCTGTATGTCACCTGTAGTGTTCTGCCTTCCTCCCAGACCCAAATCACCCCAAATATTGCCAGTATTCAGCGTATCAGGCTCAACTCTACGGCTACTGTCTGAAGTTAAATCGGTAGCCTGAAGACTAGTCAGATATTCGCTGCGAAGACCACCTGCACCAGCGTCTGAGCCAGCATCGGAAGCTCCGTCATTGACTGGCGGAACATTATCTCCTTGCTGAGTACCGTTGCTTGTCAAAGCAGCTCCAGTAAATTAGTAACGTCAGTCTGTAGTAAAGAAACTCTATTTTGCCGACTTTTAGTTGTTTTTTGGTACCCCAAACACCCAGATACATTAAACGAGTAACTACACCTGCTTAAAGCTGCTTCGCTTGCTCGATGCGTTGAATAGTCCACTTGTAGTCATTACTAGCGGTACCACGCGTTTTTTCGATAATGGGAAGACCCTTGTTATAGTATTCAAGCGCTTTTTCACGGTTAAGCATATATTTGTAATGGTCACCAAAAGACACAAGTGACCATCCATATTCATAGTCAGATTCGCCCTTTGCTTTCAAAAATAACTCACATGCTTTTTGATGAAGATCTTCGGCTTTTGCATAATCTGCACAAATATCGTAGCAACGAGCTAAATTCAAAGTATCGTTAGCTACTTCGGCATGAGATGCACCTTTTGCAAACTTATTAAACATCAATGCTACAGACATTGAGGCTGCAGCTTGAGCGCCTTTTTCCTTAGCTTGAGCATATCGCCCCTGATTCATATCGGCTTCAGCAGCAGAAAAAAGTCCAAAAGCTTGACCATCAAGATAAGCCCACATGATAGTTGCTGCAATAAATGAAATTGCAATAAAAGCAAGTATGAATCCAAGCGTCTTCAAAAACGGTTTTTGACCCGGACCATCTTGGATTATGCGCTTGCTTAGGTCATCTTGCGCTGTCATAAAAGATCCTACTTATTGCAATTTTTGAGTAAATCAGAAAAGATCAATTTGCAACTTTCTTTTGTACAGCGTGATATCTGCATCTTCCCGCCTTTCAATGCTTCTTTGATTTTGTGACAACTAACTATTTGATCATCAATAACTATGGCAATACGCTTACCAACATTATTGCTAGTAAGTGAATCAAGAGCTTGCGCTTCTTTGTCGGCAAAATGCAAATACACTTTAGGTTTATTGTCAGTTGTATATCCCTCGACTGGCTTTTCATCAAGCTCGAAAGGAATGAAACTATTTTTTTGGACTATCACAAATTCTGTTGGATCGCGTTCGCATTCTTCTAAGAAACGTCCATCATCAATTAGCATTCTTTCGCCCGACAAAACAGGTTTGATCTTGTTTTTAGATTTATCTGATCGCAAAACCAAATAAATTCCACTCTTTGATTGTTTTCGATGTTCGTTAGCGTAAACCTCAATTTGCCAACCGATAACGGAAGACAAAAATAAGGAAGTTAAAACCATCGATTTAATTTTGATCCCCATTTGAAAATGATAGCAAATCTGACAAGTTGACAAAGAGCCAAATGTTGGAACATGCCAAACTCAAGAAAAACTAAACCCTCCTTACAATTACTAGATGCGTTTGATTAAAGTGTCCCTAAGGCATAAGGCCTGGGAACGCAAATTCCTCGGGGGGAGCACTAAATGCAATTTTCTAAAAAAAGAATCGCATCGTGTTTGGCTGCAGTCTTTACTATTCTGTCTTGCAGCATGCCTGCAAAAGCAGGAGAGCAAAAATTCTTCGGCGATAAATACGATACGGATTTTACACAGGTAACCCATTACGACTGCGACGAGCCGTACAATTCAGATTTAGAGCCACTAGTAAAAAAAGACTTGTTCAGTTATATCCAGCCTTGGAGCGGATATTGCAACAAAAGCGACAGACCTGAAGACGAAGCAAAACGTCTTCCTTGTCAGACATCCAATATCAAACCAAGTTTAAAATATGCTGGGGTAGAAGTTATAGGCAATAAGTGGATGCGTCTTGCTTGCGAACATGCGCTTAAAAGCGTACAGAACGGCGGCGGACCTTTCAGCACAGTAATTGTCCAGGTCGACGATGAATCGAAAAAAGCGATTCGATACTGGATCTCGCACAACGCTGTGGTAATGTGGAAAGACCCCACTGCCCACGGCGAAGTAACAGCGATTCGTCAAGCCTGCAAAGAATTGAACGTTATTAACCTGGGAAATATTCGCAAAGATGATCCTAACTTGAAACTTCCTCAACCAGGCGCTACATCGCACTGCGAACTGTACACTTCAGCAGAACCTTGTCCTATGTGCTACTGCGCAACTCGCTGGGCGAGGATCGACAAGATATTCTTCTCTGCCACCGTATATGATGCGGCAAATCAAGGTGTGAATTTCTCTGACGAGCCAATTTACGCTGAGATGTCGCTCAACTATGCAGATAGAAAGAAAATGGGCTCGTACTGCTACCAGTGCACACTAGATAATTCACTCGATGCGTTCAACCACTATAAGCGCAGCGCAGCTGGCAAATACTAAAGGCTCAGCTCAGAACTAGCGTCTAAAAGCCAAACGAAACAAATAGGCGGATCTCGAAAGGGCTCCGCCTTTCTTTTCCTTGAATGATTTTCCAGGTTCTATGGGAGCGGCAATTTCACCGGGCTTGTCATTTGATTCAGGCTTGGATTCTTTGCGCCGTGATTCAGGCGATTTGATTTCGGCGGGTTCAGTAAAAGACTGAGTTACAGCTTCAGATGCAGGTTTGATCCACTTAGAATTGTTCACAATTTTCAATTTGGAATTGTCGGGAAGAGACACAATATAGAAATTTCCTTTCTTATTAATCTCATAAACTTTGCCAATACGCCATTTAGCTCCATCAGATTTTTGAGACATACTAATGTCACACTCAACGTCATCGCCCAGTTTGAGCCAGTTCATAGTCTCAGCATCGGTAGCGGACCAGGCTGGTGCCTGGAGCAAAAATGCAATGGATAATAGTAATAGCGTCTGTTTCATTTTAAACTCGCTTTAGTGAGTCGTCACTGTCAGCACCTGAGGCGGGGTGGCATCGGGTGGATAGAAGAATCTAAACTCTACGAGCCGGCGCCCCATGGGCTTTAATTTTAGATTTACCAGCTCCTGACTCTCCTGTCCTTTCTTTAGCACAAGATGGATATATCTACTCTTTGCAGAACCGTTATCATCCTTGTATTTGAGTTGTACCGACCCTCTAAAAAATACGTTCGGGGCTGGAGGTTCCAAATAGGTGAGGATTTCTAGCTTTTGATTGCTCTTTAGTGGATTCTGGAACTTGATAGAGACTTCTTTTGGCTCTTGGGAGTCATTAAACAAAGGAAAGGTCAAATCATACTCTACTCCATAATTACCGTGCGCCTGAAAGGCTGTATCGGGGTAACGAACAACCAGAGGGGCACTTTGCACCTGTTGAGTGCCAAATGTTCCACCCTCAAGACTCGATAGCGGGTAGGAAAAACTTTCACCACTTGCTGGTATTCGCAATTTGGCAACGTCTGTAGCATTATCGCTAAGAGTGACTTTCCATGAAGAGCCACGCTGGACGCCTGCCACCCGACCATAAATAAGTTTGCCCGAACCCAAAGGAGTGGGCTCTTTATCACGAGGTCCTGACAGATTGCCCTCTTTCAGAAGACGAACACATTCTTCTAGAAGCGGTGCATCTTCGCTTCCGGCATCGTTATCTTTAGCATAAAGTGCAACAGTTGCAATGTGAACAGGTCCGCTACTTTTGAGCGTTAGTAGACTCGAGCGACCATTCAAGCACGGAGTAAGCTTACGCACAGGAATCGGAAGATTGAATAGGATTTTAGTCTCCTGTGGTTTCAGCGTAATGCTTTTAGCAAAATCGTAATTTCGTTTAGCAAACAAATAATCGCAGCAGACGCGGTCTCCTGGTCCTGCAAATATAAGCCCTTCTGGATTCTCCTCCAGCTCAGGAAGTGGCTTGAATGGTGCATCAGGCTGACTTAAATAACTTGCACCAGAAACTATTTTGACTGAGGTCTTCTGTTTAGGATCAGGGTTGTAAACCAGTGCCACTATATGCAGTGTTCTTGGTCGTTCGCCCTCTTCTGCTTTGTTTATATGATGCGAGAAGAGCATAAAATCGCCCTCCAGTGCCAAATTAAGATGAGCGGCAGGATTTGCCTTGCCCTCTGATGGAAAAGTCGAGAGTAAAATACCTTCCTGTCGTACTATTTCTGGACTATTGCTGTTAACAAAAAGTCTGTTATCGAGCGCACCTGCAAGTGGTCGAATCTGGCTCGATCGCCTAATCTCTGTTGACGTGTTAGCTTCTTCGGCACAAACACCCGATTGAGAAAATAACAAAGTGCAAACAGCGAAGTAGCAAAATAATCTATTTAGTCGGTCTCGATAATTCATTTATTCTGTAATCCTCGATTGGATTCAATTGTTCGGTAAATCCCTCAAGCGATGGATTCATACGCACTTCCAGGTTACAGTCACGCTTCCACATCAATTTAAAGAACTTATGAAAACCTTCTTCGCCAAACACACTGATATTGGGACAATCTTGAACCCGAACAATTTTTAGAGTCTTCATTTTAGCCAGTTTGATCAATTGCTTATCAGTCAAGTTAGACCTTTGAAGATCTAGTTTGACTAAAGGTAATCTGGTTATAGATTCTATCAATTCATCATCAATGTGATGGCTGCTGCTTATGTTCAGACTTAATGGATGATCAATAGCTAAAAGTCCCTCGATATCCTTAGAACAGCCTGGATAAGCAAGAAAACGAAGTTCAGCCAAATGCTTGCTTTTAGAAAGAGCTTGAAAATGTGCTTTGGATAGAGGAACACCAGCAAGATTAAGATTAAGAACCGGTGAATTAGCCAGAGCTTTCAGACTGGCTATGGATAGCTTTCCTGTATCACTTAAATTGACTTCTTTACAAAGAGGCATTTTAGCAATTTTTACGCCAATGTCTGGTCCAAGCGAAGTTCCTATAAGACCTAGCGACCAGATTTTCTTGGTTAGAAGAAAATCAACCGATTTGTCAGTAAGTTTTTTAGAAGTCAATTCTACATTTTTCAGATCTGGAATCGATGACAAGAGTTCTGCAGTGCGGTCGGTGAGCGCTTCGGAAGCCAATGATATATATTGCAAATTTTTATTCTGAGCAAGACTCTCCACACCTTTATCGCTAAGATTGGGGGAGCTCAAAGTCAGTAGGTTCAAATTTTTCATTGGAATCAAGTATTTTAAATACTCGTCTTTGATTTTAGTCCGATCCATAAGAACTTGGTCTATGTTTGAACTGCTCAAATACTTCAGGCCAGAGCCTTTTAACAGCATGCAATCTCTAATAGTAACGCCTCTGAGATCCGGAAATTCCTGAACTTTATTCAATTCATAATCGATAATGAATTTATTGAATACAATTCCTCTACCACCACCTGCGATGCTATAAAAACGAGTCGGTTTAGATTCGACAGTTTTTTTGATATCTGCCCTCTGAGCTTCTTTCGTCCAATCCTCCACTTTTTGTGACTTGTCCAATTTTTTGTCGAGCCGCTCCTGCGCTCGGTTCTTTCTATCGAAAAGAAATTTTACCGGAGCAAAGACAGTAATTCCAAGAATAGAAACACCCACAAGCACGATTGCCAGTTGTTTCATTGTAGTCTTTGGAATATAAGCTGCGCGTGGAGCTGAAGCCTTTTTGTAAATTGCCTTATGGGCTAATTCTTCTTGAATGCTTCTTAGTTCTGTACTTATTTCACTTACACTTTGAGGTCTCTGTTCTGGCAATTTTGCAAGACACCTGTTTACCAGCTCCACCAACTTTTGTGGAAAATCAGCATGTTCTATAACATCCGAAATAAGTGGTGGCGCCTTTCCTTTGTGAAGCGAGATTGTCTCCAGGGCATTTTTTCCTTTCAGCGGAACAATACCAGTCAAAGTTTCAAACATCAAACAGCCCAGACTATAAATGTCTGAGCGCGAATCAATATCAAGTGCTGAAGCCTGTTCTGGACTCATATACAAAGGACTGCCGATAACGGCACTTGTACTAGTTAGCTTCTGCGATGCATGGTCTAACTTAGCTACACCAAAATCAAGTATTTTAGCTTCGCGCTCGCCCTTACTATGATTTTCGGCAAGCATTATATTTGATGGTTTGAGATCTCGGTGAACAATTTTATTGGAATGGGCCAATTGCAGTCCACTACATATTTGTATAAAAATTTCGATAGACTGCTCGACTGACAAATGTGATTCTTTTTTGATCAGATCAGCAAGAGTTATGCCCTGGACAAATTCCATTACCATGTAGGGCTCGCCATCTGAAGTTTGACCAAAATTAAAAACTCGCGCAATATTTTTGTGATTGAGTTTACCTGCGGCAACGGCTTCTCTTTGCAGACGTGCAGCAGTGGTATCAATATCGTTTTTGTGCAAAAGTTTGATCGCGACATCAATTGCTAAATGCGGGTCATGAGCTCGCAACACTTGCCCCATGCCACCCGTACCAATAACTTCTTTGACCACATAGCGCTCAGCAATAGTCTCTGGATGTGAGGTCATTTGGCAAAGTCCTCAATCAGCTGATTGCTGTCAATATTCAATTTTGGAGGTTTCTTATTCCAGAGCTGTCTAAATTTTTCTTCCATCAGCCTTGCGCCGCCTTCTGAAACATTCGGACATTTATCTACTTTCAATAACTCCAGGTTGCGCATATTAGCAAGCATGACAATCTGTTTATTAGTCAAATTGGAATTGCCTAAGCATAGTTCTTTAATTGTTTGCGATTTAGATAAATTGCGCACTTTTTCATCAGTCAATACTTCGTTTTCGAGCGAGAGATTGATCAAATTGACGAATTTAGAAAATTGCTCGTAGCCGGCATCAGTTAACTGAGTTTTTCCAAGCACTAATCGATAAACCGTTTTGTTCTTGCTCAAAATAGAAAGGATTTGGTCCGTACATGGGCTATTGTCTAATTTGAGTTCGAATAAGATCCGGCTAGCTATTACTCTTGCGCTTTTCTCGCTAATTGGTTTGCCATTGCCTAACTCTATCCTCTGTAACATAGGAAAAACAGAGAGCTTTTCGCCGATATTGCTCGAGATCTTTTTCGATACCAGGCTCAGAACATTCAATGTCCCAGCAGATGGATAAAGATATTCGATAGCTTTATCTGTCAATTGATTTGAAATAAGTGCAGCGGCTATCAATTTCTTTTCCTCAATCAAGCCAGACAAATCTTCGTCAGTAACACCTTCAAGCACTACTGAAAGCTCTTGCAAATTGGGAAATTGTTCAAAATCGACCTTGCCGTGCCCGTATGCATTGTCCGAACCATCTGGGTAGTGTTCAGCTTGAATACCTATAGCTTTTAATGAGGGCATATTCTTCAGTTTATTGAGTCCGACCCACTCTAATCGCTTTGGACCTAAACAAAGTCGTTTCAATTTTTTTAAACGCGAAATATGAAGAAAGTCAGAAGCAGTAAATTCTGGAGAACGAATTTCTAGATATTCCAGACTCTTGATATTACACGCATAGCCGACCAGGTCTTTCTTATCTTCTGAAAGCTTCATTTTAAGCCATTTAAGATTCTTCTTGTCTTTGACATAATTCAGTCCAACACCAGTAATCTCTGAATCCCATATATCGAGCGCTTCAAAGTCGAGCGGGGCTATCTGTCTGAATTCTTCGTCACCAGCAAGTTCGCGAAGCTTGCAGTATTTCAAATTTATCAAGGGATTCACTTCGATTTCGTCATACAAATAACCAGCACCACTATTAATAATGTGAGCCGTATTTTCCCCGTTATTTCTAATGATGGCTTTATCCCTTAATTCATCAATCTTTTTACTTGCATTTTTCTGCGCATCTTTTATCCAAACAAAAGATGCAAGACTAATCAGAGCGATAATTGCCGCCGCCACAAGACCCGAAATAATTGGATTAATGCCTAGTTTATCAAAAATAGAATCTCTTACTTTTATGTACTTAGACTCTTCCTGAATTTCGCTTTTGGCAATCTGTTCGACAGGAATAAGCGATTGCAGGATTTCGGAAACTTGCTGCGGACGATTGGCCGGTAATTTTTGCAGACATTTATCTATGATTTCGTCTATTGCTTTAGGCACATCGCTTTGAGCACCAAGCACTTCCGATACCAAAGGCGGTGCATTGTTACGGTGCATTTGAATTGTTTCAAGTACCGTTTTACCTTGAAACGGCGGTTTGCCCACTAGTGTCTCAAACATAAGACAACCCAGGCTGTAAATATCAGAGCGATGGTCTGCATCTACTCCCTCAGCAAGCTCTGGACTCATATAAGCAGGACTACCGACTATACTTCCTGCAGCGGTGATTTCACCTGAATTCGTCTCGACTTTGGCCACTCCAAAATCAAGAAGCTTGACGCTGATTCCCCCATGAATTCCTTGTCCCTGTTTTGCCAAAAACACGTTGGATGGTTTTAGATCTCGATGGACAATTCCTTGATGATGAGCGTGCAAAAGAGCTTCGCACAGTTCAACAAATATGCCCCTTGCTTCTTCGAATGAAAGACCGTTTTTATAATTAATCAAATCTGCAAGTGTTTGTCCTTTGAAATATTCCATCACCATATATGGTGACTCATCCTCGGCTGTACCAAAATCTAGAACCTTGCCTATATGAACATGATTCAAGCGTCCAGCAAGCATGGCTTCACGCTGCAGACGAGCAATAGCCTTTTCGTCTGCATCTTTTTGAAGCATTTTAATAGCTACGTCAATTCCCAGATTGGGATCATAGCCAAGCAGCACAACGCCCATGCCACCAGATCCAATTGTGCCTTTAATCTGGTAGCGTTCTGCGATTTTAGAAGGAATTGACCTTTCCAACCATACCTCGTGTTTATTCGGTCTGCTCGGATGCTTTAGCTAGGGCAGAGACTCCTGTTATTCCCCCAAAACTCATGCTCTCAACTGCGGTAGAAGGAACAATTACAGTTGACGTTCCGCCCGCTTTCATCACTTCATAAAGCATGTTCATGCCCCGCAAATGCACTGCCATGGGGTTTTGTTCATAAACTTTGCCAGCATCGGCAAAGCGCTTGGCAATATTCAATTCGCTGTCGCCAAGCAGCATTCTTGCCTGCCCTTCCCGTGCGGCCTGGGCTACCCGACTCATGGCATCCTGCAAATTATCTGGAATTTTAATGTCGCGCATCTGGACCGACTCGACTTTAACTCCCCAGGGTTCGGTTTGAGCATCTAAGGTGTCGGTCATTAACTTATCGAGCCCGGCTCGGTCGGACAAAACATCGCTCAGGTCACTGCGACCAATCATGTCACGCAGCGCTGTTTGTGCCGCCATTATTACAGCAGAATCGTAGTCTGCCACTTTCAATACTGCCAATTTGGGGTCAACTACACGCCAGTACACGACTGTGTCGACATTCACAGGCACATTGTCACGCGTAAGCGTTTGTTCTGCTGAAATTGAATTAGTCATAGTACGCAAATCGATTGTGACGGGCGTGGTTTCAATTAGAGGCAATAACAAAAAAATGCCAGGCCCACGCACGCCTGCAAATCGTCCCAGGCGCAAAACCACTTTGCGCTCCCATTCGGTGCATATGCGCAGACAAAAAACGCAGAACAGAACTACAAAAACAGTTCCCAAGAACAAAAAACCAAAAAACAAACCTTCCATCAATCGCCCTCCTCATCTCCAAATTTAACTCGCCAATCTTTTTTTCCATTCTCGAAATTTTCAGTTTCTTGCACGTCACGAGCCAACACAGTTGGTCGACGAACTGAGCAGTTGCGCTGATGCAAACTAAAAAACATTTTTTTGAAGCCATCAACACCTTCAAAAGACAAACCCGGACAGCCATTCAAATTAAGACTTTCCAGTTTGTTCATAACAGAAAGCATAATCAACTGTTTGTCATTGATATTGGTGTGAGCTAAATCCAGCGATCGAATACCTTTTAGTGAAGAAATCTTTTTCACAATCGCATCGTCTAGATTTAGGTAGCTTTTAAATGTAAGTGTTTGCAGAGGAGGACTCTTCAAAGCACTCAAACCTTTGATGGTGACCGGAGCTCCTTCGATATTTAACGACATGAGACTTTTCATTTGGCTAAGAGCAATCAATTGAGGATCATAGACCGCTGAATTCTCTAGATTCAAAATGCGAATTTTCGTTTTAGCAAGCGCTTCTGCACTAGCTGTAGAAAAGGATCGCTGACCAGTAATGGAGAGTCCGTGCAATTTTTTGCCTGGAGCAAATTTCAAACCAAAGTCTTTTGAAAAGTTGCATTGCTCGAAATTAGCCATTTGCAAATTCTTCATTTCTTTGAGATGAGTCAAAGAAACGTCTGTCACCAAAGAAGAAGATACGTTTAGAACCTGTAGATTAGCAAGTCGTTTAAGCTGTGCAAATCCTTTGTCTGTGAAACTTTTTGAATAAAGTCCAAGTGAAGCAAGCTTTGGTAAGCTGCTCAAAAATAGTGGCGCATCATCGCCTATTCGATTGCCAGTTAATTGTAGATTGGTTAAATTATTCAGACCATCCAGGTTGGCTAGCCCATCTGCAGTCACAAGTGGACATCCCAATCTCAAGGTTTCAAGACCAACAAGCCTGTTCAATGACTTGAGTCCTTTGTTTGTAAGCAATGTGTTTTTGCAGTATAAACTCTTTAGCGTTTTCATTTTACCGATATGAATAACTGTCTCGTCGTCCACTTCTTTACCGCTCAATCGCAACGATTCTAGAGGCAAAGATCCGAGCTTCTCTAATTGTTTGTGAGTGAGAGCGATATTGATAAAATCGGCTTTCTGCCTGTTCTTTACTAAGCGCTCAAAATCATCGTCATCAAGAGCTACATCAATCTTAATTGAAGAACTTCCGTCTTTCGTTTCACTTTGGCTAATGCCAATACCAAGAGCTATCTCGTCGCCATTTGTGGAACCAAAACCAGTATTATGCGTTTGAGAAAAATCTGCTTTAGCGATATTTTCGTTTTCTTTCCTGTTCATGACGGTTTTGATCGACGCAGTTACCATCACATAAGCGAAAGCAGCAATAGCTATTACAAAAATTGCAATCATAGCTATTGAAACGGGATTATGACCTAAAACCATTTTTGGCTCTAGCCTTTGCACTTCGGTAAATACTTTCTCTGTCTCAATATCAGACTGAGGCGCTGTCTTTAATTTGACCAGTAAATCATTACAATTTTGTGGTCTTGCTTGTGGTGACTTGCTTAAGCATGAATCAATCAAGACTATCAAATCATTCGAAATTTCAAGATCTGGAGCGACCTCACTCACCAGGGGCGGTGCTTTTGTTTTATGCATAGATATTGTTTCAAGTGCACTCTGTCCTCTAAAAGGAGGCTGCCCAGCAATAGTTTCAAACATCAAACAACCAAATGAATAAATATCTGAGCGCGCATCTGCCTGGTCACCCTGAGCATGTTCCGGACTCATATAAATCGGACTGCCCAAAAGAGCACCGGCGCTAGTAAGATCTTGGCTGTAGGTTTCTAATTTTGCTACACCAAAATCGAGCAGTTTTACTTGCTGGTCTTTTTCGCCAAAAGATTTAACCATGATATTGGAAGGCTTTAAGTCGCGGTGAACTATTTTATGGAAATGAGCTATCGAAAGTCCTTCGAGGATTTGCTCAAAAATCTCTATAGCAGCATCTTTAGAAAGACGACCGTGCTCGCTGATCAACTCAGCAAGACTTTTGCCTTCAATATATTCCATCACCATATATGGTGAGCCATCCTCTGTCTGACCAAAGTCGAATATCTTGGCAATATTTGGATGATTCAATTTTCCAGCAGCCATCGCTTCGCGCTGCAGCCTTACAGCGGTAACTCCGGTAGATTCAGACGCTAAGACCTTTATAGCGACGTTCATATTCAAAACGGGATCATGAGCAAGATAAACTATGCCCATTCCCCCAGCGCCCAGCTCTTGGATAATCTTATACCGATTAGCAAATATATCTGGAATCTGTTCGCCTGTCATTCTATTTGGCTTGAATCGTACCTACTAATGCGCAACTTTGATTCCGTTTTTGAATGAATGCCTTGTTAAAAGCTTCGACACCTTTGAAGGTAAGCTTGGGACAGCCGTCTATATTGAGTTTTTCAAGAGCTTTGCTTTCAGCCAATCGTAACAGTTGCCTATCTTCAAGATAGGTAGCGCTCAAATCCAAACTTTTTACTTTCAATGTCAAAATAGCTTCGATTATGTCGTCAGTAATATTGTTGTCGCGCAAACTCAAATATGTAAGCTTATCTAATTTCTGTAAATGCCTTAAATCAACAGCTTGTATACGAGTCGACTCAAGCGACAAACCTTCAATTTTGCTTTGAGAGTTGAAATGTCGCAAACTATTTTTTTCGACCTTGATTCCTTTTGCCACGAATAATTTTAATGGCAGTTTTGCAATGACCTGCCAGCTTTCATCGGATAACTCTTTGGTACCGCTTAAATCAAGCGACTCAAGCTTAGGAAAGGCTTTTAAATAGGTCCCCGCGTCTTTGCTGATTGCAGTTTCCATTAGCGATAACAAAGTAAGCTTATTCATATGACGCATATAGGTAAAAATCTCATCGGTGGCGCTTGGTGAATACAATTCGAAACTGATGAGATTTGGAAAATCTTCCAATATCTCAAGCCCCTTATCAGTGATGTGAGCACCGCCAAGCATAAGCCGTCTAACTTTCTTCAGTACTTTCAATTTTGCAATTCCAACATCGCTTACAAAAGGCGAGCTGAATGCAAGTTGTTCAAGATTTTTAAATCGAATAATGTTATTGACGTTCAGATCATTTATGCGCGAATTGGTCACATTCAACCCAACCAAGTTGCTATCTTTCAAATAACCAAGCCCTGAGCCATCTATCATGCAATTGCCGACTTCTAGCTTGTCTATCCTTTGACCTTGCAATTCTTTTAAGTCGTAATCAGTAACACCCTGTCCGATTTTATAAACCAGACCTTTTTGCACACTGGTCTGAAATTTGTTTGGTTGAACAGGTTCGCTAAAAGCTATTTTGTAATCTTCTTCCTTAGTTGTTTTAGTAAGGATCTTAGAATTTTTGTCAGGCTGTTCCAGAAAAAATAACAGTCCCAGCCCAATCATTCCCAATAAAGCAATCGCGCCCACAATCATAAAAAGTGTTTTCTTGCCTGAGTCTTGCTTATGTTGAACATGCGAAGCTTTGTTGTTTTGAGAATCGTCAGACGAATCATCGGTAGAAACAGAATAACTTCCCTGTTGTATGGCGTGATAAATCTCAATTACTTCAGATAGATTCTGCGGTCTATCTTCAGGACGTTTTTGCAAACAGCGCTCTACCAGGTCTTGCATGGCAGGAGGAAACTCATCACTAAGTCTTGGAGGAGGAGTGCTTGAATGCATTTTCAAAGTTTCAAGAACAGTGGCACCCTGAAAAGGCGTTTCACCAGTGAGAACTTCGTACATCAAACAACCAAGACTATAAATGTCAGCTCTCAAGTCGCTCGGGTCGCGCCTTGCTTGCTCTGGACTTACATAAAGTGGACTGCCTATCAAATCGCGAGTAGTAGTCAACGACTGGTCCAAGTTCTCGAATTTGGCTACGCCAAAATCAAATATCTTGACCAGTCCCTTTGAAACAAATACGTTCGCAGGTTTTAAATCACGGTGCACAATTCCAACGCTATGAGCAAAATCGAGACCTTCGCAAAGCTGAATGAAAATAGGCAATGCTTCCTCCATTGGAAGTGCGCCTCGTTGCTTGAGCAAAACATCTAAACTCTTGCCATGCAATAATTCCATCACCATATATAGTGAGCCGTCTTCGGTCTGACCAAAGTCGAAAACACGTGCAATATTCAAATGGTTGAGTTTGCCTGCAGCCATAGCCTCGCGTTGCATCCGGACGGCTGTCATGCCAGATTCATCATATTGAAGAATCTTCACTGCAACGTCTAAGTCAAGGTGGGGATCGTAAGCATTAACGACCATGCCAGTTCCGCCCGAACCAATAACGTGCCTTACAATATATCTATCGGCAATTTTCTCGGGTAGAGGTTTATTCTGAAACATTCCTTGCTTTCTATCCTAATGCAAGACCGCCAGTAGAGGTTTCCTTATATTTATTATTCATATCAAGCCCCGTTTGTTTCATCACAGACAGAGCTTTATCCAGACTTACAAGATGCTGACCATCAGAAGCAAGCGAAAGAGCTGCAGCATTCAAAGCTTTTACTGCACCCATGGCATTGCGCTCTATGCAGGGCACTTGCACAAGTCCCATTATAGGATCGCATGTCATACCAAGATGGTGCTCGATACCAATTTCTGCGGCTTGTTCTATTTGATTGATATTACCGCCTAGCATAGCAACGGCACCGCCTGCAGCCATTGCGCACGAAGTTCCCACTTCGCCCTGACACCCGACTTCAGCACCACTGATAGAGGCATGCACTTTGACCAGAGCACCAATGACAGAAGCTACTATAAGACCATTTTGCAAAGTAGTCTCATCCAGACTCTGTCTTTCTTTAAGCGTGCGCCAGACAGCTGGAATTAGTCCCGAAGAGCCATTGGTTGGAGCTGTGACCACTCTTCCACCTGCGGCATTTTCTTCGTTCACAGCCATTGCATAAACAGATGGTCTTAAGTCGTGTTCAGACCATGCTGGTGTTTTGCCTGACTCAAGTTCGTGAAACAATTTTTTTGCCCTGCGACGGACATTGAGACCGCCAGGAAGAATACCTTCTGTATTCAATCCAGATTCAATACAACTAGACATGGTTTTCCAAATTTCAGTAAGCTCGCTTCGTAACTCAGATTCAGAAAGACCAAGTACTTTTTGATTTGCGATAACTAAATCCCACGGCAAAAGACCTGATTTCAAAACTTGCTCGATGAATTCCTGAGCAGTGTCATATGGGTATGGTAAATCGACTATCTCAATTTTGGTTTCGGCCCGCTCGCCAAGCCGTTCCACAAACCCGCCACCAACCGAAATCCAGATTTCTTCAAGAGCAATAGTATCGTTTTCGTACAAACAAAAACGCATTGTATTTGGATGGGGAAGTTTCGAATCACCATTCTTGTCTTTCAAAGTCCAGCCACCAAACAAAATATCGCTCGAAGGTTGGAACTTGCAAAAAGCATCACCATCTCCTTTGCTTACGACAAATCCTTTGTTCGACTCAAGCAATTCTTTGGCGTCCCAGATATCTTTGACCGGCGTCAAGCGTGGATGATAACCCAGAATGCCTGCACAAACAGCACCGTCGGTAGCATGTCCTTTTCCGGTAGCTGATAGACTTCCCAACAGTTCAACTACCAATTTGCAATTGCCGCGTTTGATGATGGGCTCGATGCGTCCTCTAAACTCAAGCGCTGCAACCATTGGTCCCACAGTGTGCGAACTCGACGGACCAACGCCTATCTTGAACATTTCGAGTGGACCAATATGGTCTGCGCGAAGAAGTATCATTTTTTCTCCTCGCTTTTGTTTTTGTCACCAAGCACAACACTTATATTGGAGTAGGGCATTTCAATTCCAGCGCTATCGAGCCTTTTCTTCAAGCGACGATTGAATTCGCGTCCCACTCGCCATTGTTTGATAGGTTTAGTCTTAGTTCTGGCTTTCAATACTATGGCACTATTTTCGAATTGGTCTACACCCATAATTTCAATTGGCTCAAGAATATCTTCGCTAAAATCTGGGTCGGATCTCAGCTCTTCATCAACATCTTTAACCATTTCAAGCACTTTATCTACATCAGCTGCGTATGGCAAAGCAAGCTTCAGGACATAGCGTGAAAAATTCTTGGTCATATTAGTGACCATTTTGATTTCTCCACAAGGTATATAGTGCACGTTTCCATTCTCGTCACGCAAAGTGACAAGACGCAGAGTCATTGCCTCTACATATCCACTTTTATCTGCGATTTGAATAACGTCTCCTACTCGAATCTGGTCTTCCCAGAAAATATAAAATCCAGAAATAAAATCGCGCACAATACTTTGTGCACCAAAACCAAGTGCTACGCCAACCACCCCAGCACCAGCAAGAATCGGTCCAATGTCTATGCCAAGCTCTTTTAAAACAAGAACAATGGCAAGACCAACTGTAAGCGCGACAAGAAAATAAACCACCATGTGGCTTAGAGTATTTGCGCGTTTTCTGATTTCAGAATTCTCGTCGCCTGCCATGAAGAGTGAGACCAGGCGCTTTGAAAACATATTGATGCATGCCAGAGCAACCAGGGTCAAAATAAGGACCAGAACAATCTTGCCTTCGCCACTGAGCGAAAAACCACCGTCATCTATTTCTTCGACAGTCACCTGACGTTTGCGTGTAGGCTGTTTTTTAATCAGCCCCGACTCCCAACCTTTGCTTGGTCCGCTATTATCAGAGCCAGAATCGTCTTTGTCCGATTTTTTTTGAGCAGACTTATTATCGTGTTTAAAATCTCCTGCTGTTCCAGCAGCTTTGTTGGCATCAGAGTTTTCTGTACTGTTCGGAGCGTCCGTAACAGTAGTTTCATGAGTAGAAGTAGTAGTTGTAGTGTTTGAATCTGTACTGTTAGTCGTATTGTTCAGATTTTGGCTCGAACCTGTACTTGACGGTGTAACGGTAGTTTCAGACTCACTACTTTTAATAGAGCTTGAGTCAACATCTGTTTTTTCAGCTTCATGATGAGCGTCTGCTTTAGAGTCGTGTTTCTTAGATTTGACTTCAACAGTTTCGGTGCTGTTTGTCTCAAGAGATGGGTCTTTCTCTTTTAGTGCTGGCTGAGCCAGAGAGGGAAGAGTGCATACAAAAATAAAACTAAGGGCTAAAAGAAATATTTTCATTTCATTTTGACCTCGTCGTTTGTGGCATTGAGCGTATCGTCTTCTCTTTCGTTCAAACCAAGGAATTTAGATCGATGTTTGATCCAGTCTTCTAAATCGTCCATATAAGTAAAGACC
The DNA here is from genome assembly GCA_964572515.1 of uncultured Candidatus Obscuribacterales bacterium. Classification (GTDB taxonomy): domain Bacteria; phylum Cyanobacteriota; class Vampirovibrionia; order Obscuribacterales; family Obscuribacteraceae; genus Aved-18. The sequence continues at coordinate 176,526 of CAZNEW010000005.1, read as the reverse complement.
ACCGGCACGACAATCAAAGTCAAAATAGTTGAAGTCAAAAGACCTCCAATAACTGCAACCGCCATTGGTGCACGAGCTTCTGACCCAGCGCCAAGACGTAAAGCAATAGGAAACATACCTGCCACCATCGCGACTGTAGTCATAAGGATTGGGCGCATACGAGTTTCACCAGCCATGATAATAGACTGGAAACGCGGAACACCAGTATTTCTTATACTCAAACAATATTCAACCAATAAGATGGCATTTTTGGTTACAAGACCCATGAGCATTACTATGCCTATCAAGGCGTAAAATCCAAGCGAGTCGCCCATAATAATAAGAGCAATTAGAGCCCCACCAAGAGCTAGCGGAAGCGACATCATAATTGTAAGTGGATGCAAGAATCCACCAAACAACAACACAAGCACAGCGTATATAAGTAAAACACCAGTTGCAAGCGCCATACCAAATCCGGTGAAAATGTCTTTTTGAATTTCTTCATCACCTGCTGGAATTGATTTAATTCCTCCTGGCATTTCTTTATAGACTTTTGACTCACGCACTTTTTTAAGTGCATTTCCAAGCGGCGTACCTTCGTCGAGACTGGCGTCTATTGTCACTTGAGGGTAGCGGTCGTATCTGTCGATTTGAGCTTCGCCAGAAAGAAACTTCACTTTGGCAACGCTCGATAAAGGGACCAGTTTTCCGTCTGAACGAAGAATCTTTAAATTCTCGATAGTATTTATATTTTCTCTGTATTTTGGATCTAGTTGGACGCGAATACTGATTTGTCTGTCGGGCAGATTGAATTTAGGTAAATTCCAATCGATATCTCCAAGTGTAGCTATTTGTGCGGTTCTTGCAATAGCATCTACCGAAACGCCTTGTTCAGATGCACGATTAAAATCAGGGAAGACTTGAATTTCAGGACGCTCTAGAGCCGCACTGGAAATGACATCGGCAAGTCCTGGAATACCTCTCATACTGTCTGCAAGTTTAGTAGCATATTGTTTGAGCAACTCAGAATCTTCGCCGACCAGAATAATTTTGAGTTTCCCTGTGATGCCACCCCGAGCGAGGAAACTCAGTCGTGGTCCTGCAACTGCAGCCAGCTTTTCGCGAACCGCATCTTCGAATTCAACTTGTGATTTTTTACGCTCGCCTCTGGGTTTCAAACTAACATACAACTTACCCGAATTCACCGCACCACCAGACGCTACGCCGTGGCGTCCTCCAGCTTCTGCTGCGGTCCCTATCTGGCAAAAAACATGCTTCACTTCAGGCTGGTCTTTCAAAATGTCGGTCAGTTTGCGCGCAACTTCCACAGTAGCATCAAGTGGTGTGCCAGGAGGCATATCGAAACTCATCATAGTTTCGCCGCGGTCAATATTGCCCATGACTGAGGTTGGCATCAGCCTGAACAACACCAAACTAACCGCAAAAAAGGCAACGCCAAGCACTATAGTTTTAATTCTGTGCTTCAGTGCCCAGCGCAGAGTGTCGTCGTAAAATGACATCATCCAACTTCTGTCGTGATGTTCTTTAATCGGCTTGAGCATATATGCAGCCATCAAAGGCGTGAGCATACGCGCGACAAGTAATGAGAAAAATACTGCAGTTGCAACTGTCAGTCCAAACTGCCACAAGAATTTGCCTGGAATTCCGCCCATGAATGCAACCGGAACAAAGACAACAATAATTGTCATAGTAGTTGCAACCACAGCAAGACCAATTTCATCAGCAGCATCAAACGCTGCCTTAAATGGTGATTTACCCATGGCCATATGACGAACGATGTTTTCGATTTCTACAATGGCATCATCAACCAGAACTCCGATAACAAGCGCTAATCCAAGAAGCGACATGTTATTCATGGTGAATCCGAAAATTTTCATCACAAGAAATGTGGGCACCAAAGATAAAGGCATGGCAAGCGAAGATATGACCGCCGAGCGCCAGTCTTTCAAGAATAGCCAGACTACAAAAACAGCCAGTCCGCCACCAATTAAAAGAGAGTCGATGGCTGCGTGATATGACAAATGAACAAAATCTGTCTGTGTTCTTATTTTCTTAATTTCTACATCTGGAGGCAACTGTTTGCGCAAGAGCTCAAGGCGCTTATCCAGACCTTCTTCCACCTGGACCATATTTGCGCCACTGCTTCGCACAACAGAGAAAGCAATGACCGGTTTATTGTCAAACAAGGCCATTTGTCTTGGCTCAGAAGTAGAATCACTTACCGATCCAAGCGTGTCCAATCGAGCCCAGCGCTGGCCAGGCAAATTGATTCGGGTTGCTGCAAGTGATTCGGCGGTAAGCGCACTTCCAAGTGTTCTTACCGCTTCTTCTTGGGAGCCAATCTCGCCTCTGCCGCCAGGTTTGTTGACGTTGAGCGATTTGAGCTGCATGTTGACGGTATCGGCTGTAATACCAAGGGCTTCGAGCTTGTCGGGATTTAGGTTGACTCTGATCTCGCGATCCACACCACCTGCGCGCTGAACCTGACCGACACCCTTGACTCCAAGCAATGCTCTTGAAATTGTATTGTCTGTAAGCCAACTTAATTCTTCAGCATCGCGCTTGGAAGAAGAAACAGAATAAGTCACAAATGGACCGCCCACAAAATCAAGACGTTGCACCATTGGCTCGTCTACATCAAGTGGCAACTGGGTTCTGATTTTAGAAATTTCGTTGCGCACGTCGTTTACAGCGCGGTCAACGTCTGTTTCTAATTCGAATTCGACTGTGGTGGCAGAAGTACCTTCGTTCACTGTCGAATATATGTGCTTTACGTTACCAATCCCCGCAACAGCATCTTCAATTTTGCGAGTGACCTGCGATTCAAGTTCGGGCGGCGCAGCGCCAGATTGGGTAACTGTGACCGAAACAATTGGGATATCGATGTTTGGAGATTCATCGATTCCCAAACCTACAAAACTGATGATGCCCGCAATCATCAAAGCAAGAAAGAACACAAGCACCGGTATCGGATTTTTGATCGACCAGGCTGAAATATAACGAAGATTCATTGCTACTTGCTTTGCTTATTCTCGGACAAGCGCACTGGGTCATTGTCCTTGAGGAAGCCACCACCAACAGTTACTACCAGCTCATTCTCTTTCAAACCAGACTCAATGGCGACATATTGTTCGGTGCGCTCGCCAGTCACGACTGGTCTTTGATAAACACGATCATTTTCATAAACAAAAACCACCGCTCTGCCATCGCGGCTCAACACAGCTGTTGAAGGAACTGCCAGCTCTTTGACGGCGCCAAGATTTACCTTACCCGAAACAAAAGTTCCTGGAAGCCACTTCTTATAGATATCAAACGGAATGTCTATACGACAGGTGGCAAGCCGTGTTTGTTGATCCACCATTGGGCTGATTTCGCGAATTGTTCCAACTATATCGGCATCGCTTGGAGTGGCATTGCTTCTAAACAGAACTTTTTGGCCAATTTTGATTTTGCCTAAATCAGGCTCCGGCACTTGTGCTCGTACTTCCAAACGATTGTCGCGTACCAGCTGGAAACAATCTTCATTTTGCATGACTGTGTCACCAATATGAATCATGCGTTTGACGATATATCCATCGCAGGGTGCAACAATGCGAGTTTGCTTGATTAAAGCTTCGGTATGTTTTACATCAGCTTCCTCAGCTGCGACATTGGCTCTAGCAATATCGATGTCTTCTTTGCGTCCGCCTTCATGAGCCATCTTGAGATTTTCAATTGCCTGGTCGCGCGAATAATTGGCAGCACGCAAACGCTGCTCGTTATTTGCCAACTCAGCTTCTTTAGCCTTCTGGATACTTTCTTTATTTTCTAGGTCTTGCTGCGAAACGGCTCCAACTTTGCCCAATTCTCTAAAGCGAACGGTTGTGCTTCTGGCAAATTCCAGATCTGCTTTGACCCTGGCTATATTGGCTTCTTCTTGCTTAACGACGGCCTTGGTTTCTTCTACCCGCGCTTGCAGCCTGCCGATATCCATTGGTCTGTTTGGCTGAATAGCAATAGTCAATGACCCTTTTGCTCTTGCAAGCTCGGCTTTATGCTGGAGTAATTGCGCTTCGAGCACGCTGGAGTTGAGGGTTGCAAGTATTTGTCCCTTTTTGACGAAGTGTCCCTCGTCTACATTTACAGTTTCGACTCGCAGTCCATTGGCTTCGACTCCTATTGTGATTGGGTCCCAAGCCCAAACAGTACCTGCAATATGTAAATGTTTCTCGACTTGACGATATTCGACTGGAGAGCAAGCAACTGTCAGAACAGCCTTGGGCGAGGACTCTGTGGTCGCAGGCTTGAATTGCTTAAATAGGCGAAAACCTACAGGAACAACGATTAAAAGAAAAATGACAATACCTGCCACTTTTGCAATCCTGCTTGACGACCACCCTTGGCTTGAGCCTGTCGACTTCAAACCATGTGAGTCGTGAGTGAAATCGCCTTCTTTTTCTATGGTCTGTTTCATTAATACTTACTGGATTCCCTTTGTAAGTATAACCTAGAAAGGGTCATGATATATTAGGTCCTTTCTAAGGAGTGCTAGCCATGCTCACTTTAACTAAACCGGGCATTGAAGAATACGCCCTTTCCAAAACTGATAGGCACAGCACGTTGCTTAAACAGCTAATGGCTGAAACACACGCCAATATGGATTACCCGCAAATGCTCACAGGTCCTGTAGAGGGACAATTCTTAAAAATGATGGTCCTGACAAGCAGAGCAAAGACTGTACTTGAAATCGGCACATTCACTGGCTACTCAGCACTTTCGATGGCGCAAGCCCTGCCTCGCGGAGGCAAACTCTACACCATGGACCTGAACCCCAAGTCTCTGGCTGTGGCACGCCGCTACTTCGATTTGAGCGAGCACGGCTCAAAAATCAAAGTAATCGAAGGTGATGCTCTGTCTAATCTCAAAAAACTCAACGGACCGTTCGACCTGGTATTCATCGACGCCGACAAAGGAAATTACAAAAACTATTACGAAGCTGTACTGCCAAAAATGGAGTCTGGCGGAATAATCCTCGTCGACAACGTGCTCTGGAGCGGAGCCGTGCTCGACCCTAAAACAGATGACGACAAAGCTATCGTAGCCTTCAACGAACATGTAGCAAGCGACGATCGAGTAGAAAAAGTTCTGCTTACAATTCGTGACGGCGTTTATTTCATCCGCAAAATCTAAGGACAATAAAACAATGACTACCTGTGCAAACCTCGAAAAACTCTCGGTCAAAGAATCACTTAAAGCCGAACACATTGGCAAAAGAGTAAAACTATCCGGCTGGGTGAGAACCCGACGCGACTCAAAAGCGGGCTTTTCCTTTTTTGAATTAAACGACGGTTCGAGCATGAAAAGTGTGCAAGTCCTTGCACCAAACGATTTAAGCAACTACGAAAGCGAATTGCTTCACGCAGGCATTGGTTGCAGCATCGAAGTCGAGGGCGAAATTGTAGAATCACCAGGCAAAGGTCAGGCCACCGAAGTAAAAGCATCTTCTGTCAAAGTGCTTGGCGGATGCGATCCTGCAAGCTATCCATTGCAGAAGAAAGGCACTTCATTTGAGTTCTTGCGCACCATCGCTCACCTGCGCCCACGTACAAATTCATTTGGTGCAGTCGCTAGAGTACGCAACCAAATTTGCAAATCGATTCACGATTTCTTTCAAGAACGCGGATTCATCTATGTCCACACGCCAATCATCACAGGCAGCGACTGCGAAGGCGCTGGTCAAATGTTCAAAGTCACCACACTCGATTTGCAAAAGCCGCCACTAAAAGAAGGCACCAAATCTGGTGAAATCAATTTCGAAGAAGATTTCTTCGGCAAAGCCACAAACCTGACTGTAAGCGGACAATTGTCGGGTGAATGCTATGCGACGGCACTCACAAACATATACACATTCGGTCCTACTTTCAGAGCCGAAAACTCGAACACTTCCCGCCATTTAGCCGAGTTCTGGATGGTCGAGCCCGAAATGTCTTTCTGCACCCTTGAAGGCAATATGGAAGTGGCAGAAGATTTCTTGAAGCGCATTTTCAAAGACGTGCTCAACAACTGCGAAGAAGACATGAAATTCTTTGCCGAGCGTATAGACAAAACTGTGCTCGAAAGACTGACACACATTGTAGAATCTGATTTCATCCGTCTTTCATACACCGAAGCAGTAGACAAGCTGCTCAAATCAGGACAAAAATTCGAATTTCCAGTCGAGTGGGGAATCGATTTGCAGTCTGAACACGAGCGCTATTTGACCGAACAGGTATTTAAAAAGCCGGTGATTGTCTACGATTATCCTCGTGGCATCAAAGCGTTCTACATGAAATTGAACGAAGACGAAAAAACCGTTCGTGCCATGGACGTTTTGGTTCCAGGCGTTGGCGAAATAATTGGCGGCTCACAGCGCGAAGAGCGTCTTGAAGTTCTCGAAACGAGAATGAAAGAAAGCGGCTTGAATCCAGAAGAATACTGGTGGTATCTAGACTTGCGTCGTTACGGCACAGTGCCACACTCAGGATTTGGTCTTGGACTTGAGCGCACAGTTCAGTTCGTTACAGGAATGGCAAACATCCGAGATGTAATCCCATTTCCTCGAACACCAAAAAGCGCCGAGTTCTAATATTTGAGATTGGCAGCAAGCGCAAAGAAAACCAAATAAAACAACAATGTCAAACCACCGCCAAGCAAGTGGCTCTGAATTGAGCAAGGCTTGTATTCGCCCTGTGCTCCGAGGTTTTCGGCTATGTAGTGATACGATTGAATTTCATACTTTCCAAGCAGAATATCCATATATTTACGTTCCTCGGGTCTTAACCCTGTAATTGTTGAACAGTATGTTCTACACTTGGCAGTTAAGAAGGGGTTAAGAGTAATGAGACTTCTATATGAGTGAAACAGAAAAGAGTTCAGGCAATTCGACAGCACGCTGGGCGATGGGCATTGCAATAATTGCCGTTATCATGGGATTTGCGTCATTTCTTTCTCGCCCCGAACCAAAGTCCAGTGCAAGCACAATTTTGTCCGAAGCCAGCAAAATGAAAATCCATGGCGAAGGCACTTTGAATGTTGGATATATAGGTACACCTCCATTTGTTGTTATCAACGAAAAAGCTGAAAAGGACCAGTTGCCAGTTGATGGTATGTCTGTAGACCTGCTCAATGAGATTGCACTTCGCGCCAACCCACACATAAAAATGAAGTGGGTACCAACCACTAAAGATAGTCTGGCTCAAGACCTTTTGAATGGCAAAATAGACATAGTGGCAGATCCAATTGTTATAGATATAAATCGCAGCAGCAGTTGTGGTTTCACTAATCCACTTTGCTTTTTCGGGATCGCCCACGCAGTAATGCGCTCTGACGATAATCGCGTGAATGATTTCGAAGACTTGAACAACCCGGCTTTGAAAATCTCAGTTGAGCCAGGCTCTTCAACGGCTGCATTTGCTCGCAGTCATTTTGACAAACCCAAAATTTTAGATGTTGCAGCCGGCGATGAGTCACCCGCCAAAACACAAGTAGATGATGTCGCTCAAGGACGAGTAGATGTAGCACTGCTTGAAGGCTATCCTGCAATCAAACAAGCTGCAGAACTTGGCGGCAAAGTGAAAGTCTTATGGATAGACTCGCCACCATCTCTGGTGCCAGTTGGTTTTGCCACCAGATTAGAAGATCACTATTTGCGTGGTTTTATAAATACTTGTCTTGCTGATTTAGAAGCAGAAGGTTTTATTTCAGAATTGGAAGAGCATTGGTCATCTATCGCTTATTACAAAACAGCAAATATGGTGCCGGGAAGCGGAATAGCAAGATTGTTTCAGGCTTCGCCCCAAGCGGCTCCCGCTGGCGCGTCGGGCAACGCAGCGGCTGGCAACCCGCCCTCGGGCAAAGCCCCGACAAGCAACGCGGCGACAGGTAACACTTCTAAGAAATAATCTCACAGCAATTTGATCAGTGTCTTTTGGTGCCAGCGTAAGATGAAAGCTTTTCTTCCCATAAAACTTTCATTTAACTTTTTCATTTTTAAGAGGGTTAAAACCCATAGAAGAAAAATGTCACAAAGGTAAAACAGGGGGAAAAGTGAACGAATATCAAAAACAAGTTGAAGAGACGCTCAAACTCTCTGGTCCCAAACGCTACGATTATTTCATCAGAGAAGTGGCAAAAAACGAAGAATTATGGGGGCTCTTCAACGAAGGCTGGGCACTTGCAGGAACCGATGATGGCAAGGAAGTCTTCCCTGTTTGGCCAGAAAAGGTGTATGCAGAAATGTGCATCGAAACAGGCTGGGACGATAACGAAGCGAAGCCAATAAATCTGTTCGAATTCATGGAAGATTTATTGCCCGAATTACAAGAAGATGGAATCATGCCCTGCATCTTTTTCTTACCGTCAGACAAAGGCGTACTGCCATCGGTAGAACAATTGCTAGAAGATTTGAGAACAGAGTTGCAGCGGCTCTAGCAAGCTTTATGTGCACAAGACCACAAAATCATGGAGTTGTTGAATGAATAGATTAAAGTTTTTTGGATTCTTCGGAGCTTTGACTTTATTCGTTGCGCCAACATTCGCCGTGGAAGTCTTGAATGGTTCAATCAAAGTAACTTCAGTGAGCCACAATCAGCTTCCGGCGAAGAAGCCGGGCGATGAGAGAGCAACGGCAGATGAAAAGGAATTTAAAGCTTCCGATATCAATGTGACTTTGGGAAAAGACTTCATTTCGGTTAAAGAAGAAAAAACTGAAAAGATAGTTGATCTAAATAATAAACGCATTATCAACGTCAATTTTGAAACTAAAGAGTACACAGACACAGACCTGCATGGACAAATATTCTTCCGAGTATCCGAACTGAAAAACAGGTACATGCTTGGAGAATTAATGAGCAAAGCAGGAGCAAATATAAACAGTGCTGACCCTTTCAATCCATTCGACGTTCAATCAATCTTGTCTGTAAAACTGCCGTCCGACCCAAACAAACCCACAATATCTAAATCCACAGTAAATGGCACCACTACTTTTGAGAATGCTGGCAGGCAAATTCTCAAATACACTCCGTCTAACAATGTTATAAACGAAAGCGAACGAGTGGCATACCGCAGATGGATAGCCAATTTTTTTCCTATTCATCCGGTTATTCGAGAGGCTCTTGTAGCGGAAAAATATTATCCTAAAACACTAACGTTCAAATCTAAAAACGGTGTCTTCGTAGATAGCGACTATGAAATTTCACTGAAAAATATCGGAATACATCCGTCAATTACTCTCGAAAACCTTAGCGAATACAATCTAAAACGAGATAGCGAATTAGCTTCTATTTATGCCGCTTTAGACAAACTAGGTTCCGAGCCCAAAATACCAGACAGAAATTCCACTCTAGACAATGTAAGAAAAGCTTTAAAGGAAAACAACAAGCTAGACGCAGCTTTAATCGTTGTCGAGTACGGACTGATAACAGGTCAGAAAACAGATCCCGAATTCAAGGAAATTCTAAAGAGCGCGGTTGAAGATCCTGATGTAATCAAGTTTTTTGCAACTTTAGCGCCTAAGAGTGAGGAAGAAGCAAAGGCTTGTGTGGCTGCATTGTCAGCCATCGATCGTAAGAAGCTAAGCAAAGGGCACGTAATAGATGTTATGCGCGCTAACCTGCTTTATAATTTAAAAGAATCAGAAAAGGCAGTTTCTGCCATGAAGTCCGCTCTTTCTGTAAATCCATTAATTGTGGGCGCCTATCACGATTTAGGCAATATGTATATGGATGGCTGGAATATGCCAACAGCCTGGGAATGCTTTCGCATTGCAAACAAACTGGTGCCAAATCACTCGCAAATGAAAGACATCAAAGATCTGGAACTTTCCCTTGAAGAATCTTTTCCAGAATTCTTTTAACAACAGCAATGGTGCAATAACATGCCTCCTATGTCCAAAAATCATCTCGTTTTCACTGCCGTTATCTTGTCCTTAACAACCGGACAACACGCCTATTGCAAGCACGACTACAAGATTGCACAAAAGAAACTGAAAAATGTAAACGACGATTTTGAAGATTTGAAAAAATGTCCTCTAGCATTCAAGACAGATAAAAGTATCGCTAGCGATATGGCGAGCAAAGATGATGAATTTACAATCGAACTTGCTCAACTTGAAGTATTATTTGAAGCCGCAATAAAGAACTCACCAGATATCAATTTTGTTCTAGCAAAGCTTGCTCCTAATGCCGACCTTTCAGAAACTGCAACCAAACTGATGAAACAAGCTAGTATAGGACCTATGGCTCTTACCGTTCCAAACCTTGAACCCGGCTATCCGCAAATTACAAACGCGAATAAGATTCCATCTTATCAATTACCAACAAGCAAAAATAAAGTTGGCTTTGTGATTAAGGGCGATGGGACCATGACCGATCAATCCTACACTCAAAATCTTTCTTTCAATGCCTTTTCGCAAATACTTGGCACATCAGAAAACAATCGAAACAAGAAAGCGAATTTATCACAAGCCGAACAAATCATGCTCTATAACATGCTTCGCACTACCCAAGACAAAGTACTAGGTCATTATCGCGATTACAAAATCAGCCGCAAGAAGTTATTCAAAGCCAGAATAGATTCTGCCCCTCAAAACGAAATTGAACAGCAAGAAAAGCAGTTAGTCATTTATCGACAACATCTAATTGACCTTGCAGGACAGGAAGCAGTCGACAACCTGGATCAAAAACTTGATGCAGAGTTCAAAGGATCAGCACAGCACTGATCTATCTATTCCCTATATCCCAAAACCACCAGAATACACGGTCCACCAAAGATCACATCAATTCCAGCATCCTGAGCCTTTTTTACTGCAAGAGCAGACTCGGCACCAGGTTGCATCCAGATGCTTGTGACACCATGCTCGATAGCATTGTCTACGATTCTTTCGGTCCTAGTAGGCGGAGTGATTATAGAAATAGACTTAACCGGCTCAGGCAAAGATGCCAGATTCGGATATGCAATTTGCCCAAGAACCTCTGTGACGGTTGGATTAACTGGAATAGCACGACGTCCATTCTGCAAATAGCACTTGAGCACTTTGTAGCCATACTTGTGCGTGTCCTGGCTTGCACCAAGTACCGCAAATACATCTGCGGCTAAAAATCGATCGATTCTGTCGTTTAGAGTTTCCATTTATTGCCTGCCGCGAACTGTTATCCATCGATATAGAACTTGAGCTTAATCTAGCATATCTAACGACGGACGAATCTTTTCAAGCCTACCGAGATTGGAACAATTCATCTATTGACTGATCGCAGGTCGCAAATCAACTACTCTGAATACCCGATCCTTAGCAATAGGCTGCAAGACAGAAGATCCAACGATCAAACTCTGGTCTAAAATAGCATTTACCGAACATTTTTCTTTTTCAAAATGCTTTTTGGCAACGTCTTCAGGCTTTACGACTTCACCCGGCTTCAAGTCTCGAGTCGCAACAAAAGCGTCTTCTTCGCTTTCCTTTCCGACTGTGACGAGGTCAAATGAACTCATCAATTGCCCATCTTCTAAGCCATATTTAACCATGTGATTCACAACAAGTCTTATATCGCAGGCGGCATTCTTGGTGTCGTAGTCTTTTGCAGGAACTATTTCTATATCGCTCGCTTTAATTCTTTCACCTTCGGGAATAGCGCGCTTCACTTTGAAAACGTTTTTTCCTAGAGTCTTAACTTTAGTATCAATGCTGTGCGAACAAAACGCATTTTTGTCTGCACCATGATTTTTTAGCTTGGCAATCTCACTTTTCAAAACGTCTTCTTTGCGCAATCCCAAATCCTGAATAGTTAAGGACTGCCCCCCTTCCATGGCGCCAACTGTACGTTTGCCTATTACATCGTCTTTGCACAAAAACGCCTCTGCTCGGACCTCGTCCACAGGTATCTGAATTTCATACACATCATTTGCAGTAACTACTTCACCACGACTAATAGCTCTGTCGGTATACACTTCTTGTGCGATATCCTCGATTCCCGCCTCTCGTAATGCCTGTTTCAATTTTTCATCATCAGCAGAAGAAATTGCAATCAAGATGCTTCCGACAAGAATTAAACCTAATAGAGCCAAGCAAGATAATAGTACTTTCTTTTTCATTACTCTAACTTAGTTGTCAGCTTTAGGACCAACCTCGAACACAATCTCTACCTTCACTTCACCAGTCACCTCGGGTAGTGGCAGTTCGTTTAAGCGAAGTTCAATACCTTTCATCAGCATTTGATCAGCAGCAGGTTCTGCGCTAAATGCCCATGCAGCTTTTGGACCAGGTGACAAGGTCATAACCAATTTTATTTTCTGATCGTGCTCTGGCTCACGGTCTGTGTAATAGCCCATAACCGTTGCTTCTACGCCTTCAGTTAGACGACGCAAGAAAATTGGTTCGATGAATTCTGCAACCTTGCTGAAATCACCAACGACCTCGGCTTTAGTTACTTTGATATTGCCTTCTTCGTTCTCTAAGGTCGGAAGTAATTCGAGCACTTTCAAACGCAATTCGTTTATAACTGCTGCAGGTTCATACCAGTCCACGACACATTTGCCATCGCTTGGACTCATTGACACTGAGCCATTCTTACCGGTCAACATAAAATTGCGAATTTGCTCCCACTTTTTAGTTTCAAGCGAAAGTAGAAATCCATCTTCCAACACTTGCAAATTATTTGCGTCCTGCTCTGGTATCACGGCCATGAAACAACCACTCATGACAGCATCAGGACCGCCTTGAGCACCAGGCTTAGATATGGCAGTCGGACCCTGGGACATGTCTTGCTGCCAGGTCAATATTGCGTCTGATTCGTAGCAAATCTCGCTCGATATCGCAAATGGTGCTTCCATTGGCAATTGCTTCAGAGTTTCTCTGAGCAATTCTTTTTGATCTTTGCGACACTCTAAATGAATGGTATCAGCAGTGAGTTTGAGTCTGAAGCCACGCACATGAAAGAAAGGAACCTTTGCGGCGATGCTTTTTAGCATTTCGAGCTTTTGCTCTTCGTTTACGACTGAGTCGCGGTCGCGCACAATCCAGGGAGGAGACGGGAAATGATTGTACTTGAATCCTTGCAGTGCCACCACTCTGGATAAACCAAATTGTTTCACTACTTCAGTTTCTTCTTTGGTCAAAAGATTGACTATCAAATACAGGTTTTCATCGCCAAGACCAGTTAGACCAAAAGGATGTTGAAATGCAACAGCTTTGAAATGCGGTTCGATAAATCCGGATTCGCCAATTTCTAAGATATCGCCCTCGCTCGTGAGAATGCCATTTTGAGCCCGATTCCACATGGTGGCAATCAGATTTAAAACCATTGTTGGATAGTCGTTGTCGGCTTCGTCGTTTTTCTTTTCCAGAATAAAGACTATCTCTTTTTGTCCAAGACTTTTTAGACCTTCAGAAATGAAAGTCCAGCAGCCAAAAGATATTTCGCCTTGTTGTACTTCATTCAAGCTGACAGTTACATAGAGCTGATTTGGTATCAGTTCAAATCTGATGGGAGGCTCTGGCTGCTCTTGTGTGGCTTGATTTTGAGCATCTGGATTTTGATTTACTTGCGAAGTCAATTTCTGGTCCCTGCGTTATGTAATTAGTCTGTTAGTAAAAAGGCGATAAGAAAGATTTGCATCGTATCTTATCGCCCTTGTGATTGGTTTGGTCTTAGCTAGCCAAGCTCACGTTTAGTGAACGGCAGCCAAGGCTGTTTTGTTGCTGCCTTTGGCATCGCCATTTGCGGAGCGAATACCAAGAGCGTCTTGAGCAATGATTATGCGCTGAATTTCGCGGGTGCCTTCGTAGATGTTGAGTACTTTGGCATCGCGGAAATAACGCTCGACTGGATACTCGTCTGAGTAACCGTAGCCGCCGAAGATTTGCACGGCGTTGTGACCGGCACGGTTGGCAGCTTCGCCGCAGAAGAGCTTGGCGAGCGATGTTTCAAGGGTGTTGCGCACGTCTTTGTTTTTCAAGTGAGCGGCTCTCAAGTAGAGCAAACGTCCAGCTTCAGCATCAGCAACCATGTCAGCGATCATGGCTTGCACTTGTTGGTGCTTACCGATAGGCTCGCCGAATGTTTTGCGTTGCATTGCGTACTGGGTGCAAGCATCGATACAACCTTGGACCAAGCCTACAGCACCAGCGGCTACAGAGAAGCGACCATTGTCGAGAGCCGACATGGCAACTTTGAAGCCTTCGCCAACGCCGCCTAAGATATTTTCTTTAGGAACGCGTACTTCATCAAGGAAGAGCTCGGATGTGTCTGATGCACGAAGACCGAGTTTGCCTTTGATTTGACGAGCGGTGAAACCTTTCGATTTGGTGTCGACCAGGAAGCAGGTGATACCTTTGTGACCAAGTTTAGGATCGACTGTTGCAAACACGAGAGCGTGTGTTGCGATAGAACCGCAGGAAATCCATGTTTTTTGACCGGACAACAAATAGTCATCGCCATCTTTGATAGCCTTGGTCTGTTGGTTAGCAGCATCTGAGCCAGCTTCAGGCTCGGTCAAACCGTAGCAGCCGATGAATTCGCCGGTGCAAAGTTTGGGGAGCATGTGTTTTTTCTGCTCTTCGGTACCCCAGCGCAAAATGGTCAAAGCCACGAGCGATGTTTGTACTGAGAACAAAGTTCTGGTCGAGGAGCAAACGCGGTTGACTTCTTCAGTCATCAAACCATAAGCGATGTAGTCTAGACCAAGACCGCCGTATTTTTCCGGTACGGGGCAGCCAAGGAAACCTTCTTTGAAGATTTTTTTGGTGATTTCCCAGTCGAATTTGCATTCGCGGTCATTCATCTGTGCTTTGGGAGCGATTTCGCGTTCTGCAAACTCTCTCATGTGTTTGCGGATTGCGATTTGCTCTGGTGTGAAATCGAAGTCCATGTTTTTTTTCTCCAGTTTACGTTTTTTACTCTGAACAAAAGTGTGGGATCAAAAGACTGAATTTAACCGCCGTAATTGTCGATTTGGGCTCTTTGCAGAGTGCCAGAATAATCTACATATACGGATTTCCATTCGGTGAATTGCTCAATGCCTGTAATTCCGGCTTCGCGATGACCGTTGCCGGTCTGTTTGATGCCGCCGAAGGGAAGCTGAATTTCAGCGCCAATTGTGGGGGCGTTGATATACACGATTCCCGATTCAAACTCTTCGATGGCTGCAAAAGCGCGGTTGACGTCTCTTGTATACATCGAGAGAGATAAACCATATTCGGTGCCGTTTGCTACTTCGATGGCTTCCTGGAAGCTGTCCACCGGAATAACTGCAACGACTGGTCCGAATATTTCTTCTTGAGCAATGCGCATTTTGGCGTTGGCTTCACCAAATATGGTGGGCTGGTGGAAGCAGCCTTTAGCCAAGTCGCCTTCGGTCATGATTTCGCCACCAAGCAAGAGTTTTGCTTTCTCTTCTTTGCCGATTTTGACATAACCGTTGATCATTTCGAGCTGTTTCTTGCTTACGACAGGACCAACATCAACTGTGGTGTCGAGCCCGTCGCCGATTTTAAGAGCTTTGGCGCGAGCAAGGAAGCCGTCGATGAAATTTTGATACTGTTTTTTGTGGACGATAACACGGCTTGTAGCTGTGCAACGCTGACCGCTTGTACCAAAACCACCCCACAAAGCGCCATCGATAGCAAGCTCGACGTCGCCGTCGTCCATCAAGCAGATGGCGTTTTTGCCACCAAGCTCGCAGGATATTTTCTTCATCAACTCGCCGCAACGACCAGCAACTTTGCGACCGGTTGCAGATGAGCCGGTGATTGAGATTGCTCGAACACGTGGGTCTTCGACAATCGGCATGCCCACTTCAGGACCACCACCGGTTACGAAGTTGACCACACCTTTAGGCAGACCAGCTTCTTGCAAAATTTGAACGAATTGCATTGCGACAAATGGTGTTTCAGGAGCTGGCTTGAAAACGATTGTATTTCCAGCAACTAAAGCAGGAAGCATTTTCCAGCTTGGGATTGCTACTGGAAAATTCCATGGAGTGATTACACCAACAACGCCCATTGGCTGACGAACAGACATGGCGAATTTGTTGCGCAATTCAGATGGAACTGTCTGACCCCACATGCGGCGACCTTCGCCTGCTGCATATTTAGCCATATCAATCGCTTCTTGAACATCGCCTTTGGCTTCTTTGAAAACTTTGCCCATTTCGATGGTCATGTTGCGAGCGATTTCTTCTTTGCGTTGCTCGAGAATTTGAGCAGCTTTGAAGAGGATTTCAGCACGCTCTGGCGCTGGTGTTTTTTTCCATTCGGGGAACGCTTTCTCTGCCGCATCGACTGCTTTTTTAACGTCGGCTGCATTTGAATCGGCGAATTGTCCGACCACAATTTCGTTATTGGCTGGGCTTACTGATTTGAATGTCTTGCCCGATTCGGACTTGACCCATTCGCCGCCGATGAAGTTGTGATGCACATCCTGGCTTGTTTTTGCTTTTTCCAATGTCTTTGTCATCTCATATACCTTGTAGATAGGATGGTCGAGTTAGCTTAATGCCTTTTCCAAAATGGTCATGGCTTCTTCTTCTTCGGCTGGTGAAATATTGAGTGGTGGAATCAAGCGTACGACTTGACCTTGCTGACCGCAGGTCAAAACGATCATTTTGTCTTCCAAACATCTTTGAGCAACTTTCTCAGCCCAGTCTTTGCTTGGCTTGCCGTGCTCATCTTTGAATTCGATACCAATCAGCATGCCCTGACCGCGTACTTCGGCAATGTGTTTTTTGCCTTGAGCAAACTTTTGCAAGCGGGCAAGCATACGAGCACCGGTTTCGGCAGCGCGCTCGACGAGTTTTTCTTCCTGGATTACTTTGATGTTGGCAAGAGCAGCTGCGCAAGATACAGGGTTGCCACCATAAGTGGTGCCGTGTCTTGCAGATGGCCATTTGCTTGTGATCTCTTTGCGTGAGATAAAGGCTGCAAGAGGCATACCTGCTGCGATTCCTTTAGCCATGGTCATGATGTCTGGCTCGACGCCGTCATGCTCGACTGCAAACATTTTGCCCGAGCGACCAAATCCGGTCTGGACTTCGTCTGCGATAAGCAAGATGCCATGCTCTTGTGCAAGCTTTTTCAAACGGCTCAAGAAGCCTTTAGGTGGAACGACATATCCGCCTTCGCCAAGTACTGGTTCGACAAGGAAAGCAGCAACTTGATTGGGGTTTACGAATTGGTGGAAGAGCATGTCGATGTATTCGAATGTCTCTTGAAGCGCATCTTCACCGGTTTTGCCCATTTGATATTCGTATGGAAATGGTGCGGTGTGAATGGATGGAGCAAGCGGCTCGCCCATGTCTCTATAATAAAGTTTCGATGTTGTAAGCGATGCACAAAGATAAGTGCGACCGTGGAAACTACCGCGGAAATTGATGATCGCGGGTCTGCCTGTGACGTAGCGAGCCATTTTGACTGCGCCTTCGACAGCTTCGGCACCACTGTTGGTCAAGAAAACCGAATCGAGCGATTTTGGTGTGATTTCAACCAGCTTTTCGGCAAGATCGATATAGTTTGGATGATAGGCAGTAACAGAGACGTGGAGCAATTTTTCAGCTTGTTTTTGAATTGCTTCAACTACTTTAGGATGGCAGTGACCAATGTTGGTAACGGCGATACCACACCCGAAATCAAGAAACTTTTCGCCTTCCATGTTGTAGAGATAGGTACCCTGTCCACGTTCTATAACGGTTGGAGAATAACGTGACAAAACCTGGTTGACGAATTTTCCGTCTCTTTCTAAGTACTCTTTCGATTTATTCATTGTTTTTACTGCCATTTCAGTTACACCTTTTTTTATTGTGGGCGCACCCGAGCTAAGCGGCATCTTTAGCTCAGCCTTCTGGTATTCACCTGACTGGCGCGCAAAAGAGCCCTTTAAGGGGTATTGAAATGATACCAACGAAAACAATGTGAACTATATTTCTTCACTATTCTTGCCGGTTTTCAGAGCGCTTTTAAACCGGCTGCCAAGTACTATCTTGAGCGTTTCGATTTTGATTTGCTCAAAGCTTTCGATCTCGCCTGGGTTTTGACTTTCGGGGCAGATTTAGCCTTGGCTGAAGTTTTATTCGAAGATTTTCTCTTGGCAACAATTATCTTGTCAGCTTTTTCGATTTTGCCGTTTTTGCCATTTTTATGACCGTTCTGATTAATCGAACGATGTCCATTCTTAGAGATTTTTTCTTTTGAATCAAAAGCGATACTGAAAATTTCATCCATGTGCGCAGCGGCAATTAGACGGAGCTTATCTTTGACATATTTTGGAATTTCTTCCAGGTCTTTAGAGTTAGCGGCAGGGAAAATGACAGTCTTTATGCCTGCTCGAAGCGCTGCAAGCATTTTTTCTTTGAGACCGCCAATTGGAAGAACACGTCCGCGAAGTGTAATCTCGCCTGTCATCGCTATTCCGGCAGACACAGGTCGTTTTGAAATTGCAGATATTAGAGCAATACACAAAGCTGTACCGGCACTTGGTCCGTCTTTTGGAATTGCGCCTTCGGGAATGTGAATGTGCACATCCATTTTTTCCTGGAAACCAGGGTCTACACCTAGGCTTGCAGCATGAGATTTGATATAGCTGAATGCAGCATGAGCAGACTCTTTCATAATGTCGCCCAGTTGCCCGGTCAATTGCAAATTGCCTTTTCCTGGCATTGTATTTACTTCGACAATTAGTGTCTCACCACCAGTCTCAGTCCAGGCAAGACCGTTTACGATACCGATATCTGCGATTTCGCTGTCTTTTTCGCGAACAATTTTTGGCGGTCCTAAATATTTAGTCACCATAGCTGGTGTCACAACTACAGACTTTTCTCTGCCAGCTACTATTTGGGTTGCCACTTTACGACAGATTGTAGCCAGCGCACGCTCTAAGTTTCGAACGCCTGCTTCGCGAGTGTACTCTTGAATTATTTTGGAGACTGAATCACTTTGAATTTTCAACTGCTTAGTGGTCAAACCGTGCTTTTCAAGCGTCTTTGGAATGATATGCAGTTCGGTAATCGAGACTTTTTCTTCTTCGGTATAACCAGAAACTTGAATAATCTCAAGTCGGTCTAGAAGCGGTCTTGGTACATAATCAAGCGCGTTTGCAGTGCCGATAAATACTATCTCGCGCAAACTGAACGGCGCATCTAAATAGTGGTCAGCAAAGCTTTCATTCTGGTCTGGGTCGAGTACTTCAAGCATTGCAGCAGTAGGATCGCCCATATAAGAGCGAGTCATCTTTTCGATTTCATCAAGCAGTATGACCGGATTTTTAGTACCCGATTGCTTGACAGCTTGAATAATACGACCTGGCATGGCGCCAATATAAGTGCGTCTGTGACCGCGAATTTCAGCTTCGTCGCTCACTCCACCCAAAGATATACGAGCGAATTTGCGATTCATTGCTTTGGCAATAGACTTAGCCAGACTGGTTTTTCCAACACCAGGAGGTCCAACCAGACACAAAATAGTTCCTTGTGGTTGTTTGGATAATTTGCGCACAGCAAGATATTCAAGAATGCGCTCCTTTACTTTCTCAAGACCATAGTGGTCTTCGTTCAAGATTTTCTGGGCAAGATTCAAGTCGATTATTTCTTTTGACCTTTTTGCCCATGGCAATGAAACTAAGGTATCGAGATAAGTTCTGATAACCGCAGCCTCGGCTGATTGCGGCATCATTTTTTCCAGACGCTGCAATTCTTTGTTTGCTTTTTCAAGAGCTACGCCTTTGATTTTGCATTTTTGAATTTTTTGTCTGTACTCTGCAATCTCGCCGGTTGCCTCACCATCTTGATTGAGCTCGTCCTGGATGATTTTCATTTTTTCGCGCAAGAAATATTCGCGCTGAGTTTTTTCCAGGTTGAATCTGACTTTGTCGTGTATTTTTTGTTCTAACTCGGCAAGCTCTAATTCGCGCGACAACAGCTGCCCTATGTATTCAAGACGCTCTGTGCTTTCTGATATTTCAAGACAACGTTGACGCTCGGCAATATCAAGCCCCAGATAAGTGGCAATAATATCGGCAAGCCGCCCAGGTTGTCCAATACCAGAGACTGCCAATAAGGATTCTGGGTTGATTTTCTTTGTCGATTTTACGTATTGCTCGAATTTTTCAACCGATAATCGAATCAGTGTTTTAGTGGCCAGATCATCGCGAAGTGTCTCAGGACGCTCTTCTACCTGAACTGAGAATAATTGCTCTTCGTCACGAAAATCAGAAATTTCTACTCTACACGAGCCTTCGACAAGCACTTTGACAGTGCCATCAGGCAGTTTGAGCATTTGCATCACTTCGGCAAGTGTACCGATTTTATACAGGTCGTTATAAGCAGGGTCTTCGCACTCTGCTTCCTTTTGCGCGACAAGCACCACCAGGCGGTCTTCGCGCATCAAGGCATTCTCGAGCGCTACTATAGAGCGCGCCCGACTGACAAAGAGAGGCGTTACCATTTGAGGAAAAACGACTACATCCCTTAAGGGAATGAGTGGAAAAAATTCTCTAGATAGGCTCACTGCTCTTTGCTTTGACCCACTAAAAGCGGATCTAAGACGCCTTCTCGCCTTTTATTTTCGGTTTCGGCATCTCTAAGAGCTCTGCTGTAGAGCGCTTGTCTACGAGATCTTTTGTTATCTTGCAAACTGTGATGTCGTCACGCGAGGGAACTTCATACATAATTTCTAGCATGATTTCCTCGACAATAGATCGCAAAGCACGTGCTCCGGTCTTACGTTTTAACGCTTCTTGAGCAATTGCCTCAATAGCATCTTCTTCAAATTCGAGCTCGACATTATCTAAATGGAGCAATTGCTTGTATTGCTTGAGCAAAGCGTTCTTTGGCTCGACCAGGATGCGAACGAGCGCTTCTTGATCAAGAGCCTCGAGCACTGCAATGACAGGAATACGTCCAACAAATTCGGGAATGAGACCAAATCTAATCAAATCGTCGGGCGATGTATCTACGAGCACTTTGCTCGCTTTCATTTCACGCTCAATTCCGCTCAGCGGACGCTCAGTACCAAATCCGATGTTGCGGCTTGGGCTTACGCGATTTTCAACGATTTTATCCAGTCCAACGAATGCCCCACCGCATATAAATAGGATATTTCCTGTATTTATCTGGATGAATTCCTGGTGAGGGTGTTTTCTTCCGCCCTGGGGAGGAACATTAGCCACAGTGCCTTCGATCATTTTCAAAAGCGCTTGCTGCACGCCTTCACCCGACACGTCGCGAGTGATTGAAGTGTTTTCGGACTTGCGAGAAATTTTGTCGATTTCGTCTATATAAATGATTCCGCGCTCGGCACGTTTAATGTCGTAGTCGGCAGCTTGATACAAACGAAGAAGAATGTTTTCTACGTCCTCACCCACATAACCAGCTTCGGTCAAAGTGGTGGCGTCTGCAACAGCAAATGGAACATCGAGGAATTTAGCCAGGGTCTGAGCCAGAAGGGTTTTACCCGAGCCTGTGGGTCCTATTAGAAGGATATTGGCTTTCTGGATTTCGACCTGGTCCGGTTGTTCGGAATTGTGCGTAATGCGCTTGTAGTGGTTGTACACTGCCACGCTTAGCACTTTCTTGGCTTGAGATTGCCCCACAATGTGCATATCGAGATGCTCTTTGATTTTGTGTGGCTTGGGAATGTTTATGGGTTTTTGCTCAGGTGTCTCTGGCTGGGGAGCAGCAGGAGCGCCGCTAGCTGGAGTACCGCCAGCTTCGAAGAGCTCTTCGTCCAGAATTTCATTGCAAAGGTCCACACACTCGTCGCAGATATATACGCCTGGACCTGCAATCAGTTTTTTGACCTGATCCTGGCTCTTGCCACAAAATGAACACTTCAGACGGTTGTCAGTTTGTTTGGCCATATTTCTCTCAAACTAGTTAAATAACCGGATATTCGTAGGAATAAATATATCCTACAACTAAATGCGCCAGATTAGCACTTAAGTTTTTGCCAAAACCAACTTATTAGACAGCTGACAAATTAGGAGCGTCTTTGAGTTGCTCGATAACTTGATCAACAAGACCATATTCTTTGGCTTCTTCAGCAGTCATGATATTGTCGCGATCAGTGTCTTTTTCAATGGTTTTAACGGCTTTGCCAGTGTGCTTAGCCATGAGTTCGTTCAACAAGCGCTTGATTCTGAGAATTTCGCGAGCTTGAATTTCGATATCGGTAGCTTGACCTTGAGCGCCGCCAAGTGGTTGGTGAATCAAGATTCTGGAGTGTGGCAATGCAATACGCTTGCCTTTGGTTCCTGCAGATAAGAGGAACGCACCCATACTTGCAGCCTGACCGATACAAATGGTGCAGACTTCTGATCTTATATGTTGAATGGTGTCATAGATAGCAAGACCAGCTGTAACCGAGCCACCAGGCGAGTTGATATATAGTTTGATATCTTTGTCCGGATCGTCTGATTCGCAAAGCAAGAGCTGAGCAACAATCATATTGGCGACTGTATCATCGATTGGTGTACCAAGGAAGATGATGCGATCGCGCAACAGACGCGAGAAAATATCGAACGCACGCTCTCCGCGTGATGTCGTTTCGATAACGGTTGGAGGATAAATTGCATTGATTTGAGGTGAACTCAAATATGGTGCATAACTTGCGCTCCAGATATCGAGTGGATTGATATTCGATCTGGGTGATTGCATTTACTGCCTCCTGAAAACCTGATGTTTTCTAACTTCTGGACACGGATGATTCTATCAAACTTTGAATTTTTTATAGGGGCTTAGGACTTTGCCACTGCCTCTTTTTTCGCTGCTTTCACTTTGGTCTTTTCAGCATGCGCTTCTACGTTTTCCAGACCCTGAGTGTTTTCTGGGGTTTCTTCAACGTATTTGACGTCTGCTTTGCTGACGAGGAAATCAACTACTTTACCGGTGAGAACTTCTTCCATCAATTGACGCATGAAATATTCGTTTTGCGCCATTTCTTTGAATTTGTCCTGGGGAATGTAGTTGCGTTGTGCAAACTCAAGGAAGTTGGATGCAATCTCGTCCTGACTTACATCGATTTTTTCGGCTCTTACAACAGCGCCTAAAACGAGTGAGTGCAAGACTCTTTGCGAAGCTTCGGTGTGTTTGGTTTTGTCGAGGGCTTTGAGTTCTTCGGTTTTCTCGTACTCATCCCATGATTGACCATTTTGCTCGACGAAAGAGCGAATTTGTTGCATCAAGAGTTTATATTCGCGCTCGACCATCGTTTCAGGAATCTCTACCTGTGCAGATTTGACTACTGCGTCTACAACGGCTTTTTGAACACGAGATTGATTCTCGGCTTCAACCTCTTCTTCCATCTGTTTTTTGATGTCTTCTTTGAGCTGGTCGAGATTCTCATGGCCAACGGCTTTAGCTAATTCATCATCGATTGACGGAATGACTTTGGCGCGAATTTCTTTCAAGTTCACTTTGAAAGTGGCATCTTTACTGGCTAATTTGGGGTTTCTGTAGTCATCGGGAAAAGTAACGTCGACTTCGAATTCGTCGCCGGCTTTGTGTCCAACCATCTTTTCGCAGAATCCGGGAATGAAATTGCCTTCTTTGATTTCGAGTGTAAGACCTTCAGCCTTGCCACCTTCGGTCAATTTACCATCAACCATACATTCAAAATCGAGCAGAATGTGGTCGTTCATTTCTACAGCTGGTTTTTCGACTGGCTGGAGAGTGGATTTTTGAGTAGCGAGTTTATCGAGTGCAGCTTCCATCGCATCGTCTGGAACTTTAGCCTGAGGCACTTCTACTTTGATTGTCGAATAGTCGCCCAGTTTTACCTCTGGTCTGACTTCGAATTTGGCTTTGAGTTTGAGCGGCTCGCCTACTTCGAATTTGCATTCTTCGATTTCAGGATTGGTGATGATATCGAGCTCTTTGTCGGCAACAGCTTGTTGCAAGAGTTCTGGGACCAATTTGTCGAGCGCTTCTTTTTTGATGATTTCTTTGCCGAAGCGTTTTTCAATTACATTTTTAGGCGCTTTGCCTTTTCTGAAACCAGGAATTTCTACATGCTGACTAAGTTCGCGGCATGTTGAGTCGTAGGCTCTGGAAGCTCTTTCTGCTTCTACCTCGAGCTCGACGTGGACTATGTTTTTGCCTTCCTGTTCGACAGAGACTTTCATTTTATTTCCTCAATCCAAATAACACTCTTATGCCTTAGCGGGCGCGTGTGCGAAAACTAATCACGCCTACATGTGCAAAGGGCGATTGTAACACGCGAACTAAGCGTGCTCTAGCTTCTTTGGTTTTTTACAACAATCTCTTATTAGAAATTAGGACCTTCGATAGGTGTCGTGGTTACGACTGCAACACCCAGAATCAAAGCCAAATTGATTGTTATGAATATGCCAAGGAAAGTGGAACCGGTCATAAGTTGCCACGCAAGCAAAGCTTGACGCGGAGTGAAAGTGGTCAAAATACCGAAGCGATTACCTAAATATAAGATTATAGAAGCACCAATCAAGGCGTCGCACGCAAGCAAGAGTGGCATGCGGTGCGGTGCTGCCGGCTCCCAGAGCATAGCGCCAAGAGTAATGATAGACGTAATTAGCAAGGCGATGCTTGTGGCGCGGTCACTGTCGCGCACTTTAATTGCTTCATCCTGGGCAATGCCATTTACATAGTTGAGAGATTCGGCAGTCGATTGCCAGAGCGAGCGTCGCTTAAAACCAGGCTCACTGCTTGCAGGAGCCTGCGCAGGGTCAGCCACAACTGCACCATCAGCGCCGGGTACCACAGGCAGAATAGCTAGATCACTTGCTGGATCCTGTGCTTCAGACGAGGTCTCCTTAGTTTCCGGTTCTTTCGAGCTATCGTCGCCCATTACATATCTCCCAAACTCAAGTTTAGTTTTAGTAAGCAAACATACTTATATAAAAACCTAAATACCGCCTAAATACAAGATTTTGGCGGAAACTCGATACTTGACATTCAAATAAATGGAGCGGGAGACGAGGCTCGAACTCGCGACATTCTCCTTGGCAAGGAGACATTCTACCACTGAATTACTCCCGCAATTCAGGCGACAACCATAGACATTATATGACCAAGATCAAACTTTGAGTCAAAGTTGTTTTTTATTTTGAAGAATTAGAAATAGAAAGACCAGGTCTTGCCATCAATCGCTTCTCAACATCAGCCAGAACCCGAACGACATGATAAGCGTTATTGGCGTCAGAGCGCGGTCTTTGACCAGTCTGAATACAATTTAGAAAATGCTCGCACTCAAGATGCAAAGGTTCACTTTGAGGATATTCAGGATATTCGACAACCATGCGCCCACTACTTGACAGTGAGTGCAATTGCAATTTATCTGCTGCTTCAGTGTCATTAAGCACTGCTGTTTTTCGCGTACCGTTAACGGTTAAGCGAACAATTTTTTGCGGGTCGATCCAGCTATTGCGCACTTGGCCTGGAATAACTTTTCTACCTTTATTACTTTTGACTGGAAAAGCGACGTCAAGATAAGCTACATCAATGGTATCGTCGTCTTGCGTATCCCAGCCGCCAACGCGTGTAACTTCAGGCGCGTCGCAGTCGAGCAGATAACTCATCATCGAAAGGTCGTGTGGAGCTAGATCCCAGAGCACACTGTCGCGTCGGGTCTGGTTGAAATTCATTCGGTCAGAGCGAACGAAACGCAATTCGCCAAGCTCGCCTGATGCAATTAAGTCTTTAAGTGTATTGACCGCAGGATGGTACAAAAGCAAGTGCCCGACCATCAAAACAAGATTTCGTTCAGTTGCAAGCTCATCGAGCTCTTCTGCATGCTTGACATCAAGAGCAAGCGGCTTTTCTACATATACATGTTTGCCCTGGAGCAAAGATTTTTTAGCCACATCAAAGTGAGTATCAGAGGGTGTGGCAATTACGACACCAGTAATCGACTTGTCATCAAGGACTGTTTGAAAGTCAGTAGTGACGCTGATTCCTTTGTACTCTTTGGCTAAGCGCTCGAGTCTTTCGGTATCAGCGTCACAAATAACTTGCAAGGCGCCCAGATGAGCGTAATTGCGGACCAGGTTCTTACCCCAGTTTCCACATCCAACTACAGCCACTTTGGGCAAATCCAAGTAAATTACTCCTATTTCTTCTTATTAACAGCTTCGCTGAATTCCTTGCCTACTCTAAAACCTGGAACTCTTTTAGCAGGGATATGCAAGACTTCGTTTGTCTTGGGATTGCGACCCTGTCTTGCTTTTCTTTGACGGGCTTCAAACGTACCAAAACCAACAAGGGTAACTTTCTCTCCGGAGGCCACAGATTTGATAATTGTTTCCATCATGCTATTGATAATTGTTTCAGCATCTTTTTTAGTAGTAGAGGCATTCTTGGCGACGATGTCGACTAATTCTGCTTTGTTCAAGGTGATTCACTCCAATCTTGATGATAAAGACTCTTAAGGGATTCCTGAGGGATGCCATTTGTGTTTCCGAGAGATTCCGTTGAGATTCCGATGAGAACAGAGGGATACCTGTGATACTAATTTAGGACTAAGCAATGCTAGCATAAACTCGTCCGTCTCTGAAGCAATACCCCTACATGTTGACCGAAAAGCAAACTAATAAAGCTCAAGATTTAAGACGCGATGCCTGGTTGGAAATCGATCTCGAGGCTGTGCGACACAATCTCAACCTTGTCAAATCCTGGACCCAGAGTCCAATTATGGGGGTAGTAAAGGGAGACGCTTATGGACACGGGGCAGACGAAATAACAAAACTGCTTTTGTCACAAGATATAAACTGGCTTGCAGTAGCGAGTGCAGCCGAAGCAATCGAATTAAGAAAAAATTTCTCAAAACCCCACGTTCTGATTTTGAGTCCAGCACCAGAAAGTTCTTTAGCCAATTTAATCGAACAAAATATCGATTTGACCGTAACTTCCTTTGAACAAATCGAACTGGTCGACTCAGCTGCAAAAGGGCTTGGTACAAAAGCTCGTATACATTTGAAAATGGATTCGGGGATGCATCGTCTTGGTGCTAGCCTGAAAGATTTGAGCGCACTGCTTGATTCGATTGATAACAAAAGTCTCGAACTTGTTAGTATTTTTTCGCATCTGGCAAAATCGGGCGACCTTGCTGCAACTAAATTTCAACACGAAAATTTTGTTTCGGCATTGAATCATGTAAAAGACAAAATCAAACCCGGCATTTTCACACATCTTGCCAATAGCGAAGCGACACGAAAATTTCCTTTTTCGCACCTGGACATGGTGCGCATCGGTCTATATTTATACGGACTTGAAGCACGCGCTTTATCTGTCGACTTAAAACCAGCTATCGCACTCAAGGCACGAATCAATCATCTTACTTCGATTAAAGCGATGGAAGGCGCTGGTTACGACTGGACATATGTTGCTTCCAAAGATGGGCTTTTAGCAAGCGTTCCAGTTGGTTATGCCGATGGAGTGCCACGCAGATTATCGAACCAGATGGTCGCCATGCTTGATGGCAAGCTAATTAAGCAAGCCGGCAGAATTTCAATGGATCAAATGCTTTTTGACGTTACCGACGTACCGGCTGTCAAAACAGGTGATGTCATCACACTTTTAGATGCAAGCGTCCCGCAACTGACACTCTCTTGCTGGGCAGAATTGGACGACACAATAACTTACGAACTGGCTTGCGCACTGGCAATGCGTTTGCCACGTGTTTATATAAACTAAAGGTAATTATGGAAATCGGTCTTTTATTTGGAACATTTAACCCCATACACAATGGTCACTGGCTTATCGCTGAATGTGCCCAACAACAATTCAGCCTGGACAAAATTCTTTTTATAACGAGCCCACATCCTCCGCATAGAGACGATGTGTTACTGGCTCCCGAAGCAAGACACGAAATGGTTTGCCAGGCATTAAGCGGCTCAACTTATTTTGAAGCATCTGATATCGAACTTTTGCGCACAGGTCTTTCTTACACTATAGACACAGTGGAAGAACTGGAAAAAAAATATCCTGCAGATACAAGATTTAGTTTGATTCTTGGTGAAGACAACTTGTTACAACTAGACACCTGGCACAGAGCTCAAGACCTGGCAAAAAAATGCAGAGTGCTCGTGGCTCCGCGCGCCGCTCTAGCACCACATTCAGTGCATACCAAAGAAAATCAATTGATCGAATTGAGCCACGAATCAAAAGAAATGCAAGCAAAGCTGCCAGGTCTAATTGTAGAAGCAATAAATTTTGGTGGCATTCATTTATCGAGCACCCAGGTGAGAGAAAATATCAAAATGGGTTTTCCGATAGATTCGTTCTTGCCTCAAGCAGTAGCTAGAATCGTGACTGAGCGAGGTTATTACAAATGAACCAGACTTTGCTCGACAACTCAATTAGCTGGGTTCAAGAACGAGTCACAGCCAAGCGCTTCGAACACATCAAAGGTGTCGCTCAAGCAGGCGAATATATCGCATCTAAATTGCCGCTTGACTTAGACAAGGACAAAATAGCACTTGCTTGCTGGCTTCATGATTCATGCAAAGAACTCAAAGCAAGCGAACTTGTTTTGCAAGCCAAGCGCTTTGGGCTGAATCCCAGCAAATTCGAAGAAGAAAACGGTCATCTACTGCACGGACCAGTGGCTGCAATGACTGTAAAAGAAAAATGGAATATCGACGACAAAGACATTTTAGAGGGTATCGCCGAGCATACACTCGGGATGGCGCCTATGAGTCTGTTTTCTCAAGTAGTCTATCTTGCTGACGCACTCGAGCAATCACGCCCCTTCGACTTTGTGATGCCGATTTGGAACGAACTTGGACTTGTTCCTTATTTTGAATCAAACAACAGTTTGGCGCTCGATATAACAAAAAAAGAAGCCGAGCTGTGCTTAGCCAAAGCGATGCTAAAAGCAAGTGATGCTAGTATCGATCATCTTTTGAAAGTACAAAAACCAATTCATCCACGCGCAGTCGATGTACGCAATTACTTTTTGGCTAAAGTGAAAGCGCCCTAGACTTTGTTTTCTGAATCTGGATTTTGCTCAGAATCTGACGTTGTTTCTGATTTAGACTCAGCCTCAGGCACCGGCTTTGGCTCAGCTTCTTGATCTTGAGCGACAACTGGTTCCTTTATTTTCAGTTCTTTTTCGCGCTTTTTAATTTCAGCATGCAAAGTTTTGATTTTAGAAAAGCGCCCGAACTGCCAGACTACCAGTCCAAATAAAACATAGAACAGACCGCACGGCTGGTCAATTTTAATTGGCACCACACCATGAGGAATATCAAATGCAAATGGTATGGCGACGAATTGACCGTACAAATAAAGGACCACGCCTAAAACTATAGACATCAATGCAAGTGGTCGGGTTATATCAAGACTCATTTTAAAACCTCACCACAGACCTACATTTAAAAGCATGAGCACAACGAGCATAAAAATGGTTGCAATTAATACCATTCGATTTTCTTTTGCAAACACGCTTGAAATGTGGAAAGTCAGCAGACTCAAATCTTTTGAATCTGTCTTATCTTGTTTGCCAGAAAAAAGAAGAGCAATAACTATAGAGCCAATAAACACAAAAAACGCCCTCGATAAATTGCTTGCAAAAGCTGACCTGAAGCCAAAATATACTAGCTGACTCTTGAATGGTGCAACCAGTGCACCAAGTCCAAGCGGCAATAGATTTGGCGAAATGCTCGACAATATCGAGCAAAAATAATGAAGCATAGCGATTATGACGCCACCAATAATGCCGGCTTTAGCGCCTTTAGAAGTACAACCAGGAAGAAACAGTCCGCAAACTGTAACAGCACACAGCGGTACGCCCAAGAATGTAAACAGGGTCTGTATATAGTTTGCAATCCCCGGAAACTGGTTCATCACAAGGGCCAAGGCGGCAAAAACAGCGGCACCAGCTACGGTCAGCTTTTGGGCACGTATAATTTTTGCATAGCCTGAAGCATTCTGGATGTCGCAAAACACTGCAGTCGAAAAGACCATTAATCCAGCTTGCAGAGAACACAAAACAGAGGCTATAAAGGCTGCTACACAAATACCAAACATCCCGGGCGTGTACCAGTTACCCATCAACAACGGCAGAATCAGTAAAGCAGACTCCGAATCTTTGACATCGAACATCTTGAGCGAGGGTATAGCTGCCACCGCAACCAGTGTCGGAAAAACTATAATAAATGGTGAAATCATACGCAGCCAACCGGCTGTTACAACGGCTTTTTTCGCATCTTGAGGGTCATCTACCGACTGTACTCTTTGTATGACTGAATAGTCGAGAGCAAACATCCCAAGCGACATAGACAAAGCAAGACCAGTAAAAATAAAATCCCACTTTACGCCAAGAGAGTTCAGTCCCAATAAGGGTTTCCAGATCTGAAAATAAGACTTGTCCATCAGCTCGACCACAATTTTGTTCCAATCGCCAAAATGTGCAATTCCCAAAATTGAAAGCGGGGTCAGAGCAAAAATTATGATACTCACAAGCAAGAGTGAATTTAAAATAGCTGCGCTCAACCCTCCAAGGACTACATAGCCAGCTGCAATCGCTGTAAGAATCATGATCCAGACTGCTTGAGGAAGCGGCAAGAAAAATGTCAGAGCTTTTGCCCCGAGAAACAAATTCAAGGCACAAAAAATACTGACTAAAATAATGTAGACATAAGCACCAATTTGTCTTGTGTCACTATCAAAGCGTCTGTGCAAATACTCAGGCAAATTTTTTATTTGCGCCTTGGCAAAAACTGGTATCACGCAAAAAATCAAAAAAGCAAAAGCAGGGATAGTTCCCATCCAGAAATAGTGCAGACTGACTATTCCATGATCGGCAGTTAGAGCCGAAAGCCCGACTATATCAAAGGCAGTAAGACCAAGCGAAAAAAGCGAAATAGCTATAACCCAGGCGGGTATTTTTTTTGCCACCAGAAAAAAATCGTTCGCCGAATGCATTTGTTGTTTGCATCGAAATCCGACATAAAAAAGGAAAGCAAGGAAAATTGAAACTATTGCGTAGTCTACAAGACCCAGGTCTATTTTCATTCAGGCTTAAATCAGCTATTAACGCATGTCTTCGCCGAAAGACATATCTGATTGATTGTCTTTCTTCGAACCAAGCAAGCGTAAGTTTGTTGCCGAAATAAACGATTTAACGTGTTTTTGACCCTGGTCATCGGTCCATCGGTTGAAGTCTAAACGACCTTCAATTCCAATAAGGCTGCCTTTTCTGACATATTCGCCAGCTACTTCAGCCTGACGCCCCCAGACTTCGATATCGAACCAGTCTGTTTCTTTTTCTTTAGTAGGACGATTAACGGCTACCGAAAAAGTGGTTTTCACTTTGCCGGATTCAAAGTATCGCATTTCGGGATCTCTGCCCGCTCTACCTACTACAACTACCGAATTCACCATAAACTCGCCCTCAAAAATATTGCTCTTAAAAGCTTATCTAAAAATGAATGACTTAGATCATTAAGCGTTGACTCTAGCCATTTATTTCTTATTCATTCAAGCTTGTTCGAATGACAAGCGAAATACCACACCAAATAGAATTTTCGCACAGGCAGCCGCCCTGGCACGTACTGGTGCTTGGTACATTCACACTACTTGCCTATTTGCCATTCTGGTTCTATAAGACGCTAAAAGCGCTTAAGAAAGAAGACCTTTTAGAAAATGCAGTGCTCAAAAAGCTGCCACCTGCTGTGCTTGCCTTTTCAATGGTGATCCCAATCATCAATATATTTACAGCAGCTAGTGTATTCAACGAATGTCTCAATCTTTATCCAGATGGTAATTATCCTCTTAAACGCAATGTCGGCTTGGCATCCTTGTTCTTAGCTATGTTTATGAGCTTGCTTTTTCCCCTTAGCAAAGGAGACGGTCCACAGGTACTGCTTTTTGTCCTTGGAGTTTTGCCTGTTGCTTTGTGCCAGCAGTGGCTAAACGGTTACTGGAAGGGTACTGAGAAAGAGAGTGTCATTTACAGAGAAGCTTTTTCAGTCACAGAACTGCTTGTAATTATTGTTGGCAGCTTGATTTTCGGTTTGATTGTTTTCAATTTCATGATTGAAAAAGCATCTTAAGCTGCAAAGTTATCTGCTTAGAAACCGTGTTTTTTAGCCCAGTTTATAAGCTTATCTACCGAATCGAGTTCTACTTTGGCTGCAAGGTGCATTGCAATCTCAGTCAACTCATCTTCGGTAAAACCGAGTCGCTCAGCCGCTTTTTTAAGTTTTCCGCGTTTAGTCAAATGACGCAGAATCATGCGCTCATTATAAGTAAGATGGGTTATGTATCGTGGTAAAGAGGCGGAAATAACGCCTTTAGAACCGCGCGAAACCATTAAAATGGTCATTCGCATTAAAGCAGAGCGGTCGGCTTTGAGCATATATCCACAAGCGCCTGCTTCGAGCCAATCCTGAACATCAGCTACTTTGGCGTTACTTGCATACATTATTACTTTGGCATTTGGCAAGGTGCAAAGACGTTTCAAAAGGTCTTGAACAGTCAAAAATCCAGGCAAGTGCAAATCAAGCAGAATAATAGTAGGTAAAAGCTGTTTGGCCATCTGCCAGGCTTCATCTGAAGTACCTGCCTCGCCAACGACTTCGATTAGTTCGCCATCGGCCAGTTGCGAAACCGCCTCTTTGCGACTGTCTATATCGTCGTCCACGACCATTAGCCTGATCATGTAAATCTACATCCTTGTAAATGCGAACTAATTGCCACCCCGAAATCAAAGCCTAGCTGAAAGCTCGAATCACTACAAGAGCCAGGGATTGCACCCATTTGTCAAGCACGTTTGTTTGATCGGCACACCGATTTGGCTTTTGTTTGCTAAATCTAAATTAGTTTGGAAGGTAGCAAAAGCAATGAAATAACTTTGAGGCGGCTGATATGAATATATTTGAGTATTTTAGAGATGACGATAAGCGCGTAAAAGCTATGGCTCATGAAATCGTCGAGCATTATGCCGATTGGCCTCAAGATCGAGTCTTCGAAAGCGTGAAGAAACTGATCGAGGTTGTCGAAAAACATATGCACCGAGTAGAGACCTTGTTGCTCACCCGGTTCAATGAAAATGATCCTGAGATGGAATCAGTCATGGCACGCTGGAGCACTAAAAAATTAGAAATAAAAGATTGTATTGACGGACTTGTAATGGTCCACGTGGATGAGCCTGGATTCGAGGATACGCTCATGCGTTTATCCAAACTAATAGAAAATCTAGCTCGTTTTGACAAAGAAGAGTTGTATCCAAAAGTGCAGGAATGCGCGACTGAAAAGGATTTGTCGGCAATGAACAAAAACTTTCAGACCCAGATGCAACGCTAAGGAGGATTCGATATGCAACATCAAATGCACGAACCAGAAATAGGTTTGTTGAACGAATTATTGAAAGGCGAAATTAGCGCAGTTGAATCCTATGATGCTGCTCTTCCTAAAGTAAACGAATCTTCTATTGCTGATATTCTGCAACAATGTCGCGATTCACACTATTTTAGAGCTGAGCGTTTGCGCTCAACTATTTCTAAAAGTGGTGGCGAG
Source organism: uncultured Candidatus Obscuribacterales bacterium (assembly GCA_964572515.1). Lineage (GTDB taxonomy): Bacteria > Cyanobacteriota > Vampirovibrionia > Obscuribacterales > Obscuribacteraceae > Aved-18. The sequence goes on along the minus strand of CAZNEW010000005.1, from coordinate 143,037 downwards.
CCCATTTGCGACGCAGGTCCATGGGGCAGTTTTGCCAAAATGGTTACCTCGGCTGCAAGTAACGCTGGAGACAAAGCGATTATTTCTGCTCTTGAAGAAGGCGAAGACATCGGCTCAAACACTTACGAGTGGAAACTGCGCGACATGAAAGGCGAGAATCGCAATCTCATTCGCGATGAATTGTGGCCAAAACAAAAAGCGACTCACAAGTTGATTTCAAAATTGGCCCAACAAGCTCTTGGCGGCATCTGGCCACCCACTCCAGATGCTCATTTAGAAGCATAGAAAACCCTCAAATTGATTCGACCAATAAAAATATAGAGTTCCTTCTATTTGGATATAATGTCCTTTGAACATAGAAGGAGCTCTTTTGATTATGAAACTGTTTTCCATGCGAACTTCACTTGTAGTGGTATCACTTTTAGCCTTGCTTGCATCAAATAGTTATGACGCTCAGGCTCAGAAAAAATTTGTAAATGCAAAAGAGCATACTCAAAAAACAATGGGCGGACAGGCTGTAAGAACGCCTTCAGGTCTTGTTTATCGTGATTTAAAAGTAGGAAACGGAGCGTCTCCATCGCCTGGAGCCACAGTGACTGTGCATTACACCGGATGGCTACATCCTTCCAACCAAAAATTTGATAGCTCGGTAGATAAAGGTCAGCCATTTTCTTTCACCATCGGTTATGGCCAGGTGATAAAGGGTTGGGATGAAGGCGTGATGTCAATGCGCGTCGGCGGCAGAAGAGTTTTGCTCATCCCACCAAATCTTGGTTACGGAGCAGCCGGCATGCCTGGCGCCATTCCTCCAAATTCGACTTTGAAATTTGACGTTCAACTACTTGGTGTAAAAGCCGGACGAGGTTAAGCTCAGAACAGGTCAGTCAAAACACGTTCCGATATCGGAACGTGTTTTTTCATAAGACAGAGCTTGGCGCAAGATTTTTTAGCCGGGGCTTTTTTGCACTGCAAAAAATCTGCATATAAACTCATTCAGTTTATATAGAAAAGATCGATTGTGGACTAAACAAGCAGGCTCAGGGAGCGATATGAACTTTGTTCTGTCCTTTTTCTTTAGCTTTCAGCAAGGCATTATTTGCAGCTTCCAGTAATTCATGGGGATCATTGCCATGGACCGGATAGCTCGAAACAGCAACTGTGGCTGTAACTCTTACCATATTGCCAGTTTTGGGATCCTCTACCTCGAGCATCGAAACTCTGCGACGCACACGTTCTGCAACTACAAGTGCACCCTCGGCGTCTGTTTCGTGTAAGACAGCGACCAATTCTTCGCCACCCCAGCGTGCAGGCATATCTATTTCGCGAACTGAACTCTTGACGATTTTTCCTACTTCAATAAGCACTAAATCGCCCACTTCATGACCGTATTTTAGATTGATATCGCGCAAATGGTCGATGTCTACAATCATCAATGAAAGGGAATATCCAAGGCGCAGTGCTCGCTTTAGAGAGTGAATCAAATGTTCTTTGAAAATATGACGATTGGGAAGACCAGTTAAAACATCTGTACCGACAAGTTCTTGAAGCCTGGCTTCTGAATTAGCTAGCTGGTGCCTGAGACGGTCGATTTCGCGCTCTTTCTCTTTCAACAAACGTTCGAGCTGAAGATTGCGAGTTTGTAACTGATTATTGGATGCCTGAGGCTCACCGTTACGATAACGACCCTGAGATCCGTTTCCGTGAATTGTCTGCCACATTAAGGTTAGATGGGCTTTCATTAGTCTCTCCCGAGCTGGCTTTTAATGAGATGGGGGTAGGTTTAAAAACGAGCTCACAAGCATGTGGAGCAATGCTTGTCTCTTCAAGTGTTGACTCTAACCGAGCTGATTGGGGCTCAAATTGGAGTCTGGAGCGTTGTTGTGGCTTTCCCTTCAATACTTGCTGGAACAGCCACTGTTCCACCAGTGGAGTTATATTAGTACAAATTAGTAATCTTTACTAGATGCAATGAGATAAATTCTCACGTTTAATCTCTTGTCTGATCTTGGGTCCAGTACTTAGTTAATAGGTATTCTGGTTAAGTCTGATCCTGTTTTTCTACTTTTAAATACAAGGAAGTACTTTTGTTTGGTTCCGCTGGAAAAGAACAAGAAATGGGCTTTTCCCCTTTGTTTGGGCGCCACTGCGCCTTTTGGGGTGCTCATCGGAACAGGTAAACATTTCTGCCCATTTTCAGATATTGCCGAAACATCGAAAAAATGAAAAGGCGTATTGGAATTATTCTGGATATCGACATCGACTTCTAAAAGCTTGGTCGATTTGTCGTCCCAGTTATTTTTCACAAACTTGTATTTTTCGATTTTCAAATCAAGCCCAGCGAGTTTTGGAATTGGCTTTGCAGCCTGAGCTTCATTTGGATTGAAAGCGACTGTTGTTATTGGCTCTGCCGTTTTCATCTGAATCATGTCATCAGAACTGAAATTGCGAACGTTTCCTTTGCTCTTGCCAAAGCCAAAGGCACCAATTGCAGCTCCGATTGCAGCACCAGCACCAATATTAATACCGTAAGTGGAAATTGTAGTGTGAATCCCGGTCAATTGCCACGCAAGCAACGCTCCAGCACCCGCTCCAGCACCCATGTACGCGCTACTTATAGCAACTTGTTTGGCAATCATTTTGACTGTGCCGTCTTTACTTGAATATTTAGCTGGAAAGTCAATTTCGTATTGGCCGTCGGGGCTTACTATTTTGTCGAATTCAATTTCAAGATGACCGTCTCGATGAAAACGTTTTTTACCCTGCGAATTGGTAACAAGTCCGCGCATATACCATCCACCGGGGATGCCCAGACCTGAGCCATTACTTACGTCTTGACCGACTCTAAACCAGAGCTCGTCACCTTTTTGAGTCATTTCAGAATTGATATGCATATTGTCTGGGACGATCAAATTGATAGTGGTCTCGGCTGGAATAGTTTGTACCGACCCAGATAAAAAAGGCGATGGTCGCTCACCCATCTCAATTGAACCTTTGAGCAATTCCAGGTCCTTTTTCAACTTGGGAGTGTTAAAAGCGTTTTTCTCTGGCGCACAATAAGCTGGGGCAAAACAAAAATTGCAAACCATAAGATTTGCCAATACAAAAACAGCAGATTTGTTGAAAACCGACTTTTTCATTTCTTACTGAAAAGACCTTTGATTTTGCCCATCAGAGTTTGTTTGGCTTTGGCATCGGCGCGAGTAATTTCTTGCTCTTTGATTTTTTGTTTAATCTGAGTTTCAAGCAGTCGCGCTTGTGAATCGCGAGGGTCCATACGCAGTGCTGTTTGCACCTCTGTCATAGCAAGTGTATACCAGCCGCGAGCTTGGTACACCTCGGCTAATTTATTATGATATTTAGGATCTTTTGGAACAAGTCTAATAGCCTCTTTCATGGCAATTTCGGCTTCTTGATACTGTTTTATTTTGAGCAACTCGTCAGCACGCTCCAGGTGCTTATTTGCCCATTTAACGTTTATATTCGACTCTGTGGTAGTTGTAGTAATTGCTTGCAATTCTGAGGCAGAGACCCTTGGCGATGCCACCGTATTTGATGCGTCAACCTTTCCGGATTCAACATCACTAACTAAATGTTGACCGGACAATAGCTCACTTTGTTCCTTGTTCAAGTGCAAACGACGCAAAGCGTCATATTCGGCTCTTTTTTCTGCATCCGAAACAATATTGTGCGCACGAGTCACTTTGGCAAATTCACGCTGGGCAAGTGCTCGTTGTTCGGGGTCGTTTGGGAAACGGTCAGGGTGTAGGCGTTTTGCCAGCTTGATATAAGCCCGCCGTATCTCTTCGGCGGCAGCCGTCTCTTCGACGCCTAAAATGGCGTAATAGTCCTCTTCAAACTCCTGCATGTGTCTATTCTATATCTATTGGGACGCTTCGTCTTGGCAAAGGCTAACTTATAAAGAAATTGTAGAATTATTAGCCCCCTATAAGGTAGACCATCATAATGAAAAATAGGGTCAAATACACACTGCGTTACTAACTATTTTTCTAACAGGTAAAAAGAAAAATGAATCTTGACAGATTTACAAATAAAGCACAGGAAGCCATTCTTGCCTGCCGTGGGTTCTTGTCTCGTTTCAGCCATAGCCAGGTAATTCCGGAGCATTTACTTCTTGCTCTTATGGAACAAGAAAACGGTCTGGCGCAAACAATTGTCGAAAAATTGGACAGCGACCCCACCAAAATTGCTCAAGAAACCCGCCGTTATTTGGAACGTCAGCCAAAAGCAAGCTCAGTTTCGATGTCAAAAGACGAACTGCATGTTTCAAACAAACTGGTCAAAACTCTCGACGATGCAAGCCAAGAAGCAGAGTCAATGCACGACGAGTATATAAGTATCGAACATATACTAATCGCATTGTGCGATGCCGACCGATCAGAAGCAGGGTCGATTCTTAAGAGCAATGGCATCACCAAAGAAAAAATCATTGCCGCACTTTCTACTATTCGTGGAAATCAGAAAGTTACAAGTCAAGATCCCGAAGCTACCTATCAGGCTCTTGAGCGTTATGCTCGCGACCTGACCAAAGCGGCAGCCAAAGGAAAACTTGACCCCGTTATTGGACGCGACGACGAAATAAGACGCGTTATGCAAGTTTTGTCGCGCAAAACAAAAAACAATCCTGTTCTTGTAGGCGAACCTGGCGTAGGTAAAACCGCTATAGTAGAAGGACTAGCGGTGCGTATTACCAAAGGTGACGTGCCCGAAGGACTGAAAGACAAAAAGGTTATGGCGCTGGATATGGGCTCACTTGTTGCGGGCGCCAAATTCAGAGGCGAATTCGAAGAACGCTTGAAAGCAGTACTTAAAGAAGTCATAGATTCGCAAGGTCAGATCATTCTATTTATAGATGAGCTGCACACTGTGGTCGGTGCCGGAGCCACTGGCGACAGTGCGATGGATGCAGGAAACTTGCTCAAGCCGCCGCTTGCTCGTGGCGAATTACACTGTATTGGTGCCACCACTGTCGATGAGTATCGCAAATACATAGAAAAGGACCCGGCGCTCGAGCGTCGCTTCCAGACCGTAGTTGTTGATGAGCCAAGCGTCGAAGAAACGATTTCTATTTTGCGCGGATTGAAAGAAAGATACGAAGTGCACCACGGTGTTCGAATCAAAGACTCGGCTCTGGTTTCAGCCTGCGTTTTGTCTAATCGTTATATAACAGATCGCTTCTTGCCAGATAAAGCCATTGACCTTGTGGATGAGGCTGCAGCCAGAATGCGCATAGAGATTGACTCTTTGCCCACAGAACTTGACGAGTTGGAACGTAAAAAAATTCAGCTTGAAATCGAACGCGAGGCGTTGCGCAAAGAAACAGACGACGCATCAAAGGATCGTCTAGTCAAACTGGAAAAAGAACTGGCTAACGTCAAAGAGAATGCCGAAGAATTTCGTTTGAAGTGGCAAGGCGAAAAACAATCGCTTCAAGTGTTGCAACAGATCAAAGCTGATATCGAAAAAACCAAGCTTGCAGTCGAGCAAGCCGAGCGCGCAACAGACTTGCAAAAAGCGGCCGAACTAAAATACGGCAAATTGATTGAACTTGAAAAACAATTGAAAGAAGAAGAAGCCACAATCAAAAACAAGAAAGGTTCGCACCTGCTTAAAGAAGAGATAGACGAAGAAGACATTGCCGAAATAGTAGCCAAATGGACACATATTCCGGTCAATAAATTACTCGAGGGTGAAGTTCAAAAACTTCTAAAGCTGGAGCAACATTTGCACCAGCGTGTAATTGGTCAAGACGAAGCTATAGAAGTGGTAGCAAGTGCGGTGCGACGCGCGCGTGCTGGACTAAAAGATCCAAATCGCCCGATCGGCTCATTTCTTTTCCTGGGACCGACTGGCGTTGGAAAAACAGAGCTTGCTAAAGCACTTGCCGAGTTTTTATTCGACGACGAGCAAGCAATTGTTCGAATCGATATGTCTGAATATCAAGAAAGACACACTGTCGCCCGCTTAATAGGCGCGCCTCCCGGATACATTGGATTCGACGAAGGCGGACAGCTCACTGAAGCTGTGAGACGTCGAGCCTTTTCTTGCATTCTTTTTGATGAAATAGAAAAAGCTCACTCTGATGTCTTCAACGTTTTGCTGCAAGTGCTCGACGAAGGTCATTTGACAGACTCAAAAGGTCGCAAAGTCGATTTTAGAAATACTGTAATTATTATGACCTCCAATATCGGAAGTAATTACATTCTCGATTATCAAATGAAGAGCGCTATTGATGGCGAAGCTGGTTACGAGGTGATGAAAGACAAAGTGCTCGACGCTTTGCGTCAACATTTCAGACCGGAATTTCTCAATCGTATCGATGAGACGGTTGTTTTCCACGCTTTGACTGCCAACGAATTGAAAAATATCGTTGACATTCAGCTCAACCAACTCAACAAAAGACTGGTCGATAGAAAAATGGAATTCATTGCAACCGATGCAGCTCGCGATTGGCTGGCACGAACCGGATATGACCCGGTTTATGGTGCTCGGCCGCTCAAACGGTTGATTCAAAAAGAAATTGAAAATCCAGTTTCACTCAAAATGCTAGAAGGCGTTTTCAAAGATGGCGACAAAATTATTATCGACGCCAAAGAAGACCATCTTACATTCGAAAAGGAATCTGCAACACTAGTTGCAAGTTCGGTCTAAGACAATAACCTGGAGGACCAATGTGGTTTAAAAATAAATTTGCTCTGGCATTGATTTTAAGCTTGAGCATTAGCTTCAACATGCAGGCAAATCTTGCCTGTATGGCTGAATCAGGCTCGGCAAGCCCAATTCCAGAAGGACATCATAGTCTCACACCAACATTTGTTTTTAAAGACGCTAAAAAAGCAATTGAATTCTACAAGAAGGCTTTTGGTGCCAACCAAACTGAATTGATAGAGCACCAGGGCAAAGTCATGCACGCCGAAATGAAGATTGGCGATTCACATTTGATGTTGTCTGATGAATTTCCAGAAGGAGATTGTCTGGCACCCAAAGAGGGTCTTGGCTATATGAGCCTCTATTTGTATGTGAACGATGTAGACAAAGCCTACAAACTAGCCGTAGATAGCGGAGCAAAATCTAAAATGGAACCTTGCAATATGTTCTGGGGCGACCGCTACGCATCAGTGCAAGACCCTTTTGGTTATGTCTGGCAATTAGCAGCGCGCAAAGAAAATTTGACTAGCGAAGAACTACAAAAACGTTGCGACGAATTCTTTTCTTCGATCAAAAAAACAAAGTGACAAGTGCTTGACGCAAATTGCGCAAATATTTCGCCCCAACAAAACACACTCTTAAATTACGAACCGATAACGGAACGCAATTTAAAGAGGGGGGCTAAGAGGGGTCGAAGTCTGAAAATGACCGCAGGGCAAGGGCGAAGACTTCCTTTAGAGGTTTGCTATTCTTGATCGAGTATTCTGCGCAGTCAGCATATTCTGGTTGGACATTGACGATTTTGCCGTTTTCATCTCGCGCAATTTTAATGCGAATTTCTCCATTTTCGGGAAGCTTGACGATTTGAAATTCTCGTTTGCTCATTTTGCGCTCAGCGAGATAACTTCGAACACCTAAAGTGGTTGTTTCACTTAAAAGCATTTTTTCAATCTGTTCTTTGTCTGTGATTTGACAAATTACGGAAATCTGATGAGCGCTACGACCCTTTTTCATTACACACGGAGTAATTGTGACATCAAGAGCACCGCATTCGAGCAAGCGCTCAGAAGTGTAGGCAAGCCAGTTGGGTGGGCAATCGTCTATATTCGCTTCAACCACCGCGATGGTATCGCTAGTAATACTGGAAGAATTTTCGTCACCAGTGGAATTTTTTGCACTTACGACATTTCCAATCATCATCCGCACTACATTTGGATGCTCTTTTGGATTTAGTGAGCCAGCACCATATCCGCACCCGTCAATAGACTCAAAAGCAGGCATTCTAGTCCAGGTAGTAGCAATGGACGAAAGAATGGCAGCTCCAGTTGGAGTCAGACACTCGAAAGCAATATCGAATGAAGAGACCGGAGCTTTGGCTTGCGCCATTATATTCGAGACAGCAGGACAAGGAATCGGAAAAATTCCATGTGCACTTTTCACATGTCCTCGTCCAAGCGGCAGAGCGGAGACATGTGCATCTTCGATTTCAAGCATGACATAACCAATTGCAAATCCAACAATATCGATTATGGCATCAAGAGAACCAACTTCATGAAAACGGGCTTTCCATGGACTTACTCCATGCACTTTTCCTTCTGCCTCAGCCAGACTGAGAAATATTTTTTTCGATAACTCCACCGCTTTTGAATTCAGCTTAGAAGCATCGATTATTTCCATTATTTGCAAAAGCGAAGTTCCATGTTCATGTTCATGAGCAAAATGGTCTTCGTGATAATTTGAATGGTCATGCTCATGAGTATGGTCGTGTATATGAGTATGGTCGTGATCATGAGTGTGAGAGTGAGAGTGATCATGAGAGTGCTCATGCTCATGGTGGTGCTCGACTTGATGAGCATAAGAGTGTTCATCAACTGGCTTACCCTGATCATTCAGCACATCGACCTGCAATTTCTTGGCAGAAATAGTACAACGAATAACGTCACGACAAGAGATCTGGATTTTATCCCATGGCAGCGCAAGCTGTCTTACTTCTTTCAACCAGGCGTCAAAATCAAGTCCAGCACTAACTAAAGAACCAATAAGCATATCGCCTGCAGCACCAAACTGACAGTCAAAATATGCCGTTTTTTTAGAAGCAGTCATTTATCTAGTTAGCTCCCCAACGTACGGAATCTGAAAATCTACCACCATTTTGTCATGCGTAATCGATGCTGTGTGCGATGAATAGCTTGCATATTCGCTCAAATGCTGATTGAGCAGTACAAAAGTCTTGTCGCCAGGAGTGAGCACCATTTTGTAATAACCATTCTTGGTAGTCTCTACTGCACCACCCCCATGCACTCGCTCTGACGATTTGAAAGCGTGCCCCGTAGCGAATGCTTTAATGACTATTCCTTTTACAGGTTTGCCATCACGGCTGGTGACTCGTCCTTCAACCAGATAGCCGTGTTTCATGCCAATTAAAATATTGCGCGCTTCGGTACCTGGAATATTTTCCACAATGGCTGATGCCAGTTGGGTTTTCATTGGCGCTGTAACTTCTAAAAAAAGTGGTCCGCAAGGGTCGTGATCAAACGAAAACTCACCTTTGCCATTAGTATTGGTGGCTGAAATATAGCCATTGTCTTTCTTTTCCCAGACTTCGACCCGCACACCTTTTACCGGATTATTGGCAGAATCGGTCACACGACCACTCAATTTGTAGCATCCATGAGTCTGAGCTTTGACTGGAGCGGCACAATTACTTCCAAGCATTACGAAGAAAGATGCAGCAAAAGAGGTTAGCAAGAGATTGGGTGTAAAATAGGTTTTCATAGCTTTTAATTGTAATCTCTTTTTTCCCGGCGGCTTATGCCTATCCAGATTGGTTCCTTAACATTGAAAGGTCGCGTCTATGTGCCTCCCATGGCTGGAGTCACCGACCTTGTGTTTCGAAGAATTGTTCGCAAAGTCGACTCTACCTGTCTTATGTCCACCGAAATGGTCTCAAGCCGCAGCTTAATGTATAAGCCCGAAAACCGAATCATGGAGTTAGACCAGGGTGAGCACCCGGTAGGTATACAGATTTTTGGTCACGAACCAGATGTAATGGCGCAGGCAGCGACAATGGCAGAAGCACGCGGGGCAGACTTTTTGGACATCAATATGGGATGTCCGGTACCCAAAATTACAAATGGCAAAGATGGCTGCGCTCTGATGCGCGAACCTCAGCTGGCGCGCGAAATCGTGCGTTCGGTCAAGTCCTCGGTCAAAATTCCGGTAACGGTCAAATTCCGCCTTGGCTGGGACGAAAGCCACAAAAATTGTGTCGAGTTCGGCGAAATGATAGAAGAGGCAGGCGCTTCTGCTGTTACTGTACATGGGCGAACACGGGCACAAAGATATTCCGGCACAGCTGACTGGAATTTCATAAGTTATGTCAAAAAGGCGCTTTCCATACCCGTATTTGGCAATGGCGATGTCTTCACTCCGGAAGATGCACTAAAACTTTTGGAAGTAACCGGATGCGATGGTGTAGCAGTCGCGCGCGGCACATTAGGAAATCCCTGGCTCATTCCACGTATCACAAAATATTTGGACTTTGGCATTCTTGACGATGCCCCGGACAACGTCGAGCGACTTTTTCTTGCTTATTTGCACGCCCAGGGGCTTTGTCAGTACAAAGGAGCCGATGTTGGCGTGCGCGAATCAAGACGTCATTTGACCAGCTATACAAAAGGGATGAGCGGAGCTGCGCCTTTCAGAAACAGGCTGACACAGGTTAATAGCTTGAAAGACATCGAAGTCATTCTAAGCGAGCTTGCTCTTATTTGTGGTGGTAAAGAAGGTCAGGAACGCTTACTTGCTGGCATAGAGAATCATGATTTCGACCAGGGCAAAAATCCAGACAAATGGAACCATGATAGTGAAAGCCACTTCAAGCCCCCAGTCGAGATTAACTCCCTCAGCCCAATCACAAAACCATAGGACGCCGTTTACAAAAGGGGTCATGCACCAGCCCCAAACCCCAGTCAAAAGCGCAGCCGTTAATATAATTGACCAAATGTCCATATTGATTGCCTTCCGCCTAGTTGCCCTGCAAGGTTCTTTTTCACCTGCACAAGAATCGTAGGCAAAGCATTCATTCAGAGCAATGGTGGAATCACCACAGTTGCCAAGAAATAATCTTTATGGAGAAAATTTAATATACGTAACCTGAGGTTGAGATCAAGATCGTTCCGTCGCCCTCGGCAGCTACCATTTGTAGTGCTTGAATAACCGAGTTGACAGTCTTGTGTTGCTCGCGTGACTCATTCTTGATCTGTTTGGCTCGTTGAGCCACTCTCAGCACGAGTTCGTAGCGGTTGGTGCTTTCGTCGAGTAATTGATCCAGAATATTTGTAGTGCTCATGAACTATGAAAATCTCCGCCAATATGCGCCGGATTTAACGGGTAATCCGCAATCTCTCAGCGTACACGATATGTTCAAGATTGCCAATGGCTTCATCAAGATTGTCATTTATAACTTCATAATCGAACAGATTCTTCGAGCTAAGTTCTTCTTTTGCTTTTTCAAGACGTGAAAGAATACGCTCGGGTGACTCTGTTGCTCTTGATTGCAGTCTTGACTTTAGCTCGTCATAAGAGGGAGGAGAGATGAAAATAAGCACCGCTTGTGGATATTTCTGACGGATTTGCTTTGCGCCTTCCACTTCAATCTCAAGTATTACGTCCTGTCCTTCGCTCAGAGACTTTTCGACCCATGTGCGGGGAGTCCCGTAATAATGCTCAGTGAACTTAGCCCATTCAAGAAATTCGCCACGCAATTTCATTTTAAAAAATTCGTCTGACGAGCAAAAGAAATAATCTACGTTCTGGCGCTCACCTTCACGCATCTGTCTTGTGGTCGCTGAGACAGATTTGGCAATGTGCGGAACGCGCTCCAGAATCTTGGCAATCATCGTTCCCTTGCCAACACCAGACGGGCCAGTGACGACAAATAAATTGGTAGTTCTGTTAATCACCGAATTTTCAGCTTCGCTCGGCATTTTGCTCGATTTCGTCATTGTAGTGAATTATGTCGTGAATTCAGGTAAAAATATAGGGGTACAAATGATAAATCATGCAACCTTTTGATGCTCTTAGTCTTAAAGCTGTGCTTCAAGAAGCAAAACCGCTTCTTTTGAACAAACGCGTGGACAAAATCAGCCAGCTTGGGCGAGATGAACTTTTGATTGGTTTGCGCTCCAAAAGTGGCAATATCAACATTTTTCTATCTGCCCACTCTACTTATGCTCGTATTTGTCTCGTTCGCATTCCAAGCTCTGGCGACAAGTCAAACTCAAATGAACGAAACATTTTTGAGCGCTACCAGATAAAAGAAAAGTTCAAATCACAACCAAAATTTGGAGTGATTCTGCGCAAATTGCTTTACGCAGCAACACTTGTGGGTGTTGAACAATTGCCTGGCGAGCGCGTTATCGACTTTGTTTTTTCATGCATAGATGAAGTCGGCACAACTTCTTTAAAAGTATTATCGGCAGAGCTAATGGGCAGACATAGCAATTTGATTTTCTGGGACAAAGAAACCAGAGTCATTTTGGCTGCATCACATGTGGTGACAAAAGAGATGAGTCGCAGACGTGAAATTCTCCCTAAAGGTATTTACGAGCGTCCACCCGCAGTGGATAAACCAAATATTTTTCTGCTAGACAAAGCTGTTGTAAAAGCCAAAGTTGATGCTTTAGCGGAAAGCCTCAATAAAACCGAACCCGAAACAACGCCACCACATGTAGTTACCTATGAACAGTGGTTTTTGTCTACATTCAGCGGTCTTGGAAAATCACTGGCAGAAGAATTAACAAGAAGTCTCAATCTTCCATCTAAAATCGAGAAATTCGACTCTCAAACTTTGAGCGATTCTATATGGCAGAAAATAGACGCCTTGCAAAAGATTCAAAATTTTCATCCCAAAATGTGCAAAAACTACTCGACCTATAGTTGTCTTGGCTGGATTGAATCTGATGAATTTATTGAATTCAGCGCATGCAACGACATGATTGAGCACTACTACAGAGTGCTTGAAAGCAAAGAACAATTCAGTCAATTGAAAGAAAGACTCTTCTCAGAGGTAAAAGGCGAACGTCAAAAACTAGAAGCCAGACGCGCACAAGCCGGCGAGCATGCCGTAAACGAAGAGGAGCTTTCTAATTACAAAACATCCGGCGATTTGATTCTTGCTCATCTGCGCGAACTCAAACCAGGGCAAGAGGAACTTCTGGTCGAGCAATCAAAAATCAAAATCAATCCGTTACTATCCGGGGTACAAAATGCCCAGCATTATTACCGACTTTATTCCAAAGCTAGAGCCCGCATTTCATCGGCTTCTACAGTGATGGACGAGATTAATAATCGACTTTCGTTTTTGGATAAAATCGACCAGGCATTAAAAAGCGCTCCCGGACTTTCTGAATTGACTGCTGTAAAAGAAACTTTGCTTCCTAAAAATCCATCTCAACAAATGGCGACAAGAACAGGCGAGCAAGCCAGACACAAAAAAGAGCAAAACAACAAAACGTCTGGTAAGCGAAAATTACTAAGCTTGAATTCAAAAGATGGTTGGAAAATTTATGCCGGCAGAAACAGGCATGAAAACAGCCACTTACTTTCAATTGCTAATCAATTCGATATTTGGCTGCATGTTCTTGGGCAAAGCGGAGCTCACGTTTTAATTAGAGTTCCGTCCACAAAACAAGACCCACCCAAGTCTACTCTGCTTGAAGCGGCCCAGATTGCCGCAAGACTTTCCAGAGTTCCGGCTGGAGCAAAAGTGACCGTTGTTTATACACAGTGTCGTTATGTCAAAAGTCTGGATAAAAACAAAATTGGACAGGTACGCTATGAAAACGAAAAAACATTGCTTGTAGATACATCAGTAGCGATGCCTGAATTGATCAAGAGACTCTATTCTCAAAATTAATTTGAAAACTAAATTTTGCGAAACAGTCCGACCACCACGCCTTGTATTTGCAAGTCGTTTTGACTACTTACAAAAATTGGTTCCATACTCGAATTGGCAGGCTGCAAGCGAAATCCGCCTTTTTCTTTGTAAAAACGCTTGAGAGTTGCACCTTCGTCCTCGAGCAGTGCGACCACTATGTCGCCATTGTTAGGAGATGGATTTGGTTTGACAATTACAAAATCGCCTTCATAAATTCCGTCTTCTATCATCGATTCGCCTTTGACCTGCAAAGCATAACAACCACGCTCGGCGTAGTCTGAGTCTATTTCAAGAAAATCGGTCGTCTGATTAATTGCATCAATTGGAGAACCAGCTGCAATTTTTCCAACAAGAGGCAGACCTCTGCTCTTTCTTGTCTCGAATGAATTTTCAATTTCTTCGAACTCTTCTTCAACTGCAATGGTCAAATGCTGCATTCCAAGCTCAGACACACGCAATGACCGGTTGAGATTGGGCTCCCACTCAACCATGTTTTTGTTCTTCAACGCAGTGACATGTTGATGCACTGTCATACGATTTTTCACTCCTAGAAGGGCTGCAAGCTCGGCAAGACTGGGAGCGTAATGTTTTTCTTTACTTAGCCTGGCGATTGCGTTTAAAACATCTTGCTGGCGCGGAGGAAGCGTTTTCATAATGAGCCCCAATAGGATACATATGTAAGTGTATTACCATCGAGGGTCGTTTGTCCACCCTTTTGACCAAATTAGAAAAAAATATCGGATCCACAGCCTTCGACCCGACTAAATACTCAACTCGGCTCGTCCATAAATTGCCGGAGGCTTTTTATTTCCATTTTTGACCCACATCTGGGTTCCAAAATCGAAATGCCACCACTCATGAGGATAATTTACAAAACCAGCTTGACGCATTGCGTGGTAAAGAATACGTCTATTCACTCTTGCTTCAACCTCGTGCTCGCCTTGCATCGAATCATTCTCAAAATAGGTTGTAGCTGAAATCTCGTCTGCCTGGTCAAAACTCGAGCCCATGAATAGCGGTCTTTGATCCTTGAGCGAACGTAGTGTCAGATCGATGGCACCGCCTGTATTATGTACTGGCCAGGTGCGCCAGTTGCCGGGATCAAAACTGCGAGGGTCAGAACAATAGGTTCCTGCAAACTGAACCAGGTCTTCTTCTTTTGGCTTGCTCAAGACTTCTTCGCCACGCTTGATAAAGTAATTCCAAATATCAGTCTGCAAAGAAATCGGCCTGAATCCGTCCAATGCAAGAACTTCGACTTGAAATTTTTTCAAACGCTCATTTGCTTCGACCAATTTCTTCGCTACTGTTTTACGCACAAAAACTGTAGCAAGTGCATTGGCAAAAGCCTTATGATAGGGAGGATCATCTGACGCATAGGCAGAATGCACTGCCACTTTATGTAGTGCCAGATCGACTAAAGGCTCCTGGTTGAATTCACCGTCAAGATCGATTTCGACTTGATGATAATCGAGAGCAGTATTGTCGGCACAGCCAGCAGGCAAAACTATAGGGGTATCGCGGTAATCTTCCATAGGGTTATTAATACACTACGGTGATACAATTTAGCTATTATGAAAAAGCTAATATCATTTATCAATACCGTTCCGCTTTTTGCATCCCTTATTTTCTTTTCGCCCCAACTTGCTATGTCAGAAGAATCAGCAAAAGAGCAAAATCTTTCAAAAGAAGAAATAAAACGAGTAAGTGAATCTTGCGATTCATTCAAAGTCATTTCTAAAGTGAGTGAATTACCTGGCGGACTGAACAAACAATTAGGCGAAATGGCTGATCCTGGAAAGCCTTTCAACTCTGGCTGTGTTCGCACACCTGGGCTTGCAAACCAGGCAATGAAATTTGCTGCTGCATCAAACGACCGTTTATGGCTTTCATACCAGTCTGGCGGCTTTTGCCTGATTAACAAATTAGAACTGTACGAGTTACACGGAAAAACAAACAAATTACTGTGGTCGACCGTTACACCTCGACCAATGGCTTCACTAAACGAAATCAGCGAATTTTTGAAAAAAACAATTTTAAAGGCAAAATAATTCATGCCTGATTTTTGCAATAATTTCATGCCCCATGGAGTTTATTTGATGGGAATGAACGAATTGCTCATGCGTACTGAATTGACGCCGCATCAAAAAGATCTGGCGTCTTCTATTCAAGAAGCAGCAAAATCATTGCACTTAATAGTCAACGACATTCTAGACCTTTCAAAAATCGAAGCAGGAAAAATGACGCTGCAACAACTGCTTCTCAATCTACCTGAAATGGTCCGAGAATCTATTAATATACTTTTGCCTGCAGCTCAAAAAAAGGGATTAGTTCTAAATTGTTTGATTGACCCGCATCTAGAAGAACACGCATCAAATTTGAGCGGCGATCCAGTGCGCGTAAATCAAGTCTTGCTCAACTTAATGGGCAATGCAGTCAAATTCACTGACCATGGTCAAATCGACGTGGAAGCAACAGTCTTAAAACACGACGAATCAAGGATATATCGAAAAGATATACAACTTCGATGACCATCAATTTAGGTACTGCCTCGCAAGGAAAAGTACTTGTAGTAGAAGACAATCCAGTTTTACGCAGTCTGGCTTGCAAACAATTGGAAACTCTGGCAATAGGTGCTCATGCCGTTTCAAACGGACAGGCAGCTCTTGACGAACTTTCACGCACTCGCTATTCGCTCATATTAATGGATTGCCATCTTCCAGTTCTCGATGGTTTTGAAGCCACTCAAAAAATACGAGAGTTAGAGAAAAACACTAATGAACATATAACTATCATCGCAATGACGGCAGGCGCGATGACAGGCGATTATGAAAAATGCCGCCAGGCCGGAATGGATGATTATTTAGCTAAACCGTATACCTTAAAACAACTCAAAGAGAAGCTCAGCAACTGGCTTTTGACCGAAAAATCAATTCCGCCAAGTGAGAAAAAAGATGCATAAATAGCATTTCAGTTCTTGGATACCAGATTTAAGCTTCGCCCAAAACCACGTTAGATAGGCGGCTTCAGCCTCTGTTCTATGCAGAAGATATCCAATCGAATCAATTGCATCCAATCGTTAAGAGTGTTAACTTCGATGCATCGAACGAATCAAAATCAAGGAGCAAAACCAAAAGCACCTGTGCGCTCGGCAAGACACAGGGGTTTGAGTCCTATTGTCATTTTGCAAATGAGCTCAAACCTGGTGGGGGAAGTGTGGTTAAAAACCACCGCTGTCCCGCAACTGTAACAGCCCACTGAAAAGGACGCTGCAAGCCAGTCTACCCACTCGAGCGTAAGGACGAACCTCTTCGATGCTTAAAGAGGACCGTCCATATCGAGCATACCTCAATCAAGTGTTTGATATGGACTCTCCTCTTGGTCCGGCTGTAGCCGGACTCAGAGGGCTTTTGCATCCTTACACAAATGGAGAATCAGAACTAAATGAGCCCGTCTTCTTCCTCAGCCACCACATCCAGTGCCAACTCCACTGTGGTTGACGCTATCAATGTTTCATCGCCATCTGCTGTATACCCCAACCACAAAGTATTGAGAAGAAACGGGAGTATCGCTCAGTTCGAACCTCAAAAAATTGCTGTGGCAATGACCAAAGCTTTCCTTGCTGCCGAAGGCGAACACGGCGCAGACAGCTCGCGCATCAGAGACCTTGTCAAAAAGCTGACCCAACAAATTGTAGATACTTTAATTGAACGACTTCCCGATGGTGGCACTTTCCACATCGAGCATATTCAAGACCAGGTGGAAATCTCGCTTATGCGCGCTGGCGAATACGAAGTCGCTCGCGGCTATGTTTTGTATCGCGGTGAACGCAGCAAACAAAGAGCTGAACAAAAACCAGAAAGAATCAGCCCAACAATAAACATAATTGGATTTGATGGTGTCAAAAAGCCCTACAGCAAGCAACATTTCTTTGGCGTAGTAAATTCAGCCTGCCAGGGACTTTCCGAAAGTGTCTCGGCTGAAAAAATCTGCGAACTCTCTTGCGAGAATTTGTTTGACGGTGTACACGAATCTGAAGTATGGAAATCACTCATTTTTGTCAGCCGCTCACTAATCGAATACGAACCTGATTACACCTATGTCTGTGCTCGTTTGCTTTTGCACGAATTACGTCGCGAAGTACTTGGTGAAGAAGTCTTTGCTGAAAACATGCAAGCTCGCTACGCTGAAGCATTTCCTCAATACATTGCTCGTGGTATCAAAGCAGGATTGCTCGATGAGCGCTTGCAAGAATTCGATTTGAACAAAATCGGTAAAGCTCTTCGTGCGGACCGCGACTTCAAATTCCAGTATCTTGGATTGCAAACACTCTACGATAGATATTTGCTGCACGAAAACAATACACGCTTCGAGTTGCCTCAAATGTTCTGGATGCGTGTAGCAATGGGTCTTTCGATTAATGAGATTGATCGCGAGACACGCGCCATCGAGTTCTATGACGTACTTTCAAGCTTCGATTTTGTTTCTTCCACACCGACCCTTTTCAATTCTGGAACCAAGCGCCCTCAGTTGTCATCATGCTTTTTGACCACTGTTGGCGACGACCTCTCGTCTATTTATGAAGCTATTCGCGAGAATGCGATGCTATCGAAATTCTCTGGCGGTCTTGGCAATGACTGGACCCCGGTTCGTGCTCTCAATGCACATATCAAAGGCACGAACGGTAAAAGCCAGGGTGTAGTTCCTTTCTTGAAAGTAGTAAACGACACTGCAGTCGCCGTAAATCAAGGCGGCAAGCGCAAAGGCGCTGTGTGCTGCTATCTTGAATCGTGGCACCTGGACATTGAAGAATTTCTAGAGCTACGCAAAAACACTGGTGACGACCGCCGCCGCACCCACGACATGAACACAGCCAACTGGATTCCAGACTTGTTTATGGCACGTGTTTTGAAAGACGAACAGTGGACATTGTTCAGCCCAGAAGAAGTACCTGAGTTGCACGATTTGTTTGGCGCCGAATTCAAGGCTGCATACGAAGCCTACGAAACTCTGGCTGATGAAGGCAAAATCAAATCATTCAAACGCATTCCAGCAGTGAGCCTATGGCGCAAAATGCTTTCGATGTTGTTTGAAACAGGCCACCCCTGGATCACATTCAAAGATCCATGCAACGCAAGAAGCCCCCAACAACACATGGGTGTAGTGCATTCTTCAAATCTTTGCACCGAAATCACGCTCAACACATCTGATTCTGAAACTGCAGTATGCAACCTTGGTTCGGTCAATCTAATCGCTCATTTGAAAGATGGCGAACTGAATCTGGAGAAACTTGAGCGCACCTGCAAAATTGCGATGCGAATGCTCGACAACGTAATAGACATCAACTATTACAGCGTACCCAAAGCTCGCAATTCCAACATGCGCCACCGTCCAGTCGGACTGGGTATTATGGGCTTCCAGGACGCGCTCATCACATTGCGCATTCCTTATTCGTCGCGCCAAGCAGTCGAATTTGCCGATTATGCACAAGAAGCCGTAAGCTATTACGCTATTCTTTCAAGCAGCCAATTAGCGAGCGAACGCGGTTCTTATCCTACCTATAAAGGAAGCCTGTGGGATCGTGGCATCTTGCCTATCGACAGTTTGAAATTGCTCGAAGAGTCTCGCAAAGCCACAGTAGGTCACAGCGAAAATGTTTTCGAAGTCAATTATGACCAGAAACTCGATTGGTCAGTAGTGCGTAATTCCATTAAAGAACACGGCATCAGAAACAGCAATTGTCTTGCCATCGCACCTACTGCCACCATCGCTAATATCGCTGGAGTAAGCCCATCGATTGAACCTACATTCCAGAACCTGTACGTAAAGAGCAATCTATCAGGCGAATTCACTGTCATAAATTCCTATCTGGTGCGCGACTTGAAAGAGCGCGGACTCTGGGACGAAGTAATGGTCCACGACCTCAAATACTTCGACGGATCAGTACTTGCAATCGAGCGCATTCCCCAGGACTTGAAAGCTCTCTATGCAACAGCTTTCGAAGTAGACCCACGCTGGTTGGTAGAGTGCGCTTCACGCCGTCAAAAATGGATCGACCAGGCTCAAAGCTTGAATTTGTATATGAGCGAACCAAGCGGTCGCAAATTGGACGATCTATATAAAATGGCTTGGCGCAAAGCTCTCAAGACAACCTATTACTTGAGAACGACTTCTGCAACCTACGCTGAAAAATCAACCGTGCACACAGGCGCCTTGAACAAAGTATCAAGCTCAATTCAAGCGCCGCAAGTGATGCCTATCATAGAAGGCAAAGTTTGCAATCCTAATGACACCGAATGTGAAGCCTGCCAGTAAGCTTTAAGCTTGAAGGGAAATATATCAATGCTAAGTTTCGACGATTATTTAAACGACACTGGAAAAGAATCTCAAAATACTGAGCCCAAAACTCCAGTGGCTCAAAAACCAAAAACACATTCGATTCCACCGCTCAATAGCGCTAGCGAACTTGACTTCAACCCAGTTCAAAACACACAAGCTCAAGAAGTTGTGACTGTAATTACGGCTGATCCTGCTCCAGTGCAAAAACCAGTATCTACCGCAGTTTCTGCTGCTGCCCAAACTCTTTTTTCCGCTGGTGAAGTTGGTGGGGTCACAGGCGTGGAAGAAATTTCTTTCAACGCCGGACGAATTAAAGTTGACGAAAAGCGCATTATCAACTGTCGAGCAGACGTCAATCAATTGGTTCCATTCAAATACGAATGGGCATGGCAGAAATATCTTGATGCTTGTGCTAACCACTGGATGCCACAAGAGATTTCGATGAGCCGCGACATTGCCCTCTGGAAAGATCCTAATGGTCTCTCTCAAGACGAGCGTCGCATCATTAAACGCAACCTGGGATTTTTCACTACTGCAGACTCTCTGGTAGCAAACAATCTGGTGCTTGCCATTTATCGTCATATCACCAATCCCGAGTGCCGCCAGTATTTATTGCGTCAATCTTTTGAAGAAGCAATCCATACCCACGCTTATCAATATGTAGTGGAATCGCTAGGACTTGATGAAGGCGAAATCTTCAACATGTATCGCGAGATCCCAAGCATCCATGCCAAAGATGTTTTCGAATTGCAGTTCACCCAAGAGTTGTCCGACCCCAATTTCAATACCGGCACAGAAGCTTCGGATCGACGCTTCTTGCGCAATCTAATTGGTTATTACATCATCATGGAAGGATTGTTCTTCTATGTCGGATTCGTCCAGATGCTTTCGTTTGGTCGCCAAAACAAAATGGTCGGTGCTTCCGAACAGTTCCAGTACATCATGCGTGACGAGTCGATGCACCTCAATTTCGGTATTGACTTGATTAACCAGATAAAGGTTGAAAACCCGCATTTGTGGACAGCCGATTTCCAAAAAGAAATCATCGACCTTGTGATGCAGGGTGTCGAACTCGAATATCAGTATGCCGTTGATACCATGCCAAACGGCGTGCTTGGATTAAATCAAAGCATGTTTAGCGAATATTTGCGCTTCATCGCCAATCGTCGCTTGAAACAAATCGGCTTGCCCGAACAATTCGCTGGAGCAAAAAATCCATTTCCATGGATGAGTGAAATGATCGATTTGAAAAAAGAGAAGAATTTCTTCGAAACTCGCGTAATCGATTATCAAACAGGCGGCGCCTTAAACTGGACATAAATTCCAACTTAAATTGACCTCCACATGCTAATAGACGCAGGCAAAGCACCACCAGGCGACATGTATCGCATTCTACTTGGAAGTGTTTTGCCTCGTCCTATTGCATGGGTTTCTACCACCAGTAATAGTGGCGTCGATAATCTTGCACCATTTTCTTTTTTCAATGCTGTCAGTGCCAAACCGCCACTGTTAGCTTTTGCCCCAGCACTACATGCGGTGGCAGAGCCTGAATCTACTAAAGGTGTTGAAAAAGACACTTTGCGCAATATCAAAGAAAACGGTGAGTTCGTAGTTAATATTGTGAGTTACGACCTTCGCACTCAAATGAATGCAAGCTCAGCAAATTTTTCCAAAGAAGTTTCGGAATTTGACCAGACTGGTTTGACCCGAGCACCATCAAGCATGATTAAACCTCCACGAGTAGCTGAGTGCAAAATCAGCTTCGAGTGCCGTCTTTACAAACTGTTAGAGTTTGGCGAAGAGCCTTCTTCAGGCAATCTCGTTATCGGCTCTGTACTTTGTGTACATCTGGATGATTTTGTTTATCAAGATGGATACATTGATACAAGCAAATTGGATCCAATCGCACGAATGGAAGGAAACTGGTATTGCTCTGCCCGAGACCGTTTCAAGATGGAGCGTCCCAGTTGATTTTTTAAGTGGTAGAATCCTGGTGTCATAATAGATTTATGGCATTAGTACTTCTGGACGATCCTCTAGATTCGATTAAACTCGAATTGAAGACTGAACCCGAACGCTTCGGCTCGGGTCCGGGTGGCTCAAACAGACCGCCTCGTCGCACAGCGCTTGGATATATGGGCGAGGACGACGACGCCGATCACAACATGCGCAAATGGCAACGCATGCAAGTAAAAATTCTCGAGCGCGGATTGCAAGGCTACAAAGTTTTGCTGATTGCAACTGGTGATTTTGCTTTTCTCAAAACAGACCTCGAATTAGAAATTGGCTCTACCTACGATGGACAATTTTTATACTGGAACAAAGATGGTACCGCGACTTTCGTACCTGCCACTATCCAAAAATTCGAACAACAAATTGAGCCTCAAACATTTTCGTTAAACGACTTACTACCCTTCAAAGAAATCGCATCATCTGGCAAGTTAAACACAAAGATTTCTCCGTCTAGCAATAGACTTCAGACGTTGCCTGAAGAGTTAGATTTTGAGCTTGAAAGTTTTACCGATCTTTTACCACCTCCTTTGTCTATAAGCGAATTTGCCCCCCTAGATCTAATCCAACACAAATTAGTGGATTATCTGGACTGGTTCAAAGAAAATGCCTATACCGGTATCGTAAAGTTCAAACATCAGCGCTTCAATGCATGCGGAGCACTTGTTTTATTTCGCGGGCGATGCACTGGAGCTATGTTCACGACTACAGAACAACACGAGCCGCTTACGACCCAACAAGCACTACCGCATTTGTATAGAGCAATGTCATTGCTTGGCGCCCAGGTGGTCTCGTACACACTGCCAGAAGAAATAGTGCTTCCGATATCGGCAGCGTTTCTTGGCTATCCCGTACAAAAAGCGAAAGAAAATTGCAAAGAATATTTTGATTATGTGCTCGGTTGGCTCAAACAAAATAGCTCAATAGCGGTGGTAGCCATCACTTCAAAAACTGACGAAACATTTCTTGTTTACGTATATCAGGGAAATTCAGTTGGATTTTTCAGTCTAGAACGCAAAACATTTTATTTGGACATGCAGGAAGTTATTGAATTTGTCGCAAACAATGCTGATATCGAGCTTCAAGTGAATGTTTTGCCAAACGAAATAGCCCAAAAATCGTTTCAATTTGGATTCGAACTCAGACACTAAGCCTCTTGCCAGATCTTCAGGGTAAATGGCAAACTAGATTATATGAGCGATGGCGAAATATCTCATTTGAGGCCCAGGTCGGAGTCTGAGCCGGAAACCCCTTTAGAAAAGAACTCAGACAAGAAAACGGTCCAACCACTTGGCGAGGAAATTTGTCTTCCTCGACTTTCTAACGACTTAAAATATAGAAGAGCGCTAGATTTGCTGGTATCGTCAAGACAAGGTAGCAAAGCTGAGCGATTGAATTTGCGTCAAGATGGCTTCCACCGGGTGATACTTTCTTTGAAACAAGAAGGATTTACCGGTTTTCTCTCTTTTTCTTCGAAAAGTCAGTTTTCTCGTGGAGCCTTTCTTTTAAACAATGGACGATGCGTGGGATGTTTATACCAAAACAACTTGATGTTTGATTTGAGATCAACTGACGAATCAATCCGAATGTTACTAAACGACTTGAATGATAAAGACGCTGAACTATTTAAATATAGTTTGCCCCAATCAATAATTTTGCCGTATTCTGCTATGTTTCTGGGAAAACAAATCGAGTTACCAGCTTCTAAAGCCATCTCTCCTTTTAGTCAACCGATAACGGTTGAACTTTCCAGACCCACTATCCTAGCGAAGATACTGACCACTCTCGAGCGAGATAGAAGTACAGCTACAGTGGTTATCGACTCAAATAACGAAAACGGAATTTGTCTTATCTTTGTGCATCGCGGTTTTGCAGGCGCAAGTTTTCTAGTTGAACTTCAAACATTTTCAATTGACTTTGATACACCAAATAATTTTGTTGTACAGAATGAGAATTCAAGCTTCACAACAAATATCTTGCCTCAAGAATTAATGTCTGAAGAGCGGTTTGGCATAGACCTTGCTGAATTCTTAATTTAATGCAGTCAAAAAAAAACCAACCGATAACGGAACGATTTCTTCTAGACTCTACTAAAGCGCTTTAATTTCAGCGTAAATCGCGTCGCCTTCTTTTACTTTATTTTGTTTATAGAGAGTCTTAGCGTATCCACTCAAAGAATCCTTTAACTCATTGAGATTTGCACCATTTTCAGTTCGCTTTGTTTTCAGGATACTAATGCATTTTTGATAATTCAGACAAGCCTGATCCAACTGATTATTCTGTCTGTACGCTTCTGCCAACTCCTTCAACAGAAGCGAGTATTTGACAGTACTGGCATCAATTGACGACTCGATTTCACAAGCTTCAGAAAATGATTTGATTGCTTGATCAAACTGATGTAATTCAAGATTTGTCTTTCCAAGCTCGCATAAGATATCACTTTTTAATTGTTGATTGGATGCTGACTCTAAGCGAGTTTGAAGCGCTCTCAACTTCTCTTCGGCAGCCCATCGTTTGTCCTGTAATTGATTTTCAATTTTCTTGTTATATTCGAGTGGATGTAGTTTCGCACCTCCTCTCGAAATTTGAAAATCACCATCCGGTAGACTTACATCATTGAATTTGTAATGTTCAATATCACTTTTGGGTCCAGCAGTTAATGTGTATTCAACTCCATATCCGTTTTTCCAAACCTGCGGGAGCGGCTCAAATGGTCCGGCTCTTTTTATTGCTGCTAATCCTGCTTCATCAACCATTTTGTTTCCGGAAGTCTTCTTCAAACTTGCTGTTTTGATTTTTCCTGAAGATTCAATCAAAAAATAAATTGTCACTTTGCACTTTGCCTGCACCTCAGGACTTCTCCAACTGCGAGAGATTCTTTCGCGGACCTTTTTCATGTATTCGTCCGATTCAGCTTTTTCATCAACCGATAACGGTTGAGCTTTTGAAGGACCAAAGCGGAATGTATACTTCAACGCCAAGCCATCCTGAAATTTTTCAGGAATTATCCCAAACGGGGTTGATTTTTTTACTGCTAACAATGCAGCCTGGTCTGCTTCAGGAACACCTGAACTTGTATCAATTTTGACTTCTTCAACTACCCCCAGCTTATTCATTTTTATGAGCAAAACAGTCTGCGTTGCACTTTTCAAATTTTGGGGACGATTGGCATTTAATTGAGCTTGAACCTTATCTCCCAAAGCTTTCATAAACTGTTCTTCGCTTGGGGGAACTCTTTTACCCTCAGTATTAATACTGGTTTTGCCCGATTTGGAGGCAGGAACCTTCGCTTGCAGCGAGCTTAGATCTTGAAGTTGTAAAAGCGGCATTAAAAGTGCCACATTAGTTGAAAGTACATAAAAAACAAAACGATATCGGTTTACGATTGGCACTTTTAATCACTCTCCCGACCAGGGCTAGGTAAGTGATAATATTAATCTATTTGCTTGATTAAAAGACACATTATCCGGTTGTATTCAATGAAAACCAAATCCATACAAGCAGTTGCATTATCTTTGGTGTTCGCATCAAATCTGACGCTTTCAGCCTACGCTCAAAATAGTTTAGAGCCTCAAAATGATTCGCTCTCTCAAACACCGGAACAAACTAACAATTCAGACACTATAGGAGCTTCAAGCGAAATACCGCAACGCGCCTATCCGGCTCCAACTCTCAAAGTTTCACCAGAATCTCAAGAAGCTTGCAATCTGGTGATGCAAGGGAAATACAAGGAAGCCCTTGAATTGTGCCTAACGCAAATAAAGCAAAATCCTAACAATCAGGATGCCAAAAGGATTGCAGGCATTTCTTACTGCCATTTGCAAGAGAGCGCAAAAGCTCAAACGATATTCGAAGCACTTTTAAAAGAAGACCCAGAATCAGCCGACAAGATGCTAGACCTTGCCGCCGCGCTCTACCAACAGGGCAAATACCAGGCAGCATACAAACTCTGTGCCAAAGCCGCCACATATTCTAATTGCAAGGCTTACGGTAAATCTATTGCCTTTCTCACAGCAGCCGAGTGTCTATATGCAGACAATAAGCTGGCCGAAGCAGCGAAAATGTACCAAGCGACTCTTGACTCGTTAAACAAAAATGTAGGTGCACTGGTAGCAAAATTCGCATTGTCGGGGCTTGCCGGATGTTATTGGCAGCAGAAAATGTATAAGGAAGCAGCATGCACTTATGAAGAACTAGCGAAAATAAGTCGGTCGATGTACGGCGAATTCGATGTGGATTACGGTTGGTCCATTTTTCAACTTTCAGAAGCATACGAAAAGCTGCAAGACCCAAGGAGACGAGGCTTAGCGTTCAAATCTATTTGGATATTTCGTAAAGCAAACCTGGACCGACTGAGTGAAGAATACAAAGACATTTTGACTAACGATGAAAAAGGTCAGATTTTGAAAGACCGCCTTGCCCGATTTGTCTTTGGCGAATCTTCAAAACAAGAGTATGCCTTCACTGACAGATTCTTGATGGGACCATCCAAATATTACGAGGCGACTGGCAGAGGGGTGGTTCCTCCGCTTTGTGCCTGGCGGTACAATACTCGCAAAGCAGAGCCACCAGGCTGGGTCTGGAGCGACCCAAGAGTTGAACAAACTGCTCTTCTAATATGCGTTCACGGACTGGGTTTGCATCATAGGTCTTATGAATCTTTTGCGAAAAGAATTCAGAAAGAGGGCGTGACCACAGTATCCTTTGATGTTCGTGGATTTGGCAGTTATCTCGATGCACGCGGTCATGACCGTTTGAACATGGAAGATTGCGTGTCAGACCTGGCAAACCTGGTGGAGGTCTTGCGTAAAGACAATCCAAAAGTACCTTTGTTTTTACTTGGAGAGTCCATGGGCGGCGCCATAGTGATGCGCCTTGCCGCTCGCAAGGGCAAACTCATTGATGGACTGATTTGTTCAGTTCCGTCCGGTTCGAGATACCAGTCTCATAGACAAGCGTTATCGGTTGGTTTGCATTTTTTGAAAAATAAAAACAGACCTTTCGATATCGGAACACGAATTGTAAACCAGGCTACCTCTGAGTGCCAATTGCGCGAAAGCTGGTCTACTGACCCTTCAAGTAGGCTTCGATTATCACCGCAAGAATTACTCGAGTTTCAGCACTTCATGGACAAGAACGTAGATTTTGCAAAACAAATCACCGACACGCCAGTCATTATTTTTCAGGGAGACGATGACAAACTGGTGAAGAAAACAGGTACTTATGATTTGTTCGAATCTGTTGCAACTCCAAAGAAAACACTTGTGATGTTAGGCGAAACAGAACATCTTATTTTCGAGGCCGGACAATTCAAAGAAGACGTCACCATGGGCGTTTTAGGCTGGATGTCGGCTCACTCGCAACGCCAAGAAAAAGCCTTGACGAAAATTAAAAAGAACGAGTCTCAGAATTAAGATTAAGATCTAGACTTCGGTAAGTTAATATCAAACCTATTATGGGTTTATAACAATCGGGCGCTCATTTTTGCAGTCGAGGGCACAGTGATGAAACGCACGACACACAAATTTCTTACCATCTTTACTTTGTTGAATCTAGCAGTTTGCGCATCTCTTTTCAGTGCTCCAGCTGGATATTCCCGTGGCGGTGGTCATGGTGGCGGAATGCACGGCGGCTTAGGCCATGGAGCGTGCGGTCATGGTTGTGGTGACCACGATGGTTTTGGACGCGACGGTGCCTTTGGGCGAGGACTGGGCAATCACTTTGGTCTGGGAGATCGCGACGCGCTTGGGGCAAGACTTCCAGTTAATCATGGCTACTTCAGCCATGCGCCTTATCGATACGGATGGGGTGGAGTTCCAGCTTACGGCGCCTACGGACTTGGATATTCTTATTATCCAAATACGTTTTTCCCAGCTTATTATGCCGATGGCGTAGCGATGGGCGAACAGTTTGCATCCCAAAACAATCAAGACTCGAACTGATTCTCAATTATCTGCTTTGGCTGGAATGGCGTCTTTTACGCATCGAAATCCAAGATGAGGCATTGCACTATCAGCGGTGGCACTCATACGAGCGCTTGGACGAAAACCTGCGCAATAACTTTCATGACACAAGAAAGAGCCTCCTCTTATCACTTTTATGTTTTTCGATAGTGGATACCGTCTATCGCATCCTTCGCTAGGTCCTTTTGGATTGCGCACGACTCCAGCAGAGTCTTTGTCATGCATAATGGCTTCAAGATAAGCGGTCGGACGATAATTATCTTGGCACCATTCCCAAACATTTCCAATCATTCCTAAAAAGCCGCCCGCATTTTTACCAGATTTCAAAACCGAACAAGTCCCTTGTTTATTTATTGGCTTGGTGTTGTGACAGGGAAAGTTACCTTGCCAAATATTGATATTTGACGAAGACAGGACTTTCGAATTCACTGAATTCTCTTGAGAAATAGAATCAGCGCTGGTGTCTTTACTGGTGCCTGTACTGGTGCCTTCGCTGGTGTCTTTACTCGAGACAAATCTGGCTGCATATTCCCATTCAGCCTCAGTAGGCAATCGCTTGTGCGCCCATGAACAATATGCCTGAGCATCATCAAAAGAAACCTGGGTAACAGGATGATCGCTTTTACCGGAGATCGAGCTTTGCGGACCAAATGGATGACGCCAGTCAGCGCCATCAACCCACTTCCACCATTTTGTATGGTCCATTTTGTTGGGGTCGTCAGAACTGATTAGCTCAGAGGGCGCTACAAATACAAGCGAGCCTGGCTTAAGCATTCCATCCTTTGTTTCCAATAATGGCACCGCATCTGGTGGCAGCTCCTTTTTCAATTCCTCAAAGAGTATAGATTTCTCAGCGGTCGTTACATATCCAGTTTCTTTTACAAATTGAGCAAACTGCGCATTTGACACTTCAGTTCTGTCCATCCAGAAAGCATTTACAAATACCTTGTGACGTGGCAATTCGTCTCTTTTAGCGAATTTGCCCTCTCCGCCCATGACAAATTCCCCAGCTGGCAAAAAAATCATTTCTGATTGTTCCTTGGCTATTGCTTGTCCATTAAAAATTGAACCGATAACGGTTGAACAAAAAATGCTAACGCCAATAGACAAATAAAACTTATTTGGCGTGCTGACCACTCATGTGCTCCATCACCTGGTCCAGATTCATTGAGGTAGACTTCTGCCGACAAGGATAGTCTTTGAATGTTGAAATGAACTTACCTACGTAATCCTTCGCAGGAATAAGCATGAACATATGGTTAACGTACCAATGCTTGTAATCCGCCGCCTCATCTTTGGCTCGCTCAAATGGGTCGGTACGCAAATTAGTGATTGAAGGAGCTCTTAATTTGACAAATGGTTCCTGCCAGACCTCAAGACCTTTTGCCCTTTGTTCGGCAAAGTTGAGCTTCCATTCTTTAAAACGCAATCCCACTAATTCGCCATCATCATTGAAATAATAAAATTCACTGCGTGGCCCATTTTTTTCCTGCCCCTCCAAGTAAGGTAGGAAGTTATAACCGTCCAAGTGAACTTTGAATGTTCTGTTTCCGACTTGATAGCCCTGCATCAATTTCTGCTTAATGTCTGTTTCACCAGCTGCGGCAAGCAGGGTAGGGAGCAAATCTTGATTAGATATGATTTCGTTTGATACTTGTCCAGCTTTTATTTTATGCGGATAACGAATTATCATAGGAATACGAAAGCCGCCTTCCCAATTCGTGTCCTTTTCACCTTTAAACGGGGTAGTGCCACCATCCGGCCATGAGAAACATTCAGCACCATTATCGGTAAGATAAATTACTATGGTGTTGTCAGCGATACCAAGATCGTCAAGTTTCTTCAAAAGCACGCCAACATGTCCGTCATGCTCTACCATACCGTCAGGATAAGTGCCAAGACCGGTCTTGCCTTTAGAAGAATCCTTCAAGTGAGTAAAAATATGCATGCGAGTAGAATTGAACCAAGTAAACCAGGGTTTTCCTGATTTATTTGCTCTATCAATAAAATCAAGAGTCGCGTTCAAAAATTCTTGATCCACCGTTTCCATGCGCTTTGTGTTTAGCGATCCGGTGTCGATAATTTCTCCACCCTTGGTTGACTTTAGCACTCCACGTGGTCCATATTTTTTTCTGAAATCGGGATCTTTTGGATAATCAGGATTTTCAGGCTCTTGCTCAGCATTAAGGTGATATAGATTCCCGAAAAATTCGTCGAATCCATGATTAGTAGGAAGATATTCGTTGCGGTCTCCAAGATGGTTTTTTCCAAATTGACCTGATATGTACCCAAGCGGCTCAAGCAGCTCTGCTAGAGTAGGATCTTCAGAACTCAATCCGTGCTTATCTCCTGGTAAACCAATTTTCAACAATCCCGTTCTAAACGGATGTTGACCGGTAATGAAAGCCGCGCGTCCAGCAGTACAGCTCTGTTCACCATACGCATCGGTGAACATCATTCCTTCTTTTGCAAGTCTATTGATATTGGGAGTATCGTAGCCCATCAATCCATGATTATAGGCATTGATGTTGAACCAACCAATATCATCTCCCATAATGACCAAAATATTTGGCTTTTTGATTGCAGCATTCGAAACAGGCTTTGCAGGCGCTTGTGCAGATGAGGCAGCGTTAGTTTTGGCTGCGATTGTAATAGTTGGAATTTCATTTGATTTTGCATATGCATTCAAGCTTGTGCAATTTTGTGTGCCAACTGAAACACTTAGCGCAAGAGAAAAAGTAATTATAGATTTTGCAACGCCTGACATGTCCGACCTTTTTTAGGTAAGTAATTGAAGCAACTATTCTACCAGCGAACCGATATCGGTTGATTTTTAGGACAGCTTCTTTTGAAATCAAGCAGCAGCAGAAACAGGTCGGGACTGAATCAGAGGATTTGCAACTCGCATGCAAGCGTCATCTTTGGAACACCGACACATCAAATCAAAACCAAGTAATTCAACGTCGACTTTTCTTCGCAACTTCATTGTGGTTGAAAAGGCAAGCAAATTCGTGACACTTGTGTGATCAATCAAGGCAACTCCTGGTCCAAAAAAGAATTGTACTTTTTGAATATTGTTGGGAATACTCTCTAACTCTCGATTCATAGCCATTGAATTGAAACAAACAACCGGACCGTTCACATAAATCACATGAATTCCTTCGTTCTCATCAGTTTTTCTCCACACAACCGGATTGGCGACCATTCTTTTGGCATTGTTAACTATCAATCTGAACAAGGCTCCAATGCTTGTTGGTTTTCTATATCCGGCGCGAACACAAAGATCGTTTCTGACATAAAAGACCAAGGTCAACATGAATTTAAGCGCAGTGCCAAACAAAAGTCCCCATAACAGATCGGTTGCAAGTGTCACAAAAACTGTCGAAGCAAATACGACTGATTGCTCCCATCCAATTGCAGACATTCGTGCCCACCTCTTAGGTCCGCACAACTTATAGCCAATATGGATCAAAATTGCAGCAAGTACTCCTAGCGGGATCATATTTATAAGGTCTTTTGCGAGAAACAGATAAATTAGCAAGAAAATTGCATTATAGAAATTCGCCCACAACGTTTTTCCACCGGAAAGAATACAAGTTGTGCTTTTGATTCCACCTGGAATAATTGTCAGTCCTCCAACCATACTTGAGCACACATTCGAAACACCCATGGCAAGCAAGGTTCGGTCGGGATTAGAATTTCTATGATACGGATCTATTTTGTCAATTGCTTTTATAGTTGCTAGTGACTCGCAACCATCTACAAGAGTTAGTGTCAAAACACAACCGATAACGGAAACCCACAAAGCCTGGTTCGCCAAGAGTCCATTGAAGTCCGGAAACGTAATGCTAGACAAAACTTTATCAGGGATATGAATTAGCAAGTTTGAATCCAATCCAATCACATTGCCCATTGCAATTCCCACAAAAACAACAATTAATTGTGGAGGAATAATTTTTAAATTTGGAGATTTGAATTGAGACAGCCCAACCAAGATAAAAAGACAAACTGCCGAAATCGCTAAAACTTTCGGATTCATAACTAAAATCTGCGCAGGTAACTCAGAAACTATTCCGAAAAACTCATGAGCTTGAAATTTATGTCCGATGAAATTTGGAATTTGTTTTGCAATGATCAAAAGTCCGATCGAAGCAAGCATTCCCTCGATCGCCGCGGACGGGAAGATAGAACTCAGTCGCGCAGCTTTAAGCATACTGAGCAACACCTGGACGCCACCTGCAAGACAAATAGCAGCCAGACAAAGCTTGTAGCCTATCTCCATATTGCCATGGCCCAAAGCAACAATAGTGGCAAGTACAACAGGAGCAAGACCAGCAGCAGGTCCGCTTATAGTCATGTAGGCTCCACCCAAGAGAGGAAATACCAATCCAGCAATAATTGAAGAAATCAATCCGGCAATGGGGGGGGCTCCAGATGCTATTGCAATACCTAACGATAACGGTACGCTAACCAAAGAAACAATCAGACCTGCAACCATATCTTCGCGCCAATGTCGCAAACCCTTCAAACCATTTTCAGGCTTTTCCAATTCTATGCGGCATTGATTTTTGTGGTGTTCGGCTAATAGTCCGTTCTTACCGACGTTTTGACCGTCACTTTGACCGTCGTTTTGACTGTCTATACTTCGTTCGTCGTTTCGATCGTTTATGCTTTGTGCGTTGTTCTGTTCAAAGCTTTTTTGATTAACAGACTGCATTTTTTCGAACTCTGCAGTCGAATGATTTGGATTGAATAATTTGGTTTCCATTGAAATCGCCATCTAACCGCCGACTTCAATCTACTTGACAATTGTGCAAGTTTTGTGATCGACACAGTTAGCGTCGTCTTAACTATGGTGAAAACACGAAGCTCGATCTGAACTATTAGACGAGTTTTTTTGGAAATCTCACAGTGAAGGTACTTCCATGTCCCAACTGCGAATCCACCGAAACAGAGCCTTTGTGCGCTTCTACCACAGCTTTCACGATCGAAAGCCCAAGACCGGCACCACCAGCCTCTCTCGAGCGAGACTCTTCACTGCGATGAAACCTGTGAAAAATATTATCTTTATCCGAGTCTGAAATTCCAATTCCGGTGTCAGAAACCTCAACTACAGCGAAAACCTCGGTCTCCATAAGGCGTACCGAAATTTTGCCATGGTCCGTATAACGCACGGCATTACTTAGTAGGTTGCTTATGGCCTGATGAACAGACTCCGGCTCTCCTTCAATGATCACAGGCAAGTCGACATCTAACTCGATCTTTAGATTTTTAGAACGAGCAAGTGGTTTAAATTGGTCGACAACTTCCTCTATCAACTCGGACATTATGATTTCGCGACGACGAAATATGATTGCCTGATCTTCCACTTTGGCTAAAAATAAGAGATCCGAAGTTAACTCCTTCATGCGCTTATTTGCCTTACTTATGGTTTGCAATTCAAATTCCAAATCGGATTTCGTTATCGGTTGATTATCTTCCACCACACTCAAAGTCTCAGTTGCAGCCTCGATTACCGAAATGGGAGTTTTCAATTCATGACCAGCATCTGCGACAAAGCGTTTGAAAAGGCTCAGTGTTTCTTCCACCGGTTTTAAAGCAATTCCTGCAAACTGATAACCAGCTACAACCACGCCCAAAGCCAGAAATGGCATTACCAGAAAAGTTGCAAGTAACATGTCGTTAAAAATTTTATCGTCAGATGCAGTTGATACCTGAATTTGCAAAAAACCGTAAGTTTTGCCCTGGTGAATTATGGGCTGATATAACGAACGAACCGATATCGTTTTGTCACCACTTGAGATGTGTCCAGAAGTCAGACGTTTCACTCCCAAAGGTCCAAAATTTTGAATTAATTTTCGGTTCGTGTCATAAATTTGCACGATTGCAAGAACTGGTGAATGCTCTCTTTTAGCCGCTCTTGCCCAACTAGTCAGCGACGGTATTTCATTTATTATTTCAACACTTGGACGCGTTTCAGCAAGCAAGTCTTGCAACAAAATATCCATTGAGCGCGAAAGACCCCATTGGAAAATACCAACAGAACCCAAAACTCCAAGTTCATATAAGATCAATACAAACAGAGCAAAGTAAACAGCAAGCTTCAAACGAAGCCGTTTTACCATGCTCAATTCAGATTCTCATCCAAAGAAAATTTGTAGCCGACACCATGAACGGTTCCAACAATTGAGGGCTTGTCTGAATCGTCCAATTTTTTTCTTAGTCTATTTATATGTCCACGCACAGTGTCATTTTGCGCCAATGAATCAGATTCCCAGACTGATGAAATAAGCTCTTCCGCACTAAAAATACGATTAGGGTGACGAACAAAAAATTCAAGCAAACGAAATTCCTTAGGAAGCAAATGAACTTCTTTGCCGGCTTTGAAAACTTTATGATTTTGAATATCTATATGAATATCGCGAATATCAAATGTAGTGTGCACAGTTTGGCTTGCTCGTCGCAGATGAGCATTAATACGCATCGACAATTCTTTAAGCTCGAGTGGCTTTGTGATGTAGTCATCTACACCAGCATTGAATCCCGTTTCTTTGTTATCCAGACCATCTCTGGCAGTAATCATGAGAACACAAGCATCACCGCCATGACTGCGATAATCCCTGCAAACATCGATACCAGATAATTTAGGCAGCATCCAGTCAAGAATTATGACGTCGAACGAACTGAATCTCAGTTGCTCAAGCGCAGCCACACCATCGTAAACAGTCTCCACCAGGTGGTGCTCACGTTTTAACCAGTTACCCATTAAGGTAGCGAGGTCTTTTTCATCTTCAACAATCAAAATTTTAGCCATGATAGGTTTTCATTTTAACTTTCCACGAGGATTCTTCAAGAGGGGCTGGTATAATTTGCTCTGCATGAGCGAAGCTTCAGAAGTAAAAGGCGCCTATGACGCCATTGTAGTACTTTCTTTCGGTGGTCCGGAAGGAATGGATGATGTCATGCCCTTCCTTCGCAATGTTACCAGAGGCCGCAACATCCCAGAGGAACGCCTGAAAGACGTTGCAAAACACTACGAATTGTTTGGTGGCGTAAGCCCGATAAACGAACAAAATCGTCAATTGATAAAGATTCTTGGTGAAGAACTCAAGTTTAGAGAAATCAATTTGCCCATTTACTGGGGCAATAGAAACTGGAAACCATTCCTTTTAGACACATTAATTGAAATGTCTGATGCGGGAATTAACAAAGCTCTCGGTTTCGTTACCTCCGCTTATAGCTCATATTCAAGTTGCCGTCAGTATCTTGAAGACATTGCCAAAGCTCAAGCTGAATTCAAAGAAAAATATCCTGATCGAATAGTGCCTGAAATTGACAAGATTCGTCCATTTTTCAATCACCCGGGCTTTATTTCAGCTAACGAAGAACGTCTTAAAGAATGTCTTTCTCAATTTTCTAATCGCAATTTGGTTCATGTGGCATTCGTCGCTCATAGCCTGCCTCTTAGCATGGCCGACGAATGTAGTTATGAAAGCGAATTGAACGAGGTAGCTTCAATACTGGCTGAACGCTTAGAAATAAAAAGCTGGAAAGTTGTTTTTCAAAGCAGAAGCGGTCCCCCCAGTCAAAAGTGGTTGGAGCCAGATATTTGTGACCATTTGCGCGAAGTGGAAGCCGAAGGCTATTTGGAAGTCGTGATATCGCCAATTGGCTTTGTTTCAGACCACATGGAAGTTAAATACGACCTTGATGTGGAAGCTGCTGAACTTTGCAAAGAGCTCGAAATAAAAATGTTACGTGCCAAAACGGCCGGACTTCATCCTCATTTCATTTTCATGATCTCTGATCTAATTGGCGAACGTTTAAATGGAGAACCAAAAGAAAAGGAAGGTAATTTTCCGATCTCTCCAGACGTTTGCCCCGCCTCATGTTGTCCGCGCGGAGTTTCCGCGACAGCAGGACGACCAGCGGCGCAAAACTAGATCAAAAATCGATTTAATCGATTGAAGGACAATATTTCATGAAAAAACGGGCTATTCACTGGTTTCGCTCTGACTTGCGTTTATCCGACAACACTTCTTTGCATGCACTTGAAAAGGACTTGCACGATAAAGCTTTGTGTGTAGCTGTTTATATTTCAAGCGATCAGGAGGAAGATAAATGGGCTTCAGGCGCTGCAAGTAAATGGTGGCTGCATCATTCACTTACGGCACTGCAAAGAGATCTGGAACAAGTCGGCGTACCCCTTGTGATATTAAATGGAGTGGCGGCCAAAGAATTGACCAGATTTGCAGAATCAATGAAGGCAGATTATCTCTATTACAATCATCGCTATGAGCCCTGGGCTACAAAACAAGAAAAAATGGTGGAAAACGAAATAGCCAAGCTAGGTGTCCAATGTTTTTCCTTTCATGATGGATTATTGATAGAGCCAGCTAAATTGTTGAACAAAACAAATGGTCCTTACAAAGTTTTCACTCCATTCTGGAATGCCTGCCTTGCTCATTTCGATAATCACGGTATTCCATTGCCAAAACCCAAATTCGGTAAATTAATTAGCGGCATCAAATTTGATACCATAAGTTACTCAACAAGTGCATTTAAGCAAAGCCTGGACAAATTGCATTTAATTCCGCGCATCAAATGGTATGAAGGAATGAAAGAATTCTGGCAACCAGGCGAAGATGGTGCTGCAAAGAGACTTTCTCACTTTGTCAATAAATCAATCACTAAATACGATACCGGAAGAGACCGACCAGGGGATTCTGATGTATCCTTTATTTCGCCACACCTGCATTTTGGCGAAATCAGCCCTCGCCAAATTTGGCACCGTTCTCTTGAACATGATTGCAAAAGTGCACGCGTTTACCTTAGAGAAATTGGCTGGCGTGACTTTGCCCACTATCTTCTGCATTTCTTTCCAGAAACGCCCGACGAACCTTTGCAAAAATCATTCGACAACTTTCCCTGGCGAACCGATAACGGTTCGCTAGAAAAATGGCAGAAGGGAATGACAGGCTATCCTATCGTAGACGCCGGTATGCGGCAGCTTTGGCATATAGGATGGATGCACAACCGGGTGCGAATGATCGTCGCTTCATTTTTAGCTAAAGACTTATTGCTTCCCTGGCAGAGAGGTGCAGAGTGGTTTTGGGACACCCTTGTTGATGCTGATTTAGCAAATAACACTTTGGGATGGCAATGGACCGCCGGATGTGGAGCGGATGCTGCACCTTTCTTCCGCATATTCAACCCGGTTTTACAAGGCGAAAAATTCGATCCCGATGGAGACTATGTACGAAAATGGGTTCCGGAACTGGCTAAACTGGATAAGAAGTGGATTCACAAGCCATTTGATGCACCTCCGCTTGAACTACAGATGGCTGGAATAACTTTGGGGGAAAATTATCCAAAACCAATTGTGGATCATTCAGCTGCAAGACAACGGGCTCTTCAAGCGTTAAAATCGACGAAATAGATTTGTGATTTAATAACTAACTGATGAGCGAAAAAGAAACAGTTGTCGAAATCAATAATTTGAGCAAGGAGTTCAAAGGCAAATACGCCGTTTCGGACCTATCTTTTGTCGTGAAAAAAGGTGAGATTCTGGGGCTGCTTGGCGCAAACGGAGCAGGCAAAACCACCACCATTCATATGCTTTTGAATCTCATCACCCCATCATCAGGGTCAATAAAGATATTTGGCAAAGATTTTGATCAACATCGCATTGAAATTCTTGGTCGAATGAATTTCGCCTCTGCCTATCAGTTTTTGCCTTATAACTTGAAAGTCATAGAAAATCTAAGAGTTTTCGCAGAAATTTATTCGGTCAATAATACGGAACAAAGAATTACAGAACTACTCGATTTATTTGAACTAAGCCACCTTAAAAACAATTCCACGGGGATGCTTTCATCTGGTGAACAAACAAGGTTAAACCTATGCAAAGCACTTTTGAATAACCCAGAGTTATTGCTATTAGATGAGCCGACTGCAAGCCTCGATCCTGATCAGGCAGACAAAGTGCGAAAAATAATACTAGATCTGCAAAGGCGATCAGGAATGTCTGTTATCAACACCTCGCACAATATGATTGACGTTCATGAATTGTGCGATCGGATTCTATTCATGCAGACAGGTACCGTAATAGCTCAAGGCACTGCAGCAGAAATAATGTCCACATATCAAAGCCAAAGCCTAGAGGAAGTCTTCATTATGATAGCTCGCCAAAAAGGCAAGTCACCAAATACAATGTCATCAAACAATTGATCTGGAGAGACTCATGAATCTTAGAGTAGTCAAAGCCCTGGTCTTGAAGTATTTGTATGTTTGTTCACGCAATTCGTTTCGAGCGCTTGACGTATTTTTTTGGCCCGTTATGGATTTGCTTATTTGGGGCTTTATGTCCATATATATGATGCGAGTTCAAACTAGCGTTCCCAAAATGGTACCGATGCTAATTTCAGCCATCATTTTATGGAATGTTTTGTATAGAGCACAGCAAGTGGTTTGTGTCGCTTTTCTAGACGATGTTTGGTCTCGCAACATGCTCAATATCTGGGCAGCGCCTATTCGTCCAAGTGAATACGTTGGAGCAGGTTACGTGGTAGGTTTTATGCAAGCTTTCGTTGTTGTCATAGTAATGGGATTACTTGCCGGCTTCTTTTATTCTTTCAACATTTTAGAATTAGGACTGCATTTGGCAATACTATTTGCAAACCTCATAATCATGGGTTGGTCTCTTGGATTGACTGTCACTGGACTGTTTTTGCGTTTCGGTCCACCAGCTGAAGCTCTCGCTTGGGCTGTTCCATTTATTTTTCAACCGATATCAGCAGTATTTTATCCGGTTGAAATCTTGCCCCCGTGGATGCAAACGCTTGCTCAATTAACGCCTGCCAGTCACGTTTTTGAAGGGATGCGTGAATTGATTTCCACTGGTCACATGAATACATTTCATATGTATGCCGCTTTTGGACTGAACTTATTCTATATGTCGATTGCCGCTTTCCTTTTCAAGTCATTCTATGAAGAAGCTCGCAAACGCGGGTTTTTAGCCAAATACGCAGCATAAAACAAACCCATTTTTATCTGTTCCTTTTTTTACCAACCGATAACGGTTGATGATTTTTTTGTCTCTTCATTTTGAACTTTTTTCCTCTTGCAATCGTTTTTAAAAGAAAGAGGAGAAAATTGCCATGGTAAATCACAACAAAAATCCATTTGACGATTCGGACAAGTACATAGATGATTACAGTTCAATAGACAAGCCCGACTATCCAGTAGATTTAATCGTGGCTTGTCGTGAATTTGATGCTAAATTTAAAACCAACTCCGATTGCATTGAAGAACTAGTCAAAATTCTCGGTAGCAAATATCTATATTGCCGCTATTGCAATAGCAGAGAAGTTCGAAGAAGTTTCGGTAGTCGAACCCTTATATGTTTTGCTTGTAGGCGGGGCTCATCAGTATTTACTGATACCATATACGATGGCATAAAAAAACCTCGAGCGTGGCTTTTAGCAAACTGGTTAATTGGACAAGGGGTGGAATTCAATTCCAACCAGTTTCGTATCCCAGCAAGGGTTGCCTATTCGAGCGCTTTAACAATAATCAAAAAGTTAGCCATCATTATAAAATCAGATCTTGAAAATGAAGTTGAGGCTATAGGTTCAAATATGTTTCTCGCTATATTCAACAAACGAAGCTCTCTAACACCTGCAAAAGAACATCCTTCATCAGAACAGTACGAAATGGAAAAATCCCAGGCCTACCTGGAAGATGTAGTAGAGGACCGTTTTCTGGATGACGAGCCAATTAGACCTACCTGCCTGGAAGAGCTTTCGGAATTCGATAAAAGACTTTACGAATATCTCAGTGACGATAAACTCCACTTCGATCAATTGATTTATCAACTTCAATGCAGCGTAGGAGAACTTTGCTCAGCAATTTTCAGTCTAGAAATGCTTGATTTGATTCAACGTCACGGTGGAGATTACTACACTCGCAAACGCATACCTACCAAAATTGAAATACAAAGGTCTCTGGATAACGCCAAGGTTCGTGATTTTATTGATTACATTCGAACCCTCTATCACGGAATAAGTCGCAAATGCCTGCACTTGTACCTGGCACTTTTCTGGAGTAAAAATCATCGAGTTCGATGGAACCGAAGTGCGCTTGCTGAAGCCTGCAGAAAACACCCGCCCATCAAGGGCAAAGAAGTGGTGTCATTTGTAACTCCATTAGTGGTCAATCTAGTAGTTCAGAACCTGACCTAATTGGTGGCAATTATGGATGGTTCTTTTGAAGGTTCGATTTCAAGCCAATAAAAATTGTCCTGATCTTTCTTAAAGCGCATTCTAACTAAAAGCGCTTTGTTGAAACACGAGACCCCAGCCGCACTAGAAATATTTGACGAGTTTGGTGCGGCTGAAAGAGAAGAAGAAGTAGTAGTAGTAGTCACCCCTATATTCGGCGGTTCTTCCATTACATTCCATTTGATCTTTTCATAAAACATGCGTTGGGCAAAAGGAAGAATAACTTGCATGAATTGCTGATCTATTCCATTTCTTTTGTAGTCGTCATTTATGTAAAAACGATCAATTGAAATCACCGTGTCGCCAATTTTTTTTGCTCCGGCAAATCCAATGATTTTGCCATCTACTTCGGCAACGAGGAAAATTCCATCGCGACCGAAATAGTTGGCTTCTATATTTCGCAAATCTTGATGCTTGGAACTTAGATCCAACTCTTCCCTTTTTTTACTGCACAATTCAGCAAAAATCGATTGGATTTGCTTTTCGTCCTGGCGATTGGCTACACGAATTTGCATTGGCCACTCTCCATCGAACCGATAACGGAACGATTATTGAATCAGGTACGCAACTAAGAGCAAAGCAACGATGTTCAAAATTTTGATCATTGGGTTGATTGCAGGACCAGCTGTATCCTTGTACGGGTCTCCTACAGTATCACCTGTGACCGCAGCTTTATGCGCTTCGGAACCTTTACCACCGAAATTACCATCTTCGATATATTTCTTGGCATTATCCCAGGCGCCACCACCAGAAGTCATTGAGATAGCAACGAATATACCGGTGACGATACTTCCGACCAGTACTCCACCAAGGATTTTAGCTGCTGCAAATTCACCTGGCAGTGAATGCGACAACCAGAAATATCCAAGTGCGGTGATGATGATTGGAGTGAGAACTGGAAGCAATGCTGGAGTTATCATCTGTTTGATAGCTGCACTGGTTACGATGTCTACGCATCTTGCATAGTCTGGCTTTCCGGTGCCTTCCATGATGCCTGGAATTTCTCTGAATTGACGACGAACTTCTTCAACAACTAAGCCGCCAGATTTACCAACAGCTTCCATGGCGTAAGCAGCGAACAAGAAAGGAATCAAACCTCCAAGGAACAATCCACACAAGACAAACGGGCTTGATAGATCAAAAGTGATTCCTGAAGTATGAATGATTCCAGCGGCTTCAGCAGCGGCTCCGCTTTTCTTAGCGATCGCAGCATTCAATTCTTGAGTGTAAGAGCTGAAAAGCACGATAGCAGCAAGACCAGCTGATCCAATCGCATAACCCTTTGTCACAGCTTTGGTGGTATTACCAACAGCATCTAGCGGATCGGTGATAGCTCTAACTTCTTTAGGCATTTCAGCCATTTCGGCAATACCGCCAGCGTTATCTGTAATTGGTCCATAAGAGTCAATAGCAACGATGATACCGGCCATTGACAGCATCGACATAGCAGCAAGAGCAACACCAAATACTCCGCAAAGAGCATATGAAACCAAGATACCGCCAATGATTACAAGCACAGGCAATGCTGTTGATTCCATTGAAATAGCAAGACCGGCAATGATATTAGTTGCGTGTCCTGTTTGAGAAGCTTGGGCAATATGTTTTACTGGTCTGTAGGCGGTAGATGTGTAGTACTCAGTAATTACAACCATAAGAGCAGTGACTACAAGACCCACACACGATGCGGCAAAGAATTGCCATGTTGCTACAACGGCGCCACCGTGAAGAGTGAGCCCGGCCATCATTTTTTCTGTAACGAAATAGAAGCCGATCGCAGCAAGAACACCTGATACTATCAATCCGCGATACAGTGCGCCCATGATATTGGTGCTTGAACCAAGCTTCACGAAGAACGCTCCGACAACCGAAGTTACGATTGAAATAGCGCCTAGTGCAAGGGGATAAACAAGTACTAGTGGTGCTTGACCAGCTTGTATTTGAGTATGGAAAGTTTCATAAGCAAGAAGCATAGTAGCGATAGCTGTAACTGCGTACGTTTCAAACAAGTCGGCAGCCATACCAGCACAGTCGCCTACGTTATCGCCTACGTTGTCGGCAATAACAGCAGGGTTACGTGGGTCGTCCTCAGGAATTCCAGCTTCAACCTTACCTACAAGATCAGCGCCAACGTCTGCTGCCTTGGTGTAAATACCACCACCCAATCTTGCGAACACAGAAATCAAACTGGCGCCAAAACCAAGTCCAACTAAAGCGGTAACATCTTTAGTTACCAAATAAAAGCCTGTGACACCAAGCAATCCCAATCCAACTACCAACAAACCGGTAACGGAACCACCTTTAAATGCCACATTCAATGCAGACTCCAATCCATTTTTAGCGGCTTCGGCAGTTCGAACGTTTGCTCGTACCGAAACAAACATTCCCACAAAACCAGCTAGCGAACTCAATACCGCACCGACAACGAATCCGATAGCGGTAGTCCAGTTGAGTGCAACACCCAACACTATCGCCAGAACAACACCCACATATAGTATCGTCATGTATTGACGGCTCATATAAGCGTTGGCGCCTTCCTGAATCGCGCCGGCAATT
Organism: uncultured Candidatus Obscuribacterales bacterium; assembly: GCA_964572515.1. Taxonomy (GTDB): domain Bacteria; phylum Cyanobacteriota; class Vampirovibrionia; order Obscuribacterales; family Obscuribacteraceae; genus Aved-18. The sequence goes on along the minus strand of CAZNEW010000005.1, from coordinate 100,285 downwards.
GCTTGCATTTTTTCGTTTCCGGCTGAAAGCTTGAGAACGCTCATCCCGGCGTAGGCACCGTAAAGGAGAGCTACAACGCCTCCACCAATGCAGTAGTAAAGAATTGAAGTTTCATCCATGAATCGCTCAAGCTCCTTTGGTTTTAGCCGTGCATTCCTGACCACTCGTTGGTAAGCGGCGCAATGGGAAAACACCGCCCTAAATTTACCAGTTTCATACTAGGCCTATCTTTTCCACTATTTAATTTAGTCTTCGCCTGTGGTGGCAGAGCTTATCGGTTTCCAAGCGCCGATAAGTGGAACAAATTGCACACTTTACGGTCTCTTATTAGAATAGCCAGGCGGTGCAAAGTTAAGGGGCGTTCATTTTGCGATCACAACCTATTAATAGGATGCATAGACATCTGTTCTATCTTTCACTTTTAATTCCCTTAAGCTTCGTTGTGTTTTGTGATGTCAACTGCCAATCTGTAGAAGCGCAGGAAAATCTTGGCATCAACAAAGTTTCATCTATTCGATTACTCAAAAGCAAGGATGGCATCGAAATTGCCACCACAAACAAAGCGGCTTTACCACGTCCGATAATTCAATTTCTATCGGGAGAAAACGGAAACACCGTTTTAGTTGCTGATTTTCCTGGTCTTATCTGGGAGTTGCCTACAAAATCAGTCGGAGCCGAGACCTTTGGCACTGCTAGTAGTATCACTTCCATCAAGGTTGGACGCTTTCAAGCTAGTCCACCCGTCTGTAGAGTGTCTGTGTCTGCCCGAAACTCGGCGGTTTTAATGGACGTAGCATTCCGCTCTACGCCGGGTCGTCTAAGCGTGAGAATTCCAAAATCAAAAAACACAAGTACACAATCCGGACTACAAGCTTTTCCTCCACCATTGGCTCCGGTTATCGGCAAAACGACTCCACAAAAAGCTGGAATAACACCACCTTTATCCACAATGGATCCTTCACTTGCAAGTTCTCAGGGGTTTGGAAAATTTGAACTCGATCCCGAGGTAGTATCTCAATCGTCAACCGATAACGGAACTCGTTTTGCTGGCGCACCGGTTCCAGGGCCTCCAATAGCTCCAAAGATAAAAACAACCAGTCATGTGCCAAGTATTGCCCCTGCCCGAGCACGTGCCTTGTCTTTTGGTGAAGCTAACAAAATGCCTGCAAGATCCTTTCCATCGCAAGCAACAGAAAAAACAACCGACAAGATTGCCAAAGTTACAAGTGATCAAAGTACGGAGCTAGATGATCCAAAGAGCGATAAGAATAGTTCAGTGTCTCGACTACTTGGAAAATTGAAAGACAAAACCGCGAGATTGTTCACGCCCGAATCAGACAGCTCTACACTCGCAGCCCCTGCAGAACCTTCTTCGAAGGGCAATCAAACACTGAAATCAGAGAGCGCGATTCGTTTGAAGTTTGAAGGTAATCAAATAGAACTAAGCGGATTGCGTTTGCCAGCGAATCAAATAAATTACAAGGCTTTTCGACTATCAAACCCAGACAGATTTGTGATCGATTTTGAAAATCTGCCCGAGTTGAAAGATGCTACAAGAGCGGAACTCCCCGAAAATAAATACCTAAAAGATATTCGATTTGGACTTGTTCAAACCAATTCAGAAACGGAATCAGCACTGGTTAAGGGTAGATTGGTTTTCGACCTAGTTGATCCAGAAACCACTTTTAACATCATTCCAGACGGCAACAAAATCAACTTTGCGGTCAATTCACTGCCCAATGGCACACTGCCCCTTAGTGCCAATGTAAAAGGTAAGGTGATCGTTCTGGACGCCGGTCATGGCGGGACAGACCCTGGAGCTCAGCGAGGAATGACAAACGAAAAAGACATAACGTTATCGGTTGTGAAATATTTGAGCGATTTTCTCAAAGCGCAAGGTGTGGAGGTTCATTTAACTAGAGTCGACGATACTTTTATTTCATTACAGGATCGGGTCGACATTACAAATAAAACCAACCCCAACGCATTCGTGAGTGTTCACGTTAATGCCATGGAATCCTCCAATGAAATCAGTGGTTTGGAAACGTATTTTCAAACAGAACAAAGCAAAGAGTTGGCATCAGATATACACAAGAGTTTGTTAGACACGCTAAAAATACCAGACAGAAATATTCGAAAAGCCAAGTTCTACGTCATAAACAGAACAGAAGTACCTAGCGTATTAGCTGAGATTGGCTTTATCTCTAATCAAACAGAACGCGAAAAATTAATTAGCCCTGATTACCAAAAACAGGTAGCAGAGGGACTAGCAAAAGGAATTATTCTTTATCTGAACGACGATTCCAACATAAAGGATATTTCTAATCGGACTGGTGGCGAAAAAGCAAAGACCGCGAACAAACACAATAGCGAAAGCACTAAAAAAGATTCACGGTCTGCCAGAGTAAGAAGCGAGAAAATAGGTGCTGGAAACCTGCCTTCTCTATCTCGTCTTGCACAAAAAGGGCTAGGAATCGGGATGGGCGCAGACAAAGAGCAGGGCCACCGATAAAAAATGAACCGATAACGGTTCATGCGTAAAGCCCGGGTAATGAATGGGCCAAAAATAACTTGCACTCGCCCTTATTGGACAAAATCCACAGTACGATTCATATATGATTATAAAAGACAGTTTTGACAAGGCGAAGCGCATTGGGTTGTTTGACTCAGGACTAGGTGGTTTATCGGTTCTGAAACAACTATTGATGCTGCCCGAGCCATCTGAAAATTCAAACGATGTCCAAATGTCTAATTCAGAAGACTACGAATTTTCTCGGCCAGGAAAATATCATATAAAAAAGGAATATGTATATTTTGCCGACACAGCAAGATGCCCTTACGGCGGTCGCAGTCAGGATGAAATCCAACTTTTCGTTAAACAAATTGTAGATTGGTTATATCAAAACGAAGTCGACCTGGTCATTATGGCCTGCAACACAAGTGCAGCCCTAGTTGAGCCAGCAAAGCGGGCTCAATTGCCCTTGCCCATGATTGACCTGTTGCACTGCACCGGGGATATCGTGAGCAAGAACTCCTACAAGCGCGTAGGTGTTATGTCTACCGTTGCGACTGCAAGAACAAAGGCATTCAGCCAGGCTATAGCCTCAAAAGAACCCCAAGCGCAAGTTTTTGAATTAGCTTGCCCTGATTTGGTTCCGCTTGTAGAGGGAAACAAAGCAAAATCCCGAGAAGCCGTCGAAACATTGAATCCATACGCCAAAGAATTAATTGCGCATAATGTCGATGCCATTATTTACGGCTGTACCCACTTTCCATTTCTTCACGAGTCTATGCGCCGTTGCTTGACCGAGCTGAATGCAACAAACGTCGAAATGATAGATCCAGCAATCTGCTTAACTGAAGAGCTGCTTGGAAAGGACGCTGCTACTGTGCTTTCAAACTCCTCTAAAACTTCTATACAGTCTTATCAACCAGACTTTTCAGAACTCAACAAGCGCTGTCGCTTTGTCACCACAGGCAATATCGAGCCCTTTGCAAAAGGAATAAGCAATAACCTTGGACTGCCATTTGATCAAATTGAAACGATATCGGTTGGTGATTTAGCCTCCGACAACACAGGCAATAAGCAAAAAAAATCTTCACCAAGCATTCAATTATGAGTCTCTATCAAGTCTAAAATAATCTCAATGTTAGCAATTCGATTTGTTATAAAACAAACAATTGACGCGAGATTTAGCTTGGAGATAATAGAAGAATCATGGCTAGAAAAACAGAAAACTTCTATTGCGATTTACTGACTTCGGAGATGACCGAAGCCTTTACAAACGATTTCGGCAAGGCCATCTTGCGTTTACCGAACCAAGGTAGAGGCGAAGTTCATGACGACGTAGTAGTTTACTTTTCCGCTCTGGCAATGGATCAGGTAAATTCGATTGCCTCCAAATACGGTATCAACGATCCTGACGCTTTGCATGAAATGTTTCAACTGACAAGACACAATCTAGTCCAAGGCTTTCGCATCGGTCAAAGCATGAAAGGAAGCTGGCGTCCTAGTTAGCTATTTCTGCAATGCAGCCATCAAGCTGTGAATCTTTTTCTGAATAGCGGGATCTTTTGAATAATGAATTCCGCCATAAATTAGTAATCCAATTAGCACAAGAGTTAGGACTTGAGTAATCACACCGGGTCCCATACTGTTAGAGCGCATTTTGGAGTTCTTGCTAAATCTGCGCGTTCCTGTGACTTCTTGCATTCGCTGCGCACGGGGAAGAGCAAGGCGACCACCGCCTTGTACTCGTAGTTTCGCGTACTCTTTGGCAGATGGTAGTTGACGCTGACAGTTCACACAAAAACGTAATTGCGCCTTGATTGGCGCATGACAAAATGGACAATTAGAATAACCGAGTTCTTGGCGAAACTCTTCAATCTCCTCTTCTTGACTCGGCGTTTGATTGCCACCAAAAATCGATGAAATCATATCCAGCAATTTCTGCACCAGACTTGGTGCCACTACTTCAGGTTTGACTTTATAGGATCCGGTTGCTTCTTGAGCTTGTATTTTGCCGTTTGGATGGTTAAAAGTACCTTGACCAGGACCCTGAAAATGAGACGTTTCCGTACGCATCTCTTCAAGAATTTGTTGCACCGCATTTGGCATTGCTTGATGAAGTTCAAGTGCCGGATGTTCACCAGTGGCAAGAGCTTCGGCTTCACTTTCAAGGTCTTTATAGCCCTGAGCTTCTTGCCGGAATCGATACGAGCGCACTTTCGGCCAGTCTCTTCGAAGAGCATCGCGCAATTCTTTGGCAAAAGCAGTGCAACTGGCGAAGCGATTCTCGGGCTCCTTATTCATCGAACGTGTAATAACATAAGTTGTTTCATTACAGCTTTTCAGATCAGGAGCAGCTTCACTAAACGGAATCGGAGTGCCATACAGATGGCAATCCATCATTTCAATTGCAGACTTGGCTTTATAAGGGAGTTCGCCACTTAAGGTTTCATAGACCAAAATGCCCATTGAGTAGATATCGCTTCGTGTATCCACGACCGCATTAGACAAACACTGTTCAGGACTCATGTACGGCGGAGAACCGCAAACATCACCTGCTTTGGTTATTTGATAAACGTCTTCAGCAAAACAATCGGTTTCCTTCAACTTAGACAAGCCGAAATCAACGATTTTCACCCAATCGTCAGTTTCGCCATGCTTACTCAAAATGATATTTTCAGGCTTCAAATCACGGTGCACAACATCGTGACTATGAGCAAACTCAAGGGCATCGAGAATCTGGTCAAAAATTATTGATGCTCTGTCGAATGGAAGAGGTCCCACCGCTTCGAGTTCATCTTTGAGACTGCGACCTTCGATATAGTCCATGACCAAAAAGGGCTGTCCCAGCTTGCTCATACCAAAATCATAAAGGGTCACAATATGATGGTGGTTTACTTGCGCGACGGTTCTAGCCTCGCGATTGAATCGTTTGAGAGCTTCGGAGTCCGCTACCTTATGCGCATGCAACATCTTAATCGCGACAATACGGTCGGTCTGCTCATCCTGAGCTCGATAAACCACACCCATCCCGCCCTTACCAAGGACCCCAGTGACAAGATAACGATTAGAAAGTGATGAACCAATAAGTGGGTCGCGGGCGCTTACGCTCTCGCCGCTCTGCTCTTTAGCAGACCCTTTCGTTTCCGTGTTTTCGGCCGGGCACACTGTTTAATTTGGTCCCTTACTTAGTAAATAGGGAGATTTCTCTCTAGAAACGCCCTTGAAACAAGCCAACTATATCCATATAACCCCATACCCGCAGAAACTGGCAACTAAACCGAAACGAGGCACAAAACGACGCCCGGCTAACGCTTTTCAACCAAACCTCACCTAAATACGCTTCTAAAAGAACAGCCAAACTTTACATAAATTCAGCGATTATCGAATTGCTCAGCGAAAGCCTGGTCTGAGGAATTGCCAGATGACCGTTTTCAAGCTTAAGCATACCCTGACTAATCAACTGTTTTATCGGCTTCTCAAAATTACTGAACAAGTCGATGCCATATTCCCTTTCAAAATCGACCAGATTTATCCCCTTAAGCATTCGAAACCCCAACATAATTCCTTCTTTTAACCGCATCGTCTGATCGATCGGCTCAAAAAGATCAACCGATAACGGTTCACGAATATAACGGGTTAGTGATTTGGTGTTCGAGCTGCGAACGCCGTCCACATATCGATGCGCCCCAACGCCAAATGCCAAATATTCAGCATTTCGCCAGTAAGTCAGATTATGACGACAAGCAAACCCTGGCTTGGCGAAGTTAGAAACTTCGTACTGTTCAAATCCTGCTTTGGCAAGAGATTCGACCAGGCGCTGACGCATCTCGTTAAAAGTGTCGTCGTCTGGATAGGATGGACAGTCTTTAGGAAACCGACTATACAAGGGAGAATTTCCTACAAGTTCCAACCCATAAGCCGAAACATGCTTAATTTGTTTGTTTGAAGTAGCAAGTTCGACAAACTGATTAAGTGTATTCTGCCAGCTGTCTAAAGTTTGAGTAGGCAAAGAATACATAAAATCAAGGCTTACAACTGGAAAATCAGCCTTGCAGGCAAGTTCTATTCCATCGTAAGCCTGAGCAACAGTGTGGTCTCGTCCTATAGCTTTCAACTCATCATTAGATAAAGATTCAATTCCAATGGAGATGCGATTAATACCAAGGTCTCGCCAGAACGCACATTTTTCCTTGGTAATAGAATGAGGCGTGGATTCAAGGGTGATCTCGGCGTCTTTGCTGCATTGAACCAAATTCAGCAATCCGGAATGAATTGAATCCAGATTTTCCAGCGCCACCACTGACGGTGTGCCACCTCCATAAAAAATGCTGTCCAACTTGATTCGAGCCTTTGTCTGCTTAACTCTTTGCTTAATTTCTTCCAAAAGAATGTCGCAGTACTCGCGCTCAAAGTGCTGTACGCCCGCAAATGCAGCGAAATCACAAAAATCGCATTTATGGACACAGAATGGCAAATGTATATAGGCAGCTTGAATCATGCTTGGTTCGTGATAAATTTAGAAGGTTCACAATATACTCGCTCCAGAGTCAAGATGTCACGACTATACCAAAATTCGATACATTTGCTACTAGGCTTATTCTGCGCATCAAGTCTTACATTAGGCGTGGGTCCTGCTGTACAGGCGCAGGAAAAAACTGCTCAGAAAAACCTAGAAAAAGCCCAAGACCTCCGCTTACTCAAAGAACAATCCTCTTTAGAGAATTATCTCGAATTGTTCAAGATGGGCATGACCCATACCGACTTGCGCGGAGCAGGCGATCACATCGTCAAACTACGTCGCCAGATAACCGACAACCCAAACGATCCCGACCTTCGAATCAGGCTTGGCTCCTATCTCTATCTTTCAGGAGATCTTGAAGGTGCAAGCATGGAGCTGCGACGGGCTCTGGCTCTCGATAATGAAAACATAGTCACCAACGTTTTGTTAGGCAAAATCTCAGACGGCATAGGCGACCATGCCGCCGCCCAAATGCAGTATCGAAAAGCAATAAGCATGTCGCCAAAACTTGCAGCACCTTTTGTCTGCTTGGCTGATAGTTTTATGGCTCAGGGAGCCATTTCTGAGGCAATAAATGAATTCAGACGAGCCAATGAAGTCAAAGCCACTTGTCAGGGACTTACAGGTCTTGCCCAGGCTCTGGTAGCCACAGATGACCCCGAAGGATCTGTTCGAGCAGCAAGACAAGCCGTATCCATCATGCCAAGCTCATCCAATGCCCATGTCGCTTTAACTCACGGTTTATTGCGCCTGAAAGAAGACGTCAGTGCGCTTAGAACAGCAAGACAAGCAGTCTTACTTGAGCCTACTTCAGCTGAAAGTCATATCGCTCTGGGAAGAGCTTTGTACGCAAACAAGAAAAATGCCGACGCAGTGGTCGAATTCGAGCAAGCAGTCATTCTAGATCCACTCAACGCTCAAGCTCGCAACGATCTGGGATATGCTCTTTACAAAAGAGGCGATGTCGCTTCGGCGGTCACTCAGCTGCAATTGGCGCTGAGATTGAATCCTCGCTTGAGCGAAGCACGTAACAACTTAGAACTAGCCATTTTCGGCTTATCCAGTCCACGCTAAATCGCATATAAGCACTATATACAATATCAATACACTGATGCCAAATGCGCCACCATTGCAATTCTGGCGCATCGGTATACAATTAATATGTCAGAAAGTTGATATCGGTAAAAACTTTTATGCATCACCTGATAGCAGCTGCTCAGGCGACAATTCAAAAAAAAATAGCGTCTGTAACATCATCGAATAAACCCGATGCGCTGCTTTCATTTTTTCTTGCTTCTGTGTTCAGTGCCTGCGCACTAAGCATTCCACTAGCTGCGACTGCACAAGAAGAAAGAGACCCACATGAAGGTTTGAACTCGAACGATAGCGCCGATAAAAAACAAATCGCTCAATATGGACCAGGCGGACGCAGCCAATCTGCACGAACTCAGCGGCTCCCAGCCGTAACAGGGACAGTACAGATTCGCAAACCATTCAAACTGGTGGCACAAGCAAACCAGGGCATCATTCACCACCTTAGTTTCAGAGATACTCCGGTGCGCGAGTTAATAGCGGAGATTGCACGGCGTGGCAATTTGAATATTATCGTCGATAAATCAGTAGACGGACGCATCACAGGCGAATTAAAAGATGTCACCCTTAACGAAGCAATGGATACCATTCTTGCTTCTGCAGGTCTGGAAAGCAGACGACTGGAAAACAATGTGATCATTGTCGCTTCAAGCGTTGCGATGGTCCAATTGAAACTTAATCGCCAGGTTGTACGTGCATTCAAACTAAGTTATGCCCATCCGTTCGACGTTGCCCAGATTCTGCAATTTTCAGTATTCAACAAAGGCGTAGTATCGAGCTTTGATGAAAAAGTGGGACTGGGAGACTCTGCCACCGAACCTGGTACCAAAAGCCAATTGGACCAAACTCTCAAGAAAGACGAAGTTTCCAAACAATTGAATGGCACAACCCGCGAACAAATCCAAGAAGGTACTGGATTCAATAATGCGGCTGTGGAACCGGGTAGTCAGCAAGTGCGTCAGGTGCAAGAAATCAACGCACTATATACGATACCACCAAACGACGGCGGCGCCATTGTCATTCCCGATGCCAAAGGTCGACAAGTCATCGTTGTAGGAACTCAGGAAGATGTGGATCTTGCTGGCGAAGCAATTACCTTAGTGGACCGCCGTCCTCGCCAGGTACATATTCAATCTTCTCTGATTGAAATCACAAACCAGGGCATCAGACAACTTGGCGCAACTATAAACTTGCAAGGCGACGGTATGTCTGGCTCTATCATGGGCAATCCGGCGGCTCCACTGCTTAGCTTTTTGCCAGGTTTAGGTTCACCTGCAAACGCCGTTCCAAACCCGCAGATACCTGCTATTCCTTTTACTGGAACGAACGTTACTGGCGCTGCCAACCCATTTTCGGGACTTGTAGGCGCAGTCCTGCCCAACGTAGGCAATATAAACATCGCTGGTATTACTCCAGTTCAATCATCGGCATCCGGATTCAATTTTCTGACCTTAAGCCAAAGAGCTGGCGGAAGAGCGAACATTGCCACCGTACCTTACGGCTTGAATGTAAATGTGCAGATGCTCTTACAAACAAACAAGGCAAAAGTGATCGCCAACCCGAGCCTTGTTGTAGTCGATAACACCGAAGCCCTGATTACTATTGCAAACGAAGTAGTGCACAAAGTGACATCTACTGTGAGTTTAGGTGTAGTTACAACAAACGTCGAAATTGCCAAAGCCGGTATATTTTTAAACATTTTGCCAAGATTGACTGAAGATGGCTTTGTTCGTTTAAGACTTCGTCCCCAGGTATCGGCACCTCTTGGGGCCCCACAAACATTCGGCGTGGGAGCGAACCAGACAACCGTTACGCTTTTGAGTATTCGTGATGTAATCAGTCAGGAAGTCAGAATTAAGGATGGTCAAACACTTGTGATAGGTGGGTTATTTACCGAACAAGAAGCATCACAATTATCCAAGGTTCCTTATTTTGCAGAAGCACCGCTTCTTGGTGCCTTTTTTAGAACAACACTAAAAGGGCGCAACCGCACTGAGCTTATGCTCATGATTACGCCCAAAATAGTGGAAGAAGAAAATCCCAGACTCACCCAAAGCGAATCGCCAACGCTTTAACAAATACCCTTAACGCTAATTCAGAGCCAGACTTTCGAGCTCTTTGTTGTGGCGTAGTTTTTTCATTGCTCTAAGTTCGATTTGACGCACACGCTCTCTCGATAAACCAAGAATTCTGCCAGTTTCAACTAGGGTCTTACGATCGCTTTTTATTCCAAAGCGCAATTTCAAAACATCTGATTCCTGTGGTTTCAGTCTCTTCAAAGCGCTTTCTACCCGCAACGAAAGCAACTCGAAATCGGCGGCTTCAATAGGATCTAGCGAGCGTTCATCTGGTAGAAAATCACAAAGTGTAGTTTCGCCATCCTCTGTAAAACTTGCATCTAGTGAAAGTGTTGCTTTCTCTGCGTTTAAAAGCATATTCACTTTATCCCGGTCAAATCCAGTTTTAATAGCAATTTCAGATGGCGTAGGCTTGCGCCCCAGACTTTGATTTAGCTCTGCCACAGCTTTTTTCACTTTCCACTTCGATTCGCTTACATGCACTGGAAGACGCACTACGCGTGATTTGTTGGCTATCGCTCGACTGACTGCTTGTTTAATCCACCAGCTTGCATAAGTTGAAAATCTAAAGCCTTTTTCTGGATCGAACTTTTCGACTGCTTTAATAAGTCCAATATTTCCTTCTTGAATCAAGTCTTGCAATGTCAGTCCGAATTTCACATATTTTTTGGCAATACTCACAACCAAACGCAAGTTTGACTTGATTAGTTTATTTCGGGCAATATCATCGCCTGCCTGAGCAGCTCTCGCTAATTCAACTTCGGCTTTTAAATCGAGCAATCCGAAACGTCCGATTTCTTTCAGATAATTGGCCATCGAATCTTTATTTGTATGTGCAAAAAACTCTAATTGAGCGCTAATAGGCTCAACCACAACCGTTTCGTCGTCCAAATCTAGGCTTTGATAATCGTCTTCTAAATCGCCTGAATCAAAGGGAGTTTCGGTCCATTCCTCAAATACAGTACTTGTTCTGTCTGTCATCTTTTTTGTTGCTCGCAAAGCAACTTTCAGTGCCGGTTTAGGGTCTTTTTTCGACCTTCCAGCTTACACTACGTATATATGTCACATTTTCATCCTAACCGATTTTTTCTCAGATTGCTGTGCTAAGAAAAAATTGAGAGGTGATAACTATGCTGCCAGGAAAAATTGGAAACGACGACAACGAATGGTCAGATGGAATGAATGACGAAGCCAATGAGGACTTGCCATTCTTTGAAAACGAGATAGCTCCCGAAGAAACAGCGCTCCATATAATAGATCCGATGGATGAAAATCTAGACTCAGAAGCTCAACACACATTAAAGTCCGATGCCATTCCGCACGATGCAGTCTTTGACGAAGAAGACTCCACTTATGAAACGCAAGAATGTGCACATCCCTCTTGTCAATGTCAGGTTACTGAAAGTGATTTTTGCTCAAGTGACTGCGAGGGGCTTGAAACACTTGAATCTCAATCGTGTCAATGTTTTCACCCAGGTTGCGACGACGATAATAGCGACGAGCTGGTCGGCTTGAAAGAAATACAAGGCGAGAATTAAAACACGAACCGTTATCGGTTGGTAATTAGACTACTGGTTATTGCCGCACAGGGAAGCCAATCGTTTGTTTGGCCATTCAGGTGCAATTGAAAGTTTAAACTCTTTGGCAAGAACCAATTCCACTCTCATTCCACCTTCTTGCCAGGGCAAATGATTTGGAGCTGCAGGATAGGGTCCTGCGAATTCAACAATGTCCGAAATTTTTTCGTCAATCGGCGTGAATGTTTCTCTATTTAAGACGTGAAAACCTACAGGCATTCCATTTGAATCTATGCAAAACGCATAAGACGCTTTACTGATTTTATATTCAGCCAAATTCTCTTCTTGCAGTTTTTTAAAACCAGAAGAATTCACAATTAAATCTTGAACCTGCAATAGCCAGTTGTGCACTTCGGCTTTATCTTTGATTGTCCAATGAGCTGAGTTCAAAATAGCTTTTGTAGATTGCAAACAAAATGAATGGTCGTCGCTTTTGTCCAAAGTTATAAAAGAATTTTTTTGCTCCTGTTTATCATTAGCGTAAGCCATTGACACACAAGAATATGCAAGTGCGGCAGCACTAGTCAAAGCAAAAGTAAAATTTAAAATCCGACACAAAGCCATTAGTGCGCGCCTACTCCTTCTTCAATCATGTCACCACTTGGTGTGGGCATGAAAAACGAGACTATCGCTCCTACAAGAAATATGCTTGCAAATGTTGTTGCAGCCATAGCGTAAGAGCCAGCAAACAAGCCAATCAACTGTCCGCTAGCAATAGCGGCAAAAGCAGCAAAGGTTCGGCCTACGTTATACGTGACACCAAAAGCGGTACTGCGAATGCGCGTTTCGAATAGCTCGGGAATATAGGACCAGAGCAGAACGAAGGGAATATGGGCAAAGAATCCGACGCACGCCACAAAAGGAAATATAAGTGGGCTGAATTCTTTGAATGTCATGAACATTCCGGCTGTCGCAGCAAATGCAAGAACGAAAGAGCCAGCCATCGAAGCTTTGTATCCAAATCTGTGAATAAGCAATCCACCAAATAATCCAGAGCAAATCATTCCGATATCTTTGAAAAGCATGACATGACTACGCTCAGCTACTGCAAGTGTGCCAGTTAACTGATTAATCCAGGCTGGGATCCATGATAAAACTGCCCACCAGGCAATGATTGCACAGCTTGTAAGCAAGCCAACTACTACAGTACGGCGTGCATAATGAGCATCCCACAAACTCATAAATGTGGACTTGAGCATCACGCGATCTTCATCGGTCAAATCGTCTTCGTGCTTACCTTTAGCAGCAGTGCGCTTTTCTTTTATTTCGTGGAAACTATGCGAATCCTTCAATTTCATCTGAGTATAGACAACGAGAAATGCAGGCAGAATTCCTACCAGAAACAAGTTTCTCCATCCATAACCACCAATGAGTAAATTGAGTCCAGAAGTAGTGAGATAGCCTACGCCAAGCGAGGTCGCAAGTAAACTCAAAGCAAAGACACGAGACTTTTTAGGCCAGCACTCTGACAACAGCACTGCACCGATTCCCATTTCGCCGCCAATACCAGCGCCTGTAAGAAACCGATAAATTCCCAGGTCCCACCAGCTGTGAGAAAAAGCACAAAGTCCAGTAGCTACGGCATAAACAAGAATTGTAAGCGAGAGTGTTTTAGCACGCCCAATCTGGTCTGCAAGCCAGCCAAAGAAAAAAGCACCGACTGCCCAACCTAGCATAAATAAAGCTATTACATACGAACCAAAAATACCGACTGTCGCGTGTGAATTCGTATGCAGTAAGTCGGACAAGGCAGGATACAAAATAATGGCGAATATCGAGCTGTCCATCCCGTCTGCAACACCACCAAGCCAGGTAGCAAATAACACATGCCAGGGATAAACCTCTTTGGTGTTTTTCGGCAAAGCCTGAGCAGATTCTGTTTCGATTGCAATCGACTCTGCTGCAGCAATTGGTTCGGCACCATCAACTATGGCGCCAATCGGCGGCGGAGTGTCTGGAACTTTGAAATCAGAAGCCAAAGGGTCACCTACAGTGGCGGTCTTAGCCCCACCCTCCAAAGCGTTCACCATTATCTACTCCTTAATGGTTGAAAAGAGAGATAATACTTTATTCGACTGTGACCGATTTAGCAAGATTGCGTGGTTGATCTACATCCTTGCCAAGATAATCAGCAACAAAATATGACATCAACTGCAAAGGAACGATCGTAACGAGTGGGCTGAAAAGCTCATCAACAGGGGGTATACGGAATATGTGATCAAATGTATCAGGCGCCATTTCATCCCCGTCACAAGCAACTGCCACCATACGAGCGTTGCGTGCGCGCGATTCCTGAGCATTTGATAATGTTTTCTCGTAAACCTTGCCAGGTACCAAAACTGTGATTACAGGCACCGCTGAATCGAGCACTGCGATTGGTCCATGTTTGAGTTCGCCAGCAGCGTAACCTGAGGCATGAATATAACTAAGTTCTTTTAATTTAAGCGCACCTTCCAGAGCAGTGGGATAATTCACTCCACGCGCAATGAAAACAACGTCTGAGGCATCGGCGAGTTTGAGGGACAAATTTTTGTACTCTTCTTCGCGAGCCAGAATTTGTTCCATCAGAGCAGGCATTGAATGCAGAGTCTTTTTCATTTCCACAGCTTGCTCAATGTTGATGGAGCCACGCTTTTCACCCAGATAAATTCCAAGCAAGTAGAAGCACATCAACTGAGCGACATAGGTTTTGGTGGCAGCAACCGAAACTTCAATACCACATTCGGTGACAATCAAATTGCTTGCAATTTGAGCCAAATGTGAATCTGGTCTATTGGTGATACCAAGTGTATAAGCACCCTTGGCTTTGGCAGCTTTGATAGCAGCAAGCGTGTCTGCTGTTTCACCAGACTGGCTCACAGCAATAACAAGTGTGCTTTCATCAGCCAAAATATTTCTGGTCTGAATCTCAGAAGCAATTTCTACTTCTACAGGAATAGAGCAAAGTTCTTCAATGATCAGTTTGCCGACCATTCCTGCGTTCAAAGCGGTTCCACAAGCAACGATAATGATGCGTTTGATAGATTTGATTTCGTTGTCTGTCATTTTTACGCCGTAAACACCTTCTGAGGCATCGGCAGAAAAACGTTCTACATTGAAAGAAATCGACGCTTTAGGATTGCTTGAAAATGTAGGCAAATACTTGCTCATAGTCTGACGCAGAACTAAAGGCTGTTCGTGAATTTCTTTGAGCAAGAAATGTTTGAAACCTTCTTTATCGATTTTGTAGGGCTCGGTGTTGAGCGAAACAGGTTCTCTGAAAACCTCAGTGCCATCAAACGAAAACAGTCTGTAGCTATTGGTCTTAATTTCGGCAATTTCGCTTTGCTCTAGGCGCACAATTTTGTTTGTGTATTGACGAACAGCGGTGCTGTCGGAAGCGAGGAAACTTTCGTTCTCGCCGATACCAACTGTGAGTGAATAGTGATGATTCACTGCATAGATACGATCGCGATGTTTCAAACTTACGATACCAAGCGCGAATGCGCCTTTCATCACATTGACGGTTCGCACGATAGCGCCAAGTATGTCCTGGTCTTTTGCATATTCGCGAGAAAGTAGGTGAACTGTCACTTCTGTATCAGTTTCAGTAGTGAAAACATAACCTTGTTCGATCAGTTCGTTCCTTAGCTGAGCGTAGTTTTCGATTATACCGTTGTGCACCACAGCAAAGGTACCGGTAGAATCTGTGTGTGGGTGAGCGTTTTCATTTGTCGGACTACCATGAGTTGCCCATCGAGTGTGACCAATACCGATGGTAGAGCTGGGTCTTTGCTGTTGAAGCAAAGTTTCCAGATTGGAAAGCTTGCCAGCCGACTTGATGATATTGAGCCTGTCTCCTTCAATTACAGCCACTCCAGCAGAGTCGTAGCCTCTGTACTCAAGACAGCGCAGTTTGGACAGGAGAACTGGTGTCGCTTGATTGTTGCCTAGATAACCAACTATTCCACACATGCTTGTGAATCTCCTTGTCTCTATATTTCCATGATCTCGGCTTCTTTGTCTTTAGCGCCTTGATCTATTTCCTTTATATATTTGTCAGTCAATTTCTGAACTGATTCAGCTTTGCTGCGCAATTCATCCTCAGAAACGCCTTTGTCTTTAAAATTTTTGAGGTGCTGATCGCAGTCGCGGCGGATGTTTCGCACTGCCACGCGCGCATCTTCAGCAATTTTTTTCACTTGTTTGGATAAGTCTTTACGGCGCTCTTCTGTTAACGCAGGGATAACAATTCGAATCACCGAGCCATCGGAGTTAGGAGTCAAGCCAATCTGAGCTTTATTAATTGCAGACTCGATGTCTTTGAGCGCGCCTTTGTCATACGGTTGAACTACAAGCGATCGACCATCAGGAGTCGAGATATTGGCTAAACTTTTAAGCGGAGTCGGCGTGCCATAATAATCTACTTCGACTTTGTCGAGAACGGCAGCATTAGCTCGTCCAGTACGTACTGTCTTAAACTCATTGTGTAAGCTCGATACCGCTTTTTTCATGCGGTCTTCACCAGCAGCAATTACATCTTGTATATTTTCAGCAGGCGCGCTCATGTTCGATTAATCTCCTCGTTTCTCAATTCACACTGTTTGGCAGGTTTTAGCACTGCTAATAAGGGTTCCAATTTTTTGGCCAGAAACAATGGCCTTGATACCACCTGGTTTGGCAAAATCGAAAACAATAATAGGAATGTTGTTTTGCTGACAAAGCGAGACACCAGCAGGGTCCATCACTTGCAGATTGTTTTTGATAAAATCTTCAAAATTGATATCGTCGAATTTTTTAGCTTTTGAATTGCGCTTAGGATCAGCGTCATAAACGCCATCTACGCCATTTTTCGCCATCAAGATTACGTCAGCTTTAATTTCTGCTGCACGCAAAGCAGATGCAGTATCGGTTGTAACGTGCGGGTTACCTGTTCCGCCACCAAAAATTACTACCCGGCCCTTGTTTAAGTGACGGATTGCTCTGAGCCTGATAAATGGCTCAGCCACCGCCGGCATGGCGATGGCTGTCTGAACTCTTGTCTCAACACCTTTGGAATGCAGCACTTCCTGCAGAATCAAACAATTCATAATTGTGGCAAGCATTCCTACATAATCTGCAGCGGCTTTATCCATCCCCCAGGCAGCACCTTTGACGCCGCGGAAGATATTTCCACCCCCCACTACTATCGCCACTTGTACGCCCATTTCTTTGGCTTCGATAATTTCGTCGGCAATGCCGCTTATGACTTGATGGTCGATACCGAATCCTTCTTTGCCTTGCAGGGCTTCGCCGCTCAATTTGAGAAGTATTCTTTTGTATGTAGGTGCGTTGGTGGGGCTTGCCATTTGTTTGAATTCCCAAGTAATCAACAGCAAATCTTACTACCTACAAGGCTTTGCCTTCTAGAAGTCATATTTCATATAAGCAAAGTTCCCGCCGGGGCGGGAACTTCGAGTGCTTGAATTGCTAGTTAGCTTTTGGTTTTCAGCTTTACTCTTCGCCGAGTATATACAGCGAATATTGAACAGGTTTGAGCTCAACGCCCATCTCCTTGCCTTTAGCGCTGAGATACTGGCTGACCAGTTGACCTGGATCTTTAACGAAGGGCTGCTCGAGGAAGCAACGCTCAGCCATGATTTTGTCTACGCGACCTTGAACAATTTTCTCGACCATTTCTGGTTTTTTGCTTGCCAGATCGGCTTTGCCAGATTCGATACGCTTTTCTTCTGCAATCACTTCGGCTGGAACTTCGTCCTTGCTCATATAGGTAGGCTTGGTCGAAACGATGTGCATAGCCAGTTCGCGAGCGACTGAAGCACCTGCTTCGGGCACTTTTTTGTCTGAGGACAATTTGAGCAATGCGCCCATTTTGCCGCCCAAAGTGTGGAGATACTGACCAATTACGCCTTCACCTGACTCAATTTGCAGGAGGCTGACACGTTTTACTTGCATGTTTTCGCCAGTTTTGGCGACAGCAGCAGTAATCATTTCGCCAACAGTACCGCTTCCGCCTTTGGCTTTAGCAGCTAGAACTGCATCAACAGTGGTTGCGTTTGCTTCGAGTGCTGATTCTGCAATTTTATTGCACAATGCCACGAACTCTTCGTTTTTGGCTACGAAGTCTGTTTCGCAGTTGACTTCGACCAACACAGCCTTTTTGCCGCTTGCATCGACACTGCCTACTACCAAGCCTTCAGATGTGGCGCGCGAAGACTTTTTGCTTGCCGAAGCAACGCCTTTTTGTCTCAACCACTCGAACGCTTTGTCGAAATCGCCAGAGCTTTCAACCAAAGCTTTTTTGCAATCCATCATTGCTGCTCCGGACTTTTCTCTCAGCTCTTTGACCATGGAAGCAGAGATTTCTACCATTTGCATAATTACCTCTTAAATATCTTGATTAGTGCTTAAAAAACTGATTAGCCAATTAGACCATTTCTACTTCTTGCTCTTCGCCTTCGCTGTCTGAGCTTGTCTCATCCAGGTCTGAAGCTGCAGGAATTTCAACATTAGAAACTGTTGGTTCAACTGTAGGCTCTTCATCGTTGCGCTGAGCGCGGGCAAGAGCACCTTCGATGATTGAATCAGCAATTTTTCCGGTAATCAATTTAATTGAACGAATTGAATCATCATTTCCAGGAATGACATACGAGATGCCGTCTGGATCGCAGTTTGTATCCACCAGAGCTACAGTTGCGATGTCACTTTTGATTGCTTCAGCAACAGCGATGAATTCACGTTTCTGGTCAACTATAAATAGAATGTCGGGACGACCACGCATGGTTTTGATACCACCAAGCGATTTGTCCAGCTTGAGCCATTCGCGATTGAGCACAGCTTGTTCTTTTTTACCGCGACGGAAAAAGTCACCGGTCTCTTTCATTTCTTCGAGTTCTTTCAAACGATTGATACGAAGACGAATGGTTTCGAAATTGGTCAACATACCGCCTAACCAGCGACGATTGACGAAATAAGCGCCACAACGTTTTGCTTCTTCTTCTACGATGTCAGCAGCTTGCTTTTTGGTTCCAACGAAAACGATGTTTCGCTTCTCCGAAGCAGATTTTCTGATATATTCGCATGCTCTATCGAGTGCGCGGCTGGTTTTCTCCAGATCTATAATGTAGATTCCGTTGCGCTCGCCATAGATGTATGGGCGCATTTTTGGGTTCCATCTACGGGTCTGGTGACCGAAGTGCACACCAGCTTCCATTAACTGCTTCATTGATGCAATAGACAAGGTTTTGTTTCTCCTAAGTGATACAGAGCTGTGCTCGAAAAGTCCCTACGACGATTGAATTCCATCAAAAACCAAAAAATGTTTCGGTCTTGATGGACAGAACCTGTCGGTTTTGTCCGAACCGAAACAGGTCCAGATAGCCTAGCATTTTACAGCCTATATCAGAAAGTTTTCTAGTCGATATACCGCAAATCAGTCACACTCGGTAATCTGAGTCAAGCATCCGAGTCTTGAAACGCTCTCTAGAGACGGATTTGCGCCAGGGTATTGCGTTTAGACATACTGTAAACCGTCTCGTAATTTTTGGAGAATGCTCCAAACAAGCCAATTTCTGGACATTTTTTGAATTTGATCGTTATAATAATACAAGGTGAATCCTGGTTAATTACAGATTCGTTAGTAGTCGAGGGTGCATATTGTCTAAGGTTTTAGTGCTAAATGCTTCCTATGAGCCGCTTAACATATGTACATGGCGGCGTGCTGTAGTTCTTCTTCTCAAAGGAAAAGCAGAGAGAATCGAACACAACGGCAAGATTTTATATGGCGATTTTCCATTACCTACGGTGATTAGGCTCAGGCATTACATACGAATCCCGTACAAGGAAATTTCTCTATCGCGGCGCAACATTTTGCACCGCGATAATTACATTTGCCAGTATTGCGGAGTCAAGCGACACGACCTCACAATCGACCACATCATGCCTCGCTCAAGAGGTGGTATCGATTCCTGGGATAATGTCGTGGCAGCCTGTCTCAAATGCAATGTCAAAAAAGGCGACCGAACTCCTCGCGAAGCCGGTATGGCACTGCTTTCTTCACCAAGACGTCCACTTTCACATGTGCATTTTGAAATTTCTAAATACACAAGTACTTCTCAAAATCCACAAACAAATTGGCAAAAGTACGTCATTGGCTTTTCTTAAATCTCTAAAGATCATTCGATAAGGTAGAATTCAATCCGCATAGTTCTTTGTGTGGGTAAATTGGCCAGTTCAGTTTTCGCCAACATAGCCCTCGATATTGAGGCTCCGGAGTTACGAGATCGCCTGTTCACTTACGGCGTGCCGGATTTGCTACAGGATCAAGTTTTTGTAGGCTCGTGCGTGCTCGTGCCTTTTGGCCGGCAGGGACAAAATGTAGTCTCTGGCTACGTGGTCTCGCTTGAAGACTCAACCGCGAAAGATTTTCAAGTCAAAGATGTTTTTGAAGTTATGGATGCCAATCCATTTTTCGATGCCGACTATATCGATTTCTTGCACTGGCTAGCGAACACTTATTGTGCCAATTTAGCTGATGTAATTCAGGCAGCACTGCCTTCTTCCATTTCGCCAAGGCTCAAAAGACGAGTCCGCCTCGTTGCCTCCTGCCTTAAAACTTCAACCGATAACGGTTCAACTTTTAAATCAGCCCCTGAAGGCGAGCGCCTTTTTTCCATTCTCGCCCAAAGCGGCGAATCGTCGATACTTGCACTCAGACGCAGATATCAAGACAGCACCAAAGCTAGTGCAAGCAGTTTTTATAAAGCACTCAATTGGCTGAAGAGATCCGGCAATATCGAAGTGTTGGCAGAGACGCATGGCAAAGTGGTTGCCAAATCAATAGATCTGGTAGAAGTTGCACCAGATCTGCAAAACAAAGATGTAAAAATCAGTCCCAGACAGCAAAAAATAATTTCCATATTAAAAGAGCAAGAAGGAAAAATCCCTCTAAGCGAATTAGTAAAATTAGCCAGCACCACAAGTAATACCATCAAGAAAATGAGCGATGCAGGCTTGCTTCTAATTAGCAAACAAGATTCCATTCGAGATCCACTGAATGCATTTGCTTTCAAAAGCAACCAGGACAACTCTTGCAAGCAATTAACCGTCCATCAAAGAAATTGTCTGAACGTACTTGAAAAAGAACTAGAACTCGTTCTCAATACAAAAAACACGACTAATCCAGAACCAGTAAAACCCTGGCTTTTGTTCGGAGTGACCGGCTCCGGTAAAACAGAAGTTTATTTGCATTTGATAGAGCAAACAATCAGAGGTGGAAAAACCGCTTTAATAATGGTTCCTGAAATAGGACTGACCTCCCAGCTTGTAAGTTTGTTAAACGATCGATTTCCAGAACTGGTTTCAATCTGGCATAGCGCTGTATCGGCTGGCGAAAGATTCGATACATGGAGAAGAATCAGAGACGGCTCTGTCAAAATCCTGCTTGGTGCTCGCTCGGCAGTGCTTGCTAATATTCCCAATTTGGGACTGATTATTTTAGATGAAGAACACGACTCAAGCTATAAACAGACAAGTCCAAGTCCGCGTTACAACGCAAAAGACGTAGCGCTCGAAAAGGCAAGACGCCATAACGCACTTGTTTTATTCGGCAGTGCCACGCCGGATTTATCGACTTACTACAATGCTCAGAAAGCAAACAGAATATTGACGCTTCCCGAGCGTGTCTTCAGCCAAAACATGCCCGTCGTGAAAGTAATAGACATGAAAGAAGAAATGCGTCTGGGCAACCGGACCATTTTCTCCAAAGACTTGTTTTACGCTATTGAAGATAGATTAGAGCGTAAAGAACAAACTGTTTTGCTAGTCAATCGTCGCGGCTATGCAAGCCACGTATTTTGCAGAGCTTGTGGTTATGTGGCTACCTGCAAGCATTGCAGTGTTTCCATGGTTTTTCATCGTTTTGCAAGGCATGGATCGAATCAAAAACAAAAGAACGAAACTTCGAATAAAGGCTATTTATCTTGCCACCATTGCGGATACGAGCGAGCGAACTTCAAACTTTGTCCAAACCCCGAGTGTCAAAGTCCCTTCATCAAAGAATATGGACTTGGTACCCAAAAGGTGGAAGAACAGGTTCACGAGTGTTTTCCCAAAGCCCGCGTCGTGCGATTGGACAGTGATGTAACTCTGAAAAAAGGAGCATTTCGAGACACGCTCGAAGTATTCAAACGCCATGAAGCAGACATTTTGATCGGCACTCAAATGGTGGCCAAAGGACTCGATATAGCCAATGTCACTCTAGTAGGTGTTCTTGCTGCAGATGCGGCTCTTAATATGCCGGACTATAGAAGTACCGAGCGAGGTTACCAGCTTTTGAGCCAGGTTGCCGGGCGCGCAGGACGGGGTCAACGACCTGGCGAAGTGTTTTTCCAATCATATAACAACGAGCTTGAAGTCTTTCAGGCAGTGCAGGAACATGACTTTGAATCGTTTGCCCAAACCGAGCTATTGAGTCGTGAAACATTTCACTATCCTCCTTTTGGTAGACTTCTTCGCATAGTCTTTTCTTGCCAGGATCAAAACATTTGCATTGAAAAGTGCGAACAACTGGTGAAAGACATTGCCGATAAACTGAGAGAAAGAATCTCAGATAACGAGTTTGAGGTATTGGGACCTGCACCATGCCTGGTGGAACGAATCAGAGGAAAATTCAGATATCATTTAATCGTCAAATTGTTTAGCCAGAATGCAAATGCTTTTGGCAGTCTGGTCGAATACTTAAGAGCAAGGACAATTGCGACTCCAGAAAAAAATGTCCATATAGCAGTTGATGTAGATGCGATCGATTTGATTTAGAGGAAGGAGGACCGCACAATTTATGGTATCAGTAATGATACTACTTTATCAAATCGGTCTCGCCCTGGTAATGATTTTGGCTTCGCCGCTGCTTTTGTTTTCATCCCGAGCACGCTTTGGATTCAGTCAAAAGATGGGATTTATTCCTCAAACAGTCAAGGAACAACTGTCGAAAATAAGATCGAGCACTAAAAAGCCTCTCTGGATTCATGCGGTTTCTGTAGGCGAATTCAATGCAGTTTTGCCATTACTTAAAAAGCTGAGACAAGAATTGCCTGATCTACCTTTATTCGTTACGACCACAACTGGCACCGGACAGGCAATGGCAAAAGAGAAAGCAGGTCAGTTTGCTACTATAGCCTATTTTCCATACGACCTGCCAGGCTCAATCGAGGCCTGGCTCGACACAGTCAATCCAGCGGCCTTCATGTTAGTTGAGACCGAGATTTGGCCTGGATTCGTACATGCCTGTAAAAAAAGAAAAATACCAGTAATGTCTGTCAATGCTCGAATGTCACCCAAATCGTATAAATCGTATTTCAATCTACGGTTCTTTTTCAAATCAGTCCTTTCTCAATTCGCCTTCATTGGAGTGCAAAGCAAATCAGAGGCTGAGCGTTTCGCTTCAGTGCAGGGAAGCGATAAAAACATTGAAATACTAGGAAACATCAAACTCGACGGACTGACCGGAGATGCCACTAAAAGCAGTGGCACTCTGTCAAATTATTTAAAAGGCGACACAAACGACTTCTTCTTCACCGCAGGCTCGACTCACGAGGGTGAAGAAATTATTGTTCTTGAAACGCTGAAACATTTAATCGAAAACAAAAGCGAATCGAGCCCAGTACCCAGACTGGTAATTGCACCAAGACATCCCGAGCGATTCGAGCACGTACGTAATTTGATCAAAGATGCAGGATTCAACCCCAAATCATTTTCGAAAGAAGAAAAATTAGAAGAAAACGACCACGTTTTTCTGCTCGATACTTTAGGCAAATTGATGGAGTCCTATTCTCTTTCTCAACTGGCTTTTGTGGGGGGAACACTGGTAAATATCGGCGGACATAATGTCGCTGAACCTTTTGCTTTCAAGGTCCCCGTGGTTTGCGGACCCTATATCCAAAAAACACGTGACCTTGCAAATGCCCTTTCTGAAATTGACGCACTCACAATCGCTTCAAACTCTGATGAATTCAAAACACAGGTAAAATATCTCTATGACCACAAAGAAGAAGCGATGAGAAAAGGCAATTTAGGAAAAAATTGGATCAACCAGAATTTGGGTGCTTGCGATAGAGCGCTTTCTGCCATCAAAAAGGTCCTAGCCAATGAGTCTTGAACTGCCTAAGTCCAAACTAGCAAAAGCCCTCTTGGCGCCAGCCGCACTCGTTTATAAAACTCTGGTCAACCTTAGAGCTAAAGCTTACGCAAGCGGTATTGCATCCACAAACAAAGTAGAAGTTCCTGTCATAAGTGTTGGCAATATCACAGTTGGTGGCACAGGCAAAACCCCAGTTACAATGTATCTAGCCAAACAATTGATAGAACAAGGGCGCAAAGTTGGGATTTTGAGCCGAGGATACAACCGCAAATCGAAGTCTGATTTTATCGTCGCAAGCGATGGTACTGAAATTCTGTGTTCGGTAGAAGATTGTGGTGATGAACCATATATGATGGCGCTCGAGGTACCGCAAGCTGTAGTGATTTGTGGACGGTCTCGCTCTGCCATTGCCCGATTGGCTATCGATAAATACAACTGCGACATACTTTTACTGGATGATGGGTTTCAGCATATTTTGTTGCACAGAGACATCAACATTGCTTTGCTCGATTATCAGGACGACCTTGAATCAGAACAATTGCTTCCTGCCGGAAGGCTTCGCGAGCCAGTTTCAGCACTGTCTCGTGCAACCCACGTAGTCATAACAAAAGTACCTGCTGACGCAGACACTCGCAAACTTGAATGGATCAAAAACAAAATTTACCAACATGCGCCAGATTGTTCTGTTTACTCTTGCCGATTCAAACTCGAAAATACTTTTAAAACTCAAAATAAATCGGCAGTTGCCTTTGCTGGAATAGCAAGACCCGAGCAGTTTTTTGACGACCTTGAATCTGGCAACTTGAAAATCACCTTGAATGCCCGGCTTCCATTTGCGGATCACCACTGGTACGACGATTTCGACATTAAACGAATTAGAGACACCATAGAGCAAACGCGTTCCGATATCGGTTTAACTACATTAAAGGACCTTGCTAGGCTAGAGTCTCGCAAAGACGAACCTCACGTGGCTAAATTGCTCGAAAAGACAGTTGGTATCGGGCTTCAACTAGATTGGATTGGCGACTCACTTATTTTAAGTATAAAATGAATATATTAAGTGCTAGTATTTTTTTGTCTGTCCGACAGGAGCAAACTAATGAATAGACCTTTAGCTCTGGTTTCACTGCTTTTAGCAGCCCAGAATATGCCTTGTCTGGCAGCCAATCCACCAACAGCCGCAAACACGACTTATGCTCAAGCGCAGGCAAGACGTTATTTGCCTAAATGGGTTTATTACGACAGACTTGGTCTAGCAGCTTGGAACAAAGGCGAGCGCCCTATTGCCAAGACGCACTGGGAGTACGCGATGAACCTGTGCGAAAACGATTTGCGTGGCAGACCAAAGGGCAGACTCGATAAGCAGACAAAAATCTGGGTAAACGATCTTCTGACTCATATGACTTTTCTCATGAGTTATTACGAGCAACCAACTGCTCAGTCCATGAAAAATCTTGCAGCAAAAGACGCGATGATCAAGCTGAAAGAAGCAGTAGTCGATGATATAGACAGAAAATTACAATGGTTCGACAAGCTTGAATCTTTCGCCAAAATGCTAGTAGGACGCGAGTGTTATATCGTCCAGGATTTTCGAATGTTGCGCGCTAAGCAGCTTATGATGCAAGAACAATATAGACGCGAAATTGCAACCTTGAAAGGCGTCCCTTACGTCCAGAAAAATGGCGATGGCTTCAATTACGTTATTCAAGATGGTCGAGCAGTCAAGAAACCGGCCTGGTGGAAACAAGGATCTGAAGTTCCTTCATGGAGACGCGACTACTTAAAAGTAGGCAGTCAGCCGACCTCAGGCGGACATGGAAAACCAACAACCGGAACAAGCTCAGTTGGCACAATGGGCAGACCTGGCTGGTGGGACAAAGGCGACAAGCCTGAAGTTCCAGGTGTTAGCTATGTTGGTGGCAAACAAATCAAGAACGACAAAATGGGTGCCGACGGTACTATTTGGAACCCAGCTAAAGGAGACAGCTCGACTCTTTGGGGTCAAGACCCCCACACTGAAATATCCAAACCAAACAAGTGGGGAACCCAAGCCGAGCGCAATCCTGCACTGGATTTGAATGCAAAACAAAAACCACCAAACTGGGGCGAAAACAATAACCCCAAAGACACTACCACTTCAGGCTGGGGCAATAATGGTCAAGCTTCGGATCAACCCAAAAGCCCAAATGGCGTGGGAGAAGTCAATCCCAATTCGCAAGGTGGCGATTACTGGAAATGACGAAAAACCGCTGGTGCCTCGAATATTACCGGTAGTCCCCGCACAAGACAAAACACACAAGAAGCATAAACACAAAATGTTGCTATGCTTGGGATCGCATAACCGTGCCCCAGCTGTGTTTGAGCCGCAATCACGAGACAAAATGCGACTGCTTTCACTACCGCATATGTAAAACGACTAAAATTAGATGCTACCAAAAACTTACCAAGACTCGATTGCATCATAGTATTTTTTCCAAAAGCAGTTAAACCCTGTTCACTCACATGCGATCTAATCGCATCTACAAAAGTGCCCCTTACTAGATACAAAAGCGGCACCCAGACTGGAACCCAGTGCAGGCAAGAGAAAACAATCCAGTATGCCATTTCTACGGCGCGGTCACCAGCGATATCTAAAATGCCACCAAATTTAGTGGATTGGTTCAGTTTACGAGCGAAGTATCCATCGAGACCATCAGCCCAAATAACAACGATGGTAAGCCCGAATGAGACCCACTTTATTGTGTCGCCGTCAACAAACAAAATCGACAGCGCCACCAGTGCCAATACCACACGTGCAACCGTGATAGTATTGGGAACGTTGATTGTGCTCGCGCTCAATTAACTAGAGATCCAGGTTTGCGTAGTGGGCGTGCTTTTCGATAAACTCACGACGAGGACCGACCGCTTCACCCATGAGCAAATCGAAAATGTGTTCGGCTTGCGCACCATCTTCAACAGTTACTTGCTTTAAAGTGCGTGTTTCGGGATTCATGGTGGTGTCCCATAGCTGCTGCTCTTCCATTTCTCCAAGACCTTTGAATCGCTGAACGATAGCCTTGTCTCCCATTTCAGCAAGTACGGTTTGAAGCTTGTGCTCGTTATAGCAGTATTCGGATCTTTTTCCCTTTTCTACTTTATAAAGCGGTGGCTGGGCAATATAAACATAGCCTTTCTCGACCATCGGTCTTGCATATCTGAAAAAGAAAGTCAAAAGCAAAGTGCGAATGTGACTTCCGTCCACATCAGCATCTGTCATGATGATCACTTTGTGATAACGCAATTTGTCGAGATCCAGATTCTCGGCGTTTGGTCTTAAGATGCCGCCTGTTTTAGCTCCATCTTCATCCGTTTCTTCGCGAACAACAAGCCCAAGAGCTTGGATCATCGCTTGAACCTCCGCATTTTCGTAAATGCGGCTGGGCTGCACTCGCTCGACATTCAGGATTTTGCCGCGCAAGGGTAAAATGGCTTGGAAATTTTTGTTTCTACCTTTTTTAGCAGTACCACCAGCGGAGTCACCTTCTACCAGATAGACTTCGCATTTTGTAGGGTCACGGTCCGTACAATCTGCAAGTTTGCCAGGAAGCGAAGAGTTTTCCAGAGTAGATTGACGTCTTACTTGTTGCTTGGCTTTTTGAGCTGCTTCACGTGCGGCTCTTGCATTAATTGCCTTGGTGATAATTTCTTTGGCAGGTTTTGGATTAAGCTCAAGCCAGTCAGCAAGCTGTTCTGAAGTTACGGTTTGAACTACGCCTTGTACTTCGCGGTTACCAAGACGAGCTTTAGTCTGTCCTTCGAACTGGGGCTCTGGCACTTTGACGCTCACAATCGCGGTAAGACCTTCACGCACGTCTTCGCCCTGGAAGTTCTGGTCTGCGTCTTTGAGAAGACCTGCTTTACGCGCATAGGTATTGATTACACGTGTGAGTGCCATGCGAAAACCCTGCAAGTGAGTTCCGCCATCGTGTGTATTGATATTGTTAACAAAAGAATTGAGCGTTTCTTGATAGAGGTCAGTCCACTGCAGTGAGCACTCAACCACTATGTTGTCGCGCTCTTGTTCGAAGTAAACTGGCGGTTTGTGCAATACGTTTCTGGTCTCGTTCATGTACTCGACATAACTTGCGATACCACCTTCGTAGTGATAAACCTCTGATTTTTTCTCAGCTTCTCTAAAGTCTTCTGCTTTAATTTTCAGACCTTTATTGAGGAAAGACATTTCACGCAATCGATCGGAAATAGTGTCCCAATCAAAGTGGATGCTTATGCGCTCACCGTCTTCATCAAAATCGTGGAAGATCAAATCGTCAGGCCAGAAAGTAACTTTGGTTCCGCGCTCTTCGGTGGAACCGACGACTTCAAGCCCGCCCACAGCGTTTCCGCGTTCATATCTTTGTTTGTGGATTTTGTTGTCGCGATAAACTTCAACTTCTAATTTTTCAGATAGAGCGTTCACGACCGAAGCGCCCACACCGTGCAGACCACCCGATACTTTATAGCCGCCGCCACCGAACTTACCACCAGCGTGCAGAATAGTGAATACTGTTTCAACACCACTTTTACCGGTCTTTTTAACTATGTCGATCGGGATTCCACGACCATCATCTTTGACCGTGACTGAACTGTCGGCATTGACTGTGACTTCAATTGTTTTACAGTGACCAGCAAGCGCTTCGTCCACGGCATTGTCGACAATTTCCCAAATAAGGTGGTGCAAACCTTTGGGACCGGTGGTACCGATATACATACCAGGACGTTTTCGAACTGCTTCAAGCCCTTCCAAAACGTCAATATTAGAAGCTGAATACTCGCCATCGACATTTGTGTCGCCGGTATTACCGTTAGCTTTCTTGTTCTCTTCTTCTGATTCTTTCTCGTCCGTCACTAGTGTGTTCGCCTTTTCGTTAGCCATAAATCCCCTGTTAATTGCACACCGTTTTTCGTCGGTAGTGCGATCAATCCGCATAACATCAAGAAAAACAACAATCGGAGCACTTACTCCATTGTCGATTTATCTCACTAAATTTTATCACAATGAAGGCACTAATTCCCTTACGCGGCCTTAGTTTTTGCCAAATCATTGGGACAATTTTGGTTACAATAAATATAATTCTCTATGTCAAGGGTATAGCTACCAAGTACATCAAGTACACTTGTAAACAGGATTTTTGGAAACGGGGTCATTGTCGACTTGGAAATCTTTTACGAAGCCAACCCTAAAAAACGTCTGGTCAACAAATCGGCTATTGCGTTGGGCTTTTTTGACGGTGTTCACCCCGGGCACGGACTGGTTATTTCCAAAGCAGTAGAAGAAGCAAAGTCTATCGGAGCTAAGGCTGGGGTAGTAACTTTCAAAGACCACCCAAGAAGCCTGACCCGCGGACAGTCGCCGCTATTGCTCACTGTAATCGAACAGCGTCTTGAGCTCTTCCAAGAACTTGGCGTGGAAGTGGCTCTTGTTCTCTCTTTTACAGAAGAACTTTGCAAACTTAGCCCTCGTCAGTACGTTGAAAACGTTTTAATCGACAGTATGGGCGCAAGATCTATATCAGTTGGACATAATCATCATTTCGGCAAGGATGCCGAGGGCGATGCAAACCTTCTTAAAAAAATTGGACAGGAAAAGGAACACGAATTCACAGTCCATTCCGCCCCAATGCTCGAATTCAAAGGACGCGAAGTGTCAAGTTCGCGCATTCGCGATGAGATTCAAGCCGGCAATGTAAAAAACGCAGAAGACTTGCTTGGACGCTCTTTTGCTTTATGGGCAGGCGTCATTCGAGGAGATGGGCGAGGAAGACAACTAGGCTTTCCAACTGCAAATCTTGAGACCTATCAATATCAAGTACTTCCAAAAACAGGAGTTTATGCTGGTCTTTGCAAACTGCAAAATGGCGAAAGCAAAAATTGCGTCATAAATGTAGGATTCAGACCAACATTCAAAAATCCAAATGAAGCAGAAAGACCCCTTGTCGAAGCTCATCTTCTGGACTTCAACGAAGACATCTATGATCAAAAAATAGAAGTAAATTTCTTCGATCAACTGAGAGACGAAAAGAAATTTTCTTCGATTGACGAATTAAAAAATCAAATCAATCAAGACATCGAACAGGCAAAATCAGCCTTCTCAGCTAGAGAAAAAGCCAAATCGCAAGCGCCAAACTCATCACTTTCGCATGCTACTTAAAAATCTCAAGCTACATAATTTTCGCAATTACACAAAACAAGATATAGAATTCAAGCCAGGCCTGAACATTATTCTTGGCGAAAACGCTCAAGGTAAATCGAATCTGCTTGAAGCAATCGAATATATGAGCACAGGCAAGTCGTACCGCGCAACTCACGATACCGAGCTGATTTCGCGTGCAACGAATGACGCCTCAGTTGCTGTTCAATATTTTATCGATTGGGACAATCGTTCTAATCTACAAAATATTTCAATTGATTTGAAATCCAGCCCTATCGAGGGAAAGTCCAAAAATTTCAAGCTCGAAAAGAGAGTCAAAATAAACGGTGCTACTTACTCGACCACTCGCAATCTCAAAGGAAACCTGTGCGTTGTTTCATTCAAAAGCGAAGACCTAAATCTGGCTCGGGGCGGTCCAAAATACCGTCGCGACTGGATAGACAATTTGCTCAGCTCAATAGATCTTGCTTATCGCGAGACCTCTAACCGTTACGCAAAATGTATAACCCAACGCAATCGCTTGCTTAAAAACATCGCTGAAAAAGGTGGACGATTTAACCTATCCGAGTCAGACAAAGAGCAATTGCGCGTCTGGAGCCGACAAACGGCTTCACTTGGAGCTAAAGTTACCAAAGAAAGACTAACTCTGCTGGATCGAATGCGCCCGCTAATCGAAGCTTACCAAGAAAAGATATCCGGAAAAAACGAACCGATAACGGTACGTTATTTTCAAACGAGTAGCGACGAAGATCCAGACTCGCCCGAAAATTCAGACCAAAACGACGATCAGCTTGGTCCAAATTGGAATGACACAAGCGAGTCCGAACTTGAATCAAGACTTATGAGTTTATACAAGTCTCGATTCAACGAAGAATTAGCGCGAAAACAAACTCTTAGTGGTCCTCACAGAGACGATATTGTTTTTTGCCTCAATGATTTACCGGCAAAAAATTATGGCAGCCAGGGGCAGACCAGAACACTCGTTTTATCATTAAAAATTGCCGAGCTAGATCTTGTTAGCGGCCATTTGCATGAGCCACCTATTCTCTTGCTGGACGACGTATTAGCAGAATTGGACCTGAACAGACAAAACTTTCTGATGCAAGAAGTATCCAATCGAAAAGATATGCAGACAATCATAACCACCACCCATATAGATGCCTTCCAAAAGAACTGG
The DNA here is from genome assembly GCA_964572515.1 of uncultured Candidatus Obscuribacterales bacterium. Lineage (GTDB taxonomy): Bacteria > Cyanobacteriota > Vampirovibrionia > Obscuribacterales > Obscuribacteraceae > Aved-18. Next base: position 69,028 of record CAZNEW010000005.1, on the reverse strand, counting down.
CTGACCGGCGCCTCATTTTATGAAGTGACTGGCGGATATATAAAAGAAAAGATTTCATGCTGATGTCAGGTTATTTCTTGTCCCAGGCGGGTAAATTAACATTGTTTAATAGTTTCTAAGCATTTAGTAAACCGTTTTTGATTCCCCGCTTCCAAAAACCAACAAATGACCCGATCTACCGATCACGCTAATGTCCATGGCGACCTGGACAAAAAGGTCTGTCTTGAATGCCACCGCCAATTTACTGGTCTGGTTGCCTCATGCCCACACGACAATACAGTCCTCGTTCCGGTAGCTCAGGACCCACTGGTAGGGACAAAACTAGACGGCAAGTATGAAATCCTATCTGTTCTTGGAACAGGCGGGATGGGGGTTGTTTATAAAGGCAAGCAAGAATTGATGGACCGCATAGTAGCGATCAAAATGCTACTTGCTCATCACCTGAACGATACGCACAGTGTCAAACGTTTCTTGCACGAAGGTAAAGCCACTTGCAAATTGAAACATCCGCATATCATCACAGTCTACGACTATGGTGTTTCTCCGCAAGGTCAACCTTATATAGTCATGGATTTCCTTGAAGGTACTCCATTATCTGATCAGATTCGCAAAGAAGGTCAAATTGGCGTAGACAGATCGATGTCGATTTTCAAACAATCTGCACTTGCACTGGAACACGCTCACTCGCAAGGCGTTATTCACCGAGATTTAAAACCGAGCAATATCGTATTAATTGATTTTGACGGAAACAAAGATTACGTCAAAGTGGTGGACTTTGGAGTCGCCAAATTAGTCGAAGACGCCGGAACCGAGATGCAGCGACTGACTCAAATGGGAGAAGTCTGCGGAAGTCCCGTCTATATGTCGCCCGAACAATGTCAGGGTCTGCCTTTAGACCCACGCTCAGACATCTATTCAATGGGCATTGTGATGTATGAAACGCTGACCAATAAATTACCTATCCTTGGTAAAACACTGGTCGAAACCATGCACAAACACATCATGGAGCCGCCCACTCCATTTTCAGAAGCGCGTCCGGATCTCTACATTCCAGAAAGAGTAGAGCAAGTAATTTTCAAAGCGCTTTCGAAAAATCCAGACGATCGTCAACAAAGCATGAAACAGCTTGCGACAGAAATCGACATGGCGATTCCAAAACGAGGCAAGAGCTTTACCATAAGCTCGTTTTCAGAGTCAGAGCGCCCGCAAAAACCTCCCGCTGACAAGAAAAAAATTGCTACAGTAGCTGCGGCAGTTATAGGAGTTCTTGCAATCGGTGGAGCGATTGGATTTTTTGCCCTCCAAAACCAAAACAAGCCACCAACTGCCACTACAACAACCACCCCATCAAACCAGACTGTGACAAAAACGCCCGAAAAAACGGACGTTCAAACGCAATCACCAACCAAATCGCCTTCCGATAACACAACGCTAGTGAAATCGACCGACGATTCCAAGTCAGATTTTGCCAAGAAAACAGATCCTAGTCCGGTCGCCGAAACACCATCTGTCAAGGAACCAGTCAAAGAAGTAAAAGTGGATCCTGCTCCTACTCCGGCACCAAAACCCAAAGTGGCTAAAAAGCCACCACGAGTCAACTCTGTTCCAGCTAGATCCAGCTCACCCGCTCCCGTTCGCAAAGCCGCTGGCGGAGACGCATGGAGCAGCTTGCTCAAGCAGCGCTCCTACAAAACTGGTCACGATCTAGAATAGAATTCAAGCAAAAGAAAAAACACAACTAAATACCAAAACACCACCCAGACTTAACTGCGGTGGTGTTTTGACTACTGTTTAACAAGCTCCTTGCGATGAGCTCAGTATTTCAATGTGTCACTGTTAAATGTGGCACAAGGCGGGCTCTCTTGCTACCGTATCTGGTTAGCGCTGTCCTGACGTTTCCGCAAGGCCCCTCGGCTCAAAATGCTCAACTGTTGTGGCATTCACCGTTAATGTATTTAGTCTAGCAGCACAAAAAACTATTGGAAGTCCCCCAGAATTGATTTAATCTTGAGCCCATTGTCTACTTCCAAGCATACAATCAGTGTAGCTTTCCAGCCTCGCGCCCTGATTCCAAGCGCTTGAACAAGCAGAAACTCGAAATTACACACAAAGAATGATCACCACATTTAATACCACTACAAACGGAAACACCATCCAGAATTAACTGCGATGGTGTTTCGGCTACTGTTTAACAAGCCCCTTGCGAAGAGCTCAGTATTTCAGCGAGTCTCTGTTAAAAAAGAACTCGTTGCGGGCTCACTTGCTACCGTATCCGGTTAGCGCCAACCTGACGTTTCCGCAAGGCCCCTCGGCTCGAAATGCTCAACTCGTGTGTGCATTCACCGTTTATGCATATTAGTCTAGCAAGAAGAAAAATATATGGAAGTACCCCTTTAGTGATTTAATTTCCATACCAATGGCAACATCACAAAGCGCATTTATAGCCATGTCGAATATGCAAAACACATTACCAAGCGCTCGAACAACAATGACTATAATCGTTGCAGGAAATCGCGCAAACCCAATATAGGCAACAGATTCCGAATGCATATCCCGCGGATATAATATAAGTCGTTTTCAGGTTTGAACCTATCAAATCCCGTACATATATAAGTAGGAAAATGGTCACAAAAGAGAGGCATGCTCGAAAAGATGACATCAGTTCAAAGCCCAGGAAAATACAGACTGGTAACCCGTAGCGACTTTGACGGTCTTGTTTGCGCCGTAATGCTCAAACATATGAATATGATCGACGACATCCTTTTCGTACACCCTAAGGACATGCAGGACGGGCGTATTGAATGCTCTAGTCGTGACATCACAACCAACTTGCCTTACGTGGAAGGAGTGCATTTAGCATTCGACCACCACTTGTCAGAAACCTTGCGCAATAAAGACAAACGCGAAAATCACATCATCGATGCAAATGCAATGTCGGCCGCACGAGTGGTCTGGGACTATTATGGCGGACTGAAAACATTTCCTGCGCGCTGGCAAGAAATGATGACAGCTGTAGATAAAGCAGATGCTGCCCAGTTTTCAGTAGATGAAATTTTAAATCCGACAGACTGGGTCCTGCTCAATTTCTTGATGGATCCAAGAACAGGACTTGGTCGCTTCCATAATTTCAGAATATCTAACTACAACTTGATGATGGATCTGATTGATTATTGCAAAGACCATAACATCAAAGAAATCATGGCGATGCCAGATGTGCAGGAGCGCGTCCAGCTGTATAACATGCAGACAGATCTGTTTCGTGAACAAGTAGATCGCTGTTTCAAGATTCACAAAAACTTGATTGTGCTTGATCTGCGCAAAGAAGACACAATCTATTCTGGCAACAGATTCATGATTTACGCCATGCATCCGGAAACCAATATCTCCATTCACGTTTTGTGGGGATTGAAAAAGCAGAACACTGTTTTTGCTATTGGAAAATCAATCGTCAACCGCGATTCCAAAACAAACGTAGGTGAACTGTGTCTGGCTTACGGTGGTGGCGGGCACGAGAAAGCTGGAACCTGCCAAATTGAAAACGACCAGGCAGATGCGACATTGCAAGAGTTGATCAAAAAAATCACTGCAGACGGCTAATCCCAAAACAAAGAATTCGATTTTAAAAGCATGAAAATCAAGTCAGCAATTCAAGTCGCAGCAGGAGTTGCCGGTACTGCTTTACTTGCTTCGCTATTCTCCAGTCAGGCAGGAGCTAAGTACGAAGAGCCAAATTGGAAAAGTATCAAAAAAGAAAAAGAATTCGAAATCAGACAATATCCCGAACTAATTTCCGCATCGGTCACTGTGAGCGGCTCTAATAATAACGAACAAGCCAACAAAGCTTTCAGAATTCTAGCTGGTTATATTTTTGGAAATAATGTACCCAAACAAAAAATTGCCATGACTGTTCCAGTGACGGAAAAAATCGATTCAGAAGAAATAGCGATGACTGCTCCTGTTGTGCAAAGCCTATCGAAAAACACGATGACGATGAAATTTTTCATGCCGTCTCAATACAAACTAGATTCACTCCCTGAGGCGAAAGACAAAAGAATCGAATTCGAAGTTATTCCTGCTTGTACGTTTGCCACCATTAAATTTTCAGGGATTGCAGACACCCAGAGTGTTAATCGAGAAACGAAGAAACTGCAAGATTATCTTAATACGAACAAGCTTATGCCAATAGATAAGCCAATTTTGGCAGTCTACAACCCACCATGGACTTTACCGTTTTTGAGAAGAAACGAAATCTGGATTGCGATAGACTCACCAACCACTTCAGTCGATTAGTAAAAATCTAAAGTAATCAGATTCATAAATCATACCAGAAGCGATTTTCAATCTTTGTGCACGCTCACAAGCTTTTTGCAGCGCTCAGTGTCCACCTTGGCAGACCAGTGACCACCCGTTTTGGAAGAAGAGCCAATTATCATACCGTCAGAATAACGAGTGTATTTTTTGAGGTTTTCGGGAGTAATTCCAGAGCCGACTAATACCGGAATTTTGACTGATTGCTTAACCGACTTCACTTCTTCCAATAAAGGCTGATCGCCCGTGCGAATGCCGGTTACCACTAGGCCATCGGCTTTGAAAAACTCGGCTTCTTTAGCAGTATCACCGATACTGGTATCAGATGTGATGGCGTGAGATGCGTGTTTCTTTTTGACGTCGGCAAATATCTTTATGTCATTAGCCTTCAATTCATCACGTCTACGAATGAGCTTAGCTGCACAAGATTCGTGTATACCACCATTTCCTACATGAGCATAAACAAAACCTTCTACTCTGATGAAATCCAGGCTAGCTGCAATCGCAACGCCGAGAGCCTCGAGATTTGCACCTGCGAGTATCTGAATTCCGGTAGGCATTTTTATTTCCTTTTTCAGTGCGCTTGAAATAACAGTCATAGCAGCAACTGTCTCGGGAAGCGCATGTCCCTTTATATAAGGAACATCATGCATGTTCTCGACCATGATTGCGTCGAATCCAGACTTTTTATATATTGCAGCATCAAGCAAGGCATTTTCTACAATTTGGTCGAGATTGCCTGCCCAACCAGCAGCACCAGGCAGGGGACCGACGTGAACCATTCCAATCAAGCTGCAAGACGATTTTTTAAACATGCTGAATTTCCTTTGCTGCTTCAACCATTAATTCGACGGCAAAATCTACCAGTTCATGGGCCGGCAATAAATAACTAACTGCCTCGCCAATTTTATTAGAAGGGATATTATTTTTTTCTATGAATTTGTCCACGATGGTGGCAAAAAAGCGCTCATCGGTCCAGGGGAGTATACCCACACAAGAGTCAAATTCTTCGACATCTACCCAGGTTCGCACGCCATTTTGAAGCAGTGGCACTTTCAAGTGCAAAATCGTTTTATTCTCAATAGGCGCAATGGCTTCTGCATAATGCATCAAAGTGACCTGGTCGTGGTCAGAACCTATAAGCAAAACCATTCCGTTTTCTTGATAAAGCTTTTCTAGCGGAGATCCTCTTCCCAAGCCATAATTGAGCGAGTGGTTAGCTGTAAGCCAATTGGATCTTTTGCCAAGCGCCGCCATGCGACCGCCGACATTGTCACTTATTTGCACGTCTTTTGAATGAGTGCGAAAAAACTCGGCAAAGGTGCCAAAATCTCGCTGGGTGCGAGCAGTGTATTTATCGAAAGCTGGAAGGTTCTTTAAAATAAACTCTTCGTCTTCCTTCGAGTAAGCATCGCGTCCCACCTCATCGAATGGCGACTGACATCCAAGATAAACCATCAATGTGCCGTCGCGTAAAACCTCTTCCAAAGCATTAATGAGTTCGTCTGCGCCTCCAAGAATCGGGCCGACTGCTCGAAGAGATGCATGTATCATCACAATATCGTCGCTGACGAAATCAAAGGCGCGAAGCTGCGTCTTCAAACTTTCTTTGCAGAGTCGAGGGCAGATATCCATCTATTTTGCTTTCAGCAAGACTGCGCGCACCGGCGATGCTTCCAGCTCAGTAAACTTCAAAGGCAAAGCGATTAGAGTATAGAATCCGGCCTTAGCCTGGGTCAAGTCGAGATTTTCAAGCCAGCTCATTTGATACTTATGCAGAGCGTGGTGAGTCTCGAGCCCTTTAGATTCAGAATGATCGACCGATGGGGTATCGATTCCGATTAGCTTAACTTGATGTTTTTGCAACTCTTCAACCAGGTCGGGAGTAAAAGAAGCATAATTGTCTTCAAACACGTCATACCGTATTTGGTGGCGCGTTCTGAACAATAAACGCGGAGCGAGCTTGGTTCTATCGAGTGACGAAACGAGTGAAGCTATGTGTTTGCTTGTAATTGGCTCGAAGCAGTCCGCCAGGTCAATTACCTGAGCATGACCAATAAAGGCTGAAAGCGGCAATTGCGACGCCATCCCTTCGCCTTTATCCATTTCGCCATAAATGTGAATTGGCGAATCAGCGTGAGTTCCCACGTGTGGACTCATCGTGAAGGAAGAAAGGTTTATGACTTTTGAATCGTTGTAAGTACAGGTGATATTGCGACTGAATTGAATATCGCCTGGAAAGCAAGCTGTTTTAGGATCGACTGGAAGCGAGATGTCGATAATGTCATAGTTTTCAAAGTCGAGCCAAAGATCCGGCAAGGTTAAACTCCCGCTTGTGATAGGGTGCAGCGCATATTGCGACTGGAATTATAAGCCCTTTTCTGGTATAAATTCAGCTTCTTGACTTAATTTCTTCAGGAGAACGCGCATGTCCTTGAAAGAAGGCATTACCATCACTGGAAAAGCCCCAAGCCCGCTTGGAGCCTACAGCCATGCTGTAAAAGCAGGTAATTTTCTTTTCGTCTCGGGACAGGGAGCGCGCAACCCCGATACAGGCAAGGAAGAAGGTGTACAACTTGATGACAGTGGAAATGTCGTTTCTTATGACATCGAAGTGCAGACCGAATGGGTAATCAAAAATCTCAAGGTTGTGCTCGAAGAAGCCGGATTGTCGCTTGAAGACGTCGTCGACATGAGTGTTTTTTTGGCTAACATGGATGACTTTGCAAAATACAACGGCGTTTACGCCAAACATTTTTCTTTTGCCAACCCACCTGCTCGAACCACAATTCAAGCCGCTCGCTTACCCGGAAAGAATTTCATTGAAATAAAAGCAATCGCACTTTGCAAGTAAACAATCAAAACACACTCTCAACTCAAAAGAGGACCAAAAGATGACCACCGCGACAAAAGCAAAGACTATCGAAATCGATAACTTCATCGGCGGAAAAGCAGTCAAGTCCAAAGACGGCAAAACCTTCCAGACTATGAACCCTGGAACTGGAGAAGTTCTTGGCACTGTTTCATGCGGAACTGCAGAAGATATCAATCTAGCGGTAGAGGCGGCTAAAGAGGCATACGAAAACGGTCCTTGGCCCAAAATGTCGATGTCAGACCGTGCAAACATTTTGCTTAAAATTGCAGCACTGGTTGAAAAAAATGCAGATGAGCTAGCCCGTGCCGAAACACTCGATACAGGCAAGCCAATAACCGAGAGCAGAACTGGCGACATTGCTCGGGTTGCAACCAACTTTAACTTCTATCCAAATTTCGCTCAGTCTCTGGCTGACGAATCCTGGACTCCAAATCAACAAGAGCGCCACACCTCAATTCGTGAGCCGCTTGGTGTCTGCGGGCTAATCACCCCATGGAATTTGCCTCTATACCTTGCCACGTGGAAAATTGCTCCTTGTCTCATTATGGGCAATTCATGCGTGTTGAAACCAGCTGAATGGACACCCTATACAGCATTTCTTTTTGCCAAACTAGCTAAGGAAGCTGGTCTTCCAGATGGCGTTTTGAATATCGTGAACGGTTTTGGTGCAGGTGGAGCAGGTGAAGCCTTGACCAAACACCCCGACGTCAAATCAATCTCATTCACAGGCGAAACTGGTACAGGAAAAGCCATTATGGCAAGTGCTGCAAGCACTCTCAAAAAGCTGTCATTCGAACTTGGTGGCAAAGGTGCCAATATCATTTTCGAAGATGCAAATCTCGACGAAGCGCTTCCAACCTCGGTCCGTGCTGCCTATCGCAACCAGGGACAGGTTTGTCTTGCTGGCTCGCGCTTATTTGTTCAAGAATCGATTTATCCCAAAGTGGTCAAAGCGATGGTTGAACGCGTTAAGAATCTCAAAGTCGGTGACCCACTCGATCCTAAGACCGAAATGGGCGCATTGATTTCAAAAGAGCACATGGAAAAAGTACAGGGTTATATCGAGCTTGGTCGCAAAGATGGAAAGTGTCTCACAGGTGGAGATCCAATCAAAGAACTCGGTGGCGGCTATTTCCTTTCCCCCTCTGTATTTGAAGGACTGGCCTATGATTCTAAATTCTGCCAGGAAGAAATTTTTGGACCGGTACTACCCATAATACCGTTCAAAGATGAAGAAGAAGTGATTAAGATGGCAAACTCAACTCCATATGGATTGTCCGCATCACTATGGAGTCAAGATGTAAACCGCTGCAATCGTGTCGCCCGCAAATTGAAATCTGGCATGGTCTGGGTCAATTGCTGGTTCGCCCGCGACTTGCGTACACCTTTTGGCGGACAGAAGAGTTCGGGACTGGGTCGTGAAGGCGGTCGCTACAGTCTTGAATTTTTCTCCGATTGGAAAGCAGTCTCATACAAGTATTCAGACTAACTAACCTAATTGGAAGACTATCCCGAAAATAACGAATGGCTCATCTATGACCTATCGGATTCCTTAAAACCGATAGGTTTTAGATTGACCAATTCCAAACTAGGTTTTTACGAATACAAAGATGAAAAGGGAAACGAAGCAACACTCTCGCTTGGAGTAATCGGTGCATCGACCATTTATCTGAGTGGACCGCTTGTGACTCTAAAAAATCAACGTGTTTACGACCTGCTAGATGACCTTTATAAAAAAGGTTGCCGCTCAGACAAAGGCACCTACTTTTCGCACAAGCTGCCTCAATTCGACACAGATGGAAATGTGAAATGGGGTTTCACTTTTGGCGATGATGCTAAAAACGAAGCCACCACTATAGATTTGAGCGGCTATTTAAAATCGAAAATAATTCCGCTAATTGAACGCTGGGGTCAGATGAAACTTACACCAGAAGACATCGACTCACTTCGCAAAGAAAATGACGCTGAGTACAGCCTGGTCGGCAACGTCTTTCTTGGTGGCAAGTTTAAAGAAGCAGGCGAATTGGCCAATGAATTTCTAGAGCTAAGCAAAGACAAAGAAATCTACCAAAAATTCATCGATGAAATTTTTGGATATAAGAAACGCTCTTTGCCTATGATCTCGAGCTAGTTTAAGAATGAACTGGAGCGCGATCGGTCAAGGTGATGTTGATACCACGACTGGTGAGCTCTGCCAAAAATAATTTGGTGGGAACTACATCTTCCTGGCGAACGACACCACGTTCTTTAATATCTCCGCGAGCAATCATCTGAGCAATAATCGATGCTGGAAAAGTAGTCATTCTGCCCATAGCAGTGAGACCATCGGCTTCTGAACCATAGTCGATTCCGTCCCAGACCATTTGCAATGGCTCGCCGTCTTTGACACCAGTTACGGTGACACGGACGACCACGACATCGGGCAGATTCTTGGCTAGTTTCTCGGACAAAAGATGAGATAAAACGGCACGAGGAGCGATTTTGTTCTTCCCTATTTTTATTTCTGCTTTATCCATCAAACCGAGTTGTTTGAGCAAATTGATTTTTTCGCAGTGTCCTGGATAGCGAATAGTTTTGTAATCGAGATGTTGTACACGTCCTTTGTAGGTATGAGGCAAAGTAGAGCAACCGCCTGATGTAGTGAAGGCTTCCAGCGTTCCAAGCGGTTTTGGAAATTCAATTTCTTCAATTTCGGTCAAAGATGGAACAGACATGATTTCACCATCTCTTATGACAGTACAATCTTCAACGTATTCGTTTATCAAGCCTTCAATTGAGAAGAATTGTCCATATTCGAGCAGCTGGTCTTCAGGTTCGACAGGCAGACCGCCAACACGAATGCGCATTTCATAGATTTCATCCATGGCCTCAGCAGCGCTCACAGCAAGAATAGAAACCAGTCCCGGTGCAAGACCAAGGTCTGGAATTATCGTCACTCCCTGGTCTTTTGCAATTTGGTCTAGCTGGAATGTTTTTTCAACAACATCGTTATTTCCACCAAGGTCTACAAAATGAGATTTCGACTGCAACGCTAATTTGGCTAATTCGTAATTGAACTGGTAAGGCATGCAACTGATAGTGACGTTTGAGTTCGCCATCAATTGGGCCACATCTTTTTCTTCTTTAATGTCAAGTTGAACCGGGACAATCTTAGGGTCCGCTAATTTGTCCTGGATACGTTTGACCGCATTTTCATCCGAATCGGCAATGACTACTTTGTCCACTTTGGGGCTTCGAATCAAATCAAAAGCCATGGCATAGCCCATTTTTCCAGCACCAAGCACTAAATACTTCACAACAAAACCCTCAAGATATACAGCAGGCTATTCTGCCATATAACAGGTGATTTTAATAGGTCGAGCGTCGTTTCCCGCCATCGACGCAAATGGTCGACCCGGTGACGTATGAAGCCCTTGTAGAACACAAAAATGCTGCTACTGCGGCAAATTCTTCCGGTGTGCCCATGCGTCCTGCAGGAATTGCCGAAACGTATTGTTTTTGATATTCCTCTTTGCTTTGTCCCGAAGCTTTAGTCCGCTGCTCCATCAAATCTTGCATACGATCTGTTTCTATCGAACCTGGAGCGACGCAATTGACAGTGATATTAAATGGTGCGACTTCGTCGGAAAGAGTTTTCAACATTGCGGTCACGGCTGAGCGCACCGCATTTGATACCGAGAGGCTTGCGATAGGTTCCATGATACTCAAAGAGGTAACGCAAATAATGCGTCCCCACTTACGTTCCTTCATTTCGGGCAAAAAGGCATTATTCATATCTGCCACAGATAAAAACAGTTGCTTGAAACCAGAGTCCCAGTCCTCAAGCTTTGTATCTTCAGCACGCGACGTCTTAGGACCGCCTGTATTATGTATCAAAATATCAATCGAGCCCATTTGCTTTTTTACGCTTTCTATGAGCTTCTTGCGCTCATCGGCAGAGCTCAAATCACATTCTTGAAAGAATACTTCTGCCGAGGGATAGTCTTTCTTTATGGCATCAGCAGTTTCACTCAAAACTTGCTTTGAGCGCGCGCACAAAAACACTTTTACACCTTCTGCGCATAGTTCTTTGGCAACAGCCCGGCCTATGCCTTTAGATGCCCCGCAAATAAGTGCACGTTTTTCTTTGATACCAAAATCCATGAACTGTTTCCTTATCGAGTACTTTTATTCACCAAATTCGATTTCGCGAGGCAATGTAGGATTCTTGAATTTTGCATTTTCCAAATCGCTCATTGCCAGCGCATTGCGCTTCATCTTGTAATAACAATATGCGCGAGCCAGATAAAAATCCCAGCGATTGGGATCGTCGATAAGAGCGTTCTTCAACTGTTGTTCTGCCGCGCTCCACTTCTGTCTCTGGATGTTTATTTTCGCTTTATTGAACAAGAATTCTACATTGTTGAAATGAGCATCCCCCGCCTCACAAGCAGATTGGTAGGCTTTGTCAGGATTTTCCACATTCGAAAAATATTTCCAGCTCAATACTAGTTTTTGAGGGGAAGCAAGATTCGTTTTTTGAGTGGAATTACTTATGCTCGTGGTAAAAGCAGCGTTAGCATTTTGCCCACCTACACCTTGCCTGCCACCGCGCATGATAGCAATACTGTCTGGTGACAATAGTTCGGAAACTGTTTGTGGAACAGCTTGAGGAGCAGATGGTCGCACGGCGAGTATCATACCGTTTCCTTGCCATTTGCTATTGAGTGCTGGAGTCTGGCGAACACCAGGTCGGTCTTCCTGCACTTCGTCTGAAATTTTGGAGCACATTACATCAAAGGCTTCAGACATTGGAGTATCTTGTCCTTTAGAGCGCAAACCATCGAGCAGATTCTTGGTAAAAATACCGTTTTGATAACGTTTCGATTCCCATGACGCTTCATCGGGACTGCTCGAACATAAAACCATTTTGCCTTTACCCAGAGCCATGGCACTTGTATCTATGTTTGCTGCTCGATATAACCCTTTCCCGTCTTTTTTATTGGGATCGATACTTCCGCTATGGCATGCATCCAGCACCAGAAGCGCCCGCTCAGCACAAATACGATCGTTGATATCATCTAACACATGCTGCATTTCTATTCCTGAAGCCCAGAGTTCATCAGGCTCCGAATCATAAGCAACCAGAAAATTCTTACCTTTGATATCTGATTGGGCAGGGCTTCCGTGAGTCGAAAAATAAAGCACAACAAGGTCGTCTTGTTTAGCCAGCGGCGCTAGAAACTTATTTCCAAGCTCGGACATTATGCGCTGGCGAGTAGCTTGCTCATCGAGCAAAACTCTCACATGGTCGGGCTTGAAATTAGCTTCTTTGATCAGATAGTTGTAAAAGTCGAGCGCATCTTTACTTGCGTATTTCAGACTTGGTATATTGCTGTTCTTGAATTTGCTGATGCCAACTATTAGCGCCCACTTGTCGCGCACCGGCTTGTTGAAATCTTGCTCCTGGGCAAAAACTCGAGAATCACCGCCCGCAATAACGGTCAGACAAAGCGAAAGTATTAAACTGATGCCAAGCTGTTTCCAATTCTTGCCCATCGAAAAGTTCCTCTTGAAAGCTGGTTCTACCTGAACACAAAGCGCATACGTGTAATTAGGAGGATATGACGTATCGTCCTCAAGAATATATCAAATTGTTATGGTGCATGCTGAGATATAATTTGGCAATATTGCCACTAAGAGGTGTCTATGGCGCTGCAAACTAAGCTTGATGCAAACGAACTAAAGAAATATGCCGAATCGCAAAAGTCCCGCTATGAGTCTTTGCTCAAAGAACTGGTAGATATTCCCAGTGTCAGTATGGACCCTGAGCAAAAGGGCAATATCAAAAAACTAGCAGAACGTGCGGCAAAACTTTTGATTGATGCAGGTGCCAAAGCCGAAGTAATTCAAACAAAAGGCAACCCGGTCGTGATAGGCGAATTTGTTTCGTCGCCAGACCATCCCACCGTATCGATTTATAACCACCTTGATGTTCAACCTGCAGACGCAAGCGAATGGCAAAACCCGCCATTCGACATGAAAATAGAAAACGATCGCTATCTTGGTCGCGGCACAACTGACGATAAAGGTCCTGCCCTTGCGGTATTCATGGCAGCGTGTTACGCACACCAAAATAAATTGCCAATCAATATCAAGTTCATCTGGGAACTGGAAGAAGAAATCGGCTCCCCCAATTTCGAAGATTTTCTGGTCCAGAACAAGTCTAAGCTAAAAACAGATTCTGTCTGCGTTTCAGACACTATCTGGATCGCCCGAGACAAACCGGCTATTTGTGCAGGTCTTCGCGGCTTGCAAGGTTTTCTGGTCAAACTTAAAACTGGTGAAAAAGACGTGCATTCAGGAACCACCGGTGGACTGGCGCGCAACCCTATAGCAGAACTTGCTCAATTCATAAGCGAATGTTTCGATGCCAAAACTGGCGAGGTCAAGATTCCTGGCTTCTATGATGATTATCTAGTCCCTTCAGATAAAGAACAACAAGATTTCGTTGATTCAGGATTCAACCTTGACGCATTTAAAAAAGCTCATGAACTCAAATCTTTGCGTACAAAAGATACAAAAGACGCAACTACTAGAATTTGGGCTAAACCAACTTTCGAAGTACATGGTATTACAGGTGGTTACTCTGGACCTGGAGTAAAAACCATCGTTCCTCATAATGCCGAAGCCAAAATCAGTATGCGACTGGTACCAAATCAAACACCAGATCGCATAATTGAAATTTTCACCAAATTTGTCAAAGAAAAATGTCCAGATGCCACTGTCGAACTGGAAGGCAGTCTAAAACCGTATGCCGGTCCTTCTACCGACAAGTTCCAGCAAGCAGCCAAACAAGCTATGCATCAAGCATTTGGCAAAGAACCGGCATTCGTGCGTGAAGGCGGGAGTATCGGTGCAGTCGTTAGCATGCAAGAAGTGTTGAGTGTTCCCATTACATTTTTGGGATTATCTCTGCCAGAGCATGGCTATCATGCCGTGAACGAAAACTTCGACTGGACTCAAGCTGCGTTTGGAATCAGACTGTTTATCCAGTATTTCGAACTTTTATCGCAGATAAAATAAAGCGCTAAGCAATTAGATTTAGTGACCGCGCAAAAGCGATTTTGTCTTTTGTGCCAGGTCATTATTGCGATTATTTATTCGGTCCAACAGACGCAAGTAAGATAAATAAATTTTGCCATCCCACGAACGCAAGAAATGGGCAGTTTGATAACAGCCAAGCGCTTTTCGCCAGTCGTTGGTTTTGGATTCATAATCAAGACCCAACTGGTAATAAGCCTGGACATATTTGGGGTCTAATTCAATAGCGCGCTCATACTGAGTCATAGCCATTTTGTAATAACCGACTTTGTCATAAATCTGCCCTAACTGCAAATGAAAAGCCGCCATCGCACTGCGCTCATCGATTTCTTTTTCAATTGCAGCAACTTGAGTTTGAACATAGTCGCGAGGCAATTTTTCGAGCAATCGCACTACTTTGTCCTGCAAACGAGCGTTGCCTACATCTGGCAAGGCAGTAAAAGCAATCATGAAAATACCCGGACGAAGAGCCTCTTTGTAGTTCCTGACTGATATGTACGAATCAAACAACCCCTCGGCTATTCCTGGAACATTAGGCGCATTGTCAAATACGGGTTTCAAATCTAAAAGCGCTTTTTTATAGTCGCCAAGCATCATGTAGGCAACGCCGCGCACTCGCAGTGCTCGGTCAAATTTTGGGTCTTTGGCAAGATCCATCGTGGCAAGCTTAACAGAGCGCGTCTGGTGCCCGTTCAAGTAAATCTGGGCAAGCGATGTAGGCAGACCGAAAATGTCTGGCTTGACCTTAAAAGCAGTCTCGAGAACGGTTCTTGCTTCATCCATTTGTTTGTTTTGAATCAGATAATCGCCCACGATCAAAAGCATCTCTGGATTATTGGGAAACTTATCGAGACCGCTTCTGAGCATCTGAATGGCAGAAGGAATATGCCCTTGTTTGATTTCTTTCTTGACCAGAGCAACCAGTGAGTCGGGACTTTGCGGACCGTATTTGACCGCTAGAGCATACTGAGCATAAGCCTCATCTTTTAGCCCCATGCGCTCAAGCATCAACCCCAGATATAGGTGAGCATCTGCATCACGCTCGTTTTTCTGCACTGCCTCTTGCAGCTGCATGAGTGTTTTTTCGGTGAGCTTGCTGTCCTGTATTTCAGCTTGAGCCTTTTTGATCAGGTCGGTTGAAACCTGAGCTAACCACGAACTTTGACAATTGACTGATAAATAGAGTGCGCAAGTAGCGGATATCCAAATTTGTTTTTTCATTTTTTCCTGAACATTAGGAGCGAACTGCTAAGATAGTAATTGTTAAGCTTTATTTAGGTTGATAGTCCATAGCTCCCTCTAGGGAACAAAACTTAGAGTTACGCAAATTATCCCACTATCCACGATAACAATCGATAAGCGGGCAAAATTTTCAGTCAGAGGCTCACCATGGCAAGCAGTTTTTTTAAATACCGACGCAGAAAAAATGGCAACCAGATTACTGAGCTGGGACCGGCACTTTTCATTTTGCTTGTTGTAGTGCTCTTTCCGCTTGCAGCGCTGATTTACATGGGAATGGGAGTAGGTTGCGGCTGGTTTTTGAATCATATGTGCACTCGCGCTTCTGCAGTAGTGCGTTCAGACGAAATGCCGCTTGCGTTGAAGAATCAAGAAGACGCCTGGAAAGCTTCTGGACTGGCGAAGTTCACTGGAGCGCGAATTGTCTCGAATACCGCCACTCGTGCCGATATTAACGGAAAACCTGGTGACGACGTTGTTCGAGTCACAACTGTTGTCGAAATCCAGCCCTTTGTACAGATACCATTTGTGCCTCTGGGACCATATCCTTTTACATTCAAAGGCGAGCGCCCAATTGAAGAACGTGGAATTATCTAGAGGGCGTATTTAAATGAGGCTCAAACGAAAAAAAGGACAAGCTCTTATCGAGACTATCGTGGGATTGTTCATTTTCGTGCCTGTAGTTTTGTTTCTAATCGACGTAATCGCAATGGTTATGGCTCAAACCGCGAATGACGCTTTGGCTAAAGACTGCGCACGTGCAGCTGCTGAAGAAGTAGATCAAGCCGCCGCTCAAACATCAGTTAATCAAGTCAAAGTCAACTTCTCATCGCCAGTTTTGAAAATTAACAGTGTCAATGTCACAGCTTATAGCGATGAGACTGTGACGGTTGTAACCAATGCCACATTCACCTTTCCCGTACAAATTCCTATGTTTGGCGTTTCCACGCAAGAATTTGCTGCCACCGCGACTGAGCCTGTGGTAGGGAAATTGTCAAACTGAAGTACTAAAAAATCTTAGTTTTTAACCAGACTATTGAACTTAGGAATAAGGATAAAAGGCATTTTGTCGAGTTTTTCTTCCTGGTCATCAAGAAAAACCACTTTCTCTTTCTCGCCTTTTAGCCCAGCCTGAAAAATTTTGTCTTTTTCGGTTCTGGTCGAATCGTAAATAACAGCCACGCCGTAGGGCTTTTGAATAGATACAGCCACTTTGGCTATGCCTTTAGTTGCTTCCAGGCGCTTTCTGATGCGCCCAAGACAAATGGCGCAAGAAGCGCCTTCCACTCTGAAATCAAGCCGTTTCAACGCGCTCATATTGAGCTTGGCTAACGTCTCTTGCTTATCTTTGGAAGTATAAATAAGCGGACCGTTTGGATTTAATTTGTCGCTTTTATTGCTTTCTTCCAGTGCAAAAGCAGGCGAAAAACTTGAAATCACCGCCAGTAAAAGTAATGGTTTAAAAGATACTTTTCGTTTTGTCATACTTGTATTTTAGTAGTCGCGCGCACAAATTGCATTGACCAGAACATGTTTTTTATCACGTCGGGCAATTTTAATTGCCTCCTTTATTGCTTCTGGCAAATCTTTTGGTTTCTCTACTCGAATACCAACACCATTGCAAGATTCGGCCAATTTTTCAAAGCTCACCTGCAGTTTAAAATTCCATAGCTCACTATAGTCATTTATATTTGCCCAGTTGCCCGGAGAAGCGCCATCATAAGACTTCTTGATCGTAGACCAGCCACTGTCATTGAAAACTACAATAACAATAGGCAATTTGTAGGCACCTGCAACATAATGAGCCGACATTGGAGTGTTGAACATATAGGAGCCATCACCCAGTGTCACCATCATCACCTGATCGGGACATGCAAGCTGTGCACCAAGAGCGGCTCCAAGCGACCATCCAAGTCCACTTGCAATCGAATTTTCAAACCAGCTCATCGTTTGTCTTCGAGGTACAAGAGTCGGCTCTAGATTGTATTCATTGAAAATTACGACATCGTCGTCTATAGCTTGACCAATACAGTAAGAAATATAATTTTTGGTTATATGCTCCAAACCAGCATCAGCTGCCGCATTTGCATATGCACTATCATAAACCAGCTTATGAATTTCAGCATATGATTTTCGACGAGCTTCGACTTTATTGTCTTCATGCGCATTTAGACTGAGCAAAGCCGCATGCAAATTAGTCAAAACTCGCCCAACATTTCCCGACAAATTTATATCCATGGGAAAAGAGCGCATCGGCAGGTTTTGACACAGTGGATCAATACCCAACTGAATTACTTTGCACGAATCACTTATCGATCCAAAATCAGGAATCCACGGAACATGGCTTTCAGCTACGATAATCAAGTCTGCATCTTTGATATGAGGAAGCGGATTGAATCCTAAATGCATCGGATGATCAGTTGGAAAATTGAAAAAATTGTGCTTGCCATGCTCGATTACACCAATCGCAAAGTGATTGCTAAATTCAACCAGCGCTTCTACGGCTGATTTATATCGACCAAGTTCGGCTGTGATCAAAAGTGGCTTTTCAGCTTTTGAAATAAGATGTGCAGCTTCAAGAATTTCTTTATTTCTATACTCAGAATTTGAAACTGACGGCTTTTGCCTGGATTTTTCATTGATTGTAATTTTTTGATCAATTGTCATACAAAGCGCTTCTTTAGGCAAAGTCATATATACAGGACCTTGCGGATCTGAAGTTGCCACCGCCATCGCTCTATCCACGACAGTTTCTAGATGATGCGGTCCCTTGAGCTCATAATCCCATTTTGTATATTCGCGAAAATAACCAGCTTGATCGAAAGTGTCTTGACCCCACTGCACGAAATTAGTTCGGCATCCTTCAATTCCATAGTCATACCATGGAGTTTTGCCTGCTAGCACCACGACAGGTATGCGCGAGCGGCTTGCATTAATGATTCCAAGCCCCATATTGGCGGTGCCAACGCTAACGTGAGCCATTGTCACCTGCGGATGCCCCGAAATCAAATAATGACCGTGAGCCATTGCAATAGCCGTGTTTTCATGAGGTGCTACAACTGTTTTCAGCTTAAAATCGGGGTCTTTACTGTATCGAGCCAGAGCATCTGCAATAGGAGTGAAATCTGTTCCTGAATTGGAAAAGAAATAATCCACCCCACGCTGATTTAAGATCGACATCAAACCGTCGGCTACTGTATTTGCGCTCAAATCAATTTTCTTATTTTCGGTAATGATGCGAGTTTTATATTGAGCTTTACGCAAATGAATTTTCAGATGTTTGTTGAATTCGATTGGACAATCCAGATGCGAGAAGTGAGCAGCATCAGGCAGTTCGACCAGACGGCTCAAAGCATGTCTTCGATGAATTTCTTGAAGCAAAGAAATCGGAGTAACCGGATCGTGAGCGCCTCCAATTAATAGAAGAGGACAACTAATATCTTTAATTAAATCGCGAAAATCGACCTGAAACATCGAGCGCCAGGAAGCAAGAAAAACTTCTTTGTTTTTTGCCCCTTCAGCACGAACACCTGCTTGCACAAATTCTTTGTGTGTATCCTTAGCAAAGAGACCAGGAACGAGTTCTGAAGCACTTTCTTGCATAGTTTTTTCAGCGAGCTGATTTTCGATGAAACTAATTCGCTCTGATGCATTTTCTACATGACACCATGAATTAGCCATAGCAATAGACTGTACTTGATCTGGTCTCAAACGAAATGTTTCAAGCGCCACCACACCGCCCATCGAAGAGCCTATCAGATGAGCCTTTTCAAATCCAAGTTCGGTTATCAATCGACTTACATCAAGGGCGAAGTTTGTTATTGAAATTCTTTCCTGTTTCATTTGCAAATCAATTTTCGATTCGCCATGACCGCGCATATCAAATGCAAGAATGGTATAAAGACCTGATTTAGATAATTCTTCTATCTGGCAAGAAAAGCTTTCGTGGTCACCACCAACTGCATGCAGAAAAACAATCAACTCGTCGCCATCACCATATATATGACAGGACAAGTCAATTCCCGGTTCGACCGTAATGGTTTTATGTCTGTGACTTGTTTTATTTTGCAAAACCATCGCCATGCAAAAACCTCGCTTAGATTTTAGACCTTTGTAATTTGTGCAACTATTGCAAGCGTTCCTCCACCCTGAGGACCATGATGCTCAGAGCGGGTGCTTACATACACGGCAGTATCGCCTGTGATGGCAGCTAGAACCGAAGAAAGAACACATCTTGAATAACGTGTATCGCTAATGTCGTCATCTTGAAGCATGGTATGACGTTTTCCACGCACGACGCCTCTTGGATCCGCCTCTGACTTGGCATATACGCCTACTAATCTGGATAAATCGTCTTCCTTTAGATGACCATTCACCAGGATGAAACCAAGCCCATCTAACGTTTGTTGAATAGACTCGATATCTAACATATCGCGCAAAATAGAGCTGTTTATTTTTAAATCGCCGTTCCAGTAAGAACTATTTCCAAGCACCATTATTTCGGTTCGTCCAAGACCTGGCTTGGCAGAGCATGACGCGGTAGATGAATACTTTTCAAAGTCAAAACAGATCGAATCATCACACAAGCTATTTTTATCTACTTCGCCAAGGGCAACAGCTGCTGCAAGCGCAGAAGCGCCACGCGAATAGACCATGTCTGAGCGCATCGGCTTGCCCGCTCTACGCGCAGCTTCGCCTTCTTCGAAAGTAAAACTGGGAATTGCACCTTTCATTTGAATTAGGTGTACGTCTCTTGGAGAATCGATTTGCAATTGATCAATAATTTCATTGATCACTCGCGCAGTCTCTTCCACCTGCGCCATGCGACCGATTTCTTCTGGCTTAAACTCGCGCGTAAAGCCAATACCCAGAGCCAATCTTTTTTCTGGAGATGGAATATTGCTTTGAGACCCGCATTTTGTGTAGACCACAATATGAGGACTGACTACACCTTCACAGCCTCCCGACAGCGAGAATATTATCCTGTCAGTCACCTCTTTTCTGCCGATTTTAAGCTTAGAGCCAAAATAGTCTTCAAAAGCTAACATCGCAAGGTCACGAGTAAAATCATTTCTTCCGCCGTTGCCTTCTGTTTTGCCTATGATGCATACAACTTCTTCTGGATTTATTTTTCCAGAATCAACAAGTGCCGCAAGTCCGCTCAGGTCAGAAGGGCTTTTGGTCAGAATCTTGAAGGCTTTAATTTCCATGGCCTGACCTTAAACAGGTGAGAGCAATACCGTGCCGGTGTGTTTTTGTATGTCTATTTTGTAGACATCACCATGATCCATCTCTTTTGGCTCACCCATGCTTGCAAGCGCCTCAACAACTTCTGGAGAATTAGCCGTAAGCACAGTGACAGGATTACCAACGCTCAGCGGAAAATCATGCCAGGTACCTTTGTGAATCATGATTCCATGTCCAGCTGGAAATACAAAACATCTTGCAGTGTCAAGGTCGGGAAGTTTTTTGTTTTCGTCGTGGTTAGGTTTGCACAAAATCATGGCAAAAGGCTGACTGCCAAGACCGATAAACAATTGGGTCATATTCATGTGACGCTCGAGCCAGGTTACCTCGGGTGCGCGTTTGCTAATGCGTGCAGTACGAATAACTGCCGAACCAGTACATTCGAAAGGAAGATTCATTCCCTCTTCTACCGAGCCTTTGTAAAAGGGGATGGTAAGACCAGCGTTTGGAACTTCCTCAGAGATCATCAAACCGTACTCGGCAGTATTTTCTCGAGTGGCTTCAACTCTAGGAACTTGAATGGTTGTGACCATATTTTTAACTCCCCAAAACGACGATATATCCAAAATATACACCCGAAGAAAATATTGTCTCACTGATTCCATTGAATAGGATTGCCCTTTAAAATTATTAGAATTGCTTAAAAAACTAGCAAGCTCGAAGGGTCCCTTGAATGCCAGACATTGACAACGCCCCAATCGTTCAAAAAAATCCGTTACCGCTCTGGCTTTGCTTGCTTTCTGCGCTTGGTTTTATTTTGTACGTTTTCAACTACGAAAATGCCTTCCCTGGCACATCAATGCAATTTAAAATCCCGCGCCACGAAATTCAAATTCAAAACAAAAATCTGGCGCAATCAATCGGTTTCAAGCAACATACCAAATTTGAAACAACCGTTTTTCAAGTCAATAACAGTGTCTTGCTTTATTTACAGCACAATTTTGGTCCCAAAGAAGCCGATTCTTTAATCAAAAAACAAATTCCCTGCTTTTACTGGCAGACTCGCCTGTGCTCTCCATCTCAACTTGAAGAATTCAGAGCGAACCGAACACCAGATGGAAAATTGTGTTCGCTTACTCGCACAATCGCTAATGACCAGCCTCTTCCTGATATTTCTCAAGGTGAGGGCAGCAAAATAATTGAAGAATTTCTCTCTAAAGAAACAGATTTAAAGCTTAATGACTACAAATTGCTTTCGTTCCAAAAGGAAAAACGAACTGCTCACAATGACCTTGCATACACATTCCAGAGTAAACATCCCGACTTAAAAGGTTCAGAGCTCAGGTTAATTTTTACTCTCAGCGGAAATTTGATTACTAATTTTGAAAGTTATCTGCACACGCCTGACAGCTGGCATCTGAAATTCAGAGGTATGCAAAGCTATAACAAAATTCTCAACACTATTTCTCACATATTTTTCTTTATAGTCTTTGCTGGCTCGGTAATTTATTTTGCACAACTTATATTAAGTAGAAAAGCAAGATGGAGTCTGGCTATTCGAGCATCCATTCTAGTTGCGATTTGTTCTAGTTTATCGACTCTAGTAAATTTACCGGTCTACTTACATTATTACTCGACCAATAATCAAGAATTCGTTTTTTATCTATCAATCGTTTTGCAACTGCTCGCCAAAATCTTTATTGAAGCAGTTGTATATTTGCCGATTTTTGTTTGCGGCGAAACAGTCTATCGCAAGCTAAGCAATCAAACGTTCGACATCAACAAGATATTGAATAAACAAGGCATTCAAGAAAAAGGTTATGCCAATAAAATCCTTGCAGGTATTGCTATTTGCGGTATCTGGCAAGGCTGGCAAAATCTTTATTTCTGGCTGGGATCATTTATTGGAGTAAGTAATCCACTTGGTACTAATCGTCCCGAAGTTTATGGGTCTTATATCCCCTGTTTTGATTTGATGTTCATTGGTTCTTCTGCATCATTTCAAGAAGAAATTGTTTATAGAATAATTTCGCTATTGGTTCTGCAAAAGCTTTGTCGCAATTTCTGGCTGGCAAATTTTCTCCAGGCATTTTTATGGTCACTGGGACATACCACTTATCCCGCCTCTCCAGTCTGGGCGCGAGTTGTAGAGCTGACTGTCGCAGGCTTTATGGGTGGAATCTTTTTCAAGAACTTCGGACTTTTGCCGATGCTTGTGGCTCATTATCTCTTCGACGCTTTTAACCCCGAACTTTTTAGAGCACACGACTGGCAGCTATTTTTATCTGGCTTTTTTGCGATTACGCCACCTTTTATTTTGTTCGTTTTAAGTAAAAAATGGTCATCGAAAGAAATATCTGAAATTGAAAATTCATCATTAGATTCTGTGCCACCCGAATCTCAAGAAAAGTTAATAGAGACAACAACAAAAGTTCAACCGTTATCGGTACGTTATCAAAAACAGTTGATCATTTTTGGATTAATTCTATTTGGATTCGGTCAATTGATTTTATTCACTATAAATCCAGCAAAGCTGAGCTTGCAAACAACAAGAGAAGAAGCAGTAGCGATTGCAGAGAACTATCTGAAAGAAAACAATTTAAAAGACCCCAGACTAAATCTCACCTTTTCGCGTCTAAATTCAGAAGTCGATAATTCAATCTGTCAATGTTTACAAGACAAGCTTGGCAAAAACAGATTCCACAAAATCTTCGACCATTACTTTGCACCCCTAACCTGGTTGGTTAGATATTCAAGCGAAGACCAGATCAAAGAAATGTCTGTCGGTGTGGATGCTTGCAGAAAAAGACTTTCATTTTTCAATCTCACTCTTGCAGACAAAGACAAAGGTGCCACTCTAAGCGAGAAAGATGCAATTGCAAAAATCGAAAAATTTCTACAAACCTATCACCAGGATTTATTCCCTCTCAAACTGGTAGGACGCAAAATCATTGAGCGCGAAAATAGACGCGACATTACTACGCAATGGGAATCGACTCTAGCTGGTACTTCGGATACAAAACTGATGATTGGATGCAGTGTAATTGGAGATACAGTAAGCGATTTTTATAGAAGCTGGGAAATTCCAGACAAATGGAATTGGAAGTATCAAGAATTTACGAGCAGAAGGGCTATTGGATATTCTCTTTTTTTCGCACTCTTATCAATGATTTGTGCTTTGACACTGTTCTGGCTTCTGCGTGTGCCGCACACGGGTAATTTCCATTTTCTCTGGGCAGTCAAATATGTCTCGATTGCAGGAGTACTCTATGTTACTTGCGCGGCACAAAAAGCAGATTACCTTATATCTTATTATTCGACCGGAACACCGTTCACCCTCGCATACATACAGGAAATTCTAGACCAGCTTCCCACATGCATTTTTGCCCTGACACTATTAGGAGCGCTTATTTCGCTCACTCCAGATACGTACAAACAATTCAGACTGGAAAATAATCAGATTTCATCGATAAGTACTGGATATTGCCTGGCATTTATTTTCATGATTCTTGCATGCGTTTACAGTTATTTTGTCGACTCTTTAAGCAACCAAGTTTCGCTTGAACAGTTCGATTTCATTACGTTCTATGCACACGCAAACAATCCGGCTTTGCTTGCCATCTGCTTTACTCTCTTCAATACTCTCTATGCTGTCCCAACTCTAGAGTTGACGCGCAAATTATTCGACTGTTTTGTTTGCAAGCCTGCACATCAAACGGCCCTATTTGCTTTCACCAGTCTTGTTTTTGCACTGATGGTCAGACAAAGTCACGATTGCATACTTATTTTTGCTCTCAGTTATATCAGTCTGCACATTAGCTGGTTTTGTTTGAATAGAATTTTCAGATTTGATGCAATCGCTCTGGCAGCTTGCATTTATGCAGGCAGTCTTTCTTTGATTACTTTACAGATGCTGTATCTGGCTCGAAGCATCATGTATTACGACGCTTTGATTTGCACAATAGCACTTATCTTGCCGTTTGTAGCTTTTCAAATACGCCAGAAATACTTCGCTTGAAGTCTGGTTTCAATATTCCGGCCTCGGTGATAAAAGCGTGAATCAAATTTGCCGGAGTCACATCAAAAGCCGGATTATGTGCTTTTGCGTTTTCGATTGTCACCCCTACTTCGTGCTCCAGATCCGCAATATGAGTGACTTCGACCTGATTGCGCATTTCAATTGGAATCAAATCGCCCGATGCAAGCTCGGGATCAAAAGTAGAAAGTGGGGCGGCTACATAGAACGGAATATTGTGATGCTTTGCAAGAACTGCCAAGTTATAGGTGCCTATTTTGTTTGCTGTGTCACCATTGCGAGCGATTCTATCTGCTCCGACCACTATCATGTCGATCGACTTTTCTTTCATGAAATGACCGGTCATTGTGTCGCATATTAGAGTTGCCGGAATATTATCCTGAGCCAGTTCCCACATGGTAAGGCGTGCGCCTTGCTGACGAGGTCTTGTTTCACCGACGAATGCTTGAATATTTTTGCCAGCTAATTGAGCTGAACGCATGACACCAAGTGCAGTGCCCCAACCGCAAGCTGCAATAGAACCTGCATTGCAATGAGTTAGGATCGAAGCTTTTTGAGGCACAAGCTCCACGCCATAATCGGAAAGCTTTTTATTAACTTCGATACTTTCTTGCATATAGCTTTTTGCTTCAAGCATAAGCTGTTTTGCAATTCCATTTGTGTCTTCTAAATCTAGTGAATGTGCTTTGTCTTTGATGACATTGGTGGCATTCATCAAATTGACTGCTGTCGGTCTCGTTGCTTGTAGAACAAGACAAGCTTGATCCAAAGCAAGTAAAAATTCTCCTTTTTGATTGTGTTTTGCAGCCAAACGCACACTTTCCATTGCAAGACCAAAAGCTGCGACACACCCTATGGATGGGGCTCCGCGAACAATCATATCTTTAATTGCAATACAGACATCTTCAAAGCTAGTCGCATCAAAATACTCTGTTTTGTATGGCAGTTTGCGCTGGTCTAACAAAAGCAAATTGCCCTCATCCGTTAAGGACAAGGGCAATGTACCGTAATTACTTACAAGATTCACAGAATTATTTTCTTGTTTTCAAAAACTCTGGAATATCGAGGATGTCGCTTGCGACTTTCTGCATGTCTTCGCTGGTGTTGGAAACACCGCCGCCACCTGCTAGAACGGGTTTCGGCATTTCTTGCGAAACCTGAGTTGTTCTTCTTTGATAGGGGTTGCGAATATCAGTTCCTGTAGCGTTGACTACAGGTCTTTGAGTTTGAGCGACCTGTTGACCAGAAATTACAGCCATATCGAATCCGGTTGCAATTACTGTAATCAACACTTCACCCTGCAGTCTGTCGTCGAGTACAGCACCAAATATGATATTGGCGTCTTCCGAAACAGCTTCGTAAATGACGTTTGCTGCTTCCTGTACTTCGTGCAGTGTCAGGTCGGAGCCGCCGGTGACACTGAAAATGACACCAGATGCGCCTTCGATTGTGCTTTCGAGCAATGGGCTATTGATTGCATTGCGTGCAGCTTCAACAGCTCTGCCTTCGCCAGACGAGCGACCAACACCCATCAAGGCGGAGCCTGCTGTTTGCATTACAGCTTTGACGTCTGCAAAGTCTACGTTGATTAACCCAGGTACAGTGATGATATCGGAGATACCTTGTACACCTTGCATCAACACTTTGTCAGCTTCGACAAAAGCTTCTTGCATCGAAGCTCTGTGGTCTACAACTTCTAAGAGTCTCTGGTTGGGGATAACAATCAAAGTATCTACTTTTGATTTTACTTCGCCGATGCCGTTTTCAGCTTGGTTGGCTCTGCGACGACCTTCAAACAAGAAGGGACGTGATACCACACCTACTGTAAGGGCACCTTGCTCTTTGGCAATTTCAGCTACGATTGGTGCAGCACCGGTGCCGGTACCACCCCCCATACCAGCAGCGATGAAAACCATGTCGGCACCTTTAAGTGCTTCGGCAATTTCTTCGCGGCTTTCTTCAGCAGCCTTAGTTCCAACTTGTGGATTTCCGCCAGCACCAAGACCTCTGGTCAGTTTGGCGCCGATTTGCAAACGATTCTTTGCTGCTGAATGCTCAAGAGCTTGAGCATCAGTATTACATGTCCAAAATTCGACGTTATTCAATCCTGCAGCAATCATTCTATTGACTGCATTGGATCCGGCTCCGCCGACACCTACAACTTTTATATTTGCTTTCAGTTCCAAATTCTTCACCGATTCTTTTTTTGCAGCTTGCTCAAGCACGGCATCTACCCTCGTAGTATCTACTCTATGTATCACCGGACAACTATTAGGGATGCAGTGTAACGCAATAAAATTGGGTTCTCACCCATGCGCGTGCCCGCTTTTGTATATGTCCTAGTTCGTTAAATGGTAGAACTTAGTGCGACGGTTTGCAAGTAAGCTAGATGCTTATGTTTTTAAGCTTTTTAAAAGCTTAATGATAGTTGAAAAGAGCGAAAGCCAAAAATATTCAGGATTTCTTGACTACCCCACAAATCTAAAAGGGCTGCGCTTTTAGCCCAATTATATTGTTCTAACTTCTTAATGCTGTTCGGTCGCTTTTTTCTTGATCAAAGCTTGGGTCTTGAGGAAAGCCTTATTTGCTGGATCAATTGCGACAGCCTTGTCGGCATATCCAAGTGCTTCTTGAAAGTGTCCGCCACCAGCCTGAATACCGGCTAAAAGCCTGTATGCATCGCCATTTTTATCGTCGAGTTCAATACATTTTTTTAGCGAAATCTCAGCGTCATTCATTTTTCCGAGCGCTAAATATGCCGATCCCTGATAGAAGTATGCATTTGCATCATTGGCATTAATCTCAAGCGCTTTATTCAATTCGCTCAATTGCCCCTCATTATCACCTTTGAGACCAAGCGCTGCACCTAACTCACGATGAGCATCTCCGTGATTTTTGTTTAATTTAATTGCATCTCGATAATACTTTATAGAATCTTCGATTTTTCCGATGCGCATATACAACTGGCCTATTCTGTAATTTATGTTGGCATCGTTAGGATTGCGATCACGCCCATCCAACAAGGCTTTCAGCGCGTCAGCATCTTTTCCTTGCTTCAGGTATATGCGCGAGATATACACATATGGTTCTGACTCGGTTGGCGAAATCTTAGTTGCAGCCTTGAATTGCTCAAGTGCCAGCGGTAAATTTCCGGACAACAAATACGCCTGTCCCAATTTTACTCTTATTTCGGATTTATTAGGATTGACTTCCACAGCCGATTTATATCTAAGTATAGTGCGCTCGATATGCTCTTCGTCGTCTTTTGCAAGTCCACTTGCGCTAGGCGAATCTGCTGCACTTACAGGTTGAGCAAGAGCGAAAATTCCTGCAAAAGCACTTGCAGCAAGGCTTAGCAACAATTTGTCAGTACTTTGGTTTTTGTTCATTTTATTTCTACCTTTGAATTTTGAACCAACGATTTTGTATTCGACTTTTCGATAATTGAAAGAAGAGCAGCTTTAGAAGCAGGATCTTTGGGATTTAAGGCGATAGCCTTACGATAATATTCAATTGCAATATCTTCCGAACCGGCTTGTTTATAGGCGTCTGCCAGAGCTAGATTAGCAAAATAGTTAGAAGGAGAGCGCTCCACAATTTTTGTAAGCACCGCGATTGCTTGCTTGACTTGTTTCTCTAATAGGTACGCGCGAGCAAGCCCGATGAAAGCTAGATCATTTTTGGGCTCGATGCCAACTACTTTCATAAAGCAAGTTTTGGCATTTTGACTGTCTGTTTTTTTCAGATAAACAGTTCCAAGGTTATACAAAACCGTGACATTCTTTGGTTCTTGACGCAATAACAAATTGAACTGCTCGATTGCAGCATCTAGAAACCCGCAATTTTGCAAACAAAGTGCATAGTTTCCGCGTACCTCTTTGTCTTGCGGACGAAGAGCAAGAATCTGACGCAGCTGACCGCCAGCTTCATCGTAGTCGCCACGCTTCAGAAATATTGCCGATATCTCACTTCTGGCTTCAAGATTTTCTTCGGGCATCCTGGATGCTGAATTATTCAAGAAAAGGGTTTTGAAGAAT
The DNA here is from genome assembly GCA_964572515.1 of uncultured Candidatus Obscuribacterales bacterium. Lineage (GTDB taxonomy): Bacteria > Cyanobacteriota > Vampirovibrionia > Obscuribacterales > Obscuribacteraceae > Aved-18. The sequence goes on along the minus strand of CAZNEW010000005.1, from coordinate 40,263 downwards.
TCGTTGAGCGCCGATTCTTCCTGACCCAGGCGAGCAAGCGATTTGCCTAAACGCAAATGCGCCTTTGGATCTTCTGGATTTTGATCTACACAGACTTGATAAGCCTGAGCCGCTTCGCTATAAGCCTCACAGGCAAATAATTTATCGCCTGCTGCAAACGGTTTTTTGGTTATCGAGGGCAATTCCAGCGCCAGTGCACCTGGAGCAAAAGAAGCCAAATAAAGTAATAATGTGAGTACAGGCTTGGTCTTATTCTTAATATTGGTCAAGGAAAGAAAAAACCTCATTTAGACCCAACAGATTATATGATGTCAAATCCTATTAAATAAGTATTAGCCTGTCATAATAATCAGCAAATGGAAACCAAAGAAAAAGTATATCTACAATGAGTTTCGGCTTCGATCTGGCAACGCTTTTTGCATCGCCAGAGTCTGTATTGATAAAAGTAGTTCTGCCGCCCTTCTTCTATGGTGCACATGGTTGGGTTGCAACCTGGTGCGCGGTCAAAATGCTTTTTCATCCTTATAACACCTGGTATTTTCCCGGCACCAAAGTGGCAGTGCCACTTACTCCAGGCATTTTTCCAAAGCGTCAAACCAAGCTTTCACAAGCTGTAGCCACAACAATCACAGAAACTCTGCTCACACCCAAGGACATCAAGGCAAGAGCAGAAGAATTAGTGACAGAAGGAAATATTTTTAACGCCATCGATTTATTTTTCGATCGTGTTTTATTACTCGAATTTCGTGATACCACCAAATTGCATCGACTGGCTCAAGATCTCGCTCAAATCAGTCCGACTATTCTTCAGGCATTTGTGGCAAGCACAATCGATTCGCTCGAACAAGGAAAAGAATCCAAAATTCCAGCAATCGTCGATAAAGTTTTCGATCAAATAGTTTTGTCTGCGCGAATCAATTTAGACCAAGCCACAGAGCTTGCTTCGCGCATAATGGAAAACATTGTCACACCTGACAAAATCAGAAATGCACTTATTACTTTGCTCAGTCCACAAAACATCGCCGCACTGGAAGAATCAGTGAATGTGCACGCTTCTGGACCATATCGATTGCTTGCAAAATTGATTGGCATAAAAAGAGTTTGTTACGAATGGCGCAATTTTCTTGAGAAAGAGCCTGAAGAAGCGCACAAAATCATCAATGATCTTATAACTAGATTTGGTATCAAGCATCAAATAGCGATTCAAATTGCTAACTTTGATTTGCGTTCAATGCCGCTAGATAACATAGCTAAGCTCAAATTGAACGTAAACAACTTCGTCAGACAGTTCATGATAGAACACAAGGAAGATTTGCTCGAAGCCTGTCGCAGACTGCAAGATGAAGCGATGATGACAGTACAATCTGCCATTTTGCGCTTCAATCCAGAATCAGTTCCCGAAACCTTCCTGGTCAATCTAAAGCGCAACCTTGCTGCTTTTACTTATTCGTATCTCAAGCGCGAGCTTGGACAACTAATTGAACAAGCTATTCCTGCAATCGGTGTACATGGTTTGATCGTGAGCAAAATTGACCTCTTTTCACCGCAGCAGCTCGAAAGTCTGGTCTATAAAATTTGCAAAACCGAACTCAAAGCACTCGAGTATTTTGGACTCATCATTGGTGCAATTCTGGGTTTGATGCAGATTTTGGTCAACGCTATCACTTATTAGGTACTTTGGTTAATCTGTTAGGCGGCTATTCACTCTGGGAACATCAAAAAAGAGGGAGCGGCATCAGCTGGAAAAGAATAGGAAGCAACGCGATTAAGCTCTATTGATGCTGATTAAACAAACACTCAAATTTCTCCCTTTAGGCCTCGATAGAGGTCTTCTTGGCTCGCAAGCTTATAGAGTCAAAATACCAGCAAACAGACAAGATTTGCTGGTTGGACAGGTTTTGAGCAAACGTTACTACGTTCTTTCCTTGCTTGGTCAAGGCGGCATGAACCTGGTCTACAAAGCGAAAGACTTGCAGGCAAATAAAATAGTGGCAGTCAAAGCGCTACGCACAGACGGACTTTCCGACCAGTCAGTAGTCACACGTTTCCAGCGCGAAGTACAAGTTTTGAACAGACTTAATCACCCTCGCATAGTCGGGGTGCATGACTACGGAACAAGCAGGCGCGGACAGCCATTTTTTGTAATGGACTATCTGGAAGGCAAGAGTTTAAACCAGGTTTTGCGCAAAGACGGCAGACTCTCATTGGAGCGCTTTCAAGATGTATTTGTGCAAGTAGCTGCAGCAATTCAGCACGCACACAAACACGGCGCTATCCACCGCGATCTAAAGCCTGGCAATATCATGCTGGTAAAGCTCGGCAATACCGAAGATTACGTCAAAATCGTCGACTTCGGTATCGCTAAACTGGTCGAAGAAGCTTCCAAATTGACACGAATGGGCGAAGTCTGGGGCAGTCCAATTTATATGAGCCCCGAACAAGCAACAGGCATAAATACTGACGAGCGAACCGATATTTATTCTTTGGGAATCGTGATGTATGAAGCTCTCACAGGTGAAGTACCATTTCTTGGCAAAAACTATGTCGAGACTCTGAGCAAACAGATATCTGAGCCACCGCTACCTTTTGACCAGCTGTGTCCTGAATATCAGATTCCCAAAGTTTTTGAGCGCATTATTTTCAAAGCCCTTGAAAAAGCGCCTGAAGCGCGTTATCAAACAATGAGCGATTTGAAACACGACCTGGAGCGCGCGCTAAGCGCTAACAGACATTCGACTGTTTCACCGCACCAGGCACGCAAAAACCAGCAGCGGACCACAATCTCAGAAGTTCTCGATTTTGCTCCGCCTGAAAATTCGACTATGAATATTGCTGCCACTATTCGCTCCACATTCAACAAGCTAAAAGCGATAGCTCAGCCTCAAGCAGAGACAAAAGAAAGCGCGAAAGAAAGCACATTTCACACGCCTATCCAGGCAATGAAGCGTCCGAATCATAACAAGACCACTGTTAGAGAAAAAAATGGTTCACTACCTATTAAAGAGATCAAATTCGTTGTGATAATAATAGCCATTTGCGCTAGTCTCTGGGCAATCAGCACAAATCAGCATGTGGCAAATTTTGTAATCCAATCACTGGTTGAAATGGACATTATTCCAAAACCTGCCCAACAGGATTTACAGCAGCAGCAAATGCAATATTACGACCAGAGTCAAATGCAGATACAGTCACCTGCGCAAAATCAAAACCAAGACCAGACTGCGCCTCAAAATACTGAAGGATCGAATCTTCTAGATTAATCCTTAGCTTAAGTGCAAACCTTTAGTCGTTTTCGTCTTCATCATCATCGATCAAATTTAGGATAGCTGAAGCTTCTGTTTTGAAATCTTCCAGCTTCTCAGTTAATTTGATAATTGCTTCTGCACGCTTGAAGTCTTTTGTAGTGAAAGCTTTTCCACCTTGTGCTGCAAGTTCATCTATTTGAGCATCGAGCACAGGCAAAAGAACAGAGAGCGCATCGGACAAATCCGGACATTTGCCAAGCGTAATTTCCACGACAGACAAGCTGGGAAACTTCGAGAATGCCGGCATTACTTTGTCATCCGCAACGCTAGATCCTGAACCGATATCGGAAGACGATTCAGAACTAGTGGATTTAGTCGATTCAGTTTTTGGAGAATCTTGCGCCTTTCCTTCTATTTCAGAGTCTTTTGACTCAGATTCGGTATTCTCATCATCGGAATCGCTTGGAGCGATTGACGTTTCAGCTTCAATTTGGGAATCTTCAACAGAATCAGTAGACTCATCAATTACCGAATCCTCTTCTATTTCTTCATTTTCTGAGACCTCTGCAGACTCAGATTCATCGTCATCTTCTTCTATTTCTTCAAATTCTTCGGAATCGTCGTCATCAGTATCTTCTAAAGCCGCATCTTCTTCGTCTTTGTTTTCTTCAACTTCAACTTCATCCTCTTCGTCTTCTTCTTCGTCTTCTTCTTCGACTTCTTCTATCGCTTCGACAGACTCTATTTCTTCTTCTATTTCTTCAGCTTCATCTTCATCTGTTTCAAGATTGGCTTCGACGTCCTCATCAGCCTGAACGTCATCATCGTCTTTATCGTCACTGGTTTCTTGCACAGGCTCCAGCTCTTCTATCTCGTCTTCGATTGATTGATTGTCGTCGAAGTTTTCTTCTTCGGTATCTTCTGCCTCTATTTCGATGTTTTCTGACTCGACAGAATCTTCTTCGTGCTCTTCTTCTATTGAATGTTCTGGCTCTTCCAGCGAATCTTCAACTTCTTCTGCGGGTTCAATTTGTTCGAGATCTTCACTAGCTGCCTCGCCTGAATCGAAGTCTTCTTCAGACTCGATAGCGTCCTCTGCCAGATGAGCCTGATCGTCACTATGTTCTAACTGCTCTTCCTGGTCAAATTGCTCAACTTCCTCTTCTGGCTGCTCATCAGAAGACTCTGAAATTGCGTCAAATTCATCTATTTCAGACTCCTGACTAAATTCGGCTACCTCAGTGTTTTCAGTACTCTCATCCGACTCGAGCGTTTCATAGTTAGCAATCGTGATGGGAGCAAAATCACCCGACATTTCAGGGGGATTTTCGGACAATAGTTCAAATTGTTCCTGCTCCAAAGCCGGTGCGGAAGATTCTTCAGAGAGCTTGAAGACAGGCGCTACACCAGCGATTTCTTGACTCTGGTTAATTGGTGGTCTTGCATCCTGACGCAACTGCTCAAGCTCAGCACGCGAGGGACGTTGAAAGTCCGGCAGCGTAAATTCGCTCATCATGCCAGAATCAGCCGTAGGATGCGACATCAAGGGCCGAGGCGGAGTTTGCTGCTCTAGTGGATGTCTATAGGGTTGTGACGGCTGCGGTGGCTGCTGAAACTGCGGAATTGGCTGAGTCTGCTGAAACTGAGGATTCTGAGGAATTTGCTGATTTCCAGAATTTCGTTGGTGCGATTGAATTTCAGTGTTAGGAATAAAATTCCAGGCACCACTTCCATCAGAACTGTTTGGGGCATTGAGAGCAGGATTTACAGGCTCAGGAACTGGCTGTCCCTGAGGTGTGTGCCAATTGCCAGACTGCGATTGCAAAGCGGGTTGAGACCCTGTTTGGAATTGCTTTTGAGTACCAGTGGAACTGAAACCTTTCCACTCATCAGAGCTACTTGCAGCGGTTTGACCAGCTTGACCGGTTTGCAACCCTGGAAAATTACCAGAATTACCACGAATAAATTCGTTTGGATCAACAGGGCGTGCATTCGTACTTGTGCTGATCAGTTGGTCAACATGTCCGGCTTTGTTGTGAGCTTGAATTTGCTGCACTGCATCTGCATAGCTTGTGCGAGGAACCTCGGCATTGAAGCTTGAAGAAACCGAAGTTTCCTTCACTTCCTTAGGTGGCGGCGGAGCCTCAGGAACAATGCCTATTTCACCAAAATCAAACACTTCGCCAGGCGTTGCTTCTTCATTAGCGTATCGAATAAGCGCATCCAACAAAGCTCTAAAAATACTCGGGTACAAATCTTCTGCCACTGGCAGTCCGTTTGCAAGAAAAGAAATTAGATTTCGCTCGGTATCAAAATTAGGTGACATCGTCAGATAGCAAAGGAAATTCTTGTCCTCTGGCGTAAAGCTCAAGACTTTGTCGGCTGGCATTATGTAAACGCCTATACCTTCATCTGTGCCTCGAACGAGCATGGTCCAAAATCGTGTCGAAATTCTTCCTGAAAAAATCTGACAAAGACGCGAGCGGCCTTCATGCCATGCTGCCATATTTTCTTCGCGCACTTGAGGACGCATCCAGGTCAATTCCAGGTCAGAGCCCGAGGCTACCTGGTTGAACCCATAGGCAGTGTTCTGAAAATTGTCGAACATGCGGTCGATTATGCGAATAACCGCTTGGAAAATCGTCTGACGTCGCTGCTTTTCCTGTGCTTCAAGAACATCACGATTGACCGGGATTTTCATTTTGGGAATCGAATCGGTCGAAACCTGAGTAGGCGTGCCAGGAGCTATAGCTTTCATCAAGCTTGCTTTCCAAACTCCGCTTATGTCTTCGCGAGGCTGAGCGTTTGCTTCTCTGCCTTGATGAACACCTGAGTTACTTCCTGAATTTTTGCGCAAGAGCTCTATCTGCTCTGGACCATCGGGAATTTTCTCAGGTTCAATCGCGTTGAGTTTGTTTTTTGTCTTACCTTTTTTCTTTGGTTTTGGCCACATTCCAAAGGATCCCCATCAAGCACAAGAAAGCCCGCCTAGGGCAATCTACCCGCGCAGAAAATGAACAAAACCGATTTATCTTATTAATTAGTGCATCTTGTCCCTCAAAAAGTTAACATTAGATATTCGGGCGTCATATCGCCCCGGCATCCTCTTGTATTGGTGAAATATTGCAGTGAGCAAAAATTCCAAAAATGGTCAACCAGACGGCGATTGCATCGTTGTTCGTGGCGCCAGACAACACAATCTCAAAAATATAGACATCAAAATCCCTCGCAACAAGCTTGTTGTGATAACAGGAGTCAGCGGTTCGGGTAAATCGTCGCTTGCTTTTGACACTATTTTTGCTGAAGGGCAAAGACGTTATGTCGAATCGCTTTCGGCATATGCCAGACAATTTCTAGGTCAACTGGACAAACCTGATGTAGATGCTATCGAGGGACTGAGCCCATCTATTTCAATCGACCAGAAAGCTACAAGTCACAACCCAAGGTCCACCGTCGGCACGGTGACAGAAATTTACGACTATTTGCGTTTGCTTTACGCGCGCGTGGGTGTTCCACACTGCCCCAAGTGCGGCGCCACTATCAATCCGCAAACCATAGACCAGATTGTTGACCACGTGCTTGAATTCAAAGACGGCACCAAATTACAAATTCTAGCTCCACTCATTTCAGGAAGAAAAGGCGAATACAAAGAACTTTTCCAGGAGCTGAAACAAGAAGGTTTTGTGCGGGTTAGAGTCGACGGAAAAGTTCATCACTTAGATGACGAAATCGAACTCGATAAACAGAAAAAACATAATATCGAATTAGTGGTCGACAGGATCGTGATGAAAGAAGGCATTCGATCACGCTTGGCTGATTCATTGTCAGTCGGCTTAAAATGGGGCAAGTCGAGTGTTCTGGTTGATGTACTAGACAATGATGACGAACCATTATTGTTCTCTGAAAAATTTGCTTGCGCAAAGTGCAATATCAGTTTGTCTGAAATTTCTCCGCGTATTTTCAGTTTCAACAGCCCTTATGGTGCTTGTGCCGATTGTCACGGACTTGGCTCTACGTACGAAGTAGATCCCTCTATGGTGATTCCAGATCCAAGCAAGTCTCTAGACGAAGGAGCTATTTATCCCTGGTCCAAAACAGGCAATCCTTATTACAATCAGATACTAACTTCGGTGGCAAAACATTATAAATTCAAAGTCGCCACACCTTATTGCGACCTGACCGAAAAACAACAAGAGATTCTTTTATATGGCTCTGGAAGCGAAAAAATCAAACTTGCTTACGATGCATTTGATGGTACTGGATTTTACGAATACAAACGAACATTCGAAGGAGTAATAAATAACCTAAAACGACGATATGATGAAACCAGCTCTGATAAGATCCGCCAGGATATCGAGCAGTACATGACTCAGCGTACTTGCACCGTATGCGATGGCAGTCGCTTGAAGCCAGAAAGCATGGCCGTCACAGTTGACAAACTCTCTATCGGTCAGGTTTGCAAGCTTCCAATCAGCGGCTGCCAGAAATTTTTCCATGATTTGGAAAATCGTCTTTCTGCACGTCATGCTAAAATTGCTCACCAGGTTTTAATTGAAATTACATCGCGCATAAAATTCCTGGTCGATGTCGGACTTGGATATTTATCTCTTGAGCGTCAAGCCGGAACGCTGTCTGGAGGCGAAGCTCAGCGCATTCGTCTGGCCACTCAAATTGGTTCTGGTCTATCTGGAGTACTTTACGTATTAGACGAACCATCAATTGGGTTGCACCAGAGAGACAATACAAAATTGATTGAAACTTTGAAGCGACTGCGCGAATTAGGCAATACTTTGCTCGTCGTAGAACACGATGAAGACACGATTCGCGCGGCCGATTGGGTCATCGACATCGGACCTGGAGCTGGTGTTCATGGTGGCAATGTGGTGGCACAGGGTGAATTCGACGATATTCTAAAAGTAAAAGGTTCATCCACATCCGATTATCTTTCAGGACGCAAGAAAATTCATGTTCCACTCAAACGCCGCGAAGGAAACGGGCTTGGAATCAAAGTTTACGGTGCGAACAAGAACAATTTGAAAGATGTGGAAGTTACAATTCCGCTTGGCAAATTTGTTTGCGTAACCGGTGTTAGTGGATCAGGTAAATCGACCCTTGTAAATGACCTGATTCATTTGTATATGAAACACCACTTACACGGGACCACACCAAAACCAGACGGAATCAAAACAATCACTGGTCTTGGTGCAATTGACAAAGTGATCGACATCGACCAATCACCTATTGGTCGCACTCCTCGGTCCAACCCTGCTACTTATACCGGGCTTTTCGACGCTATTCGCGAAGTCTTTTCGATGACTACCGAAGCAAAAGCACGCGGGTATTTGCCTGGACGTTTCTCATTCAACGTCAAAGGCGGTCGTTGCGAAGCATGCTCTGGCGAAGGCATGAACGAAATAGAAATGAATTTTCTTCCTTCTGTTTTTGTCACTTGCGATGTGTGCAACGGTGCTCGATATAACCGCGAAACTTTAGAAGTAAAGTTTAAAGGCAAATCTATTGGTGATGTGCTTGAAATGACAGTCGAAGAAGCTACAGACTTTTTTGCTAGTATTCCAAAAGCACACACACGTTTGCAAACGATGAAAGAAGTTGGACTCGACTACATAAAATTGGGTCAGCCAGCAACTACTTTGTCGGGCGGAGAAGCGCAGCGAGTCAAGCTTGCCACCGAATTATCCAAGCGCTCTACGGGTAAAACCTTCTATATTCTGGACGAGCCAACAACGGGTCTGTCTTTCGCCGATGTAGACAAATTGCTTTCAGTCTTGAACAAATTGGCGGATGCCGGAAATACAGTACTTATTATTGAACATAATCTTGACGTAATTAAGCAAGCCGACTGGATTATCGACCTTGGTCCCGAAGGCGGACTCGAGGGTGGTAATGTTATAGTGGCCGGTACACCTGAAATTGTTTGCGAGCATCCGCGCTCTTACACAGGTGAATATTTGAAACCCTATCTGGCAAAATCAAAAATAATGGCTTGATTCGAGGCATTAATGCAAGATTCTAAAGATCAAAACAAAGCTGTCGACAACCTCAGAAAACGAGGTCATCGTATCACTTCGCAAAGACAAACCATTCTTGAAATTTTTGCCGAATTGCCGCACGGCGAACACCTCTCAGCCGAAGAATTGCACGACAAATTATGCGAGCGAGGAGCTGCTGTTAGCCTTGCCACCACTTACCGAACTCTTAAATTATTGTCGTCGCTAGGAGCTCTTCGCGAACTAGATTTTGCTGAAGGTCACAAACACTACGAGCTGAAGCAGGACGATCTACCGCACCAACACATAATCTGCACTGGTTGCAATCAGACTACCGAGTTCGAAGACCATTTTCTGGAGCAAGCTGGGCAGAAAATTGGAGCAAGATACAATTTTGAAGTAGTTGATGCCCAGTTCAAAATTTTCGGGCTTTGTCCAAAATGTCAAAAAGGAGCATAGTATGACTCTTTTGAGCATGAGTCTAGCGGATGCAAAAGATGGCCAAGAACTTTTAGTGGTTGAAATGGCTAATGAAACTGTCAACAAACAAGCATTGCGCTTTGGTATTGGCAAGGGTTCGCTAATTACCGTGCAGAAGAATATAAGTAAAGGACCGGTAATCATCAGTCGTAATCAGTTGGAAATAGCTATAGGTCGAGAATTAGCCTTGCAAATCAAAGTGAGTTCAAAGCAATGAGCACCAGAAATTGCCAAAAATGTCAGTATTCGCTTGTCGCAACGAGTAGTCAAGCCTCGATTAAGTGTCCCCGTTGCAACACTTGGAATGACCCCATGCCTTCTGGTGGCGGCTGTAGTTCAGGCGGTGGTTGCTCTTCCTGTGCCCCATCGAACACACAGACCAGCCAGGGCGGATGCTGTTCCGATAACGGTTCAACTTCTAAGAATAAGAATTATCTGAATGGATTGTTTGAAAAAATCTCAGGTCTGTGGCGTGGAAAATGACTTTTATAGTTACCTAGAGATTAAATATCAAATTTTTAGGTAATATAGATCTTGAGGATTTTCTGGAATTATATGTCTAGAAATTTAGGGTTAGGCAGGGAAACGGAAGAAGCGGATGGCTAAGATTAACCCCTGGAATATGGGGGGTTATAAAGCTGGACAAAACGTAGTCTGCAAAATTGTCAAGGCTGAGCAAGGCGGTTACGCCGTCGTGGTCGTGAAAGACAATTTTCCAGGTTATGTCGAGTCACAAATGCCTTATCAACCCGGGCAGGAAGTTCTGCTTGTATATAAGACAAAAGGCGTCAAAGGCCTGATTTTTTCCGAGCGATTCGCCACTCAGCAATCTTCCACGACGCTTCAAGTACCACAAAAAATTGACTGGCAAGCACAGGCTATGAGCGGCGAAGATTCGCCCACTCAATGGGCGTCGCCACAGGGTCAAGGTCAGTTTCCAGTGGACAATCAAGCCCAACCAGATCCCAACTACCAAAGCGGCTGGGGCGCATCTCACGAAGAGCAAGCTTACGCCAATTATGACAGCGGTCAAACAGTCAGACGCTTTCGTCTGCAACGCGCAATCGATTTGATTATGCCGCCAGTCAATGGCAACGGCAATATGCAAACCTTGCGCATTGGCGATTATGACGTTGAATGGCTCATTACAGACCTCGAAGGAGGTATGCGAACTGGCTGCGTCAAAGCAGTGTGCGAAAGTCGTCTTTCGCGCGCAGCGATGCTTTTATACAAAGGACGCGCGGTTGGCTGCATTTACGGTTCAAAATCTGACCCCACCGACAAGCCGACCGAAGTTGCCTTGCAAGCAATGCTTGCCGATTTAGAATGTCCAGATACGGTCGTGACTCTTTACGATCTGCCTTTAGACATCTCACTTTCCATGTCTTCCACATTTTTGGGTTATCCAGTTCAGCCACAACCGAATTTGACTCCCACTCAGTATCTGGAATTTATTCTCGACTGGTTCTCAAAACAAGGCGGAATCGCGACCATAGCAGCTCAGTTAACAACTGGTCTTTGTCTTGGATACATTTACGAAGGCAAATACCGTGGCGCATTTTACGTTGAAACCCAAGAATTCAACGAAGACATAAACTTCCTTTATCAGCTGGTGGGAAGCGACCCCGATCCTCAGCTTGCAGTGAGTATTTTGCCAAACGAGATGCACTCAAACGCAGTGCGCTTTGGCTATAGCTTGAGTATGTCGCGCAAAAACCGCAAAGAATTTTAGCTCCGCAGCTGGTGTCATTCCTCTTAAGAGCGACGCTTATTCTTCTTCGTTAGATTCGCTTTGAGCTTCAGTCATAGTGCCGATACCGCTCATCTGATCGTGTTCCAGACTTGGTCTGGATTCAAGAATGAAGTTTGGGCGGGGAATTGGCGGATTATGCGAATGCGCTGAGTTTTCTTCCTCGTCTTCCTGACGTTTCAATCGAAAGACTCCGGTAATAGTTTCGACTACTTTATGATTAGATTGAATCTCTTCTTCAGGCTCGGATGTGATTACGGCGTCCAAATCATCGTCGTCATCATCGTTTTCAGAAGACTGGTCCTGTACTCTGGTGACTTCACTTTCTGAATCATCATCTTCATCGTCGTTGACGAAACTGAAAGCATCGAGGTCCACCGGCTTGTCCAATTGCAGCTGAACTGGCTCTTCTTCAAATGCTGCTGGAGATTCTGAATGCTCTTCGTGATCACCAAGGTTTGGATGAACCTGGACTTCTTCGTTGTCTGATTCTTCGTCGCTTTCATCGCCTTCGTCAATCATATTGGCATTTACAGATTTATCTCCGCCAACAAAATCTTCGGGCATTTGAGCCAGGATTTCTTCTGGAATATCCTCGTTATTTTGTTCGATTTCGTTTTCGACTTCTTGCTCGACTTCGTTCTCAATTTCTACTTCAGTCGGTGCTGCCATAGTGGGTCTAATACGACCACCAAGTGCAGAAACAGCTTTCAGGTTTCGATTTCTGTCTCTCATTGAGCGCGAACCAGATTCTTCTGGAGTTCTTACTGTAATAACGCGACGATACTCAGAGTGTCCAATTTCCAGGTCAGGAATTGCACCCTGACCGTGACAGTGATTGCACTTGGCAGTGAATAACTCGCGCAAGCTCTGTCCTTGGCGACGACGAGTGAGTTCAACCAGACCAAGATCTGAAAGTTGTCCGATTTGTGGCTTGGCGCGGTCTTCTTCAAGAGCACGCTCGAACATCTCGAGCACTTGTTGCTGATCGCGACGACTTTCCATATCGATAAAGTCTACAATTACCATGCCACCAATATTGCGCATGCGCAATTGTCTTGGGATTTCTTGAGCCGCTTCCATATTGGTTCTACGTACAGTTTCTGCCTGGGTACGCGAACTGGTGAAACGACCAGAGTTAACGTCAATAACGGTAAGAGCTTCTGTGGGCTGAATGTTTAAATGACCACCCGAAGGCAATTCAGCACGATCCGACAGGGCAGCTTCGATTTCTTTGTCAACGCCTTTGTTAATCAAGAGCGGAGTTTCGTCAGTGTGTAAAACGACTTTGGTGTTTTTGTTAGCCCATCCTTGCAAATAATCGGTGGCACGTTTTTGACCATCAGCCGAGTCGACGACAATTTCGTTTACGTCTTGCGAATAAGCATCGCGCATGACGCGATAAAGCAAGTCCTGGTCTCTGTATATGAGCAAGGGTCCTATCGAAGCTTCGGCTTCAGATACGATAGTTTGCCATGTATCCCAGAGCTGTTCGAAATCTTCGTACAACTCGTCGTCTCCCTGACCTTTGGCTTCGGTTCTGATTATTACTCCAACGCCTGGAGGCTTAATGAGATTGACTACAGACTTCAAACGAGCGCGCTCTCTTGAGTCGCTGATGCGACGAGAAATAGATACACCGCGCTCTTCTGGCACCAACACTAAAAAGCGCCCTGGAAGACTTATAGCGGTCGACACACGTGGACCTTTGTGACCGGTTGGTTCCTTAGTGATTTGTACAAGCAATTTTTGTTTGGGAACCAAACGCTCTTTAAGAGTACCTTGCCCAGGAATGTCGTTTGCATGCAGGAAACCCATTTTATCTTTGCCCAGGTTGACGAACGCAGCGTCGATACCAGGCAATATATTTTCGACCGAACATGTGTAGATATCACCCAAAAGCAACTCGCCGCGATTGACGAAAAGCTCGACCACTCGGTCGTTTTCGAGCAACGCCGCGATGCTGTCTTGTTCGGAAATAATCAGTGACTTTCTCATAGAATCCTCTATTTAAGTGTGTTTACGAAACCCCGATACCGCTTGCGATGGACTGCTCCAGCGCAGCAGTAAAACTTTTGCTTGCATCTTTGCGAATGTCTAAAAGCGATCTTCCGTCTTTTCCTCTAAGGTCAAGACGGGTGACGAGCCATTTAAGATTGCTTTGCGTGTTCGCTTCGCCACTTGCTAAAAGCTCAAGCACCTCGCTTGGCTTAACGTGCAGACTTGAATTCGTTGCAAGCTCAAATTCAAGTGTTACTGGACCACCATTTTCATGGTTATTCAGCATTTTCAAACTTTTAATTCCAGGCTTGATGTCTCGATTTTTGGTTTCGACTTCACCTGGATATTTACCTTTCTTGGTCACTTTTATGACCAGTTCTTCGGCTTCAATCAATTCGCTTATTTTTTCATTCAACTGAGCCAGATCCAGATTTCCACACACCAGCTCTGCCTTGTAAATTGCAGTGTCAAGCAAGGCGGCAAGCGAATCTTTAGGTTTTTCGACAATTGAAACAACTTCAAGAATTCTAACTTCTTGAGGTAATTGTTCATTCATACGCGTCATAAAATCATCTGGTGAAACAACATTTGTAAGTTCGACGTCGGCTATATCACCATCTGTTTCCATAAACAAAGCAAGAGGTCCAGCAAAAGCCAGTTTCGGATGGGGGTTAAAGCCCTGACTGTAAGCCATTTGCAACTGTGCTCGACGCATTGCTCGAACAAAAAGTGTTTGCAAGTCTAAATGTCCAATAAAGCGCAAATCGCCTTTCTTGCTAAATCTCAAACAAAAACGACTCTGACCTTCTTCTTGAGAAAGTTTTGGTGGAGCTGTAAAGAACAGGGACGGGTGCGAATCCTGGTCACCTGTGTTAGCAGACAATTCTTTGACGAAAGGATTTTTCTTCATCACCTCAGCGCTTGGATTTGCCAGTTGATGCGTAGTATCAAGTTCGGTGCAAACACCACAAGCATGACAGGTATTTTCGGTGCAATTGGCTGTTTCTTGCTGCGATACAGCTTTGTTCCACTCTTTTACAAGCCACCAGTTATGCAGACCAATATGAATCACGTCCCAAGGTTGGGCTGAACCAATTTCACGATGATCGCAGCCCATGCTCTCGAGTGTGACATTCATTTCTCTGGCAGAATCGGTCCAGCGCTCCATTTTTAGCCGGTCGCTCCAGGCATCAAAGGTGGCGCCTTTGGTCCATGCTTTATAAATCAATTCTCCAGCATTTCGTCCGCCACGCGAAATAACAGATTCAAGCAAACTTGTGTCTGTATCGGTAGTATTGAGTTTGACATTTCTCAATCCGGACTCGCGTAAATACTGCCTGAGCACAGAGTGTTTGCGTTTGAACTCCTCGGGAGTTACCTGTCCAAACCACTGAAATGGAGTGTGCGGTTTTGGCACGAAATTAGATATGGTGCAAGTAAATTCAATCTTGTGTTTTATCTCGGGATTTTCGCGACGAATTTTGTGACACAACTTGGTGCATTCGTTAAGGGTATCGATAATACCTTTGAGGTCTTCGTCGGTTTCTGTAGGCAAGCCACACATATAGTAAAGCTTGATCGAAGACCAACCAGAGCGAAACGCAGACTCGATAGCATTCACAATCTGAGCATGAGACAAGCCTTTGTTTATCACAGCGCGCAAACGCTCAGTTCCTGCTTCTGGCGCCAGCGTGATACCACTTTTGCGAACAGCTTTTAACTCTTCCGCCACTTCCAGATTCATGCGATCGGCTCTCTGGCTGGGGAAAGACATCGAGGTTCGATTTTCTATATGTTCGCGATTGAGCTGACGCATTGTTTCTTGTAAAACAGTGTAGTCAGAAACGCAAAGAGACAACATCGAATATTCTTCGTGTCCCGAGTTTGCGATTGCTTCTTTGCTTATTTCTATGATGTCTTTGCTTGAGCGCTCACGCACCGGCAAGAATGAATATCCGGGCTGACAGAATCTGCAGCCACGATCACAACCGCGTCTCACTTCAAGCACTTCGCGATCGTGTACAAGAGAAAGATAAGAAACTAAAGACCTTGTTGGTTGATTACTAGCCGAAAGAGGAACGGCCTGACGATAAACTCGCTTTGGAATTTCTTGCGATCTGGGGGTAGGAACAGAATCTTCGCCCACCTCGTAAAAGCGAGGAACATAAACACCTGGGACCTCGGTCGCGAGCCTTTTCAGCAACTCCTCGCGAGTCACCATATCTGGTGCAGCTTTTGCTTGCTCGACGATGCTCATAATTGCAGGCATCGTTTCCTCACCGTCTCCAATCAGGAAAAAGTCGCAGAACTCAGCCATTGGCTCAGGATTAATGGTCGCAGGACCACCGGCAAAAATCAGTGGAAAAATATCTTTGCGGTCTTGTGCTTTGACTGGAATGCCTGCCAGATCAAGCATGTTTAATACATTTGTGTAGCAGAGCTCGTATGAAAGAGAGAAACCTATCAGTTCGAATTCTTTAGCTTGTCTGCGAGCTTCCCACGACCACAAAGGAATATTCTTTTCGCGCATCAAAGCTTCCATATCCGAAGCCGGTGCATAAGTGCGGTCGCACATGAAACTGGGCCTGGAATTGACTATCTGATAAAGAATGCGCAAGCCGAAATTGGACATGCCCAATTCGTAGATATCGGGAAAAGAAAGCAAAAGCCTTACTTTTGCAGCATCAAAGTCTTTGCGCCAGGCGCCCCATTCGTTACCCAGATACTGACCAGGACGCTCAACGAGCTCTAAAAGCTCTTCTGTGAGAAGCTTCGAAAAATCAGTTTTATCGTTATTAATTACAGACCTTGTCACTGGCAATAAGCCCGCCTTCGGGGCACGAAAAAGAAAACCTAAAACTTTTCAGGATGAAGGTCTAACGCGAACTTGTTATATGCAATATATATAGATTAGATAAGGCAATGAACAACTAAGTTCAGGCAAATTCAGACTTTTAACTACATCCTTCTTGAGCCGCGTGGGCCTCAAGTGTCTTAATTATACCTGTTCAAAATTGCATATATAGATATTGGACAAGATTAATTTGATAATTTACAAAGCGTAGAGATTTGGGCATTTTCAAATATCGCTTGGCAATTTTGCATCGTTAAAAAGAAAGCGTGATATATTCGCAAGTAGGAGGCAGAAAAGATTGATTCTAGAAGCGTTTGCCAAATATTTACGCCAGGCTGATCCCCAGCTTCACGCTACCGAAGTGTTGAGTTGCTGGCTGGCTGAACGTCTACTTTCAGAGAGCAAACAAGAAAATTCGGTAGATAGCGTTATTCAATGCGAAATCACTGTGGATTTATTGAACCAATCTTATTTGGATAACCAAGCCCAAGCAATCAATCAGCCACCCAAATCTTTCATGTCGCACAACTTACCAGTTCCAAAAAACAATCTGAGCCAGATTGCTCAAATGGATGTTGAAAAATTCACCCAAAAGAGTGTCAACAAAGCTCAATCGCAGAATATGTACGTCTTTAAAGGAACATCCAAATCCGGCGATAGACTGCTCAAAAGCCTGGTAGAGTATTGCTTGAGCATAGAACATCAGAAATGGGCACGATTTGTCCATTCGCTCAAAGCAAGTGATTTCAAGCAAGTGGACTGATAAAACAAGCGGAACCATTGACTGCCTGGTGCGTCATTAAAAGCATTATGAAAAAACGTACTTCAATTTTACTTCTTGGCGCCCTGGTCATCGAACCAACCAGTCAGGCTTGCCTGGCTGCAGAAAACATAAGTTTGAAACGTGGAATTTCATTCAATCAAGACATCGATTCTGGTTTTCCAATAGTCGGACAAAAAATGGATGATGCATCAATTGAACCAGGCAAACCAACTTTCATTTTCTTTGGTGGCTCTGGCGATTTAAACACCAATAGACAAGCCAAAATCGTGGTGGGACTTTACAACAAATACGCCAAAGAAGGCGTTAAATTCTTACTTGTGGATGTCGATAAAACAAATAAATCAGCGGCTATGACGCAGCTAATAAAAAAATACTACAAAGGCTATATACCATCACAGGTAATACTAAATGCCGATGGCAGTATAGTCGACAGTAAAATTGGCGAAGCAGCTGAAGGTTTGCTTTCTAAGCCACTCAGCATCGCGGCTTCCAGTGTTTCTAAAGGAACAACATTAGCAGCTCCATCGCGCAAAAAATTCGACAATAATTCTGAATCTGATTCCGACTCAGATTCAGAAAACTCAGACAGCAGTGACACCAAGTAGTTGATTAGAGACGCTTCTCGTTAGATTGTCTAGAACAAACTGCGGCATTTTCACTCCACCTAATTGCGGAGCAAATGGCGGAAATGGTCCGTGACAATCTGAGCCACCAGTTACAAGCAGATTGTATTTCTTTGCCAGCGCTAAAAGACGCTCTGTGTTATGACCAAAGAGAGCATGATAAGCCTCGAGCCCCTTGAGACCAGCGTCTTTGAGTTCGTCAATCAAGCCCTCAAGATTGTCTTTAGGTGGATGAGCGAGCACAGCAATAGCATTGGATTTAGTCAACACTTCTACAGCATGTGCTGTATCAACAAAATTTCTCGGCTCGAAATATTTGCCTTTCGGCATCAGATATTCAAAATATGCTTCGTTCAAGTCTTTGGCAGCACCGTAGGCTACAAGGGCTTTTGCTATATGAGCTTTTCCAATGGTTGCTTTGACATTGAAATTCAAAATAAAATCGGGGTCGATACCGGCTCTTTTTGCCAAAGTCTCAACATGTTTGACTCTTGTTTCTTTTTGATCTTTGAGAAGATTTCTCAGTAAATCATTTTCGCAATCGACGAAATAGCCCAAGATATGAAGCTCTTTTCCTTTTCGATGGGTACTGATTTCAACTGCCGAAATTACTTCGATACCATATTGAGCCGCATGCACGCGCGCCGGAATAATACCGTCTGTAGTATCATGATCAGTTAGAGCGATAGTTTTAAGACCTTGATTATTTGCTTCATCCACTAGTTCTTCAGGCGACCAGTTGCCGTCGGAAAAATGACTGTGCATGTGCAAATCGAACGTCATCAGCCGCTATTTTCAACCAGACTTATTCTACTAATCGAAATGGCTTTACCAGTGCTGCGATCGAGTTCCAGTCTGATTCCACTTAAAATGGCGGGACCTTCCTCGACTTCTAGCCTGGTTGGAAGTTGTTGAATGAAACGACGCATAACAAGCTCGCGACTCATGCCAATGACACCATTCATTGGACCGCACATACCCACATCTGTGATATACGCAGTTCCGCCAGGAAGAATGCGCTCATCAGCGGTTTGCACATGAGTATGAGTGCCGACCACGCACGATACACGACCATCCATGTGCCAACCAAGAGCGACCTTTTCGGCAGTAGCTTCTGCATGAATATCTACCATGATGGCATCACAATTTGGTTTTAACTCTTCAATAAGTGTATCTACCATAAGAAACGGCGATTCAAGCGGCTCCATAAAAACGCGTCCCATGATATTTATAAAACCAAGCCTGAAGCCGTCTTTGGTTTGAACTATATGCGTGCCTTTCCCTGGCGCGCTTTGAGGATAATTTGCCGGACGCAAAACATTTGGATAATCGCCAATAAAACCAAGAGTCTCTTTACGGTCAAACGTATGATTACCACCTGAAAACAATTGCACGCCAGCAGCCGCCAGCTCGTCCACAATGGTTTTGGTAAGTCCAAAGCCATGTGCTGCGTTCTCAACATTGGCAATAATTATTTCGGGCGGCTCCGCCGCGCCAGTCAGCTCTTTAAGATGTTGTAGCAAAAAGCGACGTCCTGGCTTTCCGACAACATCTCCAAAAAAAACTACGGATAAACTATCCTTAGGCATTCAATGAGAATACAGGAACTTGCCTCCCGGCAACCATGAAATTGAGAAATATTATCAACCAAGCATTTTTTCAAGCCATAATTGCAAGTTTCAGTCTTGGTTTGGGCTTTGCTTGTGCCGCCCAGGCCCAGGCGCAAAAGCCTGCTGCCTCTGTTACTGAGGTTAGCCAAAAGAAAGCTCCTGCTCAAAAGAAAGTACCTACCAAAGCAAAAGTCAAAGCTAAGCGCGACGTTTTTGGACCCTTCGTGCCCCCACCGCCACCAAATATTCCGACCTTTTCTAGCATTGGTGAAATGGGCTCAATAGATATAGACCTGTCCGGTCTTTCATTTTTGTCTGAATCAGAACTCAAGTCACGACTTGCAAGCAGCGAGCTGAGGCTTAAAAATGCTCAGTCCAGATTGAAAGACCAAACATCAAATGTAGAAGAAAGCAAAAAGCGCGCTGCAAGCTTTATCGAATTATTCGAGCAAGGAATCGTAAGTAAGAAAGAACTGGAAGGCTCTTCAAAAGACGCAGATCAAGCAGTGTCAGACCTTGAGGAAGCTAAAGGCAAAGTAAAAGATTTAGAGCTCATGGTAAGAGCAATCAAAGAAAGAATGAGTGTTATTCAAAAGCGCAAAGCAAATTCTAAGCTAGTCGGCTTTTCCGAAAACCGTAAGCAAAATAAATCAAAACTCCGACCGCCATCCAAACAAAAAAGCGAATCCAAGTCATCACAGGCAGAGACAACATCAGATAAAAGCAAAAAATGATTCCCGCAAGCGGAAACCATGGCACAAACGGGCACTTGAATGGACGAACATGCTCGCTTTGAGTTTTACGCAAAACCAATACGCCAACACAAACTATGATGAACGCACTCAATGTGCCAATATTAGTCAACTCTGCTGCATCGCCGATATCTACAAAAAGTGAGGCTAAACCAACAATGAGACCAGTGAACAAAGTTGGCATAAGTGGAGTTTTAAATTTGGGGTGTATTTTGGAAAAGACTGCAGGCATGAGTCCATCGCGCGCCATAGCCATAAAAATGCGCGGTTGACCCAACTGAAAAACCAGAAGGACTGAGGTCATCCCTGCTAAGGCACCAACACTTATTACAACGTGAGCCCAAGCCTGTCCTGTGTGTGCGAGTGCTGAGGCAACTGGAGCTGCATCGTTAGCATAATTCATATATGGCATGATGCCGGTCAAAACGAGTGAAACCGCACCGTACAAGATTGTACATATTGCAAGGCTTCCAATCATTCCAATAGGCATGTCTTTTTGAGGATTCTTGGTTTCTTCTGCAGTCGAGCTAACTGCATCGAATCCAATAAAACTGAAAAACACGATCGCCGCACCGCCCATGATACCAGTCCAGCCACCGGGGGCGAACGGAATCCAATTGGATGGATTGACATAAAACGAACCAAAAATAACGAAAAAGAGTACGACCACTACTTTGATGACCACTGCGATCGAATTGACTTTGGCGCTTTCCTGAATGCCCATAATTAAGATCCAGGTAATAACTGCCACAATTGCGAATGCCGGTATGTTCAAGGCAAATTGCTGTCCAAAAATAGTAGGCAAGTCTGTAGTCGAATAAAACTGCCACTGCAAGTTATCTGCAGGCAACGTCGCAAGGCGCGTCATCGCCGTTTTGGTATCAGTAGTCAACCACAACGGGACTTTAGCACCAAACATTCCATGCAAAAAATGCAGAAAATGATCTGACCAGGAAACAGCAACTGCAATATTTCCGACCGCATATTCAAGAACCAGATTCCAACCGATAAGCCAGGCTGTAAGCTCTCCAAGCGACGCATATGCAAAAGTATACGCCGAGCCTGAAACAGGAATCATTGCAGCAAGTTCGGCATAACAAAGCGCGGCAAATCCGCATGCAATCGCCGCCACAATAAAAGAGATAACAAGTGCAGGACCTGCAGGGTCTCTCCCCATCGTACTTCCCATGAAAAAATTTATCAGTGGGGTCGATAGCCAATGACCCGCGGTTTGCGCCGGACTGCCTGCACAAGCGGTTCCAGCCAGAGCAAAAATTCCAGAACCGATAGTGGCACCAACTCCAAATGCCACCAGATCAAGAGCACCCAAAGTTTTTTTCATCTGGTGATCAGGATGACCGGCTTCTTCAATTAAAAGTCGGCTTGATTTGGTGCGAAAGAGCTTTTGAACTATACCCATGTCGATCACTATATCGACTCCGACAAGTCTTGCATTATGTGGCTCCAATAATCTTTGACAGGCAAGCTGTGCTAGAGTAATCAAGCATTTTTTTTACTCTTCAAAAAATCAAGATCAGGCAGGTTGTCAAAATGAAATCACGCGTCCATGCAGTCACTTTTTCGCTGGGCGTCACGCTCGTTTTTTCTGCCCTGGTAAGCGATGCGGCATTTGCCGACTCAGCTCCAATCCCTGGCATGCAAAACTCTTCCGATAACGGTTCAAGTTTTTCAGGGACCTATTCAAGTCAAGCCCCCTTGCCAGGCGCTCCCAGCCAAACTAATTTTTTCCAAAATTTGAATGAAAAGACAAGCTCTATGCCAAAAGCGCAAGCACAAAATCCAATCAAACAGAATTCTCAAAAACAAAATCAACCAGCCCAAAATACCGCCACCGCCCCTGGTGGCTATTCTCTTTTGCCGATCACCTTAGATCAGGCTCAAGCAAGAATCACCGACTTAAGAGCAAAACTGGAAACGAACCCACCAAATACAATGCAAGAGCCAATCTACATAACTTGCGAGTGGATGCAAGAGCTGGCTAATTCGCACTGGAAAATGTATCAAGTATTCGACAAAAACGATTCGACCAAAGCTCAAGCCAAAGAAGAAAAGGCTTTGGCACTCGAATTCAGTAAATTAAAAAACAAAGCCAAACTGCTCAAAGCCGATTTGCTGATAAAACAACAAAGAGTTCCAGAAGCAATCGATCCCCTGGTTGAGATTGTCGTGGCTGAGCCTACTTCTTCAGCCGGTCAGGAAGCCTACAAACGCTTAGTAGACCTGGGTTTTTCAAAGTCTGTAGCCAGCACTGGAAATGCCATCTAGCTATAAGCAGCGAGTTCCGGGTAAAAGATATACAATGACTTTTACCAGGAGCAAAATGATGACCGAGCCAAGGCGCAGTCTAGTCGAAAACCTCACCCTTGCAAGCATTGCCATGATAATCGCAACGCCTCTTTCTGTTACTTTTGCACCAGCATTGCTTGCTAAACAATTCGAGCTCAACGCCGAGCAAAAAAATTATATGCCTGGCGATAATGGCGTGCCCGAATATGCGCCATATCCTACTTTTACGCCTCAAAAACCAGCTAAAAAACAGCCACCGCCGAAAAAACAACCACCGCTAAAAATAAAAGTCGAGCAGCAGCAGCAAATGCCGCCAATGCAACGACAGATGCCGCAAGCTCGTCCGATGCCACAACTGCGTCAAACGCCTATGTTCAATTTGGGAACTCAAAAGTCTGTTGCCTTACCACCAAGCTTTCTTGGAAAGTGGGCAGTTCAAGGAAGTAAAACCAACTTCGAGGCAATTCAAGCCAAATATCAGGCTGCAAATGAAGCTTTCGCTCCTCAAACCCAGAATATTTGGATTCTTATGGGCAATCCCCAACAAGGATATTCTTTCAGCAATGAAGTGGGTGTCAGATGTCCACTGATTGTTGACAAGGTGGAAGGAAGTAGAGCATATATTCGTTATCAGCATCAAATGAAAAACACTATTGCTCAAGAGGCAATCGTGTTGGAAGTTTCACCAGACGGGTCGCAGCTTAACGGTATGGAGCGAATAACAATCGTGAAACCAGGACAAGGACCAGATTCTGGACCTAGAGCCAAAGTCACCTATCAGCTGAACGGTTTCAAACAATAGGACCTTTATTAAATTCTGGGTCTTGGCTTTCATAAAGCTATAAAATACACGGCATACAGCGCCTTGATGGAGGTCTTTTCGCCGTTATGAATTTTTTCGCCGTATTACTTCTAGTATTCAGCATACTCTTTGCCGCGCCCGACGCATTTGCAGCCGACAAAAAAGGCAAAGCTGCAAGCAAATCTGAGGATCCAATCGTGGTTATGGAAACCACCAAAGGTCCTATTAAGATGGTCATTTACAAGAGCGAAGCACCTATCACCGCCAACAACTTCCTTGGCCTTGTAAATCGTGGATTCTATAACGGTCTAACATTCCATCGTTATGAAAAAGGATTCTGCATCCAGGGCGGCGACCCCCAAGGAACCGGTCAAGGCGGTTCGGACAAAACTATCCCCCTTGAAAAATCACCAAACCTCAAACACGATTCGGCCGGAGTACTTGCAATGGCTCGCACAAGCGATCCAAACTCAGCAAGTTCGCAATTCTATTTCACTCTCGACGCTGCAAGCTTTCTCGACAATCCTCCTGGTTATGCTGCTTTTGGCAAAGTGACCGAAGGCTTGGAAAACGTAATGAAATTGCGCAAAGGCGACAAGATGACCAAAGTCTATGTTCAAGGCGCAGAGCCGAAAGCCAAAGGCAAATAACTCAAGATAAATCAAAGCAAGGACGAAATAATGACAAATACAGATCCGATCGTATTGATCGAAACAGCAAAAGGAAAAATCAAATGTCAGATTTTTCAAAATGATGCTCCGATTACCGCAGCCAATTTTCTTGATCTGGTTAATCGTGGTTTCTATAACGGTCTGACATTTCACCGCTACGAACCTGGTTTCTGTCTCCAGGGTGGCGACCCGGATGGTACCGGTCGTGGTGGCTCTGGAAAAACCATTCCGCTTGAAGTAAAACCACACCTAAAGCACGACGAAGCTGGCATTATGTCGATGGCTCGCACCAATGACCCTAATTCAGCTACATCGCAGTTCTTTTTCACTCTAGGCAATGCATCATTCTTGAATATGCAGTATGCCGTCTTTGGAAAAGTAATCGAAGGGCTCGAAATAATGATGTCACTTCGCGCTGGTGACAAAATGGACAAAGTCACTGTGATGAACGCAGTGCCGAACGCCTAATTCGAACGAAATCAAACGAGCTAATTCGTAAAAAAGGAGGGACCTGATTGTCGCTCCTTTTTTATTACCAAGCTCTCTCCACCACCTAGAATGACACCTTTTTTCGCCGATCAAAAGACTGACTCTGACTGCATTTCAAAACGCCGAAGTGAGAAAAGCAGCTCATTTTTACTTTCTTTTGACAGGCTGAGCGATTGAGACCAATGTACTCAAAACATCTCTGTCGTTAGTAAATTTGTACCCTTTTTCTAACAATCCAATTCTGAAACACTGTCACAGACGGCGTTTCAAGACTCTATTTCCGGGTACATTCTAGGCAGGCAAAAGGTGATGCCAATCAGCTCTAAACTGAAACTGATAAACCAGACCGAAAATGGCAAACTAGATTTTGATATATCGACCCGATGCCCAGGCACCGCCGCCAGCACCCACAGCCATTCCCAGAGCAAGCATAATTAGGAAAGTCTCGACCAGATTGTAACCAAGACCAGTTGGCATTACGCTTGCAAAGCTCACAAGCTCATTTGAGATATAGGGTTTGATAATATAAAACTCTACGCCGATTATTACAACAGCGGCAAAGAGAGCTGATACAGCGCCATAAAATGCACCCTGAAGCACAAACGGACATTTTATATAGAAGTGTCCAACGCCCATCAAACTGAGAATTTCAATTTCCTTGTGACGTGCCTGAATAACCAGGTGAATGGTGTTTCCAATTACTATGAGAGTAGCAAAGGCAAGAACAGCAGTTACTGCCACACCTGCAATCTCGAAGAAATGTCTGACTTCGTTAATGCGTCTTGCCACCATCATTGGGTAGCGAACAGCCTCAACACCCGAAAGCAATTGTAGTTTTGGAGCCAGTTTTTCTACTTGCTCTGGTTTGGCTACACGAATGTGCAAAGTATTTGGAAGTGGATTGGGAATCGATGCAACTTTCATTGTTTTTTGCATCTCGCCCCAGGACTTGTTTTTATCGATTACTTCAACCAATCTGACTTCGACAAACTGACTGATTTCTTGAGCTACTTTTCCTGGTTCGAAATTGTCTTTCAAGAAAGCAGAGATAACCATTTGCGAACCAAAATAATTGACCACATCTTTGAGTGTCATAGTCAATTGCAGTACGCTGCCGAAAATAGTCAATGCAATAGCCAGAATGCTTACCACAAGCCAGTTCGACCATCCACTGTGCTTGATACCAAGCATTGTTTCAACACAA
Organism: uncultured Candidatus Obscuribacterales bacterium; assembly: GCA_964572515.1. Lineage (GTDB taxonomy): Bacteria > Cyanobacteriota > Vampirovibrionia > Obscuribacterales > Obscuribacteraceae > Aved-18. Next base: position 14,683 of record CAZNEW010000005.1, on the reverse strand, counting down.
ATGCGCCAGAATACTCTCAGGTGTCTCATACTTGAATTTGTCCCTGCACTTCGTAGAATCCACTATCGACGTCGGTTGCCACTTCGCCTGCGCGCATAGAAATGACGCGTCGACGCATTGTGTTTACGATAGTGTGGTCGTGAGTTGAAATCAAAACTGTGGTGCCACGCTGCGAAATACGAGCTAGCAATTGCACGATCTCCAAAGAGGTTGCAGGATCAAGGTTTCCTGTCGGTTCATCTGCAAGTAGCACGGGCGGACCGTTCACGATTGCGCGAGCAATACCGACACGCTGTTGTTCGCCTCCAGACAATTCGTCTGGAAAAGCGTCTTGCTTATCTTCTAAATTCACCACATTTAGTGCACTATTAACACGCTTGCGCACTTCTTTTTCGTCTACGCCATGCGCACGCAAAATGTAGGCGACATTGTCGTAGGCTGTTTGTCTTGTTAGCAGTTTGTAATCTTGAAAAATAATGCCAAGACGTCTTCTCAAAAGTGGAATTTGAGGCAACGATAACTTGTTTAGATTTACTCCGCCAATAAAGACGTTGCCAGATGTCGGCGTTTCTTCGCGGTACAAAAGACGCATCAATGTGGACTTTCCAGCGCCCGAAGGACCAACTAGAAAGGCGAACTCGCCAAGCGCCACATGGAGGTTGACGTCCTTGAGGGCGAGCCGACCAGCATAACTTTTAGAGACGTTTTGCAGTCTGATCAAGTGAAAAGGTTCCCTTAGGAAGACCGAAAAATCATAACACAGTAGTTAAGAGGATAAACCTTGAGTAACCGTCTGTAGGCTTATCATTATCTAACTGTCTGTATATAACAATTGGCGCAGACGCCCGCCTCCCAATGCAAACGCGCTACTGGCAACCGACAAGAGGGACATGTAGGACAACCATTTTGACGATACCATTCGCGCAAGTTTAACTCTCTTTTATGCACTATCAAAATACGATCAATCATTTTAGGGTCGGTGACTTCGTCATTAATCAACGCGATCTTAAGTGCTTCTAATTCTCGAAGGTCTTCTGGCTTCAAGTCTACTTCACGCTCGATTTCAGCGATATCAGGAATATTGATGACCTTGCTTGCTTCTTTTATAGGATCTTTGATTTCTTCGTCTTTGACATATCGAGCTAATTTAATATCAAATCGAAGACCAGAAACTTTGACATTCATTCCCTTTCCGGCTTTATAGAGCTGGTCTTGAATCTGGATTTTTTTGAGACTGAGTTCTTGGGCGCACGAAGCATCGCTGCACGCAACAACCATGACGCCTGCATGGTCAAAAAAAACAGGTCGAGACAAACGAGCCAGGTTCTCACCCACAATATAGGGCCAGAGGCTGAACAGACTGTGCTCACGCAGACGCTGATCCAATTTGATATCCGCCACAAGCGGTCCAAGTACGTCGGACAAATTAGTAAAGCTAGATTTCTTGCGTCGTTGAGCCATGTGAAAATGATAAGCCAATCAGAGGTATCAAAGTATATAATCCTTGCCATGTTGAAATCACAAAAACTCATCGACCAACTGCAAGAACGCTTCGACCCGGCTATTGCTGGAAACCATACGATCGCGTACGTTTTCAATGTCACTGGAGAAGAAGGCGGAATCTGGCTTTTGCAAATAGCAAACAAAGCTTGTCAGTTTGTTTTGCAACAAGAACTGCCCGAAGATCCTCGCATTCCTTGCTATATCACTATAGATACTCGCGATCTGGAAATGATTTTAGATGGTCGCATGACCGCAATGACAGCCACTTTAGCTGGGATGCTCGCGGTCAAAGGCGATATGAATCTTGCCATGCTTCTTGTGCCGATGTTTTTTGAAAGCAAAGTAACAACAGGTTCAATCAACGCCCGAGCATAACATCGGGTGAAGCACTTTTATGGGTCCATAATTCAAATGAATGTTTGGCCTGACAGGCAAGCATCAAAGTTCCATCACAAGCTCTCAGATTTTTATTTCTAGCTACAGCCACAAGTGGAGTTGTGCTTTGCCCCTCGCTTGCATATACCGTATCGAAAACAAAACAATTGGCTGGCATTTGCACCACTATTTGATTCAAAATCGCCGAATCAGTATTATTGCTCCGGCTTTGACCAAGTGGAGTAGCATTCACTAATAGTACCGTCTTGTCAAAAATCTTTTTAGAAACCAACTGATCGAATTCGACAAAAATAATTTCAGCCGTTTTTTGATCTAGACCACTCAAATCATCGATCAGATTCATCACTTTATGTTCGCTTCTCGCAGCAATATATATTTTGCTAAATTTAAAACACTGCAGCGCAGCTACCACTGCTCTGGCTGCACCACCACTGCCTAAAATGATGGCACTAGACGAACTGAAATCTTTCCTTTTAGTTTCCTCAAAAAGCGCTTCGGAAAAACCAAACAAATCGGTGTTAAAACCGATTGTTTTCAAAGTGGACGAATTAATGAGTACTGTATTCACAGCGCCAATTTTCATGGCAAAATGATCGACAGAATCTAGCAAATCGATTATTTTTTCTTTGTACGGAATAGTGACGTTGAATCCAGCATAACCTTCGTTCTTGAGCCGAGCAAGAGTGGCTTCAAGCTCGTTTTCTTCGATGTCTATCAGTTCATAACTGCCCTTCAAATTACAATGATTCAGTGCACGCTCATGCATCTCAGGCGAACGAGAATGACCTAGCGGATGACCTAATAGAGCCAGTTTGTAAAAATCCAAATCGATGATTTTTTATTTCGCGTAATTAGTCTGTTGCACAGTGGCAACGCGCATACGTTTGATTCCCAGCGCAGAACATGCCTGCATGATGTAGACGACATTCTTTTGTTTGCACTCGGCATCAGCATTAACTGTAACCGGAATATCTTGCACGCCCATTTTCTGAACTATTTCGCCAAGCTTGGCTTGAATAGTAGCTTCATCATTAGAAGGAAGCGCTTTGCCCTGGATTGCGACTTTACCATCTGTACTGACGTCGATCATTATTGTTTTGGTGCGCGAATTTTCTTTTTGCGCATAAACAGTCTCAGGCGGTTTGATCTTGAGTTCAGACTTATCGATCAAAGGCGCAATCAAAATCATGATGACCAGAAGCACCAAGAACACATCTGTCAAAGGAGTGATATTGATGTCAGTGAATGTCTCACCAACTCCGCCCATCGACATAAGACGCTGTTATCTCCTAAAGGCTTAGTGGCTGTCCCCACCCTCGGCTGATGCAAAGCTGAGGAAGAGGAGTTTTAAAAGTTGGAAGTCATCGTTGAAACGTTTGACTGTATTGGTGTACCAGTTGTTGAAAATAACAGCCATAATGGCAACAATCAGACCATAACCTGTAGCGATAAGAGCTTTAGCTACACCGATAACTACAGTCGAGGTACCGCCGCCGGAAGCACCCAGTTCGTCTAGTGTGAACACAACCCCAACTACCGTTCCGAATAGTCCGATGAACGGGCTGGTGGCACCGATGGTACCAAGTACAGCAAGATGTTTTTCCAGTTTACGTGATACCAGTGAGACTGTAATATCGAACGCTTTGGAAAAGTCTTCTTTCTGCTCTGCCAGGAGTCGAACACCTTCTTCTGCAACTTCACCAATAACACCACCAAGACGGCTGCAGTTTTGCTGAGCCTTTTGAAGGTTGTTATTTTCCAGCTCGCGCTGAAGTGTGTGAATGAAAGCTGTTACGTCGCGCTTGTTCTGGTTGTAATACATCCAGCGCTCGACGATACAGGCAAGTGTCGCCACCGAGCAAATAGTAATAGGAATGGAAGCAAACCAATCACTTATCATGAATTGAATAAAGTAAGTTAGAAATTTGTTTTCCATTTCTTCTCCTGACTCAGTTACTAACTCTTGCTTACTGTAGCAATCGCCTACCGCATACCAGAGTTTATCAGAATCGACGCAGCTTGCCGACCCCACCACCAGCAAAGACGTTGTAGTCGAATGTAAACTGTATATCTACATCGGACGGAGCGCCGTCGGGAAGCGGTCTGAACGGAGCAGCGTTTTCAATTGCTTTCAAAGCTGCCTGGTCGGCGATTGCAGCACCCGAAGATGTTACAAGACGCAGGTTTGACATCGTGCCATTTGCGTGCACCTTGAATACCACTACGACTCGTTTACTTTCGTTACCCTTGGGTGGGAACCATGCACGCTTGATTCTTCTTTGCAAGTCTGCCATGTAAGGACCAAAATCCACATCTTTTTCAGCGCCCACTGATGGACGTCCGGGTTTGGCGCCAGGAGGTGGATTGCCGTCATGACCTTCTTTGCCGCCAGAACCAGGAGTACCGGCTCTGCCGCCACTAGGAGATCCACCACCACTATCGGCTCGGGGAACTACAGGACCTGATGCAAACGGGTTACCGCCGCCTTCAGTACCACCGGGTCTTCCACCGCCTGCGCGAGTTGGAGCAGGAGCGGGACCTGGATCACCACCGCCTTCTTTTCCTTTGGGACCACCGCCACCACCTGCAAATACAGGGGCTGGAGCGGTTCTGCCACCACCACCAGATGTGCCACCAGTTCTGATGCTTGAAATTGGAGCAGGAGCGGAGCCAGCATTGTTTGTGAATGCTGATGCGACCCTTGGAGCAGCACTAGGTGCGCCGACCTTGTCCATTGTGATAGGCGCAGCCACAGGGGATGGAGCTGCTTTAGGCGAAGATACCGGAGCCGCAAATGGATTGGGCATCGAGAACGGTGACTTAGGAGCCGGAGTTGGAGACGGTGCAGGCGTTGGCGAAGGAGTCGCAGTTGCCATTGGTCTTGGAGTCGGGCTCGGGGACGGTCTTGGCGACGGAGACGGACGTGGAGTCGGCGAAGGCGTCGGCGACGGACGTGGTTCCGGTCTTGGAGCAGGTGCTGGAGACGGAGAAGGCGACGGCTTAGGCTGTGGCGATGGTTGTTTCATCGGCTGAGGCGAAGGCTGCTTCTGCGGCTGAGGCGAAGGTTGTTTTTGAGGTTGAGGAGTTGCAGTTTTCTGCGGTTGCGCAGCTGCTTTAGGAGCTGGAGAAGGCGGAGTTATTTTCTTTGTAGGATCGTGTTTGCCACGATCTTCAGAATGTTTTTCCGCTTTTCTTTTATACGTCTTTTCCTTTTTCATTTCTTCCTGATTTTGAATAAATTCAATATCAGTTATTTGCACTCTGGGTGGTGGCGGAATCAAAAAGAAGAAAGCAAGGATCAAGCAAGTAGCCATGAGACATGCGTGCAATAAATATGAGCCGCTTGTAGCTTCTGGAAATTCCATCACAGCATCAGCGTATATGTGTTTGCGCTGCAAGCGTGCGGCATGATCGTAGGCATCTCGCATAGCGTATGCGATAAAAGAAACAAAAAGCCCGATGAGCACAAGCGATACCGGACTACCAAGATTCATTTGCAACATCGAACCAATTAGCATTTTGTTTGGCGCGATATTGAAAGTCTGACCAAAATTGGTGATGGCACCCAAGATGGCAGAATTGAAAATCAAAAAGAGGAAGAGACAAAAGTTTATTAATCCGGCGCCAAGGAATAAATATCCCTTTCGCATTTCGCCGTTATAAATTTGACCAAGTCCAGGCAATATAGACATGAAGCCTGCGGTCGAAGGATCTCGATTAGTACGTGCGTTTGGATTTCTTGAAGAGCTAGTCATTTTCTTTTCGCCATCTAATATTCTTAGCTATTATTAAGCACTGTCAGTATAACACCTTAGATGTTTGGCTTCCCGCTGGAAACCTCGCTCGGTTTTTCAATCTCAACTGATGCGCCCGTTAACTTTCAATATAAATGGAAACACCATTATTCGCACGGTGCTTTTGAACAGTTCAAACCAAGGGTTTTCCCTATGGTTTAGACCGAGACTACATGTTCTTATTGACGTCTAACTCTTCAGCGAGTTCGATTTTGAGTTCGTCGCCAGGGCGTACGTCTACTCGCTTTCCTTTCTTTGCAAGCAAAATTGCAATACCGACTGCCGCACCTACACCAGCACCAATCAAAGCACCGCCAGCGCGACCCATGCCGCTAGAACTGGATGAAGAACTCGAACTGGAACTACCAGCGGCAAGCGCACCAATACCAAGACCTACTGCCATTGGAAGAGCAACTGTACCGGTGTCGAAGGCGATATCTTTCAAACCACGTCTTGCATGTACAACTCCACCGCGTGCTACCAATGTGGCTACCAGCGGGATTTGTCTGTCATCAGGGGTGGTGACCGTGTCGAATTTAAGTGCCACAGATCCAGAGCGACTCATATGTTTGGGGGCGTTCAACTGAGCGATTCTTCCTTTGATTACAGAACCGGCAGGAATAAGAGTCGAGCCGTCGATAGAAAGATCTTCAGATGTACGAGCAGTGAATTCATCACCCTCTTGGCTTGTATCGCTGTCGATTGCTGTATCCATAATTATAGGAATCTTGGTTCCAACTGGAACGACACGAGCATATCCTTTTAATAGTTTTCGCTCGCCGCCTTGCTCAGTACTTGTAGTAGTGGTGTTAGTAGCGGTGCTAGAAGAAGAATTGGGTTCTGCTTGAGGCGCTTCATTACTCAGCTTGGGCTCTTCCATAGGAATAGTAGGAGATTCTGAGACCGAAGGAGATGTCTCGTCCAGTTTAGGACTTTCGGCTTCCAGAGCCGGTGTCGAATTGGTTTCGGCAGTACGCGAAGGTGCACCAGACTCGACTCCCAATGGCTTGAAAGTGTCTGGGGCGTAAATTTTGAAATTGAGGTCAGATTGACCTGCCGCAAACGCAGGTGCCAAAGCACTTGAGCAAAAGGTAGCTAGTGCAAGGGTTAAAGAAAGATAGGAACTTCCGTTACGTCTCATTCTGTATATAGCCTCCAGTGCGGCAAAATTAGGGGAGCCTTGGTTTAACAGGCAGTCAAGTAGTATAGTCCGTTAGATAGTAACATGTAATGGTCTTGACAAAAATTAGCCAGGTCTTAGCGCAAAAGGCACATATAGTAATGAAGCTTCGGCAAAATGACATAAAAAAGGTAGGATTGAGCTGGATGCTTATAACCAAGTTGGAGTTTTTGGCATGATTCAGTGCCCAGTATGTCAGGTTTCAAATGAACCCAATTCGCAATTCTGTCGCGAATGTGGAAATCGCATAGAAAGACGTTCAGAGCCCAGACCAAAACTCAAATCGCCACTTTTAAGCGGTTATGAAGAGCCTGAAACATATGATGATGAACCAAATGTTTCAAAACTTCGTGGTGTCAAACCTTCTAAGCCAAAAGCGCCTGGCGAAAAGCCGAAATTGCGCTCGCCACTGCTTGGAGACGATGAAGATGATAATAGCTATGATGACGAGCCTCAAGAAGAGCGCAGGTCAAGCGGTAAAAATAAATTGCGTTCACCTCTTTTAGGTGAAGGTGGTGACGATGATGACGATTTCGACAGCCCACCATCGGCCTCAAGTGGAATGCCTCGCGTTCGTCGCAAACCTCAAGCCTCTTCTGGACAAGCACCGCTAAATCCCTCAATGTCGTCCAATCAGGACACAGGCAACCAGAGTGGAAAAGGCAATAAGCCCAAACTCCGGTCACGTTTACTGGACACATCGGATTATGAAGAATTCGATGACGACTGGGACGAAGACGATGAAAAAGAGGACGCGCAAGCTCTTCGCTCACCCTTACTCAGAGCCAGAACACACCTGGATGATAAACCAGAAAAAACAGTCCCGCCTCAACCCAAAGCCCCGGCTCCAGCTTCGGTTCCAACCACTCCAATGAGCCCGCTCAATCCAATCAATCAGGCAAATCAAGTTAATCCGCCGGCTTCAATGGTTCCACCAGCTCAGGCGCCCATGCCGATGCACGCCCCTCAACAGCCACCACAGCCTCAAGCTCAGATGCAGCCACATGCTGCGCCGCCATCGCCGTCACCTCACAATCCGAATTCGCCAACTTCATCGGGCATTTTCGCCCAGCAACCAAGCTTTCAACCACCAAATCTTCCAGCTCCAACTCCAGAGGTTCCAAATCAAAAACCTTTACAAATGCCTGGGCAACCGGATGAGAATTATCTTCCCCCACCCATTCCTCAAAGGGAAGCAACCCCACCAATCCCGCACCCCCTTGCCAATCAGTCTAAAGCAAGTACTGGCGCGACTTCTGCTGGACCTGACGACCGCCGGACCTCTAATCGACGTCAATCGAATACAGATAGACGCAGTCGCAGTGGGCTTCTAGGAGCCGGTGCCCCAGATGACCTAGACGACGATTACCCACAAAGCAGCCGCTCAGCTGGTCCTAGCACAGGCGCCGAACAGTTAAAAATGGTATGCCTTGCCTCTATTTGTGCGGTGGTATTCAAAGTTGTATACATCGGATACATCTTTATGTCTTTTGGACTTACACCAACATCACTTTGGATAATCCTTGATCAACTAGCGTTTATATTTGTTTGTGTCGGTCTAATAATGTATAGCTCCAAAAACACGTCAAGTAGATAAGCAATCTTTAAGCTGTCATGCCCCAAACGGCGTTAAGCGCCGTACAGATTTCATAAAGCTAACTTTCAAAGAGGAAGCGCTGTGTTATAGTCTTCCTCTGCGCAGGCACTTTTTGCGGACTTCTCAGTCAATTAAAAGTGATAGATCCAAAGGTAATCTCTAAAAATGATTTCGACGCATAACCGAAAAATCAAAGTTGCTTTTCTTAGTCTTGCTGCCAGCCTTTCACTGATTTCATCCGGCTTCACCGGATCTGGTGTCATGGCTCTTGCAGGAAAAAAACCATCCTTAAAATTGCCGGTCAACGACAAGCTCGATTTAGAAGCTGCTCCAGAGCCGGTTAAAACAGAAGAACAGAGTGCAGATTTAGCACCGCTGTCTTTGAGTAGTCCACTCGAGAAAAAAGCAGATGCCACAACTACACAAGAAGATGGCACTGAAACTTTGAACGCTTCAGTAACCAAAGAGCAGTTCGTACCAAAAGGTCCGCTGGATGGTGAAAACGATACTCTCAAATCTACTTTCAGCGTAAAAAATTCAAAAATGACTGGAGACGGCTCTGGCAAAGGAAGCCTGGTCGATCAAGCCACCATGGTCAATGCCAGCCCGCTTACTTTGCAGCCAACCACTGATGAGCAAGCAAGCAAACTGACAGAAGAACAACAAATAGAAAAAGAGCAAATGACTGCTTTGTGGGAAGCTGCTTTGCAAAATTCGCCTGATATCAATTTCGTTTTAGCTAAATTGATGCCTTCATCAGATCCATCTAAAACAGTAACTCTTCTGATGAAAACACTCAGCACTGTTATCTATACAGGTATCGGCTCGATGGGGATGATGAATCCCAGTCAGGGTACTTATTTGATGCAGAACCTATCATTCAATGTGTTCTCACAAATTTTAGGAACTGCAGAAAGTGCTCGTGCTAAAAAAGCAAATATCTCGCAAGCCGAGCAAATCATGCTCTATAACATGATTCGCAACACTGCCGACAAAGTTGTTGGTCACTATCGTGATTACAAACTTCAACACAAAAAATTGAACAACGCAAACGAAGATTTCGAAGACCTGAAAAAAATGGTTAGCGAAGCTTCCGCTGGTAGTGGTGCATCACAACAAATAGAAATGAATTACACTCTGAAAAAAGCTCAGCGTGAAATCAATGAGATTGGTGGTCAGCTTGGAAAATATCGCCAACACTTAGTTGATCTTTCTGGACAAACTGCTGTCGAAAAACTCGACGAAAGCATAGATAAAGAGTTCCAAAGCAAAACTCAATTGGCCGGAAGCGAAGGAAGCACTGAAGAAAAAAAGAATGATGATCAGCTGACTGGCAAAAAGCCACAAGTAGCTGATGAATCGAAAACTCAACAACAGCTCTAGTAGCGGAAAAAATAATGACTGAAAAATCAAACAAGAAGTGGATTGCCATCGTCCTCATAGGTCTGTGCATCCTGGCAGTTCCAGTTGGTCTAATGATCAAATCGGGCAAGACCGATTCGGATTCTTCCGAATCGTCGAGCGGTCTGATGAAACTGAAAGATCGCATCGAAGTGATCAATATAAATGGAATGATCGTCGACAAAGACGAAGAAGGATTACTTTCAATCAATCGCTCGCCATATTCGGCAGTGAAAAAATTGAAAAAGATTTTGAAAAACGACAAAGTCAAAGGTGTGATCATTCGCATCAATTCACCTGGTGGCACAGTTGGGACATCGCAAGAAATCTGCCAGGCAGTCTTGCAAGTAGCTGCTGAAAAACCTGTAGTCACCTCGATGGGCGATATTTGCGCTTCGGGCGGATATTATGTTGCTTGCGCCACCAACAAAATAATTGCAAACCCTGGCACATTGACTGGCTCGATTGGTGTCATCTTCAACATGATGAACGTCAAAGGTCTGGCTGACAAACTTGGCGTCGAGCCTAAAGTAATCAAGTCTGGTCCTTACAAAGACATTGCCTCAATGTTCAGACCCATGACTGAAGAAGAGCGCAAAATTTTGCAAGCTCTTATCGACGATTCATACGATCAGTTTGTTACTGCTGTTTCGCAAGGTCGCAAAATGAAGGTTGAAGACGTCAAAAAACTTGCTGACGGCAGAATCTATTCTGGACGTCAGGCACTAAAAGTCGGTCTTGTAGACAAACTCGGCTCATACAACGACGCGCTCGACGAACTGCAAACAATGTGTCGCGCCAAATACAATTTGAAGAAAGATTTGCCAGTTAACGATGACACTCCAAGCAATATTTTTGAAGCATTGCTTGATTCGTCTTCGTCTGATGCAGGCGATTTTCCAATGAATTTGCTTGGTCTTCTAGGTGGTCGTAGCCATGCAAGTTTGGAATCTTCAATCGGCGACAAAATGCTTCCTTTGCATTTGCAATCGAAATACGCCGGACAGCCACTCTGGATGATGGCACAGTAATCGATGACAGACTCAGCAGCCTTTGCAGGCGATAATAACGAAGCCAATAAAGAGCTTGAGGCAATTCCCCCTCAAGCAGAATTGCCTCCCACCCAAGGCAAGATCAATTCGCTGATCGATTACTTTCACGCTGCAATTTTCGAGCCAATATCCACAATCAAAAGATTGTCCGCAGCAAACGCCAGTCAGACCGAGCAATTATGGTTTGAAGCATTTTTTGTAGTAATTATCGCTGGCGCCATTATGGGCGGAGTAAAATCGCAAAGTCCGTTGCAGCTTTTGTATAACTGCTCGTCTCGAATTATTGATTTACTCATTACCTGGTATATCGTTACTTCTATTTTGCACACACTATCCAAAGAATTTGGCGTGCGCAAATATTCAATCAAAGAAGGTGCCGCAATTACAGGTATCGCCTTTGCGCCACTTGTATTAACCGGTCTTCTTGGCTGTCTTGCTGCACTTCCTGCTTCAGCTTACTTTTTCTTTTTAAGTTTGCCAGTATTCTGGTCAATTTCATTGATGGTGACGGCATTTAGAGTGTCTTTGGGGCTGTCGTATCTTCGCTTGATGCTTTTGGTCATGATCATTCCTCCTCTACTTTTTCTGGTCGAAACGTTCTGGCTGGGATTAGCCCTTTTAATGGCTCTGGGATTGCCATTTCGCACTTAAATCAAAGCCATGAAAAAAGGCAAAGTCCTTGCTGTAGTAGGACCAACATGTTCGTCCAAAACAGATTTGAGCATTGCACTTGCTCAAAAACTTGGATGCGAAATTATCGCTTGCGATTCTCGAACCGTATACAAATATATGGATATCGGAACAGCAAAGCCGACACCAGAACAAAGGCAGACAGTAGCACACCATTTGCTAGATGTAGTCGAACCCAACCAGGTTTATACTGCAGCACAATTCAAAAATGATGCCAGTCTAATTTTGGAAGATCAATTCAACAAACAAAATCGCGATTTTGCAATTGTATGTGGTGGTACAGGATTTTATGCCAAAGCACTTTTATCAGGACTTGCGATCCCCGAAGTCCCGCCCCAGGAGCAGCTCCGCGAAGAGCTCAGAGATCGTGCTTCGAAATTTGGGATTGAAACTTTATTTGCTGAGCTAGAAAAAACAGATCCAGACTCTGCAAAAAAAATTGGACGCAATGATTTATTTCGCATAGTAAGAGCGCTGGAAGTAAGCCAATATCTAGGCATTCCTTTCTCAAAAGCCGCGGTAAAAAAAGAAGTTCCATACAACGTTATTTGGATTGGACTCACTTTCGATGATCGAACTATTTTGAAAAATAGAATTATCCAACGTCTCAACGAGCAATCCAAAGGCGGGCTAGAGGCTGAAGTTCGCAGCCTGTACCAAAAATACGGAGCTTGCCAGACACTCATGAATGCTGTGGGATACAAAGAAATTATTGAATATATAGATGGAAAAACGACTTTCGAAGCTGGAATTGAAAATTGTGTTAAACATACTTATCAACTTGCACGAAAGCAGCTCATTTTCTTCCGCGCAATCCCCGACATAGTGTGGTTTTCTGTGGATAAAGAAAAAAATTTGCTTGAAGCTGTGCAAAAACACATGTCTTTTTGACTAGACGCCAAGATATTTAGAGCTATACTAAGATAATGATGAACCAGGCAGACAGCGCCTCTATAAAGCAAGTCGACCTACCATTCTCAAATGGATTGATGTCCGCGAGAACATGGAAGACAAACGACCGACACGTAGCTGCCGTTCCCGAGCTTGGATTGCATTGCTATGGCGAAACAGAACAAGCAGTATGCTTCAAGCTTTTCACCGTACTTCTCAAATACTACAAACAACTCAAAGCAAACGAATCTAGCATTAGCGACAAAGGTCGCGAACATCTTCAACTGTTATGTGCTTGGGTTGAAGGTATCGAGCGTCGCATGATGACACCTCGAATCGAGCGCGAAAATGTAATTCCGCTTGGTCGTCGTCGCTAAGATTTCAAACCGCGCTGTTGCAAAATTATCTCGGTCTTAAGTTCGTGCAACGATTTTTCCAGACCCACCGGATACTGGTGCGGATTGAGTAAGCGCTTGATACTTGGGTGAAGGCATGCAAGTTGATCGCTTACATACATACGTGTTTGATCAAGACTGATATTTGTATTTTGCTCGACAAGTTTTCCATTGCGCATAATCGGCACAAGCAAATCGGTAAATTTAGTATTTGGATTTATTCTTTTTCTTCTGGTGAAATCGACCGGGTCGACGATAGTCCAGTCGCTCGGTTCTTTGCGCCCACTATCGAAAATCATGTCACCAATAAATTGACCATCTGTTTTAAATCGTCTTGCTTGCAAAATACCAGGATTTGAAATTTTAGCTTGTTGCTCGGATAGCTTTACACAATAGCGCCAGTTCTCTTCGCCATGATTGTTCTGATTTTCGCTCAGCGCAGAAAGTTTGTACACAATTCCAAGCGCTGGCTGGTCATAACAAGTGACCAGTTTGGTTCCGACAGCCCATCCATCGATTGCAGCGCCCTGATAAATGAGTGAATCGATAATGCCTTCGTCTAAGTCATTGCTTGCCACAATTTTAGTATCTTGCATTCCTGCCTGATTCAAAAGTTTTCTAGCTTCAACACTCAAATACGCAAGGTCGCCTGAATCCAGACGAACACCCATTAATTTTCTACCCTGTTCTTTTAACTTTTGCCCGACCTTAATTGCAAGCTTGACACCATTTATAGTGTCATAAGTATCGACCAGCAACAAACAATTTTCAGGAAATACTTGAGCATACGTTTCGAATGCCTCAAGCTCGTCTGCAAAAGACATAACCCAGCTGTGAGCGTGCGTTCCGATTACAGGAATTCCATGTAATTTGCCAGCAAGTACATTTGATGTTCCATCACAACCACCAATATAAGATGCAAGACTTGCACTCAAAGCACCATCTGGTCCCTGAGCGCGGCGCAAGCCAAACTCATAGATCGGCATTTGTCTTGCAGCAAGTTTAAGTCTTGCCGCTTTGGTTGAAACAAGAGTAGAAAAGCCAAGCATGTTTAAAAGGGCTGTTTCTAAAATCTGAGTTTTGACTATCTCGCCTTTAACTCGCAAAATCGGCTCGTGAGCAAAAACGACAGTACCTTCAGGACAAGCATCAAGGTCTATATCAAATTTCAAATCGGTTAAAAACTGCAAAAAATCAGGTTCGAAAAGAGCCTTTCCATCTGGACCTGGCACACAAGAAAGATATTCGATATCGTCTTTTTGAAATCGCAGATTCTCGAGATATTCGCAAACTCGCGACAAACCAGATGCAATTGCAAATCCACCACCAAAGGGATTATGCCTGAAAGACATAGTAAATACTGATTGATGTCTAGCTTTGCCTGACTTCCAATAGGCATACGCCATCGTTATTTGATAAAGGTCAGTTAGCAGAGCCTCTGCACAATCAAGCCCTTGTCTGTTTGTCTTGTTTTGAACCGAAATTTTTGGGTTGGACATCGACCACACAACCGTAATTGCTTAGGATTTAAGCAGATTACTCTAGCATGGAAGCAAGCAAAATGACCTTATTAAGCGGATCTGTCCGCCTTCTTCTGCTCACGCTAAGCACCACTTCGCCAGTATTACTTGCCCTTCCAGGATTTGGCGAGGAAAATCCTGATATCGTTCCTCAAATTTCTTCCGCTACGCTCAAAAAAGATGAACCGATAACGCAAGAGAAATCGAAAAAGCCTCCTTTGTTATCGGAAACTCGAAACCTATATTTAGGTAATAAGTTCTCTC
>CAZNEW010000004.1:0-398739 GCA_964572515.1 uncultured Candidatus Obscuribacterales bacterium | reverse complement strand
AACGTAGTTGCAATGGTGTCTTTTTTAGATGAGGCAAGACGGGCGTTTTTTATACCATTAAAGTGATAATTTCATTTTCGGTGCCATATTGTGCCAAATTTCTCACGTTCATACTCTACTCTACTCTACTCTAGTCTAGTCTAGCCTAGTCTAGTCTAGTCTAGTCTAGTCTAGTCTAGTCTAGTCTAGTCTGGTCACATTGCGATGAAAGCGGCTCACAACTTCAGGATCTGGAAAGAGTCTGATCTTCGCTTCTTCTTTGCCAGCATATTCAATCTGGTTTAGCAAATAGCGGATACTTTCCAGTCGAGCCAGTTTTTTGTTATTGGATTTGACGATAATCCACGGGCTAAAAGAAGTATGCGTTTTGCTGAACATCAGCTCTTTGTAGTGAGTGTAGTCGTTCCATAAATCCTGAGCCCTCTCGTCGATGGGACTCAACTTCCACTGTTTGAGCGGGTTTATGCGACGTGAAGCAAAACGCTTGAGCTGCTCTTCTTTCGAAATTGAAAACCAGAATTTGACTATAGTGATACCATCTTCGTACAGCATGTGCTCGTATTCTGGAACCTGTTGCAAGAATCGATCGTATTCTTTTTCGGTGCAGAATTTATTGACCGGCTCAACCACGGCGCGGTTATACCAGCTGCGATCGAAGAAGACTATTTCTCCTGCGTTTGGTAATTGTTTGCTGTAACGTTGAAAATACCACTGACCTTTTTCTTCTTCGCTCGGCTTGGGTAGTGCCACCACCCGAATATGTCTTGGATTGAGGTGTTCGGTAAAGCGACGAATGGTTCCACCCTTACCAGCTGCATCTCGTCCTTCAAAAATTATGGCGATGCGCTTTCCTTTTTCCTGCACCCATCGCTGGAGTTTAACCAGCTCAATTTGCAGAGCAACTAATTCTTCTTCGTACCTGAGAGTACCAAGCACATCGCCAAGCTTCACCCTGCGCGAGCGCAAAAGCTCCGTCAGTCCTCGATTTGTATTGACACGAGCCAGGTCGTCGTGGCTCAGTTGCACTTCGGCTTCTTTGATAGAGACTTTCCTGACAGCTGGAGGCTTTTCATCCTGGTAAGTTTGGTGGTCTGCCAGATTATGAGCCATTGCCTGCTCAAGAGTCGACATTTCCACAAGCCTTGTCGATTCTTCTTGCTCAGACGTCTGAGGCTTAGCTGTATCACCGTTTCGAGAACTTGGTTTCTTCTGCTGCATAACTTACCGCCGAGTTTTAGTAGCTTATTTGTCTACTAAAGCAGGGTGGCAAAGCCCAAACATCGCTCTTAGGTATCGATTTCGGCTCAGCCTAAAGGACGATTTAATGATCTTGATCTCATGCGATCAGAAAAATATTTGGATGTCGCGTCCCCACAAAGATTTATATGCCTGTCTGAATTCGTCTGTCATATTAATGTTTACCTGAACACAATCGTGAAAATTGAGATACTGAAGAGTTGGATGGCGTAATAGTTTCATCAGGTTATTTTGATTAATGTCGCTTCTAGAAAAATCAAGATGAGTAACCTGCTTTAATTTGCAGATATCCTCGAGCGTTTTGTCAGAAATTCTTTTGGTACTAAATATATTTAGGTACTGCAAGCTTCTCATAGATTGCAGTTTACTGAAATATTCGCCATCAAATTCGGTATTACTAAAAGTCAGCGCTCCTAAATGAGAGATGGTTGTTATTGCTTGAAATTGCTTTTCGTTTAGTTTGGTATTGAAAATATGGAGCGATTGAATCTTAGTGGCACCAAGAGATTCTATTGACTCTGGAGCGAGTTCTGGGGGGTTCTCCATAGAAAATGTCGAGAGACTTGGGAAGCTTTTGGTTAATCCAGACAAATCGTTCTTGATTGCTATTTTGTCTAAGATAAGCGTTTTCAGTTTATTCAGTTTGCTAAATGACTTCAGACAGTTTACTGTTAGTTTGCTGCCTCGAAGATGCAGGAACGTAATGTTGGCCATGTTTTTGAAATGAGCTAGACCAGCGTCTGTGATATTCTCGGAGCCGATTTCGAGCATGGTGAATTTTCTCAGATCCGACATGGGCTCAATGCCTGCATCAGTCAATACGTCTGAATACAAAGAGAGTCCTCGAAGTCTTTTCATCTCAGCAAAATAGTGAGTGTTTTCGTCGCTCACCCTGGTCAATTCGAGCGATAAAATCTCCACGCCCGAATCTAAAATGTACTTGAGTCCGCTTCCATTAATCGGCGCTCCGTCCATACAAAGGCGCGAGAAATGCTTGCCTTTCAGAGCTTTCATGTCATCATCTGTTACGTCTGGCACCGCTCTCATCCGAATGCCTCTTGATTGATCGCCATCGGGATGAAAAAGCAAACTTGGATCTTTATAGTCACCAAAGTAATTTTCGGTAACGCCATCGAATGCGCATTTATTCAATCCCTGGGCTGGAATTGCTTTGCGAGAGAAAATATCTTTGACAATAAAGCCTAATCCCGCAACTACCAATGTTCCAACCAGGACTGAAGAAATCATGACTGTTCTCTTCTTTCTTTGTTCTTTTAATGCGGCTTCAGCGTCGAAAACTGGCGCTGAAGACTCTTTGGGATTCAATACTTCCTGTTGAATAATTTCAAGCTTGCTAAGAACATCACTCACACTTTGAGGGCGAGCAGCGGGATCTTTGGCTAGGCAATCTTTGACCAGAGCCACCAGGAGTGGTGGAAAATCTCCATAATCCGACAAAAGCGGCGCTTGGGTATTTTTATGCAAAGCAAGCGTTTCTATAAGAGACTCACCTTTCAGAGGCGGCTTTCCTGTGAGCATTTCAAAAAGCATGCAGCCAAAACTATAAATGTCTGATACTGCTTGCGTTTCCTGGCCTTTGACTTGTTCGGGACTCATATAGAGCGGGCTGCCCACTATGGCACCAACTTCGGTGAGGTCGCCCTTTTTCGATTCAAGAGACGCTACACCAAAATCCAAAAGCTTTGTAAAAATGTCATCGTTTTTGGTATCAAGCAAAAGTACATTCGCTGGCTTTAGATCGCGATGAATAATACCATGCTTGTGTGCATAAGATAGAGCACCACAGATTTGAATAGCAATTTCAAGCGCCGATGGCAAATCGAGGGCGCCATTAATCTTGATGTGCGTTGCCAGGTCATGCCCATTCAAAAATTCCATCACCATATACGGTGAGCCGTCCTGGGTCTGACCAAAATTATCGATGCGACAAATGTGTGGATGATTCAGCTTGCCAGCAGCCATTGCCTCACGCTGAAGTCGCACCGCGGTGGTCTCGTCAGAGTTATGCTTCAAAACTTTGACTGCAACTTCCTTATTCAATACTGGGTCTATGGCTCTATATACAGTGCCGACACCGCCCGAACCGATTATATCGATTACCTGATAACGGTCCGCTAATTTTTCGGGGTGCTGTTTTGCGTCCATACGGTGACTTTTTATTTTTTATATGATCATTGAATTATACGATTCGGTTGCGTCATTTTGGAATGCATCTTGCGAGTATTTGATTTTGGGTACGGAAAGATTAATTCTCGGAGATTACTCAAAAGTTCAAGCTAGCGATTGAGTTAGCGCTCTTCGTGGGACATAAATGGATTATTCCCAAAGGTCTCATCGCGGGGGCAGGGCTTGAACAAAATTGCTTTAGAAGAACACTTTTCTGGTCTCGGTTTTGAAAAATATCTTGAGTCCGTTCGTGGCTTGTTCTGCCCTTCGGCTTTTTTAGCTATTGAGTCTCTGCTTCCAGAGTTTAATGAAAAACGCCTGGCAGCAATGGATAGCGCCGAGATTAAAATTGCCGTTCTTTCGCAGACAGCGCCCGGGGTTCAAAGAGAAACTGACAGTAAACGTGCCAAGGCTCTTGCAAGTCAAAGCAATGAGTTCTTAGCGAAGCAAATTAGTCTTAATCCAGACCGATACAGAGGCTTTGCTTGTCTTGCTTTACAGGAGCCGCGCGATGCGGCAAAAGAACTGAGACGATGCGTCGACGAATACAAATTTGTTGGTGCTTTGATAAATGGACATACAAATGGTATTTACCTTGATGACAAGCGAAACTGGCCATTCTGGCAAACGGTAGCAGAGCTCGACGTGCCTGTTTATTTGCACCCGGCAGATAGTTATGACGATCCCCATGTTTACGCTGGGCGTCCAGAGCTAAATGGTGCTACTTATAGTTGGACCTGTGAAACCGCTGCTCACGCACTCAGGCTTGTTTTTGGTGGCGTATTCGAGGATTTTCCAAGTTTGAAAATCATTCTTGGTCACATGGGTGAAGCATTGCCATTTATGTTGTGGCGCATAGACAGTCGCATAGATATTGGTCCGTTTGGAAAACAGATGAAACAAAAGCCATCAGAAATGATCCGCGAACATTTTGTTATCACTACATCTGGTGCGTGCTCTAACGGACCACTTTTGTGTTCTCTTTCTGAATTGGGCGAAGATAGCGTGATGTTTTCTGTGGATTATCCTTATGAAGACACGGCAGCGGCAGCTACTTTTATCGAGAATGCACCAATTTCTGAAGGGGTCAAAGAGAAAGTGTGTTTTAAGACTGCCGAGCGAGTGCTTAAGATTTCGATGCCTTCTTAATCCCAAAACAGTTTGCACGGTTTTGAATCGTGCATTTTGCTATCGTTGGTAATAAGCGGGAGTTCCATTTGAATTGCACTTGCCACAATGGCGCGATCGAATGGGTCATTGTGATAGTGCAATTCGTGGCAGATTTTTACCGTCTCGTGGTCAAAGGCAAGAGGATTAATGGTGCTGTACAAAAACAGGTCGTCTATCCATTTCGAAAAGGGTTTGTCGATTTGGATATCTTCGTTTTGAATGAGCAACGACAATTCCCACAGGACTGGAGCCGGCACGAAAATCCCAGTGTGACCATTGGTAGTGGCTTCTTCAAAAACCTTTTTTACTTTTTTGCTAAGGCGTTTTCCCCCGTCGCAAAAAAAGTGAACAAGAGGGTGAGTATCTGTAACTAGCAGACGCTCATGGCTCACAGGTTATTCGCCGTTTTCTTGAGAGATTGTTTGAATTGCTTCGCGACTTTGGCACTAGCAGCATCGAGATCAGTTGATTTTATCTTTACAGATCCAATCAGATTTGGCGAATATGGAGTATGTGATTCTTTTGCTAACATGCATAGTTTGCTCGCAAGAGCTATGTAATGGTCGTAACTCAGAAGCACAGCAACCGGCTTGTCGTGATCTGTTATTTCAACGGCAGTTGTTGTTTGATTTAAGGAGTCGACTAAGGGAAAAAAGTTCTTGCGTGCACTAGTTTTGCCTACGGATTTTTGCGATAAACCCATAAGCTCGGCGGCTTTCCTCTTTATATTGTCTTGTGATGGCATTAAAATCGCAGTCGCAAAGTGTACATTTTTAATGTACACTAATTCAAAAATAAAATCAAGGCGGACATTCACCGACTATAGATTAATAGGGTTGATACTGGGGCTTGACAAGCGTGCGGTACCTTCCAGTCCCTCGAATCAATAAAGATTTGAGAAGACAGCCAAGCATAGAGTTGAAATCTTAGGCTAGAAAACGGTTTCATCTAAGCTGTACTGCTTAAACAATTGGTATCCGTAACTTAGAAGTGATTAGATGAACAAAATTAGCCGAAGCCTCATTGCCATCTCGATTTGTCTCCTTGTATCTTTCAATGAATCTGCGATAGCTGCCGATTCGCAAATAAAACTGGTCCTGCAAGTGACAATTGACCAGTTGCGGGGCGACCTTCCATTGCGTTTCAAGAAAAGATTCGGCAAAGGCGGCTTCCGCTATTTAATGGACAATGGTGCTTATTACCGAAACGCATTTTTCGATCACGCAGACACAGAGACCGCCCCGGGTCATGCGACTCTTGTGACTGGTGGATATCCAATGCAGCATGGTATCGCCAATAGTGAATGGTGGGACTATGAAAAGAAAAAAGTGGTATATTCGGTTGAAGATAGCAGCTATCCGATGCTTGGCGAAGGCTTGCTGAGCACATCGGGAACGACTACGACCGAAAAAGGACGTGCGCCAACAAATCTTTTATCCACGACTATTGGTGATGAAATTTCGCTTGCAAGTGAGGGACAATCGAAAGTTATCGCGATTTCTGGCAAAGATCGTGGCGCCATTATACCTGGTGGCAAACTCGGCAAAGCCTATTGGCTCTCGCAAGGTCAATTCACTAACAGTACCTTTTACAACAAAGATTTGCCTGAATGGGTAAAGACCTGGAATAACAAAAAGCTTGCTAACACTTACAAAGGCAAATCGTGGGATTTGCTGGAACCCAGGCAGAATTACAGACGCAAAGACCAGGATGACCGGGCGTATGAAGGTTATTTTCTTCATTTAGGCAAAACGATGCCTAAATCCTTCGAGGCGAAAAACGAAAAGGAATTCTTACAAGCGCTTGGTCGCACTCCGGTTAACGATGAGCTGGTTCTCGACTTTTCCAAATATGCCATCAAAGAGCTAAAACTTGGTCAGCAAGATGAGACAGACTATCTATCGATTAGTTTCTCGTCTACCGACTATGTCGGGCACAACTGGGGCGTAGGAAGCCTGGAGGCTGAAGACAACCTGCTGCGAGTAGATCGCAATTTAGAAAATCTTTTTCAGTTTGTTAAAGAAAACATCGGTCTTGAAAAAACATTGATTGTTCTTGGTGCCGATCATGGTGTAGGAGAGGTTGCCGAACAGTTGAGAGAGTTAGGTATCGATTCGAAGCGTATCGAAACGAAACCCTTCAAATCGTATTTAAATACTGGTCTCAAAAAGAAATTTGCAATCGAGACTGATTTGGTCGAATCCTTCGTTTATCCCTATGCTTACTTGAATCTCGAAGAAATCGAAAACAAAAAATTGAATCAGTCTGAAGTCGAAGCTGCCACTGCCTCTCTAGCGATGTCTTACCCTGGTATCACATTTGCTGTCACGCGCTCAGACATTTTAAGCGGTAAGCTGCCAGCGAATTTTGGATATTATCAGAAAATTCGAAATACATTCCACCCGAAACGCTCTGGACATGTCCATGTGGTTACAGATCCATTTGTAATGTTTGGCGCAATCAAAACGAGTGAGCCTGGCGAGCACGGCTCAGTATGGTCATACGATAGTTACGTGCCCGTTATTTTTGCAGGGGCTGGCATCAAGCCAGGACAATATTTTCGTCGCATAGGTCCGCAAGATATCGCGCCCACAATCGCTGCATTGCTTGGTATTAAGCCGCCTTCGGGTTCGATTGGTGATCCGTTGCTGGAAGTCTGTCATTAGATGAGTCTTTGGCTCTAAACGTACTACTTGGGCGGGGGCAGCTTTTTTGTGGGTATTTTATTCAAATCTTTTTTTGAATTTTGCATCCCATCCCAATATTTTTTGTAGTGCTCTGCCTGAGTCTTTAAGCTTATTGGTTTGCCGTGAACTTTCAGCCAGTAAGAATCAAGTATTGTTCCAGACATGTCGTCGGGATGAGTAAAACCAAGTCGTTGCATATCTTTGGATAAAGCGCCTCCGCTCCACAAGCACCAATTGTTGCGTAACCAGGTGCCAAAGCCATGGTGATAATGAATCATTTCACCTTTATCGATAATTTGAATGTCACGTTTAGCTGCTACAGGTAAGATATCGTCGAGTTCTTTTAATGCGTCTTCGAAACTTATTGGGACATAAACACCTGAGCGAGATGTGCTGTCTTTATGAATTTTCAACCCTTCTAAATGCACTCCCATCAACATTCCACGCATGATTGGATGATTCCAATTTTTTTCTGCCACTATCGCACGACTGTCAGCAAAAGGATACGCAAAAATGTATTCGGGTTTTATTACATACTTGCCTTGTGGGTCTATAAAACCGTACTGTAAGCCTTTCTTGACTTTGGCTCGGCTGCAAGAAAAAATGTCGATTTCATCAAAACTCGGTTCGATGACAATTTTTCCGGATTTATCTATGAAGCCCCACAATTTAGAAGTACTTTTGACACCAGCCAAACCTTGAGTAAAAGGAAATACATCCTCGAATTGAGGTTCGATGACCATTTTTCCGGTTTTATCGATGAATCCGGTCAAGTTGCCAACTTTAACTGCGGCAAGACCTTCAGAAAAATTTTGAGCATCATCGAAAGTGAATGGGATTACAAGCTTTCCAGCAGGATTTATGTATCCCCATTTCGAATTGACACGCACCGCTCCTAGTGACTCAGAAAAAGATTGAACTTTGTCGTATATGTCGCCAACTTGATTTCCATTCTTATCGATGAAAAACCATTTTTGATTCAGCTTCACAGCGGCAAGCCCATTCGAAAATCCTTTTGTAAAATCATATTTCGCCTCAATAACTTTCTTACCGGTTTTATCCAGGAAGCCGCACTTGTCAGGAATTTTTGATTGCCAGGCGCCTTCAGCTTTATTGGGTACCAATGTAAGAAAGAAAGCTAATCCGTCGCTGAAATCTCCCGCTCGATATGAATCGCCTACTTTGAAAATTTCTTTTCCAGTTTTATCGATATATCCGGCGTTTCCAGATTCATCAACAAACCAGGCGAGACCTTCTGAAAATTTGCCACACTGAGAAAATTTAGCCGGAATAACTTTGTTTCCGTTGATATCAATGAAACCTACTTGCTTTTCGCCAAACGAAGGCATTGGGATTCCACCAGCTTTTATTTTCTTTTCTATACCAAACTTCGCGAAGCCTTCACTGAATTCGCCTGGCTCCATTCCAGTCAGGTCTGCTAATCGCTTTCCATTTTCATCTAACAAATACGAAAAAGTTTGTTCGCCACGATTCTCAGGCTTACTTAAGTCGATTTTTGATTCAAGTAGTTTAATCATTTCAGCATCTTTCTTCTTCTCATCTTCGTTTGCGTAAGCTGGAAGAAAGCCTAAAATCAAGGAGAGAAGAATTGGATAAACTTTGCGCATGAATTTACCTTTAGCGACATCAACTTGTATTTTAACTTAAAAATTAGGATGTCGGATTTGTCTGTAAAAAAACAACCTAATGTGTCATTTATCACAAACTACGAATAAATCTCGAAAGTTCGGATTTCATCTCATTAGTTAAATAGACACCATGACCCTGTCCAGCCATGCGCATAAACGTTTTCGGTTCGTTTGCCGCAGCATAAATTAGATCGCCGTTAGTCACTTTAATAGTGGAGTCGGCGGAGCCATGCACAATCAAAACGGGCTTGTGCAGGTGACGAACACTCTCGCTGGTGTCAAAGTCATAATCGGTCATCAAAAAATCGGGATAGATGTACATAAATGGAAAAATGTCTCTTGCTGCCTTCTTCAATGAAATATATGGTGAAAACAAAATTAGCCCCGCGCAAGGCTTTTCTGCTGCTATTAATGCGCCTGGTCCACTTCCCAGCGACGAACCATAATGAACAATCTTTTTTGGATCTATCTTTAGTTTGTTCACCAGGCAGTCATAAGCTGCATTTGCGTCGTCAGCGAGACCTTTGATTGT
The DNA here is from genome assembly GCA_964572515.1 of uncultured Candidatus Obscuribacterales bacterium. Taxonomy (GTDB): domain Bacteria; phylum Cyanobacteriota; class Vampirovibrionia; order Obscuribacterales; family Obscuribacteraceae; genus Aved-18. The sequence continues at coordinate 389,257 of CAZNEW010000004.1, read as the reverse complement.
GGGGGAGCCTTCGCTTTTTCCAAAACCTTCGTAGTCGTAGATGAAGAGCGCGTCGTCTGGCTGCAATAAGAAACCGACCATCGGCAAATGATAGGAAATATTTCCATACTGCCCGTGGTGCACCAAGATTACATGATTTGTTTTTTCGCTAGGCAAATATGCACCATGAAGCATGTTGCCATTCTTGTTTTTGAAGAACACTTCCTGTGCTTTGCGGTCATACCAAAAGGGATTGAACTTGTCGTATTTAACTGGTTTGAACAATACTTTGATATTGTAGAAATCGCGATTCACCATTGGTGCATAAGTCAAATACATCAGGCACACAAATGTGGCTGCTGCAAAGGCGATGCGGTTGCGCTTCTTTTTAGAAATCATATCGTTTTTATAAAGCCAGGAGTAGTGAACGCAAAAGTAGCTGTAATCCAAAGGTCAAAAAGTGCAAGCGGTGGATAAATCAATCTTTTCCAAAAAGTTTTTAGTGAATAGAACACCCACAAGGAAAGAATTGGTGTGAACAGCACCAGAGAATAAAGTATGCCTGCTAATGAGCAAAGTAAGAATGCGGCAATTAGATGTTGCAAAACTTTAGGCAGCTGAGACATCAAGTTTGAGCACAAAGCGAGTGTTAAACACAGGCTTAAAAGGCCTATCAAAGGAAATGAAAGCCAGGGCCTTTTCCATAGAGGCCAAAGGGCTAACACCAAGATCGCATTCTTTGTGAGGAAGGCGATCAAGAGCAAATAAACAGCGATATTTTCCAAGTCCTGTGCGCCCCTCATGCCTTTGAGATTTTAACCTCTGGTGGGGAAAGGCGATAAGAGGGCGACAAACAGTTAATTAAGTGTTTGCGAGCGATTCGCTTTTAGTCGTTGACACCGAGATCGGTAAAGAGATAATGACCGTTGACCTTGGCGAAAATGTAAATTACATCTCCACAGAAACCGCTATACTCGTGCTGGCTGTCACCAACAGGACGTGTCTTAATGAGGCTTTTACGAACTTTTGGAGTGAAAATCTTACCGATTTGAGGCAGTAATTGCGTTTTGTCGAGATTCTTATCTTGATATAAAAATGGTGTCTTTGTAAGAGAGACAATTTTCTGCTGGTCATTTTTTTGCAGAGCTTGCTTAAACTCAAGCCAGAAAGAGTCAAACTCCTTGTCTGCAGCGTGTACTGGCAAGGTTAAAAGAATTAAGCAAGAGAGCAAAGCGGTGATAAGTTTTGAGCGCATAGATTTTCCTTTGCCTGTCGAATTTGACAAACATTATAGCCTGGCGATTGTCTTTCAAGAAGCGTGTCTTCTAAGAGCAGGCTTCTCGGCAGCGGTTAGCTTCGAAAGTTCATTAACTTTTCGTCAATCTTCTCTATCCGTCCCTTTTGAGCTACCTTCATTCGTCATTTGATCGACCATTTTCCAATATTTTCGATATTTCTCTGACTGAGCTTTTATTTCTATTGGTTTGCCATGAACTTTCAGCCAGTAAGAATCGAATATGGCTCCAGACATGTCGTCAGGATGCGTAAATCCTAAGCGTTTCATATCATCAGCTAACGCACCTCCACGCCATAGGCACCAGCTATTACGAATCCAGGTTCCAAAACCATGATGATAGCTAAGCATGTCGCCTATCGTGCAGTTTTTAATATCGCTCTTTGCTTCTGGTGGCAACATGTAATCAAGTTCTTTCAATGCATCATGAAAGTCGATAGGAACATAAACGCCGAATGGAGCGTTTTTATCTTCGTGAATTCTCAGACCTTTCAGATGTTCATTCATAAGATACCTGCGGTCTTGTGGATCATTCCAATCCCATTTTGCTACTTTCGCCATCGGTTTTTCCGGAGAACGTAAATACTGAAGTTTATAGGCTGCCTCAGTTAGTTTTCCGCATAAGGATTCAGATCCATTTTCTTTATTCTGTTCTTTTGAAAGTTGATTCAGTTGGGTCACGATTGTTGTCTTGGTGCCTTTTTTAACAAGTTCCACCAAATTACCTATCACGCCTACGATAAGCGCTAGTACTATGCAAGTTAAGCCCCAGTAAATACAGTCCTTACCTCGGCTCTTCAATCTGTCTTCTTCGATGTTTTTTGTCATAACTATTTTGAATTGTAGCATTTGGGATGTACTGAGCATTTTCCTCTGACGGTAAGCAGGCGTTCGATTAGTCACAGTATGGATGCGTTCTAATTTGTATGAGAAGATGCATACTTGCGACAGCTGCCACGTGATACATCGAGTGTCGATGTCTAAAAGTTCTTTGTAAGCGTCGGTAGTGTGCACCACGAGCGGTGAATATAGTTGTTCGAGAACATAGCCGATTTTCTTCAGCATGAGCAGGAAGAATTTCTTGATGTCTTGGCAAGCGAATCGTTTTCGGCATCCCCCAGGTTGACGTATTTTCGCACAATGATATCATTTGTTATAACCCCCTTTTGGCGGGGGATATGATAAACAAAATGAAATCTCAAGAATACTCAATCCGAAAGCATATTGAGGCTTTACAGGCTCACGGGATTTATGTGTTCACGTACAGTAGATTGCTAGAAGAAAGTGGAAAGACTTATAAATCTATAGAAAGAGCATTAAGTCGTCTAAAAAAGGATGGTTATATCGTCTCTCCTCTCAAAGGCTTTTTTGTAATTGTTCCAATTGAGTATCGAACTTTAGGAGGTCCTCCAGTAGAGTGGTATCTAGATGAACTAATGGCGTTCCTTGGTGAAAAATATTATGTTGGACTGTTTAGTGCGGCGGAAATCTTTGGTGCAACGCATCATCATCCGCAAGAAATTCAAGTTGTGTGCGAAAGACCACGTAAACCTATACATTGCGGTCGTACAAGAGTTCGCTTTTTTGTAAAACGAAAAATTCCTGATAAGTCGACCATGCAACACAAGACCAAAACTGGCTATGTACAGATTTCAAATCAGCAATACACCGCGTTGGATTTAATCAGATACAATTCTGAATTGGGTGGTTTAAATGGCGTGATTCCAGTGATTGCCGAATTGATCGAGGTAATGAGCCCTACCTTTTTAGTTCATGCAGCAAAGCATTTTGAGCTGACTGTTGTGCAAAGATTGGGATACATCTTAGATTCATTAGGTGCAACTGCATTCTCAGATAGACTCAATTCCTGGCTATTAGATCAGCGACCTCGCTTAACGAAATTGAGAAGCGGCAAGCCCTCTGATAAAAGTGAAATCAATCAGCGGTGGAAATTGAAACTTAATGAAGAGCTGGACTTAGAGCCATGATTCCACAGGCTCATATAATGCAATGGCGAAATGTCGCTCCCTGGAGCAGTGATTTACAGGTGGAACAAGATCTAATCTTGTCACGAGCGATTGTCAGTATTTTTTCTGATGTTGATCTTGCTTCGCAATTAGCGATGCGCGGTGGGACGGTTTTAAACAAAATCCATTTTAGTGGTGGCAGCCGGTATTCGGAAGACATCGATTTGGTGCAAACTAACTCAGATAATATAGGACCGACAATCACGAAGCTTCGCAAGGCGCTTAGTTGGCTCGGTAAAGCAAATTTTTCATCGACAGTTCAAAGCGCCAAATTAGTCTATAGGGTCAAGTCTGAAATCGACGAGATTCCACTGAGACTAAAAATTGAAATAAATACCAAGGAGCATTTCAATGTTCTGGGACCTCACAGTAGACAATTCGCAGTTGAAAATCCTTGGTTCCGCGGTACCTGCAATGTTAATACCTATCAATTAGATGAACTTCTTGGAACTAAGTTGCGTGCTTTGTTTCAAAGAAAGAAAGGACGAGACCTTTTTGATTTGTGGTTTGCAGTTAGAAATAATTCTTGCAATCCTGAGCGAGTGGTAAATTGCTTTAAGACGTATATAGAACGTTCGCAAACTTCAATTTCGAAAACTCAATTTCAATCAAATCTGACTGAGAAAGAAACCGACAAAATTTTTTTGAATGACATCGCGCCATTACTTCGAGAGGGTGTTGAATACGACCCTAAAGACGGCTTTGTAATAGTCAGATCCAACTTTATAGACCTGCTTTAATCACACCATCCCTTTCCTACACCGAATCAAATAATCATTTGCCCAGACATAGTCGGGACGGTCGGGGAGTTTGGTGGTTTCGAGGGCTTCGTCGAATTGCTTGTGCAGAGTTAGTCGCCAATCGTTGACTTGTTCCCAGGTCATCTCGCCGTTTCGAATGGATAGAAGCTTGTCTCTGTTCTCCACCGCCTCGACTGGAACGTAACCTTCTTCGAGTATTGTGACACCAGCGGATAATAAACGCACCAGATGCATGACGTGTTTCCACTTGAGACCACCGGTGGTGCGCAGGTCTTGCTCTAGTTTTTTGAATTGAGAGAGCACATAGCCATTGTATGTTTGAAAAACGAGCTTAGACAAAAAGCGGTGGCGCTCGGCAAGAAGCTCTTCGCAAGCGGCATTCTTAAATTCAACAAGCGGCGTGTACAAACACTCTAAGATGTTGGGATTGGCTTTTAATGCAAGCACCAGAAACTTTTGCAGTTCCCAGAAACATTCTTGGGTCTCGCTGTTTTCGATTTGCTCGGGTAGCCCGTAGAGCGACCACTGCATGTCGGCAGGCGGTAGGTAGATGCCGCGACGGTCTGTGTCTGAATTCTCTACGTCGAGTCCATACGCGCGCGAGCCCACGATGCATTTGTAGATGATGTAGGGATGCAGGTCGAGGTCGTCCGGGTCGGCATCGGGTCTGTCGAAGTTGATGCCCTGGACTTGCTTGCGGATTGCGATTTCTTGTCTGTAGAAGGTGCCTTGCGTGCCGTCGGGAAAGAGCACGAGGTAGGGGTGAGTGCTGTCGGTCGGACTCTTGATGATTTTGCCAACCGAGCCGCTGCGTCTGATGCCGTCGCCCTGGGTGTTTCGCTGCTCAATTAAAGTCACCACCTGGGTGCCGGCGGGGAGAATGAGGTGTGGGTGTTGGGGCGGGGAGGTCATCTGGCAACTATCAGAGAGGAATTGCTTTATTATAATCGCGGACCTGGCAATGTATTTTTTGCACCATAAGACAGTCTATAATATGCTCCATATGACTACTAAAAAACTAGCATTGTTATCTTTTGGAATTCCCTTTGTTTTGGGCGGTGGTTTCATTGGCATAGGCGTCCTGACCGATCAACTTCAACATCCCGACGACCCTATGTTCAGTATCATTTTAAGCGCTCTTTGGAGCACCGTATCGAGCGGGGCGATACTTGGGTTGATTTCGCTTGCAGTAACGTTTTTGGTTGTGGCGATTTATAAGAGTTTCAAAAAGTCACAGGAATAACTTTCCAGCTCCTTCGTTAATAGTTTTCATGTGGCGTCTGACATTATTGACGTGGATCTGTCCCGCCCCAGCGTTATAACTCCGAATCAAAGCATCGGTGCGTTTAGCCGGATCACCTGAGCTCCAAAGCTTCTTCATGGTCTCTTTTACTTCTTCTTTGTGGGCTCCGTCATACCATGGGACTGGATCGGTGCCCTTCTCAAGACGGCTAGCAACGTCTTGAAGATAAGCTCCAAGTACAACAGCTCCGAATTTGGGATCAAGAGCTTTACGCAGAGGATCTTTTCGAAGCTCAGCTAGCTGTGGATATAAAAATTGTCCATCAGATCCTTTTGCCTCTACGAGTCTGCGAATGTGGCGAGTCTGCATTTGCTGATTTCCGATCGAAGTCTTATCACCATCTCCCAAAACAACATTTCCAAACTGCCTAACCTGTTCCTCCTGTGAGTCGTCAATCATGGCTTTTCGGTGCTCTATTTCGTTACGGGTAAGCCCTGCGATGATAAAAGGATCGATTCCAAACCGGCTTAAATTGGTGGTGTAAAAAGCATTGAAGTCGTGCATATATTGCATTTTGCTATCTTCATGTCCTTTGTCAGGACAGAAAAGAGCTTTTGCGCCTTCTTTGACAGCGCCTCCAATATCTCCAAACCAATTAGAATTCTTCTTGTCCTGAGTTGGACCTTTTGCAGTTAGAATCCGTCCATCTCCAAAATCGATACCGAAAGAAGATTGAATCGCCGGCAACCCCTTCACTTCAGAAGGGTGCGGATCATTTATACGGGGTTCTTTAAAAGCTTTCCCCCAGGTCTTTTGTTTCTCGGAATCATTTATTGTCGATTCCTGTGTAGATTTCGAGTCACTTTGACCACGCTTAAGCTCACGACTTTCGCCTTCGCTAGAAATATCACTTTTCTTGTGCTCGTCTGACATACGCAATTTATACCCAGCTACAGGCTAAGGATAATTAGTTAATGAGGATTTTGGATTATTATAGTGGCGGCGGCTAGCGGGGAGCATAATGTCTCAATTGGAACCATCAGATTTGGGTAATTGGAAACAGTATTTCATCGATCGGGTTGATGAACTCAGAGCCATAGCCGGAACGCCTTTTGGTTTTGTGGGAGCTTGCGTTCTCATCGAAGTGCTTTCGAGACTCACAAGAGGCACAGGCAAAGGCAAGTCAGGCAGAATTGACTATGAACAATTTGTCTCTGATTGGTTGCCAAAGTCATATTCGGATTTTAAGTACGCCAGGCGAGTGATACCACCGGGCAAGGAAGAACAAGACAAATACTTGCCCACTCAGATGTACTGTATTTTGAGATGTGGACTGGTGCATAATCTATCTTTTGTCGCGGGGAATTCTGAGATTGCTAATGGTGCCACTGACCGATCCATCTGGATGTTGACCCGCGAAGAAGCGCATGGTCTGGGGCTGAAACATTTGGAGCCTTTTGAGCAAAAAGGTCCACCCGTTGTCGATGATGCTGCACTTTTTGTCGCTGAAGATTTTCTAGATGACATAGAAGCGACTGTTCGAGCCATCTTCGAGAAGGCTGAACACGACGAAGTGTTGAAAGTGAATATCGTGAAACACTTGAGTGATAGGTGCCCGATTTTGGTTTAGGGTGCTTGGAGGAAATAGTTATAGTCTAAAGTCAAATTAAAGATAGACATCAAGATGCAATACTACTATTCGTCGCAGACTCTATTTGAAGGTGAGATGACTGAATCGTTTAATCAAAATGTAAATGCACTGGCAGTTCAAAATGGGCTTGCTGAGGATATGGTAGCCGTTTGTAATTTAGACGAGATCGAAATTGAAAGTATTCAGAAAGCAGTAGTTTTTTATCATGGAGCTTGGAGTGGTCCGTCTGTAGTTGTCTTAAAAATTCTAATTAAGGTGATTTCGGACTTTGGTCCTCTCAAGTTGATAGTGGTCAACGCGGATCAGCTAAATTCTGACTACCGAAAAGAAGACCTTGAGAAAGCGAGAATACTGTTCGGTCCAGTTATTAGTGCCTGGGGAGAAACTTGCTGGATTTTAGAAGGGAAAATTTATCACCAGGACATATTATGGTGGAAAGACTCTGATGAGGCACGAAAGTTCTCGAAATCAGGCGAGTACAATCGGAGAATTCAGGCTTCGGCGGACGAAATTCGAACATTGATTAAAGAGCGAATTGAACTTCTTAATCGGATGAGTTTGCAAGGATGAAATACTGTTCGATGTTTCTTTTACTTCCAGGGTTGCTCCTGGGTAACGAGCTGAGGTGGATGACCTATTAGTGTGATATCAAACTTGAGAGAACTTTCGACCATCTCGCTTGCATTATGTATTCGAAGTGAAACTTGCCATCCAGCATCGCAGGCTAAATACAGTGTGTTTCGACTTAAGTCATTTTTGAAATGAATATCATAGATTTTGGATGGTAACGGCAGTAATTCCGATTCTGGAGCCGCGCGTCTAGTTTTAGAACGTTGTCCTAGCGTTCCATTTAAGTTGAAAGGCTGCAGTTGTGTTTTATCCTTGATTTTCATGATTTTATGAAAATCCCAGTTGCCTATTAAATATCGAATTAGTCTTTCGGGAACTGCACTGCCGAGTCGTTTATAGATGCACATCAATTCTTCTTTGAACGCCAGTAAAATCGATTCGTAAATATCTAACTTTTTTTCTCCAAGGCTTTTCCAGCTAACGCGATTAATTATTGGACTAAGTTCGTCGAATATTTTCATTACCTTGCATAAATATTCATCGGAACAAGATTCTTGCAACCATGATTTGCCGAAATTTAATTCTCGCGCAAGCCTGGAACTTTTCATGGCCTTGTGGTTGTGTTTTGCTGAGATCCCTACTTCCCAATTTTCACTTTCGCGTTGCAGAACTATGTCTCTAACATCTCCCGACTGCCCCTTCTGATCTGATTGCAAAAAGATGTTCAATATACTGGTGTTGAGACTTTCCTCAATCTTAGGCTCTCTGCGAATGAGCATTTCCACTCCGACATCCGCTGCTTTACGATATTGAATTTGCTCCTCTTCTGATAGAGTCAAAAACTTCGTTTTAGCGCCTTGAAGAATTTTGTTGTCGACAACGACAAAAGGACCATATGGAGCCACCGCTTCTTGAAGGGAATTTATTACGGCGAACTCGAAAGCCTTGCCATGTTCAGATGCTGCTTTTGCCATTTTTGTCGTCCGCTGGGATCGAATGCATTTTATTTGGTAATTGATGATTAGAGCTAACCCAGTGATTAATCTACTAAAATTAGTTATTATCAGAAAGGTTATAGTTTCCCGAGCAGCTTGATGATTCAATCTTCTTCCTCCTTTAAGCATATCGATCCAGCGGTTTATAAATCTCCGCTTCGATATCCAGGCGGTAAGCAAAAAGCTATATCTCAGATATCGAAGTTGTTTCCAGTAAAAGCGTTAGAGTATCGTGAGCCAATGGTGGGGGGCGGAAGCGTATTCTTGCACGCTAAATCCATTCGATTCGCTGAAAAATATTGGATTAATGATGAATTCCAGGAATTGGTTTCTTTTTGGCTATCACTTCAGTCCCCAGAAGTTTGTGGGCGACTTCAAAGGGATTTGAGGAAACTACACTCAAGCTTTAATTCAGTAGAAGAAATCAAGAGTTATTTTTATAAAGTAAAAGATGAGATTCCGACGGATGACTATAGGCGCGCTTTTCTGTTTTTCTTTTTCAACAGAGTAACCTTCAGCGGTACCACCAGAGCTGGTGGCTTTTCAAATCAAGCCGGCTTACGCCGCTTCACTCCTTCTTCGATTGAGCGATTGAGCGGACTTTCAGAGGCGTTGAAAAACACAGTGATAACACAAGGTGATTTTGAAGAAGTTATCGTTGCTCCGGGAAAAAACGTTTTTATCTTTTTAGATCCTCCTTACTACACAGCAAAGAAACTCTATGGCAAAAATGGAAGTCTGCATGACTTCGAACATGAACGTCTCGCCAATGTTTTACAAAAATCGGAACACAAGTTTTTAATTACTTACGATGACTGTGAAGAAATTCGTCAATTATACAGTTGGGCAAACATCCAAGAATGGCAACTTCAGTATGGCATGAATAATTGCAATGCTGCCAACCTAAGTAAAGTCGGAAACGAGCTTTTCATCTCGAATTACCGAATTTGAAAAGAAAAGAGTAGAAGCATTTTCTTAGGAGTCGCAATGTCTTTTGCATCAGTGCCTGATGAATCAAAATCTCAAATAAATCGTGCTGGAGTAATTCTGAATTCAGGTAAGGATACTCCTGGTTATACTGACGCGCTAAATCTTGCGGAACGTTGGAGAGCTTGTCACGCCTATCCTATTAATACCTTTCAAGCTACCTTAAGAAAGAAAATTCGCAGTTTTGAAGGCGAGCCGATTGTAGCTCAAAGATTAAAACGTATGCCCACGATAATCGATAAGCTTTCAAGATTTCCAACAATGCAGTTGTCGAGAATGCAGGATATCGGCGGTGTTCGAGCGGTAGTATCGACAATTGAAGATGTGTATACTCTCGCGGAGAACTATAAATCGAATAAAAAGTTGCTCCATGAACTCTTATACGAGAAGGATTATATAAATTTCCCTAGAGATGAGGATGGATACCGAAGTTTGCATCTCGTTTATTCTTATCGCAATAAGAATGTTCCTAGTTATGATGGGCTTCGCTTGGAGTTCCAAATTCGCTCCAAGCTTCAACATACTTGGGCAACAGCTGTTGAAACTATGGGCACTTTCTTAGGACTAGCCTTAAAGTCCAGACAAGGTGACAAAGCTTGGCTTGAATTCTTTTCATTGGTTTCGTCGGCATTTGCCTTGAAAGAAAATGCTAGTCCAGTTCCGAAATACGCTAAATTGAATAGAGCGGCAATTTTTTCTGCAATCGCAGAGACTGAAAATCAACTTGATGCGTTAACAAAGATGAGTGCATTTTCTGCCGCTGCTGATTTAATCGTTACTGACAATAGCAGGAATAAGTGGTCATATCACCTAATTATTTTGAATAGTATCAAGAGACAAGTGAACGTGATACCGTTTGAACGAGGAGGTATTGAACAGGCAATTGCGGCATACTCCGAGGCTGAATATAAAGCACTTAACGGAGAGTCAATTGAGCCTGTTCTTGTATCTGCAGGTCCTCTTGCAAAGCTTAAAAAAGCATATCCCAATTTCTTTCTTGATATCAAAGATTTTCAGAGGTCAGTCAAGGCTATTGTTGAAGCAGATAAAAGATCAAAAAAACGTTGATTCGAATTTTTTAGTTCATCCATCTCGACTTCTGCATTTTTTTATCTCTAATTTTAAATGGAGGTCAACCACTCTCTAGATACAAGGCACCATACACGGTAGCGTAGCTCAATTCCAATCACCCCAGTTATCTTTTAATGAAAAGATCGAGTGGTCATGATGCGAGTCTAAATTGGGTACTAATTGGAAAAAAACCATTAGTTAAGTTCAGAATGTAGAAAGAATTGGCTGGTTTTAAAACGTCAAAGTTGTCATAAAGCCCGAATTTGTAGCGCAAATTGCAGTTCACAGTCCATTGAGAATAACTAGGACTATCAATTGGGTCAGACTTAAAAAATCTTGGGCAGCGAGGGACTCGAACCCCCAACCCCTTCGGTGTAAACGAAGTGCTCCACCATTGAGCTAGCTGCCCGTAACAGTAAGCATATTATCATGTACTGGTTTTCAAGTGCCAGTTTCACGCTTAACAATGCAAAGCTCTATAATAAAACCATGTACGGACGCGACAGACACAGCTCTATACGCCGCTCGACAAGCGACATGCTGGCACAAGCCCAGAGTCTCATGCAAAGAGGCGACCTTGCCAAGGCAGAACTCATGTGCAAGAACGCGCTGAACACCTGGCGCAATTCAGGCGCTCCTCGCTCTGAGGAGGCGCACATCATCTCGTTTCTGGGCAAGTGTTACGAGGCACAGCGACAGTATCAGCTCGCCTACGACCTTTATTTTGAGGCTCTGCCACATCTCACCGGCAGCAATTACGACGACATCTACACAGCCATGCTCTATGTCACAGAGCGCCTGGGCACTTTCAGCAAGCCATCCGTTATCGACGAGCCTCCCTACGATCCTTATGGTGGAAGATGATACTGCCTTACTAATATTTTTTCGCTTTTTTCAACAGTTCATTAATCTCGGTAATCATTCCATCTGATTTGTCTTTTGAAAAGAGAACCTTTGCTTTTTCAAGGTGCGGAATTGCTTTCTTTCCGCTTCCTGTCTTTACTAGATGTTCACCGTATGTGAACTGTGCCAACGCATTCGTCGGATCTGCCTCTACAGATTTTTTGAAATCAATTTCGTAATCGTTATGTTGTTTGGAAATGCGCTTCACCATCCCCCTACTCATGTAGGCAATGGACAAATTGTGATTGTCTTTTGCAAGACTAATCGTTTTATCACAATCGGCGAGTGCGCTCTTATAATTCCCCGCATCGGAATACAGCATTGCTCTAAACGAGTACAGTTCCACATGGGTTGGATCTTTCTCTATGCCCCTGGTAACCATTCTAATCGCACCCAGTCTGTCATTGGCTTGAAGTAGCTTTACTGCCTTTACGGCATATTCTGATTTTTTTGCATTTGGTTCATGTTTCAATTCAGGTGCGTCTTCGTTCAGTTCATTGACGCTCAGTTTGCTTTTCTTGAATGAGGCAGATTTTTCTTGGGCACTCACTGATGGACAACAAAGGTCCACTATTAAAAGTAAAATCACAACCAACTTATTCATGCTAATTATCTCTTTCACTTGTTTGTCTGTTTATTCCAGTTTCTTCAACAGTGCATCAGCCTCGGCATAATATTTTTCAGGACCGCATTCTTTAAGCTTGTCTTTTGCTGTCTTCAAATATTCGATGCCCTGCTCTTTCTTGCCCTGGTCCAATAAAAACTTGCCGTACTCCAGATGAGTAATGTAATAAGGTTCCTTCAAATCCAGTGCTTTCTTGAAATCGCGCTCCGCGTTAGCTGGCTGTTTGAGCGAGATTTCGGCAATCGCTTTGTTGGTGTACATGCTTGCAAGCACAAGCGGCTCGCTGGTCAATTTGATTGACATTTCATGGTCTTTGACCGATTCTTCGTTCTTGCCGATAAGATGATAATGCACACCGCGCATAGCATAAAGAAATCCGTTATTCGGATATTTATCTATTCCTTCAGTCAAAACATCGATTGCGCCCTGAAAATTATTTTCCAGCGCAAACTCACTTGCTTTGAGAGTGTATTCTTCTCCAGTCATAAATTTTTCCTTTCGAACATTGGTGTAAGGATGGCTCGAAATGAACGAGGGTCCATCCTTCTTTTTGTAATCAATGTTGTTTAGTGTGTTATTTACAACAACAGTCTCAATAGCAACTACAATAGCCGCAAAAATAATGATAATGAGAAAGAGTCTTTTCATTACGAAATGATCAATGCTCTAGCTGCGCTTTTTGCTTAGCATCGTTCAACAACTTGTCTATCGCATTCACACGCTCAGTTGCAGCATGCCCTTGTGCGAAATCTTTTGCTTTTTGAAATTCAGGAACGGCAAGATTTGTCTTTTTCTGATTCATCAAGAACTTTGCATACTCTAAGTGCGAAAGAAAAAAATCAGGTCTGGTTTCAATAGCTTTTTTGAAGTTAGATTCCGCAGCCTTGAAATGGTTCCAATTGTTTTCCGTCAACGCTTTATTTAGATATGCGTTTGCGACAGTCAAAGCGTCAACTCTATTTTTTGACGCAAGCTCAATGACTTTATTGTGGTCATTCATGGCGGCTTTTAGCTGCTTTTTGCTTGCAAGCAATGGACCGCGCATCGAATACAATTCTGCATTTTGCGGTTCATCATGAATGGCTTTATTCAAAACTAAAATAGCTTTGTCAGTTTCATTGATCTCCAGAAGTTCATTCACTTGCTTAAGCGCCGAAGACGCTTCTTGCCCGAGCACGGGCGAGCCGAAAAGGCAAAGACAAATAGATAGAAGTACAATTTGAATTTTCATTTCTGGTCATTTCCTATTCGATTTTTCAACAAATCCGAAACTAAATCAATTATTGCGGATTCAAGTTTTTGTTCTTTCTCAAAATGTCATCGATAAGCGCGATAGTTTTGGGAAAGTTCATGATGAGCGCGTTTACGCGCGACGATTCTCTACCGCGAATGAAAGCATACGACTCGGCAAAGATTTCGTCGTCATCTTCGAGCAGATGCGATAATGCCTCTTTATCATCGTTTCTAACTTTCGCGCGTTCTTCCGCGATGACTGCTTTCAATTCTTGCATTTGCTCCAGATTGAGCGCATCGTAGATGGCATGACCCACTTCGTGCTTGAGGCTGCCCTGGACATCTGGATTTTTTGTGCTTAGTCTGAATGATATTTGATTAGTTTCAGTAGGCGAGTCGCTGCCTTCCAAAAATCCCGCCATCCCAACGACTACGTTTTTGCCATCGGGCTGGTAAATGGCGGGAGAGCCAGCATGTCCGTTCACGAGGTCTTTGGCAATAATCGTCACTCCAGCTTTTTCCAAAAATCTTCGCTCGTTTTCAGGAATCGATTTAATCCCGGCTCTGAGTTCTTTCAAAAATTGATCCGAAACAGTCCCTTCGATTTTTATATTTTCGAGCGGACCTTGAGGTTTCGACTCTTTTGTTGAGTCATAGAGTTCGAACTTCTCCGCCTTGCCCTGTGCCTGGAGCATTTGCAACTCACCAGGTGGCAAGCCGATATGCGTTGCCGAATCACCTTCTTGCAACTGATGAGCTTCCTGGGTTTTATTCCAGGCACTCTGATCATTCGGATTAGCAATCGGCGAATCAGTGATTACAGTCTCGTCGAGAATGGGCTCTAGCGCTTTCAATTCTGGTTTATCTTTGTCTGACATTATTTATTGCCTTTTGTAGCTCTGGCTTTTTGCAATAAGAGTTCAATGCGCTTAAGAGTTTCGTCTGGCGCAGCACCGTTAATAATAGTTTTTCCCTTTTCGAGATAGACAATAGCTTCCGAGGCTCTATTCTGGTTTATTAAAAACTGTCCGTAATCTATATAGGCGAGCGAAAGCCGCGGATCAATTTCAATGGCCTTTTTGAAATCCCTTTCAGCCAATATCATTTTTTTGCAATTATTTTCTAAAATAGCTCTGTTGTAATATGCGCCTGCCAGAAAGAATCCATCGTTTCGGAAATTTGCTAATCCAATGATTGTGTTGTAATCCTTTAAGGCTTGTCTCTTCTTTCCAAGCTTACCTAGAAGCGGTCCTCTTATCGAATACAACTCAACATTCTTTGGCTCTTTGGATATACCTTCATTCAAAAGCTTTATGGCACCTTCGGTGTCATTTACTTGAAAAAGTTCTATGGCTTTTTTGGCAAAACTGCCATCTTCGGCCAAGGCACAATTAGTGAAAAAGACGAGCAAAAATAGGAAGCTGTAGAAAAGCTTTTTCATTGTTTTTCAGTGTCCGATCCTATTTCATGCTTCAAGCTGCCTGAGACATCACGATTTTCTAGTACAATTTCTCCATGTATTTGATGAGATTCAACTCTCTCCTCTTTTGCTTCAATGCTCCCTATCATGCCAACTAGAACCTTTTTTAAATCAGGTTTGTATATTTAGGGAGAACCGGAACCTTCATGTCCAGGAACTCGGTCTATGGCTATGATTTTAACTCCGCTTTTTTCTAGCATTGAACGCTCCGAAAAGGGGACTTCATTTAACCCTGATTTCAGTTTTTGAAGGAAACTTTCTGATATGTGGCCTTCTATCAGTATATTTTCCAGCGGTCCAAAAAGCTTGGCACCTTTTGCCGCCTCTGCACCTAAAGCCTCGAACCCAACAATTTCAAACTTTTCCGCTAAACCTTGAGATTTAAGCTCATTTAATTGATCCGGGCGCAAAGCCAAATGCGTGGCTGACTCATCTTCGGGGATGTAGTGAGCTTCTTGACTCTGATGCCAGGTTTTTTGTTCTTTTGGACTAGCAATCGTCGCCTCTGACCCAGCAGTGTCTTTTAGACCAGTTTCGGTCTGCTTCTCTGTTTCATCAGGCGACTTGTCGGACATTACTTCTTGTCCACGACATAAGTTTCTTCCACGAAACCCTGACGCATCCAATATAAATGACGCGACAATCTTTTCCACCCGCCGATTTCTTCAATTATCACTGGAACGTTATTTTGCTTTGCCGCCGCATTTGGTGCTTGGGCTTCTTGATTTATCGAAAGAAACATTCCGGTTTGTGGTTTTAGTTTGTCTTTCATACCAACCAAATAACCGCGACAGGCTTCAAAAGCCATCTCGGGCATCGAGTCCATGTTAAAGAAATAGTCTTTCGATTTTGGCTCTAGTCTTTCGAAATGCCAATAAGGATGAATGTGAATTCCCGAATCTTTTTTAGGTTCACCATGAAGCACCACATCTGATGCATCCAAACTCATAAGCAAATAATATGCTTGCAGCGCATTCACCCAGGGCAAATCTATAATTGAATATTTTTTGAGACCGGCTCTATGTGCGATATGAGCCATGCAACCATAACCGCCACCAATCTCGACGATATCGCTATGCGCGGTGGCACCCAACTGCTGCAGTCTATAAATAGAATAGCAATGCAACAAACTATCTATCGTGACAAAAGTCCCATCGATTCTGCAACCATAATTTGCCGCCACCTCTGGTGCAGACGCTTTAAAGCCCAATTTCTTTTCTACTGCTGCATAAAGTTTGCTTATGTCTGTATCGAGCACAGACATAGTAACTTTTGTCCCTTGCTGTTCGACCGAGCCTACAGGAAACGCACCGATACTTTGCGCCAGACTCATAAGCGCATCAGTAATGCGCAATTGCACGTGGCTCTTTTCGCTGACGGCGCGCATATCATCGACCAATTTGAGGTCATATTTGCCCAGCCCCCAGACTAATTCACTCTGCAAAAAGTTTGGCAAAAGATTGCACAAAACGTCTACTTGTTTGTTTTCGAGCGCCTGAATAAATTCCTGATGGCGCGAGCGCACTTCGTTCCACATTGAATGACCGACATCTTTATTGGTCTCGTCTGATTCTTTTTTGCACTGAGCATAGGCGTCTGCGATTCTTGTGCAGGCTTCTTTGATACGCTTTTGATCTGTGTCTGGTCCCAGAATGGCTTGCGGCGCGGTCTTTGCCGTCCAGGGATAGTGCATGAAGCTATGGAGTGTCGAGCCCGATCCCAGCTCCACCGAGAGCTTGGCGTTTTGCTCCGAGAGGAAATCCTGGGTTTCTTTCATCTTGTCGATGCTGGAAGAGCGAACAAGTGATATGGGTCCAAAACGCATGTGCGAGCCTCTTTGGTTACATCAAAGCTTGAATTATATACGTCTTGCTGGCGCTTGGAAACGTCAAAAATCTCACGACAAATTGAGTTGTCCTTCACCCATTTCGTCTGACGTCCAGGCCCCAGGGCCTGGACGTCAGACGTAGTTTAGTTAAGCGCCCATCAAACTATGTGAGATTTTTGTCTTACTTGGCTCGGTTCACTAGTTTGACTTTGAATAGCTAGTTAGATGAATCGCTAGGTATTGATGAATCGCTGGGTATAGGCGAATCGCCCACTTCATCGCCACCGGCACCTCGACCAAACATCTTGAGAGCGCACAGATACGACAATCCATATAGAGCTCCTGCCACAAGAGTCAGATTCTTGAGACCCATGACCACACATAGGTTCTCGACCAGACCGCCAATAGAAACGCCTAAAAGATTAGCCGACAAGTAATTTGCTGGGCTTTTCGCCTTGGAAAAACAAGTAGAAAAGATCATGCTGCCAAAAAAGATTGGAAGGCAATTGATCAAAGCCGAAATAGTCGCGACTAGCGCCGGACTCATATCTGTGTCTGCCGGGATATTGAACAAATACTGGATCGCAACAGCCACAACCAAAAGACCGTATAAAAGATGCACGTTTTTCTGAGGGAAGCGCGATACAAGCACAGTGGCTATATAAGCCAAAAGCAAGACAACCAGAATAACTATGCTTGATACAAACCAGGTGGCACCAAAGAGGAGAGACAATTCGGTAATAGATTTTGTTTCGACAAGCATAAAAGCCTGACCAAGGAAAAACATATTTCCCCACTCCATCCCTGAGATGGGACCGCCTTTGCTGCGTCCGGCAAGAGCAAGCAAGATGCCAGGGAAAATGACAGCCATGAGCAAGACGCCAATGTACAAGAATATTGCTGCCGACTCAATTTGCAGATATAAGAAGGGCCAGTTGTCGGTACTGGGGGCGGTGTCTTTCAGTTCGTCGGGTGTAGATGGAAATTTGCGCAGACCTAAATATTGATCGGGCAGATTAATAGATGCAGAGCCTGGACCAAAGAGAAACATGACACTGTCCCAGTCTTTGTCGACATAACAAATTGGTTTTTGACCCCAGGCTTGCTCGACTGTTTTATAAAGTCTGTGTGTCACCGCACTTTGTGCACCAGTTGCAAATGTAAGGCAGACTACGCCATTTTCGTTGAGGTGGCGAAGGGCAGATTCCATTGCTTCTTTTGTATAGACATAATTGTCTACACGCAAAAACGATCCGCTATTTAAGGTGCTTCCAGGATCAAGATAAGCAAATTCGATTAGGTCGAATTTTTCTTTTGAATAGCGCAAGAATGACCGTGCATCTTCGTTGTGTAAGTGTACACGCGGGTCTAAATAAGGCTTGTTTGGGTGGAGCTTGGAGCCAAAAGTACAAATAACTGGATCGATCTCGACTGCGTGCACAGATTTGGCACCAGATTTAAGAGCAAAGGCAACGTCGTTTCCAGAGCCGGCACCAAGGACCAGAACTGAGTCGTGACGCGGGCATGTTTCAAACGGGATTTTGAGCCATCGATAATACTCTTTGAGTATTTTTTGCTGAGCGCTTGGATTGGTTAATTCGGCTAATTCTTTTTCTTTGTCGGGCTCGAGCACTCGTGTGGCGAAGTGAAAATAATGATTGTTCGAGTTTAAAACATAATTGCCTTCGCCAAAGAATTTTTGCTGATCTGTGGCAATTGGCACCACATCTAATTTGCTATAGGGCGACCAATAACTCGTGTGGGTCATAGCAAATGTGCACAAAGCAAGAGCTAGTGTAAGTCCGACTGCCACGCGGCTTGCAAATGCATAAGCGCATGCAAGACCTAGCATTATGACCCATATAAAAGGCGGCACCGAAAAAAATGAAATGAGAGCAAAAGACAAAACGCCAGCCACACTACCAAGCAGATTTATGGAGTAAGCCTCAAGTGGAGGTAGTTTGTCGAACTCGCGCCCGAGCGCTCTGCCAAGATGAGTGAACAGAAAATATATACACACTATGACAAGCGAAATGACGCAAAGCGCCAGAGCGAAGTCGGTGGGAGTTCGATCGAGCTTGAGGCTCAGAGTTTGAAAATTGAGATTGACGGCGAAAATCACCGGCATCACCAGGGCTAAAACAGCAGCCACAATAAGAGGAACGCTTTTAGAACTAAATTCTTTGCGTCCGGCGCTTGCAAGACCAGCGGAGCTTGCGACCAGCACAGCCATTATTATTAAGTTTGGAAAAGCGCGAATGGCAAAGATTTCGATTCCGAGCCACCGAACCGCCATGATCTCGCCAAACAGGAGAATAAAGCTAATCCAGAAAATGCGAGCGCCTGTGCTTAATGGGCCAAATGACATATTTAATTTCTTTGGTAAGTGAGGTCTAAGAGAGCGTAGTTTCGAAGCTATAATTTTATACGGTATTTATGATAGGCTGTTATCCTAGAGTTATGGCTAAATTAACTAAAGGCTGTCAAAAGGTGCTTGAGGTGCTCAAAGAGCAGCACCAGCTTGCTAGCGCCCAGGATATTTTCGGGTTGATGCGGGGCGATGACGCATCGGCGCCGGGATTGACTACTGTTTACAGGTCGCTTGAGTCCCTTGTGAGCCAGGGGCTAGTGCAGGCGGTCGATTTGGGCGACGGCGAACGCCGTTACGAGATGGTTAAACCAGGCGAACACCACCATCATTTAGTATGTGATTCGTGCAAGGCGAGCGTGCATCTCGATAGCTGCCTTATTGAAGAATTAGAGGGTGGTATACGTTCTAAATATGGATTCCAGGTCAAAGGGCATATTCTGGAAATATTTGGAATGTGCAAATCCTGCCAGACTACTCACAATGTTTAGACCAAGACAGAAACAGTGAACAAAGAACTGCAAAAACTAATCCCTTCGCTGGACAATATTGGTATTGCTGCGTCGGTTATCTGTTTGATTCATTGTCTGGCAATGCCTTTTTTGCTTGCCATGCTTCCGTTTCTGGGACTATCGTTTCTCGATACCGAAGAAGCTCACTGGGTGCTTGCAATTTTGATTCTTGGATTTGCACTGGTGGCAATATTTCCTGCATATCTAAAGCATAAAAAACCAGGCATATTAGCTGCGATGATTGTGGGAATAATTCTTGTCGTTTTTGGTGCTTTTTTTGCCGAACACACACTCGGCCACAAATACGAGATGCCACTACTTGTGGTGGGCAACTTGATTTTGGTGGCAACGCATTGGCGTAATCGCAGTTTGATTAAATGCTGCGACCACGATCACTAGACTAAGCTGATTTTTTGAATCTGTTTTTAGCGTTGGTTTCGTCTTGTTTATTGAAGCGACGAATAGCACAAGCTGCCGGGTCTTCGCCCTGATCGATTTTTACTAAAGTATATTGAGCAAGAAGAGTGCTTACTGTGCGCACCATATCGTTCCAGATATCGCGCCAGACAAGAAGTTTTTCTTTGCGCCGCAAACGTGAAACTTGACGCAGTCTGTTTGGTGACTTGGGTGGTGCTTCGCGACGAAAATCTCGAGATGAGCGACGACCAGCTAATGAACCATTTTTGAGCAGTTGCTGATATCCCTTGGCAAGTGAGCCTGGTGATAACCTGCTAATCTCTTGCGAGTCAAGAGATGATTTTGGTTCGAATTCGTTGTCAGTAGTGTCCGGTGTCCGCTGCCCTCTGGTGGCAGATTGGAGAAAAGATAGAACCACGATGGACTCCGCTCTAGTAAGGACTAAGTCATTATGCATAAATAACGCAACGTTGGCAAGTGCGCAGTCTGATCTTTTAACTACTACCAGATCTTCAACTACTATAAGTTTGCTAATGCAAGCCTTGCGCATCCTCAATATGCTTATTGTGCGTAATTAGCGTGAGGACTCAAATTTAGATGATTTCAAAAGCGCGGGAATATTGGTATCCCATTTTTCTTTTCCTTCTGCTTGTACTTTTGAGCAGCACCGTACTGCCCGGTCACACCGCCATCACAGATAATGCTGTTGTAAAAGTAGCCTCTCTTAAAAAAATAGACGATGCTTCAAGCGCCGATTCTGACTCCAGCGCCTCAGATAATGGCGATAAAAATTCTAAATCACGTAAAGAACGTCGTAAAGAGCGTCGCAAAAAACGTTTAGACCAAGCTGATGAAGTAAACAAAAACGCAAAAGAACAAGTTCCTTCGTCAGAAGAAAAAGCAGCTGATCCAGAGCTCAAGAAAGAAGAAGAGAACGACCAGGATGCTGGCTTCGACGTACTTGAAGAAGGCAGAACAATGCCTGGGTTCTCAGAAGACTCGCAGGGAAATACCATAGCTCCCAAACGCACTCACGACAAACCAGTGGTTGCACTCGTGCTTGGCGGTGGTGGCGGACGTGGTTCTGCTCATGTTGGCGTGCTCAAAGAACTGAAGAAAAACAATATCCATTTCGATATGGTTGTAGGCACCAGTATTGGTTCTATTGTCGGTGGATTTGTTTGCGCCGGAGTGCCGATTGAACAAATCGAAAAGATGTTCCTCGATACATCTTTGATGAAACACTTCATGACTGTTCCGCTTGGTGTGCGCGTCGTTGCTTCACCAGTGATGGTGCTGCCACGTGTGTTTGGTCGCCACCCATATGATGGTTTGTATTACGGAAACAAATTCAGAAAATTCCTCGAATCACATTTGCCAGACGATAATAAAAACATCGAAGATTGCAAAATCAAACTTGCAGCTGTAGTTGTTGATTTGATCTATGGCAAAGTGCACGCACTGACATCGGGCAACGTTGCTTACGCTATGCAAGCAAGTTCGGCTGTGCCAGGGCTCAGAAAACCGGTGCAAATCGGCAAGAATATCTATTGCGATGGTGCTGCTGCAGAAAACTTGCCTGTTGACCAGGCTCGCAAACTCGGTGCCGATATCGTTATTGCAGTAAATATCGACGAGCGCTATCCACCAGTAGACCTGGACTATTTTCGCAAAATGGGTTCGGTGTCCAAACGTATGGTGACTTTGCAGTTGCACAACATGGACCAGCGCCTGGCTGAAAAAGCCGACATAGTGATTCACCCCGATACCGATGGTATTGGTCTTTTGTCAACCGATGCAGGCGATGCTAAACGTGGTATCGCAAACGGTGAAAAAGCGGCCCAAGAAGCTATGCCAAAGATCAAAGAATTGCTCAAGTCTAAAGGCATCGAAACGAACTAGTGACTGACGAAAAGGAAAAAGCTAAGCGCAGCGTCACTGAGCGTATGATGGATCAGGTGAGTAAGATTAACACTCCTGAAAATCAGGGGGCGGTCAAATTCATCATCCATCAAGCCAAAGAGGTCATGCTCACGCCTAAGACCTTTTTTCCCGCTGTGGTGGAGCACGGTAGCCCCGAAGACGCGCGCTTCTTTTTGCTTGGCGTGGTGGCAATTGGAAGTTTGCTTTCTGGTATCACTAATTTAAATCTGTTCTTTACGCTCACTCATTTATTCACTTATGCTATTTCTACTTATATAACTGCATTTTTTACCTGGTGGCTGTTTATGCAGTTTGGCAGCCCAAAGCCTTTTGGCAAGAATTTTATTGTGGTGGCATACAGTCAGGCAACTTTACTCATCGCTGGAATTCAGCTTGGACCGCTTGGTGTAATCACATTTCTTGCCGCTACTGCCTATAGCGTCTATTTGCAATTAATTGGCATGCAGCTCATTCACAAGCTTGAGCGCAACACCATTATTCTTGTGCTTGCAATAATTGCTGTGATACAGGTAATTTTGAAGTTCGTGCTCCAGATTTACTAAACTGCCATGACTCCATTGCTTGAAATCAGAAATTTAAATACTGTTTTCTATACCGAAGAAGGTGCAGTGCAAGCAGTGAACGGCGTCAATCTAAGTATTGAACGAGGGCAGGTTTTGGGTGTGGTAGGTGAGTCTGGCTGTGGCAAGTCTATTACTTCTTTGTCTGTGCTTGGACTGGTGCCACCACCAGGACGCATTGCACGTGGCGAAATTATTTTCGACGGACAGGATCTGACCAAGCTTTCTGAGCGCGACTTGCAAAAAATTAGAGGCAAAAAAATTGCCTATATTCCTCAAGACCCAATGATGTCGCTCAATCCTGTTTATACTATTGGCTCGCAAATTGTAGAGACTATTGTTCTGCACCAGAAGGTCGATAAACGCGAAGCTCGCAAACGCGCAATCGAAGTGTTGGACCAGGTCAAAATCCCGCAGTCTTATAAACGTATAGACGATTATCCCCACCAGTTCTCGGGCGGAATGCGCCAGCGGGTGATGATTGCAATGGCTTTGTCGTGCAAGCCGCAGCTTCTGATTGCAGACGAGCCAACCACCGCTCTAGATGTGACTGTTCAGGCACAGATTCTCGATTTGCTTCGCTCTATTCAAAAAGAAGAAGGCACAGCCATAATGATGATCACCCACGACCTTGGCGTTGTTGCCGAGATGTGCGACCACGTTGCTGTGATGTACGCTGGCTCGATTGTCGAATCGGCGCCGGTTTCTTTGTTGTTCAAAGATCCAAAGCATCCTTATACGCGCGGACTGATTGATTGCATCCCCAAGTCTAATGTTACTCATGCTCATGGCGATAAACTGGATAAATTAAAACCCATCGAAGGGCAACCGCCGCATCTTATTAACCTGCCTGACGCCTGTCGTTTTGCCGACCGCTGTCCGCTTGTAATCGATGCTTGTCTGGCTGGTTTTCCGCCTTTGGAAGAAAAAGCGCCTGAACATTTTGCTCGCTGTATCCGCGTTTAAATCGACATAATCAACTGTTGCCAACTGTTAAGTACGTGAGAAAATTAGTGCTTTGTCGTTCATCTATATATAAAGTCGTTTTGGAGGCCTCGCGGTCACAGCTATGCGTATTCCGACCACAAAGCAGATGCGCTCTTTGGAAGAAGAATGGATTCAGGCTTTTGATTATCCCTGGGGTCAAGTACTGATGGAAATTGCCGGGCGTGGAGCGGCGATGCGCGCACTCAAAATGTGGCAAGAAAGTCCTGGCGACGTAGTGATTTTATGCGGCACTGGCAATAACGGCGGCGACGGATTGGTGGTGGCACGTTATCTAACGCTCTGGGGTGTGCCGGTTACTGTTTGTCTGATAGACCGAAAGACAGAGGGCGAACAACTTTCAATCAAGTCTTCGTCTAAGGGCGGACAAGCACTTGCTGAGTCAGATCAAATAGTCGACATTAAGATGACGACAAAAGAAGCTCAGGTCAATAAAGAAATCCTGCTCAAAATGAATGTGCCCATACGTGTCATTGACCCTGCAAGTATGATTTCGGAGCACCGTTTGCAAGATAGTGAGACTGGTGCTGTTTTGTCTGACCCTGTAATCGACCAGGTCTTTTTTGATACCACACTTGTGATTGATGCCATATTTGGTACTGGGCTCGCTCGCGACGTCGAAGGTGTGCATCGACGTGTAATAGAGGCAGTAAATAGAAGTGGCAAGCGAGTTTTGTCTATCGATATGCCATCTGGTATCGATTCTGACACGGGACAAATAAATGGCGCGGCAATTCGTGCCGACGAAACTGTCACTTTTGGTTATTTGAAACCTGGTCTAATGTGTTATCCAGGCACAAATTACAAAGGCAATATCTCGATTGTAGATATTGGTCTGCCCGAAATTCCAGATAATTTGCCCGATATAAATCTTTCGACTATCGAGCTGGTTAGAGAGATGCTTCCAATAAGACCAGCAAACGCACACAAAGGATCTTTTGGTCATGTACTTTGTGTTGCAGGTAGCGAAGGAATGGCTGGAGCTGCCACTCTTTCAGCGCTCAGCGCCATGCGCACTGGAGCTGGTCTGGTTTATCTTGCCGCACCAAAATCGGTATCACAACAAATTTCGATTCCAGAACTCATATGCAAACCCATGCCTGAGACTGAAAGCGGTAGCTTGAATAAAGAAGCCGTTAAAAAAATGAAAAAACAGCTCGATGTAGTTCAAGCTGCAATTGTGGGTCCAGGACTTTCGACAGATCCCGAGACTGTTGATGCAGTTTGTCAGTTGCTTTCTGAAATAAGCTGTCCATGTGTAGTTGATGCCGATGCCTTAAACGCTCTTGCGACCAAAGGAGGCTCAGATTCGTATCATTTGCCAGATACAGGCGAATTTGTTTTGACCCCGCATCCAAAAGAATTGTCGAGATTGCTCAATTGTTCGACTGAAGATATTCAGAAAGACCGCATAAAATCAGCAATTGACGCAGCAAAAAAATTCAATGCCATAGTGGTGCTCAAAGGCGCCATGACTGTGATTGCAAACTGGAACGAAGAAGTATTCATCAATCCGACCGGTAATCCAGGAATGGCAACTGCTGGTGCTGGAGATGTATTGGCAGGAATCATCGGCGGACTGCTTGCTCAAAGAGTGGACCCGATGCAAGCTGCGATTCTTGGTGTCTATATCCATGGACGCGCTGGCGATTTGCTTAGCGAACAATTAGGAGACGCCGGACTGCTTGCGTCTGATATTTTACAGGCAATACCAATTGCGGTGACAAGTATCAAATCGGCTGAGCGCAGCCGTCTTGAAGCCGACATCATGGATGCTGACGCAACTTAGTCTAGGTGATTACAAAAGGGCGGGTTCGGCAAATTCTAGTTTGCCGTTAGTAGCATCGAGTTTGGCCTTGATTCCAATTGGCATCACCCGACACAAAGACGAATCGCCAACTGGCATATTGAATGTAGTCGGTACTTTGTGCTCGATTACACGCTCGCTCAATATATCCTGATAAGACTTCATCGATGCTGAGTCTTTGGGACCGCAATCTGGAAATTCGCCAAAGACAATACCTGCAATACGCTTTAGATAACCAGCCAGGTGCAGACTGGTGAACCATCGCTCTATTATGTCGTTGCGTTCATTGCGCTCGCAAAAGAATACTATTTTGTTGGTAAAGTGAGCACTGTATTTGGTTCCCATCAAAGACGCCAGTGCATTGAGGTTGCCACCAAGAAGAGTGCCCTGCGCATTGCCAGGATAGGCAGTGTGATGAAAGCCTGGTGGAAACGAAGACGCACTTGGAGTAAGTGGTGGCAACAGAGTGGTTGAAGACAACGTGGATTTGATTTCGGCAATAGATTCAACTTTGTCTATAGAACAAATATTTGGTCCGTGGAAAACGACCATACTCGTTTGATTTTGCAAAGCTGTGAGCAAACAAGTATTTTCGTGCGAGCCCATAATAATTTTGGGATGTTTTTTGATCCGCGAATAATCTAGATGAGACAGAGTTTTGATACTGCCAAAACCACCTTCAAGACAAAAAATACCAGAAATGGAATCATTCAAGAAAGCATCCATAATATCTTTGGAGCGCTCTTCGTCTGTGCCGGCAAGATATCCATTGCAAGATAGCGCATGTTTGGCAATAACTGGTTTGAATCCCATTTTTTCAATTACAGCTTCTGCTCGCGCCAGTGCCTGAGCGCTCTCTGGGCGCGATGCTGGACTTATGAGCGCTACTTGATCGCCTTTTTTTAGAGCTTTTGGATAAATGGTCATGGCGAGCACGCAGCCTCTTCGATTTTGAGTACTACATCGGATTTTGCAGAGAGTCTTGCTTTGACTCCAAGTGGCAGAGTCATTTTTTCGCTTGAATGACCAAGACGCATTCCGTAAATGACTGGTGCATGAAAGTTAGAAAAACGGTCTTTGAATATACGCTCGATGCTCATGTTTTGTGTCATGCGCTCGCGTTTGCTTGCGCCGGGTTTGCAGCCGACACATTCGCCTATGATAAGTCCTTTGATGTGTTCGAATTTCCCGGCTAAGTCTAATTGGGTGATCATTCTGTCGATACTGTGCGGTTCTTCGCTTACATCTTCGATAAACAGAATTTTGTTTGTGGTATCAATTTCGTATCTGGTGCCCATCAACTGTTTGATTAAGGTAAGACAACCGCCGGTCAATGCGCCTACTGCTTCTCCTTTGGTCAGAATCATTCGAGCAGGCGGATAGTCTGGTGCCCATTCCTTTTCTTTTGGGTCGCCTATCTCGCCAATTGGATTTTTGTCCATTATTGCTTTTAAAAAATACTCGTATGTGTAAGGGCTTTCGAAAAACGAGTTTGCAGTTGGCCCGTGAAAAGTGACGAGTCCTGTTTTTTGATGTATAGCAAGCAAGAGCGCAGTTATATCGCTATAGCCCATGATGATTTTGGGATTGGCTTTAATTAAGTCCCAGTCGAGCATCGAAAGCAAACGTGCGCTGCCATTGCCACCACGAATTGCCATGATGGCTTTAATTTGTTTGTCAGCAAAAAACTTGTTGATGTCTGCTGCGCGGTCTTTGTCGCAACCAGCCAGATCGCCAAGCGAATCAAAAACGTGGTCGCCAATGACAGGGCGCAGTCCCAGCTCAGAAAAGCGTTTCATGGCAAATTCGAGTTTGCCTTCTTCAAAAGTTGGCGAGGCGGGCGCGACGATGCCAATCTTGTCGCCGCGTTTCAAAAGAGAAGGTTTTACTAAAGGAAGAGTCTCAGATGATGTATTCACTGATATTATTTAGAGTCTTAATTTGGCGAAAGTCGTTGCAGGGTTTTTTACGATGGTTGAGGCGCATTCAAAAGTTATGGCTGGAGTTCAATCCGGGGTGCAGTCTGGCACTGACATTACTTCCTCTGGTCTTTACAGTCAAGAACAATTGAACTGGCTCAAACTAGCCAGAGAATTTGCTGACAACATCAGTATCGAAGAGACCATGGCAAGCGACAAGAAAAATGAGTTTCGTCGCGACCTTTTCGAAAAAGCATGTCAAGTCGGATTTGGTGCACTGCCTTTCATAAAAGATTTTGGCGGAAGAGGTGGCGACTACACAAGTTTTTGTCTAGTAAACGAAGAATTCGCAAGACGCTGCGTTCCGGTCATGTCATCGGTCGGGGTGCACATTTTGTGCCAGGAGCCCATTTATCGCTTTGGGACCCAGGAGCAAAAGGAAAAATATTTGACTCACTGCTCAAGCGGAAAGTACTTGGCAGCCTTTGGACTGACCGAACCTAATGCGGGATCGGATACTGCTGCACTTCAGACTCAGGCACATTTCGACTCTGGCGCAAACGAATATGTAATCAACGGCACCAAAACATTCATCACAAGTGGTGCCTCTGCCGATATTTTCATAGTGATGGCAAAAATCTCAGGCGAGCCGCATGTGCCGTTTCCCGAATCCAAAGGTGAAGGCAAGAAAGACCAGACCATAACTGCCTTTATTGTCGAGCGAGGATATCCAGGTTTTGAAATCGGACAGAAGTTCGACATGCTTGGAATGCGCGGATATTCTACTTGCGAGCTTGTTTTTACAGATTGTCGCGTGCCAGCACACAACGTTCTTGGTCAGCCAGGACAGGGGCGCAAAGTCGCTTTGTCCAGTCTGGCAAAAGGTCGCGTCACTATCGCGGCTCAAGCAACAGGCTGGGCGCAAGGCGCTCTTGATGCCCTTTTGAATGGACTCAAAGATCAAAACAAAGATATGACACCAGAGCAACTGGTCAATTCGACTAAATTTGCCCAGGTCGCAACTCAGATTGGCGAGCTTGCAATTCAGGTAGAAGCAGCTCGAGTGCTTACCTATCAGGCTGCCGCCACTGTCGACAGAGGTGCTGCTGATGTCACACTTGCTGCGATGGCTAAAATCACCGCAACAGATGCTGCTATGAAAGTATCAACTGAAGCAATGTCTATTCTTGGTATGGCAGGACTCAAGCCAGAGCTTCTGCTCGAGCGCATTTTCCGCGATGCTAAAGCTGGACAGATTTATGAAGGAACAAATCAAATTCAGCGCATGCTCATTGGACGCGATTTGATCAAATAAGCAAGACCAATGGAAACAGAAAAAAAGCAAGAATTGTTTTTAGTGAGCGAACACCCCGAGGTGTTTGGTCCGCTGACTGACGCATTTCAAGCCATCAATCGCGATAAGCTCATACAAAAAGCAAAACTGGCACTCAATTGCTTTGTTGCTTTTATGGCCGTCTTAGCCATTCCGATTGCTTATCGCGTTTATGTAGAGCTATCTGCGCCACAAGCTGCAAACGGCGAAGTGTGGATGGACACAATAAAAATAATTGCTTTGTATTTGTGCATCGGATTTTCTTTGTTTCTGCTTGGGCTTGGAATGTACTATTTCAGACTCAAGCATTTGCTCATGGAAATTGAAGAACATGCAGAACTTGGACGAGATATGGCTCGCGTAATGTTTCCTTATTACAGACAAGAATTGCAAGAAATCAGATTCAAGATAAAAGGCGCTACATCAGTCAGTCAGGAAGATGCAGCCGGATTTGCCACCATTGTAAAATCGCTTTTGCCAGTAGCGCAAATGCTGCTCAAGAAAGACGCGAGCATAATCAATTGGGGCATGCAAGGTCTCAAGCTCTATAAGTCATTTTCCGGATTTTTCAAAAAATGATGACTAAAATTCATTCTTTAGACATGAAAGCTTATACAACGTCCAGGCGCGAAGCTGTTGAAGCCGCGCTGGAAGCCACACTCAAGAATTGGGAAAGCGATGCGCGAGTCCCGCTCATTTTGTCCGAGAGTATGCGCTATTCGCTCATGTCGCCAGGTAAGCGAATGCGCGCACTTTTGTGCCTGGCAGCGTGTGAGACTATTCTATATATAGAAAATGGCGCGCAAACTAAATCTCAAAATCTCGATTTCAACAAATTAGATCAAAAAATATTCGAGCAAGTATCGGCTCTTGCATGTTCAATCGAGATGATTCATGCGATGAGTTTGATACATGACGATTTACCTTGTCTCGACAACGACGATATGCGGCGCGGAAAAGCCACTAATCATGTGGTTTTTGGCGAAGCGATGGCGTTGCTTGCGGGCGATGCGCTCATTTTGCGCGCGGTCGAAAACATAATAGAAGGAACGCCAGAAAATCTTTCCAAAGAAGCAATTCTTGAAGTCATAAAAGAATTGTCTGTGGCAGCGGGTGCTCCAGGAATGGTTGGCGGTCAAGTTTTTGATTTGCTCAAAGACGAAGATGTCAAGAGAATTCATGACGAAAAAACTGGAGCTCTGATCGCGTTCAGTCTGTGGTCGGGAGCAAGATTTGCTTCAAAAGAAGGCAAACATGTGGCTTCTAAAGAACAACTTGAAGCACTTCGTCAATTTGGACTTGTGCTTGGATTGGCGTTTCAAATCGCCGACGACTTGTTAGATATAAATGGAAGCGTTGAAGTTATTGGCAAAACGCCTGGAAAAGACGTCGCCAGTGATAAAGTTACCTGGGTGAGCATTTTCGGAGAAGATGGTGCAAGAGCGAAATTGACTCAGCTCCAGGAGCAAGGTGAAGCGCTACTTAATGACCACAATTTGATTTTCGCGCCCTTGCCTGTTTTGTCCGAATTACTTAGATTTGCAATTACTAGAAGTCACTAAAAATGAGTTTTGATTCACTAATTTCAATATTGTCTTTTGCTGACGCCTCAAGCGTTCTGCAGCCACAAAACACTGTAGACGGGCACGGCAGGGGTTGGCAAGTGATAGTGGTCACTTTGCTTTGTAGTCTGCTTGCTCAGTCGGTAAAAATAGTGACCAAATTTATTCGCACCGGGCAGTTTGATTTGCGCATATTCGCAAAAACTGGTGGCATGCCATCGAGTCACTCTTGCTGCACTATGGGTATGGCGATTTCAGTGGGGCTTATTGTCGGCTTCAACACTGTTCCATTTGCTATTGCCTTGTGTCTTGCCATGATCGTTATGTACGACGCTGCAGGGGTCAGAAGACACGTTGGGCTGCAGGCTAAAGTGCTCAACGAAATGATGACTGAGCTCTTTTCAGAGCACCCACATTTGAGCGGAGAAAAGGTTAAAGAATTTCTAGGACATACTCCATTTGAAGTTTTGGTCGGAGCTATCTTCGGGACGTTCATCGCATATATCTTTAATTCCCTTGTCATTGGCTCGTTTACGACCTTGCCACCACTTTAAGAGTTGTGTTGCTGAGAGCTGTCGAAGCTGGTTGGATGAGAAGATAGTAATACATGACTTCCATCAAAATCGATCCCGTGTGTTCTATAATCAAGGTCTTGGAAAGCGGTCTTGTCCCATCCAGAAAAAAACGGTTCATAAGTAAAATGTGACGCCGTTAAGGATCGAAACAAGGCAACTTTTCTTACCTCATTGATGACGTGTGTCAAAGCAAGATTCAATGAATTGTATAAAGTGCGCTGGCAACGCCGCGTCACTAGTTCGAAATATGAACGATACCAGTAGGATTCGTGTTTTTATAGAAAAGGAGGGATGGCGAATCGAGATCAGTAAATATGTATTCTGGTTTTTTTCGCCGATTAGCTAATGAACACAACGGTCCAAAATAACACCCAAGTCAAAACTTCTTCGCCGAGAAGATCGCGCTTCCCCGGCAAGGAATCAGGTTCGGTTTCTTTTAACCTGACCGCTCTGGGCAGACAACTGCTCAAAGAACAAGCATCAGCTGCAGGCGTCTCAAACGGCGACTATGTCGAAATGCTTATTCGTGAACGCGCTGGCATGCCCCCGTTGAGATTACCAGTAGTATTGAAGCAAACTGGACCCAAAGGCGGAGCCAAGTCGTTCTTCTTCGGCAAGAACCGTGGTACCACCACAGCCGTTTGCGTCACCCCAATGGCACACAGACTTCTTGATGAGCAAGTAGCTTCATCCAGAATGAGCCGTGGTGACTATATCGAATACTTGCTGAGAGAAAAATCTGGATTGATTGAAGAAACATTCAAAAACTTCAACATGAATGCATGGCAGAATCAGCAAGGCGCTGTAGCTCCTGAAGCCGTTCAAAGCTTCGAGCCAGTTGCTGAGCAAGCTCCTGTGCAACCAGTTTATGCACCAACACCTGCACCACAAATGCAAGTAGTGCAAACTCAAAATCCGTACACACAACCCGAAACCCAAATTTCCCAGACCCCTAGCTACAACCCTTACGGTTCTAACAACAACCAGTAATCGTCGTAACCTCAGGGAATCCTCTGGTACAACCTCCTTAAGGGAGTCGCTCGCTTCATTGGCGAGGGCTCCCTTTACTACTTTTTTGATGCGATGTTCTATTGCGCAGTTCTGGTGGCTAGATTTTGATCTGCCTTTTTGGTCGTGGAGTCAGTTGAAAGTTTTAGTGTCCAAAAAGCTTTCATGTGACCCAAGAGCAAAAAGACCCCATGAATCCCAAAAGACCCCTTGAATGCAAAAAGACCCCGTCAATACAAAAAGACCAAATGGCTCTTAGAGCTTATACTACTGTCATGGATATGGAAGCAAAAGTCATAATCTCGTATAGGTCGCTTTTCAAAAGAGGGTCGTCACCGTTTCAGCTTTTTGTTGATGATCGAAAAGTCGGTGATGTAAAACATTACGATCGAGAATATGCAGTCGAGCCAGGCAATCATCTTGCAGATGTTCGATACCTTTTCATAAAAACTAACAAGATCAGTTTTAGTCTGAGAACTGGAGATGAAGTGCGTCTTTCGTGCGTGCCGAACTTCTGGATTATGCTTGTACCTTTGAGTATTGGTTTAATTTATGCGGTTATTTCTATAATTCCATACAGTCCAACTTTAATGCTTTACGCTGGTGCTACTTTTGTTTTGTTGGCGCCTATTTATGTCGTATTGATGATCATGCGGCCGGGGGCAATTGTGAAATTGAGGATAGAAACGTAATGAACATTGATTTTATAGCTAATCAATTATGTGCACTAGATGTGGTGCGAATAGTAATAATCCTGCATGGTGTTATTCTTGCAGCTGGTGGAGTAATGGGTTTTGTGAAAGCGCAAAGCAAGCCATCTTTGATTGCAGGAGTAGTCAGTGCCGTATTGTTGTTCACTTGCCTTGGTGTCAGTTTCATTGCACCTACAGCAGCCGAATTCGCTGCTTTTGCAATATCTGACACTTTGATGCTCGTATTTGCAATGAGACTCAATAAAACCAAAAAATTCATGCCATCAGGGATGATGCTTTTGATTTGTCTTTTGGCAGGAACCTATTATTTAATGGCTGCAGTAACTCCCTGGATCATACAAAAGCAGTCCCAGAATCAATACCAGGGTAATCCGGGACAGGGACCAACAGGCGGTGGTTCAGGTAATGGCGGCAGTTTGAATCTTATTTAGCGCTCTTACTTAGACTCGCCAATACTAAACGATTCTTTGCTAAAAGGTTTTTTGCTTCCAGAACTTATGCCGCGCCCAACACCTTTGATGGTGCCGTGGATCATCCCGGACATAAAACCAAAAGGATAAGCACACATCGCTGACATTCCACGTCCAGCCAGATCGATTTCTTTTTCATCTACATCTAGTCCATCGTTCATGCTTTGCTTCATTGCTTTTGAGTGTTGATTAATACTTTTAGTGACATGCACAGGCACACCTATTGTGACACCAGCTATGGCACCAGCTACCGATTTTGGCGCAGACAGTGCTTTGCTTGCAAAATTAGAGTGCTTAGCTTTTGAGTGCGCTTCAATTTCTTCGTTGAATTGCATATGTTGTACTGGAGGCTGCAAATGTGTATTTTGATCGGGGGCTTGTTGAAGCTGCTGCTGATGCTTTAATTGTTGCTGTTGCTGGTACTGCGGCTGAATAACTTGATGATTTGGCTGAACTTGCGGCTGTGCATATTGACCAAAATAGGGTGAGTAATTTGGTCTGTACACAGCTGGTTGTTGCAAGTTTTGCTGTTGTTTTAAATGTTCCTGATATTGCAATTGCCGTTGCAACTCTTGATGCTTGATTGCATCTTGTTTTTGTTTTTGTTCAGCGTTGAATTTAGCTTGATCGCCTTCGATCCAGCCTGAATCTTTTGCAAGCAATTCCTGGCAAAAGCATCCAGAAAGAAACAGAGCAAAGCAAAAAGATAGTGCAAAGCAAGAGGACAGATCAATACACCAAGCAACGGACAAGTCATTACTTGTTTTTTCTGCTAAAGCAATAATTGCTCGAGCACGCATTACTAATTTGCCTGTGCCAGCGCAGCTCGCACTTTTTTGCCAAAGTGGTCGGTTAAACGTTTTAGCGTAGGCGAAATATCTTCTTTATCGAGTATCGCATCAATCAAGAACAGTTTATCCGACTTGAGCGCTTGAGAAAGTGCATCGCTGAATTCAGCACCGGTCTTAGCGCGCATTGCTCTTCCGCCTATGGCTTCAGTCAGTTTGACATAGTCCCAGCGAGAGAGGTCGTAATAGTCGCGCTGCTGATCAATGAATTTGAGCATAGCGTAGCTAGAGTTATTAAACAGCACCACAATTGGGTTGATACCATGTTTGATGGCAGTGCTTATTTCCATGCCGGTCATTTGAAACGCACCATCGCCAACAAGAATTATGGAGCGACGTTTGGGGTTAGCAAACTGAGCGCCAATACCTGCTGGAGTTCCAAAGCCCATGCTTGAATAATATCCAGGCGCTATGAAAATATCTGTTTTAAGACTGAGTCCGGAGTACAAACAGTCGCCGACATCGCTTACCACACCAAAATCTGATGTCAAAACAGCATTGAGCGACCTTATGACGTGACTTACCTTAAGAGAGTCTTCAGGCTTTTGTTCTGGCAATTCTTCAGGATCGATTTTTGGAATCTGGAATTTGACCGATTTTGATTTTGCTGCTTGTTTAACCAGCTCTTCGACAACAAATTTGATATCGAGTCCAAGATAAGAGCGATGCCCGACAGAGACGTCCTGATAAGTAACTTGAATCAAGTTTTCTACAGGCAATTTCGCTGTGTATCCAGCAGTTTCCATTTCGGTTAAAACAGCACCAAGACACAAAATGCAATCGGAAGATTCGACGAATTCTTTTACTTTTGGATTGCCGAACTGACCAAAATAATTGCCGATAAAATTGCGGTGAGTCTCAGGGAAAGAGGCTTTTCCAAGAATCGATGTGACAACCGGAATATTTAGCGATTCGCAAAATGCAATCACTTTGTCCATTAGATGGAAGCGGCGAAGCTGTGCACCTGCCATCAATACTGGCTGTTTTGCGCTTGATAGTTTGGACAAGATATCAGAGACAGCAGCATAAGTTGCTTCTGTGGGCGCCTGATTTTCGATGGTGTCAGGTATGCGATCTTCTATCTCGATTTCGACATTCACCATATCGCGTGGGATTTCGATATAACCTGGACGTGATTTTTTTACTGTCGTTTCAATTACTCGATCTATTTCGGCTTGAGCTAAAAGTGGATTGTCGAGCACTGCCTGTGATTCAGTTACTGCTTCGAACACTTTGAGCTGTGTGTCGAAGTCTTTGACGCAATGGTGAAATTGTGGTTTGTTCGATCTGAATTTGGTTTCTGGAGCGCCGCTAATAACAAGCAAAGGCGATTCTTCAGCATATGCAAGACCGACAGGATTGATCATGTTCAAACCGCCAGCTCCGTATGTGGTGAGAGCTACGCCCAGTCCGCGCAGTCTGCCATAGGCGTCTGCTGCAAAGCCGATAGAGGGCTCGTGGGTGAGAACCACAGTTTCCATGCCGATTCTTTGTTGTGCCGCGTAAAGGGGCAGAACGAAATCACCAGGGATGCCGAAAGTTTTATCGACACCAAACTCTTGGATTCGCTTGAATAGATAGTCTGATAGTTTGATCTTTGCCATTTGCCTATATCCTATATTGTAGGACCGTTTTTATACTTAAACTGTAGTAACCTCACTTCGAGTTCGAAAGCACTATGGCCCAGCGCAAAAAGAAAAAAGTCGAAGCGATTGTCGACGCCAAAGAGACTCAAGTTCCCGTAAAAGGAGCCAAAGTGCGCAAGGATCTCAGCACTTTGCCTGAGGGCTTTGATATCGATGCAAATCATAGCTTTAAGCGAGCTTCGTGGAAGCATTTTTTGCGAATTTTTTGGGTTCTGGTCGTTGTCGTACTAAATGTGGCCATGGTCGGAA
This sequence comes from uncultured Candidatus Obscuribacterales bacterium, assembly GCA_964572515.1. Lineage (GTDB taxonomy): Bacteria > Cyanobacteriota > Vampirovibrionia > Obscuribacterales > Obscuribacteraceae > Aved-18. The sequence continues at coordinate 353,674 of CAZNEW010000004.1, read as the reverse complement.
GCTTTATCGATAGATATCAGGATCATCGGCTTTTGCACCCGGCACGCGAAATTTTCTTTTTCATGTTCCTGGCTCTGATAGACGTTTTCATGGCAGCGCCAATGATTCTGGAGGCGAATAAAGTAGAAACAGACAAGGATGCCATCACTCTTCATTTGCTTGCCTGGCGCGTGCGCATACCATGGCAAGAGGTCAGAGAATTCAGCCAGCCATCCTTTATCAAGTTCACTATTTTGTTTTCGAAAAACTGCAGATACTTTCTCAATAAGTACGATCTGAGCGATTTTGGTCAATTAGCTCAAATTATTCTTGCTAAGAGCCAAAAGTCTTAAAAAATGCCGGCTAAGGCTTTATACTTTGGCTTTGGGCAATTCCATCAATATCAAATGGCAAAGAAATGGTAGCTACAGTGACACGCAAAAAAGTAAGAGTTCTTATCGGCAAACCCGGACTGGACGGACACGATCGCGGAGCTAAAGTAATCGCACGAGCCTTGCGCGATGCAGGTGTCGAGGTCGTCTACACAGGCTTGCACCGCTCACCTGAAGAAATTGTCGAAACTGCGATACAAGAAGACGTAGATGCCATAGGCGTAAGCATTTTGTCTGGCGCTCATCTTACCCTGCTTCCTCGAGTAGTCGAGCTTTTGAAAGAAGCCAAAGCAGAAGACATTCTGGTATTCGGCGGTGGCGTCATACCCGAAGAAGACCGCCAGATCCTGCTTGGCAAAGGGGTCAAAGAAATCATTGTGCCAGGCGGCGGTACTCAAAGAACGATTGATTTCTTGAAAGAAAATTTCCCAGACCGTTTTGAGAACAAATAACGAGTTCCCGAATATTAGAAACGTTTAATATTAGGGGCGGATAATCTTTCTCTTAAGTGGGTATGGATCTCTTGTAGGTGTGTCTTCAAACTGAAAATTTAGGGCACATACTATAGTGGTGAAACTGTGACTTGCCGTCAACAAAGAGGTCCAAGCAAATATGCCTGATCCTTATCGTACTGAAGAAAAACAACCCGAACCCATCTCGTTTAGAGAAGGTCTTTGGAACGCTGCCCGCCAGGTGTGGAGAAGTTGGCAATTAGCCAGCAGAGAGGAAGCGGTCCAAATGTCCTGCTCCAGCATCAAAGCTGATCTGGCTATGGAAGAGGCTTACGCTGACATCTAGCCCGTGAATCGATATTGGCTGAACAACCGATAGATTTTTACGAGGGTGCCTAAGGCGCCCATTTTGGCTTGGCCTTATTTTTGGCTGAGAGTCCGTGCCGCGACCTTGTCAAACTGATACAATTAAGGTTGTTCGCACTTACCACCAAAAAGACAAGCGGTTTCATTTTCGATGACCTCGAAACCTGCACAGAGCTACAGAAAAGGCGATGTTGTCTTGGTTTCGTTTCCTTATACTACTGATGAGGGAACGACTCAAACCAAGCGACGCCCGGCAGTGCTCATTTCTAACAACTCGAATAATTTGCGTCTGGACGATGTGTTATTGGTTCCTTTGACTAGCAACACTACAAGAGCTTCTCGCGAGCCCACTCAAGTAGTAATAAAAATGGATAGCGAAGAAGGAAAACTTGGTGGCTTGAGACTGGATAGCGTGATAGATTGCACAGTTATAGCCACTATTCCAAAGACTTTACTAGTTAGCAAAATCGGACAATTTCCTCAAGAATTAATGGAGCGAGTAGACCAGTGCTTAATGGTGGCACTGGCGATCGGACGTCCTCTTAATGAAGAAGAGCCTCCGCTTTAGGTTTTAGACTAAGACTAATTCGAAGCTTTTTGATCTTCGGCCACGCCAACGTTATAGGCTGGAAAGAAGATATAACGCATCCCAAGCAGAGTGACAAATATAATCAATACTTTGTTGTGCTGGTCTTGAGGAATTTGCATTGCCTTGAGTACAAAGAAGACGCACATACAAAGCGCAAAGGCGATACTTACCTCTAAAATAATTTTGCTGTTTCCGTTTTTCACATTTAGATTGATGCTTGGATATACACCAAGGAAAACGAAAAGCCCGCAGAACAAAAGCATGTAGTCAGCTTGGAATGATTGATAGCTTAAATAAATAATGACGCCTAAAGAAACGAGTAAACCAATCACCACACCGCGTGAAGTTTCGGCTTTAATAATAGAAAAGTCGCTTGCCGGGGTTAATTCAACCATAGCTCCCTGATGTTGGTAAGCTTTGTCACCCACAAGCTTGGGTTCCGCTTTCACCTCGGCTTTGACCTCAGTTTCAGCAGATTCATTCTTCTTTTCGGTAGTTTCGTTATCGCTCATTGAAAAAGATATTCCCACAAATGAAAATTTATGCGCAGAGTATTACATTGCCACAATAAATGCCACTGCATACTCCTTTTCGTGACTCATGCTCAATGATATTTTGCGCAGTCCAAGCCGTTCTGCACGTATTTTTGCACGACCATGAAGAAGAATAGAAGGCTCACCAGATGGTGCCTTTGCTACTTCAATTTCGTGCCATCCAGCGCCAACAATTCCTGTTCCTAGAACTTTCATCATTGCTTCTTTTGCGGCAAAACGCGCTGCCAGTCTGGTTATGAGATGACGACTACTACTTTGGACGTAAGCAGCTTCTTTCTCGGTCAATATTCGACGTAAAAATTTTTCACCGAACTTCTGATAAACTTCTTCGACTCGAGCGATTGAACAAATATCCACTCCCGATCGAAGAATCTCAGTCATCTTGCAACTCCGATTTTCGCGTTCCATATAATAGAACTTGTTCGAGAGATGGCAGATCCGCATGTATCTGAGCAAGCGATTTATTTAGCTTTGGATGAACCGTCTCTGGTGCCAGCTCGAGCATCGGCACAATGATAGATGCTCGCGAAGCAAGGGATGGATGCGGAATAGTAAGGTAGGAAGTGCTCAGTGTTTCGTTTCCAAAAAGCAGTAATTGAAGCGAAATATTTTCGCTGGAAGACTTGCGACCATTCGCTTTGTCGACATTGTTCAAGCGCGATTCGATATCACGAAGAACTTCAAGCAACTCATCTCCAGACAAGGCAGTTTCAATTGCTGTTACTGCTGTGATTGGCCATATTTTGCGCTCTTTGCCAGACTCTGAACTGTCTGATTCTGGTTCGGTTTCATAAAAACTCGAGCAATCTAGAAGCTCAATTAAATTGATGAATTTGAGCATTTGCACTGCTTGTTGTAAGTACGCTACTCTATCGGGCGCACTAGACTCAAGCCCTATATAGGCAAGAACGCGTTTTTTATTTCCACGAAAACGCCTCATTTGCTATCAGGATTGAATATCCCTTCTACTCCGCGAATGAGTTTCTGCCATCTTTGAGGAACAGGATTCGCTTGGACCCCGCCTTTATCTTGCCCGCGTTTAATAAGTTCTTCTTTGATCATTTGCTCAAGCCTTTCTTTTTGAGTAGGGTTGAGACATTCTTTTTTCTTGATCAAAATTTGAGCAGCAAATCTGCGCAACTCGCCTTGTAAGTCGTCGATTTTTTGTTGCACCATCATGATTTCGGTGGCATCAGACTGAGGAGAAGCCATTAGCCTCTTAACTTTCTGCTGATTTTCGACGATGGCCGGTTTTATTTGTTGATACTTATCCTGGAATTCTTTATCTAGGCCTTGGATCTTATGATTTTGATCGGCTGAAAGGTCGAGTCTGGTGTAATCGATTCGACAGTGACCGCAAGGTTGTTGCGGATCGCTAGCGTAAGCTGGAATGCTTGCCAAGGAAATATTTGACAGACCAAGACAGAAAGCTAAAGTTAGCGCTCCCATCTTTTTATTGTTCATAGATGACCTCTTCGGGTGCGCCACCGGGATCATCAAACGAAGATTCAATCAAATAGCCTTCTGCAGTAAGTGGTGTAACTGTATCGTCATCTGGCATGGAAAGCCAGTATGCACCGGTACCCATGAACGCCATAAAGACGGCTGCAGCGGTTGCGATTATTTTGGAACGGCTGCTTATATGCAGACGTGATGGGGCTGCTTGTGTCCTTGGTGTGAAAGGGACAACTTGCAGCTTACTTTTGATTCCAGGCCAGAGGTCGAAGTCTGCCTCGAATTTTGGCTGATAGTTATCACGCAGGAAACCACCAACTTGTGCCATTCGCTCAAACTTAGATTGGCAAGGACGGCATTCCATCAAATGGTTTGTAATTGCAAGATGACGTGAGCTGTCCACTTCTTGATCGATAAATGCAGACAATTCAGCTTCGATAATTTCACAATCTACAGCCAGTCTGGATTTGACCGAATCCCAGATATTGACTTCAAGGTCCTGAGGTAATTCAAGACCTTTGCTCAGCAACTGATTGGTCGAATTCAATAATTTGAATTTCAAAAGACAATCGGCACATTCAGAAAGGTGTTTTTTGACGCCTTCTTGAGCGTGAGGAGGTAATTCGGCATCTATATAAGCAGATAAGTCTTCGTCTATTACCTGGCATACAGAGGGAATCTTCGCGCTTAAACTGGCAAAAAAATCGTCTGGAGCGTCGGGAGTTTCGACTTCATCTTCAAGGAATTTGCTCAGAGATTTGAGAGACTCGAATCTTGACAAGCATTCTTTGCAATCTATTAGATGTTCTTCCAGCAAAGTCTTGTCAGTGCCCTTGAGCTCCTGGTCCATTAATGCGGATAAATCTTCTTGATATTTGGTGCAAACTTCAGCCATTATCCGGAAACCTCACTGGTATCGGTCGATGCGTTGTCTTTTGTTTCGCGGTCGAGATAAGGCTTAAGCATTTCTTGCAGTTTCAGACGGGCTCTGGCAATTCTCGATTTGACAGTACCCATTTCGGTTTTAGTTATGACTGCAATTTCTTCGTAGCTTAATCCCTCCACTTCTCTCAAGACGATCGATGTTCGAAACTGTTCCGGGAGTCGCAACATTGCTTGACGAATTACATCAGATAATTCCTGGTTAAGCACCTTTTCATCTGGAAGGGTGCTGTCGTCAGGAACATCTTTGGTACCACCTTCGCTATCGTCATCGCCCACATTGTCATCCATGTTGATGGTTGGTAATTTGCGCGGACGTTTTCGAAGTTCGTCATAAAAAAGGTTGGTTACTATTTGAGTGAGCCAGGATCTGAATGCGCCTGGGTTGCGCAGGTTGTTAATAGATCGCCAGACGCGTATAAAGACTTCCTGAGCCAGATCCGAAGTGTCGGTCCAATCTGGCGCAAGCTGATACAAAAGGGCAAAAACTGTTTTTTGATGGCGCTTGACTAATTCTTCAAAGGCCGCTTGTTCGCGGCGCTGACAGGCTATAACCAGGTCCCTGTCGCTTTTTTGAGAATAAATTGTCGCCATTAACTCGCCTGCCTCAGTCCTTAAGTAATGTTATCACTCTCACACTTAAAGATGATGAACAGATCTTCGCGAAGTTCCCGATTAAAAATGCTAGAGTATGGCTAGTTTATAAGAGGATTTTTTCGTGTCGAGCCGATATCTATTTACTTCCGAGTCAGTTACCGAAGGGCACCCAGACAAGGTTTGCGATCAAATTTCTGACGCAGTTCTGGACAACATACTTAGTCAAGACCCAGCTGCACGTGTCGCTTGCGAGTGCGCAGTGTCAACCGGTCTTGTAGTAATGATCGGAGAAATCACCACAAAAGCTAAAGTCGATTATCAACAAATCGCTCGTAAAGTGGTCGAAGAAATTGGATATATCGGAGAGACATCTGGCGGATTCGACGCTAACTCTTGCGCTGTTATTACAGCCATCAATCAGCAATCTTCAGATATTGCAGGTGGAGTATTCAAGACTAAAGAACAAGACAAAGATTCAATTGGTGCTGGCGACCAGGGCATGATGTTTGGTTTTGCTTGCAACGAAACACCTGAATTAATGCCTATGCCAATCTCATTGGCTCACAGAATGGCAAGACGTCTTTCTGAAGTTAGAAAAAATGGCACTCTCAAATATTTGCGTCCCGACGGCAAAACTCAAGTATCAGTAGAGTACGACGAGAAAAACAATCCAGTTAGAATCGATTCAATTTTGATTTCGACCCAGCACGATCCAGTTATCGGTAACCTTACCGACAACGATCAGATTCAAGAAAAAATCGCTCACGACCTCAAAGCCTATGTTGTGATGCCAGTCTTCCAGGATCTGAACGTTAAGCCAGACGAGAAAACCAAATATTATTTCAACCCATCGGGACGCTTTGTAATTGGCGGACCACAAGGCGATGCCGGTCTAACTGGACGCAAAATCATCGTAGATACTTATGGTGGTTATGCAAGACACGGCGGTGGCGCTTTCTCGGGCAAAGACCCGACCAAAGTAGACCGCTCGGCCGCTTATGCTGCACGCTATGTAGCTAAAAATATCGTAGGAGCCAAACTGGCTGACCGTTGCGAAGTTCAGATTGCTTATGCAATTGGTGTTGCCAAACCAGTATCGGTTCATGTCACAACCTTTGGCACTGGCAAAATGCCAGATGCTGAGATCATGAAACTGGTCAGCGAGAAGTTTGATTTGCGCCCTGCTGCAATTCTTGAAACATTCGAGCTGCGCGATATGCCAGGCAAGAACAAAGGCAAGTTCTACCAGAATGTTGCTGCTTACGGACATTTTGGTCGCACCGACCTTGAATTGCCCTGGGAAAAATTAGACAAGGTGGAAGAGCTAAAAAAGTCTCTGGCTAAAGCTACGAGTGCTTAATTAGACCTTAATTACAGCTTTGAAACTTTATAGGTTTAAAGGCGCTGGTTTCTGGCGATATAATACCTGAGCATATCCTTGTGTTTGCCGCCGGCTCCCGCTTATCTTGGTTTTTAATAAATGATAGGGTCACTAAAGGTCAATCCAGACTCGCCAGAAGCCTATTCTGTCGAACTGTCGAGTGGCGAGACTCTGCAGATAGGTCGAAAGCCATCGCCTGGAAATATCAAAAAGCTTATTCTTCCTTATCCAGAAGTCTCAGGTCAGCATGCCGAAATCCGCTGTAAGGCAGACGGCTGGACCGTGGTCGACTCGGGCAGCACAAACGGCACAAGTATTAACGGAACCAGGCTCACCCCTGGCAAAGAGTATCAGCTGCGCAATGGAGATGAAATCAAGATTGCACAGTATGCCCTGAAAGTTTTTCCGCCCTGTACCGAAATTGATCTTTCAAACGGTGATGAGGAAGAAGAAACTCAAGATCGTACTCAGTTGAGTATCAAATTCATGAACGCGACGATTCTTGTCGGGGACATCAAAGGTTTTACTACTTTGATGGAAAAATATCGCTCCGAACCAGAACTTGTTATGAAAGTTGCTCAAAACGTTTTTGAATCTTTGAACAAAGAAATAAACAAAAACTACGGACAGCTGGAAAAAATTGCAGGTGATGCAATCATGGCTTACTGGGCTGCCGATGGCACTGCGGGTGGATCTAAAGTTCCAGCCTTCCAGGCTTGTTTGACCGCGCTCAAACTAAAAGAGCATGTCACCGCAATCGGCCAAAACCAAGCAATGTGGCCATTTCAAGACCATCCTTTATATTTAGACATTGCACTAGCCACAGGACCCGTTGCTGCAGGTTCACTTGGTCATGCATCCAGCAACCCTAGCGTGCTTGGTGATACAGCCAACCTTGTTTTCAGGCTCGAAAAGCTAATTGGTGATGATACCCCTGGCGATATCATTGTTGATGGTGCCACTTATAATTTGACTGCCGATCGTTGTCAGTTTATTCAACTGGGTCAATACAACGTCAAAGGCAAAACGGCAACGATTGATGTATTCAGACTGCTTAGCGTAAAGAACTAGTCTAGTTTAAGTATGAAGATACAAGACTTAGAGCAAGAAGCTGGCAAACTGATTGTAGGTCGTTTGCCATCTACTGATCTGCCAAAAGATTTCGAGCTTTTGTTGAGACGCGGAACTATTGGTGGTATCACGCTTTTCAAAGATAACGTTTCTGATTTGGAACAACTTGCAATTCTCATATCTGAAGTTGCTTCAAACTCGCACCATATTCCTATCATTTCAGTCGACCAAGAAGGCGGTGCAGTGCAGCGCTTCGACGACGTACTTACTCCATTGCCTTCGCCTATGGCCCAAGCTCAGGCTCAAAGCAAAATCGAAGATGCTATCGAGCGTGTTAGTTCCATCAATGCAGTGCAATCAAGTTTGCTTGGAATTAACTGTTTGCTTTCCCCTGTCATTGATGTCGCTTCTGAAAAAAAATGTCCCATCGTTTGCACTCGCGCTTTTTCTAACGATTCATTGCTCGTGGCACAATATGCAAGAATGGCAGCTCAAGCTATTTTTAGTCGAGGCGTCATTGCGGTTGGCAAACATTTTCCAGGACATGGTGCCACTAAAGAAGATTCGCACCACGCTCTTGCAGTCGTAGACGATGAACTTACTTTGTGGCAGGAGCGCGATCTTGCTCCATTTATAGAATGTCTGTCTGATTTGCCTGCAATTTTGACTGGACATATCTGGGTCAAGAGTATCGAAGACAAGCCGCTTCCAGCATCGCTTTCGTATGCAATAAATCAGAAGTTGCTCAGAGAAAATCTGGGATTTGAAGGTCTTATCTTGACCGATGATATGACAATGAAAGGCATCACCTCTTTATTTGGCTTAGGTGAAGCTTGTGTTATGGCTATTGCTGCAGGTGCAGACATTGTGCTTGTAAATGGCACTCTGCAAGAACAACTAGAGGCACATTCGGCCATAGTGGAAGCATTTTCATCCGGTAGACTGCCAATTGAAAGGCTCAATCAGTCAATACAAAGACGCGATAGACTCTTCAATCGCAGACCAGAAACTGCTCATCCATATAAAAATAGAGAACAGTTCGCGGATCTTTTAGCGAGTATCGAAAATGAATATGACAGTGTTCTTGAAATTGCAAGCGCTGCTTTGAGTGTTTTGAAAGCTGATTTTGCTTCTTCAGTCGAAATTTCAAATTGTGAATCCAAAATCGATTGGTTAGTACTGACACCAAAACATGAGCGTTATCCGCTCGACTTGGTTTTGGAGTTAAACAAACTTGGATGCACCGGTTATACAAAAGTCGAATATAGCCTTAATCCAGATTCGGCTGAAATTGATTCTCTGGCAAAAGAATGCCGGGGTAAAAACGTAGTTCTATTAACTTTCAGAGCTCAAATAAATGCAGGTCAGGTCGAGCTTGCAAAAGCTGTAGCTAAAACAGCTGACATAAAGCTTGCAGTAATGTGCGATATTCCATTTGATCTTGAATTGCTTCCAGATTGGCCATGCGTGGTGGCAACTTATGATCCGTCCAATTTAGCTATGCAAGCATTAGCTCAGTTCATCAAAAGTAAAGACTCAGCGCAAACCAGGTCCCAAATTGAATCAAGATCCATTTAAACCTGACCTCAAGAAGTCAGTAGCCAAAAATTATTTGATGAGAATTGGTAAACTCATGCTACTTCTCTCGATTGTAGGATGCATTATATTGACAATTGCGTGTTATTCGATTGACCACATAATCAGCAATACTTTCAAACAATACGGTCTTTCACAATGAGTTTTGAAAAAGCTGTAGAACAACTCAAATTACGCTATCAGGTGTTAGACGAGTTCGAGCAACGTCACAACTCTGCTGTGTACAAAGTCCAGGACCTTAATGGCAGAGTTTTTGCAATTCGCATAATGAAGCCTGACGTTTTTGTAGATGCACAAGAAGTCGATAAGTTTAAGTCTGAAATTCAAAAACTGCTCGAATTACAACACTCAAGTCTTGTCACCTTATATAGTGTCGATAATCTCAGTCCAGACTGTCCGTTTATTATCATGGAATTTTTCGATGGGCAGCCAATCACGCGCTTTACAGCAAATAAACCGCCATCGATGCGCAGCTTTATCGAAGTATTTACTCAGTTATGCAGCGCTTTATCTTATTTGCATGCAAACGGTGTCGTGCATGGTGACTTGCGACCAGCAAATATTTTAGTAAATAGTCTAGATTCGGATCATGTCTGGAGCAAGCTGGCAAATTCAGGGATGTTTAGCATTCTTAGCTCAGCCAAGAATTTCCAGGCTGATGCAAACGACTTTGCCGACAGTGTTTTTTATTGTGCACCAGAGCGTGTTACCCAAAACATAAATGACGTACGCTCAGATATTTATTCGCTTGGCGCCATAATGTTTGAAGTACTTACAAGACGTCCACCTTTTGTGGGTGAAGACCCCGAATCGATTTTAGAACAGCATAAGAATGCCACTGTTCCAAGCGTAAGTAAAATGAGCAAGAATCGCTGCCCGATTTACTTAGAGCAAATGGTGATGAAATGTCTTTCTAAAGATCCAAACGAGCGTTATCAAAACTTGTTTGATCTTAGAAGCGACTTGCGTTTGCTTAGTCGAGGCGAAGAGCCTTTGCTTCAAACTAATTCTGAAAGAGACTGGATAGACGAAGACCCTGATTTTGCCAAGATTCGCGAATCTGGTGTAATGGACAAGCTTGGCGAAAAGAAAGACCCAGCAAGTTCAAAAGTGGTGGCATTCACTGGCAGGCTGTCTTTCGATTTGCGTGTAAGCAACGTGCTTGAGCGCGTGCTTGAATTAGGGGTAAAAGGCAAATCGATTTTACGCTTCAGGTCAGAAAAACCAAAACTCTCAGGGGCACTTTATATAAGAGACGCAAATGTTGTTTTAGGAGCCGCAATCGACGGTGAAAAAATCCGCGGCTATGACGCGCTCAAAGCACTTTTATCGATTGCAGATGGCGAGTTTGAATACATCAGTCGTGTACCAGACGACTATCCTACCAAAGATGAGTCGATGCGACTTAGTCTCAACCTGGTCTGTTTCCTGTATCCACAATTGCCTGAAACACTTGGCGAATTTCAAGAAATGGCTAACGAGCGTGGTCTTGCTCTTTCTACTGCCACCAACTTAAGTGTGATCAAAGATTTGATTGAGAACAAAGAAAATCTCATTCCAATTTCAGAATTGCCTCAACTCGATTCTGGAGCCTGGCAGTTGAAACATACTGAAGCTGCAACCTCTAGTGATGTTATTGATATCATTCGCGAAGAGCGCGCTGAAAAGGACCGCTTGGAGCGAGGCGAGAAGCCAACTTTCAAATATAGAAAAGCGCCCATCACCCCAATGGGATTATTGAGACTCGTGATCATTATTGCTCTAGTTGCTGGTGTAGGCTATTACGGCTATGAAATGTACCAGAACATAAATGAACAATCTAAACAGGGTCACAAAAAAAGCAAATATAAAAAGACCCGCAAAAAGCACCATAACAATTAGTCGAATTTTTTCGACCTGGGTTTCAGGGCCCGGTGGAAAGAAAGGTGCTCCAGGTTTACTATCACCTGATGGGCTTTGCTTTTCAGGCGATAATTTATCACGCTGTAAGAAAAAATAGGCTACTCAACCCGGTCTTAAAACCCAAACAGGTTCAGCGGCTAGTAAAAACGGACCATTTTTCTCTCAGGTGCCATTTAAAACCCTTACAGCACAAGGGTTTTAAGAGGCGGAAATATTAACGCTCTAAGGACCAGAGAAGGCATTCGCTTGTGTGATGAGATACTTGCCAAACTGGATTCGCGTTCAGAAAACCAGGTCGTGTACATAATAAGAACGTTTTATGTGTGAATTGCACAATCGTGTGCTACAGTTGTCTGTATACAGATTGTAGTTGCGTAACTACAAAGAGTCCTACCCACACTACAAAGAGTCCTAAAAAAACTACAAATGGGCGAAAAGACAACAAATATAAGCATCCGAATCCCCGACGAGTATCGAAAGCGGCTGCAATTACAAGCCGACAAAAAGGCTATTAGCTTTAACGCCCATATTTTAAGGGTTTTAGAGATTCACCTTATGAATTCAGGATTTGGACCAACTTCACTGGCGTCGACATCTGGTCGACTTTTTCAGATACGTTGCGAACCCTATATTGACAATGTAGACGAAACTACCTGGGCTTATTTTATTGACGAACCTAAATATGAAAAGGAAAGAGCCTATTACACAATAGGCATCGGCAGAACAATTCTGCGCGACTGGCAAGTTAAAGATAAATCCACAGTTTCAAAAGAAGTGGGACTGGCACTGCTTGCTTATTACAATCGCAAAGGTATGGATGTCGATAGACTATTTTTCAATCAGTATCCAGGTCCGGATAATGATGGACGCAGAATTTTGCAGGTAGCAGAAGTGCCCGAGACACTTGAGCAATTTCTGGATTTGTTGATGACAGACAGCTGGACAGACAAATATGTCGAGCAGTCTGACAAAAGCCAAGACTTACGCAGAGGAAGACCGGAATCGGCTCTATATCGCTAATTCGCTCAAGGAGAAAATAGAAGGAGCGATTTTAAATTTGAAAAACAACGGAATTTGCAAAAGTTCCGCCACTGTTTTGGCGCGCAATTTTTTGATTTGAGAGGAAAGTTTTATGGCTATATTTTTGACAGTATTTATCGCAAGCTATGTACTGCATGCCCTTGGAGTGACAATCGGTTACCATCGGCTGCTTTCACACAGATCTTTTTGCGCACCAAAAATAGTCGAATATTTTTGGGTCATGCTTGGATATCTAGCATTTGAAGGCTCTCCAATCTGGTGGGCAACAGTGCATCGTGCACATCACAGGCACGTCGATACTGAACTTGATCCGCACTCACCGCGATATGGCTTGAAAAACGCCCATGTTGGCTGGCTTTTACACGATCGTTATCCTGCTCACATCAATCCTTCCACTCAGTCAAAAGATATGATTAAAGATCCTATCTATAATTTTCTTGAACAAGATGGAGATTGGAATCGTGCCCACGCTTTGAATTTTGCCATAGGTATAGCTTTTCGTTTATTGCTTCTTGTATTTTTTGGCTGGCAAGTCGCTCTTGCAAGCACTCTTGCAGGAATAGCCGTGTTGCAAATTCCACTCATGCTGAATGTTATTTGTCATATTCCTAAATTGGGATACAAAAATTTCCAATCGAAAGATGACAGCGTTAATGTCTGGTGGGTTGGCATTCTTGCAATGGGAGAGGGCTGGCACAACAATCACCACACTTTGCCAGGTTCGGCACAAACTGGATTAAAGCCATGGGAAATCGATGTTTCGTGGATGATAATAAAAACAATGAGACTGTTTGGGCTTGCATCAAATGTCAATGTTCCAAAGAAAGCGTTCGCTCCAATTGCAAAAGAGACTCATTTGGTTTCGTGATCGATTAAGTATCTGCCTGCTCTCTGGTCATCTTTCAAGTAATAGTCAAAGAATGCTTCGGTTTCTTTTTGTACTTCTTCCACTTGTTTTGGATTTTGCGCTTTAGTGCGCATCGCAAATCCAGAACCAGAGACACCACCAAGTCCGTGGTCAGCACCTGCAAGCACAAGCAAATGTTTTTTGCCCGCTGGTGCATACTTATAAGGCTCCATGCGCCAGGTATAATCTTTGCCATTGCGGCCAGTGTCGTTGGTTCCAGTAACAAGCAGCATTGGTCGCGTAAAACCTGACCAGGAGTTTGATTCCAGATTGCCTGTAGCAGTAAATCCTTGTTCTCTGCCTTGTGGCGACATTAAAAGAAAAGCTTTGGGTCTTGGATCAGCAAACTTATTTGTGCCACCAATTTTTGTACCAGCAATTAATTGCGATGTGTGCGCTCCAAAACTATGTCCTGCCATGCCTATTCTAGTGACATCAATTTTATTCTTTAATTGAGGAATATATTTTTCTATCAAAGACAATTGGTCCAAAATGAAAGATACATCTGCCGGGCGACTTTGCCAGTCGCTAAAAATATCGAGACTATCCATAGACTTATTTTGCATAAAGCCTAAAAGAATTTTGCGACGTTCCTCTTTGCTCTTGAGTGTCAAAGAGTCCGAATGTGTCGGCTGTATACAAACATAGCCGTGCGCACTCCAGTATTTGATTAAAGGTTGATAGTTGTCTTTGCTTCCAAGTGCACCATGAGAAAAAACGATCACTGGATACTTAGTATTTGCATCTGTTAAAGAAGTAGGATAAGTGACTTTTACAGGCAGATTCTTGTTGCGAGCTTTGTCATTGAGCACAAAGTCTTTGCTTGCAAACTCTGTTTTATTCTGTGACTCAGATTTTGTCTGAGATTGGGCCAGATTGAATGTAGTAAAAAATATAAGTCCCAAAAGAGCAATAGGCGCAATTTTATTCATAAGTGTGCCCTCCCACTTTTAAGACGCTATCGAAAGCCAAAAAGTTCAATTATTAATTGAAAAATTTAAAAACTTTCCGTTATCAATAAGACTTGTAGCGATCTCATTAACAGCAACATTGCTACCGCGACATCCGCTTCTGTACAGCACCTGGTCTTTGCTTTCTTTGAGTTTTTTCAAAAGCTCGAGCCCTAAGTTTTTGTCTGTTGCCATAAGTGCGCATGCAGCATAGAGTTTGCCAGCCGATGATCCTCTTGCTGCAATATACTGAAGTTCTTTTTTGATGCTTGCACTATTCGATCTGGCTTGTGTGTAAGATGTCCATTCAGTCATGCAGGCTGGCGATTCGCCTTTAATGTGATCGGCAAACTGGGTCGCTTTGAGCATGGTATCTAAATAAGGCGGTAGTTTCATGCTGACCATTTTGCCGCTCATAATGTCTTTGATTTCTTTTTTTGCGACTTCCAGACTGACCTGGGTTGAAGTGTGACGCTCATCTGGATTGTTGAACCAGCGCACACTGTCATTTTTTATGGCAAGACATGAACTGTCCCAGTTGGCACCTGTAAAATAGTCTCCTTTGAAAAGGTCGTTTTCTTTTTTCAAGAAAAGAATATTCTTGCCTTCGCTAAAATGAACCTGAGCGCAAACGAAATCCTCGCCACCGCGCAAAACAAAAGTATTTGGTAGTTTTCCTTTCAAAGATTCAATCAAACTAACTTGAGCTTCTTTGGAAAAATTGAAATATGGCCCTTTTTCTTTGATTTGCTTGATTGGTCCTATGTTTGCAATAACAATACCATCACAACGCTCGATCATTTCTTGTAGTGTTGCATGATAAGCCTTCGAAAATGCAGGCTTAGAGCCTAGAGCAAAGAAAATACAAAGACAGACTGCGAGTCTTGTAAGTTTAACGAGTGTATTTTTCACCGTGTTTGCGCTCAATTTGCTCTTTGACATGGTTCACGTTATCTCGCAAGTGAGTAGGAGTAGGAGCACCTTTTGGTGCGACAGCCTTATTGTCTATTTGTTTGAGGTCGTGCTCGAGTGCTTTTATTTCTTCGTATTTTTCTTTGATCAATTTATTCAAGTGTTTTTGCAACTTGATTTCAAGATCACCTGTTGATTCGGTTTTATCATGAAATTTGTGTTTATGGGCGAGCTCTTTGAGAGTTTCAAGTCTTTCTTTGTCACTCTTTTCTTTGGATACCACTTTTGTTTCAGGCTTTGCTTCCGCTTTTGTATCAGCGGCAAATGCCTGGTTTGTCAGAGCTAGTGTGAGTACGAGCGATAAAGAAGTGAATACGCTAACTTTCATTATTTCCTCCACTGGAAAACTGATCAAGACTGAGCCGCTCTTCTAAGACGGTCTTTTACCGCCGTCCATTCTTGCCCATCGGGCAAGGCTTCAATCACGATTGTGTCGCAATCAAAACTATCTAATTTACGTAAATTGGAATAAAAATCTTTTGTATAGAGCTCAGGGTTCGAATTGGCTTCAAGCCAATAACATTCGCCTGCATTAGGCTTATTGAACGAAAGGACCGATACACCTTTTTGGCATTGAATTATTTGTGCAATTCCGTTTTGAAGACTGCCAGAAGAAAAAACTGAAACTGGCTTTGCAGGAGCATAGTGGCTCGACAGTGATCCTGGGACTCTAACTTGCGATTTTTCTTTCACTTCGACTTTGTAGCCAAGCACGTCTTCTAGCATTGAAGCTGTAATTTTGCCAGGACGAAGAATCTGTTTGGCCGATGAAGACATATCTAAAATAGTCGATTCGACTCCAACATCGCACGTGCCACCATCGAGTATATATGCCACTTCGTTTGAAAAGTCGTTTGCTACGTGTTCAGCTTTGGTGGGGCTAACTTTGCCGAATTTATTTGCCGAGGGAGCTGCAATGCCTCGCTTCACTTCATTGAGAAATGCTAGAGCCAGTGGATGTTGAGGCATTCTGACTGCGACAGTATCTTGTCCACCAGTCACCATATTAGATACTGATGTTTTTTTCTTGAACACTAAAGTAAGCGGACCAGGCCAGAAAGAGTCTATTAATTTGTGAGCGTCTTCGTCTATGTTTTCGGCAAGTTCAACTAACTGATCTTTATTGCCGATATGAACAATAACAGGATGGTCAGCTGGTCTTCCCTTGGCTTTGTAGAGTGCTTTTAGCGCGTCTTCATTTGTGATGTCTGCTGCCAGACCGTAAACTGTCTCAGTTGGTATTGCTACAAGCATGCCGCTCAAAGAAAGCTCTGCCGCTTTTTTGACGTCAGTGCCAATTTCCATTTTTAATTTGGTGCAAGCGCACATTCATGCACGTCCTTATTGCTATGCTTTTGCGTGTCACCAATTAATTTTCCGCGCAGCGCCCAGGGATTAGCTGCTGTAATTTCTACGTCGACAAATTTGCCTGTAAGTGACTCATCACCTTCGAAATTGACTAATTTGTTTGTGCGAGTGCGTCCAGTCATACGCTCAGGATTGCGCTCACTTCTGCCTTCTACCAATAATTCGCAGGTTCTGCCAAGATAGCGCTTGTTGCAACGCAAACTGACTTCAGAAACAACTGTATTGAGCATGCGAATGCGCTCTGTTTTTTCGTGTTCTGGAATTTGATCCGGCCAGTTAGCCGCTGGTGTATGCGGGCGAGGCGAATAAGCAGCTGTGTTGCAGGCGTCGAATGCAAGTTCTTCGACCAGTCTGATTGTGTTTAAAAACTCTTCTTCAGTTTCGCCTGGAAAGCCTACAATCAGATCTGTGGTAATTGCAGCGTTTGGAATTCGCTCTCTAATTTGTTCGACCACACGCTTATAAAAGTCTACTTGATAGCCGCGCGCCATACGTCTTAGTGTGCGGTTGTCGCCCGCTTGAATGGGAATATGGAAATATTCGCAAGCCGTGGGTGTGCGTTTAATAGAATCTATTATTTCGACTTTCAAGTCACGTGGATGTCCAGTCAGAAAGCGAATTCGCTTGATGTCGGTTTTTGCATTGACAAGTTCTATCAATTCGCCAAGATGTGTGACTGGATTTAAATCATGACCATAAGCAGTTACGTTTTGTCCAAGCAAAATGACTTCTTTATAGTCTGCATCTGAAAGTTCTTGAATTTCATTGAGCAAAATTTGCGGCTCGCGGCTTTTTTCGCGACCCCGAACATATGGCACTATGCAATAAGTACAGTTATAGTCACAACCATAGATAATCGAAACAAAGGCACTATGCGGATTTTGTCTGATTACTGGAAGCTCAGGCAAATCGTTTGGTAATTCTTGATAAACTTCGACTACTGGTGATTCGCTCTTTGAAGCTTGCATCACGAGTTCTGGCAAACGGTGCAAATTATGCGTGCCAAAAACGAGATCGACATAAGGCACACGTTTGACAAAATTCTCACCTGCATCTTGCGCCACGCATCCACCCACTGCAATCAAGGCACCAGGTCTTGCTTCTTTATATCGGCGCCAAACGCCAAGATAGCTATAGAGTTTGTCTTCTGCGTTTTCTCGAATAGCGCAGGTATTCAGGATCATCAAATCTGCTTTTTTAGCAGAGTCGGTTTGCTCATAGCCGATTTCGTCGAGCAAACCAAGCATATGCTCGGAGTCAGACTTATTCATCTGACAGCCAAAAGTCTCTACATAGACGTTCTTAGACATAGACAAACAGTCTACAAGATCTAAAGAGCCAATTGTTTTTTTGTTAATGCTTACTAAGAAGCAACGCTTGGGGTTTTCAGGCTTTCAAACTGGTGCACAGATGCAAGATAAGCGCTAACGCTGCTTTTGAGCCAGGAGATCTTGTCTTGATAGGTATCTGGTGGAATAAACTGACTTTGAATATTGTCAGAGCCGAAAATGAGATCGTGAAAACCGTCTTCGCGAGCCTCTAAGCTATAACTAAATGATCTTTGATTAATACTCATAGCGAAAGTATATAGCGCATTCGCCACTTGGAATCTTTTATTTAATCAAAGACCCCCGAGTAATTTCGCCATGGAGTCTGGGTTGTGCAATAGAAGCAATAAATCCGATCCGATAATTTGCGGCGCATTCAATTCGAAAGACTTGGCTTTGTCAAGCGGGATTTCGGTCTGCCCTTCTACAGCTAACTTAGCTTTTGAATCGCCAAGAATTTTTGGTGCGACAAACCAGTAAATATCGTCTACTAAATTTTCGCGAAGCAAATTTCCTGCAAGCACGCCACCACCTTCGCATAAAACATTATTGATACCTTCGTCTAAAACGAGATCTTTTAAAATCCAGGTGAGGTCGAGTGCTGAATTTATACCTGGCGCTCTTTTGATTTTGACATTATCACCAAGATCGGGATTTTCAGTGGCATCTTCGCCACAATAAACAATAGTGCGCCCGCCCATTTCTCTATTGAATAAATTTGAATTCTTATCTAAAGACAACTTTGAATCAATCACTACACGCACAGGATCGCGCGATTCATTGGCAGGTAGGCCTCGCACGCTCAATCTGGGATTATCGGCTCGTGCAGTGCCTGCGCCAACTATGACTGCGTCTGCTTTATTGCGCAGATTCATAACAAGCAAACGCGCCTGATCGCCTGTGATCCACTGCGATTTGCCATTTCTATCGGCAATATGTCCGTCTAGAGTAGCTGCAATTTTAAGCGCCAGCCAGGGAAGTCCTTGCGTTTTGGATTTCAAAAATGGCTTGTTGAAGAGCTTTGCTTCAACAGACAAAACATCGCGCACCACTTTAATGCCTGCATCTTCCAGTTTTTTGAATCCTTGACCGGCAACTTTTGGATTTGGGTCTTGAATGGCTGCAACTACTTTTGCAATGCCTGATGAAATGATTCTATCGGCACAGGGTGGTTGTTTGCCAAAATGACTGCACGGCTCTAAATTGACAAATAAAGTGCCGCCTTTTGCTTTTTCTCCAGCTTTTTCGAGTGCTTCGACTTCGGCGTGAAACTCGCCATGTTTTTTGTGATAGCCTTCGGCAATAAAATTGTTGTCTTTATCTACTACAACACAGCCTACAATAGGATTTGGCGAGGTTCTGCCTTCAGCAAGACGAGCCAGCTCCAGGCATCTTCGCATTATTGCTTCGTCGTGCATTATCCAAAGAAAACTTCAGCGACTTTATATAAGCTCAAGTCGAGCGTCTTTAGAGTGTCTACCGCATCTTCAAGAGGAACATCTGAAATTTTGTTTCCTTGAAGCGATACCATGCGACCAAATTTTTTCTCGTGAGCCATCTCGGTTGCATGCACACCAAATCTAGTGGCAAGCACTCGGTCAAATGCTGTTGGAGAACCACCGCGCTGAATATGACCAAGGGTCGTGGCGCGAGTTTCGTAACCTGTACGCTCGGCAATTACATGAGCCAGTTTTTCACCAATGCCGCCAACGCCATTTTTCTTTTCAGTCTCTTCTTTAGGTTCATCGCCAAAACGTGCTCCCTCAGCTACAACTACAATAGAGTAGTCGCGACCGCGCGAGTGCGATTTTTTGATTGCTTCAATTACTTCGTCTATTTTAATTGGCTTTTCAGGCACCAGAATGAAATCGGCACCGCCTGCAATTCCGCCATGACAGGCTATCCAACCTGTGTGTCTACCCATCACTTCGCAGACCAGAACACGATTGTGCGATTCTGCCGTGGTGTGCAATCTGTCTATTGCTTCAGCTACTACATTTACTGCAGTGTCAAAGCCAAAAGTATAATCAGTTGCGTTCAAATCGTTGTCTATTGTTTTTGGAATGCAGACTACAGGCACTTTGTGCTCTTGATAGAGTCGTTTTGCCACCCCGCAAGTTTCTTCGCCACCAACTGCTATAAGCGCGTCGATGTTGTTTTTCTTGAGGTTGTCCAAAATCTTTTTGGGTCCGTCTTCAGTGGCAAAGGGATTACTTCGCGATGTGCGAATAATGGTCCCGCCACGATTGATGATAGTTTCGGTGTTTCGCAAAGTAAGCGGCATAATCATGTTGTCGACCGGACCGCGCCAGCCTTCAAGAAAACCGAGTACTTCAGACCCGAACGATTTAACACTATGGCGTACCACGGCACGAATCACGGCATTTAAGCCGGGACAGTCGCCGCCGCCAGTCAATATACCGATGCGCATCTATAACCCTTCACATCTAGAAGCCTAAGTATACTGCGAGTGTATGTTCCAAATATTTATGTTTAACGAATAAATACAGGACTTTCTTTATTTTGATCTACATTTAGTGGCAGCTTCCCAAAAGCGCGCCCCACTCACATGTCGAGAGGAAACAGTCTTGAATTTATACGAATACGAAGCCAAGCAATTGTTTGCCGAAGGCGGAATTCCTGTTCCACCCTCAGCCCGAATCACAAAGCCTGAAGACCTTGCCAAAGTTCATTTAGGTTGGCCGGTCATTTTGAAGTGCCAGGTGATGTCAGGTGGTAGAGGCAAAGCCGGTGGCATTCAGAAAGTAAAAACACTTGAAGAAGGCAAGGAAGTTGCCAAGAAATTGCTTTCAATGACAATCAAAGATTCAAAAACAGAAAGTCTTTTGGTTGAACCAATCGTCAACTTCAAAAAAGAAATCTATCTGGCTGTGACAATCGACCGCGAACGCGGCTGCCCTATTTTCATTGCCGCAGCAGACGGCGGTATGGAAATCGAGTCTAACCCCAACGTTCAGACAGTTCCAATCACCTACCCCTTCCATCCTTATCAAGGACGCGCACTTGCTCACATGCTTGGTCTCAAAGGCGCAGTGTTCGCTAAAGTTGCTGACATTGCAGCCAAGCTCTATCAGTTATTTGAAAAATATGACCTCGACCTTGCTGAAATCAACCCGCTTTTCGTAACCGAAGGCGATGATGTAATTGCAGGCGACGGCAAAATCACCATTAACGATGATGCTATGGGTCGTCAAAAGAAATTTGACGGTTGGCAAGACAAACACTTGGTCGATCTTCCAGAGCGCGAACGTCGCTCTAAAAAGGAAGGGCTCAACCTGGTCGAACTCGATGGCAATATCGGTATCATCTGCAACGGCGCCGGTCTCACCATGGCAACAATGGATATGGTCAAAAAATTCGGCGGCAACCCAGGCAACTTCTTAGATGCTGGCGGTGGATCAGACCAGGAAAAAACTTTGACCGCAATCGAAATTGTACATGACAACCCCAACTGCGACGTTATCCTTTTAAATATTCTTGGCGGCATCACCGCATGCGACGAAGTGGCAGCGGCTCTTGTCGAATTCATGAAGCGCCACCCAAATAGAAAAATGATTGTTCGTCTGAGAGGAAACAACCAGGACAAAGCAGAAAAAATGCTTGCAGAGTCCGGTCTTAAACTCTACCCAGATATCGAAGACGCGGTAAAAGCAGCTGTTGAAGCGGCAAAAACCAAACAGCCTGTCGCAGCCCGCTAATTCATTTTATTCAGGAGAAAAATAAAAGTGATTCTTTTAGACAAAAACACAAAAGTAGTTGTTCAAGGCGCCACAGGAAAAATGGGCTCCTCGCACACCAAACGTATGATTGAATACGGAACCAAAATAGTTGCAGGCGTAACCCCAGGAAAAGGCGGCACCACTGTTCACGGATTGCCAGTCTATGACTCGGTCAAAGAAGCTGTAGAAAAAACAGGCGCTACCTGCTCGGTTATTTTCGTTCCACCTTATGGCTCACTCGATGCTGGTTTTGAAGCAGTCGATGCTGGTATTGAACTTATAGTTCTAATTACCGAAGGCATCCCTCCACAAGACACAGCCAAACTGGTTGCACACGTAAAAGAAAACAACGTCAAAATGGTCGGACCAAACTGCCCAGGCGTCATCACCCCTGGTGAATCGCTTGTAGGCATTTTGCCTGGTTCAATCTTCAAACCGGGTGCAACCGGAATGGTAAGCCGCTCGGGAACCCTGACATATGAAATCGCACTTGCTCTTACCGAAGCTGGTATCGGACAGTCGACATGTGTTGGAATCGGTGGCGACCCTGTAAAAGGCACTGGCTATCAAGAACCTCTTCAAATGTTCAACGACGATCCAAACACCGAAGTAATCGTGATGATTGGAGAAATTGGCGGAACCGCTGAAGAAGAAGCAGCTGAGTTCATCAAGAAGAATGTCAAAAAGCCTGTTATCGGTTTCATAGCTGGTGTCACCGCACCTCCTGGAAAACGTATGGGCCACGCTGGCGCTATCATCTCTGGTGGCAAAGGTACTGCTGAATCCAAAATGAAGTCTTTTGAGAAAAATGGTATCAAAGTTGCCATGACACCAAAAGAAGTAGCTAAACTCGTTGGCGAATGTTTGAAAACACCAGCCAAAGCGTAGTTCGATAAATCATGAACTTGAAGAAAGAGAAGCGAATCACATTTTTTATTGCTTCTCTTTCTTTTTTGCTTTTGATATCGACATCG
This sequence comes from uncultured Candidatus Obscuribacterales bacterium, assembly GCA_964572515.1. Lineage (GTDB taxonomy): Bacteria > Cyanobacteriota > Vampirovibrionia > Obscuribacterales > Obscuribacteraceae > Aved-18. The sequence goes on along the minus strand of CAZNEW010000004.1, from coordinate 331,118 downwards.
ATTCTTTCTACGACAAATTATCTTCCTGCATCAGCTCTTGATTCTGGCAAAGAATTATTCGCTCAAGCTGACAAATATGAACATGGTGCAGGTGGCGAGCGTAATTACAAAAAGGCTATCGAGTTATATAAGAAGGCTGCAGCGGTTGGAAATGTTGATGCGATGTTCGCACTTGGTGCTATGCAAAGCGACGGATTGGATGGCAAAGTGCCAGCCGCTCAATCTATCAGTCTTATTGAAAAATCTGCCAGACTTGGCTCCAGCAAAGCTCAATTCTCAATGGGCATTGCTTCTATTTATGGATTTGGCACAAGCAAAGATTATTCAAAAGCACTTAAATATTTTGAAGACGCAGCCAAGCAGAAAAATGGCGATGCACTTCTGCTTCTTTCACACATGTACGAAAACGGCATAGGCACCACCAAAAATCCAGACAAAGCTCGCGCCTTTTTGAAACTGGCTAATTTGCACGGATGTGCACGCGGCGAGTGTTCTATTGCTGGATTTTATTTAAATGGTGTCACTGTCAAGCAAGATGATGCCAGAGCCTTCGACTGGTTCACTCAATCGGCAGCGCATGGAAATTCTCGCGCCATGAATGATTTAGCTGGCATGTATGCCGATGGACGAGGCGTAAAAGCCAATTCCAAATTAGCAATTGAATTGTATTTGAAAGCTGACAAGAACGGATCTTCTGCAGCCAAAGCAAAACTTGCAGAAAGATATTTGACTGGCAGAGGTATTTCCAAAAATGTCGACAAAGCCAAAGCTTTATACGCCGAGCTGGCAAAAATGGGGCATCCGGCTGGACATAGCTAGCATCGAAGACAGCTGCGGCAACGTCTTTAAAGATCTCGGATTTAGCGACAGCGAATCAGCCAATTTAACTGCTAGATGCGAACTACTTTTGGTTCTTCAAGACATCATAAAAAGGAATGGTTGGACTCAAAGTGAAGCAGCTAAGAATCTGAACGTAGGACAACCACGAATTGCCGAAATAATGCATTCACAGTCAGGTCTATTCAGCGTAGACCTTTTGATCAAATATCTAGCTCGTCTGGCAGTGCAGGTCAATTTTAAATTTTCGAAGCTTGACTGGAAATAAGATCTCGGTGCAAGCACCATTTTTTAACAGAATTCAATTCATCTGTCGTCCATTGGAAATGCTTGCTTGCTGCTTCTAACACTATCGAGTCATTTTCTTTTTCGAGTAAGTCAATTTTTTGAAGAATTCGCTCAAGATTTTCTGGCGAACATTCAATTTTTTTTCTAGACAAATCAATTAGTTCTTTTGCATTTTCAGATAGTGCTTTTTGATCAAAAAGATTCATCGCAACGACCGGCAATCTGCGCACATCGCCCACCTGATTATTTATGGTCGGATTGATGTATTGAAGCAAAGCAACGCAAAGAGAAGAATTGAGGTAAGCAAGAAGATAATCGGGATCTATCGATTCGTCATCTATAAATATTGCCGATGCTCCCACGTCAAAAATCGCTCCAGCAAATAACTTGCGAAAGGAAACACCTTTGGTCGAAACGAATGAAAAGCATATTCCAGACTTGAAATAAAAGGATTCGTTTTTTACGACCCAATTGGCTTTACCATTGAGATAAGGGTATTTTTGTCTGACCCTTTCTTTTATACGTTTGCCGTTGTCTTCCCAATCCACAACATGACTGACCGGTGCAAACCAGCGAGTTGCCCCTGCTCCTTTGACATAAGGAAACCATTTTACCCCGAGCTCCTCTTGTGGCACGTCGGAAATTTGTCTAACGAAACTTGCATTGTCAGTAGTGGCTAGGCCTTGTTTAATTCTGGCAATAGAATCAAGTGCCGGCAAAGAAAATAATTGCAAAATTTCTTTTGGTGCAGGCTCGCTTAATCTGTACGAATTTTTTAGACTGTTTTGATTTAGTTTAGAGATCAAACTATTTTCAAGACAATTTTCAAGGTTTGTCTTCGTCGATAACTTAGAAATTTTATGATATTCGAAAGTGCCATAATCTACCTGCTCAACTGACTTTTCAATAACTATAAGGGCACTATTTACTTTATCGCCAGACACGAGAGGAAAAACATTAGTGCCAGCATCTATTACACTAATCAAACTATAGTTATCGATAATTTCTCTTCTAAGCAAATCAAAGGCAGGCAAATCGAGCAAAGAAGCCTGTGTAATCAAACCAGCCCTTCCGCCAGAGCTTGTAAGAGATAGACATCGTGATAGAAAAGCAGCACTTAAATCATTGTACGAATTTGGATAATTCAATTTCAAAGTTGTTTTTACTTGCTTACTTAAAAGTCGACGTCCTATATAAGGCGGATTTGTCAGAACAGCCTGATATGTTTTAGACAAAGGATGTTCGACTTGAAAGTCTTTATAGAGCGAGCCGAGATCGTTTGTCTGGTCGAGTGAAACTAATTTAAATCCGTTTACTTTCAATTGAGTGGATTCTTCATTATCATTGAAGCCAAGCTCAATCAATCTCAGTGCAATACTCAAAGCACAAATAGACAAAGCAGTTTTGTCTATGTCTATTGCGCAAAGCTGGGTGCTTAAAATATCTTCGACTGATGCACCAAGCTCGACCAGTTTATCGAATGCGTTCAAAACGAAATTACCGGTGCCGCACGCAGGGTCGATAACACTTGCATCTTTTGCAAGAATACATTTGTCGAGCAGATAACGGACCACCCAGTCTGGAGTATAAATCTGGGTGAAACCTATTAATAAATCTGCATCAATCGACTTATTGGCAGTCTGTATTCTGGCTTGAAACTGCGGACGGTCGAGGTGGCGCCAGCACTCATATGTGTGACCAATCTTTTTTAAGTCAAAATCGAGGTCGTTATTTAAAACGCAAACCGATAACGGTTTAGGTTCTAAAAGTCCATATTCGAAGTTATTGCCAATCAGGCGAAGACAGAGCTGGTGAAGGTCTAAAGCTGTCCAATCGAAGCCGCGTCTTTGCAAATACGATGTTGCAAGGGCATAAACCAAATCGTCAAGCTTGACGCCCTGCTTCTTGTACTTGGATACAAAAGAGAGCCAGGAACGCTTAGGCATTACCAGATTTCGCGATATAAAACTGTTTCTTGATCGTTTTCGCTTTCTGCGGCTTTGTTGCGAGCAGCTTCAGCAGCCGAAAGTAAAAGACCCAATTCCAGAAAGTCTTCGGGGATACAGGCAATACCAAAGCGAATATCTAGATTTTTAATAGAGATAGTTGATGTAAGCGGACTTTTTGCAAGCGCTTTCAAAATGCGTCGACACAAGACTTTTGCGCCTTCGCCTTTAGTATTGGGACAAATGAGAGCGTAGTCAAAACCTTCATAGTGAGCAAGTAAATCGCTTTGACGTTTGGTATTGGAAATGCGGAAAACAGCTTCGTTCAGAGCCTGGGCAGGCATTGGTTCGCGAATAATTTCTTGTACGCCAGATTTTACGCGCATATCAAAAACGATGACTGAAAGTGGGGTACCTGCGCGGTGCCCACGAAAATACTCTTGCTCTAAAAAATACAAGAAGGCAGCATAATTGAACATGCCGGTGTCAGGACGACGAAGGGTCATCATCACAGACTGAATAGCAGCGTTATCCACTGCTTTTGGCTTGAGTGAAAGCTTGTTCATTTCGCCCTGAGACTTGCCACCACCAATGGTGATGAGCTTGGCGCGAATTAGATAATTGACAGCTGGAACCCAGTGGCTGCGCGAAAGCCCGAGCGATTTGAAAAGTTTGTTTGATTCGGTTGCACCATCAACCGAAGAATAAATTTTGCGTTGAGTCGCAATACAATCAGGATCGCCTACGCTCAAAAGATCTTCGAGATCGTTGGTCGGACGATTCTCGTCTTCTACACGAACAAGCACACTGTCTTCTCTATAGCCGACATTTTTCAAATAATTCATTTTGTCGAGCAATTGCACACCTTGAATCACAAGGTTATCCAGTGCTTCGGTGAGCGTACGCTTTTTCGTAACTACTTGAGGCTGGAAGAAAAATTTTCCTTCTTGCCACGACATGAGTTCATAGACTCCTTCATTTCCGCTTGCATATGGTACCGAGCAATGAACTGGCTTGCCCTCTAAGAAGAAAACTTCAGCAGCTCCCTCTTTGCTGTCAATTTGCAAACGTCCGGTCATTTTTGCCAATTGCAAAGACTGCAAAAGTGTCGTTATCTGAATAAAAGCAAGGTCACCATTTAATACAGTGCTTCGCTCAGCCAGTGCTGTTTGGTTTGAGAAGGCAGGTAGTGGTGTGGTTTTATCCAGCTCTTCTTTGCTTGCTGGAGCGTAATAGAAAACGAGTCCGCTATCGTTTTCGGGCTGAACAACAGCTGGAATATCTGTTTTGGACTGAGTCTGCTGTGCTTGATCTAGAGCTGCATTCAAGTGAACACGCTGCACTTCTTCGCCAATAGAAGTCAGCAACTTGTTGTATACAAGCAAGGTGTCTGTGCTGTGATATTTCCAGAGCGAATTAGCAGAGTTTTCGCCCGCCTGAAACATTTGCCAGATAGGGTCGTGACTTACAGGGTCGAATTCAACTTCCAGTTTATAAATAGGCGAATTGATTCGTGCCCGAAAAGAGATATGGATTTTTTCTTTGGGATTATCGAGCACATGCGAAAGCATATTATGAACCATGTGCATAGAAGGCGAAGCCGGCAGAATATTGCCTAGATTTGGGTCATTAGCACTACCGCCAGTTACCATTTATAAATCCCTGAAACTATGCCATTTTATTCCCTTGAAACGGGCAAAAATCAACAGTCTTATAAACCTAACAAACTTGGGCTTTTCCCATTTCAAAGTTGAATTTGTGGGATTTCATACGCTCGAAAGCTTCAGCCAAGCGTTCTTTGGGCAGGCAGAGCGAAAGGCGGAAATAGCCTTCGCCCGAAGGTCCATAGGCGTTACCTGGCGGAACAACTATATGAGCCTCGTTGAGCATTTTGCCGCAGAACTCTTCTGAAGACAAACCTGGAGGAACGGGCAACCACATGTAGAAAGTGGCTTTAGGTGGCGTTAAAGTCCAACCAAGTTCTTTCAACTTTTCGCAAGCAAGGTCACGACGTTCGATATAGAGGTTATTACAAAAATCGATATGGTCTCGATTTCCTTCAAACGCGGCTATACCGGCTTGTTGCACGGCTCTGAAAATATCGGTGTCGATATTGGACTTGATTTTGGCAAGGTTTTTCACTGCTTCAGCGTTGCCTATTGCAAAACCGATTCTCCAGCCAGTCATGTTATAGGTTTTAGACAGTGTATGAAGCTCGATACAAATGTCTTTGGCACCTTTTACTTGCATGATAGACGGAGCTTTATAGCCATCAAAAGTCATTTCTGAATAGGCGAGGTCATGACAGAGCAAGATGTCGTTTTTCTTGGCAAATGCTACTGCTTTCTCGAAAAACTCAAGGGTTGCAGTGGCCGCAGTGGGGTTGTTTGGATAGTTCAAGAACATCAAGTTCGCTTTTTGCGCCACCGTAGCCGGTATTGCATCAAGGTCTGGAATGAAGTTATTCTCGGGTGTAAGCGGCATATAGTATGGCTCACCGCCAGCAAGAATAGTTGATGTTTGATAAACAGGATAGGCTGGGTCAGGAATAATATTGATATCGCCCTGGTCGATATAAGCCATGATCAAGTGGTGAATGCCTTCTTTACCACCGATCAAAGTAGTGACTTCAGTTTCTGGGTCGATTTTGATATTGAATCTATTTTGACACCATTCAGCTGCTGCCTTTTTGAATTCCGGCGTACCGCCAAAAGGAGGATATTGATGGTTGATTGGCTTTTCGATTGCTTCGTGCATCGCATCGACAATATGACGCGGTGTAGGCTGGTCTGGGGCGCCAATGCCTAAATTGATTACGTCGTGACCCTGCTTGGTCAATGCAGCTGCTTTTTTTCCGATTTCGGCAAAAACATAGGGAGGAATCGCTTTAAGACGGCGGGCTACTTCCATGGTCACAAAACTCCAAGAATGGGCTACTATGCTTGCGTTAGCGTATCACAATTAAACGCTAAATCAGCCCTCTTTACTACCGAGGGTTACAGAAAATCGCTGATTCGGCTACATCTTCGTAACACAGCAGTATTAGCGCGAATTAGTTGAAGCCGGCACATCTAATTTTGATGCACTTGCGAGCTTCGATTTCTATTGATTTCAAGCTTTAGAGTTAGCTAAAACCTTGTCTGCTTCTACTTTTGCAGGCTTGCGTTTAGTTAGCTGCTTGGGCGAAAAAGGAAACGAACACCAACCCGAACCACCCACTGGGCAGGTTGCCAGTGAAAATTCTCTGGCTGTTTTTGTCTCGGATTTGGCTTTTGTCTTCGCTTTTGCAGCGCTTGTTTTTTTTGTAGCTTTGTTCGAGGTTTTATTCATCTTGTATTTTGTCGACCTGAGTGTGCTGTCGTAGTTCTAAAGTACCACTTATGAGCAGATTCAGAGAGTCATTTAGCCGATCTTTTTATGTTCGACCTCAAATTTTAATTTTTGTTTGGACTAAAAAGGCTCATCGAGACTGGATCGCCAAAGGCTGAAATTATTCTTCCATCTGCATTAACAGGAGCAAGACGCACCTGATAATAGGCCGGCTGCGGAAACTCACTTACGGGAATAGAAAAACTTCCATGAGTATCGTTTAGCTTTATCGTTTTAAGGGCATGCTCACTGGGCTTTATGTCGCGAGTGGTACCGGTATAAATTACAAATACACAGTTTGGTTTGCTGACTTCGACCATAGCCCCGCATGCACCCTTAATATGCGCACACGAATAATTGAAAGTCAAAAGCTTTTGCGAATTGTCCGGTGTGAAATATCCATTTGACCCTTGAGCGACTTCGCCAGATATAGCCAGTTTTGGCTTGAGAGAATCAGAATTGACCATTTGTGCTTCTGAAATTCGATAACAGACCGGTAAGTCTACTCGCAAATCTTTCTGAGGAAGAACAGCTAGCCAGGACTTTTCCTGAGATAAAGGTACGACAATTTTCATGGGTCGTGGTTCTTTTGGCAATTCCAAAATGATTGGGGGACGTTCGATATTAGTTCTTTTGAACGAATCATCAAAAGAGACATAAAGCAAGTTTTGGTCTTTGCCTAAATGCTTGGTCTTGCTTTTTGCATCGACTGAAAGCGAAAGGATCAGGTCTCTTCCTATTTGAGCTTGAATTTTTTTTGGTAAACTCATTCGATAAGACAGAATATTTGAGCCATTTTTTTTGTTTTGATAGAAGTCTTCATTGCTAGAAATCCGCCACTGTTTACATTCAAAAAATTCTGGCTTTGATAATTTAAGTGGCTGATTGTAATTAATTTGGTCAAGTTCTGCTTGTCTCAAATTGGGTCCTAAAGATTGATCAATTGCATTTGACTTTTGATCCCAAAGAACAAGTTCAATGTTTGGATCGCAAGCAAGGTCTTTTAGATTTTGCATGTTCACTGTTTTTATGTCCCAATCCAAACAAATGACTCTGTGCCAGTAGTCCTTGGCTGAAAGTGGTGGGGTCAAAAGCCCTTTTACAAAATCAGGGACAAAGAGTGAAACAGTTCCATCTATAAAATGCGGAAGATTGACAATCGCCAGTCTTTTAGAGGAAGGTAGTGTGTTTAACTTTTGAATGATCTGTTGTTGCAAACTCTGTAACTTGATACCAGCGCTTCTCCAGGCCAGAACTGACTTGTTGCATAATATCGCAAAAGTCAAAATGAGCAATATACCAGTAGAAATTGCCGAAAGAGAGAGTATCTTGTTTGCTTTAGGACTGTGACTTTCTGTTTTTGATGGCACCACAATATTTGCGATGCTCAAAGAAAGTGGAAACAAGAGCAAATAGAAAATACGGCTGTTAGCCATACTATTGCAAACTGTCCAAACCTGGAAATTGACTAGAATCAAAAGAAATACAAGGCAAAAATAAATACTAGATTGAATAAAACGTTTTTGAATCGTTCGGCTGAAAAATATGTTCAGCACAATCAAAAGCGCCACAACAATATACGCGTAACGCAGAAAATTATCGTAAAACGAAGCATCCTGGATAAACTGCTCATTAATAGGATGAGCTAGTTTCCACCACACGTATGGCACGAAAATCCGCTCTAAAAGCGAGTTATTTAAAATATAACCCTGAGTACCTACATATCCACCAAGTGGTGTGCCCAGAGCCAATGCACGAATAGTCAAAAAAATGAAAAGCAGTGCAAATGGCAGTAAGACTAGTTTAAGAGTTTGTTTGAAACTTCTAGAAAGACTATAAAAAATAACCAGCAGAACGCCTGGAAGGCTGGCGCACAACTCTTTTGAACCAAAGCCCAAAAGCATAGCTATGAGCATAAACGTGTATATGACTTTATTTTTGCTTTCATAATAAATGAGTGAAAGATACACAGTTAAAAGACAGAAAAAGGCACCTACAAGATCTGCTCTAGCCAAAACCCATGCAACTGCTTCTGCTTGCGATGGATGCACTGCAAAAATAGCTGCCACCAAAAATGACACCAACTCGTTTCGTCTTAGATCCGATTTGTCTTTATCGTTTCGATTCAGGATTTTGAGACTGACGAAATACACAAGCAAGCAATTAACGTAATGCCACAACAGGCTTGTAATGTGATATCCAGAAGCCTTAGCACCATAAAGCAAATAATCGAGTGCCAGAGTTAGTTCGGTAATTGGTCTATAAAAGAGATAAATAGTCGTTTTGCCGACCCAGGGACCGCAAAAATTTTGCCACAGCATTTCAGTGTGACCAAGACTGAGAGCCTGGTACAGATGAGGCAAATGCCAGAAATCATCGGCAGTAAAATATGCTTCAAGGCTTGGATGAAAAACAACACCTACAAGCAGAGCAAGAATTATACAGACGAGATAACCCACTGCTCAGGCATTTCAGTCTTGAAGACTGAAACCTTGGGTGCCGTTTTTATAGTTCAACACTGCTGCCATTTTTGACATATCGCCAAGGATTCTTCTTTCTTTGACACCAGTTGCATTTTGCTTCAAGTCGGCTATTACGTCGCTTGCATCAAGCACGCTTTCTACTGAAAATTCGCTTATAGCCATGTGCCCATTGTCCAGGACTTTGAAATGACGACGTTTTATTCCATCTCGTGGACGCATTTCCATCCTTGTCAGTTTGTGATCGCAGGCAACGAGTTCAAAGCCTGCTGCCACAAGCACAGTTGGATCGGCAGGTCCGGCAAAAGGTCCTTTATCTAACTGGATTTTGAGGTCTGCACCTTTGGCGTCTAAATTGAATACACGCAAAACACCATCTGTGAATTTGACCAGAACATCACCATTAGATGTAATAGCAATGCTTCCATAGGGTGTATGGATGATGCATGTTTCAGACGGTTTTCTGACTGAAACCAGAATTTCGCCTTTGGTGAAATTATAGACAAAATCGTTTTCTTTCTGGAATTGTCCGCCAGTAATCATAATGCCCGAAGGATCGCCTTTGAGTGCATTAAAGTCGGGAAAATCTGAATCTGGAATTTGCTGGATTCCTGCAAGAGCTAGATTTCCACCATCGACTTGATTTAAAAGCTGATTCAAACTTCCGCCTGTAACTGTGTTTGGGTTGCTTACATCAGTTGGGTTGACGAACGGAGTGTTATTTGGAAAAGGAATATTAGGGTTGATTATGTTTAGTACTGGAGGAGGAGTGAATGTTTGCACTTCTTCTACCACAGGCGTCTGTGTTACAGGTGGTGAGTAAGGTCCTGCCAGTACCGGAAATTGAGGGTCAAGCACAGACAGCGACAAAAAGACTGTGGCTGCGCCCAGAAGAGCTATTTTGGTATAGCGTTTTATTTTGGTTGCTGGTTCTTGATTAGTCATGTTTGTTTTACCAATATATTGCCACATTTAGGAGGCATTTAAATTGGTCATTCGTTGTTGGGGCTAGTTTCTGTTGTAGCCATTTTGGCACCGTAATTATCGTTGCCAGTTACGCTAAAACCTTGAGTTCCATTCATATAATTAAGTACTGACGCCATTTTAGACATGTCGCCAATGATACGCCTTTCTTGCGAGCCCGTAATTGACTGCTTCAAGTCTGCAAGCAAAGAACTAGATTCTAGGATACTTGCGACCGAAAGTTCGGATATTGCAAGATGACCTTTAGCCATTAACTGAAAATGACGCCTGGCAAGACCGTCTCGTGGACGAATATCTTTGCGGGTCAATTTTTCTTCGCCTACAACAAGCTCGAAGCCGGGTTTGAGACTTACCACTTTGGTGTCTTGTGAAAATGGACCTTGAGCCAATTTGATTTTGACATTACGCCCCATTCCATCGAGATTGATAATGCGAAGCACACCATTTAGCATGCTCAAAATCACTTCGCTGTTTGGCGAGATGGCAATCATTCCAAGCGGAGTTTGAATCCATCCCATGGTAGCTGGCTTGCGCACCGATACAAGAATTTCGCCGCCCTTGAAGTCGATAAAAGCAGGGCTTACGCGCTCGTACTGGGCCGTTTTATCGTCTGGCTTGGGAAATACATATATAGGACTCTCGTCTTTCTTTTTTGCATTGTCTTTGGGGAACTGAGTGAAAGCCAATTGCTCCAAGCCTCTAAGAGCATGGTCATTTGGCAGCTGATTGAACGGCAAATTGTTCAATGTATGCATCATGTAAGGGTTGCTTACATCTGTTGGAGCAATAAAAGGATTGTGTGCAGGAAAAATATTCGAAGTAGGTGGTGTAATCACCGGTGGCGGAATAATTGGAGGAGGAGTGGGAACCACGACCACAGGCGGCACATTTGGAGTCGGTGATGGTCCGGGTCCTGGTCCAGGACCGCCGCAGGGCGGTGGGCTACAACCTTCGCGCGGATAACAGCCCTCACCACGCGGGTAACATCCCTCACCACTGGGTCCATCTATCTGAACGAAATTATTGCTTCCACCATCTCCGCCGCACCAGCTTGACCAGTTAGCCAAGGCAAGCGCATTACTGCTTGTGGCAAGAGCCAGAGCAGAGACGAGAGGCAAAACTCTTTTGAAAATAGATTTTTTACTGCTTGTCATTGTCCATAGAGTATTGCAAATGCACGTAGCCAAGACCAGATTGAATTGCAAATCTTACTGCCAACTTGCATAAGAATTATTTCAACATCCCACCGTTATTGGAGCCTTTTAAATTAATTGGCTGTAAAAGATATGAATACGATGTGAAGTGCAAGGGGGGGGGTTCATGGCAAAGCAAAACATTTTTGGCGCGCTCATTTTAGCTGCCAGTTTGTGCACCGCTTTGACCTCCTGTAAAAATGCCAAAGACCCAGTCAACGAAGAAGCAAAACGTGGGGCAGAGCTTACTAAAAAAAATGAGCAATATGAAGGCGCCAAGCCTGAAAAGCCCAAAGAGCCCGAAATAAATTATTTATCGCGCGATGTAGACACCAATCGCAAAGAAGGGCTTGAAGCCCTTAAAGAGCACAATCTCGATAAAGCAGAAAAGTGCTATATAGCCGCATTACAGCAAATTGATCCATATCCCCATCAGGAAGCTCGAAAAGCTCAAATAACGCATGATCTTGGCGCCGTTTACGAAGAGAAGGAAATGTATGCTGAAGCAATTCCTCTAATGAATCGCTCGCAAAAGCTCTTTATTCGAGCATACGGGCGCGAATCGCCACTTGTAGCCCTTACACTTTCGGATTTAGGACGGATCATGGTCAAACAAAAACGCTTTGAAGAAGCAGTTTTCGTTTACAAAACCGCAGCTGACCTCATGGAAATAAACGCCAGAAAGTCTCCAGCCAAGTTTAAGGATAGCTATAAAGACATATGCACAGAGTATCTCAAGTGTTTGCGGGTCGGCAATCGAGGCTTGAAAATACCTGCAGCCGAGGCTCGCTTGAAGGCGGCTGAAAAGTTATAGACTGCTTCTCAAGGTCCTTATAAATAAGCGAATGAATAGGTTTTTTGATAATGTGGAAGATGGAAATTGAAACGTTTCTCGAAATGGCGCATTTTGGCGTATTACCCAGGAGATTGCAATTGATATGAAAATGGCGCGCGTAAACAATCGGAAAATTCTGGCTGTAACGCTTGCTCTGGCTTTGAACGCACTTGTACACCCCGCTTCGGTGAGATCAGCCGAATCGGACGATGTCGGTTACTACGGCTCAGTGCTTGCAACCAGAAAAGCTAGTTCGGCAGCTGAGCACATGAAAAAAGGCGAATATGGCGAAGCTCAAAACGACTATAGACAGCTTATAGGCATGATGCCAAAGCAAGAAGACTTCTATGTCGGTCTATTTAAAGCCAGTTATAAAATGAATCAATGGGATCAGTGTGCTCTTGCTCTGGAAGAGCTGTGCAACCTGAATCCCACTTATAAAGACAAGCTCATACTTGAGCGTGGCGAGGTGTTTTATCACTTAAACAGATACACTGAAGCGGAACCTTTGCTAAAAGCAGCTTTAGCTAAAGTGTCGGAGCCTTCATTTATTGAAGACAAATTCAAATTCTTAATGACTAAGTCGATTATCGAACACCAAAAAATCGCTGGAAAAGTCATTATTGGCGAAGACAAGAAAAAGATTGTAGCTGAGAAGTATAAAGAAACAAAAGCTGATCAGTATCACGAAAACACTTCTAGAGCTGGTCTTAACCTAGAAAACGCATATCTAAAATCGGAATCTGTTTTCATAGCCGAATACAAAGGTTACGAAAAACGACCTGATATCACTTATTACCAGCCTCCGCTGGCTAAGTTCTATATCGAAAAATTCTACAAAGGACCACCCCTTAACAGAAATATTCCGATTCGATATGAATTCAACGAAGGCTTGGAAAACCAGAAACGGCCCGAAGGTTGGAAGTTCTCTGAGGAGTTGATGCCTAAGCCAGGTTCTAAATGGATTATATTCGTTGAGAACGCTGTTCCTGTAGATCACATGTTCGAGACATTCCATGGATCTTATGGTCGTCAACCTTATACGGATGAAACTTTAGACGAAGTGCTAGCAATTCTTGAAAAACACAAAGGACAAACAAGATGAAGTTATCGAATTTCTTATTGCTAGGGGCAGCCTTGGCAATACCGCAGGTGGTAGCACTGCAACCAGTATCTGCTGGCGAGCCTGTTGATGCAGCTGTAATCGCTAATCGCAAAGAATCAATCCATACTTATTTGCTCAATATTTATATTGCGCAAAAAAGAAAACCAGAAGCGATGGCAGCATACAAAACATTGCTTGCAATGAAACCAAATGATCCAAAATTGAATAACGAGCTTGGAAAATTCGAAGCTTCGTCAGGTCAAATGGCTCCAGCTATTACTCACATGAAAAAGGCTGTAGACCTTGATCCTGGCAATGCACAGTTTTGGGGACAACTTGGTCAGGTTTATATCAAAGCAAAACGATATAACGAAGCAATGGACGCATACAAGCGTGCAGTTTCTTTAGGTGGTGCCGATTATCAAAAGCCTTATGAAGAGGCCTTTAAATATATTGAGTATCAAAAGAAACAAGATGCTTACGCTAAAAACAAGAAGGAATACGACGCCAAAGTCGCCGCTCAGAAAAAAGCTGGCGCGGGCAAAAGTGATGACGACGACGACTGGTAAATTGTCTAAACCAATGATTTTGACTATAACCAGTTAGTTAGAGTCAGGACTTAACCTCTTGACAAAATAGACGCCCCGGAGAAACATAGAATAACGGGCGTCTATTTTTTTTTGCGATAAAACATAAGGCGTCTCTGGCTGGCGTTGAAAAATTTTTATAGGAGAGCTTTCGCTATGAAAATAGCTCGAGTCTCGGCTTGTGCATTGCCATTTGCAATGGTTTGTACTTTTGTGGTTTCACTTTCCACTCCTGATGCTTTGCGGGCGGCGGAATCAGACGAAGTAGGAGTATATGGTTCGGTCATGAACACGCGAAAAGCGTCATCAGCAGCCGAACATATGAGGAAAGCTCAATGGGGTGAAGCACAAGCTGATTATCGAGCCTTGATTGGCGAAAATCCAAAACAAGAAGACTTTTATGTCGGACTCTATAAATCGAGTATGAAACTAAACCAATGGGATCAGGTGGCGCTTGCGCTCGACGAATTGTGCAATATCAATCCAACTTATAAAGACAAATTATCGCTTGAGCGCGGTGAATGCAATTATCATCTCAATCGCTATACCGAAGCGGAACCGCAACTAAAGCTAGCATTGCAAAAAATCGATCAACCATCTTTGCTTGAACAGCGCTATGAAAAGCTTTTGCAAAAGAGCACAATTACCCATGTTCCTATAGCTGGTCCTATTCCGGAATACATTCCACCAGTCAAGCACGAACCGGTTAAATTCGTTGCAACTGACGTTCAGGGCTCACACTTCGATTCAAGCGAACACAGTCTCAGTTTGCAAAATGCGTTTCTTAGATCCGAAAAAATTGTGGTGGCAGATTTCGTCGGATACGAAGGCAAGAATATAACCTATTTTTCGCCGCCAAAAGCAATTTATAAACTAGACAGATTTTTGAAAGGTGGCGCTCTGAACAAGACAATTTATCTTCGTTATGAGTTTCACAATAAAACGAACACAAAACGTCCAGATGGCTTTAAATTCGATGCAAAAGAAATGCCAGAACCTGGAAGTAAATGGATTTTGTTCATAGACAATGCTGTTCCTGTCGATGGTATGTATGAAACTTACAAAGGGTCTTTTGGACGGCTCGAATATACGGATGAAAATCTGGACAAAATCTTACAGATAATCGAAACACATAAAGGACAAACAAATTGAAAATATTCAGACGGCTTGCAGCATTTGGTCTGCTTCTTTCGATGATACCGCCTGCACTGGCACAACTCCCTGTAAGTGAGCGCAAAGAGCGTGTGCATACTTATTTACTCAACATCTACATAAACCAGAAACGCAAACCTGAAGCCATGTCAGAATATAAAACTCTTCTTGTAATGAAGCCGAACGATCCAAAACTCAATTCTGAGCTTGCTAAATTCGAGGCATCTTCAGGAAATTACGCTCAGGCTATAACACTAATGAAAAAGGCTTGCGAACTGGATCCCGATAATTCGTTGTACTGGGGAGCGCTTGGAGCTATTTATCTCAAGGCGAAAGACTATCAAAAAGCGGTGGATGCCTACAGCCGCGGAGGAAGTCAATTTATCGATATTCGAGACAAAACATCTAATTATTTGCAGCATCAAAAGCAAAGAAATTATGTGAAAAAACCTGTTAATGTGCCGATCAAAAAACAGGAATCGGTCGACGACGATTGGTAGTACAAAAATCTCACTACAGTTAGGAAGTGCCTATTTGACTGTGCTTGAGTTTCCGGCAAGTTTGTTATCAGGCACGATCATAGATGCCAGCGCCCGATCGCCTTTGATTGAAGCTGTTATCGATTCCACTAATTTTTTGCCACCAGCACTGTTCATATGGGCAGTGTCTTTGAAATTATCAATTCCAAAAGATCCATTATTCAAATCAACGAATCGGCCACCACTAGATTGCACCAGTTTTTTAGTAGACGAAAAATATTTATCGTATGCGCCATCAGGCATGAGCGCCATATTCTGGGGAGTCAGAGGCATGTTGACGACCATTACTTCAATATTTTGCTCTTTGCAATGAGCAAGAAGTTTAGTCAAGAACTTCTCTTGTATAGCCAGTTTAGCCGGATCATAATCTTTGAATCGACGCTTGTACTCGCGAGTGTTGTCCTGATAAGGCGCAGTCGCATATGGCGTGAAAAGGAATTGTCCAGGCTCGACCGCATCGCCAAATAGACTATCCATCATGTCTTTAGATGGAGCAATAACTAGATTATCATCGAGTTTTTCAACGCCACCAGTGACACCACTGATTTCTTTTTGCCAAAATGAGTTATTTAAGTATTGAGCGGAAAGTCTTTTGCCAGACAAATAGAGATTTCTGTCCATCCAGTCTTGCGCTTTTTCTGTAACGCCCTGCCACAGTTGCGAGGTCTGGATTGCGACTTTGGATAAATCTTCTTGCGCCTGTCCTTCAAAATAATGCTTGAAAAACTGATAAGTCGGAGTAGATGCGGCACACTCAACACCTGAGTCTATAAAGTCACGCAAAGTAAGACCAAGAACTAGAAGCTTTGGTTTTTGTTTGTCTTTAAATAGCGAACTTGCCACCATGTACTGGTCTGAGACCATCGAGCCTGGCAGTGCGAAATTGAAAACTGTCACACTTGTTTTGCGTGATTGGTTTTGTGTGTTTTGCAAACCGTCTTCAAGACATGTGCTTCTATAGTGTTTGACCGAATCTATTTGTTTGTTTGAATGATCCGCTTCAACAAGTGTTATCGGGATCATGATCAAGGAAGAGCCCATCAAGACAACATCTGGATTATTTGTCTGACTTGTATATTCGTTACTGCGCCACCACTGCCAGTTGTGTTTGACCGGTAACTTTGTTGGCTGGACGCTTGGAATAAGAGCATTTGCCTGACACCAATAATTGACCAGCAAAAAAACGCCCAGCGACAGTGCCGATGTGGGCAGGTTTAAGAATTTGGGCAGCTTTAGTTTTTTCCGGCGGGCCATTACCATGACATTTAAAATCCAATGTCAAGATCCTGCAAGTCTTCCTACTTAAGGTAAAGCCGACAGACTAGTTTCTTAAAAAGACCTAATCAAAAATCAAAAATCGACAAATTCCTAACAACATTTTGAGCTGTTTTATAACAAAACCGTCTGTGGCCTGGACCACAGACGAAAATCAATTTACAGCCTTAAAACCAGGTGAGAAATTAGACCGATTTGCCGAAAAATCAGCCTGATGATCCTGATGCAACTATTTAGACTAATGCGTCGACAATTTTTCGAGATCTTCTTCAAGGTCATTGTCATTCGACTGGAAAATTATGCGATTGCGTCCTTGTTTTTTGGCAATATAAAGGCGCTGGTCAGCTTTTTGTAGAAGCTCAAAAATGGTCGAGCCATCTTCTGGGAAGGTAACGAGCCCGCCAGAAAAACTGCAGTGAAATATCTGCCCTTCATCTCCAGTGAATTCAATTTCTCTAAATTCTTCAAGCACACGCTCAATTGCTTTGTGAATGACTTCTTTGCGTTCGCGTCTAAAGGCAAGTACAAATTCTTCTCCGCCCCAGCGTCCGCGCAGGTCGTCTACTCTAAAACGTCTGAGCAATAATTGACCAAAACCTGCAAGAACTTTATCGCCAGCCAAATGTCCGTAGGTGTCGTTCACTTTTTTGAAGTGGTCTACATCGAGTAAACAAAGAGAAAAGTTCTGATTAATACGCTCTGACTCTGCAAGAATGGCATTTAGTTGTTCAGAAAATGCGCGACGAAGTAAAAGACCTGTGATTGTGTCTTTATCTGATCTTTCTTTGAGCATGCGCGATCTATCGAGGCGCACTTTGACACGTGTGAGCAATTCTTCGTTTACCACCGGCTTTGGCAGATAATCATCGCCGCCAGATCTGAAAGCTTCAAGACGAGCTTCAACACCTGTTTGACCAGTGAGAAAAATTATGGGCAAATCGCCCCAGCGTGGTGTTTGTCTTAGCATGCGACAAACTTCAAAACCTGTGATTCCAGGCATCATAACGTCGAGCAATAATAAGTCAGGCGGAAATTCTTGCATGGTTTCGAGAATTTTGCTTGGATCGTTTAAAATTTTGACGATGATACCTTCGTTTCGAAGCACGACTGCAATTGTATTTGCAAAGAATTCATCATCATCTGTAATTAATACACGTGCTCTTCCACCTTGTCTTATTGCCACAAGGTGCTGGACCGCTTTTTCAAGCGAGTCGGATTTGAATGGTTTGTCGAGATAAAGTGAAGCCCCTGCATGTGCCGCTTCTACTCTATCTTTAACAAGTCCTTCGTCAGATACAAAGGCAAGAGGAAGATTATCGTACTCAGGCAGGCTTCTAAGTTGTTTTGCAATTTCAAAACCACTTTCAGTCATCGAGGACGAAAGCGAGATCAATGCAGCATCAAGCGGATAAACAGCTGCATTTGCAAGAGCTTCTTTCTGATTTGATGCACAAATAATCTCAACCAGACTTTCCTGACCAAGCGCTTCTACTATTTTCAAAAACTCTTTGTCTTCGTCAATAATCATTATGCGCGCCATTGCTTGCGGACGAGCATCCAGCCCAACTTCTTCATTGAGATTGTGTAGTGCCGCAAGCACTTCATCAGTTTCTGTCTTGCCTTCTTCAAGCGCGACTGTGAGTCTTTCTTCAATTTCATCAATTGCTTTCTGACGAGATTCAATTTCAAGCAAGACCATTTCTTGCGAGCGCAATTCGATAAAAGCCATATGCTCAGCCACTTTGGCAAAACCAAGCGAACCACCGGTTCCTTTGATTTTGTGTGATTGTGCCTTTATTTCGTCAAGCGCGGATGTATCGCTCAAATTTTCTTTGGCTTTATCAAGCGTTTTTCTAATTTCTGCAAGTTTGTCTGGCAAAACCCGAGCATATTTGCTTACCAGAGCAAGAAACATTGTCTCGAAATCTTTTAGTTTTTGCCTTTGCAAATCGGCACTAAGAGCCGAACCGTTATCTTCGTCTGAAAACTGACATTCAATTTGGGCACCAAAAATAAAAGGAATGACAGGCTTTGAAGAAAACATCGAAATTTCCAATTGCAAAAGACGATTTTTTGCTTCCTCGAGTTCTTCTTTGTTTGCTGCGACATATATAATCGGTACGTTATTACCTTTATGACGCACGCTTTCTATCCACTTATAGACTTCGCCAGGACCACCAGGCAAAGGCAGACCTATTATCAACAGATCTGTTTTTACGTCAGGATTCAAAATAAAATCGCGCTCGCACTCAAGGGTATTATTCAACTGAATAACATTGTGACCGCGACCTTCAAGCGAGCTAGATATGAGTTTTCGAAACCCAACATCCGGATCGACGACTATTATTTTCTTGACCATTCAAAATGCTAATACAAGGGCAAATCTGTTCTCAATTTGCGTGGGTTTTGCCAACCCATTTCATCGAGCGCTTCGTCAAAACCGACTCGCATTCGACTGCAATAATTGAGAGCGATTATGCATTGTTCGGTTTTCATCAATCCTTCGCGAATGAGTGGTAAACAAACAAATGCAGCATCTACTGTTTTTTTGTTCAATTTTCCGGCCGATTCTAAAATCGATACCAGGTCGCCACCGATTTTTTGACGGACATCCAGAGCATCTTTGACATCAGACTCGGTGAGGATGCCAGCTTTTTGCAACAAATCAAAAGCTGGCTTCAAATTTCGTTTGGCTCCACCAGGACCTTCAGCACCTTTTGCTCCTGCTTGGGGAGCGCCGCCGGCTGGTGCCGGTCCTTTTTGACCTGCAGGAGCAGGTCCTTTATTACCACCTGGTCCGCCTTGAGCCGGTTTTGCACCTTGAGCCTGCGGCTCTGGGGCTTTTTTACTGACCACAACATCGTCTATAGACAAGAACTGGTCAATTTTGGCGCCTTTGCTGTGATGCTTTTGCAAAATTAAAGGTGCTTTTTGAGGGGAAACTTTACCTTCGCGGATAAGTTCTTGAATTTTCAAAGCCGCATCAAGAGCCGGTTCGGTGATGAGTCCAGCGTCTTTGAGTAAAACACCAATCAATAAGTTGGGTCGTTTGTCGAGGAGCTGATAGTCCATCGGAACAATCGGCTTAGCATCTGGATCTGCCATTGGCATTGATGTTGGAGCTTGTCCACCCATCGGCATACCTGTGTTGGCTCCATAAGGTGCTTGAGGTATTTGTCCAGGCATCGCGCCAGGCATAGAATTCATTGGATAACCAGGTGGTGGCATATATGGCTGACCAGGCATTGGTGCGCCATAACCAGGAGGAAATGGTTGTCCGGGAAATTGCATAGCAGGAGCTGGATAACCTGTTGGATAGCCAGGCATCGGGGCTTGTCCATAACCAGGTTGAGGGTAACCTTGAGGAGGAAATTGTCCGGGCATTTGCGGTGGCATCGGCGCCGGGGCAGGTTGAGGAGCAGGACTTGGTCCACCTAGTCCTCCGCCTGGTGTCAAACCTGCGCCAAGACCGGGTGCAAGACCTGGAGGCATACCCAATCCGCCAACTGAACCACCACCAAGTCCTGGCGGGGTACCAATATTTGGCTGGGGTAAAGGCGCTTTGTTACCACTTATATTTTGATTGCTCATTGCCTGCGACGCGCTTTGCGACGAGGTTGAAGAGCCAGCAGCTCCGGGGCCAGGTGGCAAATCATTCGGATTTGGAAGAGCGTTTTCTTGAGGTTTTAAAAGGTCAGGGATCTTGGCTTGCGATGTGCCTTTTGGCGCCGACATAACCAAAATATCGTACATGAATTCAAGGTCAGAAGGAGCAAAACCCTGAGTCCAAACGACTTTGGAGATATCGTCTTCGTGCTGATAAAGCGTCCAAACTGGTTCTTGGACCGTTTTGTCCCATTGGCAGGTCACGGTGAATTCAGCGCTTCCGGCACTCCAGGGCAATTCAATTAAGCAGCCTCGGCGATTAGTTGCCTCATCAAGCATAAAGCGGGCTTTTGCCATTGAGGGGCAGCCTTCTTCAGCTGGTAACTTTTGTCTTGTTGATTCTTCGGGTTTTTGCTGTTTAGGTTGTGGCTTATACATTTGCTCTTCTGGTGGATTTTGTTAGCGGCTTCCTGAACTTTTTATGCCCGGTTAAAACAGCAAATTAGTTACTTTTTTATTTTGTTGAAATGAGATTTCAAATTTGCCCAGCAGTTCTGATAATTTCCTTGCAAGAAGGCAGCATCTAGCGCTGATTTAGTCGGCACATATACCAGTGAACTCTCGAACATGAAAGCCAGAGTATTCTCCAATTTTACCGGAGTCAAACTGGTTTCGCTCGCCTTTTCGAAAGTATCAGAATCTGGTCCGTGGGCAGTCATGCAATTGTGCAAGCTACCTCCGCCAGGAACAAATCCGCCCTTGCCACCTTGCTTGGCATCGTAAACACCTTCCACAAGACCCATATACTCGCTCATGATGTTGCGATGGTAATAGGGTGGGCGGAAAGAATTTTCAGCAACCATCCATCGTGGCGGGAAAATTACAAAATCCACGTTTGAAACTCCGGGCAATTCAGACGGCGATGTGAGTACTGTGAAGATCGAAGGATCCGGGTGGTCGAAACTTACAGAATTGATCGCACAAAAATATCGAGTGTCGTATTTGTAAGGATAATAATTGCCGTGCCATGCCACAACATCGCATGGATTGTGCATTAACATCGATTTGAAGAATTTACCTTCAAATTTGGTGATTAATTCAAATTCGCCTTCTTCATCTTTGTATGCAGCAACTGGCGCGAGAAAATCGCGCGGATTAGCAAGACCGTTAGATCCAATTGGTCCTAAATACGGCAGTCTGAGCGGAGGTCCATAGTTTTCGAGAATATAACCACGCGTGGTGTCATTGCTTTCATCGCCAGCAGGATCGACAGCAAATTTGATTCCACGGGGAATTACAGCCAATTCCCAAGGACCAAGAATCATCGATCCAAATTCTGTGCGAATAAGCAGATCGCCTGCCTGAGGCACTATCAGCATTTCACCATCTGAATTGGTGAAATATTGTTTTTCCATCGCACGATTGAAACTATACAGATGAATAGCCGATCCGCGCACACTTGCGTCGTTTCCGTTGCCAGCGACGCTTACTATGCCTTGCAAAAATGTCAGTGTTTCTTTCGACTGAGGCAGTGGATCCCAGCGTAGTTGGGCTGGTGACAAATTGCTTCTGTCGAAAGGACGACTCAAAAAATTATTGAACGAATATGGCTCATATTGCCCATGCACCACAGATGGTCTGATGCGATACAGCCACGAGCGCAAATTTTCATGACGCGCCGCAACAAAAGACGCCCCGTTCAGTTGTTCTGCATACAAATCGTATGGAGCTTTTTGCGGAGAGTTTTGCCCTACAGGCAAGGCTCCCGGCAAAGCTTCTGAATGGTGGTGGTTGCCGAATCCAGCAAGATATGTCAATTCGACATCGGATTTGCCAGTTTTGGGGGCATATTCTTTCTTTTGACTTAAGGTCATTTTTACTTCCTAAAAACAAACTTCATGAAAGACTCATTCTATAACATTTTTAGCTATCTTTTTATTGGGTCAAAGGCTCAAAAGAGGTAAAAGAAGTGGGAAGCAAACAGCGCTTTATATTTTTGTCGACCATCTTTCTAATTGCAGCGATGGGGCTGTGTCCACCCTGGAAAGAAGCAGGCCCTAAAGGTTTGCCATTAAGTTGGGCTCCTATATTCGCCCCACCTGTACCATTGCGTCCCGAAAACGGCTTGGAAATAGATTTTGCCAGATTGTTTTTGCAAGCAGGAGTGGTTTTTATATTGTCAGGCGGCCTGCAATTCGCTTTTCAAGATAAATCTAGAAATGGTCTAAATCAGTTCAAGCAAGTTGCAAACCCGGCAAGTCCTTTCAGCCCAATGACCGTCGTGCCGCCAGTTTCGCCTGGTGTGCAAGAGTCTGTCAAACCAACCGATTCAAAAGATGTGATAATTCATCCAGCTGCATTGAAAGACGTAGCAGCTACTGACTTCGATATTCTTGAACTTCCAGCTCATCTTGCAATTGGCGAATTTTTAGTCGAGTCCGAAAATGACCCCGATTCATGGGAATGGCTTGCTGACGCAAAAGGCACTATCAAAGTGCCCAAAGGAAAATCGATTCAATTAGAAGTAGTCAAAGAGCAAGATGTAGACTTCGCGCTTCTCAAGCGCATTCCACCTCAAATTTTAGATTCTATGGATTTGAGCCAGACTAAAGTTAGAGACGAAGATCTAGCTAATGTTAAACGTTTTACGCGTTTGAAAGAAATAGACTTGTCAGATACTAATGTCACTAATAAAGCACTTGAACACTTGAGTTCAATGAAAAGTCTGCGCAAAATATGGCTCGATAATACTCATGTTGATGATGAAGCTTTAGCTAGTCTGGCTGAGTTGAACAAATTACAGAAGTTATCGCTCAAAGACTGTAATGTCACTGATGCAGGTATAGACAAGCTTAAAGCCAGTCTCAATAAATGCAAAATCGAAGTGTAATACTGTTAGCTTATTAGTTCGCGCGCTCTTTGAGCCGCTTTCACCACAGCTTTTATCAGTGTGACTCGTAATTTGCCTTCTTCCAGTTCCATCAATCCATCGATGGTGCAACCAGCTGGTGTTGTAACCATATCTTTGAGCAAAGCAGGATGAGCTTTGGATTCAAGCACCATTCGAGCAGCCCCATACATTGTCTGAGCAGCAAGCAATGTTGATGTCTCACGCGGGATTCCAAGCTTCACGCCCGCCTCGGCAAGAGATTCTATAACTACGTATAAGTAAGCCGGACCGCTTGCAGATAGAGCTGTAAGCCCATCCATCAATGATTCGTCGATCAAAACAGTTTTGCCTACGCAATCGAAAACTTGTTTAGCAAGCGCCATTTGGCAAGCGCTTGTGTGAGTTCCTGGTGAAACACCTGTCATACCTGCATTCATCACACAAGGGGTATTTGGCATAGCCCGCACAACTGCTACCGATTGATTCAGACGTTGCTCTACAAATGCAGTGGAGACTGAAGCTGCAACAGTAATTACGAGCTTGTTTTGGTCGACAACTTCTTTGATTTGTGCAAGGACCGAATCCATGTTCTGAGGCTTGACTGCAAGTAAAATGATGTCTGCCTCGCTTGCAATTTTTTTATTATCCAGAGTGACCTCGATGCTAAGCTTGTTTTTCACTCGCTCGATAGATGCTTCATGACAAACGGAACCACTAATATCTCTGGTCTCCAGTTCGCCTTCTTTCAATAAACCGGTAATTAGAGCCTCGCCCAGTTTACCTACACCAATGACTGCAAGTTTTTTTCCTTTGAGCATTCAAAACCTTTATTCTTTATCTGGTAAATATATTTGTGCCCAGAATAAAACAAAACAGGCCCGTTAGATGAGCGCTTCTCAATTTAAGTCACAAGATCCATTGGTTTATATATTGATTTTGCACTGGCGTGGGCTTGAGCATACAAAAAATTGTCTTTTATCGCTCAGAAATCTCAATTACTCGAATTACAGAATACTTTTAGTAGACAACGGCTCACAGAACGCTGAAGGTGCCGGTCTTAGCAAAGAATTTCCCGAAATCGAAACCCTGATTCTAGACAAAAATTATGGCTTTTCAGGCGGGTGCAATAAAGGAATGGATTATTGCATCAACAAAAATGCCGATTTCATCTGGCTTTTGAATAATGACACCATTGTGCCTGAAGATACTTTGTCACTTCTGGTCTTTGCTTTGGTCAATGATACTAAGGCTGGTGCAGCAGGCGCTTGTCTTGAATCGGACAAAGGTAAAACCGGCAAGGGTCGGATAAATTATGCCAAAGGTAAAACAAGTCTCAAAACTCCTGACGTTGAAGATACAAATGTGAGCTGTGAATGGTTGTCAGGCTCCAATTTACTATTGAGAACCGGCGCTATAAAAGAAGTCGGCAAATTCAACGACGACTATTTCTTGTATTTTGAAGATGTAGAACTATGCGTCCGCCTGACTAAGGCGGGTTGGACCTGTTTGCTCGTTTGCAAAGCATCGATAGAACATATAGATGGCGCCTCGACCAAAGGCACACTATCAGCCTGGCGCAATTATTATTACGCTCGAAACAGACTTTACTTCTTTAGCGCCTACACAAGCGGATTTATGCGCATTTTCTGCTTCTTGAATATCGCTTTTCATATGTTGCGCCGCATTGTCATATGGCCCATCTCTTCTTCAGACAAGAAAAAACTTTTAGAAGCCGAATATTTGGGCACCTGGCACTTTTTGCAAAACAAACGGGGTCAAGCGGATTTAATTTAGATACTGGGTAAAGTAATCTTGGTAAATTATTTTTTGCCGTTAGACTCACATGAGTAATTGCGATGTATAAGCCTAAAAAACATATCCGCTTGTCGAGCCTTTTCCAGGCGCCGAAACTTGGCGATATTCGCACTCTGTTTAGCGAAGGAACAAAGGCAAAAGGCTGTACTGTCGAGCTTCCCTGGGTGAACAAAAGAACCGGGGTCAATTACTCGCTCACTGTCAGAGCTGAAATTTCAGGCGGACAGCCAATGTGGACTCTATACGAAGGCGAGGGGGCAAAATCTCGCGTTGTTTGGAGCTCGCCTTTTGAAGATGTAGACCTTTTATATGACGTGTTAACACTGTCAATTCCTGAAGAGGCGCTGCCACTAGGAACTAGAGAAACAGCTAAACCAGATCCTGAAAAAATAAAAGAAGCAGAAGAAGCCAGATCCAGTCTGCAAGATGCAAACGCCCAGCTGCTAACACCAAAACAACCTGCTAGTTTTTACGAAGAAGGGCTTCTAAAAGAAGAAGAACTAGAAACATATAAACGTGCTGAAATGAAGCGCGCACAAGAAGAAGAAAAAGAACGCAAACGCGAGGAGCTTCTGGCTAAAGAAAGAGCCGCCCGCGAAAAAGAAGAAAAAGAAAAACAAAAACAACCCGAGCAGGCACCACAGGCGCCACCGCCTCAACCAGGTGCTCCATATGGAGTGCCACCATACCCGCCACCGTACCCTTACTATCAAGGATATCCACCGGGTTATGTGCCACCACCCTATCCATATTATCCTGGCTATCCACCAGGTTATTATCCATATCCTGGACAGGGTCAGATTCCTCCTGTGCCTCCTGTGCCACAAAGCCCGCCGCTTTATCCGGCTGGAACAGTAGGAATGGGCACGGGACAGTTTCCAATTCCTGGACAATATGAAACAACCGGTCAACTTCCAGCTTTTGAGCCACAACCTCAAGCTAAGAAAATTGAATTGGGACTTAAACTGGGACAGTTTTTAGTCGAGGCTGGACTTGTACCGCAGCCCACAGTTGATGCAGCATTACAATTGCAAGACCTTGTTCGCTCTGGAAAATTGCCCACTCAAAAAGCTGCTGAAGCAGTACGCAGAGCTCATATCAGAGGTGGCGAAGTAGACCCAGCGCTCACCGCCAGCCGCGATGTGCAAACTTACTCACTGCAAGGCAATGCGCCACCACTTGGTCAAATCCTCGTTGAAGCTGCGATTTTAAGAGGACCCGTTTTGCGATCGGTTCTACAATTACAGCAAAAAGTTCGAGCAGGTAATATCACTCAAGAAGAAGCTTTCGACATTCTATATAAAGAAGTCTTTGGCGTAGGAAAAGAGAAAGAAGATACAGACAAAGCAAAGGGTGCCGAAAAGAAAGCTACAAAAGAATTCGAGTTCTCCACAAAAGAAAGCGAAGACGCGCTTATTCTTTTGAAAGTAGCTGGTCTTTTGAGTGACTTCGATATTGAATCAGCCAGAAAAGTAGCGCTCAAGCACAATAGTAATGTACTCAAAATTCTAAAGACTTCAGGCAAACTAGATGAGTTTACTCTAGATGCATCAGTCAAATTGGCTAAGATGGTTGATGCAAATAAATTCAAACCAGACCAAGCAGTAATAGCATTGCATTTCTGCCAACGCAGCCGCGTGAGCCTCGAAGACGCATTGAAAGAACTTGGCTGGCAAATTTAGGGGATTTTGAGTTTTCTTGTGTGAAAAGGAAATTCAAAAACTGCATTGCCTACCGGCACTCTGAGCATAACGTCTTTGTCGCGTGGATTTAAATAAAACAAATCGCCAGTGCGAGACTCGAAAGGCTCAAGTACTATAGGCACAAGTCCCTGATATTTAGCATAGCCACCAGACAAAAGCCCGGGCAATTCTGTTTTGACTTGTTCTGTTTGATCTGCTTGAGCAATTAACCCTTCGCGTGAAGGAAGTATACCGACTCTTACTGGCACTGTATGCGATACTGCTTTCCACTCACCCCAGACACCAAAGACATTGGGTCCCATAAATAAATCGTGCCCTGAAGGTGGCACCAGTCCTCTAACAGTGCGTGTTTTCTGTACGTTTGCAAGCCACGGGCGAGTGTGAGTCAAGTCCCACATTACACGCTCGCGTCTAATTCTGTCGATTCTATTTGGATCTATTGGAGGAACTTCGCTTGCAAGGAAATCTCCTTTACTCATATCGAACAATTGCACTTTGCCAAGCTCAAATTGTGCTTGATCACTACCTGTATTGGTGATTGTAATCAAGACACCAAGCAATTCCCACAAATCTATTACTGTTGCAGCTACTCTGATGCCACCAATTTCCTGATACCTGAATGGAAATTCGGTATCTATAATTTCTTGCGAGCGCGTCGAACCCGGCTCCCAGTTTAGCAAAACTTCTCCGGCAACTTGAGCTGGCTTGTTGGGGGTGAGGGCTGCTTCTTTAATATTTACCGACTTTTCGTATAAGTCTACTGATTGTTTGCGATCGCCAAGCTTGTGATAGAACAAAGCGTGATTACGCAAAGAATCTGCAAAGTCCATTTTCTTATAACCTGGATTTTTTTCAAGCAGTTGATGAGCTTTCAAAAAATGTTCACGAGCATCTTCGGCCCATCCAAGTCGCTCGTGCACCACAGCAACAAGGTCTAAAACCAGACCGTGCAAAGTTGTATCTTTGTATGTTTCGTTAAAACGAAATACTTCAAGCGCCAAATCAGAATGAGCCTTTGCTTTTTGCAGACGATTCATAGCAAGTTCGCACAAAGCCAGATTGTATTCAAGCTCTGCTGCTTCGATACTATGTTTTCCAAATGTTTCTGCTGCTTTTGTGTTATTTAAAATTTGCGCAGCCTTGCTGTAAAAGCGCTTTTTGACATAAAGTTTCCCAAGCGCTATTCGGCTCAATACAAATTCTTTTTTCACTGCCATGGGTGCTTGTGAAGCTTTGAGCGCTCCATTCAGCATCTCTTCCGCCTGGTCATATCTACGTGCTTCTAAGGCAGCAAGACCATTTCGGTAATACTTTTCCCAGGTAGGATTGTTATGACCTAATTTGCTAATGAGATCTGATGCAAGACCTTTATTTAAAATGCTTACTTCTTGAGCCGAGACATTTTGCCCAGACAAGATAAAAGGGCTCAATCCAAGCATTGTAAAAAACAGACTTAATTTTAGATGCCTGGTGAATTTGCGCAAACTAGAATCCTCGACCCGACCCTATAACTCTATCATCAAATTGTAAAGACATCATCAGTGCCAAAGTGATAGGGCCAGAGTTTTAGCTCTAGTTAATTGTCATCAATCTGTCAGCAAATATATTCGAAAACTTATACTGTTTCTTCTGGAACAGGCTGGTTGCCGTTTGCCATGCGCTTTTCTGCACGCTTCACCAAGCTTGATGGAGAAATGTTCAGGGCTAGTGCTACTCGAGCTAAATTTTTTACCGAAAGGTTTCTTGCGCCTCGTTCAAGGTCACCTATATAAGACCGGTGAAGACCCGAACGCCTAGAAACCTCACTCTGTGATAGATTCAGTTTTTGTCTTCGCTCGCGAACCTCTTCGCAGAGCAGTAATACCAGGTTATCGTTTTTCTTGTCGCGCAAAGTTTTTGCCCTCCCCTTCACCATATAATCAGGAAAAGCGTTTTTAAAGGTGACGTAGATTCGGCACGCAATACAGATCCATCACACATGACACTAAATTTCGCCAAAAGCGTCTTAACGAGTACGTATGAAAAGAAGAGCAGAAGGCGTTTATTTGGAACGAATCAGCCAAATAACGGCACAAACTGGAAATAAAACCAATTTACTTAATAAACGTTTACGAATTATGGATGCTCAATCTCAGTCCAGGTGCCAAACCATTTTGTAATTTCTCCTGACGAATCCCGTAGTGCAACCACGCGCGCAAGATGTTTGCGATAGCCGCTTCCTTCGGGCTGTTTGACGCCTACAGCTCTTTTCATTCGAAAAACATATTCAAGTGAATCGCCGCTTTTAAGTGCACTGTTCCATTCTTCGATATATTTTTCTCGGTCATTTGGATGGATCAAAAGCTGCCACGCATCGCTTTGTGCCTGCTCATCAGTGAATCCGCTGTATTCAAACCAGCGCGAATTCCAGAAATTTATTTTGCCGTCTGCGCCGGCTGCAAAAACTATTTGGGGAATAGCATCGGACAAAATTTTGAAGTGCTCCTCGCTTTGTTTAAGCACTTCTATTGCCTGTTTTCGCTCGTGAATATTGGTGGTGGTACCAAACCACTTTGTAGACAAAGTATCCGGGTCTATGTAAGGAATGCAATACAGATAATGCCACTGATATTCGCCATCCTTGCTCAGATATCTAAACTCAGTCACAAGTGGCTGACGAGTTTCATATGCATGCGTACCCATTTCAGTGACTCTCGGCAAGTCCTCTGGATGCATCACTCGCATCCACGACCACCCGTCATCTTCTTGTTCGGTTATGCCAGTAAATTCATAATATCGTTCGTTGGCCTGAAAACATTTTCCTTCCGAGTCAGCTAACCAGACCATATGCGGCATAGCTTTTGTGAGCATCAGAATTTCTTTTTGAAAAGGCAAAACCTTCAGATCTACATGATCTGACTTAATTAGATTCTCGCCTTGCAATTTTTGCAGTCTAGCCTGTTCCTGGTGCAGTTCTTTCAATTCTTGAGTCAATTCATCTATACGTTTTTGAATGGACTCAGCCGAGCCTAGATAACCGGCATACTCGGCATTGCTTTTGCTTGCACCCTGTGATGAATCCAGGGGCGATTTTCGGCTAGGAATAGCTGAAGACACTTAAATCCCTCTCTACTTACTAAATTGCCGTCCACTTGTCAAGAATAACATGCAAGTCCAAATCATTTAGCTCGAGACCCGCTTTTGTTGCAGTAGACGTTACTTAATTTGTAAAGTAGCCTACAAAAGGCACGTGTTATTCTATTTTTGTTCATTCAAATCATTCACTTACAAATAAATATGAATCAACAGCAACCAAGTCAAGCCAAAATCAAAGTCCTGGTAGTCGAAGACCAGGAAGTGATGCGATTCAGTCTCAAAGCATCTCTTTTGAAATTTCAGCAATTAGAAATTGTAGGTGAAGCCACGACAGGAAGAGAGGCAGTCGAAAACACAATTGCGTTGCGCCCTGACGTAGTGATCATGGATATCGGCCTGCCTGAAATGAATGGTCTTGAGGCTACGCGCCATTTAAAAGATTTAGAACTTCCATGCAAAATTGTAATGCTTACATCTTTTGATGATGCTGAGCAAACACTGGCGGCACTTGCAGCTGGAGCCGATGCTTATTGTGTCAAAAATATTCCGGTTCAAGACTTGGTCAGAGCCATTACAAGTGTTCATGCTGGGCGTTCCTGGCTTGATCCCAAAGTGGCTGGTTTTGTAGTCAAAATCTCAAATATGTCTTTGCCAGAAAAAGAACCTGAAAGCTTTGATGTGGTTGAAGCAATTGAAGAAAAGCACTTTGGCCTGACCGAAAAAGAGATGCTGGTACTTAAAGCACTTGTCCAAGGAAAATCAGACGAAGAAATCGCTCGTTTCTATGGAACTACAGATAGTGTCATAACAAGCATGATCAAATCTTTGATTGCAAAATTAGCTGCAGCAAATAGAAACCAAATAATATTGATGGCAAAGAACAAAGGAATTATCAAATAATGGCAAGCGCAAAAAAAATTGCTTTGGGTAGCGATCATGCTGGTTTCAAAACAAAAGAGTTGATCAAATCGGTTTTGGATCAAATGAATATTCCATACGAGGATCTGGGAACGAATTCTACCCAGTCATGCGATTATCCAGATTATGCTCATGCAGTCGGAAATGCAGTAGCCAAAAATGAGGGAGAGCTAGGAATTCTAGCTTGCGGAAGTGGAATTGGTGTATGCATTGCCGCTAACAAGGTAAAAGGCATTCGCGCGGCTCTGGTTTTCAACGAAGAAATGGCTAAGCTGTCCAAACAGCATAATAACGCCAATGTCTTGTGTCTGGGCGAGCGCACCACTGATGAAAAACTAATCCCGGGCATTGTGAAAGCCTGGCTCGATACTGAATTCGAGGGCGGACGTCACGCCAAAAGAGTCGACAAAATCGAAGTCTGAGCCTATCGTAAATAACACGGCGTCGAGCTTTTGATCGGTATCCAAATTTCTTCATGATCAAAATCCTTTTGTGAATGAACAAAACTATCTCCCTGAGTAGCACCACACTGCTGGCACGTATTGACCCAGTATTTTTTTTGCAGACTTTTTGAATAACGATATTTTATCGAGCGCGGTATCGGCTTTGGAGGCATTGCTTGCGACCACATTTCATGCTCAAGCCAGGTAAAGACCACGATATACTCGCGACATCTATAACACTGGTGCAGCCTGGCTCTGTAATCTGGACTAACATAAAAACCTAATTTATCTATCAATTCAGCTAACGAAACATTTTTTTGTCCGGATACTTCCTTAACAGGTTCATAGCTTTCTTCTTTTTCTGCCACCACATCAACAAGAACGTCTTTATACTTAATTTGGCGCACAGCATTGAATTTTCTGGTCTGAGTATCGATTTTGTGCAAGAACGGAATTAGCTCAAACAGGTCACGCACAAAGACACCGTCTATTCCTGCATTTGTAACATTCAATTTGGCATTGGTAAAAACAATCACACACGCAATCGATGGTAAACCTCGTTTACAAGCGAGTTTGTTAGCTCTTTTCCTTAAAACAGATATAAAATCGGACTCTAGTTTATAAAAACCATCTCGAACAAGTTGATTATTTTCAAGTCTAATATTGCCTTTGTGTGACTTAACCTCAATTGCAACTGTAATTTGTTGAGGTGTAGTCACAAGCAAATCTATATCTGCATTATCTATTTCGATTCGACGCTCCACGCTCCAATCGCCAGGTAAAAGTTCTAACCAGTTATAAACCAGATCTTCTGCCTCAAGACCTTGAACTAGTTGTTTTAAATCTTTTGAAACCGTTTCAAGATGTCTGAAAAGACGAACAGCAAGTGCAAGACAGGCACTGATAAACCACAAAGAAAGATTGATGCCAAAAAATAGATTTAAAAGACCCGGACCAGCTACGAGTAAAATTAGTATCTTTCGCAGATTTGCCGATTGACGTTCAAGTTCGCTTACTCTCTGCCAGGTTATTGGTGTCATAAAAAATCACCCCTCGGTCCGCATTTGCACTCAAGTCAAATGTAAGTCGAGGGGTGAAAAATACACTGTTTAATTGCACAGTGTTAGAAGGAAGCCTCTCTGCGCCATACTGCAAAAGACAGTGGAATAAGTTTTCCATTTTGATCGAATGCAGGTCCGATCAAAGTAGATGGTGGTTGTTTTTTTAGCCAGTCAAATTCAAAACGGCTCAAGCACTCAGAAAATCCTTCGACTGCAAAAGCGTCTTCTATGCTGACACATTTCCTGTTGTTGCGACCTTTTTCAAGTACCATTGCGATGGTTGCAGAACGTTTGGTATCACTAGTAGTTGCAACCACATTTTTATCAAGATTGAACGAATTACCAACTAATATATAAGTGCGACCTGGCCAGGCTTGATTATTCTTGTAGGGACTTAAGTTCATCCCTTCGCGCAATAGTTGATGCGGCAAGCGCAGCCCCTGTGCGTGTTGACCAGTCTGTCGACTGTATAAAACCTTTGAGGAGCGAGTTGCTTCTTCTTTTTGCGGCATGACGAAAAACCCCCAGAAAACGGAGTATTACCCAAAAGCTCATCTATAATTTATTTGCCCTTGCAAAATAAGGCGTAAACTCATTGCAAGACAACTAAACAGACCGAATCCCGCCAAATTCGAAATTTAAGCAAGTGTATATACAAAAGTTCCTGCTATTGCCAAATGCTTATAAAGGATCGTTCAGCGCTGAAAAGGTGGCAGAGTCCATGCAGCAAGGGATACTTGATTCCTGTCCAAATGCAAAGTGCACAGCACTTCCAGTTGCAGACGGCGGAGACGGTACTTTGTCTATTGTTTCAACTGTATTAAAAGGCGAGATGCATACCTTAGAAGTCCCAGGACCACTGGAGCAGTCAGTACAAGCTTCCTGGTTTGCTATCGCAAACCAAACGGCTGTTATAGAGCTAGCTCAGGCTAGCGGAATAGGTCTTTTGAGTAAGCTCGATGCCATGAAAGCAAATACTTTTGGAACAGGCGTTTTGATAAAAGATGCTTTTGAAAAAGGATACAAAGACTTTATATTGACGGTTGGCGGCAGTGCCTCTACTGATGGTGGCACAGGTATTTTGTGCGCGCTTGGAGCCAGATTTCTTGATCAAAACAATAATGAACTGAAACCTTGCGGCTCCTCGCTGATACACATCAGCAAGATCGATCTTTCATTGATTCCCAAAGAATTATTCAATTGCAAATTCACAATCGCATGCGACGTAGAAAATCCGCTTTATGGACCAAATGGAGCAGCCCATATTTTTGGCCCACAAAAAGGAGCGTCTTGCAAAGAAGTCCTTGAACTCGATAAAGGACTCGAAAATTTGGCTTTACTTATGAATGCAAATCTAGCTCATTCAAAAGGAGTTGGAGCGGCTGGAGGCGTGCCGTACGCCATGGTCTGCTTTTTTGGGGCAAAAATAATTTCGGGATTTGAATGGATTTTAGATATATTCAATCTGGAAAATGAAATCAAAGACACAGATATCGTTTTAACAGGCGAGGGCTCGCTTGATGAGCAGTCTGTACATGGAAAAGCCGTAGGCAAAATTCTTGATTTGTGCACCCGGTACAATAAACGGCTGTGGATTTTTCCAGCAGTGAAAAACCCTTCTGGATATGACTTTATCCAAAATAAAGCAATCGTTTTTCCCGTTCAAAAAGAATCGGGTCAAATGGTCAAACTTGAAGATATCGAGCAGGCTGTTGCGAAAGCATGTCTTAGTGAGCTAAACAAATTAATTCAAGACTAAGAACCAAAAAGTGATTTCAAGTCTTTGCTCAAGGTAGCAGCATGTACTGCGCCTGCATTATTGTAAGCTTGGGTATTAGCAATCGTTGCTGCTTGTGAGGCAGAACCAACACTGCCAGGAATCGAAGTGGCACTAGCAGAACTAATAGTATTAGGTGCGGTGGCAGGAGCCATACTTTCAACTTGCGGAGTCATTGCTTCGCTCTGATTAGCTGGCTGCATTTGAGCATCTGGAGCTTGTATTTGAGATTCAGCGCCTGGTGCATTTTGAGCGGTTCCAAAATCAGCGCCTTGAGCTTGTGCGGCTTGAGCGTCCATTGAAGGCGACATCATACTTGAGTCACCGGCGCCAGCTAATGTCTCACTTCCAGAGCTAATCTGTAATTGCTGACCTGGTCTTATCAAACCAGGATTTGAGCCAATCACATCTTTGTTCATGTTATAAATTTCGCCCCAGTTCTTACCTTCACCAAGAAACTTCTTAGAGACATTCCACAAATTATCACCAGGCTGAACAGTATAGCTGGTACTAGAGGCAGTATTAGCTATTTCGGAACCATGCGCACCAGGCATATTCAACTGAGAGCCGGTGTGTATCAAATTGGGATTTGAGCCGATCAAATCTTTGTTTAAAGCATAAATTTCGTTCCAACGATTTCCATCACCAAGATGCTCTTTAGCCAAATTCCAGAGGTTATCGCCTCTTTGAATAGTGTAGGTTTGCATCTCACCCGAAGCTTCTTTAGCGACTTCAGTTAGTTTAGGTGCTTCAGCTATGTGCGGCTTGGGGGCCTCGATGCGAGTGTGAACTCTTGGAGCATGATGAACTTTTGCAATATCAACATGTTTGGGAGTGTGCACATGTTTTGGAACTTCAATGTGTTTTGGTGCTTCGGCTAATTGGGGCTTGAGCGACGAAGCAGAATTCGATGCTGCCTTAGCAACCGAAACATCGGCTTGTGGTTTGACTTGTTCTTTGGCTAAACTTTCGAAACTCAACTGTTTGGCCTTTAAACCGCTAACAGCATTTGTATTTGTTTGGGCAGCTTGAGCAGCACCGCTATTGCTATTTGCAAATGGTGACTGATTGAAGTTTGAAGCAATTTTATTTCCGCCAAGCGCGTCTTGCACTCTACCTGAAGGTC
The DNA here is from genome assembly GCA_964572515.1 of uncultured Candidatus Obscuribacterales bacterium. Classification (GTDB taxonomy): domain Bacteria; phylum Cyanobacteriota; class Vampirovibrionia; order Obscuribacterales; family Obscuribacteraceae; genus Aved-18. Next base: position 296,114 of record CAZNEW010000004.1, on the reverse strand, counting down.
CGATCTCGGTGCCTGAATTTGACAGGGAAGCAGTTTGCGCAGAAGAATCAACTGATTGCGAAGATAGCTTGTAGCCTGCATCTTGAAATGAAATTTGCGAATTGGCACTGGTGTCGAGTCTTGGTACTTCTGCTTGCAAAGCGCTATTTGCATTAGTTCCAAAAGAACTTGGCGAGCTTGCGGAACTAATAGAGTTTAAGTTAGAAGTAGTTGTGCTCAAAGCTTTGCCAGACTGAATCAAACTATCAGAAAATAGTCTTGAATGACCTGCCATTTGCTCAGCCATGCTGTGTCCGGTAAGCGTGGGGCCGGACAAAGTGCCATGTCCCAAATTAGACGACTCGAACATCGGCTTATTGATAGAACTGATGCCATTTAATTTTTGGCCAAAAGTCTCATGAATGCGCATTTGGTTTAAAGGCGCACCAGAAATTGAAGTATTTAATTTCATAGAAAGAAAGTCAGAAGTGCTATGAAAGTTAAAACCAGAGCCTACAGATGAACCCATTGAACTTCCAATTGAATCGAAAATAGGTGCATGTCCAGGCAATAAAGAAAGACTGGAACCAAGACTTGTACCAAGAGTTTCGCCAATTTTAGAAAAGCTGGCAGCGGCTTGCTGACCAAGCATCATTGGATTCAACATATCGAAAAGATTGAAATTACCAAGCAAGAAACTTCCAAGCACTTCAAAGAATGAGTGTACAAAGCCCAAAGCTCCTGGCAATTTCATTATCATGCCAATTACTGGAGATATAGCTTCGTTAACCTTGGCAATCAAGGCGGCTGTGACCGAAGAATCACCTGCTGGAGCAATTCCAGTGATTTCCATTTTGCCAAGCAGCGTAGACTCAGCGCCTGTGGCACCTTGAAAATATTGATGAGCGCCCATTACATCGGCTTTAGCAGCACCTGCTGAAAGATTTGACTCCATGCTTGCTGTTGAAATTGCTCCACCAAACTCAGGGCTGCCAGAAGTTGCGCCGATAGAGGCGTCTGGAGCAGCGGCTGGTTGTACGGGACGGTTAAGCATTTTTGTGGGGCTCGAAAATTACGGATTTATAGGGTTAATCTAGTGCCAGCGGACATGCAAAGTCAACGCAAACATGGGAGAATTCCCACTTCAGAGTATGAAATACGTAGGACCGTTTTTACTAATGAGAACTATCAAGAAGAAATACTTAGTAGCTTTAAGCCTAATAACGATCATGAGCTTAAAAGATGCTTACGCCCTGGCTCCCCAGGCTCAAGCAAAGCCCGCAGCAACAACTGCCCAAGCAACAACACAAGCTCCAGTTGCGGCTCAACCATTTGCTATGCCGGGTCTTGCAGAAAAGGGCAGAGCTTATAAAGCCGACCCCAGTGAAGCCAATTGGTCCAATTTCATCACTGTGTTCAAATCATTTCTGCAAGATCCGCGCACACTGCGTCTTACGCCCAAACAAATTTATCAATCGAATCCGGTATTAACCGATTTGAGGGCGTATGCACTTGATGCTCGTGGCGTAAAACTCTGGACTTTTCCTGGAAACAAAGACAATCGAACAATTTTTGCCCAAAAATCTTTTGCCATGAACCAGCCAAATGCTGTTTCCACTCAAGTTCCAGTAGATGCACTTGAATATCCATCGGATATAAATATAAATGACGCGCGTATAGTTCACTCGAGCACCACAACCACAGTAGTCGGTCCGAAAAATCGCAAACATACCCAAGTGGTCGAAGGTCCAAAATTTCTCTGCATCACCGGCTACAAACGAACAGACGGACAAATTTGGCTACGAGCGTATAAACTAGCGGGAAGCGCTCTTGCACCATCGACCGAACCGTTTGCACATGTGCCTGCATCTCTTTTGCAAGGTGGCTCTTCAAAAGCATTCTTTTCGGGAAACAATCTTGTCATAGGCATGGGTCAAAGCGAATCTGCCTCAGCTTCGTCAAATGGAGAAGGTCCTAAGACACCTGTTACCAGTGTGCCGAGTTCTGCTTCTTACCAGGTGGTGTTGAAGTTCGAAGGCAATGCATTTACGCTTCAAGATAAGCCTCAAAACGATGGACCTCTTTCGATTGCTCAATTTTTCGTCAAAACGATTCTTGAAGGTCGCCAAGACGTGGCCAAAGCCTGGGTCTCTGACCCAGCTCTGATAAATATCACCAAATATGCGGGTTTTCTTGGCAAAACACCTGCCAAGCCCTACAAACTGGTTGCTATGACCGTAATACCTGGTTCTAATGTGATGGCAAGATATCGACTTGTTACATTTGAATCTCAAGATCTTATTATCGATATAGGCAGAGTAAAAAAAGAAACCAAGGTGCGTGGTTTATTTGTAGCTCCAAGCGATCCGGTCGCGCGTAGCTTGAATGGGGTTTCAATAGGTGGACCAGCTCCTCAAACTGAAATTGCTCCTGTGACAAACCCTGATTCTTGATACACTTGCTGAAGATAGATCTAAATATATATTAGATAGGTTAGAAGCTTGACCCAGTCCAGCCAAAACAAAACTACCGACCAGATGGACAAAGACAGCGAATACGAAAGTGTCGTTGGCAATGGCACTGGTGCCACTAACCAAGCATATCTAACTTATGTTTATAAAGAAGACCTGTTTCAGAAGCTCGACAGGCTTGTTGAAACCGGTAAATTTGCCGATGGTCTGATTATCAACATGACTCAAGTCGGATTTTCAATTCCGATGGAAACGCTATATAAATTCGCCTTTTACGCACAACGCATTTTAAAATCGCAAGGCGTGCTCATATTTGTTAAAGCCGATGGTGCTATTACTCTCACCAAGGATGATACCAGCGGCGGACTTACCCTTAATGTTTATGATAGCCCATTTGGAATTTTTGCAAGACACCCGCTTCTAGCCGATTATGTTTGTGCCACTGTAGCTGGTATCGATCGCAGACGATTACGCGAAGGTGGAAGCACGTTAGCAAGCCATATTCTTTATAACTCGACTCCAGTTCTCACAGAGGCCGGACGTGGTATCAAAGATGATTTTTCCCTGCCTGCACCACAAAACTGGGTCTTGCAATTAATCGATGATTATTCGAGCATCGAATCTATAATGCGCGCACTGGAAAAACAAAGTCAGATTCCTCAAGATGAGGTGCTGAGGACTATCCAAGAACTGGAAGCGCAGAAATTCATTTTTCCGATCTTTCCAAGAATTCAATTCTTGTCCAATTGTTATCACAACAAAAAACGATTTCGTTTGGGACGATATCTGGTTGCTTCGGGCTATGTAAATGAGTCTCAATTACAGGGATTGCTCGAACAACAAGAAGAAGAGGGTTGGGGTAGGACTCAGCGCACTTATCTTGGTTTGCTTGCTGTCAGAGCCGGATATCTAAATACCAGAGCTCTAGATATCTTGCTCGATGACCAGTTTTTGTATGGTGGCTATGGCTCAGAAAAGAATGCAGACATCGGGCAAGACACTCGATCAATAAGTATCGAGTCTGTCCGTGATTCAATGATTGGTAGCCTTGGCGCCATTGATGGTGCCGGTGTACTACAGTCTCTTGCCACCGCCAATAGAACCGGTGTTTTGACAGTTGAAAATAGACACAAAGTATTTTCAATTGTTTTTGCTCAAGGACAACCTACCAACGCCAAATTGAATCGACTGGTTGGATATCATGCTGTGACTGAGTTTCTAGTCGAGTGGACAGAGGGAATTTTCGTTTTCAAAGACAAAGCTTCATCTGACGATTTTGAAGATGGGTCAAAACTCAAACACTCTCTCAACAAGCTTTTACTTGATTCGGCTTTATTTCAAGATCAGTCCAAACAAATTTTGAACAAAATGCCCGGTGGCAAAAATTGTGTGCTTGAGCGTGTATGGAATTTTGATGCACTCTGGCACAAGCTCGAAAATGAGTCACTTAAATTCAGTGACGATACTCCAATAACCAAGGAAGATAAAGCTCAAATTTTCAATCTGGTAAAACACATAGACGGTTTAACCACTCTTGATGAAGTAATTCGCTTATTTGATCGCTGGCCTGCCTACATGATTTTGCGATCGGTAGAAGTACTCTATACAAAGAACCTGGTAATCGTTCAAAAGTCGAGCCTGTTTAGACCACTTACTATTTTCCAGAAGATTACTCAAGAATTATCACCCATTTTTGGTCCCGATAAGAATAAAGACTTACTGGAATCGAGTTTGCATTATGTCCATGGTGACTCGATTGCAACCAAACGCTTTCATATAGACCACGAAGGTCGTGTAAGCGTAAATCTCAGCCTGGTCAAACAGTCAGGCGCTTCTGCCTCTGCTGTACTTCTTGAGTTGAGACGCTGGATGGAAGCTTATCTGGCTTATTGCAGACGCGAAGTAGACACTACTGTAATTGATACCATTGTCACCCGTGTAATAGACTCCAATAAATACACTGTAGATTAAGACCAAAGTTTAATAGTCGCTTGAAAATTGGTAATTTGAGGTAATTCTTCTATGTATGGACATAGATGTTCGCCTCCTAGCACCTACAGCCACTTTGTTTGCAAGTGGACTAGCCTCCTATTTGTGGTATTTGAACAGACCGCACAAAAAGCTCTCCATGCGCCTTCTCAAGTCTGAGCCGCTAATAAGCTTGCAAGGTCCTGCACGCAAAAAGCTCACTGTCCAGTACAACGACACACTTGCAGAAGGGACATACTTGCTTCATCTGGCAATTATTAACCAGGGCAACGTCCCTATTTCAACACAAGATTATCAGGCGCCCATTCGAATAGAAGTCAATCCCGAAGCCAAAATATTAGAAGCTTCAATCATCGAAACCTGGCCTGCAGATTTGGACCATAGATTGAAGGAAGACGTCGAGGGTCAAGGTCTAAATCTCATTCAAGACATAAACAAAAACACCATACGCGTTCGTCCGATTTTGCTGAACCCAAAAGACGAATTCGTTGTACAAATGCTGGTTGAACGCTACGAAAACCGAATAGAAATAAGTCAGCAAATTTCAGGAATCAAAAGAGTCGAGCTATTCGACGATTCTGAAAATTTGGCTCGAATATTGGCTGTTAGTGGTGCTTTCATAGTCTTTTTTGCACTGATATTTTTAGATCCCCAGTTGCCTTTTACTTTACGCATGCCATCGATGCCATTCTTACTTATAGTATTGATTGGTTTTGGCTTGCACTACTCCGGCATAATCTGGGGCAAAAGGCGCACTAACACTGGATTTCTTGGTCTTCAACAATTCGATTTTGGTGAACGCGAAAATTCGTCACTCAAGGAAAAACAATGAGAATAAGCCAGCAATTACAACTATTCGCCGCGATCATTGTAGTCTCAATCGCACTTGTGGCAGGCACCGCATACTGGTCGATAATGGATTTTAGCGAACGCGGCTTTAGAGTCGTAGACAGTATGGCTACCATGGAAAAGGTCCAATCGGCCTGTTATCATCTTACTTTTGCAGTATCCAATCAACGCGAGTATCTAATTACCGACAAAGATTCTTATCTGGATCGTTTTCGGGCTCAAATAGACATTACCAAAGAAATTTTAAGAGCTCTTCGTGATCAAATAAAAAGCGACCACGAAGAAATGATTATTTTTGAAAAATTCGAAGAAGCAATGTTCAAGCGCATTGCTTCACTTGAAGCTACTACCGAAGCATACGAAAACAAAGGACAAGCAGAAGCATTTAAACTCATCCAGGAGCGTGTTGGCTACCAGTATATGGAGCAGGTCACAACTCTTGCAGCTTCATTGATTGACTTCGAGAAAAAACAGTACGCGACGCTTGAAACACAGTGCGAAGACAGCTTGAAACTAGCTTTAATGACCATTACACTTGGGTCGTTTTTACTAACAATGGTTATTTGCATTCCCTGCTATTTCATTTTCAAAGAATGTCGTCAATCTCTTGATAGACTTTTACGCGCCTCAAGCAATGTAGCAAGAGAGCGGTTCGAATCACGCCTGGAAGTATCTTCAAACAATGAGTTTGGTGTGCTTGGCAGATCTATTTCTAATCTGGCAGGTCTGCTCAAAGCAAAATCTTCTGAACTCGATACCACTAAGCAAGCGCTTGCAGAAACGGCAAAAAAATTGGATGCAAGCGAAAAGGAAAACGAATATCTATCAAAATCGCTAAGTGAATTGAATTCGTTTGCAGAAGAAGAAATACTCGAATTGCGCCTTGGTACCGACTCGCTCAACAAAAGCGAGCGCGAATTGTCTGAATCTATCTCGCTTGCCGATCAGTCAGGTACGATTATGCGCCAGGTCATGGACTTTTCGCGCGGAGCAAGAGTTTCAGCTGAAACTGTAAGTCATCATTCAAGCGACCTCAACCGTGACATGCAAAATTTCATAGACAAAGCAGAACATGTATCTAAGTCGGTTAGCCAGGCCTGGCAGATTTTTCCCGAAACAAAAGAACTTGTTTATCAACTCGAAGCGCTGGACAACGAGCTTTCAATGCTTGATTTAATCACTTCTGTAAAAGAGATGAAAGTCACTAACGAAAGCGAAGTAGTCGTAATCTCAGAAAGATTGAAAGGTTTGAAAAACAGCCTTATGACAACCAGGCGTGCTTTGACTATCAATATTTCGCAAATGCAGCAGACTATAAGAGAAGCAGTAGATTCATCGGCTGATTTTTCTACCACTTTGAAAGGCGCCACAAGACACGTTGACTCGATGACTAAAGAATTAGAGCCTTTACTTGCGAGCACTTTTAGTTCGAGCAGCGAACTTACACATTTAGACAGAGTATATCAGCGCCTCTTGAATAGTCTAGACGATATCAGAGGCAGTCTTGGCGAAATAGGCCAATCGCTTACCAAAGAAGAAGCGTTTGCCGCTCGCTTGAAGCTTCGTGCCCAAAATGCGACCCTACAGGCAGCATTGCAACAAGACCTGGATAAATCGGATAATTTCCAGAAAGAGTCCGCTTCTTTAGGATAAAATAGACTTTCGTATTTATAAGCGAAAGGTGACCTGATGAAGTTCGTTCAAGATAAATCCACATTAAGTCTAGTAAAAGCCGATGTTCTGGTAGTAGCGCTGCCTAAAAATCACAAACCAAGCCAAGTTTTAAAAGAAACCGATAAGAAGTTCCCAGCAAGTCTTGCATCTGAATTAGATAAATATCTACAGCTTGAAGGATTCAAAGGCAGCTTGGGCGAAATTGTGATGGCGCCTACTTTCGACCAGGTTCCCAGCTCGCGCATTTTATTTGTTGGATTGGGAGACAAAGAAGACACCGCATCTACTCGTCGCGCTTTCGCCGCAGTTAGCAGAAGACTTAAACTAGGCAACGGTCACAATCTATCTACTCTTGCAATCAATCTGCCAGGCAACCAGACAGCTCCTGTCAGACCTAAAGGAAAAGCTGGCAAAGCCGCAGTCTTCCATAAAGACGAAGAACAATTAGGTGCGATGGTCGAAGGACTTATTCTTGGCGGTTTTGACTTCGACAAATACAAAACAGTCGGCAAAAAAGGGCAGGCACAAAAAACTAAAGCCGAACTCAAGCTTTCAATTCTTGGACAAGTGGTATCAGTCAAAGATTTCAACCAAGCCTGTCAAAGAGCTTCTGCAATTGGTGAAGCAACAAACTTTGCAAGACAACTAATTGCTGAGCCTCCGGTCTATATGACACCATCGCGCTTATCTACAGAAGCAAAACGAATTGCTAAAGAAAACGCTCTGACTTGCAGAGTGATGGATGTACCAGAGCTTGAAAAAATGGGAATGGGCTCGTTTTTAGGTGTTGCTCGCGGTGCTGATGAGCCTCCCAAATTTATAGTCTTGAAATATTCAGCAGGCTCAACTGCAAAGAAAACAGTAGCACTGGTAGGCAAAGGAATTACATTCGATTCTGGCGGACTTTCACTCAAGCCATCACTTAGCATGGAACATATGAAATATGACATGTCGGGCGCAGCAGCGGTAATTGCATGTATGCAAGTCATGGGAACACTCAAGCCAAACGTAAATGTGCTTGGCATTGTTGCTGCTTGCGAAAATATGCCATCAGGCAAAGCTTTGCATCCTGGCGATGTAATTTCTGCAATGAACGGCAAAACAATCGAAGTAAATAACACAGACGCTGAAGGCAGGCTCATCCTGGCTGACGCCCTTTGTTTTGCTTGCGATTCTAAAGTTGACGAAATCATAGATGTAGCCACTCTAACTGGTGCCATAGTGCAAGCGCTGGGTAGAGTCGCTGGCGGTATCATGGGCAATAATCAAGAAATTATCGACAGATTGCTCAAGGCATCTGATTCAGCTGGAGAGAAACTCTGGCAACTGCCTATGTACGACGATTACAAAGACTTCTTGAAGAGCGACATTGCCGACTTGAAAAATGCAGGCTCTAGAGGCGAAGCGGGCAGCTCATGCGCGGCTATGTTCCTCAAAGAATTTGTCAACGACAAGGTAGCATGGGCACATTTGGATATTGCAGGAGCAGGTTGGTCAGACAAACCTAAAGGTGAGGTAAACAAGGGCGGTACTGCTTTTGGTGTCAGAACAATTTGTCACTATTTGACCTCTCTTAACTAAATGACCCAGGACGATAGCGCTCTTTCTCTGACGGACCGCTACGAGATTTTGACCTTGCTTGGTCAGGGCGGCACTAGTCTGGTATATAAAGCCAAAGACAAGTCGCTCGATCGTTTTGTTGCCATTAAAACACTGACGGTTAAAAGTCTGTCTGAGCAGCAGTATGTCAAATTCCAACAAGAAGCGCGTGCTTTGAGTAACTTGAAGCACGCAAGCATCATGGACATACTCGATTTTGGTATGACCAAATCGGGCAAACCATATATGGTGCTCGAATATATCGAGGGTGTTTCACTAGCAAAACACATCGAAACACTAGGTCCTTTGCCACTAGAAATAGCTTTGCCTGTTTTTATCGATTTATGCGAAGGACTCGCTCATGCCCACAGCAAAAATATCTTACACCGCGACATCAAGCCGTCTAACATTATTCTGGTCAATCAAGGCAATAGCTATCATCCCAAAATAATCGATTTTGGGCTTGCAATGCTTGATGCTGGCGATGCCCCAGTTAGTGCAGGCGAGAATTTTGCCGGAAGTCCACCCTATATGAGCCCAGAGCAAATTTCCAATCAAGAGCTGGACAAACGCTCAGACGTATATTCGCTTGGGTGCACGTTTTTTGAAGCATTGATTGGTGTAGTCCCATATCAAGGATCGTCTGCATTTGAAACAATGAACATGCATGTTTCAGCTCCTGTTCCAGCGCTGCCACCATTGATTGAAAATGAAATACTGCAAGCCAGTTTGCAAAGCATTCTAAGTCGATTGCTTGCGAAAGAGCGCGATTTGCGCATGCAAAGTGTTCAAGCTCTGCAAAAAGAATTGGAAGAATTGCAGATTCGAATAAAAGACAATACTAAAGAGAAGAAACAGCAGGAGAATGAAAAGGCACTAAAAGACGCTACTGCTGCTCAGCCAGTTCTAAAAATGGAACAAGAACCAAAATCGTATTTTAAATACCTTGGCATTAGCTCGGTGATACTCAGTACGCTCCTTTTGATTATCGTCTACGTTTATGAAACTCGCCATGCGCATTTTCAAGAACACGATACATCTAACAAAGACGAATCGAAAAAGACTGTGCAAGCGCTAGAGAAAGTACAAAATCGAGTAAAAAACATCGACACTTATTTAGCCAAGAACACCGGTCGTAATACAACTACGAACTTAGCTAAAGATATTGCTGGAAATGCCGAATTGATTTCGATTCGAAACACCACTACCAATCGCGCCAAAGCACCTGATTTGAATAAACTTTCTAAAGACGAAATAGACATCGACATATCTGTGACCGACCTGTCCAAATCTAATTTGGCTTTATTGAGCGCTTATCCAAAATTGCGCAATTTGAATTTGAGTAATTGCAATTTGCAACCAGCACAGCTAAAACAATTAGCTACCTTAAAAAATCTGGAAAGATTGAACCTGCGCATCAACTCTAATTTGAGCAAAGCCAATTTCAATGAATTGAAGCCACTCAAGCACTTAATTTCTCTGAGCGTAGAAGCGTGCGATTTACCACCTGGTCCTGTAATTGAAATATGCCAGCTAAAACAACTGGAAGAACTGAATTTAGAGCACAATCTTGCTTTGCCTCTAGAGGTTATAGACCACTTATCAAAAATGCCAAAATTGAAAAAATTGTTTGTCAGCAATTCAATCAAAGATAAAAATGTAATGCGAGCGTTGGGTAAATTGAAAAATCTAGAAAGCCTTTATATCGACCGCACCAACCTAAATGATGAGGATTTTGCTTATTTACTCGAACAATTACCGAATTTGAAGAAATTCTCTGTCACTTTCACCGATATCACCCTCAAATCGATCAGACTAGCAGCACGCGCACCAAAATTGAAAATCTTGTTTTGCGATGGCTGCAAAGAACTCTCCACTGACGCTAACATGGATGCCATCGAGACTTTCAATAAGACCCAGAATAAGGTCAAAATCATAAATCAGCCATTTTCGAACCAGGTGCCTGAATGATAGAACTGAATGCCGATTTAGAAGCATTAAAAGACCGATACGATTTCGTGACAGAACTGGGTCGCGGAGGTATGAGCGTAGTTTATAAAGCCAAAGATAAGACTCTGGACCGGCTTGTAGCTATCAAAACTTTATCGGTAAAAAGTTTGAGCGAAAAACAACTTGTTCAATTTCAGGCCGAAGCACGAGCGCTAAGCGGACTCAAGCATAAAGGCATAATGGAAATTCTCGATTTTGGAATTACCAGAACCGGCAAACCATATATGGTGCTTGAATATATCGAAGGCATTCCGCTTTCAAAATACATAGAAAACGTAGGACCAATGCCGTTGATTTTATGTCTTTCGATATTTTGCGATCTTTGTGAAGCTTTGAGTCATGCCCATAATAAGGGCGTTTTGCACCGTGACGTTAAGCCAAGCAATATTATTCTGGTTTCGGCAGGAAAAGACGGTTACACACCCAAAATAATCGACTTTGGGCTAGCTGTTTTGGGTGATTCCCAATCTTCTACTGAAGTCGAAATAGAAGCTGCTGGTAGCCCACCTTATATGAGTCCTGAACAAATTGAAGGAAAAGACCTGGATCAAAAGACTGACATTTACTCGCTTGGCTGCACCCTTTTTGAAGCATTGACCGGAAAAATACCTTACGAAGGCGCTACCGCTTTTGAAACTATGAATATGCACAAAACAGCTGCAATACCACCGCTTGGCAAAGTCTGCGAAGATCCAAATATCAATTATCCGCTTCAAAATTGTGTGCACAAAGCTTTAGCTAAAAACAAAAACGATCGCTATCAATACATGATTGCTTTTCAAAAAGTCTTGGATGAATTGAAAACACAGGCCCTTGAATCTGCTCGCTTAAGAAAGCAAAGTCAAATAGCAGTAGATGGCGAAATTAAGACTAAGAAAAAGTTGCCTACAGTTTGGATTATCTCTGGACTATCGAGTCTGGCGTTACTTGCACTCGCCTATTTTCTGGTTTCTAATGAATACTCTAAAAAAGTAAAGAAAGAAGATACTGTGCAGATCGAAGCTCAAAGGTTTCAAGATGAACGAACTAAAGAATCAGTTACTACAATTCACGACGATCTGCACAGACACGATGACGCGGTTTTAGTAACACAAAAAATACTAGATAAAATACCTGCAAACGAAGATGACGTATGCTATCGCAATGGTGCCGTTCTTAATGCCGATTTCAGTACATTGACTCGACTGAAAAAATTGCGAAAACTTATTCTGAGTGCCACCGGAGCAAAACCAGAAAACATAGAGCAAATATCGCACCTTGTAACGCTTGAAGACTTGTGTATTCCAGCTAATGAAAAATTAGCCGACACTGACTTTACCTGCCTATTGAAACTAAGAAATCTCAAACAGTTCAATGCCGAAGGATGCAAATTAAGCAAGAAAGCCTTAATGCCAATTACTCGGATTAAAACACTTCAAGAACTGAATCTCCGCATGGAGACGGGATTTGACAAGGAAATCATCAGCAGTCTTCAAAAATTACCTAATCTAGTCCAGTTGGAAATCGGTGGAAACGCCAATATGGATATGGAAGCAAAAAAAGCAATCGGCAATTTTAAAAAGGTAAAATATCTTGGTCTTGATGCGCTACTACTTGACGATGACACAACCGAAATCATCAGTAAACAATTATCCGGCGTAGAGAGATTGAATTTCACCCACAATTTAATAACTCTGAGCGGGCTTGAGGCTCTGCTTAAAATTCCTACTCTTCGCTGGATCAACATCAATGCATGCGATCAAATCCTGAACGAAGAGTCTGAAGACGCCCTAGCTATTTTGAGCAAAAAATATAAGAATGTAAAAATAGTAGATGTTTCGCGCTTCATCAGAAAATCATACGACGAATACAAATGAGTTTAAATGAAATGAAATGGGCTCTGACGAATTAAAATCATTAGAAGCCCGCTACGAGATAATCTGCGAGCTTGGTCGTGGTGGCACAAGCATAGTCTATAAAGCTCACGATAAAACACTCGACCGAATGGTCGCCATAAAAACCCTGTCTGCTCATAGCTTGAGCGAAAAACAGGTAATACAGTTTCAAGCGGAAGCTCGCGCATTGAGTGGTTTAAAACACAAATGCATTATGGAAATTCTCGATTTTGGAACCACTGCAAATGGAATTCCATACATGGTGCTTGAATTTATAAATGGCGTTTCTCTTTCAAAGCAAATAGAGAACTTGCAAGCCTTGCCAGTCATGATGGTACTTTCAATTTTTCATGATTTATGCGAAGCCTTGAATCATGCGCATAATAAAGGTGTACTACACCGCGATATTAAACCAAGCAATATTATTTTAGTTTCTCAAGATGTTGGTTATTCCCCCAAGATTGTCGACTTTGGTCTTGCAGTGCTAAATACAGATGACGATTCAGACAGCAAGCAAAATGCAGCCGGTAGTCCGCCTTATATGAGTCCTGAGCAAATCGATGGCAAAGAAACAGATCAGCGCTCTGATATTTATTCGCTTGGCTGTACATTGTTTGAATCGTTAACCGGCAAAGTCCCCTATCAGGGTAATACCGCATTTGAAACCATGAACTTGCATAAAACGGCTCCGGTTCCTCTTTTAGGTAAAGTATCTTCGGAAGCGGAAATTCAGACTGGACTTCAAAATTGCATTAACAAAGCACTGGCAAAAAACAGAAATGATAGATACCAATTTGTTATAGCGATGCAAAAAGCACTCGACGAAATTTATGATCAGGCAAATGAAATTGCAAGAATCAAAGCACTATCAAAGTCTGAATCTTTAGAATCAAACAGAAAGAAAACCTCACTGAAAGCATTTTATGCAGCGGCTCTTCTTATTGCTCTGGGAACTGCAATCCTTTATTTAATATCGATACAAAAAACAAAAACAGACGAGTCCAATTTTGAAGAGTCAGTTAAATGGCTCAACAAAGAAGAGAAAGAAAACAAAGAAAGTATTTCTCTATCAAAAAAATTCGCTGAAAAAATTACTGGTAATCAAAGAAACCAGCTTGAAGATGTAGACAAACTTCACCCTAATGTTCGCGAAATCAACTGGGATTCAGTAGATTTGAAAGGCTTCGATTTCACACGTCTTAAGAGATTCACCAAGCTAGAAAGTCTCCACCTGAGAAAATGTGACATCAGCCCCGAACAATTCGCTCAGATTTGTCAGCTAAAGAATCTCAAAGCTGTTCAGATTGCATGGGATGAAACAATCAAGAATTCTAATTTTAGCGAATTGGATAAATTGCCAAATCTGATTAATCTTGGTCTTGCATGTAACAGCATCGGCAAGGAAGGCATGCTCAAAGTAACTAAACTAAAAAATCTGCGTGTACTGAATATCCAAAAAAATGATGGTGTCGACAAAGAAGTAATTCAAAGTCTGGCTAAAATGCCCCATTTGCGCAAACTAAAAATAGGTACTAATGCAGGAATTCAGGGCGAAACCATTTTATTGATTGGCGATCTTAAAAATTTGGACGAGCTTTATATGGATATGCTCAATCTGGACGATAATAGCGCGATTTATTTGGCTTCTAAACTGCAGAAACTCGAAACTTTATCTGTGGGGCATACTCAAATTACATTAAAAGGTCTGCGAGCGCTTTGCAAAATTCCTACACTGAAGCATATCAATATAAGTGGATGCAAAAACTTGCAAGATGACGCGTCGCTTGATGCAATCGACTTTATGACAAGCACAAACAAGAATCTGGTCATTTCCACCCAGTCTGAAATCATTAAAGATTAAATCGCAAAAAAAATTGAACTTTTTGCTTCGAGATGTCGTTTTAGAAAGTAGAGCACTTTCAATCCGACCAAATTCATGTGAGGAAATATTCAATGAAACTTCCAAGACTTTTAGCCACAGTTGCCTGCCTTACGGCTTTCAGCCTTCCTACACTCGCTCAAGGCGCTCCAGATTTTGACGGACCTCAAGGACCAGGTGGTGATGAGAGTGCAGAAATGATGCCTCCTCCACCTATTGAAGGTCAGATTGAAATGGGAGAACTAGCCTTTCTTCCTGGCGACGCAATGGAAATGTCCGCGTTTCCACTTACAGGATCTGCTGGAGGTGGTGGAAAATTCAAATTCACCAACGAACAACTAGAAAAAATATACAATCTCAAAAATAAGCTGGCTGACGAAAGCGGTCCCAATTTCACTGAACTAATGAAACAGAAACGTCATCTAAAAGATTTGATGACTCAAGAAAAGCTTGACCGCCAGGAGATTTTGTCGACCCAAGACAAAATAAACAAATTGAGCAATGAGCTTTCTAATGCCCGCCTTGCTTTCAAAATGGACCTGATGGCTGAGCTCACACCAGAGCAAAAACAGGCAATTAGATATAAAAGTATGAAACCTGGACATGGATTCAGACATGGTCATCGCGGTCACGGCGGACCTGGAGGACCAGGTGGTCCTGGTGGTCCAGGCGGACCTGGTGGCATTCGCAAGCGAGCACAATAAAAGAATAGTTTTTCCCGAGAACCCGCAGTTCACAAAGAAACCGGCCAGATTATTCTGGCTGGTTTTTTGTCCATTTTTCAAGTATTGCGCCAAAATCGTCTACGCCAAAAGGTTTTGGTAGAAAATCATTCATCCCCGATTCGAGGCAACGCACGCGGTATTCATTGCTAACGTGTCCGGTCACTGCCACGATAGGAACATTCTTGCCTGCGGCGCCCAAATCCCTAATCAAGCCTGTACACTGACATCCATCGATTTCGTCAAGGCTCATATCCATTAGAATAAGGTCATACATTTCATTCTCTTGGCAGGCCTTCATTGCTTCGCGACAATTGCTCACGAGGTTAGCTTTAAATCCGAAACGCTTTGACAGCGCCTTGTAGAGCGCTTGTTGATTAGAATTATCTTCGACGAAAAGTAAGCGTTTCTCTGCCATGACTTTCATTCCATAAGCTACTAACTATTTGAGCTTAGCACTTAGTTCACCAAGTGAGGAGATGGCGGTTAGTATTAAAAGAGGTGGCATTTACCCGTTTGAAAAAATGGGTAGACGTTTTACACACATTTTTTTTCAAGGAATCTAGATGAAGATCGGCACAAGAATTTTGATGGCGTTTATAACCCTCGTGGTTAGCTTTGCTTTCGTCATTTATATCGGCTTTCAAAATCAAGACAGGGTCTCGAATACGAAGTGGTGGGTAGAGCACACTTATATTGTTCTTGCCAAACTCGATGCCATATTTGGACAAATAGCCAAAAACGAAAGCAACGTTCGCGGCTACGTCATAATGTCCGACGACAATTTAATCAAAGGCTGGGTGCCATTTCAGACCAATCTGCTCAGAGATCTCGATGAATTGCAGGATTTAACTAAAGACAATCCCAATCAACAAGCTCGTTTAAACGAACTCAAACCGCTTATAAATGATCGAATCAACGGACTTCAGCAAACCATAGATGACCGCAAAGCAAAAGGCAAAGACGCACGAGTATTGCTTTCGTACAAACAGATGGAAATATCGCAAAGAATTGCCGATACACTCACGTCTATGAAACAAGAAGAACTTACTCTTCTGCAAAAGCGCAACGATGAAATTAACAAGCTTGTTCACGAATCTGAGCAAGTGATGATTGGAGTAATCATTCTTGCACTTCTTCTTTCGGCAAGCGGAGTATTCATAGTAATCAGAAGTATTTCTCGCGGTGTCCACGGTCTAATGGACGGTGCTGAAAAACTTGGAAGTGGTGATCTAGATCACCAAATCGAAATATCGAGTCAAGATGAATTGGCCAAGGTCGCACAATCTTTTAATTCGATGGCAAGTCAGCTAAACGAAGCGCATATATTGCAGACTGACAAAAACTGGCTGAAAACGAAATTGAACGAAATCAGTCTTGCTCTTCAGGGAATTCGAGACCCACAAGAAGCAGGAATTCTGTTGCTTGAACATTTATGCAAAGCCATAGATGCTCAGTGGGGTGTAGTATACGGCTGTGGATTGGGGTCTACAGACTCATATAATCTCAATGAAATCGACACAAAGCTCGAATTGATCGGCACTTATGCCTGCAACTCTAAAGATGCAATTGAAGACAGAATTGATATAGGCGAAGGCGTATTAGGGCAGTGCGCCTCGGATCAAACTATGCGAATTTTGTCAGACCTGCCATCATCCGCTATCACAATAAGAACTGCCACCACAAGTGTAAAACCAATAGAAGTTGTTGTATTCCCTGCGGTCTTCGAAGGCAAGCTAAAGGGCGTAATCGAAATAGCAAAATTGAATAAATTCAGTCCTGTTCAAATTGAATTGCTAGAAGAATTAAGTACACAACTTGGTGTCATTTTCCATTTCATTAAAGGTCAAGTATTTACCGACAACCTGCTAAAAGAAGCTCAAACACTCAATGAAGAGCTCCAGTCTCAGCAAGAAGAACTGGAGTCTCAACAAGAGGAATTGCGTCAAGCAAATGAAGAACTCGAACAGAAAGCTGAAATTTTAGACCAGCAATATCAAGCAATCAATGAGAAGAATCGCGAACTGGAACAGCTGCAAACAGCCCTTGAAGTGCGAGCAAACGAGCTTGAAATGGCTTCGAAATATAAATCTGAGTTTCTCGCCAACATGTCGCACGATTTGCGCACCCCGCTCAATAGCTTGCTTATATTCTCCGAGCTCCTGATGGACAATGAAAACGAACACCTGGACGAAGATGAATTAGAGTATGCCAAAAATATTCGTTTGGCAGGCAAAGCATTATTGACTCTTATTGACGATATTCTCGACCTGTCGAAAATCGAGTCGGGCACAATTACGCTTGATGTTTCAGACATTTCGATAGCCTCGCTTGTTAATTCGGTCAGACGTAATTTTGAAAAAGACGCTAAGCGTAAGAGTCTAGACTTCAATATTAAGGTTGAAAACCATGCTCCAGATTCAATTCATACAGACCAGAAGCGAATCCTTCAGCTTTTGAATAATCTGCTTTCGAACGCTTTCAAATTTACCGAGTCAGGAAGCGTCAGTCTTACAATCAAAAGTCATGAAGCAAATGCTAATTTAATAGCGTTTGAAGTAACCGATACCGGCATTGGTATAGATCAAAGCAAGCATCAGATTGTCTTTGAAGCGTTCCAGCAAGCCGAAAGCACTACCAAGACAAAATATGGTGGCACTGGTCTTGGTCTTGCCATTTGTCGCAAGCTTGCTGAAACTATGGGCGGTACCATCCAGCTTTCAAGTGCACTTGGACAAGGAAGCGTGTTCACAGTTATTTTGCCTGTCAACTACAACGAGCGCGGGCGGACGTTGCGCAGTCTTCCATCAAAACCTGTCATCAGATCACCCAAATTTGAAGCATCTAAATTCGAGAATAATCTAGACTCGATGATGGACTCTGACCTGGAAGACGATCGATTCCAAATTTCTGCAGGCGACCGTATTTTACTCATCATTGAAGACGATAGGTCTTTTGCAAACATGCTGCTCAGTGTCGCTCGAAAACAAGGATTTAAAGGCGTTGTATCCTTAGGCGGGATGGACGGTCTTGAGCTAGCACGCAAAATTCTCCCTGATGGCATAACGCTTGATTTGCGTCTTCCAGACACTGATGGATGGGTAATTTTAGACCAGCTCAAAAATTCATCTGATACAAGACATATTCCGGTTCATGTAATTTCGATAGACAACCAGGAACATCGCAGTTTGTCGCTTGGCGCCGCTGGATTTTTAGAAAAACCAGTGACTCTTGAAACACTATCTGAGGCAATGGTCAAAATAAGAGCTGTTATCGACCGCACCACCCAGACCATTTTGTTCGTCGAGCCAAATGAGCCTCTTAGAAAAAGTCTGTCCGAAACGCTTGAAAGTGAAAACTTGAATATAGTTGTTGTAGACAATGCCGAATCGGCGATGGAGCAAGTTCGTAAAACCAAATTCGACTGTGCCATCATAGACTTGAATTTAAAGGGTAGCGATGGTCTTACACTGGTCAAAGAGTTACAAAAAATCGCACACGATGTATATTTGCCGATGATAATTTATAGCAGCTCAGAATTGACTCAAGCGCAGAAAGACGAAATGAAAGAGCTCAACAAATCTGGCGTGATCAAAGATGTTCATTCGCCAGAACGACTATTGAACGAGGCAGGTTTATTTTTACACAGAGTCGAGCGAACTTTGCCAGATAGTAAGCGCAAAATGCTCAAGACTTTCAGACAAGACGAAAATCCCTTTGCCGGAAGCACAATGCTCATAGTAGATGACGACCAGCGCAATATCACTGCATTAAAGAGCGTCTTGCAAAAATACAATATCAAAGTATTAACAGCTGAAAACGGCATTGAGGCAATTGAAAAGGTAGAAAACACACCAGGAATCGATCTTGTGCTGATGGATATCATGATGCCTGAGATGGACGGCTACGAAGCAACTCGTCAACTCAGAGCAAAAGAAAAATATAAAAAGCTTCCTATCATTGCTGTCACAGCAAAAGCAATGAAAGGCGATCGCCAGAAATGTCTGGAGGCGGGTGCGTCGGATTATATAACCAAACCGGTGGATCGTGGACAACTCTTATCGCTACTTAGAGTCTGGCTCTACAAAGCTTGAGTCGGGGCTATTTATGTCCACTCAATTCACTGATGACCAAATATTTGAACTGCTTCAAAACGTATATCAAGAAACAGGTTTCGATTATCGCGATTACGCAATTTCATCTTTAAAACGACGCATAAAAGACGCTATGGACATAGAGCGAATCAAAACACTCGAAGATATGTCGCGTCATATATTCAAAAACCACCAAGCCATGAGGAAATTCGTTCTCACATTGTCGGTTCCGACTACTTCGCTGTTTCGCGATCCAAAGACGTATAAGTATCTTCGTGAAAGTGTTCTGCCCACACTCTCAAATACTTCGATTAGAATCTGGAGCGCAGGGTGTTCATCTGGTGAAGAGCCATATTCTCTTTCAATCATGACTCGCGAAGAAGGTCTTGCAAAACAAACTCGCATCTATGCCACCGATTTGAACGATAGAGCAATCGAGGCTGCAAAAAAAGGGATGTTCAAACTTTCGGTCATGCAAGACTACACCAGTAATTATCATATGGCAGGCGGGACTTGCGACTTTTCTGACTACTACACATCGGGCTACGGGTGGGCAAAATTTCACGACGATCTCAAAGAGTATCTAGTTTTTTCTCAGCACAACCTCGTAACTGACAGATCTTTTAACGAGTTCAATTTAATTTTGTGTCGCAACGTCATGATTTATTTCAACAGAGCCCTTCAAGAGAAAGTGCACGCGCTGCTCTTTCATAGCCTTGCACCGGGCGGATATCTCGTGCTTGGTGATAAAGAGAGTATTCGATTCACACCCTTTGAAAGCGCTTACCAGGCTGTATCACCCACTTTGAAAATCTATCGAAAAATGGAATAAAAGCTATTTCTTTCTTTTCTGAATAGTTATTACTTGCACGCCGTTATTAGTTTCACTAAAACTGTACTTATCCGATAGTTTGTACGCTTCTGGACCTTTAAGAACGGCTGAAATAGCCTCGCCTGGAAGCAAGTGTCCCATCTTCAAACGAGTAACATCAAATATTGAAATAGAATTTCCCAGATTAGCGTCTCCTGGAGTATGACCAAGCATAAACACAGGTGGATAAGGATAAATCAATCCGCGCATAAAGCCCGAGATATTAATCAGAAAATCGTTCTTTGCCACATAAAGATCCAGCCTATCGCAATGTGGCACTACACGGTGCATATTTGTTCGAAACACAATGGTATCGATGTCGGCACGTGCCATTTCAATTTCGTTAAAATGACGAGGCAAATCAGTCACTTTGTTTTGCAGACAAAAATTATATATAAGCACATTGCCCATACTGAGCCCGACTACAGAGATACGCGCATTTGGGTATTCTTGAAAAATATCGTATATAAAATTGTTGAATCGCTCTTGAGCACGAGGACAAGCAAGCATCGAGCCAAAATAGTTTCCCTTAGGCGTTCCCCAGTCATAAACCAGAACCGGCTTACCAGCTGTTTCTGCAAGAAGTACCGCCTGTTTAGATGCCTCTTTGAAGTCTACGCAACATCCATGCACAAATAGAATAAAATGTTCTTCGCTATTTTTTTTGATTTCGGATCTGAATTGTTCTTTAAATTCCAGCCAACCATCAATCATTTGGTGTGTACATTTTGTCTTTTTTGTAACTTCTTTGCTGTTTAAGATTCCATATTGAAGCTGGCTCAAGTCTTCGGTATTTTGCTTATTGAATTTTACGCAACCATTCTTTTTGGTCGTAGAAGTCCTATCAGTGACAAAATAGACATTTTGTGCGCGCACGTCTGCACAAAAAAAGAACAATACCAGGAGCAGTATCAGTCGCAACATATTTTGTCGCACGATTATTTGCCGCCCTTTACTGCGGCTTTTTTACTTGTGAATTCTTTTGCAGACATGTGTATTTGTATGTACACATCAACCAGCATCAAGGAGTATTGCTCGAAGTCGCCAGTGAAACAAACAATAGGCGAAGTTCCAATACGCTGGTAATAAGTAGCAACCAGTGGACCACCTTCGACTTTACGCCCATATTGAGTGACCGCCGCCTCAAGAGCGTAACCTTTGCTTAGCAGGTTGATCCCTTTTACTTTGGTTGGATATATAGAAAGTATAGGCAGCCCGTCGTCAACTGCCTTATCTGTTGTGACATTGGCATTAAAGCCTATAGTTGCCAACTTTACAGCGGCCTGCTTTTTAATCTTGAGCAATAAGGCATGTGATTCATTATTACTGAACCTGAACGATTTCATTAGCACTTCAGCCGTAGGCATTTGAATAGCCATTAGTCTCGTTGGAAATTTTCCAGCTTTCTTTTTAGGCGCAGCAAAAGCTTCATCTTGCCCGCTTGCAAACAGGAAAATCAGTACGACCGCAAGTAACTTGTTCAAGAAAGGTAAGCTCATGGACAAAATTATATAAGGAAATAAAAGATCAGGACAGTAACTAGTACCGTCCCGATCAATTCATCGGGTTTTGATAGAAAAATAAGGGGTTTTCTATCATTCGATGGTGGCAGTATCGCTTTTTGCTTACGACGTGGATTGTTCCGCAAACACAGCATTGATATTGTCGATACCATCTTTGTCCCGATGCTGGAGATTGACTCCATTTCTTGTGTTTAGCTCACAAGTTTCTTTTAGCATAGGCAAAGTTAACGATGACACCAACTTGACAATCCCCTAAATAGCCGCAAAGCCTGCGTGTTATCATTTACAACTCGTTGTTATCCCTCCTTTTGCAAGGACCTTTTATGCGAGCATTTTTTAACAAAACGCTACTTCCCATGCTTCTTTTGCTGAGCATTGCCCCCAAAGCATATGGGGAAAACCCGCCTAAATACGGTTATATCGACAAAAACGGCAAGCTTGTAATCAAAGCAGAATGGGACCAGGCAAGTCTTTTTAGTGAAGAAAAGGCTGCTGTTAAAAAGGGTGAACACGCCTATTTCATTGATAAATCGGGCAAAACAGTGCTTGATCCCAAAGCACGAATCGCTGAAGATTTTCACGATGGCAAAACAGCCGTCATGCAAGGCAACGACTGGCTTTATTTAGACAAGGAAGGCAAGCAGGCGCTACCCCAAAAGTATCAACGTGCTTTCAATTTCGACAATGGAATAGCAATGATACGCGACAAAGAAAAATATGGTTTTATCGACACCAAAGGAACAGTTTTAATAAAACCACAATATCAATCTGCAGGCGGATTTTCAGAAGGACTTGCATGCTTTATGCAAGGCGAACTGTGGGGCTATATCAACACCAAGGGTGAAGTTGTAATCAAACCCGACCTTGCCGAAGCCGGAATATTTCATGATGGAATGGCTCGGGTAATGAAAAAGGGAAGCAACAATTATGTTTTCATAGATAAAAAAGGAAAAGTGGTGCTTTCGCCCAAATTCGAAGAAGTGCAAGACTTTAGCGAAGGCTTAGCTCGGGTAAGCAAAGCGAATAAATGGCAGTTTATAGACAAAACAGGCAAAGTAACTATTGCCGGTCCTTTCAGCGACGCGCAGGACTTTTCTGAAGGGGTTGCCGCTGTAAGCAAAAACGGCAAATGGGGATTTATCGACAAATCGGGAAAGTGGGTCATTCAACCACAATATAAATGGGCCGATAAGTTTTCGGGTGGACTGGCTGCGATCCAGCCAGCTTTAGCTAAACAGTCAAAATGACCGATTTATAGGACAATCGCAAACAACAATTTAGCCCTGGGGAACATCTATATATGCTATTTCCCAAAGGGGATCTGGGAGCGCAATTTTGAATCGCGGTTCGCTACTTTCTGCGCATGGATTTTCTCCGCTTTCCAATTTTGGAATCGCGGTGAAACTATTCATCATTTCATTCAGTCCAGGCTCATGGCACTCAGCCAGACACGCCGGTAGAGTGTTTCGCAAATACGCTCTATGGATGGGAATTTATTCTTTCGCCTTAGTAGGTCTTGCTGCTATGTCGATTGGCTGCGCGCTTACGCTTGAAAGCGTAACCGAATTGAAAACTTTTGGAGCCGAAAAACTTTCAGGTGCCTTAATCTCGCTTGGTCTGATGCGCGAGATGGGACCACTTACAGTAAGTCTTGCCTGGTGTGTGAGAGTATCTGCATTGATTTCGGAAGAAACCAAATATTTTAGAGCTGACTTTAAAAGCGACAAAGAGTTCGCACAAAATTACATTCTCCCCCGCTATGGCACCACAATGTTGATGGCTACTTGTATGGGTGCCTATGGACTTCTTATTGGATTTGCCACTGCGACTCTGGTGTCACCATTTTTTGGTGTCACGAGCATGCTCGATTTTCTTGACTCCGCGCGCGATACCATAAAATTCAAAGACATTGTCGTATATTTCATAAAGCTTATTGCGGTCAATCCAACAATCGGTTTTTTCATGGGCATCACAGCTGGTCTCAATTCATATCGCCATAACAGCCAGCCCGCTCCTGAAGCCATAACCATGACATTTCTTTATGGCTACCTTGCAAACTTAATGGTCACAATTGCTGCATTTTATAGAGGACAAAACCTCCTTGGCTGAAACAAACGAGATTAATAGACCAGAGCGTCATAACAAAAACGAGCAAAAATTGCTCGAAAATGCCGTGATTGGTATGTTTGTATCTGTTGCAATAATAATTTTGACCTGGAGCTTTTGCTGGTGGCGCAACTTAGAGCCATGGAACAAACAGCAAGTACTCAATATTACTTTTCCCGAAGTCAACGGACTGACTCAAAACGCAGCTGTCATCATAGACGGTACCAGAATTGGTCGAGTAGATAAGATAGAGTGGGAAGGAAACAATCAAGTACTTGTCCAAGTCCGCCTTACTTCGACAAAATTAAAAGTCAGGACTGATGCCAAATTCCAGATACTTGCCGATGGCCTGGTTGGCTCCAAATATGTCGAAATTATCATCCCCGATGATACTGACGAAAGTTTGCCTATGCTTACCGAAGATATGCGAGTTCAAGGCGAAATGCCTGCTCGACCCGAACTTGCATTGCAAAAAATCACAATTGGTCTGAGTCATCTCGACCCAGAACAAATGGTTCAAAACTATAGAGAAGATAGAAAACGAGTTATCCGCGCTGCGGATCAACTGGCACTGTTGGCTGACAAAACCATGCCTGTAATTGATCACGCCCTTCCTATCGAACGCGAACTGCTTCCACTTACAAAAGAAATGAACAGGCTCACAGCGAAGCTTGGTCGCATGATGGACAATCCCAAGATAAGTCGTGATTTAAAAGAAACCGTTGCCCAAGCTCAAAACACAATTGCGTCCGCCAAGCAATTGATTACTCAAATCGATAGCATGGTGCATGACAAAGACATAAAGGAAGAGCTGCGCAATACTCTCAATAAACTGCAAAAATCGACTGATACAATGTATGTGACAGTGAGCAAAGTCGAAAAATTAGCAGAGAACAAAGAACTGCGCGATGACGTAAAAGAAATCCTGACCAAGACTCGCAACACGCTAGATAAAGCCGATACTCTGCTCAACAAACCAGTCTTAAACTCGAACATGAAAGCTACGTTGACCAATGCTCAAGAGGCAGTGGAAAACATAAATACTGCCAGCAAACAACTCACAACTATTCTAGATAAGCGTTTTCCTCTTATACATATGATGGTGGGGCGCCCGGGTCGTATCAAGAAAGACACGAAGACCAAAACTAAAGACCTGCGAAAAGAAGTCGAAGAAGAGCGCAAAAAATTAGATGACAAAGCGCCCCGAGTTGAGTCGGCTCCAATTTTGAGAGATGAAACCACTCCAGAATTGAAACCGGAAATTAAGCTTGAGATTGCACCTGAATCTGTGCCAATAGTAGAACCATAAGGCGATACCGCAGTGTCGCCAATGGGCTACACCAAGCGGCCAGATACTGTCCAAAAGCTACTAATTTTAATCCACTCGGTAAATTTTGTCGCCTTTAGGATGCTTTTTCGCGGAATCACCTCAAAAATGAATGCTATAAACCAGACATGAACGATAACGGAGTTTATTCATCATGGTTAAAGTAAGTCTAGTCAACATATTAATCGCGGATCACCGCAGACTCGAAGGTATGTTCGAGCGTTGCCTCGACGCACACACTCGCGCAGACCAAGAAGTGTTGGTCGACAAAATCATCGACAACCTCGCGGTTCACACACTTATAGAAGAAGAGCATGTATTTCCGCTGCTCAAACAATTGAATAAAGATGATGCTTTAGAAGCATACGAAGAACATCATGCAATCAAAGTACTGGTGGACGAGCTAATTAACTGCAAGTGCGACCAGGACACTGTGAAAGCCAAAGTAAAAGTTCTTGGTGAGATTATGGAACACCATCATCAGGAAGAAGAGAAAAAACTCTTTCCTATGTTGCAGAACTCTGACTTCGACCTGTTCGATATCGGCAGAGAAATGCTTGAGCACAAAAATGAGCTCGAACGCCATGTTCACGATGCGGTTCGCAAACTTCACGAAGAAATCAGCGCCGGACCATGTGCCACCACTGAAAAAGGCAAATGTGCAATGGCTGCTTAAAGTTTAAACGGGATGAGCCAAGATGAGTCATGAAGGTCTTCGAAAGGAGACCTTTATGATATGGAAGTTTTTTTAAAATGTTCTTGAGCTTTCGAAAATCTATTTGAAAGAGCACCACATACAATATCGCACAACTGATAAATTGTAGTATCGGCAATTGAATAAATAACAAATAGACCTTGTTTGCGACGATTCAATATTCCATGCTCAGTAAGTAAAGCGAGGTGTTTACTTATATTTGCCTGTCCCATCGAAGTGCGCTCGCAAAGTTCTTGCACAGAATGCTCTCGCTCCATCAAGCATTGAAGTATCTCAAGTCTGGACGCATCTCCCATCACTCGAAATCGCCCTGCCACAATTTCCAAAGCTTCTCTGGAAAGTGTTTTTGATTTCGAGTTTTGTTTATTGCTTTTCTTGTTCATTTCAATTTGTCGCTTTTTCGCTTCATGCAAAAACTGAAGATCGAGACTCTTTAACTTTACTACCAGCAGACCAGGTAAGATAGCCACCCGACAAACTTCTTACTTTATATTGCAATTGTTTGAGAATACGATAAGCAAGATAAGAGCGTTGGCCACTCTGGCAGTATACGACAATTTCTTTGTCAGTTGGAATTTCGGATAATCTATCGCGTAATTCTGAAATCGGAATATGCGTACTGCCATCTATATAACCTCTGTCACGTTCTTTTTTGGTCCGCACATCAATCACACAATTGTTTTTATCTCTACTAATTGCATTCATATCGTTCCAGTGCACCTGTTCAATCAATCCTGCAAGTACATTTGCTGCAGACATCGCTAACAAATTTATCGGGTCTTTAGCTGAACCGTAGGGCGGTGCATACGCGAGCTCCAAGTCAGCGAGTTCATCAATTGTCAAACCAGCTTTCATAGCAGTTGCAATCACGTCGATTCTTTTATCCACACCCTGAGCACCCACAATTTGCGCTCCAAGCAACTTTCCACTTTCGGAGTGAAACAGCAACTTCATGTCGAGACGCTCTGCACCGGGGAAATAGCTTGCATGATCATTTGGATGAACATAGACCATTTGATACGGAATCTGTGCTTCCTTGAGCGCTGTCTCGTTCAATCCAACACAAGCTGCAGTAAGCCCGAAAACTCTTAAAATAGCCGTTCCTAACGTTCCTTTATATGTCTTATTGGCACCGAAAATATTGTCTGCAACAAGACGCCCCTGTCTGTTAGCTGGTCCTCCCAAAGCAATCAGCGCCATTTTTTCGTTTACAGGATTAAGCACTTCTATAGCATCGCCGACCGCCCAGACGTGATCAACACTGGTTTGAAGTTTATCGTTAACCTTGATGCCGCCCCGCTCTCCAATGGCTATTCCAGCTTTTCGAGCAAGGCCAGTTTCAGGCCTTACTCCAAGTCCCAGAATAACTAAATCAGCTGGAATAGGTTCATGATTTGCAGCTTTGACAAAACACGATTTTGGAGGAGACTGGTTCTTGAGACTATCCGGAGCTAAAAATCCCTCGATAGAAGCGCCTAGAACCAACTTGATACCATTCTCTTGTAATTCAGAATGCACAAGAGAAGCCATTTCTCGGTCGATTGGAGCAAGCACCTGCTCTTTTCCATCTACGAGCGTGACCTTAAGACCTTTCTGAACCAATTGCTCAGCCATCTCAAGACCAATAAAGCCACCGCCTGCCACCACGGCGGTGGAAGGCTTGAATTCTTCAATCCATTTGTTGATAGATTCAGCGTCTTCTACACTACGCACAGTAAATAAACCAGGCAAATCTATACCTTGCAACCCTGGCTTAATAGGAGATGCTCCTACTGCTAAAATCAGCTCGTCATAAGTTTCGCCATAAACAATATTATTTTGTGAATCTTTGATTGTCACCGCAGTGCTTGCGGTGTCAATGTCTATGACTTCGCTGTGCACACGAACTTCGATATTAAGCTTACTCTCAAGGTCAGGCGGTGTCGCCACCAGAAGTTTATTCTTCGATCCTATTTCTCCGCCAACAAAATATGGCAGTCCACAGTTAGCATAGGACACATGAGCTCCTCGCTCTAACACAATAATTCTTGAGTCTTCAGAAAGTCTTCTTGCACGCGCTGCCGCACTCATTCCACCGGCGACACCACCTACGATGACAATTTTTTTGGACCCACGCGCGACATTATTCAAAGCATTCATTATGCCTATACCTCACTTAATGCAATTAAATTCGAAACAATCTCAGGAGCAGCAGCCGCCTTTTGGCTTATCAGAAGGAGCTTGGCACGAACCCGGCAGCTGATTCCATGGAGCTTTCATGAGCAAAAGTCCAAGGGCGCAAGTACCGGACAGCCCAGCAAAAGTAAGCCCCGCACCAAAAAATCCAGGTATTACTAAAAACCAAGGATTTACGTACACCCCAAGTACTACTCCGGTTAAAACGCCCACACCTACTATTAATTGAATCTGACGTTCGATTGGCAACATTTTTTTGCCTTCGGTCAAACTCAGTCCGGCTTTTCGCCAGGCTAATACGCCACCAGTCATGACTTTGGGCTCCATTCCCTTACAGATAAGAGAATAAGCTCCACGCTCTGCCCGCTTGCCCGAACGGCAAATCATCACCAGGTCTTTTCCCTTAGGAATTTCATCCAAACGCTGCTCAAGTTCTGAAAGTGGGATATTGAGCGCTCCCTCAATATGCTCAGATTCGAACTCTATAGGACTTCTCACATCAAGAAGGACCGACTGCTCTTTTGCTTGTAAGACTTGCTCAGGCGAAAGATACTTATATATAGTTGATTGTGCTGACTGCGTCATGGCAAATTCCGTAACCTTGAATGAACTCCAACCATTTCACTATATCACCAATCAGTTATATAGTTATTCATTCCAAAGGTTGATTTTTGCTTAGTATGGCCACTTTGGTAGCCAAGAGCTTATTGGAGTCGTTAAATGCTAGCATATAGCGAACTAATTTACTGGAGGTCCGCATGAGCGACTTAATAGTTATTGCATACGACAACATTCACACCGCTGAAGAAATGAGAATGAAACTCGTAAAAATGCAGAACGAATACTTGATCGACATGGAAGATGCAGTCGTGGCCACCAAGGACAATGAAGGCAAAGTAAAACTGCATCAAGCATATAACCTCACCGCATTTGGTGCGCTTCAAGGAAGTGTACTTGGAGGATTGGTTGGCATTTTGTTACTTAATCCACTCTTTGGCATGGCAATTGGCGGTGCTGCTGGTGCCCTTTCGGGAGCAACTACTGATCTTGGAATCAACGATGATTTCATGAAAGAACTTGCTGCAACTCTTAAAAACGACTCGTCAGCTCTATTCATTCTAGTTAGAAAAGTGACAATGGACAAAGTTCTTCCTCAATTGGAAGGCACTGGTGGCAAAATCATCAAAACATCTTTGCCTAATCTGGATGAAGAAAAACTTCAAGCAACTCTAGACAAGCATAAATTGGAACATTCCAAAGCTCCAACAGTCTAGTTTGTCTAGTTTGCAGTATTTGACTAATCTCTAAAACGAGATTCGAAACGTTCCACAACAGGTGGCTTAGGAAATGACGTATAGTCTTTCTTGGTCACCTGTTTAAACACGTTCTGAGCGTCTGTTGTGCTCATAACTGGCAGACCGACTTCATTTATAGAAGCACGGTTGGTCGACAAATAGCATTTCTGCAATAAATACTTCTTGTCGCCGAATAGCTTTATCATCTGCAGTGCCATTTTATTGTTCGGGTCTTTGGTAGCTAAATTGGTCATAAAGTGCGTCATCCAGATTGGCGTTTGAACAAGAATGAGCAAGATAAGCCCGGTTATTAGACCATAGATCCTCAATCGACTATGCCCTTTTAGATTCGAATAAAAAAGCGTCAGTAAATCAAAAAGCTTAAACGTGCCAATAAACGCAAGCACTGCCGAAAGTACAATCCACGCCACTCCTGCAACAAGCGCAAAAAGTGAAAATATCAATATAGGAATAGTCGCAATAGCAAATGGTAGAGAAATTCCCAATGCCATTCCATTAAGAAAATTCACCGTTTTAGGTTCTAAATCAACCTTTTGAAATAACAATCCAGCACAAAAGCCGTTCAAAACTGGACCAAGTGCAAGCAACATGAAATGAAACGGAGTTGGAATTAAGTCAAAAAATCCATCTGCGCATGTGTGAGTAAGCCCTTCGAACAAAATTGCAACAGCAGGAAAGATCACAGTTGCAAGCATCAGAGCAACGAATGCCGAAGCATCTAACCACGATCTTGTAACATCACCTAAAGTCTTCGCACCGTCCTTTTTAGTCCAGTTGACTGAAAGCAATGAAACGACAAGCACAACGAAAAGCAGAGCATTAACAATGAGATTAATACTTGTGAGATAAACTCCAGAGCGCCCCATCGCAAAGCCAGGAATAAACGAAGTGAGAGACAATCCGAAAACCACCAATGATACCACAAAGATTACAAGTGCTTTCACTCTATCCATCCTTCGAACGGTATCATCTCATCGACAGGAAGTTGGTTTATATACTCGCAAATAGAATCTATAGCCTCTTTGGCTGGATAATAGGTATCTGCTTGCGGGTCATTCAACAATCCGGAAGTAAGCTCTGCTAAAACGACAGCAAAAGCATTTGCAATCAATTCCTCGTTAGACTGATACCAGTTTATTTCAAACCGCTTTGAATATCCCATCAAAAGCTTGTCTATTATTTCATCTTTCAAATACTGTTGAGAAGCTGCCTGAACCTTATTTAAAAGCACCTTTTCAAAAAGAGCAGGTTTGACTGGTTCTCTGATAAATCTCAACTCTTCATCATAATTGAAGTCTACAAATGCGCATTCAAATCCAGTCAAATAATCCTTGTCACGAGCTGCAGCAGGACCTACATTAACGAGTTTCATTTTTATGGGGAGAAAACCAGTGTGCGATTCGTAGATCGATTCGAATTCAGGATGAACTTCGCAAACTAAACCAAATTCAGCTAAACGCTTTTTGACCTGCTCAATCCAACTTCCTGGAACATCATTCAGATATAAATTCAAATCGATGCTCATTTTCTTTGAACTCCATGCGCGTTCTTCTCATTAACCATTTTCCCTGCCACATGCGCATCTTTTGGTAACGGAACAACTTCCAAGCCATTCAGGCTGGGAAATGTTCGAATATCTTGTGTCAACGATTTAATTTGCGACTGAAATTTTGCCTTCAAAGTCTCGTCCTTTCGCACTTCAGGATCGCAAAGTCGGGTAAACAATAATTTCCTGGTTTCAGAGAGCTTTTGATAAAGTTGAGTTTGTTCTAGGGGTCCTGCAATTCGAGTTGGACCATCAAGATCGTATTTTTTGCAAATATCTACTGCATAAGCGCTGAAGCCTTCCACGTCTAGTGATTTAATCTTTGGCTTTTCTGCTGCTTGAGTAGACGCGTCATACACACTAACTGAAGCCTCTTTCGAGCTCTCATAAACACTCTGTTGCGGAGCATCATTCATCGCCCATCCCTGTGCCCAAGCATTTATACCTGGCACCAGATGGATTGCCACAAAGACCAGCAAGATTGGAATTTTACGAAGCCTTAGCGCCCTTACGTTCCTGTCATTCATTTCTACATTTTAAATCAATTCGCTTATTGTGGTCTGCGCTATACCAAAAGGTAGCGCACTTAAATTGTGAGGTTAAAGAATGCGATACCACGCCCTGGCCCTTGATTATGACGGCACACTGGCTCATAACGGCAAGGTAGCGAAAAAATTTGTCGAGGCTTTGAAAAAGGTTAAAGCCTCCGGACGTAAGTTATTGCTTGTAACCGGGCGAATTTTGGACGATTTGAAAGAAGTTTTTCCAGAACACGAACTTTTCGACCGTATAGTGGCGGAAAATGGCGGTTTAATCTACACGCCTGAAACCAAAGAGGAAAAAGTCCTTGGCGAGGTTCCGCCCAAAGAATTTTATGAATGTCTAGAAAAGGCAGGAGTCGATAATCTATCGGCAGGACGCTGTATTGTTGCTACCTGGGAGCCGCACGAAAATACTGTACTTGACACTATCAAGAGCATGGGTCTTGCCCTTGAGATTATCTTCAACAAAGGCGCAGTCATGGTTTTGCCTTCTGGCATTAATAAAGCTTCCGGACTTATGGTAGCTCTCGATGATTTAAAATTATCTCCACATAGCGTGGTATCATGCGGCGATGCAGAGAACGACCATGCTTTTCTTGCTGCCTCAGAATGTGCAGTTGCAATGGAAAATGCAATTGACACACTTAAAGAGCGTGCCGACTATGTCACTAAAAAAGACCATGGGGATGGCGTAAGCGAAATTATAGATATGCTTGTAGAGTCAGATTTGATTCAAATCGAACCTGAATTGAAGCGACACAATTTAATTATTGGTCAGACACCAGATGGCAAAGATGTAGAGCTGGTACCGTATTCCACTTCCGTTTTGATTTGTGGACCTTCGGGCTCAGGAAAATCTACAACTGTAAAATCGCTTTTAGAGCGCTTCGTCGAATCGAGGTATCAATATTCGCTTATAGACCCGGAAGGCGACTATGAGCAACAAAAGCATGCTCTTGTATTAGGAAATCCAGACCGTGCCACACCAATAGACGAATTTGTGCACGCACTCGAGAGCCCGGCAAATAATGTAATAGTAAATTTGCTTGGAGTTCCTCTTGCAGACAGACCCACCTATTGTTCGCAGGTACTGCCAGCTATTCGCAAATTGAGATCTACTTATGGAAGACCACACTGGACGGTCATCGACGAAGTGCATCATTTAATGCCAACTGAGTGGGAACGCAATTCAGAACTTGGCAAAGCACTGTTGCATGGGTTGGTATTGGTTACAGTGCACCCCGATCAGGTGGCACCATCTGTGATTCGCGAAATGGATGTGGTAATTGTAATTGGCGATGATCCACATAAAACATTCGAGAATGTTTGTAAGGCCACAGGCGATAAAATGCCCAAGATTAGGACTTATGACAAAGATCTTGCTAATTCGCTTATCTGGTTTAGAAATCAGGATGAACCTCCAATTGCTTGCAAGATTATTGCTCCAACTGAAGAGCACCACAGACACATTCGCAAATATGCCGAAGGCGATCTTGGAGACGATCGCAGCTTCTTCTTCAAAGGTCCTGATGGAAAGCTCAATTTGAAAGCACAAAATCTGGTCATTTTCTCTCAAATGGCAGAAGGTGTCGACGACGATACATGGTTGTTCCACCTGCGTCGAAATGAATATTCCAAATGGTTTGGCACTTATGTCAAAGACGACACTCTAGCTGAAATTGCCAGAGAAGTTGAAGAGGCAAAAGGGCTCGATCCAAAAGAAAGCCGCAAACGTATTCAAAAGGCGATCGAAGAGCGATACAGCGCGCCAGTAAAAACTTAAGCTAGACCTTTTCTGATTGCATCATAGCCTGCCTGGCTCGATCGAAGCCAGATTCGACTTCGGTGAACAATTTATAGACTGGTGCCCATTGTTCTTGAACAGCATACTTTTCGATTGCAGCACAAAGTCGCTGCAATAATATGGCGCCAACCGATCCGCTTGCACCTTTCAGTTCGTGAACTACTTTTATCACACGATCACGTTCCTGGTTTGAAACCGCTATGCGAAGAGCTTCCACAAGCCCTTCCGACGACTCGATATAAGTAGCCAAAACATCTTGCGCATCCGCTTCTGTAAGAGATTCACGTAAAACGGTGGGATCAAAATCGGGACCGGTAATTGGTGACCCTACAGGTGGTGAGGTTATATCCTGGCGATTTCCGGGAAAGCGCATTTCTTGACGAGTCATGCGTCCATCTTTCAGACCTTCACCTAAGCCGTCTTGTCCCTGCTCAAGGTCATCATCTAGCTCGGTTACAGACCAAAATTCCATTTTTTCTTTTAATTTATCTATAGTCAGTGGTTTACTTAGATAATCATCCATACCAACTTCTAAGCAACGCTCGCGGTCGCCTGCCATTGCTTGAGCAGTGAGTCCAATAATAGGAATTCGTTTTCCACTAAGTGCCTCTGCCTGGCGAATTTTAGAAACGGCTTCAAAGCCGTCCATCTTAGGCATCTGACAATCCATTAAGACAACAATATAATTTCCAAGCAGAGCTTCTTCTACAGCAGCTTTACCCGTACTGACCACGAAAGAATCGTAGCCAAGCTCTTTTAACTGTAATACAGTCACTTTCTGATTGACTAAATTATCTTCTGCGACAAGAACAAGTCCCCGGCTTTCGCCATCCATGGTTTCTGCCATCGGCTTATATGAAGGAAGTACATCGAAATCATCGTATGTTTCTGATTCGACTTTTTTATTTATATCAATTTTGGACTCTCCTCGAAGCACTCCAGAGATGCATTCAAGCAGGTTATTGCGTTTTACAGGTTTTGTCAGGTAAGCAGAAAAGCCGCCCTGAACAGCCAGTTCACCAAGACCTTTTTTGTCATGCGCTGTGAGTAGAATGAGTTTGGTATCGCAAAGAGCCTCGTCGTCTTTTATCCGTTTTGCAAGAGTCAGACCATCAGAATCTGATAATACAAAGTCAATTACTACTAAATCGTATTTATCTGGGGTTCGCGCTTTTTCTTTGAGTAATTTGATTGCTTCTTTAGCGTCGTTTGCTGTATCGCATTGTACATGGCAATAATTGAGATATGACTTCAAAATACGGCACGAAGAATCAAGGTCATCCACAACTAAAATTCGACCTTTGCCTTCCACATCAAAGCAGGCAAGTTCTTTTTCTTTGGAAGTGGCAACTGAAATTGGAAGATCGAAAGAAAAGGTCGATCCCATACCATATTTGCTTTCTACCTGTATGGTGCCACCCATAAGCTCGACCAGTCGTTTAGAAATTGAAAGTCCAAGACCAGTACCGCCAAATTGCCTGTCGAGCCCTCCTTCAACCTGAGTAAAAGGCTGAAACAGTCTGCCTATCATTTCGGGCTTGATACCAATACCAGTATCTCTGACAACAAAACGCAATTTTAGTGAATCATCAGTTCTGGAGTCAGGAACTGCTTCAACCCAGATTTCAATTTCACCATGAGGTGTGAATTTAAGCGCATTGCCAAGCAAGTTAATAAGTATCTGGCGCAGACGCAGTGTATCACCAACAAAAAAGCGAGGCAGGTCAGACGATACATAGGTCATGAGCGAAATGCCTTTCTTTTGCGCATCTTTAGCAAAAAGACTGGCTGCACCTTCGACCAGATTGAGCAATTCGAACTCGACAACTTCAAGATTGAGCTTTCCTGCCTCAATCTTGGATAAATCGAGAATATCATTGATTATGGTAAGCAAAGCTTGAGAGGATTCAAGGATGATACTTGCATACTCGCTTTGCTCTTTGTCCAACGAAGAGCGTAACAAAAGCTCAGACATGCCAATGATGGCACTCATTGGAGTGCGAATCTCATGACTCATATTAGCTAGAAATTCGCTTTTGAGTCTATTTGACTGAATCAGCTCGCTCGATTGAAATGAAAGCAGTTCGGATTGTTCTTTCAGCTGTTGAGACTGTCTGAATAAGTCAGCAAAAACACTGACTTTAGATTTCAGTATGTCTGGATTAAACGGTTTGAAGATGTAATCAACCGCTCCAAGCGAATATCCCTGAAAAGTATCTTGTTCGTCTTGAGCGCGAGCAGTCAAGAAAATGATTGGAGTGTGTTTTGAGCGTGGACGCGAACGAATTAGTTTGGCAGTCTCAAATCCGTCAAGGTCAGGCATATGAACGTCGAGCAAAATGACTGCAGCATCATTATCGAGCAGCCAGCGCAAACATTCATCACCTGAGTTGGCACGAATCAAATTTTGACCCAACTCTTCAAGAGCAACTTCTACAGCAGCCAGGTTTTCCGGCTGGTCATCCACCATAAGAATGTTGATCTTATCTTCCATCGTATTTATTGCTTATAAAGCCACACTCTCAAAAGAGAGACGAGTTGGTCTGAATCAATAGGCTTTGCGATATATTCAGAAGCACCAGCTTCTAGACACTTATCGCGGTCGCCTTTCATTGCTTTTGCAGTGAGAGCAATTATAGGCATATTGGCAAATTTTTCCATCTGTCTAATGTGCTGCATTGCTTCGTAACCATCCATTTCTGGCATCATGATATCCATCAAGATTACTTCGATACCCTCTGTATTTTTGAGTTTGTCGATACCTACTTTTCCATTTTCGGCATGTAGAACTTCCATATGTTGTGCTTCAAGAATACTTGCAAGCGCAAAAATGTTACGCACATCATCGTCAATTACTAGCACTTTTTTGCCTGCCAAAAGCGGATCGAATTCGTTAGCTTTCTCGAGCAATTCTTTTGCAGGCTGGGGCAATCTTTCTGCCGAGCGGTGCAAGAAGAGAGTCGTTTCGGCCACAAGTCGCTCTGGTGAGCGCACGTCTGTAACGATTACAGAGTCGCGAGCATACTCAGACAGTTTCTTCTCTTCGTCTGCATCGGGCTTTTGATTAGAATACACAATAATAGGTATGTTTCGCATTGATGCATCGAGTTTCATTTTTCCGATGAGATCCGTGCCTTTCATATCTCCTATATTCAAGTCGAGCACAGCACAATCGAACTTGCGATTACGCAAAGCTTCAAGGGCAGCCTCACCGTTTTCAACAAGGGTAGTCTGAACATCACCGTTTCCGATGAATTCGACCATATTCTTGCCTTGTTCGAGATCGGTCTCGACAATGAGCAGTTGTTTCATTGGTCTATCGATGAATTCTTTAATATCAACAATAGACGTAGTTATCTGCTCCTTCGAAACTGGCTTTTCCAGGTACTCGATGGCTCCCTGTCTCAAGCCACGCCATTTTTGCGATTCGATTGATACCACTTGTACCGGGATATGTTTGGTTTTGTTATCGTGCTTGAGTCGGTCAAGAACGCTCCAACCATCGATATCTGGAAGATTCAAATCGAGCGAAATCAAATCAGGCAAGAATCGTTTTGCCATTGCAAGACCCACCTCGCCTCTTGTGGCGATCAAACCTTTGAGTTCGCGATCGCGGGCAACATCAAGCATTACGCTGGCAAAATGAATGTCGTCTTCAATAATGAGGATGACTCTGTCGCCTGGTTTGACATTTTCTCTATCGTCTTTGATACGAGGCTCAATTAACATAGACGATTCTTGATTCGAACTTGATCCAATCAGACCTTGCTCGCCATGACTGCCTACAAGAGAAAGCTCGCTTGTACTTGGCTTGAAACTGTGCTGGACCATGTCGTCCATATGGTTGCGATAACGGTCTGAGAAAGTGCCAGCCTGCGATTTGTTATATCGCTCAGGCAGATACAGTATGAATGTACTTCCTTTTTCAGGCGCACTTATGAGCTTGATTTCGCCACCAAGAGCCTCGGCCAGCTCTCGGCTGATAGCAAGACCAAGTCCGGTTCCGCCATAACGTCTCGATGTAGTTCCGTCTGCTTGTTGGAACGCTTCGAAGATGATTTTCTGACTTTCCTGCGGGATTCCAATACCGGTATCGGTCACTGTAAACGAAAGCACTTTTTCAGCATGGCTCAGAATCTTATGATCCATAGTCCAGCCCTCGGTGGCTAGACTAATGTCGAGAGTAATAGAGCCTTGCTCAGTAAACTTGAAGGCATTAGACAAAAGATTTTTCAATACTTGCTCCAAGCGCTTCAAGTCTGTGTGTATAACGTTTGGAAGGTCTTCCGATTGAATAATCTTGAATTCTAATCCTTTCGATTCGGCTACCTGACGGAAGCTGCGTTCGATGTCGTCGTGGATGTCGAGAAAAGTTGCATCTGAAAGTTCGAGTGTCATCTTTCCAGACTCGATCTTAGACAGGTCGAGAATATCGTTGATCAGGTTCAAAAGATCCACGCCGGCGGCATGCACCATGGTGGCGTACTCGACTTCTTTGTGGTCGAGGTTTTTGTGCGGGTTAGAGGCAAGCGATTTGGACAATATAAGTAGCGAGTTTAGAGGCGTACGTAATTCGTGCGACATGTTCGCCAAGAACTCTGACTTATACTTGGAAGTAAGTTCAAGCTGCAAGGCTTTCTCTTCCAGGTTGAATCTTGCTTGTTCGATTTCTTTGTTCTTTTTCTCGA
The DNA here is from genome assembly GCA_964572515.1 of uncultured Candidatus Obscuribacterales bacterium. GTDB lineage: Bacteria > Cyanobacteriota > Vampirovibrionia > Obscuribacterales > Obscuribacteraceae > Aved-18. Next base: position 258,361 of record CAZNEW010000004.1, on the reverse strand, counting down.
CCTCTTTGTTTTGCAAAGCAAGCTGTCTGGCTTTTTCTTCCAGAGCGTCGTTCGTTTTCTGCAAGTGTTCTTGTTGTTCTTGCAAGAGTTTTTCAGACTCTTGCAGAGTCTTTGCCTGCATTTCTAGCTGTTTGTTCGTTGCCGTCAACTCTTCTTGCTGACTTTGCAGTTCCATAGCCAGTTTCTGAGACTGCTTGAGCAAATTCTCTGTTCTCATGTTCGCTTCAATGGTATTGATAACGATACCGATTGATTCCATGAGCTGGTCTAAAAATGCTAAGTGCGTTTCACTGAATGTATGGAAAGAGGCAAGCTCGATTACAGCTTTCACCTCGGTTTCAAACAATACAGGCAGAACAATTATATTGAGCGGCGTACCCTCGCCAAGCCCAGACGAGACTTTGATATAGTCAGAAGGAACATTGGTTACCCAGATGCGTTTTTTCTCCAGAGCACACTGTCCAACTAGACCTTCGCGCAATCTGAATTTTGTCGAAAGATGTTTGCGCTCTTCATAAGCGTAACTTCCAAGCAATGTAAATTGAATCACACCGTCTTCATTTATTTCGCCATTGTAGAACACACCGTGCTGGGCATTCACCAGAGGCGCCAGTTCGGACAGCACCAATTGCGCTACAGTGAGCAAATCGCGCTGACCTTGCAACATGCGTGTAAATCTAGCCAGGTTTGTTTTGAGCCAGTCTTGCTCGGTGTTTTTGAGCGTCGTATCCTTGAGGTTTCGAATCATCTCGTTGATGTTATCTTTGAGCGATGCAACCTCTCCTTGTGCCTCTACTGCGATAGATCTGGTCAAGTCGCCCTTGGTTACGGCCGTTGCGACTTCAGCGATAGCACGTACCTGAGTGGTCAAGTTAGCAGCAAGCTGGTTTACGTTATCGGTCAAATCTTTCCAGGTACCAGCAGCACCAGGTACTTTAGCCTGTCCTCCTAGTTTTCCTTCGACCCCCACCTCGCGAGCTACAGTGGTTACCTGGTCGGCAAATGTTGCAAGAGTGTCGATCATCTCGTTGATCGTATCGGCAAGAGCCGCAATCTCACCTTTAGCAGCAAGAACCAGTTTTCGCTTCAAGTCACCATTTGCAACCGCGGTTACAACTGCTGCGATACCACGTACCTGTTCGGTCAAGTTTCCTGCCATGTAGTTAACGTTATTGGTCAGGTCTTCCCAGGTACCAGACACACCTTTCACTTCGGCTTGTCCACCTAGTTTTCCTTCAGTTCCGACCTCACGAGCTACACGTGTTACCTCAGATGCAAATGACGAGAGCTGGTCCACCATTGTGTTAATCGTATTTTTGAGCTCTGAGATTTCGCCTTTTACATCGACCGTGATTTTTTTCGACAAGTCACCTTTAGCTACAGCGGTAGTTACGTCTGCGATGTTTCGCACCTGGTCTGTAAGGTTTGAAGCCATGGAATTTACGTTATCGGTCAAGTCTTTCCAGGTACCAGACACACCACGCACGATGGCTTGCCCACCAAGTTTACCTTCGGTTCCTACCTCACGAGCTACACGTGTTACCTCTGCGGCAAATGACGAGAGCTGGTCCACCATCGTGTTGATAGTTTCTTTCAGCTCCAGAATTTCTCCACGCACATCAACAGTGATGTGCTTAGAAAGATCCCCGTTAGCAACAGCGGTCGTAACTTCAGCGATGTTTCGCACCTGAGCTGTAAGGTTAGATGCCATCGAGTTTACGTTGTCGGTCAAGTCTTTCCAGGTACCAGACACACCTTTCACTTGCGCCTGTCCACCAAGTTTTCCTTCGGTTCCTACCTCTCTTGCTACACGAGTTACCTCTGAGGCAAATGACGAAAGCTGGTCAACCATCGTGTTGATAGTGTTTTTAAGTTCTAGAATTTCTCCCTTAACGTCTACTGTAATTTTCTTAGACAAGTCACCATTTGCAACAGCCGTTGTAACGTCTGCAATGTTTCGCACCTGCGATGTAAGGTTTGAAGCCATGTAGTTTACTGAGTCGGTCAAATCTTTCCAGGTACCAGCCACTCCGCGCACGTCGGCTTGTCCACCAAGTCGCCCTTCTGTACCAACCTCTCTTGCAACACGCGTTACCTCTGCGGCAAATGAAGATAACTGGTCAACCATCGTGTTGATAGTGTTTTTAAGCTCTGAGATTTCGCCTTTTACATCTACTGTAATTTTCTTGGACAGATCACCTTTTGCTACAGCAGTCGTAACTTCAGCGATGTTTCGCACCTGGTTTGTGAGGTTAGAAGCCATCGAGTTTACGTTGTCGGTCAAATCTTTCCAGGTACCAGAAACACCTGATACTTCTGCCTGACCTCCAAGCCTTCCCTCCGTACCTACCTCTCTTGCTACACGCGTTACCTCTGCGGCAAATGACGATAACTGGTCCACCATTGTGTTAACTGTGTTCTTGAGTTCTAGAATTTCACCTTTTACGTCTACAGTGATTTTCTTGGACAGGTCGCCTTTTGCAACAGCCGTTGTAACTTCGGCGATATTTCGCACCTGGGCTGTAAGGTTGCCTGCCATGTAGTTTACTGAGTCGGTCAAATCTTTCCAGGTACCAGACACACCTTTTACTTGCGCCTGTCCTCCCAGTTTGCCTTCGGTACCTACTTCTCTTGCAACACGCGTTACCTCGTCTGCAAAAGATGAAAGCTGGTCCACCATGGTGTTGATTGTATTTTTAAGTTCGAGAATTTCACCTTTTACATCTACTGTAATTTTCTTACCGAGGTCTCCGTTTGCAACAGCAGTGGTTACATCTGCGATGTTTCGCACCTGAGCGGTGAGGTTACCTGCCATATAATTTACAGAGTCAGTCAAGTCTTTCCAGGTACCAGACACACCCTTAACTTGCGCCTGTCCACCTAGTTTTCCTTCGGTACCTACTTCTCTTGCAACACGTGTTACCTCAGATGCAAATGACGAAAGCTGGTCCACCATTGTGTTGATTGTGTTTTTAAGTTCTAGAATTTCGCCTTTTACATCAACTGTAATTTTTCTAGAAAGGTCGCCATTTGCAACAGCCGTGGTCACGTTTGCAATGTTTCGCACCTGAGCGGTGAGGTTACCAGCCATGTAGTTAACAGAGTCGGTCAAATCTTTCCAGGTACCAGCAACACCTTTGACTCGCGCTTGCCCACCTAGTTTTCCTTCGGTACCTACCTCTCTTGCAACACGCGTTACCTCTGAGGCAAACGAACCTAGCTGATCCACCATTGTATTGATCGTATTTTTGAGCTCGAGAATTTCACCTTTTACGTCTACTGTGATTTTCTTAGAGAGGTCGCCATTTGCTACAGCTGTTGTAACGTCTGCGATGTTTCGCACCTGGTTAGTCAAGTTGGATGCCATCGAGTTAACGTTGTCAGTCAAATCTTTCCAGGTACCAGATACACCCTTAACCAGAGCCTGACCGCCGAGTTTTCCCTCGGTACCTACTTCTCTTGCAACACGCGTTACCTCAGAGGCAAACGAACCAAGCTGGTCCACCATTGTGTTGATCGTATTTTTAAGTTCGAGAATTTCGCCTTTTACATCTACCGTGATTTTCTTAGACAAATCGCCTTTTGCTACAGCAGTCGTAACTTCAGCAATGTTTCTCACCTGAGCTGTCAGGTTACCTGCCATATAGTTTACTGAGTCGGTCAAGTCTTTCCAGGTTCCAGACACACCTTTTACAAGCGCCTGACCACCCAGCTTTCCTTCGGTACCTACTTCTCTTGCAACACGCGTTACCTCGGACGCAAACGAACCAAGCTGGTCAACCATTGTGTTGATTGTTTTAGCAAGACGCAAAAACTCACCTTTTAGAGGTGAGCCTTCAACTTCTAGAGCCATTCGTTGGGACAAGTCGCCTCTGGCTACCGCACCGATTACTCGCCCCACTTCAGCTGTGGGTCGAACAAGGTCGCTCACAAGGTCATTTACAGATGTAATGGCTTTAGACCACGAGCCAGAAGCATCACCCATTGTGGCACGTTGACCGATTTTACCTTCCTTACCGACAGACTGACTGATTCGAGCCAATTCGTTTGTGAGACGTTCATTTAGTTCAATTACGTCATTGAACGCACGGGCTAACTCGCCATTGACACCAGTCTGGTCGAGCGGTAATCGATGTGAAAAATCGCCTTTGCGCATCAACCTGAGCGCTTTTAATAGCTGCTGTGCATCAACTGAATCTGCGCTCTTGGACCTGGTTGTTTCAGAGCCCTTGCGAGATTTTGCTGCCGTTGTCATCGTTTTGCCTCACTTGTAATGGTCTAAATGAAACTATTAAGTTGTAGGTATTTCCACGGTCAATTGCTGCTTATTAGCACAAAATACTACTAGCAATGCCATAGTCAACTTATTAAGAGTTGGAGCTCTTAATTGATATCTATATCCGTCACGCAAGCTCAAGAGAAACGCTTAAAACGCAGATATAACCTTAATTTTTACCACAGTGCGAAAAGAATTAGCGCTTGAAAAATCAAATCTTTTCGATTATCAAATATTGCATGATTCGTCTTAAAATGAAACCACATGCGGTGTAACTCTTAATGGCTTGAGCATTACTTGCAATTACATGTAAAAAAGGAATTTCACCAAGAGATTCTAATCCAGAGGCTGCTCGATTGACCAGCGCTCTTGCATAACCCCTTCCCTGAAAGTCGGGATGAGTACATACTCCGCTCACTTCGGTAAAAGTGCAATCTTTGTTTTGCATACTCATTCGCTGACCGGTCATTGCCACCAGTTTGTCACCGCTTTTGATACCATAAAACTTTCCGAATTGAATAGTTCGATGAGTAAACGGACCAGGTCTGGTCAGGTCAGCAAGAGCTTGCATCTGCTCTATATCTTTGTTTTCAAGCTCTATTACACTATCAAGACATTTGGTATCGAAGTCAACAGGAGGTTTCAACCTGATCATCTGAGCAGTATCGAACTGCATCACTTTTTTTAATTGTTCTGGCAGTTCTGGTGCTTCTGGAACACATAGCCCGACTCTTCTTCCTTTGTCGAGAATCGAGCAAAGACTTGAAAGTGATTTATGATCAGATCTTACTAGCCCAGCCATCGGCAACATATCGCGTGGATAAATTCGCACCAAATTCAAATCGTCCATACTTGCAAGACTTTGATGTCTAGTGTTGAGCGCGTTCCAAATTGGATTGTCTAAAATTTCGAAATTATATTTTTCACTATCCATTAAATCCAAGAACCTTTGCCAGTTCTTCGTCTTTCTTCGCTTTTTCGATCTGGTCTAAACCAGCATGAGCTTTGCTTCGCAAATAATAGATTTGGCCATTTTGATCGTCAATTTTTATTGCCTCGCACAGCGTATCAAGCGATTTTTGGTATTCATGACTTCCAAGATAAGCTAGTCCAGAAGCAACTAAAGCGCCACTAAATTTTGGTGCAATTTTAAGCGCAGCTTTTGCTTCGCTTTGCGCCTGTTCAAACTGACCCATCATGGAATAAGCATTTGCTTTACCTGTAAAAGCCTTATAGTCAGACGGATCTAACGAAGTGATAGCCGTAAAATCTTTAAGTGCAAGTTCTCCGTTTTCCATAGTCAAAGCAAGGGTGGCACGTGCCAAAAGCGCGTCTTTGAAATTGGGATCTTGCAAAAGGCACTGATTGAGCATTTCGATAGCATGCTCATAATCGCGTTGCTTTATAAGTCCAGTAGCAATCTCTAATAACGATTTTGCTTCAGTAAGGTCTTCAATCACTATCAAATTTTCGACACCAGCCGCATCTTGTTCGGCCTTGGTTGGCGCTCGAAACTTTACGGTTTTATCGTCCATCTGCATGGTGTCATCTGGGTTTACGCCTGCCTGGTTTTGACCAAGATAATCTAGAACAGTTTCCATAGTGGCAAGAGAGTCTTTTGAATCGTGGTCTGATTTGGCATAAACTCCAAACTCATTGAAACCATAAAATTCAACACCATGGCTTGAGAAAAAAAGTTTTCCATCTATAGAAGATTTATTGATACCAATATAAATATCGAACCAATTGAGCTTAGTGAAAATCCCCTCTTCAAGCTCATTTACAAGCGAAAGCGGCATTGAAGTAGCACCTGAAGGATTGAGCATTGCAGTTGCTCCTTGTTCCTTCAAAGCATAAGCAATGAAAGTCAAGATCATCATTTGAAGTATAGGTGGTGCGCCCCCAGTCTTATAACTGATTTGTCTTGCATTATCGAAACTCGAATCAAGACGCTTCATCTCGTCACTATACAAAGACTTATTGCATAAATCGGCAATTAAAGCCTCGCTCAAGTCTTCAGGCTCACTGATTTCAGCCATCTGGCCACCGATATCAATATTAGTGATACCTTGGTCGCCGGACGATACCCGCACAAAGCGAATACTATTATTTTTATGCAAGCGGCCAAGATCTTGCTCAAGCTTCGCTGTATTAATAGGTTCAGCATTATTGAAAAGCAAAAATAGCCGTGCTGGGGCAAGTGTTTTAACTGAATTCATCTTTAACTCCAATGGTCGGACCATTATAATCTAATGCCGGATTAATCAACTCATACGTGTTTCCACCATCGTCATAAGGCACTAAGCGAGCTAACATAAGACCAAAGGCAGACGGGAGAAGTGTCCATGGCTAATATTCAGCCCAATTCGAATGTCCCTCATCCAGAGCGGAATTTCGGTGTTTCTAGTAAAAGACGGGCTGACGATTTTCAGGCTATGCCCTGGGCCACGCATCATGTCAGTTTTTCCAAGGTAGGGCTGACCGGTGTGGCTCTAAACCGGCTTCTAGAGCTGGTAAATAAATTTTCAACTACATTCTCTCACCAAGAACGCGATCGCATGGTTCTGCAAAAAGCTCTAGAAACAGTTCTGGACAGGCGAAAGAGCGTGCAAGACCTGTCACTGATGTTATTTGGCGGGGATGACGAAATGTCCTATCAAGTTCATTTTGCCTTCGAGCAGGCTCTAAAATCAGCCGGAATCATAGCGATTACTGAGACAGAAAAGGTTGAACCAGGCTCGTTTTCGATGTCTTTCATAGTCAATGGCTCAGGCATAAGAATAACTAATTTCGATAAAACCACAAGTGGTGCACTACGAACACGTTTTGACGAAATTAAGGAAGGTATTGTGCAAGACGAAATTTTGATGGGAGATGCAGCTTTTGCACCTATCAAAGCCGCTCTTCGCAAATTTCTCAGTCCTGAAGCGGGCAAACTGATTCTCTAGAAAGCGATAGATATCAGAATTTTCATTTGGTTTTCAAGCCTGGTGGCCTTATCCTGGTAGTCAAGAACGGCGAGGTTGAGATAATGAGCATTAGACTTAGGAATCTCTGTTTTTCAGTTGGTGTCACAGCTCTTGCCCTTATACCGGCAGCGATAGCGGCCAGTGTTTGCGAAGCGATGGAATACTACAAGAAGAAAGACTATATCCACGCTAACAAATTATTCGAACAAGCCACAATAAAGAATCCAAAAGACTGGAAAGCACACTATTATCAGGGTAATTGTCTCTTTGCTCTTGGTAGATACGGCTCGGCTGTTCATCACTATGAACTTGCAGCCAAAATGACCCGAAATCCGCACGAAGTACACCTGTGCCAGATGGCAGCATACAAAGCGGAGTCTACCGGGCTTAAGTCGCGTGTAGCAATGACAAATATGCGCTCTGTAGCTCAAGCTTCGCAATTAGAGCGAGAGATGCGAATCGAACAGCAAAAAACGCACATTCTAAATCAAGCGGAAAAACAAGCTAACGCTATCAAAGCCAAGGCTGAAGCCACCATTCAATCAGAGCGAGCCAATTCGCAAATCATATGGCGAGGACCTGATGGCAATATGAAGCTTGATATAACAAACGAGCGCATCAATCAAATAAATGGCGAAGCCGTTCGTGAGATGCAACAAGTGAAAGACCAGGCTCAAGATCGAGTAAACAACATGTGAGCTAGCTTCGATTTTGGTGTAGCAATTCAAGCATCTTAACTACGTTGTCGAGTTCTTTTTGAACGAGATTATTATTTGGTTCTAGCTTTAGTGCTTTATCTAAGTCTGATTTTGCTTCATTCCACTCGTCTTTCTTTGTATAAGCCAAGGCCCTCAGCCTTAATGCGCTGATAGTCTCTTTTTTGTCTAACGATTTAGACAAGTATTCAATTGCTTGGTCGTACAACTCATCTTTCAAAGACAATCTTGCCAGTTCTAAATAAGCTTCAGCACATTCATTTTGGGCAATCGCTGCTTTGTAATCGATAATCGCCAGGTCCTTTTGCTTTTGTCTGATGAAATAATTAGCTCGGTTATGAAGCGCAATCTCTTTCTTTGCAGGCTCTATCGATTTTTCGATGGCTAATTTCAAATCCTGTTCTGCGGCTTTAAAATCACCCAAATATTCAAGTACGAGCGCCCTTTGATATAAAACCTCAGGGTCGATTTCAATCTTGCACGAATCATCAAGCGCCTTCAAGGCTGTTTCTTGGTCATTCAACTCGAGATAACAAAGAGCTTCCTCATAATAAAGATCAGCCAAAAGCTTGTGCTCTATTCCAAAGCCTTTAAATGTCCATAAGAGTGGAAAATCTTGCACAGCCTTTATTGCTGCTTGTACATTGTCCAAAGCCTGTTTGAATAGTTTCTTTCGGCGCAAAACGCCGGCTCTGGCTAATAAGATCCTTGGGTCATTTTTGAAAAAAAAGTTTTTTTGCGACTGGTTGAGCACTGATAGAGCTTCATCAAGCTTAGATTGTAAAACCAGATTTTCAACTTGCTTTTCTGGGTTTATCAAAGCAACGTAAATGGAAAAAAATACTGGCAAAAGAGCAGTTGAAATGAATAACAATCTGAACATCGACATTTTTGGTTGGCTCTGCATTTTTATTGCCGGACTAGGCTTTATTTTCCCTTTTAGCGTCATTGCCTTTGCGAATCTAATTTTTATAAGTCTTGGACTTACCTATTTATGTTATTTTGCATGGCGCGAAGTCAGACTGCAAGCAGACCCATCAGATCTAAAAGAATTACGCAAAAATTGGTTGCTCACAGATAAAACATTCAACCTGGAAGAGCGAAAGTTTCAGCATAAGAAAAATGCCAGATTTTTCATTCTGACGAGTGGCGATGGTATCACATTTAATGCTATCAACAACCAAACAAATATTCCCTGGAGCGAAGTGATTCAAATTCGCTCAGTTCGAATATTAAACCAAGACCTGCACACAGTGTACACTTTGAAGAGTAAATATAATTTCGACCACACTTACAACGACCATTTTGAACTGGTAGAAATAATCAAAAAACAGCTTTAGTTTGGTCCAGGCATCATCATTTTGACGCAGTCGGCGTGATTTGTGAGAACGTTCATTATATCTTCTGCGGTTTCTTTCACCAGAAAAGGTTCTTGTCTTGTACCCTGGACAAAAACGCACGCACCATTTGCATATCCGGTCACGACATTGGCTTTGACAGCGGCAATGTGACGACAATTTATATACAACGCGACTCCCTGGTGATCGTGCAAAGTAAGATAAATCTGGCGTTCGCTCATATACCCCTCGTAAAATTTCTATTTTAGCAAAATGAAAGAGAGAGCATTTCTACTCTCTCTTTTCATCAGTCGGGGTCAGCGAATAAAAGCTTCGACTATATTAGCTGCAAGCCGATGTTCCGCAAGAACCAGCCTCTTTCTTACCTTCTACAGGCAGATTTGCTGCCTGATAGTCGTTAAAACCACCAATCAATTCTTTCACCGGAAATCCTTTCTTTGCAAGCAATAAAGCCGCTTTTGTAGCCAGATGGCAGGTGATGTTATAGCAAAGTACTACTGTTGTTTTATCTTTGCTCAACTGACTTTGATCACGTTCGAGGTCTTCAATTGAGATATTAATCGAACCTGGAATATGACCGTTAGCATAAATTTCAGGTGTACGCAGGTCGACTATTGTGATTGGCTCTTTGGCTTCAAGTGCATATTTGAGACCGATGGGACCAATTTCAAATGCCAGCTTGCGCTCAAAATGTTCAACGGCAAGAGCGGATTCTTTCGATAAAGTTTGAGTCGTCATCATGTTTCTCCTTGTTATTTGCAAGTTTCATGCTCACAGTATAAAATTGGGTAGTATCAAATCGCAAGTAGACACCACAATGTGCTGTAGTATCCATTTACATCAATAGTATCCAAATTGATACTAATGTAATAGGGAGGAATTCTAAAATGTCATGTCGCAATCAACTAGAATGCCCAATTTTATCCACAATAGCCATGATTTCGGACAAGTGGAAAGTGATCATTATATACAAGCTTAAGGGCGGCACAATGCGCTTCAACGAATTAATGAGGGCTCTGCAAGGTGTAACCCAAAAGGTATTGACCAGCCAGCTGCGACAACTGGAAGAAGACGGGCTCGTTTCGCGCAAAATATACGCCGAAGTGCCACCACGGGTGGAGTATTCGCTCACTCCTCTTGGTCAATCGCTCACTCCAGTTCTAGAACAGCTTGAAATGTGGGCTAAAGAACACTCTGACGAATTGCTCAACGCACGCGTGCGAGCCGTTCAAAAAGTCAGTGGCGAAAAAAGCGAAAAGACTGAGAAGGTAGAAATTTAATAGTCTTGTGCTATGAGTCTTTTAGGAGACCTAGCGCTATGAGACTTAATCCAACCCTTATTTTTGGTTTCTCACTTGCTTGCTTATCGAGCGTCAACCAGGCAGTGGCAAGCAATTTAAGCAACGGCATCAATTTCTACAAAACCAAGGATTATTTGATGTCCTCTAAATTGCTTGAAAAGGCAGTAGCTGAATCTCCACGCAATTGGCGCGCTCACTATTATTTAGCGAATTCACAAATGGCGCTTGGACGTTTCAACACAGCGACATATCATTACGAATTAGTACGTGACCTCACACAAAACAGAACAATTTTGAAAAACGCAGCAGAGGCGATTGTTCGTATGGAAAATCTGAGAGTAAACTCAAACATTACCTCAGTAAACAAAGAACATACCCGGTCCAGTTCTTCAACCAATATTAATCACGAAGCCCAGTTGAATCAGCATAAACAACAAATACTTGCCGAAGCTGAAGCCAGAGCTAAAGCAATTGAAATAGCAGCAGATCGTCAAATAAAAGCCGAAAAGGCGAATTCCAATTATTGGACTATAACTCCTCAAGGTGAGCAAGTAATGACAATTCCCTGGCAGCGTGAAGAAAGCATTCGCGAAGAAGCTGCTAATGCCGCGGCTCACATTAGACAAACAGCTCAACGAAGCGCCGATAACGTTTACTAAGCCTTTTTAAAATTTACTGCTAAACTGTAAGCTCACAGTTTTGGAGATAAATCTGGATGAAAAGAGTTTCGCTTGCGCTTGCTGCTAGTTTGTTGGTTTTGGGCAGTTTGACAATCAGTTCCGGGTTTGATCAGGCTCGTTGCGAAGATAAAGCCACAAGCGAAGAAAAAACAGCTCCTCCAGTCATCGCTCCAAGTTCTGAAGCCTGCCTTGAGCGAGTTCGCTCGATGGCAGAAACATTTCCTAAGATGGCAGAAGCCGGCAAAGAAGCTGTGCGTACAATGATTCCAGATCCTGTTGAATTTGAGAAAAAGCTTCCTACAATTGAAGAAGTACTAAAAAATAAAGACGCCATGAATCTGAAAAACTATGGCGGACTTTCTGAAGCCTTCCTATTCAAAGGCGATGAGGAAAAAGCAGAAAAGCTCTTGAAGTCGGTTTCAGACGGAGCCAAAGAAATTCTCCCCGAAAATGACAACTTTTTGGCGGCAGTCAAAGGCGACTTTGGTCTTGCATATTATCTCAACAATAAATACGACAAAGCAGAAACCTATCTCGGCGATGCTGTTGCTCAGCTAGAAAAGCACTACCAGCCTCAGTTAGCAAATAATCTGGTGGCATCCTATTTGTGCATGACTATCATCAAAGACAAACAAGGTAAAACCGAAGAAGCAAAAGGTTATGCAAAAAAACTGGTTGTACTTGCGCTCAAATTGAGACAAGAGCAGCCACTTCCCATACCTGCAGGAAAAGAGTCCGCTCAAGAAAATCCTGAGAAGAAAACTCAGTAATTCACTAAGTGCTTAAAACCAGCGGAAAGACTTTAGAGCATTGGAGATCCCGGCATCTCTAGACTTTATGCTGTCGCGCAAAGCTTGAGCCTGGTTCAACAAAGCAAAACTGATACTGCCACCACTTCTGGTGGCGGCATGAAGGGTCGCTGCCAGCTCGTTCAATTCACGCACTTCAAGCCTCGAGCCAATCTCGGCAAGCGATTTATACAAAGGGGTATTATGCTCGCGCACGGCTTCAAGAGCAATAGTCAACTCTTTGCAAAGCATTGGACAGGCACCCGAGTTATGCATAGCAATTTCATTGATAGCGTGTAGCCATGGCGTTCCAGCTTGCAAATACATAACAAGCAAATCTAGAAATTTGGGTAATTCATCGCGAACCTTTGAGCCCAACATCCTGTTTTTGATCTGATCAGTGATACTTACTTCTTGCGTGCTTGGAGATTGAATCTGAGTTCTTTTCACCAAGGGACTGTCAGTCTGATGTGCCTGGGCGAAACGCCAGGACTCCATAGATCTATTTGTTTGACTCAGTCGAGCTTTATACAACTGCACAAGCGAATTATGCTCCTGTGTATAAGCAACGAACTCCTGCTCGAACAATTCAATAAGCATCGAAAGAGCCTTATCGACGACTTCCATATGCCCAGCTTCCCAAGCTATGTCAAAACGCGAGCGCAGATCGGTAAAAGAAAGCCAGTTTCTATCGGGGTCAAGCTCTTTGTAGGCAGGCAAAATAATCTCATTCAAGCGCACTGTTTCTTGCCTGTTAAGCTCAAAAACCCTAATGCCAAGCATAGCTGTATAAACCTGGATAACTTCAGGATGATTATCTGGATAATAGAGTTGTCTTATCTCAAGCGCTTGCTCTAAAAATGGATATGCTCGAGCGTACTCGCCAATATAACTGAATCCTAAACCGGCCAAATAGGTAGAAAGACTGAGTTGCGTCGATTGCGGACCCCAGAACTCTATATCGCATTCAGTAGCCTCTGAGGCGCATTTAGCCACTTTCTGGTAATCGCGTTTGCCGTTATTTACCAGAGCAAGACCACGCAAAGCCTCGCCCTGCATAGAGATGTCGCCCTCGGCACGAGCAAGTTTCAGTGCTTCAACATACGACTTTCCCGCCATGCCTGATAGGTTGCGGGCTAAGGCAAATTCAGCTTCTCGGATGAATTTTTCGGAGGTCACAGCGTTCCCTTTATCTTTGAATATCATTTTACCCAGGAACCAAAAGCATTAGTATGCGTCCCCTCTGGCGGAAATAATTACCAGAAACAGAAAGGGAGCAATTTAATGCCACAAAATCAGAATAATAAAAACAAAATCCGAGGTTTCTCTGAGAAAAGTAAGTCTGAACAAAAGGCGGAATTTGCCAAAGCAGAAAAACAAAGTCACGACGACCCTCATTATGGTCATACTGAACTTTTGAATAAGGACGACCAGAATGATGAAAAAGAGCCTGAAGAAAAATAGATATTCTGCCAGGCACCACTTGTAGTGACAAAAGGAGACTAACAAAATGGAAAACAATAAGGAAAAGGACAAAGTAACATCGTCTGGAGGCGGACACATAGCTGATGTAGACGATCAAACGAAGTCCAAATTCAAAAGTAAAGCCGCAAACGAAGGCGCCAAGAAAACCAATAACAGAGGCACTCAAAACCTTGGAGATTCAGAAGACCAGGGCTATGAGGAAAATTTCTTAGACGATAAAGAAGATAGAGCTGGTTCGCCAGAGTCAGGAATGGGTGGAAGCTAGCTTAAAAAAGTTGAGCTAGATCATGCGTCCGTAAAACCTGTTTTCACTAATCGGGTTAATTAAAAGAGCAGCAAAATGAATTGCTGCTCTCCTGGTCCAAATTACGAACTCAGATTAACTGGCCTTCTTCAAGCGCGAATTTGACTTTGCGCGTTTTGTGGTTTCATTTGCAGAAACCTTCTTAGCAACAGGCTTTTTTGCTTGAACCACCTTTTTGGAAGAGGTCTTTTTTGGCGAAACTTTTCTAGAAGCGGCTTTTTTGGCTGACACTTTCCTTGAAGACGCTTTCTTAACCGGTTTGCTCGCTGATTTTTTAGCTGCGGCTTTTTTAGCCGAAGTCTTTCTAGACGAAGCTTTCTTCGACTTAACTTTGGCTTTAGTAGCTGATTTAGGAAGCGGTTTTTTTGCTTTTGGATTTGAATCTTCAGACATCAAACGAGCTTTCTCTTTGGCAATCTTTTGCCCAAGCTCATCCATGTCAGCTCCACTTCTTTCGATAGTCTGGAAGATGCCATTTTCTTCCTCTTTTACGTGATGTTTAACTATCTCAGAAAGCACTTTCACTTTAGATTTCAGATTCGATTCCGAACCATTGGCTTGAGCCAATTCAGCCAACACCAGTTTAACCACATGGTGCTCTTCATTTGCCTCGCCATTCTTTTCTTTGTCCTGTTTAGCCAAAATAGGATAGAGAAGTTTTTCTTCCACACGGGTGTGAACATCAAGTTCTCTAATGATTTGCTGAATCAATTGACAACGTTGATTAGTGGTTCTACTTGATTCAAAATCTTTGAATAGCTCTTCAACTTTTCTATGATCTTGCTTTAATAGCCAAATTGCATTGCCTGGCTTTTCACCAGTAAAAATTTCTTTAATTGCCTCTACCAGATTAAGTTCTGGTTTTTCCGAATTTTGAGACTTGTCTGACTGCTCGCTATTCTCTTCGTTTTCCCTATTTTCTGCATTTTCTGCGTTTTCTGTTTTTTCATTTTCTTCCATGAAACTCTCTCCTCGTTCGCAAAGCTAATTAGCTAGAAGGGTTAACCTTTTTACCCTTACCATCTACTTGACGCTTGCGTTTTCCATACTCATCTGTTTTCGACTCAGAATCATTTTGTTTGGAATCGTCTTTGGTATTACCGGCGGGACTATAATTTGCAATGATCTCTTTTGCAGTTTCGACTCTTTGTTCTTCGCTGCTTTCTTTTTCTTCGTTACTCATGACTGGCCAACTCCATTCTGGATACCTTCATTTGATTGCATAGCACGACTAGACAATTTTTCATGAAAAAAATTGCCAAAAAACTCGTATCGCAAAAATGCCATAGGGTCGACCTTTCAACCGCCACGTCAGGGAAAACACTACATTTATTTGTTGCACGTCGTTTTTCAAATTGACTCTTTTGGGCGAAAATAGTATTTGCAGCTAAGGGCAGCCCATGGACACAAAAAAAGAATCACTGCCAAACGAAATAGATTTGATTCACAGACAGCTTTTGCATGAGCAAAAACGCTATCAAGAGCTTTTTGACTCAGCTCCGGACGGTTACATCCTGACCAATGCTGCAAGCGAGATCACCAGGTGCAACGAAGCAGCCGCTTTAATGCTTGGGGCGATGCGCGATCATTTGCTTGGCGAATCGCTGATTTCTTTTATTGCTCTTGAAGACAGACTAATCATCAAAGAAAGAATAAATGCTTGCATTAGAGGCGAAGGCACACAGCGTCTAGAAGCACAGATTCAAACGAATAAATCAGACAAAATCCACGTTTTTATTACTCTCAACTGTCCAGGGCTTTCAGATACTGATACTAATGAGCTTCATTGGCGCATTCAGGATATAAGCCTTCGAGTCACGGCAGAAGAAAAACATTCGCAGTTAAAAGCCATCGTCGAATTATCAAGCGATGCCGTTGTGGAAACAACTGCAAATGGCGCCATAACGGGCTGGAATGCAGGTGCAGAGTTTTTATTTAGTTATGACGAAAATGAAATGATTGGTCAATCAATTCTGACACTGGTCAGCCCTCCATGCAAAGACGAGTTGTTCGACTTCTTCAACAAAGGCAAGCGTACTGAGATAGAACTGGACTTTCCGATTGTCACCAAAGATTTCATTAACAAGCATGTAAAAATGAAAGTTACGTCTATTAAGGATAGAAAAGGAAAGATATCCAATTGTTCTGCCGTTTTTCGCGATATTACAGCCGAGATTCAAAACGAGAAAGACATGAGAGCCTATTTGACTAGGCTTGTAGATATACAAGAAAAAGAGAGAGCGCGTATCGCACAAGAATTGCACGACGGCACGGGGCAGCATCTTGCTGCGGTGGGATTAGCACTTGGCGCGATTATCAATAATTACGACCAGACTATTGCCATAGAAAAGAAGCTGGAAAATCTCCAGTCAATGCTTACCGAACTTGGAAAAGAAATTCATAATGTTGCCTGGGAATTACGTCCTCCGTCTCTCGACAAGCATGGGCTCGTGCCCGCTTTGAAGCACTATACCGAGATTTGGGCAAATAGAACCGGTATTCAGGTCGAGTTTTTAGCCACTGGTGTGGAGTCGGTCAGAGCGTCATCGACTGTAGAAACTGCGCTATTTAGAATAGTTCAAGAGTCATTCACCAATATTGCCAAACACGCAAACGCCAGCAAAGTAAATGTCATTCTTCAACAGCACAAAAATGAGATTCATCTGGTAGTAGAGGACAATGGGGAGGGATTTCACACTGAAAACGACCGCGATAGCGCTGGACAAAGCATGGGCTTATCCGGTATGAAAGAGAGGGCCAATCTGGCGGGAGGAAACTTCCAAATCGAGTCCAGTCATGGCCACGGCACTGCGATATTCGTTCGCGTACCCTTTGAGAAAAGAGATTGAAAAAATGATCAAAGTATTTTTAGCTGATGACCACGAAGTTTTGAGAGACGGATTGAAGGCTCTCATTCAAAACACAGAGAATATAGAGGTTATCGGCGAAGCTGCCGATGGTAACACAACTGTTGAAATGGTAGAACAATTACGACCTGACGTTGTTGTCATGGATATCTCGATGCCAGGCTGTAATGGATTTAGTGCTTTTGAACAAATCAAAAAAATTGCACCAGAAACAAAAGTCGTTTTTCTAACAGCGCATGAGGATCCTTCATTTGTTCACCAGTTCGTTAAGGCTGGAGCTGCAGGATATATTCTGAAGCGTTCTGCATCGCAAGAATTGATCAAATCGCTTTTTGCCATTCAAGACTCGGTCTACATTGACCCAGCTATTACTGGTCAGCTTCTAGTGCAAATGCGCAGCGACCTTGACACAGGTAGCGAGCCTTCAGTCAAGTTGAGCGCACGAGAGCGTAAGGTTCTGGAAATGGTGGCACAAGGTTTCAGCAATAAAGAGATTGCAAATTCGCTTTCGCTGAGCGTTCGTACAGTCGAAACGTACAAAGCCAGATCTATGACCAAACTTGGATTCACGAGTCGCTCTGAAATCGTACGCTATGCGCTCAAACAAGGATGGCTGTCCCAAGAGCCGACTCTTGTCTAGGCTTCTGCCATACTAAGCGGTATATTCAGCTTGATAGATTCCGATTCTATCTGCAATGGCATAGATAAAATCCATTGCAACATCATAAGCAGTGCCGGTTGCCGATATAGCAAGACCATTTGAACAGATTGTCTTGTCTTGGTGCATATCTTCAAAGACGGGCATCCTGCCGATGTCTGACTTGCACACAACTCTAGCCCCTGTCCCAGAAGCGCCTATTACACGATGATGCATGAAAGCATCTCCTATAAAGTCGATTGCAAGAGAATCTGCCGACAATTTTGTCGCGGCACCCTCGCCTGATGGAATATAGATTGCATCGAAGTCTCGAGAACGCACAAGTGACATATTTCGGTCCGCGCGCAGCAAGTCACCCTCTTCACTCTTCAAGAAACCGACACCTGAAGATACAATTACAGGCTTTGCTCCGTTTTCTATGAGCAAATCAAGAATCACATTCAAATCTTTGGTCGAATAACCGTCAGCAAGTAAAATAGCCACCCTAGGCGAACTGTGGCGAAACAAAACAGAATTGAGAGAATTTGGCACGAATCTTTCTCCTTTATTCAGATCTTAGGCGCTAGAAGTCCTTAAGACTGTCAGGAGCGAGTGTGGCTTTTTGTCAGATCAAATACCGACGTCGCTATCTGTTTTTGTGCTTCCTACGCGTGGATTGGAAGAACCTTTAGCATCAGGAGAAATTATGTCGCCTGTGCGTCCCATGTTCATTTTTTGTCCTGCGAATTGATTGTCTTGATGGCTGCTGCCAATATACACGGCTCCAACTATAACCAGAGCTGCGATAAACAAAATGATGGTGGTAACTTGGTTTCTCATACAAAATACCTGCTTAAAATCGATTACTCTTGTGCATAAAGACATAGCCCATAAACAGGGTTGTGGTGCCTATCGAGATGGTTTTCGACACTATGTGTTTACTCTGCACTCGCGTCCCCAGCGGGCTTTATAATCGATAATGAATTTGGCAATTGCTTCTTTTGGCAAATTCATGCAATCGCTAACATCTATAAGATTCAGATCTGGCATAGTCAAAATTTGAGCCAGGTCGCCACCATTTATATTGGTTTTACTTAAATTCAAAACTTGAAGATGTTTGATTCTAGATAGATATGCTACGCCCTTTCCGCTAATTTGCTGGTTTTCGGTAATATGTAAAACCAAAAGAGACGAGGATTGTTCAAGACCCCTTAATCCTTCAATGTCAGTTTCGCACTTAAACAAAGAAAGTGTAGTTAGAGTCTTCAGCTTACCAATTGCAGCAAGCTGGTCTGCACCAAGAGTAGAGCGCATGATGCTTAGAGAAGCCAGTTTCTTTTTTGCAAGAGACTTCAAAGACAAAGGGTCAATCCAATGTATATCGGCGAAATCCATTCGCTCTAAAGAAGGAAAAGCAAGCAACAAAGAACCAATATCGCCTTCAACTTTGAATTTTCCCAACTCTAGGGTTAGCAGATTTTTGCTTTTGCCAACAGCCTTAATGCAATCGATTGTAAGATTCTTTCCTCTGAAACTCAGATGATTACAATGTTCCAGATGATTAATGCTGGCAATACCTTGGTTCGTTATTTTGTCCGAATGCAACTCAAGAGCGCTGAATTTTCGCGCATCACCAATATGTTTAAGCCCTTCATCAGTAAGATAATCAGAATAAATACTCAAATTGCACAGATCTTTCATCTGAGCAATGTATTTCATATTTTCATCAGTGATTTCACACTGTTGCATGCGTAGTTGTTTGATACCACAATCAACTACATATTTAAGACCACTGCCATTGATCTGCGATCCGTCAAAACTAAGCTTAATCAGTTTTTGTCCTTCAAGAAGCCTGAGATCCTCATCTACAACAGAGGGAACAGCGCGTTTTCCTAAATCACCATATTTAGGGTCGGATACAAACAAATTACGGCGGTCTGCTGTTTCGTCGAAAAAGGCATTTGCAGCATGATTGAGACCAGATTGTCCACTAAGTACACTTTCAGGTAAAACTTGGCGGTTCTTAATGTCTTTGCCGATAAAAGCAACAGACAACACAAGTAAAAGAACCACAGAACAGACTGAAAAGATCACGATCAACTTTTTCTGTTTTTGCTTTTCTAGTTCACGCAGATCTTTCTGCTCATCCACCGGATTTGAAGTGGATTGATTCGCTAGTTCTTCTTGAATTGTTTCTATCAGGCTCAATATTTCATTAAAACTGGCCGGTCTATCAGAAGGTTTCTTATTTAAACACTGCTCAACAAGTTCGCCCAGTGCCTTGGGAAAATGCAGAGACGAAAGTTTCGGCACTTCTTTCGATTTATGCATAGTAAGCGTTTCTACAACTGAGTCTGCTACAAATGGAGGCTCGCCAGTAAAAATTTCAAAAAGCATACAGCCATAACTATAAATATCGCTTGCAGGTCCAGTCTCCTCACCCATTATTTGCTCGGGACTCATATAAAGAGGGCTGCCAACTATTGCTCCCGTTTGAGTAATGTCACCAGATCTGGTTTCGTCCTTGGCTACACCAAAGTCCAAGAGCTTAATGAAAATCTGGTTGGAGCCGTTCAGTAACAATACATTTGCGGGTTTCAAATCGCGATGTACAACACCGTGACTGTGAGCATAAGCAAGCGCGCTTGCAACTTGAACTGCAACTTCAAGAGCACTGGAAAGAGACAGAGCGTCTTCATTTTCTAAAAAGTCACGCAGGTCTTGCCCTTCCAGATATTCCATCACCATATATGGTGAACCTTCCTTTGTCTGACCAAAATTATCAATCCGACAAATATGGGGGTGATTCAGCTTGCCTGCTGACTTCGCCTCACGCTGAAGCCTAGCCGCTTTTACTTCGTCCGAGTTTCTTAGCAAGACTTTTACAGCAAAATACTTATTTAAAACAGGGTCGAAAACTTTATAGACTGTCCCCACACCGCCAGTGCCAATAGTGGCAACAATCTCGTAGCGCTCGGCAATAAGCTCGGGCATTAAGTCCCGCTTTCCTCTTGCTCTTCCATGATTTGACGAGTTTTGTTCAGTAAGATCATCTGACTGTCTACAGATAGATTCTGAGCCATAAATAGATGAACAGCAAGACAATAAGATATTTCAAGGTCGGCCTGACCGATTAAGCGATCGTTCAACACCCGACAAAAATAGGCAGCGTTTTCAGACGGTGGAGCAGCTTCAGAATTGATAGCAGTATTAAAATCGAAAATGACTCCAGAGTCATTTGTAAGCTCGTTGACTTCGAATCGATACGCGCACTTTGCCTGACATGGTCCACAAGTCTGATAAGGACCTTGATCGCGCTCGCTCATTTTTATAAATGAGTTACGCCAAGCTTGTATTTCATATAACGATAGCTTTGGTGTTTTCTTTCCGGGATTAAAAGCCATTTTGAGCAGCTTTAACCAACGTTTTTCGAGTTTTCGCACTTCTTCGTGCGGCCAAAAATTGTCTTCTCCTTTACGCTGCAAATAACGATGCGTTGCTATTACAAGCGCTCGCCATGTCAGCTCTGAAAGATCGCCAAGATTTGAACGTCCGCCTAAAATGCGCTGGACTTCCCTGATAATCTGGGATCTAAAATGAACAAGTTGCATATAATCTTTAGAAAAAGACAACATGAAGCGATTGTATAAATTGCGAAAACTGCGATGATTAGCTACAAGTAAAGTATATTCATCGTCAATAAAAGTAAGGTCGCGACGCCCAGAGTTGAATTTTTTCATAGCCTGCTGCAACTGTTCATCAACATCTTCAAGACTCGAACCATTAGTTTCTCTTCTTACAAAAGAATGAGGAAAATCACAATTGTCAGGCTGAGACATATTGTCTGCAAAAAGAATTGCATGCCCCACACCAAAAGTAGAAATGTCGCGCTTTTGATTATCACTCAAATAACCAGCGCACGATAAAGCATTCAAGTCTTCATTGCGAGTCAGTCGATGAATAACCTTTATGCCAGTATTTCCAAGTATGTCACTGTTCAAAGACGATGGAACCTGAGACGAGAATACAATGCCTTCACCATAAGAGCCAATCTCAGAAAGTATGTTTTTAAAAAAATTATTGATCTTCGACTGCGACTCAAAAATGCGATGCGCATCATCTATAAGTAAAATGTGCTTTAATTGCTCCGAAGTACCACGTTTTTTTGCGTAATGACTCAAACTCAAAATTATAGACCCAAGACAGAAAGCTCTTTCAGCTTCATCTGTTATTTCTTGCAGTTCGATCACTACTGGTTCGCTAAACAATACATGAGGCGCAAGTCTTGGACCAGATAGATAAACTAGCGAATTTGTACCCGTTACAAGACTTCCAATTATGGCTTGTAGTGCGCCCTGGACATCTGTTGCTACACTATCTGAAAATGTCAGTTTTCGCGCTGCGGTCTCGATTGATTCATACAAATCCTGCATGGTTGGATATATATCACCAAGCTCGTCTTTGATTGAATCGTACTCTCGAAGATTTTCATTGAGAGTCAAATCCCAACCTTTCAATCTATAAAGATCAATCAAAGCTTGTTTGAGCACTTCGGGCATAGGCGAATACATATCAAAAGCAGCCGTAAAGAGCGAAACCAGCGCATCAATATGTGCCTGGACTCGTATACCTTCGGGAACTTCGAAAGGATTTATTTTTAGAGGTGATGCACCGGGATTTCCAAGAGTATAAATGCGTCCACGCTCTTTCAATGCAGAACCATTTAGAAAATAATGTCTATACTCAGACTTGGTAGGCTCAATTACAAGAAAAGGAATTTTGTTCTGAGCTAGTTGATTGAGCAGGTTAAAGCAAGTATTGGTCTTGCCACTACCTGTGACACCGCTTATCAAGGCGTGCCTCGTGAGTTTATTCAAGTCTATTTTAAAGGCTTCTTGTTTTTGCCTTGGCTGAACAACTTTCTTTTTTGCTTGTGCCATCCATTTGTCCCAAATTCCCTGATTATTTATTCCACAAAGAGGTCTAAACTCTGAGCCATAATACGGCCAAAGGCTGAAAAGTCCCAAAAGATGGGACAGTTGCATTTTAATCTTGAATTGGGTAAGATGCGTACCAACTAGTCGGTATGTAATTCAATCATATGAAAGCCAAATCTGAATCCGCCGAAAAAACCAGACAAAATCTACTGCAAGCAGCCACTAATGTCATTCGCACCAAAGGCTATGCTGCAACAACCGTTGACGACCTTTGTGCTTACGCCGGTGTTACTAAGGGTGGTTTTTTCCATCATTTCAAAAGCAAAGAAGATCTGGCAATTCAAGCCACCGACTATTTTGCAAAAATGGCTCAGGGACTATTTTCCTCAGCTGAATACAACAAGCTCAACGATCCCCTTGATCGTTTACTTGGATACATAGACCTGCGCAAAAATATTCTGCAAGGCGAATTATATGAATACACATGTCTGCTTGGAACTCTGGTTCAAGAAACATACTGCACCAGTCCTTCCATTAGAGCAGCATGCCGCAGACATATCAACGAACATATTGCCGAAATCACCAAACTTGTAAGCGATGCAAAAGAAGCTCGCTGTCCCAACGCAAAATTCAGCTCCCAAAGTGTTGCTGCTTTTAGCCAGTCTGTTTTACAAGGGTCATTCATTCTTGCCAAAGCACAAGATTCGCCTTTAGTTGCAAGTGAATCGGTAGACCATCTCAAAAATTACATCACAAGCTTATTTGCAAAATAACACCACACAAACAAGGAGAACACAATGGTAGAAGCAATTCCTCAAGGATTCGCCACAATTACACCGCACATCATTTTAAAAAATGCAACTGCGGCACTGGAGTTTTATAAAAAGGCTTTTGGAGCCGAAGTTTTAAGTGCTCTGCACACACCTGATGGTCGCATCCTGCATGCAGACTTAAAAATTGGTGATTCTCATTTATTTGTTTGCGATGAATTTCCTGAGTCTGGATGCGGTGGAGCAAGTCCACAAACACTGGGACAGGCGCATGCTACGCTTCATTTATATGTAAAAGACTGCGACCAGGCTTTCCAAAAAGCGATTGCAGCTGGCGCCAAAGAAACCATGCAACCATGGGATTCTTTCTGGGGAGACCGATATGCAAGAGTAGAAGATCCATTTGGTCAACCATGGAGCTTTGCTACTCACATAAAAGATTTGAGCCCAAGCGAAATCCAGGAAGGAGCCAAAGCCTGTATGCAACAAGCAGCAACTGCTGGAGCCAAATAGCTAGTTTTTGAGTAAAGAAATGAAGTCCGCCATAAAACATGGCGGACTTTGTGTTCTAATCCTGTGCAAACTCATTTTCGTCTTCATGCAATTCGTTCGTTACTGCAAAATCGCGAGTTCTGGTCCGCCGTTCGCGACTTCTAGCTGCCCGGATTCTTCGACGTAAGTGTTTCACCTCTTCCATTATCTGCTCTGCCGCTTCGATTTGCCCGTTCATCAAAAACGAGTTCGCTATCCATTCCAGTTCCCTTATGATTTCTGGATTGGGTAATTGCTTTTTCTTCATGGCATTTACCTTCTCATCCCTATTTGATTCCTAGCAAATAGAGTTGAGATAAATGCTCCATGCTGACAATTCTGTTTCTAGAGCGATTTCAAAAAGGCAAGCAGAGCATCGTTATCCTCTTTCGAGAGTTTCTTCCACTCATCACGTACGGATGATGCCTGACCGCCATGCATTTCTATTGCTTGATCAATATTCTTAGCTCTTCCATCATGCATGAAATACCTTCTGCGCGAAAGTCCCCATAATGGAGCCGATCTCCACTCTCCACCACGAGCGCCCTCTTGCGGTATACCATCAGCCAGCTCAGGTCCCATTTGATGTACTAAAAAATCAGAATAAGGATGGAAGGTCTTGTTCGACAAAGCTTCGCAATCTATATATCTAATTTTTGGCAACGGACTCTCAGGATCTGGCAATTTCACTTTCGAAACCGTTTTAGCATCTGGCATATGACAAACATCGCATCGCAATTGATGAAAAATTTCATCTCCATGCTTAACCTGCTCTGTAATTGGTCCACGAGGAGGAGGAGCTAAAGTTGACTGAAAATAGGTCAGAGCAAGTAAAATCTTTCCATTATCATTTGGAGTCGGTGGTAACACTCTTTGAGCCTTAATTGGAAGCTGACCTAGATAAGTCGGTGTGTTTTCTGTGTGTTGAAGATAGCTTGTAATGCCCATTTCTATGTTCATTGCCTGAGCACTGAAACTAAGTAAATTTATTTGCTGACACTTCCAACCAAAGCGCGCAGCCCTTGGAAGTTCCGTGAATCTGTCTATTGCAGAGATTGGACGACCAGCAAGATCCGGATTTTCTTGCACTTCTCGCATGGCATTATTGATGATGTCACCATCTGCGATATTATCAATAAAGCCAGCACCCCAAATTATCTGAGCATGACGATTGGATTGTAGTTCCGCGTCTATCGGAATCTGTTCAAAGTCAATCTGAACATCAGACGGATAGATAGTTGGAAATTCTGTCGTCACCGATCGTCGCTGCAAGGATGGACCACCCTGGGTCAAAAAGAAATCAACATCTTTTTTACCAAGTGTAGCTATTACCTCTTTCAGCGGCTTTTGGGCGACCTCTGAGCTGGGGACTCGCCGGGCAAAATTCATAATGCTCGTACTAGACAAATCTCGACCTTCACCGCCCACCTCATCTGGATCGCCATGGCATGCAGCGCAACTTCGCTCGTTAAAGAGAGGACCAAGTCCTTCCTGAGGAGTGAATTTCTTTTCAAAAAAGGCTTTAGCAAGAAAAAATTTCCGATTTTGTTCCGGCGTCAAGCCAATGACAGGACCTCCAAAACTTCCCTCGTCAGAAGGCCTTGAACAATTGTTCAATAACCACATGATGGCGTAGGCACTAAAGCCGATAGCAGTCAAATACACGACAAAACGGTATCTAAAAAATGTTTTGAAATTCATTCTTTAGTGCGATTGCGGTGGTGGTGGTGGTACTGGAGGTACACGAGGCGAAGGCACTGGAGGCAATCCAGGCGGAGCAGGTGGTATCTCAACTGGAGGGAACGGTGGAACTATAAGCAATGGAGATGTAATTTGAAAACGCACTGCTTCATTTCGGCATGCTTGTTGAGCTTTATCAAGTCCTGTATCTACCATGCTACAGTCAAGTGAATTACCCTCCTGATCCGGATTTCGAACATCCGCACCACCTTGATTCCTCACATTGTTTTGTCCCATTACTGACCAGACAATAACCAAACGATTATCAACAGGGTCTGGTTCGGCATAGATATTGAGTGATTGATACTGAATTTGATCTTCCAACAAAGAACTAATACCAGTCACCTGAGCAAAATTATTTTTGCTAGCAGGGTCTAATAGCCTTGCCCAATTATTGAAGCCTCCAGCAGATTCGATATTCTGCAGGACTATTGGCTTGATTGGAACTGGCACTTCATCTCCAATACTTAGAAGAATTACTCCGCCACCATCGCCCTTAGATGCATCACCTTGTGTAGTCATCTTGAAGTTTCGCGATTGACTTGTTGGAATGACACTATCCGGACAGTTTGGCATTGAAGCACTGCTTAAATTCTTAACAAAAAATGGCGAGCCAAGCCAATCTTTATCACCACCAGCCTTAGCATTTTGAGCTGTATTGGCTGGACCAGTCCCCATGATTTCAGCCACTGTGGCAGAACGAGAAGGTGGGAAAAAGTCGTTGTTTCCAGCTATGTGATAATAAAGATTCTCTATCTTGTCGACACCAAGAGCGGTTACAGCAAGAAGATTGTTTATTATGGCCAATCCAAGATTGATTGCCCGAACTCCCGAAGCATATGCAATCAATCCGCGATTATACTTGCGTGTAGGTTCTTGCATTTCAGCAATCTTGGCTCTGCGCTTATTTTCCCAGTCGTTCCAGGTTTGTTGAAGAGACTGGTATTCGCTCATATTGCCGCTATTGATGGCATCTTGCATCTGATCTGAAATTTCATTTTGCTTGTCCACAATAGCGTCTATCTCAGCCACTATCTTGGCTATCACATCGGCTTGTTCTCTAGCTACTTCGCCGCCGGCAACAGCAGTATCGCGACCGAGTTGCATCATTTTGATTAGGTCTTCTCTGAAATCAAGTAACTCAGAGATAGGATTTCCATCAGTAGTTGTTGGACGATCGTCTTTGCCTTTTCCGTGAGCCATCGTATATGGCGGAGCCCAGGCTAATTGCTGAGGAACAGTAGCCTGCATACGAAAGACCATAGCCTGATCAAGATAAATGTTGCGTGTCATATCATTGAAGTTATTAAGCGAACGCGGGTCGTTACCTGCATTCATTGCTTTATCGCTATCTGGAATCAGTGCAAAAATTCCACCAAATACATTACAGGCAGGGTTTGGCGTTTCAGCTGCTACTGCCGACTGCATCAAGAAATCAACATTTTGAGTAATGACTTGATCTTTAATCAAATCACTACCACGCAGTTTGGTGTGCATCGCATTGTAGACAGCATCGACGTTGGGTCTAAGACTTTCATTTCGCAACCAGTCGTAGACAAAGAATGCAAGCGCAATGCTTGGATTATCGGAACGTCTACCTGCAACGTCGGATCGAGCAATAGAACCACTGCCAGGGAAGGATCCGTTTCTAGCAGTGAAATAATGACCGTTGCCTTTCCATCCACTTGATGGTGGCATCGTAGTGGCACCCGCATCAGCTGGGAGCATTGACGAATTCATCAAACTCAAAATAGTATCGAATTTGACACCATTATCTTGAGCAGGAACTCCTTGAGGAAACTCGAGTCGGAAAATTCCTGCTGTAGGTGTGATTCTTCTGTTACCAGCACAAGCGCAAGCTATTTCCTTTTTGATTTCAGTGGGCTTTGATTCAAGACTCTTTCCGTCCCCTCCAGCTACAGCCCGGACTTTCTCTTTAACCGTAACGCGAACTGTGGTTGGAAAAATAATTGGAGAGCCAGAAGCAACTTCAGGAGTGGCAGGCGTGAAACTTGCTCGATCTATAAGTGCAACTGTTTCTCCAACTTGCGAAAAAACAAACTTATAATCGCTTCCAGTAACTGGTACTGGAATGTTGGATCTATAAAAAGTCTGCTCAGCCAAGCCTTGTTTGACTTTAGCTGCATTTGTAAGAACGTTAACCTCTGCACGAGACAAAGGACTGGGGACTGGGATATTCGTCACACCGGCACTGTTTGTCCGACCTACTTCAATAGTAATGTCGTTTGCAGTAACTGGTTCAACACTGGCCGGTCTCAGCCCGCTTGAATTATAGGCATCGGCAGCAATTTGAGCTAAATTTACAGTCTTACTGACGCCACTTGCATCCTCATATTTAAGAACGCCAGGTCCATTTGCTGAGCACAAAAGATTGTTTAAGCGTCTTGTAGCTCCACCAAGCAGTTTGGAATCGTCTTTTACCAAAAATTCCATAGTGGTGTTATTGAGTCGGCGAGCAATAATTAAATCAAGCCTGCAGCGTGCCATAACCGTGTTAACACCGTAAACCGGACGCCCCGCTAAACCCATATTTGAATAGTCATCAACCACTCCTACTCGTCCCAATCCGGGATCTGAAATGGTTACTTTGCCAAGTTCTTTAGCGACTGCAAGAGCTGCAGCATCAACGGCTGTCTGAGCCTGCTTCTGATGCGACGTCATTTGCATAAACACAATGAATATCAATCCGGCGAGCAATATAACACCCAGAAATATTGCAATAGGTAGTACCATGCTTCCGCGTTTGGACCGCAATATAAATGTAGTCGACACGCTCTTACTCTTCATAAGTGCTAACCTCTGATTTATGCTTGGTTTTTAAGGATGCGCCGCAAGACAAGTTTCACTAGACACAAACCTTAATCATGCTTAATAATAATTTAAAGCCTGTATTATTGTGAAGGCCTAAACCCAACAAATCTATTGGAATAAGATTAATTGTCCAACAGATTTGACACCCAAATCAGATATACAAGGAGAACTAATTCCAGAATGAAAAACCTTGCTTTAGCCGTTGGCTGCTTGGGTCTTGTCTCCTTGCAAAGCCTTTTTTTACCTGCTTTTTCTCAAGACAATCAATTAAATGCGCAAGAACTGAAAAAATACGACTCTAAAACAGCAACACGATATTGGAAATTGGGAAAAGACTGCGAATTGCGCGGACTCACAGAACAAGCAGTTCAAAATTATGCTCAAGCAGGTTTGCGTACAATCCAGGGCGGAAAATCTAATCCGCAAGCGGTGAGTCTTGCTGACTCTCTTGTTGCCAAATTCCAAAGTCTGGAGGCAGCAGCTTTCATGAAAGGAGACACGAGAGTAGCCACAATGGCAAGCAAAGAAAAATTGAAGATGATCGAATTTGTAGACGGTAAAGATAGTCAGCGATACAAAGACTGCATGAAAACACAAGGTTTGTACGAACAATCTAAAAAGCAATGAATGGTTTTGTAGACGATCTCAAGCAAAAAAAAATAGGGTGGATTCTACAGTTCCTTCTCTTTATTGGATTAGGCACCTTTGTGTCATTATGCCTGGTTAGTTATGGTTTCATCCTTTATATATGGCAAAGCACAGATCCTGGATGCGTTTGTTATAGTCAGCGAGTCTTTATGTCTCGAGGTCGTTTTGAGAATATGCGTCAGCTATTCGACGCCACTTTCTATATTTTGACTCCGTTAACTAGTCTGGCTCTATTCAAACTTTCGCGTGTTGCACCTTTGTGGATGCGCAAACCATTTTTCATAAGCATCGCGATCGCTGTATGCTCCTTTTTAATATCGCGTTCGATATGGAGCGAAAATATTCCTTCCAATTACTACCTTTTCGTAATGGCAGGCAAAATAATGGCTTATCATTACTCGCAGTTCGCAAATCTAGTAGTACAGCCCATGTTCACATGGTCATTTATCCTGGGCTTATCTGTATTTTTGAGCATTTTTGTTTTGATATCTTTTACAAACAGGAAAGTGCACCATGAATCGCTCAGCTAAAGGTCAACATATAGCTGAATTTGGTCCAGCACTTTTAATTGCTATTCCGCTTATCGCAATTATGCTTTCTTGTCTTAGTTTTGGCGCTGGAATTGGCACACTTGCTTTATGCGCTCAGCACGCCGCTCGCGAAGCAGCAGCAACAGGCACTTACACTTTAGCCCAAACTCGAGTGAATGAGAATCTTTCAACCCTGAGTGGTCCGCTTGGACAATTTGGTGGCATTCAAAACGGCAAACTTATATTGGTAGTAGAAGAATCTCCAACCGGCGAAACCAATTTCACCGTTCATGACCGAAGTGGTGCAATAGATCCTGCAAACAAGGTCTACAGATATAGGGTTCGCGGAGAATGTCAAATCAAGCCAATTTTCTGGTGGGTAACTGTACCATCAGTTTATGAGGCAACGGGAATAGTCGAACATCCAGAAGGTCTTGGCGTATGAAGAGATGCAAGGGAAGCGTGTCGGCTGAAATCATCATTTGTTTCATCGCCCTTATTCCGATTTTCTTCTTAATATTCGATTTGATAATAGTTTATGCTGGATATCAAACCAATCAAACCTTCTCTCGCGACGCTGCTCGAGCCGCATCCTTGCTCTTACCTCCCAAACAAGGTCCGCAGACTGAAGGTCCGCTATTTTTGCGTGCCTCTCAAATTTGTGCAAATGGAAGAAACATGGTTAAAGGCTATTTGAGCGGTCCTTTCTTAGACAACATCGAAGTGATGAATTTCACGCCACCCGGCCCGTTTGGTGGCACATATAGTGGCACTGTCACAGTTCGTACTACCTTGAGAGTCAAAGTTCCCGCAGCCATACCGGGCTTAATTCCTGAAACAGTTACTGTAAAAGGTGTCAGTACTTTCCCTCTTACAGGAGTTGTGCAATCTACAGTGACTGTGCACTAATTAGCATCAGTCGCGCCCGACGCCAAGACCGTCTGCAACCCTGTTTATGTAATTGAACCATGATGCAATCAAATTTATTTGAAGTATGGCAAGGTCATCAAACCCTGCGTTTCGCAAGGCATCAATATCTTCGCTTGTGATTCGAGCCGGTCTCAAAGTAATTTTCTCAACATACTCCAGCATCACTTTTTCTTCACTCGTGATATCAGCAGTGCGAAAATCCTTTTTAATCGCTTCAGATAATGCCTCATCCAGAGTCACACGACGCAGGAATTCTGCGTGAGAAGTCACTCAGTAAAAACAATCATTTAATGATGAAACTGTAGCGGCAATCATCTCGTGTTGCCGACGCTTGAGGGGAAGCTCCGGATTCATCAATGCCCCAAAAGTAGAAAAGGCGTGCTTCAAAACATCAGGCATTAAGCTATGGGAGCGCACGATAGCTGCTGCTTCCCCTTCCTTTTCGACCAGCTCCGGAATTGGAGTCGAATACTCTTGGGGATATAGCTTATGAGAAGCCTGCATGGCTTCGATGAGCCTTGGATCGTCTTCTGGACGAACGGTTTTAATCCAAGTCATAAAGCCCTCAAGTTTGAAACCGCATTATTCTATCCCAAATGTCACGTTTAATAGTAAAGACTCAGCTAGTTGACAAAATAGACCGACCAGTCTATTCTAGGATTATTGAAGACTAGTTCACCCAACAGACCGACTATTTTTCGACCAAACCAAACTCACAGAGTCTATAATTAAAAAGATAAGAAAATGGAGCTCAAAGCTATGGGCGCTAAAACAGCTACAAAACAAGATACACGAGTCGCTTTGCTCGAAGTCGGCATGGACATAATGCTTGAAAAAGGTTACTCCAATACCGGCATTCAGGAGATTCTGAGCGCGCTGAATGTCCCGAAAGGCTCCTTTTATCATTATTTCGATAGCAAAGAAAATTATGCAGTTGAGATCATTCGCCATTTCGATGATTGTTATACAGCTCAGCTCAATAGCACCGTAGGCAACAAAGAACTCACTCCCCTCAAGCGTTTGCGGACATATGCCAATGAAGCACGCAACAAACTGAATGATCAAGCCTGTCGCAAAGGCTGTCTCATCGGCAACTTGAGCCAGGAAATGTCCGACCAGAGCGAAGTACTGCGAAAGGAACTTTCAATTGTTGTAGCTAAACGTCTGGATTTATTCACTGAATGTATTGAAGATGGGCAAAAAGCAGGCGAAATCAAAACCAATCATTCCGCCGCTGAGCTTGCCGACTTATTTATGAGTGCTTTGTCTGGAGCAGTCATGATGGCAAAAACTTTGAAGCGAATCGAACCGCTCGATAACTTCATCAACATCATGATTGATGATTTGATCAAAGCCTAAAAAGTTTCGAACTTAAAAACTGAAAACAGAGCAAATTGTATTTGCTCGACCTACCTGCGCACACCACACCAACCGACCGGTCTACTAAAAGGAGATTACACTATGAACTTGTTGAACGAACGCCAGCAAAAATATTTGAGGGCTGGAAACTACAAGACCGCCCCTGGGGAACTTCGCCGACTATCACACTCGCAAGACGTCTATATACGTTCCCGCGTAGCTGAAAACTCGAGCACTCCGCTTGGAACACTTTTCGAATTAGCAAACGACGAAAGCTTTGAAGTACGAGTTGCTTTGACCTATAACCACAATTTGCCTCTCATGTTGCAGTCCGCTTTGGCTAACGACCAGAACCCAGATGTTCGCTACGCCATGGCAGAGAATTTCAATCTACCTTGCGAGATTCTTGCTTTACTTGCAGAAGATGAAAATCCATACGTAGTGCAGAGAGCCAAATTATCGATCGCTGTGTCTTGCGTACGCAAAGCAACAGACAATCAAAAACAGAACCCAGATATTTTGGCGGCCTAGTCAAAACCCGCTAGTCGAATAGTCACAAACAGGAGAGAATCTTAGTAACCTAAGATTCTCCTGTGACTTTAATGAGCAAGTTTTACGCATCTATTTTTGCACTGATACCACTATTCTTCATGCAGACTGAAAGTGTTTGCGCATATACAGATACGCCAAGCGAGGCGATTGATTTGAATAATCGAGGCGTAAATAACTTGAATAAAGGAAAAATGAATGAGGCAGTAGAATTGCTCCAAAGAGCAATTCAAATCTCTCCCAATTATGAAATAGCCCACCTTAACTTAAGCATTGCCTACAATAATCAAGCCCTGCTGCTGGTCCAAAACGATAAAACAGAAGAAGCGCTGCATTTGCTTGAGAAATCAATATATTGGTATCCGTCTAATCAGAAATCTTTCGAAAACGAAAATGCTTTACTCAAAAGACTAGGTTTCAATCCTCACTCAGCTTGCGACCGAGTTAATCTGGCTAATCAAGCAATTTTGAGAGGAGATATCGAAGCATTCTTTGTTGAGTTTCAAGAAGCAATCGAAATTACAGCAGAGAAACTAAACATCGATAAAGGCTTAAGCGAAGATGATTTCTACAGAATTTATGGCAATGAAATCGCTTCCCAATTACAGTCCGCATGGAATCCTGAATCAAAATTGGAGCCATTTGTTTTCAATGTGAATGCACATATCACTGCAAGAAAATTTTCATTGTATTCTACTGACTGGCAAAGCAAAGATGCTAAGCTCAAAGTAGTGTTAAAAACCAGAAGCGCGATCACCAAGCTAAAACCACTCTATCAAAGACAAAAAAGTCGACTTTTGCATTTTTCATTCACACACACCAGGGAACAAAACGAAGTTCGCTACGAGGGAAATGAAAGAGACTTTTACTAAATTTACTTCCATAACAGCTCTCCTATTGCTTTTACTGTCCTCATCGGCTTTGGCCTTGGACCATAATAAATCTAAAGAAGTAATTGAACTCAATAATATTGGTGTTAAATACCTGGAACAAAGAGAATTTGATCAGGCAATTGCTTACCTTAAGAAAGCTACTGCAATGGATCCGGACTATCTAATGGCACGCTCAAATCTTGCCATCGCAATCAATAACAAAGGTTTGGATGTTTACGAAAAAGGTAGTGCCGAAGGTGGCCTGCATCTTATGGAAACATCTTACTTCAATGACCCGACTAACAAGACTACTCGTTACAACTTAGAAGGCATCATCCGAGTGCTAAAACTCAATCCAGACAGCCCTCTCGACAGATGCGGACTAAGTGGTAAAGCCATTCTTCGTGGCGACAACGTAGCGGCCTGGGTAGAGTTGTGCGCCGCCTACGAGAAATTGCACGATATTTTGTTTCCTCCAAAACTTTTACCACATGAACCCGAAGAGTCATTGAACTACGATGAGAAACCAGAAGTTTTCTACAAAAAATATATCAAACTTCTTGATAAACGAATTCACGACAACTTGAACCCTCCGAAAGAAAATAATTCCTACGTTGAAACGATCCTAATCTCTGTCAAAAACAACGGTCAAATGTCAGTTACTACCCCTGATAGACACAGCGAACGATTTGCAGCATTTAAGAGCGCGGTGGAGAAATCCAATCCGGCTCCAAAACTATATAAGGACCAAAAAGATATAAAAATCCAATTTACACTCAAGTATACTGTTTTGAAACAATGAATGTTAATTTTGAAATCCTTATATACGATGGCTTTGATGACATGGACGTTTTTGGCGTTTTGGAAGCATTGCGACTAGCTTCATTTTCAGTACAGCTAAAATCTTTCCGCAATCAAGATTTTGTCACCACTGCATCTGGTGTCAAAATTATTCCTGCTGGTGTATTCGATTTAAACAATGTTCCAGACATTCTAATTATTCCGGGTGGTCAATGGTTGAGCACCGTAGCTGGAGCTTCTGTAGAAGCCAATCGCGGTGATATTTTAGAAATAGCTCGCAAGTTCAACAAAATGGAAGACCGAGTGATCGCATCAGTCTGCACAGGCTCACTGATTTTAGGGCGCGCAGGCTTATTGGACAACAGACCTGCAACTACAAATCAAAAATTTTTCGATATCCTAAGCAGTATGAATGCCATCGCAACTCATGCACGCGTTGTAGACGATGGAAATATCATTACAGCGGGCGGCATTACTGCTAGTCTAGATTTAGGTCTCTGGTTAGTACAGCGATACGCCGGGGCAGAAAGAGCTTTAGAAGTTTCAAGAGAACTCGAATTCGAAATGAGGGGACCAGTTTGTTCTCGATAAAGTCAGCCAAAATTTCCATAGTCTCTTTGCTTACGCTCTTGAACTTCGCACTTACGACTGAGTCAACAAAAGCAAATCCAAAAGATAAACCTGCGTATAAAGGCTTTCCCGTTTTCTGGCCACCTCGCGAAGGATATTACTATCCTAATTTGTCTTTAGTAAATTACGACGGCAAACAAATCACGCTTTCAAATCTAAAAGGAAAAGTTCTTCTCATCGAACCGGTCGGAATGACATGTCCTGGGTGCCAGGCGTTTTCTGGCGCCGGCAAAAATGGCATCGGCGGCTTGAGTGGGGTAGTACCTCAAATCGGTATGTCATCTATCGACGAGTTGCTTAGCCAGCAAGGACTTTCACCCTACGACCCAAGAATTGTTGTGGTACAAATTATTTTTTATAACCAATCGATGCAAGCGCCATCTCTACAAGATGCAAAGCTCTGGGCAAAACATTTTCGTTTGGAGAATAAGTCAAATCGTTTTGTGTTAGTTGGCACCAGCAGCTTGATTAATACTGCTACCTACAACATGATACCAGGGTTTCAATTGGTAGATAAAGGTTTCGTGCTTCGTTGCGACTCGACCGGACACAACCCAAAAAACGACTTGTATACTGGGCTTTTACCCATGGTGAAGAAGCTGCTATAAGTTAAAGACTATTCGTCGATGTAGTTATCCCAGTATTCGGTGCGCTCTTTCCAATCGCAGCCATCGTTGTTGCAGATCAAGGTCACGCGTGAGGAATGAGAGTCAATTTCCTGAACGTTGAATCCATCGCGAACAGCGTCAATAGTTTCTGCATATTTTTCAAATTTCTGAACCGGCTTCTTGCACTTTGGGCAAATCATTTTTTTGTTGGCGACCGCTTCTTGAATTCTCGAAAGTGACATGATTACCTCAACTGCTCGATTACTACAAGAATTCTACTAGAGTTACTTCAGCGATGATCGCTTGGCTACCGTTTTACAACTAGAAAGAAGCACCTTTCGATGCTTCTTCCCGGGGTCTCATCTGCATGAGAATTGGATGCCTGATGCCACAAAAAAGGAATCAGGCAAAACTTTATTTTCTGCCTTTGACAGACTCTTCGCCACTACAAGCAATGTCTTTAGCGCCACTGCCTTTCATTACTTGTTCGGCACGTTTAGATTGCTCACCATTTTCGGTGTGAACCGAAATAAGGATATTGCCTTCGTTTAATTTGCCTTCAAATTGTTTAGCTTCGTACTCGGGCATGCCCAAGCCAATCAAACCACCGGTAACACCGCCAGCAGAACCGCCTATAGCAGTACCTGCAAGTGCAGCCATGATAGGACCAGCAGCGATAAAAGGACCAGCGCCAGGAATAGCTAGTGCGCCAATCCCTGCCATCCAACCCAAAGCACCGCCAGCAATGGCTCCAGCTGCTGCACCAGTTGCGGTGCCTTCAGGAGCTTTGCTGTGTTTTTCATAGCCACTATCTCTCAAACCTGTTTTGTCAGCCATCAAAACCGACATATCAGAATCGGTGAAACCGCTCATTCTGAGTGCATCTACAATTTCGCGGGCCTGTGTTTCCGATGTTGCAATACACATTACAGCTTTTTTCATTTATAGTACTCCTAGTACAAAAAAGGTGAAAACACGCATTCCTTTGTTCAGCCAGACTCAGAGTGCGGTTTGTATAGTTGGTCTGTAGCATGATGAAATCCAGACGGTGCCAAATTGTCATGTCAAGCAAATCAAGGCAAACAGGCTGTGTGACTCGTTTTTGAGCTGCGGTGAAATACTTACACCGGGTAAGCAAAATATCTAGCCAAACATACTGTTATTCCAGCGGGGGAAACACAGACATTTTAGATTTTTTCTCTAATTGGCTCTAAGTCACTTGCCACAATTTCGGTCAAAACTTTTTCGTCTACTTGAGGTAAATCTACAATCCGATTAGCCTGCAAATTAATTGCCGTCTCAAAGATGTTGCGCACGTCACGAGCATTTCCAAAGCTCTTATCGCGCTTAGAATAGAGCTGCTCCATGATTTTCTTCGCAACTTCTCGTGCGTCATCGGTCAAAACAAATGTGCCTTTGACACAAAACGAATCCAATATTTCCAGCAATTGCTCGGGCGTATAGTCGCTAAAGTTGAAGTACTTATTAAAGCGCGATTTGAGGCCTGGATTCGAGGAAATAAAGTTATCCATCTTGTCCGGATATCCTGCCACAATTACAACCAGATCTTCGCGATGGTCTTCCATTCGCTTAACTAGAGTATCGACCGCTTCTTGCCCGTACTGGTCGACTGCGCCTTCGGGAGCCAGAGCGTAAGCTTCATCTATAAATAAAACACCACCTAACGCACGTTCAATTTGTTCACTCACTTGTATGGCAGTCTGACCGAGATAACCACCAACAAGCACTGAGCGGTCGACTTCAACCAGATGTCCTTTGGTTAAAACTCCAAGCTCACGATAAATATCGGCGATGATTCGCGCAACAGTAGTTTTGCCTGTCCCTGGATTTCCAGAAAATACAAGATGGCGGGTAATAGGTGAAGCCGATAGACCCTTTTCTTCGCGCATGATTTGTACTTTAATAAAATTGACCAGTTGTTTAACGTCTTTTTTGACATCATCAAGACCGATGAGTCCTTCTAATTGACCCATTGCATTGTCGAGCGTTTTGGGCATGATGAAAACGCCAGTATTGCCTGTGCGTTTATAAGGTTTAGACTGACCTGGATCAATTTCAGTTTCGGCGGCCGCAGCGCTTGCAGGAGACACTTTGGTATTGAGAATAGTATCAGGCAAAGTTGATGGATCTTTAAGTCCGCCGGCCTCAGGATAAAGATGAGCCTGAAATTCTTTAAGCCAAGCTTCCTCTTCGGGACTTATGCTCGAATCAGCCTTAAACATTAAGTTTGCCATTCGAAACACAGTAGTTCTAAAAGTGGAAGCCAGTTCGGACCCGCAAGTTTTGTCATAATTTTGCAGAGCGAGAACCAGATCATCGAATTCATCAGGTGTAGGCGATGGATATTGTTTCGACTTTAGCAAGTCTTTTATGTATCCCTCTGTCGACATAAAGCCATAAAGTCCAAAGACCGGAGCCATGTCACAAATGAGATTGATTTCTTGTGGGTGAATGATGTGATCGACATAAATAAGTCCTACACAAAATCCGGCAAGTTTATTGCGCAGGAAAAGGCATGGTTCTTTGAATTTAGAAACATCACCAATCCTATCGCTAATTTGAAAAAGTGGTGGCATTAAGGTGGCAAACAAATTTTTGGTTTCAAGCACCAGACTTTTTCCGTCTGAATGAAGGTACTGTTTACCTGGTTTGGTCCAGTTCAAGACCTCTTCCATTTCAATCTCAAACTGACGAGTAAGGTCAAGGTCCTCAGGACCAGGCTTTTCGACCACAGTCAAAACTTCGCTTACAACCTTACACAAAAAGTTTCGCCATTTTAGCGACTGATTCAATCGATTCTTCAAGTCGTAGGATTTAAGGGCGTCTATGACCCTGTGTGGAAGTGAATTCTTAAACTCCTCAGATGCTGCAAGGGTCTGCGCTGTCTCACTAAAATATTCGATATGTTCTTGAAGTTGCAGCCCGCACTTGCCACCCTCAATATCAATTGCATCGTAAATGTCGAAAAGAAACGCCCACTGTTTATTAGTCAGACTTTTACGCAGCGATATGTAACTTACAAGACGTACATAATCAAGATAAATTACGTCGTTTGCGACTTTTGGATCACCTTCAATCTCAAAAGAGCGATTAAGAATTTGATTGACGTTTTCTTCGATTTTGAATCGAAGCTCATTGAATTGCTTAATTAACTCAGCAGACGCGCGAGAGTGCATTATCTGACCGATTCGGGAATGGCAAGAAAAAGTATACCTTACCCGAAACCCCCTTTTCATCCACCGATATCAAGTGAAATAAAAGGTTCACGAGGAGTATGATTATTGCTCGTCAAAGAGGTGAGAAAAGTGAGCTCTGAACCAACAATTATGTACGGCACGGCCTGGAAAAAAGACGATACGGCTCGTTTGGTTAAACTGGCTATCAAATCTGGGTTCACCGCCATTGATACCGCTAATCAAAAAAAGCATTATGACGAAGTACTCGTTGGTGAAGCCTTGAACGAAGCTTTTAAATCTGGTGCCAAACGCGAATCGTTTTTCATACAAACTAAGTTTACTTCTAAAGATGGACAGGACCACAGACTGCCTTATGACCCTAAAGCAGACTTGAAAACCCAAGTGAGACAATCAATCGACAGCTCTCTTGAACATTTACATACCGATTATATCGATTCTTATGTATTGCACGGACCTCATTATCGACAAGGTCTGAGCAAAGAAGACTGGCAAGTCTGGCAGGGTATCGAAGAACAATTCGAAGCAGGCAAGACCAAAATGGTGGGCTGTAGCAACGTATCTGCAGATCAACTACGCGAACTGGCTACTGTGGCAAAAGTGAAACCAAGGATGGTGCAAAACAGATGCTATGCCATGACAGGATGGGATTATGAGGTGCGCCAGATCTGCAAAGAAATAGGAGCAACTTATCAGGGTTTCTCTTTGCTTACAGCTAATCCACAAGTGCTCAATCATCCTTTTGTAATGCAAATTGCACAAAGACAAAATGCCACACCAGCACAAGTAATTTTCAAATTCTCGATGTCTGTTGGGATGCTCCCATTAACTGGTACCACTAGCGAAAAACATATGCTTGAAGACCTCAAAGCAAAAGAAATTGAATTGAGTCAGGATGAAATTGACTCTATAGAAAAAATCAGTTTTTAGATTTATAAGTGTCGAAACTCACCTTAAAAGCAGAGCCTAGTCCACTAGAGCCAGATTGTACATCTATTTTTGCTTTGTGAGATGACACTATCTCTCTTACTATGGCAAGTCCAAGTCCGGTGCCGGGTTTTTCAGTGCCTGGCAGTCTGTAAAAGCGCTCAAAAATCCGCTCGCGCTCTTCTTGCGGAATTCCAGGTCCATCATCTTGGACAGTCAATGTCGTTGTTCCGTTGCGAACTGCAACTTCAATCGAAACAGTCCCACCATGTTGAGTATACAGAATACTGTTTTCGATGAGATTTGCAGCAAGCTCCTCAATTCCACCAGGATCGCCATAAATCAGCGCTGGTTCGCTTGTAGAATGAAATTCGAGATCAATTTTTTGTTTAATTGCCTCAGGTACACTAGCTGCAGTAACCTCAGAAACAACGCTATTCAAATCAACGACGCTCATTTGTCTTGTAGACGAAGCACCTGGTTCAGAACGGGCTAACATGAGTAATCTGCCCACAACTTTGCCCATTCGAGAAATTCCCAAATCAAGCTCTGTTAACACGTCTTTTAGTTCATCATCTTTCGCCAGCTTGCGCGCTAAAGCACTATAGGTTCCGAGTCCTGCAATCGGCGTGCGCAATTGATGAGCGGCGTTAGCGATAAATCGTTTTTGCAGCTCAACGTCCTCGCTCAATTGATGAAGAAGATTATTTAGCGCATTTACAAGTGTCCGTATTTCACTTGGTTCGTCGACTTCAAGAGGACTCAAATCGCCTGGAGAACGTGAGCTGACTGCCGCCTCGACTCTGATGAGCGGTTTTAAACCTCGTCTAACACCTATCCAAACGGCGAGCAAAGCACAAGAAATTAGAATAAACTGAGTTACCAGTACTGTCATAGCAATTTGATTTGTAAGTTCTTTTCTTGTATTGCGAGTTTCAGCTACCTGCACAATAAGTTTATCAACATCTGCTTTCGATTCAGGAATTGGAACAACAAAGGCTACGGCTCTCAGCTGACGTTCTTTCAATTTAAAAAATCGGAATTGAGGAGTCTGATCCAGCTGTTCAATTTTTGGCATTGGCAAAAAGTCATGCCCAGCAATGAATTGTCCCGAGACGCTTAGAATTTGAAAATAGAACTCATCCTGGTTGTTGTGACGCAAAATTGATAATGCTGCCACGGGCATATCAATTGTAATTTTGGCATCTTTAATTTTTATCCTGGCTAAAACCGAATCTGCAGAATTGACAAGCTCGCGATCATAAATACTGCGAGCAAGGTTTTCACCAATACAAAATGCTGCAATGCTACTGAAGGCGGATAGGCTCAAGAGTGGGATGAGCAGCCAAAGTAAAAGTTGTCGTCGGATAGAGCGTTTCATTTATTATCGATTATGAATCCAAGTCCTTTCACAGTTTTTATTGTGCAAGTAGATTTTTCCATCTTTTTGCGTAAGCGATAGATAATGATGTCGAGCGCATTCCCGGTGATATCCATCTCAAGGTCAAATAAATAGTCAAGCATTTTGTCACGCATCACCAGCTTGCCCTTCTTTTGAATTAAAAATTCAAGCACTGTATATTCACGAAGCGTAAGTTCAAGCACTTCATCGTCTATAAAAAACTGATTTGCTAAAGTATCGAGTGTAAGATTGCCAGAAAAAATTTTTGTTTGATTGTCCCATTTTTCTTTGCGTAACAAGGCTCTTATTCGCGCTTCTAACTCGCCCATATCGAAAGGCTTGCAGAGATAATCATTCGCACCAAGATCCAGCCCACGAATACGGTCGCTTAATGTATCCCGAGCAGTCAAAATCAAAACAGGAAGCGTTTTACCTATAGAGCGCAGCCACGTTAAAATTTCGAAGCCCGATTTGAAAGGCAGCCCTATATCTAGTATTAATAAATCATAGTCAACTGCGCTCACAGCGGCTTCTGCTTCATACCCGGTTAGAGCAACATCAATTTTATGACCGCAAAAGCGCAGCGAACGTGAGAGTCCATCGCAAAGATATCTATCGTCTTCAGCTAATAGTATGTGAGCCATTATTTATGCCTGAAAATAATTTTTCAATTTTTTGTCTAAATCTCTCTTTGTGAAAATCGGACGAATTTCCTGATACGCAAATTACTGGAATTTCGAATTCAGAATTATCAATCATTTTTTTCATTCGGGCTTGCTGCAAGCCATCTTCGTCATCGATAGTTATTATTAACGCATCCATGAACCGCTGCTCTAACAAAGAAAACATCCTTATATCGTTTTTGACAAAATACAGATTACAAGCCAACTCGTACAAAGCCTGGTCTACTTCTTTTTGATACTTTTCATTGTCAGAACGGACTAAAAGATTCATTAGCTGCATATCCTCTCTATGTTGTCCAGATTTTTGCTACTGCTCATTATTGAGCTTTCGATTTCCACAAAGTTCTTCCACCATGACGAAAGTGAATTTGCCACCACACAATTTTTTAAAAGTCTGTGTCTCTTTTTCTTTTCATGGTCGCTCATTTGAAGACCGTATAGAATGTTGTGCGCAAAACTATGAACCTGAGTCGGCTTAACCGAAAGACAATGATTTCCAAGTTCACTATAGACTCCGGCCCCTTTAGACAGAGCTAGCACACCTGGGCTCGACTGTTGACTGGCTATAAACTCTTTAGCAGTTAGATTTAATCCATCTCTCAAAGGATTAACGAGCATTAGCGAAGCATTTGCATAAATGCTTGCAAGCTCAACAGAATCGCTAGGACCTTCAGTCCAGAGAATCGGTTGCCATCCATTTCGAGCGTGTATAGTGTTTACAGACTGAAAGAGACTTCGACACTCATGCCAATATTTGTCAAATTCTTGCAAACCATCTCTAGAACGTCCACACTGTTGCACAAAAACCACTTTAGAAAGCCAATCTGGATTAGTTTTGAAAAAATAGTCTATGGCAAACAATCGCTCACGGACGCCTTTTGTGTAATCTACTCTATCCACACTCAAGATGTAAGGCAAACCTTTAGTGTCTGGCAAACTTTCAGCGCTAAGTTTGGCATTCTCCTGCCATAAACGACTATCCACTCCTAATGGAGCAACTATCAATCTTGTATCGCTAATTCGACCATTAAAATGAGTGCTTACAAAACGCTCAAAATTATCTTTATACTCTTGCACATGAAAACCAATAACATTGGCTTGCAAAAGAGCTTCGGCAATTTCACATAATGCTTCTTCGTGCTGGGGCAAAACATTCTTTGGCCAGGGAATATGCCAAAAGAGATATTTATTTTGAGTACTGCTCAAAAACTTCGGCACGAGTGCAAGCTGATAATCATTGACAAAATAAGCCTCGCTCGCAACAAAGTCAGGACGCTTAAGATTCAATGCCATAGACGAATTGAAGACTTTGTAATGTAGACGCTCGACAAGCGAGTACTTCGCAAGTTCGGGCATATCATGAAGTATCGGCCAGAGAAAATTGTTGCAGTAGCGATAGTGATTTTTCTGAATTAATTTGTCGAACCTGTAAACCGGTTTTCTTTCATCGTTTCTTTTCAGCCATAATTGGTCTTCGACTATGTAAAACCAGTTACTCGATTGATTTTGCAGCATATCAATCTGAGTCAAAGCGTTTGAGACACCTCCTTGCTCAGTTGGCCCACGATAAGATACAAGTTGCATTCGAAACCTCTACTCAAGTCACCACTCTTACCTTAGTTGCTCGAGGTTTCAAAATCCTTTCGTTGTCTTATTAAGTACGTTATGTAATACTGCTTTCTTATGTCGTCATTCACAAGTTCACAAAACCAACGCCAGGAATTATTCCTGCGGCACCTGGTAAATTCTCTGCACGAAAGAGCCGTATTTGCCTTAGATGAAAAAGGTATGATCACAACCTGGAGCAGTGGCAGTGAAAACCTTTTGGGCTATAGCGAAGAAGAAGTTTTCGGCAAGCATTTTTCAATTCTTTTTGAAAAAAACAAACAAAGTATTGAATCTGCTCAAAACATTCTAACTGAGGTCGTAAGGGAAAACTCGGCAATATTTGAGCGTGAATTGACTGGCAAGAGCGGCAAAAAGTTTTTCGCCAGTCTTAAATTTGATCCATTAAAAACCGAGACAGGCAATCCACTTGGATTTGCAGTGCTCGTCCACGACCTGACCGAAAAAAAGTTAGCGCTAAAGAACAAGCATGAGCTTGAAAAGTCTGAGGAAATATTCAATCTGCTTGTATCTGCTGTCAAAGATTACGCCATATTCTTAATGAGTCCCGAGGGAAATATACTCACCTGGAATGAGGGCGCTAAGCGGCACAAAGGCTATACTTCAGAAGAAATAATCGGCAGAAATTTCTCCACTTTCTATGCCAAAGAATCGGTCGAAAGCGGTCACCCCCAATGGGAGCTTGAACAAGCTAAAGTCAAAGGTCAGTATGAAGAAGAAGGCTGGCGAGTTCGAAAGGATGGAAGTCAGTTCTGGGCAAGTGTTTCAATCACGGCTATTTTTAACAAAGACGGACATCTAACCGGTTTTGTGAAAGTGACACGTGATTTAACTGAGCGAAGAAAAGCCGAACTCGAGCTTAGAAAAGCAGTGATAGATGCAGAAAACGCACGAGATGAAGCAGAGCGCGCAAATAGACTCAAAACCGAATTCGTTGCTACCATTTCGCACGAAATTCGAACACCCATGAGCGGGTTAATAGGACTGGCTGAGCTTTTAATGCACGAACCCGATCGTAATGAACTGCCAGAAATGGCTCAACGCATGTTCAATTCATCACGCAAACTGCTTGATGTATTGAACAGCTTACTAGATTTTTCAAAACTAGAATCAGGAAAAGTGAAAACCGAGAATGTTTATTTTTCACCTAAAGCGGTAATAGATGAAGTCATCGGTTTGGTATCACCAATGGTTCAGGCAAAAAGCTTGTCGATCGAAACAATCATAACCAAAAACGTTCCCGAGCGAATTTACGCAGACGAGACGAAAGTACGTCAGGTGTTGAACAATTTGGTGCATAATGCTGTGAAATTTAC
This sequence comes from uncultured Candidatus Obscuribacterales bacterium, assembly GCA_964572515.1. Classification (GTDB taxonomy): domain Bacteria; phylum Cyanobacteriota; class Vampirovibrionia; order Obscuribacterales; family Obscuribacteraceae; genus Aved-18. Next base: position 214,074 of record CAZNEW010000004.1, on the reverse strand, counting down.
AAGTCACGGAAGAATCAGAATCAAAGTAGACCGCAAAGATATAAATGGAATCGATAGCGTTTGCTTTTCGGTCTCCGATACCGGAATTGGTATTAGAGAGGAACATAAGTCTTTGATGTTCGATCCTTTCGTTCAGGCTGATCCATCTTATACCAGAAGATTTGGTGGAACTGGATTAGGACTGTCTATTTGCCGGCATTACACAACTTTGATGCAAGGCGAAATCGGACTTAAAAGTACCGAAGGCAAAGGCTCCACTTTCTGGTTTTCCTTACCGGCCAAGGAACAATCGACTGATGAATGACAAACTTATACTTGTAGTCGAAGATGATGATGACCTGCGTTACCTTGCGCTTCAACAGCTAAAAAAGCTCGGATATGCAGGCAAGACAGCTACCGATGGTAGAGATGCAATCGAAAAGATTAAAGAAAGCGAGTTTGACCTCATCTTGATGGACGTAATGATGCCTATTATGGACGGAGTTACTGCCACTAAAGAAATCAGAAATCTGGAGGAAGGAACTGGAAGACGTACTAAAATTGTTGCGATGACTGCAGTTTCAGACAAGGATCGTTGTTTGAAAGCAGGTATGGACGATTATATTTTCAAACCCATAATGCTTGATGCATTACAAGTTCTCATCAACAAGTGGCTTGTGTAGGAGCCATTCAAGCAGGCTTCACTATTTTTTTGAAATTTTGAACAGACATCGTATTTAAAACATCTTTTTTGCATATGCCAGCTCGTCTTGCCAAATGAATACCGTATCTTAGATTTTGGAAATTAGAAGTCGAGTGGGCATCTGTCGAAATTACAAATTTAAGCCCAAGATTTCGAGCTATTCTAGTCCATTGTGGCGCAAGGTCGAGTCTGTAAGGGTCTCCATTGATTTCAATTGCTACGCGAGCATCTGCTATTGCTTCTAGAATTTTTTCCACATCACAAGGAATAGGGTCCCGTTTTAAGACCAGCCGGCCCAACGGATGTCCCCAGATTTTGAAATGCGGATTTTTCAAACCGCGCAAAAGACGCCTGGTCATTGCTTCTTCGTCTTGGCGGTACCGCGAATGAATACTTGCAATAATGACATCAAATTTTTCCAAAATATGATCCGGATAATCCAATCTGCCATCAGCGAGAATATCGCATTCGGTGCCTTTCAATATTTTGAAATTGAGCATTTCTTGCACCCTATCTATTTCTTCCCATTGCTCCTTAAGTCGATCGATGCTCAATCCACCTGCATAATGCGCAGTCGGGGAGTGATCGGTAAGAGTCATGTATTTTTTTCCCATTTTAATTGCAGCGCGAGCCATTTTTTCAATTGAATGAACGCCATAATAGCGTCTGATTTTACCGACAATCTCGACTTTCTGGGTTTTAAGGCTTGATTTCAAGTCGTCTAAAAACTCGAGTGCAATATCTTGTGCATCAACCAGAAGCGTCTGGCTTTTTGTCTGTCCAGCACTTTGGAGTCGATCCAGGATAGAGCGCTGGACTTTTATTCCAAAGCCCTTAACCTTGGCGAGTTTTCCAGACTTACAGGCCTTTTCTAACTTCGATTTAGAGTCTATTCCGATATCGGTTAAGGTTTTAATCCGAGCAAGGGTCATTCCCCGAATTTGTGACAGTTCAAGAGCCCCTTGAGGTAGCTGCATGCGCAACTTGCTCAAAAGTGCGGTTTCGCCATTTTTATACAAATCAGTGATCGAAGACGCAAGTGAGTCACCAATACCTGAAAGTTCGGTCAAACGTTCTTCGCGTATCAATTTGCCTATGTCTTCACTTGTGTTTTCAACGGCTTTTGCCCCCTGCAAATAGGCTTTTGCTTCGTATGGATTTTCGCCAAGAACATTCAGCAACAAGCCAGTTTCGCGCAAAGCACCGGCAATTTCATACTTATCATGAAAAACACCAGACACTAAATAGTCCCCCATTGAAGCTAACTTTTTTGTAGCGCATCTAGCCTATGTGGGAGAAATACCATTGTCTAATAGATCTTATATGGGCAAAATCAGTATGGCGAATGGTGGAGTAAAAAATAGCTTGCATAGTGCAAATGAGTCTTTCGAGTCTCGGCAATTAGCCTCAAACAACCCTTCTGATCTGCCTGACAAAACTGGCACAGACGATTTCGACCCTTTTGCAAGCGTAAGGATGGCAAGGCTTGATGTTTCAACTGCAAATCTAAGCCCAAACCCAAGTCCTAATTTTAATCCATTCGCTTATAGCCCTCTTAAATCCGCCCCACAATTCGGTCTAGAGACCAATCTTTACGGGTCTCGCTTAGATAATCAATACTTTCAATTCCAGCAATATCAAGCCCACTTTACGCCACAATACCAGTTCCAGTTTCAGTATCGCCAAGACTTCCAGACTGGATATCGACCGCCCTTCGTGCCTAATTACCGACCACAATTCGCCCCTTCTCAATACGAACCTCAAGAGGAAGACGACGGTATTGACTTCACCGAAAGTCAAGAGCCTCCAGAAGGTCCGCAAATAGTCGATAGACCAGAAGATCGCAATCGCCCAATAATCACTGTTCGCCAGGGTGAAAGTATTCAACGAGCCATAGACCGCGCGCCAGAAGGAGCCATAGTCAAAGTAGAGCCAGGCGTCTACAAAGAACGCCTAAAAATAAACCGCGACAATATAACCCTTCAAGGCGAAAAGGGAGCGGTTATGGACTTCGCCGGAGTAGACACTTCTTTTGGCGCAATTAAGATTGAAAACAGACAGAACATAACTATCTCTGGTTTTGAAATCAAAAATATTCAAGGAAAATCAACGCCTTCTGCCATTCAAATAGAAGGCAATAGCCAAAACATACGCATTTTAAACAATGATATTCACCACGTAGAAAACAATTCAAATGCTCATGCCATAGCTGTCTACGGGCGCAATAGCAAGCCCATTCAAAACATCGAAATTGCCGGAAATAGTGTACACGACCTCAAACTGGGCAAGAGCGAAGCTGTAGTTATCAACGGAAATGTCGAAAATTTCAAAATAACCGACAATCGCATTTATAACTCAAATAATATAGGAATCGACGTTATCGGTGGAGAGCGGGTATCTTCTGGCAACGACCGGGCACGCAAGGGTCTAATAGCTAGAAACGAAGTTTATAACATAAGTTCTGCGACAAATCCCGGTTACAACTATAAAAGAGCCGCCGCAGGTATTTATGTAGATGGTGGAATGGAGATTACAATCGAAAATAACCGAGTTCAAAACTCTGACTATGGCATAGAGATAGCTTCTGAGCGCAAAGGACTCAATGCCGAGCGTATAACAGTAAGAAACAACGATCTAGTCAGAAACCACCTTGCTGGTATTTCAATTGGAGGCGGTGATTCTTCTAATGGAGGCATCACTGATAGTGTCATTGAAAATAATAGACTGACTGGTAACACTCGGGCTATATGGCGCCAGAAAAACGTTGGTTTGGTAGAAATAAAGAATAACTCAGAAGCGTAACCATATCAGCGCGGTACATCAAAAACAGCTGGGTCAATCTTGTATTGATCCAGGCTACTTTGTTCCGATTTTTCGGATTCAATTTCAATCAAACGGTTCCAGCGCTTTTCATACACCCGTTGAAATTCTTTCACGATTCTATTATCTATTTTTTTGCAATTTTGCAAGTCTATTTTATCGAGCCCACCATTATCAATGAGCAAATTCAACATTCTTGGGTTGAGTTCTGACTTACTTAAATTGATTTGCTTTACAGGCATTGAGACAAGCGCTACAAACAAAGCAGGATTACAGATTTTCTCCGAACTCAAATCCAGTTCAATCAGATGTTTTAAACGATTCAATTGACCGTAATCTTTTGCATCTATTTTGATGTTCGACATATGAAGCGTTTTAAGTGATTTCATTGAACAAAGTGATTCAAAAGCTGCTGAATCCAGTGCTAAATCACTTACGTCGAGATATTTGAGCTTAAGTACTTTGAGAGACTCAAAACTTTTTTTAGTCTGACTACAAGGCAAACCAAGCGACTTGAGCGTCTTTATCTTACAAATTTTAGACCCTAGATCTTCGGTCATCAGTTTGCAATTCTCTAAATCTAGAGTTTCTAATTTCTTGAAATTGCTCAAATAATCAGGCAGATTATCGGTTAACCTGTCCCCACTCAATTTTAGTTTTTTCAACTTGGGCAAATTTGCAAGAATGGAAAAGTCTTTATCTTCGAGCAAATCAGAAAAAATAGTAAGCTGCTCCAGATTTTCAAACTTAGATATCTGAGCAAGCATATTTGCATCTGCTTTGTTTTTTTCAACACGCAGACTTGTCAAAGTTTGAATCGGAAGCAAATCAGAAAAATATTTAGGATCAAAAGTATTGCTTCTCAACTCTATTTTATGCAAAGGCATCTTATTGATGTATTTGAAGCCACTACCAGTAATATTACCTTGATTAACTTTTAAACCCACAAAGTAAGTCCCCTGGAGCTCCGCAAAGTCCTCGTCTAAGGTATTATCAATTGTTTCTGCACAAGTTTCTCTGTGCGATGTTATGTACTCGAACTTTTTGCTTTTGCCTACCAGACTAGAAAGATCCTGATTAATTGGCTCACTTGCTTTCTTTGCAATTGTATCGTTCAGCTTCTCATTTTTAGAAAGGCTGGTGTTTTGAAAATATCGGTCCACAAAAAATAAAGAGAGGATGCCTAACACAGACGTAGTGGCGACAAATTTGAACATAGTTTTGTGCGACCAGTCTGGAAGCCTGATTGGAGCGGGCTTGTGCTTATCTAAAGGCTCTAGCAAATTCGGCACAACACCAGAATTCTTGCCTATAATTTGCTCAAGCGACTGCCGAATTGTTTGGACATCTATAGGACGATCACTTGCTTTCTTACGCAAACAGTGATCAATTAAATCAACCAGACCTTTGGGCACCAATTCTTCGGGCAAAATTTCTGACACTAAAGGCGGAGCAGTATTCTTGTGTTTCCAAATAGTCTCTATTATTGTATTTCCAGTAAGCGGTGGCACTCCGCACAAAGTTTCAAACATCAAGCAGCCAAAACTATAGATGTCCGATTGATAGGTCGAATCATCGCCCTGGGATTGTTCTGGACTCATATAAAGAGGACTTCCAACCACAGCACCTTGGGTGGTGACTTTCTGATCCGACTGAATTTTCGCAACGCCAAAATCCAACAGTTTGACATGGTACTTATCAATAACATCATTTGTGTTTTCGCGCTCTACCAACATTATATTGGAGGGCTTGAGGTCGCGATGAATAATCCCATTTTTATGAGCATGTTCAAGTCCCAGACAAATTTGCTCAAAGATTGGCACAGCAACTTTATAATCGACTCTCTTATTTTCGTGTCGCTCAATCAATTGAGCTAGACTGAAGCCTGATACTAGCTCCATAACCATATAAGGAGCATCTTCAACAGTTTGACCAAAATCATAAACTAGAGCGATATTTTCGTTTTTGAGTTTTCCAGCGGCCATTGCTTCTCTCTGCAATCGCACCAGCCCCTGTCTATCGTTTTGCGACTGCAAGGTTTTAATTGCAACATCTATCTTCAAAATAGTGTCGTAAGCTTTATAGACAACACCAAGACCCCCTAATCCAAGGACGCCTTTTATCTGGTAACGCTCGCCAAAGTCTACTTCTGTAAGCCTTTTATATTCAGCCATCCAGAAATAATACTACAAGCGTCTAAGTCTGAGTAGCAGGTTGATTCCGTCTCTTGCGAACTTGTTCGGGACTTCGGCTTGTTTCTTCTTCCATTTCTGACGCATTTTTAGAACCACCAAGCTTTTTCATAATTTGGAATCTATATCGATATGCAAATAAAGCTGCCACCGGGGTGCCAAAACAGACCAGAAAACCAACAGCATAAATGGCAATAAGTATAATATTTAACTGCTCACGAAGTCCTGTAATAGGCTCAGCAAGGTCCTGGATGGGTGCTTTCAAATCAGAGACAGGCGGATACATTTTGTCCAATTGTTCTTCTATATGAGCCAAGCGCTTCTCTACTGACGACATGTCGCCACTCACCCCTACCATTTGTTCTTGCACCTGAGTCATACTGCCTCGCACATCAACCATTGGTTTATGCAGCGAAGCAATCGGTCCTTCAAGACGCATAATCTGTTTTTCTAAGTGAACGACTTTTTCCTGGATATCGGTAACAGGCTTGAAAACCCATTTGAATGGATTCAAATCACCAAGTGAAAAACCTTTTTTCTCCTTGAAAGCGTCTTTGTCGACTTCCACACCGGGAATCTCATTAATGCCTTCAATCATTTCATTATCGGCTTTTTCTTGCTCTTCTTTTTTTTGCTCTATTTTGCCAGGGTCTTTGAGCGATGTTGTCATTTCATTTGCAGTATCTTTCACTTCCTTACAAAAAACAGGTGACAGAAAATCCAAAGACAGTACAAGTGTAGTAAGCGTCGCGCTAAGAAGCAAAATATTAGCTCGTTTCATGACAGACTCCAAAGATTCAAAGGCTGTTATTTGCTTAGCATGAAGCGCTTGAATTAACGTGCTGCATCAGTCTGGGCTTTTGCGACTTGCTTTTTAGGTCTATAGAAAACCTTAGCCAGTCCAGTTATTCCTAGTTTAGACGCGGCGGCTTTCGATAAGTCCAGAACTCTATTCTTCTTGAAAGGACCTCGGTCATTTACTATGACATTGACAGTCTGACCATTGCTTGGGTTAGTCACTTCAAGCTTAGTGCCAAAGGGAAGAGTACGATGAGCGCAAGTCATATCGTTCTGGTCGAATCTTTCACCCGAAGCGGTTTTACGTCCGTGAAATTTCCCTCCATAGAACGAGGCTACGCCTTTGAAGACTTTATTCAGTTTTCTATCAACTCGCAATGCATTTCCAACACGATTCCTCCACGATTTCTTCTCAGTCTGCTCGTTGTTATCTGTGTCTGCTAGTGCTGGTTGATTCAAAAATACTGCAATTACGCAAGCGGCCGCTAGGGCTAATGATCTCTTCTTTTCCATAACCAATAACCATGTTTAAATTGTTGCTTCTTGATCAGTTACATAGCACTTTTAATCAATTGAAGCGGCTTATGGTGCCGGGTGACAAAGCGTTTATGGACATTGAAACTTCGCAGGACCAGGGATTTTACGGACAAACGATTCTTTTAGCGTAAATAATAATGTGCAATTCGGGCAATTTGAGTGTTATGCATTTCCGCAGTTAGTTGGCAATGATATAACGGTATAAGATATGGCCTTAATAGAGGTTAGATCTGTGAACGCAAAATCCAAAATTTCTATTGCGATAGCTTGTCTACTCTGGTTAGTTTCCATCGGACTTGGGCTTTATTTTCTGATGAATTATGAGACCACGCCTGGAAAACCTGCTGCGCCACCTGCTAAATTTCCCAAAGACACAAAACTGAAACTGAGCTCGGACAACGATACGCTTGTAATGTTCGTCCATCCTCAATGTCCATGCACTAAAGCAAGCTTGGATCAGCTGGCTCGAATTCCAAACAAAGACCATTTAAGGGTCAAACTAGTTTATATAGAGCCAAGTGTGAAGCCAGATGGATGGAGTGAAAAATGGCAGCTAGACGATTGGACAAAAATACCAAACGTTGAAGTGATAAAAGATATGGACGGCGTTCAAGCAAACATTTTTAATGCTAAAACATCGGGACAAACATTTCTTTTCGATTCTAAGGGCAAATTATTTTTTAATGGAGGTATCACTGCCGCACGCGGGGTTGCAGGCGACAATAAAGGGTTTGATAACTTGTGTCTGGCTTTGTCCAGAAATAAAGATGCAGAAGCAAACGATAACAAATTGAAAAAATCGCTAGTTTTTGGATGCAATTTACTAAATGAACGAAATTAATTCACGTTCACCACTTCAGAGTGAAGAAGCGCTTGCTGCCGAATTATTCGAGGAGCAACGGCTACGCTTTTACAAACGAACAGGAAGATTATTTGCAGGATTGATGATCTGCCAATGGATTGCAAGTATTTTCCTTGCATTGATATTTGCACCTTTGGCTTGGGACGGAACAACAAGTTCTCCGCATACTCATTTGTTGGCGGCGATTCTACTTGGTGGTATCATCACAATTTTTCCAGTTTATATGGCTATAACTAAGCCTGGATATGTTGTTACGCGACACATTGTAGGCATAGGTCAAATTTGTATGTCAGCCCTTCTGATTCACTTGAGCGGCGGGCGCATCGAGACACATTTTCATATTTTTTGTTCTCTTGCACTTCTTGCCTTTTACTTAGACTGGCGCGTTTTAATTACTGCATCATGTGTAGTGGCATTGGATCATCTTGTCAGAGGTGCAATGTGGCCACAGTCTGTGTATGGTGAAATATTTGTAGAACCTTGGCGCTGGCTGGAGCATACTGGTTGGATCGTTTTTGAAGATGCTATTTTGACATTTTCAATCAAAGACCATTTAAAGGCGATTGAAGAAAGTGCATCACGCCAAGCAAGCTTGGCTAAGACCAATGAACGAATTGAGATCAAAGTACAAGAGCGTACTCAAGAACTGGCTCTGACCAATGAAAAATTACAAGATTTGTCTAACGAGCTTGCATCTTCTCGAGATGAAGCCATAAAAGCATCAAGCTTCAAATCTGATTTCTTAGCCAATATGAGCCACGAGATTCGTACACCATTAAATGCTGTAATTGGTTTGAGCGATTTACTCATGCGCACGCCTCTGAGTGACGAGCAACGCGAGTTCAGCTCTATCATCAATAATTCAGCAGACTTATTGCTAGATTTGGTAAACGATATTCTAGATTATTCCAAAATAGAGGCTGGAAAACTGGATCTCGAACTAATCGAGTTCGATATCATAGAACTGATTGAAAATACCTGCGAAATAGTTAACGAACGCGCTCGCTGCAAGAATCTTACATTGTCCAGTTTCATCGACCCGACTATTTCACGAATAGTAAAAGGCGATCCAGGACGTATAAGGCAGATTCTGCTCAATTTTTTGAGTAATAGTATTAAATTCACTGAGCAGGGAGAAATCGTCGTAAAGGCGATGGGAAATCAGCTTCAGGATAGCGAATCCAACCTGGTTGAAGTCACCTTTCTAGTAAAAGATACTGGTATTGGATTGAGCGAAATTGCAAGAGAGCGATTATTTCAACCCTTCACCCAAGCCGACAACTCCGTTACTCGCAAATATGGAGGAACCGGTCTTGGACTAGCCATCTCAGACAAACTGGTCAAACTGATGGGCGGTAATATCGAATTCGAATCGGTTTATGGTAAAGGATCGACTTTTGGGTTCAAAATCAAAATGGAAGCCGTTCTCAAAGAGCCCGGACAGTCTCTCTCTTGCCCTATAAATGAATTTAACGCCAATCGCATTTTACTTGTCGACGGCCTTGAAGGTATTCAAAACGTGCTTCAATCATACGCTTCAATCATGGGTGTAAGAGCAAGCGTAGCAAGCGATATAGACAAGGCTTTGCTGATGATGAAAAAAGAAGCGGTCAAAGACCCCTTCGATATTATTGTTTTCTTGATGAATCAAGGAAATGAGGAGTCCTTACTCAAATTCAAAAACTTGAACAAACATCCCCAACTTCAAAAAACAAAACTGGCTGTGGTCGCAAGTTCAAACGAAAAAGAATTTGTTCAACAAATAATGCAAGAAGAGCTTGCTTACTACTTCTCTGCACCTGTCAAAAAGTCAAAATTCGTGGAAGGACTGGTAACTTTACTCAGACAAAAAACTAACGCACCTAATATCGTCGATTCAAAAGACGAACAGGACACCAAACAAGAATCGACCTCTTTGGTTTTGGTTGTCGAGGACAATGCCGCTAATCAAAAAGTTGCATTATTGCAATTACGCGAACTTGGCATTCCTGCTCATGCCGTGGGCAATGGAATTGAAGCACTGGAGGCGGTTACGCGCACTCAATATGCTCTAATTTTGATGGACTGTCAAATGCCAGAAATGGATGGTATTCAGGCCACAAGAGAAATACGCAAAATGGAGACACTTTCAGGAAAACGCTCCCCCATTGTTGCGATGACTGCACATGCTCTTGCAAGCGACCGACTGGAGTGCTTAACTGCCGGAATGGACGACTATATAAGTAAACCGGTCAATCAAAAAAAACTAGCCGAAGTCATAGAACGTTGGATGCCCAGGGTCTCTCGTGCACCTGGCTCTAACCAGGAGATTACAGGAGATATTTCAATAAAAAAGCGTCCAATCGAAATTGAAACATTGAAAAAGACTTTTGGGGCAAAAGTGGCGCTTGAATTAATGCAAGAATTTCTCAGTGACTCAAGGCGACTTTTACAAAAACTCGATAATGACCTTGAGTTAAAGGATTTGACCGCCCTGAAAATGGATTTGCACGAGCTAAAAGGTATGACTGCAAGTTTGTACGCTGGCGAAATTGCCGAACTCAGCCGTATAGCAGAGGAGCGAATCCGCGAAAGAAATGACCAAAACCATGATTGGAACTCTTACATAAGCGCTGTTGACGAAATTCGCTCTGCCTGGATTCGCGCCAAAGACTATATAGAGTCGCATTCTCGAATCCTTTAACGGGAACCAATAGTCAGAAACTGCGTCCTCTTTGCGAATGTTTAACGGGGGAGGATAAACATCATGATGAAATCAATTACCTGCTTGCTGGCAGTAGCACTTTTAGGGACTGGGTTTATCGGCTTATTTGAGCCTTCATTCATGGCAATGGCGTTGAATATTTCGCACTGTCTGCTTTTGATGGCTGTGGGTGGCGTAGTTCTGTTTTTTGGACTTCAAGGCACCGAGTTTCAAGCTAGAGACACTTGTAAAATCCTAGGTATAACATTTGGTCTTATAGGACTTGCAACTTTCTTTGCCGGACCTGGTGTTGCCACAGCACAAGGATTAGAAATCAGAGCCGACGATGTGCTCAAGCTCTGGCCTGGACAAATCGAATTGACTACAAGCGACGCTGTACGCGACTTAATCATAGGAATAGTGGGCGTAATGGCCGGCTTTTTTCCACGTGAACAAGAGATTCAAATCGATATGAAAGTACAGGACATGCAGATAAAAGCCGCCAAACAGTCTCATTAAAAATGAAGACAATAGCGAAGGGGACGCAATAGCTGCGTCTCTTTTGTTATGACCGTTTTTTTGGTATAAAAAATATCGATGGTCTTGTTTGGATTAGGACTAAGAACGTGAAAAATAAAGGGGCTGCACTTGCTGTCTGTTTAGTTCTTTTAATCGCATCCGTTGGCTATTACTTCTACACCCAGAGTTCGCGAAACAATTCAGATGTAGGAGGAATAGAAAAAAATTGGTGGGAAGACCCAAATTCATCAGAAGATAAATGGGTCGAACAGTCTAGAGGTTATTCCCAACAAACTCCAAATGATGTAAATAAAACAGTAGAGGTCGAAGAAAATCGTGACCACTACACTGAAATGATTCAATTCAAATCGACCAATTCTAAGCGCTATGGGCTTTTAAAAAGAGAGATTCAGGAATTGCAAGGACAGTTGCAAACTTCTTCAAATCCTCAAGATGTAGAGATTTTGAAAATGGAAATTGCAAAGCGCCAAAACAGACTAAAAGAAATCAAAGAAGACGACCAATTTATTCAACTTTTGACTGGTCAGTGAAATGTCAAATTGTCGATATCTATTGATTGTCTCTTTCGGCCTTTCTTATTTGTCTCAAATTTTGATACCAGCCACTGGAGCCGAACCTGATTATTTGAAAGCGGCAATTAATGAGTATTACAAAGGTCATTACAACCTTGCTCGCGCACAACTAGAGGAAGCTATCAAAAGGAATCCCAAGAATCAGCTTGCTCATTATTTTTTGGCTCAAACTCTAGCTGAAAGCCATGACTATAAAGGCGCTACAACAGAGTATGTAACCTGTCACAAACTGGACCCAGATTCCACTTGTGGCATCAAAGCCAAACAAGGATTCGAACTACTACACAATTTTGAGCAATCAAATTTGCAAAATGGTTATAACTCTATCCGACAAAACAGACGTGCCTCTGCCACAGATAGAATAACAAACGAAATAGACAAAAAAGTAGAAGAAAGTGTCGAATCCAATAAAGCAATTGCAAAAAAGACAATGGAAGACGCACAAAAAGAAGTGGAGCGAATCCAACTACAGGCTCGGCAGGACATAAATTCATTACCTCACTTAAGACGCAACGGATACTGGAGAAACCAAATGACTCAGCAGATTCGAGCGCAGGCTAAAGAACGAATTAAAAATGTGATGGATAGAGCCAAATCACAGTCAACACAAATAGAAAAGGACACTGCTTCAAAAATAGATACGCTAGAAAATATGAAGTTAGGCATTCATCAAAACCTCAAAAAGGCTTCAGGCAAGGGCACGAATCTCGCTCCTGAAGGCACTAACGTTTACATTCGAAACTACGAACATAAGAAATAGTAGCTTTGTCTTTGAATCGCAGCTTGATTTTTTCACGTACTTTTATGAGAGTTTCGTGACTGTAAGACAATCTTCCGCTTGAGCCTTTATAAGTATCAAAGGCCCCATCATGTGGTTGAAATTGTTCTAGAAAAATTATCCAACGCGATCCCACTTGAGGCATACTTTTTTCGTTCAGTATAAAATCTTGAGGCTTGCTTTCGTTCACATTTTCACTTTGAACAAAACGCACAGGAAGCTTGGTTTTGCAACATGGTTTACCGGCTAATATTTGCACCAGCTTGCCCTTTTGCCTTTTTTCGTTTTTCAATAGCTGAGCGATGCACAATGAAACAGGAATCGCCCTCGTCTGAAAGCTTCGACACTCCATTTCGAATGATCGGCCCAAAATGTTCAAATGGAAGATAGTGCAACACTCGCAAGAACTCTAAACTTCTTGGCTCTGCAATTGATCTATAGTCAATGAATTCGATACCGGTCAAATCGGCACCACCAGTGCCAAGCTTGTCTGTATTTTTTAAACTGAGCAAATCATTGGCAGCTGAAATTTTCAAAACTCGATCTTTGGGGTTATGAAAAACACCTACGTACTTGGCTTTCTTTTTGAGACTGAAAGCCACCCGAACGAACAGATCATTATCGACGTCGGGAGCTATGAAATAAACGCGATCGAATTTTTCAGTTGCATCGGATGCAAGATAACGCGCCATAAGTCTGTTTCCAAGGCTGTGTGCAACAAGGACTATTTTGGTATCCTCGGGCAGTTTGGTTTTCAAATCTCTCAAAAAAGTGGTCAAGTCATTCATTACCTGATTGTCATCGATCATTTTGCGGTCAAATAAATACAAAGCACGCAATCGCTTACGTCCCCAAAACCGTGGTAGTTTCAGTCCCGCCGTCCCTTTTGAAGGCCACGTGAAACTTACTACTGGCGCTTCAACAGAACCCGCCATAATGCCGGCACTGTAGAGCGCGTTATCTCCACTTGAAGCAAATCCATGAATATAAACATAGACAGTTTTTGAATCTTCACTTGCCTTTGTAAGCTTGGTCCAAAATTGAGGCGATTCTTCAATATTTTGCAAAAAATCTTTTGCTTCTGGCTCGGCTACATATCCTCTTATTTCGATATATGGTTCAAAAGTTGTCAGCTTTTCATCCAAGGTACAACCTAGATTCTTCAAAGACGGTATCAACGCCTGGTCTTCCTGCAAAAATGACTTATCTACAGGCAATAGCGCCTCAGCACAGCCGAGTTTAAGAGGACCGAGCTGGTGACCTGATTCGTCTTTATTGGATGTAATTTTTTTCCTATCAGTGACAAAAAATACCGGCACCTTGATAATAGGAGGTCCTGATTCTTTCACCTTAAGGGCAAAAGCAGGTATAACCGCAAAGGCGCCTAAAAAGAGGCTCAAAATCAGTGCAATTGAATACTTTCGACTAAACCAGATTCTCAAAGAGATAGCTGACATGATGAGGCAACCCGTGATTTAATTCTGTGCTTAGGGGTCCCCAATTTATTTAGCAGAGGAAAAAATTTCGATGCACTTTCGCTCTAAACGGCTTATATATAGTTTGACTTGTCTGTCACTATTTTTATTGAGTCCAAGGGCTTGCCAGGCACAAGAGGAGCAAGCAATTTTTTCCAAGATAGAAGAGTTTGTCAAAAAGACCTATCCCCATGCAAAAGTAACACGCGAACCAAACAAACTTCACTTTGAATCTAAAATCAAAACGCTGGTTGGCTATTACAGCAAAGAAAAAATGAAGGTTCCCGACGCAGGCGGTATCATGGGTGATATCACAGTCGAACCTGGTGAGTATAACGCCAAAGACAAACACGTCCTTTCTAACGAACAAAACGAAGGCGTAATGTCGACCTTGAAGTTAGCACCATACAACAAAGCCGCCAATAATCATTTACTTGCTAAATTATATTTCCCCCTTGATACCACATATGAATTCAAAGACCATATGAAAACTTTGATCAAACAGTATGGCTCAAGCAATACTCCGCATGCGGAATTAAGCAAAGAAGAATTACACAAAAAAGCTATGGTTGAAAGTCAGAAAGACGTTTCCAACTGGGTTGAAACTTCTACTCTTCAAGAACAACTCGAACTCGGGCTTGAGGCAATAAAACGGCATAACTGGGAAGGCGCAAGAAGGCATTATCGCGCCGCATCTCTTATTGCACCAACTCAAACTGATTTTTATCCCAAATATTATGAAGCCTGTCAAAGAACTGGATACTGGGGAGAAGCACAGGAGGTCGCATCAAAACTAGTGAAGACCTCGCCTGAAAACGAGCGTTTGTATATTGAAAAATATGCAGATGCTCTGGTTGCAAACAAAGAAGCTGACAAAGCCACTGAAGTATTGCGTAGAGCCCTTCAGTTATCTGTAGATGGCAAACAAAAAACCAGGCTGTATCATGCACTCTTACAAATTGCTATCAACAAGCACAACGATAATTTAATAGAATCTACAAGTGAGGAGCTTTTGAAAATTTCGCCGGACGAAGATGATGTTAGGGCCAGACTTTTAGAAATCCGCAAGAAAAAGAAATCGCAAGAGTGAGATAATTGTCTCCCACACAAGAGGATGCAAAGATGCCTACAGTTTTTGATGAAAAATTAGAAAGTCTCGAAAAGTCTTTTCGTGCCGAATCCTTTCCACAATTCAACGAAGTTCGGGAAGCATCCGGATTTGTCGTCGACACTCTTGACATAGCCTGGTCTGCCGCCAAAGCAATTTTTGGAGAAAAGGCGACTCCTGATCATGCTCTTGAAATTTACGACCGCATGATTTTGCGTATCGAAGCCGTCCAAGCTCAAGCAAGCGACGAAGACGAATATGACGACGAAGAAGAATACGAAGAAGACTAATTAGATAGTTTCTCAAGTAATAATGCACTAGCAGCTGGCTCGAATCCATATTCAGCCAGCTTGTGCTCTTTTTGGTACTTTTGCAAAAGCTTTTTAGCCTCATCCTTTTTATTAGCTAAATAAAGCTCGACCCCAAGCCAGAAATCCTGATTGGGATAACCTTCTTGCAGAAATTTTTCCTTTGCAAGCTTGCCACTGAGATAATCGACTATAGCTATTGGGTTGTATCCGTATATATTTTTTTCTAATTTGCTCAGTACTGGCAATTCCACATTTTTGCCCATGACTCGCTGGTGCAGCCAAGTATATACAGCGGACATATTCTTTTGAATTTCGCAACCAGTATTTCTGTACTTTGAATTAGAAGGTCCTGTCACAATATCTTTCATTTCTTGCATATCCCGCTCAAAATCGGGCGAGTCAAGCTCTAAACCAAGACTGTAAGAAAGAATCATTGCCCAATCATCGGCATGAATTGCTCTAGCTCTAATTTGTGTCTGCGTTTTTAGATCAACTGAATTTCTAAGACTAGACAGAATTGAAAATGAATCAGAAACAATTTGTCTTGCCAGTTTCAAGTCGCCTTTTTTTACTGCTGCATGTAGCACCTCTCTTGCATATTGCGAACTGAAAAAATAGTCATTACCAAGCAATTGTTTTTGATATAAATCAGAAGCAAGAATATTAGACTGACTCTGCGGATACGCCGATGAAAAAACGAGAATACCTTCTTTTTCACCTTCACCAAACCAGGCTAGTTCATGAATCTGATCAAGCCCGCCATCGCCTACCGAACAAGTAGAAATCGAGACAAACACCGGGTCTTTGACCTTTTTTATATGAACCTTTTCGTCTGACCAACCACAATAAACGTCGCCATAATAATCGTCGTACGATCTAGCTTGCAAATATCCAGGCTGATCGAATTTAACATACCCGCTTATACAGCCATTTTTCATCGTAAGAAAATTTGATACACCAGGCATCACTCTTTCATAATCGACTTTAGTCGCATGATGAGATAACCATCCTCCTGTAGGTCCAAGAGGATGATTAGCTTCTCTTTTTACCGAGGCAGAGTCGGTCTTGCTGCATGGCGAATTGAGAGGTCTGTTTTTGGAAATCGATGGATATTTTTCGCTTCCCGGGCGCATATCAAAATTACACGCACCAAGAGTAAAAGCCAAACTCAATCCCAAAAGACCTGTACAAAAAACTCTCTTGGTCATTTGACCATTTTATCAAAGTGAATTAATTCTGCCCATCTTGCCCGACTGAAAGTCTGCAATAGCCTGAAAGATTTCATCTTTGGTATTCATCACAAATGGTCCATAACTTGCAACCGGTTCTTGAATAGGTTCACCAGCCATAAACAACAATCGTGAGTCCTCTAAGATCTCTAACGCTATAGTGTCACCATCGGTATCCATCAGCACTAATTTTGCCTCATCGGATATGGTGGCATCAGCGATTTTCAAAGATCCCTCCATAAATAAGAATGCTGAATTGAAGCCTGTTTGCACAGGCAGACTTATTTTGGATTTGCCTCGCAGTTTCAAATCTATCAAACTCACAGGCGTAAAAGTATTTGCAGGACCTTTTAAGTCATGCAACTGGCCAGCTATGATTCGTGCGACACTTCCTTTGGTATCGAGCTTGAACTCAGGAATATTCTCACTCAAAAGTGTTTGATAGCGAGGAATGGTCATTTTATGTTCTCGAGGTAAATTGACCCAGAGCTGGATCATTTCAAAGTCTCCGCCCCTTTTAGAAAACTCACGCTCGTGCATTTCCTCGTGGACCACACCAGAGCCAGCTGTCATCCACTGCACGTCACCAGGATGAATAATGCCCTGATTACCAGCCGAGTCTTTGTGTTCGACACTGCCTTTGTAGGCAATCGTCACTGTTTCAAAACCTCTATGAGGATGTTCTCCTACTCCTTTTGGTCGCAAACTGGGCTCGAATCTTGAAGGACCGGCATAATCGAGCATCAAAAATGGGTTTATGTCCGCATCAATTCCACTAGAGGGAAAGAAATTTTGCACGGGAAAACCATCACCTACCCAGTGTGATGAACCTGCACGATTAATAGATTTGATTTTTTTATTCATAATATTGTCTCCGCATGATGCCCCAGCTTCTGCAAAAGCGTTATCAACAAAGCTCGCTCCTGCTCACTTAGAGGCGACATAATTTTTTCCATATCTTTTGCGTGGATTTTGAAAGCTTGCTCAATCAATCTTTGACCTTTACTGGTCAGTGAAACGAGCCTGGCGCGTCTGTCGTTTGGGTCGTTTTTACGTTCTACCAGACCCTGCGATTCAAGCCTATCTACAGCAGCGGTCATTGAACTACTTGTAAGTAAAACTTTGTTTCCCAGCGCATTTATAGGCAAATCGCCTTTATGCAACAAAGCTTCAAGCACGCCAAAATCAGACACTCCAAGCTCTAATGATTGAATACAACGATGAGCGTAAGTTTCTACAGCACGAGCTGTTTTCCACAACAATAGCCAGGCATGAATGCCGCTAGTGCTTGAATTTTGCTTTGCTTTCTTCATTTTAGTTCGAATCCCGATATTTCGATATCGAGATATATTATATCGAAGATTTCCAGAGCTCGCAAGTCAAGATGCCAAACCAGCTTTAAACCCTCTAGAATTAGGAAATGACCAGCAAAAATCAAAAGGCACTACTCTGGATTACTGTAGCCATACTTGCCGCCTCAATCGAGCCGATTGTGGTAAAGCTGGGTTATGCAGGCAAAATAACACCTGCCGAGCTTCTGATCGTAAAGAACATCACCGGAGCGATATTAATAGTTCCAATGACCTGGACGTTTGGCAAATTGCGATGGATTGGCTGGAAAAATGTTAAAAAAATCATGGCAGTGGCGCTCCTTTTACTTTGTACGAACACTTTGACTTTGTTTGCGTTGCAATCGATAAGCGCCGTTTTAATGATAACTATAATAACCACTACTCCCGCTCTTGTAGCATTGATGAACGAACGCATTGGCAGAGATGTTCTTGCGCCAACATTTTGGCTTGGATTTCTTTTGTGCTTTGCCGGAGTGATTATGGGATTGAATTTTACTGATATCACCTTTAGTACCATGGGATTAGTGATGATTTTTGGCGCAGTGATTAGCTCGACTTGCTATCGCGTGCAAATGGAAACGACGACCGCCGAATTTTCACCAGCTCTGGTGTCTACCTATACTTTCTTGATTAACGGTCTTATCACTTTATTTTTAATAGCTCCATTTGTCGGTCTGCCTAAACAGGCAAGCTTGCCTATAGGATGCTGGATTGGTCTTGCTGCAGCAGCTGCAAACGTCGCGTTTCTTTACGCTCTAAATTTAGTGGGCTCCACTCGAATTTCTCTACTAAATATGTTGCAGCGCCCAGCTATGGTCGTTGCAGCCGCCGTAGTACTACACGAGCCGCTCACCTGGCAAACATGCGCTGGCATTGTGCTTGCAACTATTGGCATTCAACTTGCAAAAGTGACTAAACGCAAACACAAAGACGAAGTTTTACCCGCTACAGACTCAGTTACAGTAGCCGGGGAAACTGAAACGGATTATGATAAGCTAAAACAATGAGTGAAGAAGCAACAAAACTGGAAGAAAAAGCGACAGAGCCACTGGTCGACACCGTCAAAACAGACGAAAATAAACCCGATATTGCTTTGGACAAATCTAAAACATCTAAGCAAGAAATGAGCACTTTGCTTGCTTATCTAATTTTGTTCTCGCTGCCATTTGGATACATTGTGAGTTCTTTGCACGGTCAATACGCGACTCATGCAACATTTGCCATGGTAGCTTTATTTATTATTTGTTCGCTGTCAGATAAAGACAAAATCAGCCGTTACACTGGTTTTTTGTTTGCTCTTTTATGGACTTGCGCTGGCATCATGTTTTACAGCATGCGCGGCATTTGATTTAAGACTATTTAATCTTTCGCACGTATTCGAATAATTCAGCCAAAGTGTTGTCCATACTTGTGATTTCAGCTTTCAAGTCTTCAATCATGGCGACTCGATCATCAATCAGTCCAATGTCAAATTTAATCTTGCCATTGCTCTTTCCGGCTAAATGCTCTTCGCGCTGTTTTTTACTCATCCGATGACCGCCGTGTACAAGACAGTAACCGTTGGTTTCCCACCTTTCTACCAGCGCCTGACGCCTGGTCAGCCCAGATTTATTAGTAGTAGAAACAGTATTTAGAAAGGTCCAGACGCTTTCGGGATAAAAGCCATCTGAATTATCGTTATAAATGATATGACCCAATAAATTGGGAAGTCCTGTTTCTATGCGGTGCTCTCTTCGCATGTTTTTCAAAGCCAAAAGAGCAAGTGCAGCCTGACCTGACCCTTCTACAACATCTACAGTAGCGGGAGCTCTAAAATCAACTTCTCCCAGAGCAAGAGATCCGGACAAAATTCCTGTAACACCACCAGCGATGAGGTCACCATATGAGTTATATTTGATAGCCCTGTCCTGATGCTCTGCAAGAGTTGCTTTGATAGCTTCAGCACCAGCTTTCTGCCTATCGACATGATTGATTGCTCTGCGCATATCGAAATGAAATGAAAGTATTTGCTCGTTCATTTCTTGCTTACCAAAAATCACGTTCAATTTGCCATCAGCAGAATTTCTGTCAGATGCCTGCATTATTTGTTTGTAGTCGAGCAACTTGTTTTCTATATTCCAGGCACGAATCAAAAGCTGAGTATCGGGCGTCAAATCGCCAGTAATAGTCGCTGTTTTAATTGCTTCCTTATGATGCGCATGCTCATGCGCTTGTCTCACAATAGTATTCTTTGAATGATGAGGCATAGTCGGCTTTGCATGACTCGATGAATTCAAACCACAACTTACTTGCAAGAAAAACAAAAGACTAAAAGCGACGAAAACCTTTTTTCCTACTGCGCTCGTCACCATTTTCCCCTTTTATTTAGCAGACTCAACTTCAGCACATGGCTTACAGAGCTCGGCGAAAGCCTTGTCTTCGCCAATTGTGGTGGTATATTTCCAGCACCTTCCGCATTTTTGACCTTCGGCTTTGAGAACGAAAATATTCATTCCATTTTCACAAAGTTCGCTCAAAGGTTCTAATGATTCCAATTTAGTAGTACCTTTACCGTTTTCAACCTGCGCTTGCGAAGTGATGAAAAATCCCGGCAGATTTTCACCAAGCGATATTATTTTATCGCTAAGACTCGTGTCTTCTACTTTTATAAGAACCTGAGCCTCTAATGAACTGCCAATCTTTCTTGCTGCTCTTGCTTGCTCAAGCGCTTTGTTGACTGTGTCTCTTGTGATTATCAGCTGAGTCCAGAATTCATCCAGATTGGGATTCAATAAACTTTCATCTACAACGGGATAGTCAGCAAGTAATACGCTTTCTTCTTTGAACGAGTGCTCTTTTAGCGCTTTTGGCACATGCTGCCATATGTCTTCAGCCATGTGAGGATTGACTGGTGCAAGCACCCGAACGAGCACACTCAACAGTTTTGCAAGCACAGTCTGTACCGAGCGACGAGCCTTGGATTTTGAGGCTGTGGTGTAAAGCGTGTCTTTGGCTATATCAAAATAGAAGTTAGACAACTCGACATTGCAGAAATTTTGAAGCAGTTGATAATACTTGAAATACTGGAAGTTATCGAAGTCTTTGATGATTTCTTTGAGCACTTCTTGAGAGCGATGCAAAATATACTTATCGATATCTTGCAGCTCTTCATAAGGAACAGTGTCTTTCGCCGGGTCGAAATCATATAAATTTCCAAGCATATAGCGCGCTGTGTTACGAAGCTTCTTGTACACATCGGCTAATTGAGCGAGCAAATTTTTACCACAGCGAATGTCGTCTGTATAGTTAACCGATGCAACCCACAAACGCAGAACATCAGCACCATACTCTTTGATCACTTGCTGTGGCTCGACTATATTTCCAAGCGACTTGGACATTTTGCGCCCAGTTTCATCCACCACAAATCCATGAGTTACAACTGTTTTGTATGGAGCACGACCATGCAAAGCGACACTGGTTAGAAGCGAGGATTGAAACCAACCACGGTGCTGGTCGGACCCTTCTAAATATAGTTCTACTGGTGTTCCCTTCAAGTAAGAACGACTATCAACAACGGCTGAATGCGTTACGCCAGAATCGAACCAGACATCCATAATGTCTGTTTCTTTTTCAAATTCGGTGCCACTACATTTTGCACATTTGGCCGCGTCACCAAGCATTTCTTCGGGTGAAAGTAGCCACCATGCATCAGATCCTGCAAGTCGTCCATCGTGCTCGATGGTTTCGTATGCAGTGGCAACCTTTTCCATGGATTCTGCAGTCATAAGCGGTTCACGACAGCCTTTACAGTAGAAAACCGGTATTGGAACACCCCAGACTCGCTGTCTGGATATACACCAATCAGCACGATTTTCGACCATCGAATAAATTCTATTTCTGCCCGATGCAGGTACCCAGGTCACTTGATCTATGGCATCGAGAGCTTGTTTTCTGAATCCATCAACAGAAGCAAACCATTGTTCGGTTGCTCTGAATATCAACGGCTTCTTGCAGCGCCAGCAATGCGGATAGCTGTGAGTATAAGTCTCGTGACTCAAAAGAACACCGATTTCTTTTAGATGTTCGACTATTTTGCCATTAGCTTCGTCATAGCGAAGCCCGCTTGCCACAGATCCTGCTTCATCGGTGAGTACGCCACGACCGTCTATTGGCGAAACTATACCAAGATTGTATTTTTGACCAATTTCAAAGTCTTCAGGACCGTGCCCTGGTGCTGTGTGTACACAGCCAGAACCAGTGTCGTCAGTAACATGTGTTCCACAGATTACCCTTGAAAGCCTGTCTAAAAATGGATGCTTACATTCAAGCATCTCGAGATCGGCACCCTTACATGTTCCAAGCACTTTACCTTCGATACCAGTTTTTTCCTGGAATTTCTCGCGCAATTTGTCAACTACTACAAGAACACCGTGTTCTTTTGTATCCAAAAACTCATAGGTAAATTCAGGATGCTGACATACAGCCAGGTTACCAGGTAAAGTCCAGGGAGTAGTGGTCCAGATTACAAAATGAACTGCCTTGTCCTTACCTATAAAATCGGGTAATTTTCCTTTTCCTTCAGAAGCTTTCTTATCCAGCTCGAATTTAACGAATATCGAATGTGACTTGTGTTCGCCATATTCGACTTCCGCCTCTGCCAATGCGGTTTCGCATGTCGGACACCACTGGACTGATTTGAGCCCTTTGTATAAATAACCTTTCTGAGCCATTTTTGAAAACACTCGAATTTGAGCAGCTTCAAATTTTGGATCAAGAGTTACATATGGATTTTCCCACTCACCCCAGACTCCAAGGCGTCTAAAATTGCCTTCCTGACCTGGCAGATTGTGCAAAGCAAACTCGCGACACTTTGCTCGTAACTCTACTTGAGTCATCGAGCGACGTCCACCTTTAACGTTTTTGCAAACAGCATTTTCGATTGGCAGCCCGTGCGAGTCATAACCAGGCACATAAGGGCTGTAAAATCCGCGCATAGACTTATAGCGCGTAACTATGTCTTTCAAGATTTTGTTCAGGGCAGTACCGATGTGTATCTTGTCCGAACTAAGATAAGGAGGACCGTCGTGTAAAACGAATTTAGCTGCGTCTTTGCGCTTATCGACCGACTTTTGATATATGTTTTGGTCCTGCCAGTATTTTTGAAATTCGACTTCTCGAACGGCACTATTAGCCTTCATTGAGAATTCGGTCTGAGGCAGGTTGAGGTTATAACTCTTCTTTTTATCTTTTTCGCCTGTCATTGCATTTTCCTAAAAACAAAAACGCCAACGCTTTTGCGCTGGCTTAAGTATGATACTCAGTGAGCCAGCTACATTACTGCACAATAATGATAATCCCAGTGCCTTCGGCATGCTGAGGATGTAACATGAAAGTATCGCAAGTAAAGATAAATCTGGACACGACTCTAGGACCACAGGGGCACTAAATCAGCATATATAAGCTTTTTCGAGTCGTCAAGAAAAGGATAGCCCCAGCTATAAATAAGTACAGAATAGTACGGATGGCAAGAATTAGTTACAGTTCATATTTGAGGAAACCATTTTGCGAACAGAACGACTAATAGCCCTTAAAGCCGCTCATGCAGCCGGAGCCTTACACAAAGAAAAGCTCGGGAACTTGACCTGCATCGATTATAAGAGCGCATTTAATTTAGTAACCGAGGTAGACAAAGCTGCGGAGGCATTGATCCTCGACATTCTAATGTCCGAATTCCCAAACGATAATTATCTAGCTGAAGAAACGGGAGCAAGTAAGGCTTCAGACAATGGCAGACGTTGGCTCATCGACCCGCTCGATGGGACTACAAATTATGCTCATGCTTATCCCTTCTTTTGTGTCTCAATAGCTCTTGAAGAAGACGGTGAAATAACTTTAGGCGTTGTGCACAATGCTGTTTCGCAAGAACTGTTTTGGGCTGAAAAAGGGCTTGGAGCAAGGTTGAATGACAGAGTCATTTCTGTATCTTGCAATAACAAATTAGAGGCTTCGCTGCTTGCAACCGGCTTTCCGCCTGATACTAAAAATACGCGCTTTCATAATATGACCGAATTCACAACCATAACGCATGCATCGCATGGCGTGCGTCGCGACGGCTCTGCTGCGCTTGATTTATGTTTTGTAGCTTGTGGTCGTCTCGATGGCTTTTGGGAGAAAAAATTAGCTCCCTGGGACGTTGCTGCAGGCAGTCTCATTGTTCAAGAAGCAGGCGGCCGCGTTACCAATCTTGAAAACGGCCCGCTTGATATGAACTCCGGGCACATTCTTGCAACCAATGGTCTTATCCACAAAGAAATGGTGAATATCTTCCAGGACTGTTTTTCTAAAACCTAGATTACTTTCCAACTTAGAGTTTGTCCTGCCAGAAAAGGTCTGACAGTGCCACAAGTTTCAGGCACTTTCCATGGCTCTTTTACAATTTCAATACTGTGCTGGTTGAGTGGAAGATTATAAAATTCAGCAGCAAATTGCGATGTAAAAGGCTCCAGTTTAGAAATGGTGCCGTAATCTTCAAAAATTTGACACAAAGCTGGTACTAATACTGGTGCGGTATAAACACCTGCAGCACCACAAGCATTTTCTTTAGCAGAAACAGCGTGGGGTGCACTGTCTGAACCAAGGAAAAATTTGGGGTTTCCAGACAAAGCAGCATCGATGATTGCAAGTCTATCACCTGGACGTTTAGCTACCGGCTTACAAAAAGCATGAGGATTCAAACCTCCGCCGATTACATCGTCTAAAGTTAAATACATATGATGCACAGTGAGCGAACATGCGACATTCGACGGCAAGGCCTTAACGCATTCAATTGCATCTCTGGTGGTGGCATGCTCAAGCACTATTCTCAATTTAGGAAAGCTGGATGCAATATCTTTCAAAACTGAAAGAAACTCGCTCTCGCGATCTAATGAAAAAGCATTTGGCATTTCTCCATGCAAACACAAGACCAGACCGCATTCTTCCATAGCCTTATAGACAGGATAAAGCGCTTTGAAATCCGATACTCCACCTTGAGAGTTGGTTGTGACACCATCTGGATACAATTTGCCTGCAATTGCCCCTGCTTGCTTCAGACCGTCAATTTCGGCAGCAGATGTGGATGGAACTATTTTAAAAGTCATAAGTGGGGCAAAAAATTTTCCATTGGTCGAAGACAGCACTTGCATTATTTGTTGACGATAGTTGATCACGTCTTTTGCAGAGAGCACAGGCGGAGTCAGATTAGGCATCACAAGCGCGCGTTCGCACTGCAAAGCTGTATAAGGCAGGACCGATTCGAGCATTTCATCTTGCCTTAGATGAACGTGCATATCGTCAATCTTGCGTATACGCAACTTGCTTGCTCCTTGTTTTGTCGAATGGTTTGTCGAGTGTTTTTTGCTTTAAAATTGCAGATAATTCTCTGCAAATGTCGCGTGGCAAAGAAGGTCCCTTGTATATGAGCCCGGTATAAATCTCAAGCAAAGATGCCCCAGCAGTCATAAAATCGAAAGCATCCTGACCAGAGAAGATGCCACCACATCCAATGATGATTTGCCAGTCTTTTTTTCTGGCGTTTACACTATGGCACAGCTTAATTGCCTTTTCTTTAAGCGGAGCGCCGCTTAGACCACCCATCCCAATTTCTTTTATACGCTCGGGATTTGTTTTGAGATTATCTCTTGCAGTTGTTGTGTTGCCACAAACAAAACCAGCAATTTTGTAAGTCGCTGCAGCGTCGACAATTTGTTCGATAAATTCTTGGGTACTATCGGGAGAAAGTTTTATCAAAATTGGAACTTTGGTAGAGTTGAATTTTTGCAATTCAGACATGAGAAGGCGCATCTGGTCGCCTTCTGTAACGATTCCTTCTTTAGTATTAGGACAACTTGCATTCACCGTAACATAAGTGATTGGCAGACCCCTGATTTTGTTAAAGGTATAAATCATATCTGCCACGGCGGCTTCACCAGTGATGGCAGGATCGTTCGTTTTAGCGATGTTTAAACCGATAGGAAGACTGTATTTAACTTCCAAAAGACGCTGATAAACCGCATCTGCACCATGCCCATTCAAGCCGAGTCTGTTAATAGCGGCATTGTCTTCAGGCAGTCTGAAAAGTCTTGGCTTTGGATTTCCACTTGTTGCCCGTGCGCAAACAGAGCCGATTTCTGCAAAACCAAATCCAAGAGCACCAAGGACTTCTGTTAGTTCGCCATTCTTGTCGAATCCCGCTGCAAGCCCAATTGGATTTGCAAGTTGTCTGCCAAAAAGTTCGCAACTCAAATCTGTTCCGTCATAAACAAGACCACTGTTTGTTTTAGCTAGAATTTTTCCATAGCTTTTCAGTAAAGAATGCACCAGAACATGCGCTTGTTCGGGATCCATTTGAAAGAGCAACGGACGAATAAGTTTCTGGTAGCTCATGCCTATAGACTAGACTGAAAAAGGACCGATGTAAAGCCTAAACAGCCACCTATTTCTTATTGATAAGCTTGCTGTATCGGCCAGTCCAGGCCGCTACGGCAACACCTAGAACTTCAAGCAACATTTGAGGTGAATCAGTGAAAACATTCACTTTAGATCCTTCCACATTTGTCCAATTTATCGGTATCTCAGTTATTTTGTAATCACGCAGGCGAGCAATATAAAGCACTTCAACGTCAAAGGCGAATCGATCCAGCCTGGTAACGGAAAAAATGTCGTGTGCCATTTCTTTCTTGAATAGTTTAAAACCGCACTGGGTGTCATAAAAACCTGGCAACAAAAGCCCTTGAACTATGACATTAAACGTATTGCCAAGATATTTTCTATAAGCAAGAGCATTAACCGTTCTTTGCTCATCTGGCTTGGCTCTTGAACCAATAGCGATATCGGCACCATCTTTGATACTATCAAGCAACTTTTGCAACTCTTCAATGGGCGACGAACCGTCAGCATCATCAAACAAAATCAGATCACCAGAAGCTGCAAGCATTCCAACTCTAACTGCATGCCCTTTGCCTTTATTTGGAACATACGAAATCAGTCTAACTTCCGGGCTTTGCAAAGCAAAATCATCGACATAGTCAGCTGTAGAATCATAACTTCCGTCGTCAACAACAATCAGTTCAAAAGAATTGAAATGCGATTTCAAGTAGTTATAAACCAATGCCAGAGTGTGGGGCAATCGCCTCACCTCGTTGTAAGCAGGAATTATCACTGAAATCTGCGGCATTTTAAAAGTATGCCACACAAAATGCACTTATTAGCGTCTCAATAAAGGTCCGTAACTGTTCGAAGGCACAAAGTTTTGGGGATTAAATTTCTGCTGTTTGAGCATGTAGAAAGAATCGCCCGTTCTTAGGACCTGAGTGTGATTACGTTTAATCCAGTTCAAATCTTTATTGTTATTGGGATCCAATTTCAAACTATCGCTATATAACGTGCGCGCTAACACAGGAAAAAAGAAACTTTGCCCCTCACCCATGATGAAACGAGTGTTAGTGAGGTCAGAACCAGTCATAGCTCTATATGAATTGTTGACAAAATCAAAATCCATTGTTTGCTGGAGTCCATCTCCAACTGCTCGTGTCAACTCTATACCAGTTAGATAAGACCGTGGTGCATAGCGCATCGCGTTGGTTAAATTGGCGTTGAAAGGCAGACTAGACCTAGAAGCATCTGCAAGGGGATTTGTTTTGCCACCAAAGAACTGGAACATGCCAGCATAAAGCAAAGTGCGTCCGCCAAATTCAGTTAACGCAGATCCCCAGGACTTTTCACTCAAATTGTGCATCGTATCATTTGCAGCAAAAATACTACCTGCACCAATGGCGTAAGCAGCAGGTCTAACAGTATTGTATGTTCCTGCCACTATCGAAGGTATTCTAGGATTGGCAATTGCAGGCAAAGGTTTTAGTTTTCCTAATATACCTATTGGCGCTATTAATCCCGCTATAGCTCCTTCTTTTGCTCCAGCGTAGGTTGCGTTCAGCCCCGCATTTAGATCGCGCGTGACAGCTAGTGTTACACCACCGTTTATCAGTGCTGCAGTTCCGGCACCAGCAAGTGCTGCTCCCATCAAGCCAACACCTATTGTCATGGCGCCAGCTCCAGGCACCGATCCTACGATAGTGCTAAAAGCTACTGCACCAGCTACAGTGGCAGCAAGACCGGCTGTGAACATCGTAACTGCCTGCCAGTTACGTTTAGTCCACCCCCACATACCTGGCTCAGTAATGCTTATCTTGCCATCCAGGTCAAGTTCTTTAATGGCAGCGAGTTGAGGACAATTTTGTTTGACCTCTTTGAGTATCATGTTTGCACTAGCATAATTGCCTTGAGCTGCATCATACAAGCCTTCGGCAAGACGCATTCGGTTATAATCGAAATTCAATTCCTGATTGCGAACATTGCGCGAAGCCTCAATTAGCTTGAGTTCTCTATTGATAGACTCGACTTGTAAATATTTTTCGCTCGTTTTATTGGTTTCACCAGCAAGGAAGGCTTCGCGATTCTCATAAGGCACACCAAGAGCCTGCAATTTAGATTTAAGTAGATTTTCCTGCTGATTTAGAGGCGCAAGAGCACGTTCTACAGCTTGCTTTTTAGCACTGTAAGCATCTTTTACTTGGGTCAAAATTGCTTGAGCACCAGGTGTGCCATCATCAGCCTTAGCGCCAAAATTGCCCTTCTCCAGCGCACCAAAGAAACTGGTCAAAGTATTATTCATCCGAGATGGATCGTAATTTGCGTCTTTTTTCATTTGAGTAAAGGCGCCGGACAAGAATCCGTTTCGATCTAGTCCCTGGTCTAAATAAGTATTTGGTTGAAGCATGGCCTCAAGCTGATCGCCATATTGAGCACGTGCTTTAATCAGGTAGGATTGAGCTTCGCTATAATCCTGTCTCCTATAAGCCATTTGGGCATATTTTAACTTTGCAATTCCAGCTAACTGAGCCTGCATCTGGAGTGCGGCTTGTGATTCAGGATTGGTATTATTCACAAGCTTGCTTGCCAAAGACCCCACGTCAACCGAATCTGCAATGCGTGCAGCGGCTCTCAACGATTCATAGGCAGCATCAGTGTCTCCCTTGCCAGCTGCATCTTGCAATAAACGCAAAATTTCGTTTGTATTTGCATCATTACCTATTACTTTCTGCATATTAGGCGTTACACTCTGGGCAAGCAACACGGCTTCTGGGCTGGCATTGAAGTCGCGATTATTGGTGGCAGAAATGAAATTTTGATATGCAGCAAGAGCTTGTGTGTCTTGAGCGGTTGCACTAGGTCCAAGCGAAGGAAATTCTGAATTCACTGAAGCGATAGTGACATTATTAGTAGTCATTACAGACGCTTGAGTAGCTAGCATCGAAGACAAATTTTTCATATTTTGCACTGATTCGAATTTAGCAAGCTCAGCGCGCAATTGATTGATTTGAGGATTGTCGGCTTTTGCCATCACCATTTGCGGTGTTATCTCAGCATATGAAACAGCTTGACCAAATATAGACTGACTCAACGCTTTGATATTTTGATCTGCCTTACCCAGTTCGCTTAATATGAAATTAGCTTGTGGTGATCCTGGTTGTTGATATTGTGCCGCTATTGTTCGCGCTTCGTTTAGTGCAGTGGTGGCAGCAGTCTGCATCTGCGTCATTTGTGCATCGGTCAATTTGTACTGCTTGAAAGTTTCATTAACGGTGCTCAATGCATCTTTAGCCTGAGCAAAAGCAGAGAGATCGCCTGAGGTCGAAGCAGCAGTAATAGCCTGGTAGACTTTTCCCATTGAAGCTATTAATGCCTGATTTTCGGGGTTTTGAGCAATTTCTGGAACCGCGGCAATAGCTTGTAAGACTTCAGCAACGCGCCCAAGTTGCTGAGCGCCGCCTTGAATCGGCTGTCCGTTTGAAATAGCTTCC
Source organism: uncultured Candidatus Obscuribacterales bacterium (assembly GCA_964572515.1). Lineage (GTDB taxonomy): Bacteria > Cyanobacteriota > Vampirovibrionia > Obscuribacterales > Obscuribacteraceae > Aved-18. The sequence continues at coordinate 184,256 of CAZNEW010000004.1, read as the reverse complement.
AGCGTAACTGCAGCTTCATTCAATCTAGCTAAATGAGAAGCTTGCTGCACTCCTAAAATAGCAGTCTCTACTTTGCGCATTGACTCTATATGCGGTGCCCAAGCTTGATCTAGCTGAGAAGTATCTGCTTGTGCCTGCAGACGCTGTTGCTCAGCGGCATCAAGCGCGGCTCTAGGCATTACACTTGTAGTATCTATTTTGTAGATATCATTTGTGACCGGCGCTTGCCGCTCAAGTGGAACGACTGATTGTGGTTCAGGTTTTGGAATACCATTACGCCTGCGATAATCATCAAGCGAGATATATTCTCCATTTATCGGCAAATTCTGATATCCGCCATCTCTTGTGCGCACATACATGTTGCGAAGTTCGCCGGGAGAGAGATAAGTACCTTTTGTGGAGAATCTAGAATAAGTATCTAATGAACCATAAAGAATATTTAGCGTGTTTGGTGGAGCAAAAGCCACAGTCGCAGCCAGAGGAGTGCCATACAAAGATGTACTACTGGCCATTCGACTCAACCCTTGCCTGGTCATGTCGATTATCGGATTATCTACTATTGGCAAAGGAGTCTTGAATGGACCCCATATTCCATAATCTTTAAATCGCTGTCCAATAGTGATTTGCTGTGGCATATATCCACTTCTGACAAGTAGCGGCATGAATAATGCAGCACCTGGAGTAGATCCAAGAACATTAAACATGGTACTTCCAGTTTCAGGAAGATGTGCATGAATAAGCGCCTGAGCCAAATTGTCTCCAGCTTCCATATTGTTTGGCGCGGTCACAAGTGTACGATACGTACCAAGTACCCCTACCCCAGTCCAATAAGAGTGCGCTACTGGAGACCGAGCAATTTGTTGTAGAGTAGCTGTCTCTGGATTTAATTTGGTTATTCTGAACCAGTCAGTAAAGGTGTTGAGTGGTGTTCGAGTACTTTTTGAAGCACCAGCCCAGGCGTTTTGCAATCTACTTGCAGACGGCATATTAAGCATTGCAGCTGCACGCTGACCGGACAATGTAAATGATAATCCTAAATCAACATTATCACCTAAGAGTCGCAGACCAGAGCCGCTAAATAGATCGGGATTTCTTGGTGCAATATCCTGAAGCAGTGTTCTGTTGAATATCGGACCTGTTAGTATCTCACCACCCGGTCCTCGCACATTAGACAAACGCGGAAATAGCTTTTCTAAAGCCACATCTGGCATATTTTTTGGAGCGAGAAAAGCTTGCACTTCTGAGGCATTTTTGAGACCCAAAGCATCAAGAAGGCTTTTTTGTTGAGCCGTTAAAGTTGAAAAATCAGTGACCGTTTCCAGAGGTTTGAGTTGCTTGCTTAGAGATTCTCCAAGCCTGCCCCTCAATTCTTCGATAGTACGAATATTTGCATTAGCAAGCCTATCGACAAACAGCCTGTTATTGACACTTACAGTATCACTTAACACACTTGATGTGCCAAGCAATTGACGCTCAGCACTGGATACCGATGCGGTAATCATCGAGTAACCTTCACCATTCAATGCTTTTGGATTTGTACGCAAAAGCTGAGCCAGACTGATATCACCAGTAGCGGCTGCTTCCATGTTTGGATAGAGCTTAGAAAACGTATTTTCTAAAGTAAAACCATTTGGCTGTCCGCCATATTTTTCAACAAAAGCCTTGAGTTGACCGTAATTGGTGATACCAATTGAACGAGCTTGCTCGATCATTTTGGCTGTGACACCAGAATTTGGTACCGAAGCAAAAACTTTTTCCAGACTGTCATCGACAGCTGCCGTTGTGACCGACGGAAGTTCGGTTCGCATTTTGTTCAGTCCGACAAATGCGTTGTGGTATAAAGTCCGCAACTCAGATTGAGCAACTATTGATTGGCCGCTATTTAAAAAATTTGCACGCTCAAAGACTTGAAGATTAGTCAAAGCAGGCTGTCTGGCAAACGCGCTCTCTAATTGAGCGAGTTCGGCTTTTGGAATTCGCGCAAGCAAATAAGAGCGCATAGGTCCATCGAACAAATTTGGATTTTTGAGCGCAGCGGCAACCAGATCATCGGTTGCGTCCACTCCACCTTTGAAAGCTTGAGGGAATAGAACACTTGCAGAATTTGCTTGTTCGGTGAATTTCTTAAGCAAACCATTTAACTGACCGCGAGTCGAAACCCCAAAGAAATCGGCTGTAGCTTGAAGTCGAGCGATTTCTTCTGCAGACATCGACGTAGTTTTCAGAGCCTGACTTATTTCAAGATTATCTATAATTCCAAGAGCTTTTCGCGCTTCGATCGAAGCGATAGCACCTTGAATCTTGCTCAGGTCTTCGAATGCTTTGGCGGTAAATGTTTGAAGATCGCCAACAGTACGCAATTTCAACCCAGCAAATGGAGTCTCAATTGTACCAAGTCTCTGCGCAAGCGGTCCTGCGTTCAACATTTCAATTGAAGATCGGCCCATTACAGTAGCTAAAGTTTCATGGGTAATGCCAGATTTTACAAAAGCATCTTCAACTGCCATTTTTCCAGGAGTAATTGTGCGAATACCAGTTTTACTTGCTTCAATGTTTATTTGATAACTTCGACTTCGTGCATTGGCTGCAAGTGCCTCAAGGTCGTCCAGCGTCTTTCCAAACTCTGTTTTGAGTGCAGGATTAGATTTGACCGCCGCCACAAATTCATCCAAACTCAATTTTACGGTGTTAGAGTTAAGAGCCGGAAAAGCATCTTTCAATTTAGCTAAAGTGCTTGTTTCCAGACTAAGAGCTCTTCGAACCATAGACCCAGACTCCATTAGAGTGCTGAATTTGACATTAGGTCCAGCAGCGTCGGCTAACTCTTGCAAGGGCTTCCAAAAATTGGCGCCTTTTTCTCCAGTCTGATTTCGTACCAGTTGCGCAAATGTACCAACATTGTGATTCATGCGCTCTACAAAAGTAGCAGATTCAAGCGGACCGAAATTATCCATCGGACGTCCGAATCTGTTCAGCGTAGAGCTAAAATTCTGAGTCCATCTTGGAATACTGGTCTGCTCCAGATATGGTGTTAACTTAGAAGGCAAACTTGTGACTTGCGATGGTAGCTGAACACCTTCAAAAATTCTGAAATTGCTCGACTCCCCTCTGACCATCATTTTGTAGCCAAGGCTCATAGCAAGAGTAGAGCCAACAGCATTGCGAGTAGAAGTAAACAAACTCTCTTTTTCGCCAAGAGCATTCATCGCTCCGTAACGCACCAGAGTCGGTACCGCTATAGCCCCAGCAAGTCTGGTGTATGGATTCAACCCAGGAATTTCGTTTAACCTTCCCTTGGTGTATCTCATCCATAAAATGCCAGCTGCTGCTGATATGACGTTTACCATCAAGCTTGCGCTAGATTCGTTCATACCTAATTTAGATGTCATTTCGGACGGTAAAATTTGCTGAGCAAGAGCAAGAGCTGAAGTCAAATTGACGTCGTCTAAAAATTTATTCTTATCCAGAATATCTACGTTTCGGTCTCTTAGAACCAGGTCTTTTGCTTCTTTTAAATTTTCAACTGCAAGATCAGGTCGAATTCCTGCTTTATTGCCATATTGAATAACGGCACCACCTACAGGGTCATTGCCATTGGCAACAGGTCCCATGTAAAAGCGACCAAGAGCTACTCTGGTCATAATATGCAAGTTTGCAAAGCTATTAGCAGGCTGATCTCCTTGCAGACGTGTCAATGACGCTAAAAGTACGTCGCCTCTATTTTCGCCAGTATCGGGAAGCGGCGCATTACTTATGAGGGTCGGATCGTTAATATCACTTTGCGCTTTGGTCATTATTTCAAGCGCAAGACCGCGATTTATCTTATCCGAGAGTGCTTTTGATTCTTTAAGTACACGCTCTGCATCTTGCATCTGACCAGCAGTCGTAAGCACCATCGCGTATTGTTGACGCAACAGAATCTGGCCTTTCACACCCTCCATCGAGCCCAATACATCTCGATACAGCTGGACTCGCTGCAATTCGGTCAGAGGTCGTTGGGTGGTCGGATCGACACCTGCTTTTATAATGTCGAATTTATTTTTTATTCCCTCAAATATTTGATCAACAGTAGGAGTCAGAAGGATAGCCGGATTATCTGGGTGAGGAACACTTTCTGCCCTACGAATAAATTCTTCATAGAGCGGTTTTATTTCAGCTATGTTTTGCTTGGATAAATCAGCATCAATCGCGCCATTCGGAGATTTTGAGTAAAGAGCTAACAGTTTTTTCTGCAAATCGTTATCGCTAATCTGACTGAATCGAGGATCCAGAGCAGTTTGCTGAGGAAGTCCCTGCAAGCGCTGAATCTCTCGATCTTGACCTGGAATTACCTGGTCGCGATTTGGTGCGCTTGGAATTTTCGAAGCAAAGGCAGTCATGTCGGTGCCTAATTGACGTGCAAAAGCCTGCACATCGCGGGAAAGCGCAGCTTGACCCTGAATCGAATCTGGAGCTTCGCGCATAGCCTGAGCGAATTGCGCCTTTGCCCCTTCAACATCGCCTGCAACAAAAAGATTCTGAGCATATAATCTACGACTGCCAAACTGTTCCATCTGGCTGTCGTTGCGAGCAACGTTAAATACAGTCTTTCTGGTTTCTTGAGCGTATAACAAATTAGCTTTGTCACCAGCCATAGTGCGCCACTGCTCAAAGTCACGAACCCAGGCGTCTCCATAAGTTCGCTTCAGATCACCCGCTGCCTGAGCTCTTAACCTTTCATCACCTGAAAGCATTTCCGATATCAAAGGCATGTGCGATGGATCTTTAACAACGCCAAAGACCTTTTGTTGCAGGTTGAGAATCTCCTGTCCTTTTGGTCCAGTGCCCTGCAAAATCTGAGCAAACTGATTTTTGATATCAGCCATCAAAGGCTGTTCCATTTGCTCCATACGTGTACGATTGACCGTTGCAACTTTGGCCATTCGCTCAAATAGAGGTCCATAGGTTTTAAGGGCTTCAGTAGCCGCTTTCTTCATGTCTCCATTTTGGGATTTAGCAAGATTTTGCACTGTTGCATCAAACTGAGTCTGCATTTCGGCAAGCAATTCGCCTATTGGCGGAACAGGCTCACGCTCGTTATTATTTGCAGGTTGATTTTCATGACGAGTAATAGCGCCATCAATGAGAATCGATGGTGGCACTCCAAGCCCAATTGCTTGACGCGCGATTTCACTGCGCATATTCGAGTTTATCGATCTTGCATATGCATCAGTCAAATGTTTCTTCGCTTGATCACCTTGACCAGCATCAATCAACGCCGAGGCATAAAGACTACGATTGAATGCGCGACTATCATCAGCCTGGACCATACGCTCTGCTGCAGCCAGTTGTTGCAAATACGGATACATAGGAGCTTTAAGTCCTTGTTGAACCAAAAGCATTTGCTGAAGTTTGGTATCTTGCAAAAGTGGTTTCAAGGTCTGATTAGAATTTAGAAACTGCTGAAAACCCTGCATGTGAGAACTATATTCTTGGCTAGACCGGGCAGAGTCGAGAGCGCTGAGATAGTTTATTACCTGGCCTTTTTGTGTTTCATCAACCGGCAGCGCTTTTACATACTGAACTAAAGACTGTTTTAAAGCATCATTGGCTTGCGCCCAGAACATTTTTTGACCGTCTATTTCGACTGGAGTCTGCGCTTCAAGCGTCTTTTGAGCCGCAAGCAATTGCAAAAATCTTGCATTAGCCATTCCATCAGGCTTGGCAGAAGAGTCAGCTTGGGCAATGCTATCTTCGAATGCTTTTATAACTTCTGGAGTTAAAGCGGCTTTAGCGGCAACTTCAAGTGGTGTGCCTTTAGCTATTTCAGCCTCTACAGCCTGTCTGTATTTAGCATAAGCTTGTTCACCTTTTTCAATCACTTGCAACGGATTGTTTTTGGGAATCTCAGCTGCAGGCCTGTCGACTAGAGTCGGATTTGTAATTTCTGGCTGAGTAGTTTGAGGAGCATCTGGATTATAAAGAAGAGGAAGTTTTCCATCTCTTATGTCCTGAGTGATTTTCGCCACCCGCTCCATAATGCCGCCGTGAACCTCGGCGCCATCAGTTGCAGGAGCTGCGGTTTTAAGTTTCGCTCCATACTGCTGTTCAATTGCTTGAGCTCTGTTTCTAAAGTTAGGGTCATCTGCAAGACCAGGATAATTTTGAACTGTATCCTGCATTGCTTTTTGGGCTTCAGTCAAACGCGTGCGAATTTCTTCTGGACTGCCGCCTTGACCTGCCCATTGATACATTGCAAGCGCAAGGTTGCCGCGCATGAAACCTGGCGCTTTTTCAAGCACTTTGAGATTTTCAGAAAGCTCTTTCAACTGTCTTGCTGTTTCAGGATTTTGTTCTTGTTGACTTGCAGTATCGAGACATTTGGCCCATTTGCCAAACATCGCTCGTTTTTCGGGTGGCAACAAACGCAAAATTTCGGACATGGCATTTTTTGCCTGGTCCATATTGCCTGGATTATTACCTTCTGGCGCGAAGGCTTTAAACATGTCACTGACCAGAGTATCGAGTTTTTCTCGATGCTGGCCCACATATTGCAACTGTCGAATAATTGCTTCGGGCGTATCGGCCTGGGGCAGACGTTCACCCTGCTGAGTGCGCTGCTCGGGTCTTGCCCCCTTGAACATGTCATCGGGCAATATATCAAGCGAAGTACGAACATCGGCAAGTGTATTCGATGCCAGCGTTATCTCTGCTCGCTCAGGACTGGGCGTTTGCGCAATCGTCTGCTCAGGAGGCGTTTCGCCACCTTTGTCTTCGACTGATTTTTTATTTTCACCTTCGCCCGACACTTCTTGCGCCCTTTTGAAAGATAATGTCTATCTTGAAGGATCATTCCCTTGACTGAAAAGCCGGAAACTACGTAGCCCTTGCCTATGCGGGCAAAAAATTAATTATTAGACGATGCTTGCAATTGTAACGCCATCGCCGCCTTCATGAGAATCGCCAGCTCTTTGTGCTCCAATTGCCGGACTGGAACTCAACAGACTGCGAACAAGAGATTTTAGTGCACCAGTGCCATGCCCATGGATAACCATAATGGGACTAATATTTTGCAATGCCATTTTATCGACAAACGCTTCAAGTTCAATTTGTGCGTCATCCACTCTCATTCCTCTCAAATCCAGAGTGTTCAAGGAAGTGCGGACAAAACCAGCAACCTCGTCCTTGGTATGTCTTGGCTCAACCTGTCTTTTGTCTTTGCGGGATTTTCCAGGTTCAAGCAGTCTGGCATTGCCCTTTTTAATCTGACGTTTGCTTGGCACTGAGGCAAGGCTTAAATCCGCCAGATTTACCCTGGTTCTCGCTCTGCCCACAATAACAAAGGCATGATCGTTCTCTACCGACTCGATTGTGCCAAATTGAGCGATTGACTTGACCTCAACATATTGTCCACTGGCAAAAACCACTGGCCGTTGTCTAGATTCTTCTTGATTTAGTTTCTTATTCTCTTTAGGCTCAACCCAGTTACGCTCACTTTTAAGTCGAGCTATCTCATCTTTCACCTTTTGAGCTTTTGAAAGGCTTGGTTGTTTTTGCAAATCTGCAATTAATGCTTTGACTTTCTCTTGAGCACTTTTCACTTCATACAAAAAGTCTCCAGTAACAGATTGAAGCATGGCAGTTCTTTCTTTATTCAGATCTTCTCTATCTTGTTTTAGGCGATTTTGTTTTTCAACCAATTTGAGTTTGTTTGCTTTTAACCATTGCTCGTGTTCGATCGACTCTTTCAGTTTGTTTTCCAGTTCGCTCATGAGGTCTGAAGCTTCATCTCTGGCTGCAAGCAATATTTCGTCTGCTCTTTTTACTACTTCATTTGCAAGCCCCAGTCGCCTGGCGATAATTGTCCCTTTTGAAGAGCCTGGAATACCAATTTGCAATTTGTAAGTTGGCGTTATTCCGGCATCATCAAAGGCAAGACTACCGTTTACAAAACCATTTTTGGTGTAACCAAGCGCTTTCAATTCACCATAGTGAGTGGTTGATACCGTAATTGCTCCCGAATCATTCAAACGCTCTAAAATTGCTTGAGCCAAAGCAGCTCCTTCTTGAGGGTCGGTGCCGACTCCAATTTCATCGAGTAAGACAAGGGTCGAATCTTTGGCGTAATTGACGATGCCTACTATGTTTTTCATATGCGAAGAAAATGTAGACAAGCTTTGCTCTAAAGATTGCTCATCTCCAATATCGGCCCAAATGTGCTTAAAAAGCGGAACCACACTGTCTGAATCACAACAAGGCAAAAGACCGCATTTGACCATCAAACAAGTGAGTCCTACTTGTTTTAACAAAACAGTTTTACCGCCAGTGTTTGGACCAGTAATGATTAAAGTCCTGTCTCCATCTTTCATTACCAGGTCGTTTGCAATAACTTCAAAGCGCTGGTGTAAAACTAACAATGGGTGGCGGCTATTGAGCATTTCCAACCGAATAGATTTATTGGTGATTTCTTTCAATTCCGGTCGCTTGCCACCGATTTTGATGGCAAGTCTCGCACGCGCCATTACTAAATCGATCTTGGTCAAAGCACCGTAATTAGTGTCTAACTTTTCCATGTTTAGACGACATAAATCACTAAGTTCAGTCAATATTCGCGTTATTTCACGCTCTTCTTCAGCTTCATTCAATCTAATCTGATTAGTTGGTTCGATTACTGAAACAGGTTCGATATAAACGGTCAATCCAGACTGTGAGCTGTCGTGAACGATACCATTTACGGTGCCAGTATTGCGTTCATTTGCATTGACTGGAAGTACATAGCGACCAGAGCGAATTGTATATATTGGCTCCTGGAGAACTTTTGCCACTTTACTTGAGTGAATCAGTCTTTGCAATTCGTCTTTTATTTTTGAGTGCAGTTTTCTAATCGAACTGCGAATCTGACTGAGTCTTGGACTTGCATCATCCGAGATGTTTCCACTTTCATCGACACACTGGGCAATTTTTCGCTGCAATTCATCCAGCGCATGCAAAAAAGGAGCATGTTTATTCAGCTGTGGAAAGGAATCTTGGGACAAAAGCAAAATAGACTGTTTGGTGTTTTTAGCAAGCGACAGCAGCTTTGCAACCTGATGCAATTCAAGAGGTTGCAACATTCCTCCGGATCCAAGAACAGGAAGAATAGAGCGCATGTCCGGAACGATATCCTGCATCAAAGCCGAATTCGACTCGATTACACTCATTGCTTCTTGTGTTTCATCAAGCATCGCGTTTGCGATATTTATATCGTTAGTATGTTCAAGTTCGTTTGCTAAGCAATGTTCTTTCGCCAAAGCAGATCTAGCTTCACTAGAAAGATATTTGAGCAAACGATCCCATTCGAGGAAACGAGCCGAACGCTGGTCTAGTTCATGTTCGGACGAATCGGTCATTGGTCATCTTTGTTCGATGAACTTATTTACTAGTTCAGGCTTGGTGGAATTGGAGCAGCAGGCACCACACATGGTTGCTCTGGAGCTGTAGCAAGCTCAGTCATCTCCATACCAAGGTTACCCATCAGCTTTTTCAGGCGAATTCTTTGCAACTCATAACATCTGTTGTTGCGTTTATGCACAATGCCGATGCGCTCCAGTTGCTTGATTGCATCAACATGACCTTCGGGTACAGAAGAGACATCAACCGAACCTTTCTCATCAAGCCATGTAATAGTTTGCGACAGGCTGCCGAGAAGTTTGCGCATTGGTTGATCATAAACTGGCATAAAATTACTCCTAAGTCCTGAAGATAAATTCTAACATCTTGGCATCAACTTTGCTTGCGCCAGTGTTTTTTCCGCGTTCCAAAGACCTGGAATTGATAGTGTTTTTGCGGTTCAATATAGAAAAGATACAAAACAGAATAAATCGTCGTCGAAGCTTTTCGCCTTCAAATCATGCTCTACAAATATCTCTCCTATTCGCCTCAGATCGATTCATCTGTATATATTGCTCCAACTGCGACTATCATTGGTCGAGCCACCATCGGCAATGAATCGAGCATTTGGTTCAACACAGTCATTCGAGCCGATATAAATTCAATCGAGATTGGCTCACAGACTAATATCCAGGACTCGTGCGTATTGCACGTCACTAATCAGTTCAAAGTAAAAATAGAAGATCGAGTAACAGTGGGACATGGTGCCATTCTCCATGGTTGCACAATTGAATCTGATTGTTTGATTGCGATGGGTGCAATTATCTTGGATGGAGCTGTAATCAAGTCAGGGTCAATGGTGGCAGCTGGTTCGGTGGTGGCGCCGGGAACCGTAATTCCGCCAAACAGCCTTGTCATGGGAACACCGGCTAAAGTGACACGTTCACTTAGTGATGAAGACAAATCAAAGATGCGGCTAAACTGGCAAAACTACATTGGTTACGCCAAAACTTATTTTGACCCTAAGAGTGTTCATCCCGCTTAGCCTTAGTCTTAGACAGCATAGCGGTCTGGTTGGCTTTTTGTGGATTGGTTTTTTCAAGCAACCAAGATCTAACTGTCATCAAGGTCTCAGGCAAAATATGGTCAGTTTCAATCAAGATATGGCCGATGCCAGAAAACCAGCGAACAGTTTGGTCGGTCGATTTCAAGCGAGAAATCAATGTAACCACGCCATTGCACCGAAGCATTCGGTCCTGGTCGCCTTGAATAATCAAAACAGGCATATCAGCAGGGATATTGCGGGCGAAATTTTTGTTTCTGCGAATCAGAAAAGCAGTCCTGAAAATATCGCTAGGAGGCAATGACTTGCGCACAAGAGGATCTTGCAAAGCACCATTTGCAATTTCGGGGCTTTCAGACGATAACTCCTTAATATAGGGACTCAGGTCCACTTCACGCTTTGGATGAACTAGAAAAAGACTGAGGTCTTTTACCACCCGTCTGTTCAAATGTAATCTTGCTTTGATAGCAGGGCTGGACAATACAATACCGTCAACCAGTTTGCCGTGCTCGCTTGCCACTCTGATTGCCATTCCAGCGCCCAGGCTTTCACCAATCAGGAATAAAGGAATTTCTGGATACTCTTTGCGCACAGCCTTGGTAAGCTGGCAAATGTCCGAGTAACTGCGGTCGTATAGAACTTTGTGCTCTTTTGAATCAGCTTCTTCCTGGCTATATCTGCCATAACCACGGAGATCTGGAGCAATGACGACAAAGCCCATATCGGTCAACTCGTGAGCTAAGCGGTCATAAACTCGTCCGTGCATGATAAGTCCATGGACGGCAATAGCAACCCCTTTTGGTTTCTGACTATTGTCTTGCCAACGGTAAAAATGAGCTTTTGGGGCCCCTTCGATGGCGGGGTCGGTTTCGAAAACAACGTCGGCCTTGGCGCTTTGACAAGCTATAAAAGGCAAAACGAGCGATGCGGTAAATAAAAAGATTTTGCGTAAGTGTCTTTTTACATTGGAGCGCATAGTAATACCTACCAACTTATTAACTGATAACCCAGGAGAATTGCGAAGAAAAGTACAGCTTTTAAGCGAAACTGGTTCAAGCGCGTTGCATTTGCTACCATTTCATTTACCCAACCAACGCGCCTCTTTAAAACCTGAAACCAAGAATTCTCATGTTTATCAGGCAATTTAATGCGACGCATATCCGACCAAAAAATAAAAAATGCCCAGACGCGCAGATATAAAGAAAATATTGGTGATAGGAGCCGGTCCCATTACCATCGGACAGGCTTGCGAATTCGACTATTCAGGCACCCAGGCTTGCAGGGCTCTGAAAGAAGAAGGCTATGAGGTCATCCTCATAAACAGCAATCCGGCAACCATTATGACCGACCCCGAGCTTGCTCACAGAACTTATATCGAGCCGGTCACAGCGTCGGTTACGGCCAAAGTTATAGAACAAGAAAGACCATGTGCCTTATTGCCCACAATGGGAGGACAGACCGCACTCAATGTGGCGGTGACTTTAGCAGAATCTGGAGTACTCGATAAGTTTGGCGTAAAACTCATTGGCGCTCAGCTTGAAGCTATTAAGCTGGCCGAAGACCGAGATCTTTTCAAAGCTCGAATGCTAGAAATTGGGCTTGGGGTTCCAAACTCAGGAATTGCAAGAAACATCCAGGACGCAAGAAGAATTGCTGGAGAAATTGGTTTTCCGATAATCGTACGCCCAGCATTTACTCTTGGTGGTATAGGCGGTGGCATAGCCTATAACCAGGAAGAACTGGATGAAACAGCCCTGCACGGTATCAATGCAAGCCCGGTAGGCGAAGTTCTGCTTGAAGAAAGCGTGCTTGGCTGGAAAGAACTGGAACTCGAAGTGATGCGCGACTGCAAAGACAACGTCGTCATCATATGCGGTATCGAAAACTTTGACCCCATGGGGGTACATACCGGAGACTCAATTACCGTTGCACCCATTCAGACTCTGACAGACAGAGAGTATCAATATTTAAGAGATGCCTCTCAAAAAATTATTCGCGCAATAGGCGTTGATACCGGCGGCTCGAATATTCAGTTTGGTATTCATCCCAAAACTGGACGCGTGGTAGTAATCGAAATGAATCCTCGCGTTTCTCGCTCATCTGCTCTAGCCAGCAAAGCGACAGGATATCCGATAGCAAAAATCGCTGCTAAGCTGGCGGTTGGATTTACTCTAGACGAAATAAAAAATGATATTACACGCAATACCAAAGCGTCTTTCGAACCAGTGCTCGATTATGTGGTAACTAAAATTCCGCGGTTCAACTTTGATAAATTCAGAGGCTCTGAGCCAGTTTTAACCACTCAAATGCGCTCGGTTGGTGAAGTGATGGCCATTGGTCGTACCTTTCAAGAATCAGTGCAGAAAGCTTTGCGCGGTCTTGAACTTGGTCTTGATGGATTTAGTGGCGTACAAAAGCGGTCGCAAGCAGATTTCTGGCAATGGCGAAGCCGTCTTGCCAAGCCAAGCCCACACAGAATTACAGACATTTTTGGCGCTTTCGAAGCAGGAATATCAATTGACGAGATTTCTAACCTGAGCGCTATAGACCCATGGTTTGTTCAGAATTTATACGAGCTCTATGAGATGCGCCAGAGCCTTCAGGAGCTAAAAGACAAAGGAAACGGGCTTGAAGACCTGTGCAGCGAAGATCTTCGATTTTTAAAAACACGCGGTTTTTCGGACAGACAAATTGCTCAAGCGCTTGCAGTAAGCGAAGAAGACATACTTAAAATGCGCGAGCAATACAAAATAAAACCAGTGTACAAAATTGTAGATACCTGCGCGGCTGAGTTTGTCTCATACACTCCTTATTTGTACTCTACTTATGAGCAAGAAACAGAAGTGCCTGAAAAGGGTTCGGGCAAGCCTAAAATTATGATTCTTGGAGGCGGACCCAACCGTATTGGCCAAGGAATCGAATTCGACTATTGCTGTGTACATGCAAGCTTGTCTTTGCGCGAGCTTGGATTTGAGCCAATTATGGTCAACTCGAACCCTGAAACAGTCTCGACTGATTATGACGTTTCAGACAGACTCTATTTTGAGCCGCTTACACTAGAAGATGTAATGAATATAGCTGAAGTAGAAAAACCTATAGGTGTCATAGTTCAGCTTGGCGGTCAAACACCGCTCAAACTAGCAAAAGGTCTTGAGGCTCGTGGTCTCAAAATTCTTGGCACATCTTGCGATTCAATAGATATGGCCGAAGACCGCGCCAGGTTTGGCAATATGATCAATAAGCTTAAACTAAAGCAACCTGCAGGCGCTATTGCTCAAAGTCACGACGAAGCTAAAGCTGCTGCAGCAAAAGTCGGCTATCCGGTACTTGTCAGACCAAGCTACGTGCTTGGTGGCCAAGCAATGGAAATCATATATAACGAAGCAGATCTCGATAACTGGCTGGCAAGAGGATTTGCCACTGGGTCGGGACAATCTATATTGCTTGATGAATTCCTCGAAGACGCTGTCGAAATAGACGTAGACGCTATTTCAGATGGGCGAGCCACTATAATCGCTGGCATTATGGAACACGTCGAGCAAGCTGGAATCCACTCAGGCGACAGTACTTGCGTGCTTCCTACCCAGACTATTCCGCTCAAAATCATCGAGCAGATTCGCGAGGCTACCATGAAGCTTGCCTCCGAACTTGAAGTAAAAGGTTTAATCAACATTCAGTTTGCACTTAAAGATGGCGAACTCTACGTGCTTGAAGTCAATCCCAGAGCAAGCCGCACCATTCCATTTGTAAGCAAAGCAACAGGAGTTGCGTGGGCCAAACTTGCTGCAGGTGTTATGGCAGGCAAAAATCTGTCGCAGTTAGGCATTTCGCCAAGACACATCCCGCCTTATGTGGCGGTCAAATCGGTAGTTATACCTTTCGATAGATTTCCTGGAGCTGAAATTTCACTTGGACCGGAAATGCGCTCAACTGGTGAAGTTATGGGCATTGCATCTAGATTCGATCTGGCTTTTGCTAAAGCACAACTAGCCTGTGGTCAAGCTCTACCCGTAGATGGAACCGCTTTTATTTCAGTTACGGACAAACACAAGCAAGAAATAGTGTCGATAGCTCAGACCCTCTACACACTTGGGTTCAAATTGATAGCCACAAGAGGTACTGCCCAGGTCATTACGTCTGCAGGTATTCCAGTTCAAAATACAAACAAGATTTCGGAAGGTCGCCCAAACCTTGTAGACCAGATTAAGAACGGCAACGTTCAATTAGTGATAAATATACCTTCAGGTAGAAGCGCCCGCGGTGACGACCAGATAATACGACGCTCAGCCATCAATTACAGAATACCTGTAGTCACGACCTTATCCGGGGCAAGGGCGGTCTGTTCAGCCATTGGTGTTTTGCAAGCAGGCGAATTGCCAGTCAAGAGCTTGCAAGAATATCATGAAAGCATTAACCGTTCTGAATCTAAATCGAGGCTCACAAGCGCGCCTTATAGTCAGTCTGTGTGACTTTTGGTGTAGAATAATCCGACTTCCTTGTACATCAAGGCCTTATATTTTGTCGGAGAATGAAAGTGAGCACTGAGTTAGCCAAATATATCGACCACACCCAGCTCAACCCGCATGCAAGCAAAGCCGAAATTAGCAAGCTATGCGCTGAAGCTAAAGAGCACAATTTTTATGCAGTGTGCGTCAATCCTTATTATGTCCAGGAAGCTAAATTCCAACTTAAAGGTAGTAAGGTTCAAGTTGCTTGTGTGGTTGGTTTCCCGCTTGGAGCCAATTTGACCGAATTGAAAGTGCTCGAACTTAATCGTGCCATCAATGATGGTGCTGACGAAATAGACCTTGTAATCAATATAGGTGCTCTAAAAAACAACGAGCTTGATTATGTAGAACAAGAAATTGCCGAATGCGTAAAAGCCGCTGGTGATATACCTGTAAAAGTAATCATCGAATGCGACTTGCTGACCAAAGAAGAAAAAGTGGCGGCCACACAAGCCTGCATCAAAGCTGGTGCATTTATGGTGAAGACCTCCACAGGTTTTGTGAAAGACGGCAAGGGGGCGACAGTAGAAGATGTAGCCTTGATGAAAGCTACTATCGGAAAAAGCAAACTTGGTATCAAAGCCAGTGCCGGTATTAGAGACTACAAAAAAGCCAAAGAACTTATTGACGCAGGTGCCGACCGCATCGGGACGTCTTCTGGAATAGCCATTTTGACCGGTGCTACAGCCGGCGCTGCGGCTTATTAATTGAATTAGAAATAGCAAAAACGAGGATAGAAAATTGACCTTCAATAACAAAAAAATCGGCACTTCACTACTGGTAGCTCTTTGTGCCGCCGCTCTTCCTCTTTCGGCTATGGCAGCTGAAGATTCAGAAGCGATGAAAAAAGCAGAATCAATGTATGCGCGCTTGAGCAACAAAAACCAGAAACAAGTTGCTGCACAATTCAGAGAAGTAATCAGAACAGAGCCAGACAATGCCAAAGCACATTACAGACTGGGCGCCGTGCTTGCATCAATGGACGAGTACGATACAGCCATTCTCGAATGCAAACAAGCAGTCAAGCTAGACTCCAAAGCTCACATTCCACACGTCATTCTTGGTCAAATTTATGCCAACCAAAACAAAATGACCGAAGCTGCAAAAGAGTTCGAACAAGCAGTCGCACTCAAAGATTCAAGCTTTAGAGCATGGATGGACCTGGGTCTTGTTTACGCCAAGCTAAACAAAATTGATGACGCAATCAGAGCCTATACCAAAGCTGGAGCGCTCAAAGACAAAGACCCAATGCCACACATGAATCTTGGAGTTCTTTACGACTCTAAAGGTGATTTCAAAAAAGCTATCGAAGAGGGCAATATTGCAGCCAAGCTCGACAACGGCAGAAATGACCTGATTTTGATGAATCTAGGCAATGTATATGCTGACGCAAAAGAAGATGACAAAGCGATCGAAGCCTACAAAAATGCTCTAAAAATAAACGGTTCCAACGCTTTGACTCACTGCGGACTCGGTTGGGTTTATGAGCGCAAAGGCGAAATGGTTCAAGCAATAAAAGAGCAAAAAACTGCTATGAAGCTTGCTCCTCAATATCCAAGACCGGTATACAGACATGCCGCTGTACTTGCTGCCCAAGGCAAAACTAAAGAAGCTGAAATGGAATACAAACGTTCTTTGAGTTTGAAAGCTAAAGACCCAATGGCAATTGTCGAATACAGCAATTTCCTCAAATCGCAAAATAGAGAAGAAGAAGCGAAGAAATTGCTTCAATCAGCTCAAATTGCCAAAGAAGGAAACAGCAAAGCCGGAAACTAAGTAACCTTGAATAGGGTACTTGGTCGCTGGGATTCAGTTGCTATAAGCATCGGTATCGTAATTGGTGCGGGAATATTTCGGGTTCCCTCCGAAGTCGTCCCGCACATTGCCTCGCCAGTGTGGATTTTAATAGCCTGGATTCTTGGCGGCATCTATTCCTTTATAGGATCGCTTTGCTACGCAGAGCTTGCCACCAGATTTCCTGATACCGGCGGCGACTATGTCTTTTTGCGTGAATGTTATGGCAAACTTACTGCATTTTTATTCGCCTGGTCTGAGCTTTTAATCACAAGAACCGGCTCAGTTGCTGCAATTGCCTTGATGTTTGGCGAGTTTGCCATAAAGTTTTTACCTTACCAGGCAGGGGAGTGGGAAGTTAAAGCCTTTGCAGTGAGCGTAATAATGACACTAAGCGCTTGCAATTTACTTGGGCTCAAGACCGGTAGTAGACTTCAAAACGGGCTTACTACTCTCAAGATACTGGCTATTAGCTTCGTCATTATTGTTGGACTTTTCGCGATGAAACAACCAGCAAACAATATTGATTTTCTTCACTTCATGAGTAAAGAGACTCTTTCTAGCTTCAGTCTTTTCAATCTAGGAGTAGCTCTTGTACCAATCATGTGGGCATATGGCGGCTGGCGCGACAATTTATTTTTGGCGGGAGAAACAAAAGAACCGGCATCTTCGCTGCCTTTTGCCTTATTCTTATCTTGCATAGCAGTGACTGTGATTTATGTGTTGATGAATTTCTTATATCTCTGGTTTTTACCAGTTGATCAAATAAGGCATGCAAAGCTCGTCGGCACAGACCTATTGTCTGTAATATGTGGTCAAGCGGGCGAAGCTTCGTCCAAACTGTTAGGCATATTTATCATGGTCTATGCTCTTGGCACAGTGAATGCACTTTTACTTACGGGTAGTCGAATTGCTTCTGCAATGTCTTTAGACAATCCTTTGTTTGCAAGCCTGGGCAAACTCGACCAGAAAAGACAAACTCCAATACGCGGCATATTATTCAATGGAATCTGGTCGTGCCTGCTTGTATTTGCTCTCAGTTTCGAGCGCCTGCTTTATTTTACAGGCTTTTCGGTGTGGATATTTTTTGCCATGGTAGCAGCTTCCATAATCAAATTACGCCACCAAAGCAAAGTAAAGGAAACAGATAAATTCTATACCCCTCTTTTTCCGCTGATACCACTAATAGTGGCTGTAGTGGCGCTCTTTTTAGCCTTGAGCACCTTTATGGACTACAAGATCGAGTCACTGTGCGGCACAGCTATAATAATGTGCGGCGTGCCGCTCTTCTTTTTTCAAAACAAAAAAACTCAATAGTAACTTAATGACCTTCAATAGCTGAAGCTACATAGTTTGCTGCAAGAGCCTGACGCAGACTGATTCCAATAATAGGAGCAGGATCCGGCAACATATCAGGTAGAGGAATGGGACTATTATTTTCGAAATGTCCAACCATGTGCAACACACTGCCTCGACCAAATCGAAAATACACTGCCAGTGCGCCGATTCGATCCGGGTCATGACCTTTGAGTTCTTCGCTTGAAGCTAGGACTTTTACGGCCTGTGGATTTTTGATTCCCACAAGATGACTCTCCAGATCAAGTTTCCAGGGAGCATGACTTACAGTTTTATTGAAAAGAACCGGATCGGGCTCGACTACTTGAGCATCGTAAGTTGCCTGTTTATTCACGCCCTTGTTCCAGGCTATAAAATTTGGAAATGCGCCTTGTATGCAATTATCGAGAGCCCAATCAGTAGACAAAAGTGAGCCTCCGCGCATGACAAAATCGCGCAGTTTTTGTTTGCCGGCTAAATCCATCTTGCCCTGACAATCGACAATAACTACTTTTACAGAGGCTAAATTGTACCCGGCTACCTGTTCCATGCCAATTTTCTCAAAAGGAATATTGAACTTTTTGAGAATTTTGCCCGAGTTATCCCAGTGCCCTTTAACTACTAAAACCTGTGGCTGTCCACTTTTAGCAATAGCTGCTTGTAAATTTGGATGAGATTGTTCAATCCAGGCCCTGTAAGCATCTGCCCCGACGCTACGCGCGCCAGCCCTTTGTTGTAAATTCGCGGTATTTGTAATAGTACCTAAATTGGTGGCACGACTGACATTACCTTCAATCACCCCCATATCGCTTCGCTCAGGGGGAATTCGAACTTTGAATTCCTGATGATATTGAGCAAAAGCAGGCGATGCAAGCGAAAGAACTGGTAAAAGACTAATGAGTGCTCTTTGAAATTGATTCATAACTTGCTTCGATTCTAATACAATTAGTGTTCTAGACGCCGTTTGAAATAGCAAGTTCCCTTAAGCAAATGCGAATACTGAGCTCACTTTTCATCTTACTTATGATTGCGCTGGTAGGCGTGAGCGCTATTCTTGTTTGGCTTTATATGTCTTTGAACGGCAGACACGACCATGCCAAAACAAATAATGTAGTTTCGATTCCACGCGGTGCCAATATTGACAAAATTGTGCGCACACTCCAAGAGGATGGCATCATTGACAACGCTCTGGCGGTCAAAATATATCTCAAGCTGAGCTCACGTACAGAACTCATTAAAGCTGGCGATTATCGATTCAAATCGCCAATCTCTGCAATGGAAGTTCTAAAAGAACTAGAATCGGGCGGAACAGAACACAAAAGCATAACAATCATAGAAGGCTGGAATCGCTTCGACATAGCCGATGCTATGGTTACAGCACCCACTTTAAAAATGGCCAACCAGGCAAGCGCTATGGCCTTGTTGAACAACGTTTCCCTTATAAAAGATTTGGATCCGGGGGCCAAAAGCCTTGAGGGATATTTATTTCCCAGTACATACTATTTGCAAGAAGATACCACGGCCAAAGAACTGGTAGCGCAGATGGTGGCTAAATTCAAGTCGGTTTATGAAAAAGAAATCGCTTTCAAAGCCAAACTAGCCAAACTTTCTTGCCACCAGGTAGTGACCATGGCATCGGTAGTCGAAACGGAATCAAAGCTCAAAGAAGAGCGACCGGTTGTTTCATCGGTAATTTATAATCGCATCGCAAAAAATATGAATTTAAGCATGGATTCAACTGTTGTTTACGCCTCCAAACTTGCTGGAAAATGGAAAGGCGATGGCAAAGTGTATAAAAGCGATTTAGCCTTGAAATCGCCTTATAACACAAGGTTATATAAAGGTCTGCCTCCAGGTCCGGTCGCAAATCCTGGACTTGAATCGCTGCTAGCGGCTGTCGAACCTGCAAAAACCAATTACATATATTATGTGCGCGACCCCGACCGCCCAGATGGCAAGCACAATTTTTTCGCCACAGCGCAGGGATTTGAAATTGGTGTCCAAAAGCTTCGAAAATGGGAAGCGGAACAGCGTAAGGCAGGTTTGCGTTAATACACCCTGCCCAGCCGGCGAGTTTTATCGGTCGCTAATCACAAATAAGAGTCAGGAATTTTTGTTATTTGTAATAACTTGGTCTTAAGGAGGGAAGTATATAAATACTTCCATGGCCGGGAACCTTTTTATGCAGCATCCTCACAACCAGCAAAACCTCCCTCCGATGCCCGTGCAGGCTAACGACGAAGTCTCGATTGGCGAAGTTCTCAATCAGCGGTTTCAAATCGAATCGCTTTTAGGTCGAGGCGGTATGGCGACCGTTTATCGTGCAATCGACTTGAGAACAGAGCGTGCAGTTGCTATAAAAGTCTTGCACAGCGAGGTTTTACGCGATCAAGTAAGAGTTCAACGATTCTGGCAAGAAGCAAAAACTTACCGAAACCTCCGTCACAAGAACATCATCAAAATCTTTGAATTTTTCACTGACGAAGTCGGCAGACACTGCCTTGTAATGGAATATCTTGAAGGTCAAAACCTATCAGAGGTTCTGGACCAGGTTGGACAGCTGGATGTCCAGCGTGCTTTGAAAATTTTCAAACAAATTGCAAGCGCTTTAGACCATGCGCATAAGACTAAAATCGTTCACCGAGACTTGAAACCTTCCAACATTTGCATCATGCACAAAGAGGAAGAACAAGACTTCGTAAAGGTTTTGGACTTTGGTATCGCCAAACTGATGCCTGAAGGCGAAGAAGACATCGCCAAAATGGCTCTTACTCAAACTGGGGAAATCGTAGGTAGTCCGCTATACATGAGCCCCGAGCAATGTATGGCTAAAACTATAGACAATCGCTCTGACATATACAGCTTCGGCTGTCTGATGTATGAAGCCATGACTGGACAACCGCCTTTGCTTGGAGGCAACGTCTATGAGACCTTCCATATGCAAACAGCGGTACGCCCAAAACCAATTTCTGAGTTGCGAGATGGTTTAGAGCCAGATAGCGCACTTGAGATGATCATTCTCAAATGTATGGCCAAAAAACCAGGTAACCGCTACCAGGCGATGGAACAGGTTATTGAAGACCTGGATAAAGTCAACGATCCCCCAGAGACCAATTCAGTCAAGAAAGGTCTAACTCTAGTTACAAACGAGCTGATTAAGCGCAGAGCTGAAAAAGGAAAAGGCATTCCGCCTCATATCGTAGCTGGTGTGACCGCTGTGATCATCGTTTCTGGAGTAGTTGTTTTTCAAGATAACATCAGACGTGTAATTGAACCTGCAGAGCACCGTTATATCCAGTACTCTAGCGAATACAGAAAAGCACTGGACAATTTGAATTATGGCGGAGCAGAACAGTCTGCCATGAAGGCACTTGACGTAGCTGAAAAGGAAAAACCGGAATTTCTGGTGCCAGCTTTGACTAACCTGGTTGATTTGCAGCGTATTACCAATATGCTGCCCGAAGCAGAACGAAATAATAAGCGAATTCTGAGCCTTGCAGGATCTATCAAGAAAGACACTCTTAATGCCGAGAAAAAATTGAAAGGGAAATTGAAAGTTTTCTCCAACTCGGATGAAAAAGTAGAAAACCCTGATGAGATCGAAGATGTTTGCTACGAACTCAATGATGTCGCCGTCTCATACATGGACAAAGAAATGTGGGACAAGGCTGAAAAATTATTGAAAGATACAAAAGCTGCAGCAATCAAAATTCTAGGCGAGCAAAACCTTGTCGTGGTCACTCTTAACGACAACCTTGCCCTGCTTAAATTCCGCAACAACATCGATGAAAGATATTCTGACCTCGAAACTACTTTGACAGAAGCCGCAAATGCGCACGAAGAAGTAGCAGGAAAAGAGAGTGCTGGACTCATTCCTGTACTTAGTGCTTTGTCAGAAGTCGAAAGAAGAGAAGAAAAATTTGCAGCCGCTGAAAAAAATGCACAACGATGCTTGACTCTTGCCCGAAATGCATACAGATCTTCAAGTATTCAAGCCGTTCTTGCTCGTTGCCAAATTGCAAAGGTATTCAACAGCGAGAAAAAATATTTCGAAGCTCGTACTGTATTGAATCCGGCGGTGGCAGTAGTTGACCAGAATAAAAATATTGCAGACGACGACAAAGCAGCCTTTTACACTTTGATGGGAGATTCGCTTCTGGGGCTTGAGAAAGTGACAGAAGCCGAACAAAAATATAACCGTGCCTACGAACTCTTAGCAAAAGACCCGCATCTAAACCCGCTTATGCTCTCTGACGTTTATACTGGGCTTGGCAATTTGTACATGTCGCGGGCCAAATACAAATCAGATGTAGCCGAGGTTTATTACAAGCGTGCTCTAGCGGCAGCGTTTCGTTCTACCGCTCGCGAACAGGCTCAAGTTCTGTATCTCGTCGATAAAATCTCACAAAACTATCGACAAACAGGTCGCACGAGTCAGCTTGAAGATCTCTACAAAATGCTAGTAACTGTAGACAAATCAACCGGCAAAACAATGGCGGTGATTGAAGACAACAAAATGCTCGGCAATTTTTACTTAGAAGAACAGCAACGTGTCAAAGAAGCTTTGAATGCCTTTGAAGACGCATTGACTTTAAGCCAAAACTTTTATGGTTCTGAAAGTCCCCAGACTTGCGAAATCATGGGGATGTTGGCTAGTACGTATCTTAAAGCGAAAAATACAGAGCAGGCTGGAAGCTTAATTGAAAAAGCGGCAAGCATTGTTGCGTCCGATAATGTCGGACCGAAAGTATCAAGAGCTGTGAAATTACAAGTGTTATCTACATACGCCAAATACTTGGGCAAAACTGGAAACACCGAGAAGCTTGAGCAGGTAAAATCAGAAATAGAGAAGCTGTAAAAAGAGGTCGTTTTGAAAATCAATCGTCAGAGTGTTTTAACACTTATTTGCTCAATGCTTGTCTTTTCTTTAGTCGGGTGCGGCGGTGGCGCCACCAATACCACCTCAAATGTAGATGCGACAAATGAAGACCAAGAAGAAGAAAAGGCTGAATTCGGCAAAAAGTGGGGATTCATCGACTGGAAAGGCCACGTCATAGTAGAGCCAAAGTATCAAAACGCCAAATCTTTTTCAGATGGACTTGCCGCCGTTAAACGAGAAGGCATGTGGGGATTCATCGACAGCACAGGCAATGAAGTGATTGAACCTAAATTTTTCAACGTCGGCTCTTATGTCGATGGCATTGTTCCTTTTAGAAACAACGCTGGAAAATGGGGCTACATGGATCGAGAAACCAAGCCGATAATAGAGCCTAAATTTGACGATGCTCGTAACTTTTCAGAAGGATTTGCCGCCGTTAAAGTGGCAGACAAATGGGGATTTATCGATCGCCGAGGTGGATTCATAGCCGAGCCCAAATTTATTGATGTGAAAAACTTTTCTGAAGGTCTTGCACCAGTATTGAGCCTAACAGACGACAAAGGTAACAAATGGGGCTTTATCGATACTATTGGCAGATTAGCTATTGCACACAAGTACGACTCTGCCACAGTATTTACTGAAGGGGCATCCGAAGTACACTGGAATGGTAAATTCGGCTGGATTGACCGCAATGACTTTTTCCAAGAACGCCCTGGAACAGACCTGGCTTCTGCCTACTCGGAAGGCCTTGCCCTGGTAGAGACTGCCGGAAAATGGGGCTTCATGAACAAAGACAAAGAGATGGTTATCGAGCCTAAATACACAAGAGCAGAAAAATTCTCAGAAGGCAGAGCACTGGTAAAAATAGGTAATATGATCGGCTTCATCGACAAAAAAGGGCGCACCATCATTAAACCTAGATATATAGAGGCTCAGTCGTTTTCAGATGGTATTGCAGCAATTTGCGTTGCTGAAAACGCTGAAGAATCAGACGAATCAGGCGAAAGCTCGTCTGACGAATAAGACGATTAAGCAGCTTCATCCTGCTCTTTTGTCTCTTCTATCTCTGTTAGGGACTTCTCTTGATGCTCAGCAATGAGACGTTGCTCTTCTTCTTTCTGGCACTCTTTCCAGTAGTAATAAAGACGAGTCATAGCTGCAATAAAGCAGCATATTGAAAAAAGAAGACATGAATCAAGCTTGCCTACAAGACAAATTGGAAAAACTACAGCTATGAAAAACACCACCCAGAACAATGTATTTCTGTCGCGCCTTTGTTCTTCTATCTTTTTGATCCAATAGGGATGCATAACTTTTGGATCTCACCGCTTGACAACAATCCAAATTGTAATGAGTCTAGCCTGGCATTGAAAGCTTTTCTTATCAAAAGTTAATCTTTAGATTCGCGGCCGTCACGGAACCTTTACAGTCAAGATCTAATCTTTTTGAACTGTGAATATCTTGGTCAGATTACTATCACTACTTTTAATCATGGTTTATCTGGTACTTCCGGCTCCAGCCGCGGTGGCATCGGGAAAACCGCTTGGATTTGCTCCTAAAAAAGCAGCACATCATCTGGTTGTCTATTTTCATGCCTTGGGCGGCGAGACACACGAGCCTTATATGCGACCTATTAAAGGCGCTGCTATCGTCGATGCCGTCAAAACATCCTATCCAGGCTCAGGATTTCTGTCTTTAGATTATGACCCCGCCCTTGTGCTCAAAGGTGATTTTTCAGACATAGACGACACGATTCTCGACTACAAGCACGACTTTCCAAATGTGCAGACCATAAGTCTTTGCGGTTCGTCTTTTGGTGGTTACACTGCTCTTTCTTATTACAAGCATGCAAATGCTGAAGTTCAAAAGCTAGTACAAGGAATCGTTGTTTCTGGCGTTCCAGATGACTTGCAAGTTCTTTGCAAAAACTCAGTGGACAAAGACGTCAAAAAATTTCTTACAAGCGAACTTAAAAACCAAACCAGCCAATCATATTTGAAAGACCGCAGTTTGAGCCAGATCTATAAATCACTCAACCGACCAACGAGCGTTTATATCATTACTATGAAAAAAGATGTAACTGTTCCAGCCTCATGCAATAAGGATCTTGAAGCCAATCTTAAGGCTCGCGGCTGCAGTGTTGCGGTTGAAAAAATAGACCAGGAACATTGTTTTCCATCTATCTATTTTCTCGAGCAAGGCTTTTTGTTCATTTCAAAAAACGCAAAAACACTTCATTAACTGTTAAACGAAACCCCACTGTTCATAGTTGCGATGTATAGTCGAAAAAGGGCGTGAGGCAGGCTATTTATGAATAAAAGCATGTTTTTCCGTGGCTTTGTCACGGGGGTGTCTACTTGTATTATCACAATTATTTTGAGCATTTTGCTTTGTTTTTGTCCGGCACTAAATCCAGGTCTTTACGACAAAATACTTTTCTTGCCAATGAATAAATATCCCGATCCAGACCATGGGTTATCGATTTCTGGCATCAAAGCAAAAGAAGTCAGTTTCGATTCTCTGGACAAAAAAGTGAAGCTATCGGCGCGACTTTACGAAGTACCTGGAGCTAAACAAATTATTTTGTACACCCACGGACAAGGCGGAAATATTGCTTATACTGCGTACAAAATCAAATTTCTTATCGACAGTAAAGCTTGTGTTCTAGCCTACGATTTTAGAGGTTATGGGAAAAGCATTGGAGAAGCACATATTGCACAAGTCCACGAAGATGCACGCGCTGCTTACGATTACATTTTGTCCAGCACAAAGTTTAAAAGCAAAGACATTATTCTATATGGAGAATCGCTTGGAGCTGCAATCACAAGCAATCTTGCAAGCAAAGTAAAATCGGCTGGAGTAGTACTTGAAAGTCCTTTTATATCTCTTTCCAAAATTGCTCGCGAAAAATTTCCAGTCCTTGATATTTATCCTGAATGTCTTTTTCCTAATCCCACACTAACTAACGAACCCTTCGTAAAAGGAGTTCATTCGCCACTTTTGATTGTAGGCGCGGAAAAAGATATCTGTACACCATTGCACCAT
Source organism: uncultured Candidatus Obscuribacterales bacterium (assembly GCA_964572515.1). GTDB lineage: Bacteria > Cyanobacteriota > Vampirovibrionia > Obscuribacterales > Obscuribacteraceae > Aved-18. The sequence goes on along the minus strand of CAZNEW010000004.1, from coordinate 158,284 downwards.
GCGCAGTATCTTTATAAAATCGCAAGTGGCACCAAGTTTTTATTAACCTGCAAAAATACAAATCATGCGGTTTTCGATGTCGATCCAAAATTTTACTGCGAAAAATTATCCGGCTTTATGTCATATTGCAAGAACTCCAGTGACAAACAAGACCTCGCCTGGGCGCATAGTCCTGGAGTTGTCTACAGTGCGCCATAGACATGTCCTAAAATCAATTTGAGCCAAGCATAAGGTGTTTAGACAGAAAATCTTACTTTTAAAACTTTCTGTTTAAACCCACCCCGAATCTCGAAAAAGTTAAATGAAAGCTTTTCTTGCCACAAAGCTTTCACTTAAAACTGGACCATTTACATAGGTGCTGCGGGAGTGTTTTTGTTCAACCAAGTGCTCAAATCTCCAGTCATAGAAGTATTGAGAGCAGCATTAATTTTGCCACGCTCTATTACTTTTGCAATTACACGATCACCTGAATGAACAGGATGGGTTGATAGAAATTGAGTCATATCTTCGACCATTTTTGGATCAACAAGTGAATTAGCTCCACGAACCACTCTAATAAAGAGTTTAGAAGGATAGCGCTCATTCATTTTGTCCCAGTTATCTTTGACATACTGCCAGGCAATTTGTCTGCCAGCAACTGAGCGCAACGATTTTTGAACCAGGTGAGGAGCATCCTGGGTTTTCACCTCATCTGTCAAAGCCAAATCGAGAGTACGTTTAATTAATTCGGGCTGTCTAAAAACAGCCAAAGCCGCCAGATTGCGCAATTTAGCTTCAGGCGTTTTTGCATCTTTGTACAATTTGAACAACGTGTCATAGTCTTCTTTGGTGCCATTGTAGGCAACGACTCCGGCGATGGTGTCATTGAGATCCGGATTTATAGACTCTGGATTATTGCAATAAGGCTCAAACATTTGGCGGGCTTTGCTTATTACTTCTTGCGATTCACCAATAGTGCCAAGTGCATCAAGTACGTCGCCTCTAAGAATTTGGGTCAAATCTGATTCGCCTTCTTTCTTTTCCCATCCAAGACGATTAGCGCATCCGCTCAATCGGTCGCGAACCAGAGCAGCGAAATTAGCGCGGTCACTATCTTTGATAAATAGGTTTATTTGAGCCAAATGATTGATAAGCAAACCCATCACGGTTGGGTCGGTTTCATCTTTATAGCCAGCAGTAAGCTCAAGATAATCTGCACAAGGCAATTTCCCAGCTTCTACAAGAGCAAATGAATCGGACAAAAGCGAATAACGCTCAGGTACGCTCAACTCTTTTTGTGCCAGTCCCGAAAGTGACTTTAGGGTTTCTTTGGGATAACTTACTCGATAATATCCATCGGAATGAACGTTCACCACAAAGGGTGACTTTGTACTTGCAACAGCCAGGTCTTCTTGCACAGTGTCCATTATATGTGTGGTACGTTTTTTGTCTCTGGCAGACTGGTCTTCAGCCAGCTGACGATATGACACTGGAATTTGCCAAACATGACCCTTTGTAGCATTTCCGCCACTAGATTTCGACTGCGCTTTTACAGCATCGAGCAATCGAAAAGGTTTCTGACTGAGTTTGATGTCTTCAGCACCTTTGAATTCAACTTCGACTAAAGGATAGCCTGCGCTATACACCCACTCCTTCATTATTTTAGAAACCGGGCTTCCAGATACTTCCTGGATTGAATTCCACAAATCATCTGTGGTGGCATTCTTGAATTTGAATTTGGCGATATAATTTTGAATTCCTTTTTTGTAAACGTCTTCACCTACATAACGCTCGAGCATACGCAGTACTGATGCTCCTTTTTCATATGTAATTTCGTCGAACATCTGCTCTGCGTCTTCTGGATTATTGACCTTTGCATAAATCGGACGCGAAGCATATAAAGCATCGGTTTCCATGGCGGTGCCTTTGTCGCTCACAAATGAGTCCCATGGCTTCCAGTCGGGCTGCAAGAAATCGAGAGCCTTTGGTTCCATCCAGGAAGCAAAAGCTTCGTTCAACCACAAGTCATCCCACCATTTCATCGTGACCAAATCGCCAAACCACATATGAGCCATCTCGTGTGCCACAACCATTGCAACACCTTGCTTTGTAGTGACCGAAGCAGTTTTGGGATCGAGCAATAGACGCGATTCTCTAAATGTAATTGCGCCAAGATTTTCCATCGCTCCAGAGCTGAAATCTGGGATTGCTATAAGGTCAAGCTTTTTGAGCGGGTAGGGAGTACCGAAATAATTTTCGAAGAAAGGAAGCAATTTAACTGCCGTGTCCCGACCATACAAAGCCTGGTCTTTCTTGCCTTTGACAGCCCAGGTTTTGATTTCTACATTGTTCACGACCTCTGTATCGGTACATTCGAAAGGTCCAACGATTAAAGCCACCAAATAAGTGGACATGAGCGGAGTTTCTTCAAATGTATATTGAATCTTTTGACTGCGTGGTTCTATGCGTTTCAACTTCAATGGCGCATTTGATATTGCAACGAGATCCTTGGGCGTTGCAAGAGTGATATTGAATGTCGCTTTGAAATCAGGCTCATCGAAGCAAGGGAAAACGCGTCTTGCATCGGTTGGCTCCATTTGTGTGGTGGCAAGAGCCAGTTTGTTACCTTCGGCGTCTGTAGAAGATGAATAATAAAAGCCAGCCATTTTGTCATTCAGCCTACCGGCAAATTTGACATGAAATTCATATGATCCAGGTGCAATAGTTTTTTTGAATTTGAAGCGCACTTGCTGTTTTTCTTTGTCTTGCTCGATGCTTGCTTCATTCCAAGCGCCATGCCCTTTGCCTTTCTTGACTTGAGCAAGCTCGCCTTCGCTGACTTCGAGGTCATTTGCGTTCAAAACTACTTCTTTGACTGGCGACTGAACGTCGACAAAAATGGTTTCCTCACCAGAGAATTGCTTATTTTCCAGGTCTGGCTCGAAGTAGAGCTTGTATGAAGTGGGAACTACATTGCGAGGAAGTCTTATAGCGCTCGTTGAATCACCAGCATCGGCTCTAGCAGCAAGAATGCTTAGAGACACTGCAAGAGAAGAGAAGAGTATTTTTTTCCCATGGTTCTTGAAGCGCTGCATATTGAAAACCTCGTGTTATAGAAGTAAATGGGTCGAGCTTTGTTTGAAGGCTTGAATATATCACAAAGCGTGACCTTAAGAAGAAGAAATCAAGAATAATGCGATCAGTGATATAACCAGTTGTATAGCGGAATGGCGAGCTCACTCCATTATCAAAAAAGGGACGCAATATGTATTTCAAACAGTTTTTTCTAGGTTGTCTGGCTCACGCATCGTATTTGATAGGAGCAGAAGGCGAAGCCTGCATAGTAGACCCGCAGCGCGATGTTGACCAATATATTGAAGAAGCGCAAGCTCAAGGGCTGAAGATAAAATACATATTGGAAACCCATTTGCACGCCGATTTTGTTAGCGGTCACTGCGAACTGGCAAAACGTACTGGCGCCGAGATTGTTATGAGCGAAATGGCTGAGGCTGCTTTCGACCATAAAAGCGTTAAAGACAACGATATCTTGCACCTGGGCAACAGTGTCACTATCAAAGTCATAGCCACCCCCGGTCATACAGTAGAAAGCGTTTGCTATCTGGTCCAGGATGAATCTGACAAAGCTTCACCGGCTAAACTGCTAACTGGCGATACTCTTTTTATTGGCGATGTTGGTCGACCTGATTTAGTGTCAGGACATGGCATGTCTAGCGAAGATATGGCATCCATGCTTTATGACTCGCTGCACAATAAATTGCTCAAGCTAAATGATGAAACAGAAGTCTATCCAGCGCACGGCGCAGGTTCGCTTTGTGGCAAATCGATGTCTTCAGAGCGCTCATCCACCATTGGAATACAAAAACAGTTTAATTACGCCCTCAAAGCAATGCCTAAGAACGAATTTGTTTCGATGATGTGCACAGATTTGCCCGAGATTCCAGCCTATTTCAAACATGCAGTCAAAAAGAACAAACACGGGGCTTCTCATCTAGAAGACTTGAACTCACCTGTGGCAATGTCTGTGGAAGAAACTAAAAAAGCGATAAGTGAAGGTTATGTCGTTCTTGATGTAAGACCTGCATCAATCTTTGGAGAAGGACATATTCCTCAAGCTATAAATATTGGTCTTGGTGGTCAATTTGCTTCGTGGGCAGGACAGGTGATACCAATAGAGACACCAATGATTATTGTGGCCGACGACCAAGAAGCAGTTCAAGAAGCCTTTGTTCGCTTGAGCAGAGCCGGGCACGATACGGCAACCGGCTATCTTGAAGACGGCATGTATGCCTGGAACAAAGCTGGAATGGAAGTTGCAAAAATTGAACAAATCTCAGTTAATGAATTGTCTGAAAAACTCGAGAAAAAAGAAGATCTCAAAGTAATAGACGTACGCCGTATTGGAGAATGGAATGGTGGACATGTTCCAGGCGCACTAAATATGCCGTTGAGCGACTTAGACAAAATAGTAAACACACTCGATAAAAAGCAAAATTACGCCGTTATCTGCGCTGGTGGTTACCGGTCTAGTATTGCAACCACTATATTAAGAAGAAACGGCGTAAATAATGTGATTAATATCACCGGCGGTACCGGAGCCTGGGTCAAGTCTGGCTTGCCCACAGAAAAATCAGAATCGTCTTCGACTAGCGCGGCTTGCGTCGGCTAGATATTTGCTGCCACCAGGGCTGTCTTAGACGCTCCAATTCAACCAGTGCTTCATCAAGCAAAACTTGCAACTCGGTTGCACGCACTGCTTGTTTTTCAAGCGCTGGCAAAAGCTCAAGACGCTTTTCTTGGTGATCTACCAGTCTCTCCATTTGACGCATGCGTTCATAAGCACTAAGTAGACGATTATTGGTTTCAGTAAGAAGTGAATGCACTTCTTGCACCCGACCAAGCAATTCCAAAACAGATCTATTTTCGAAATAGGTTACAGCACTATCTTCGCTCAAGTTGGTTTCTTGAGTGCGACCCATCACTTTGATGTGCGCGGAGTCGAGTAAATCCTCGAGACCTTCCAGATCGACTGGATCTGCGTATTTCTTTTCAGGATTGGTGTTCATGTTTTGCTCTTCCTGGTTGTTTGTGCTGGAAAACTCGAAATATCGGCACCGCCGCTGATATTGCCCTGATATTATCAGTGGTGCCTGATAAAGCAGCAATACTTGACTACCCTATCAGACTCACGTCAAAATATTATTGGCAGCTGAACTATTTTTTGAGATATTTGGCAAGCATTTCTTTTGCTTGCTCGAGCATCATCGGTTTTTGCATGAAATCATCCATGCCAGCAGCAACACAATCTTCATTGGTAGAAAAAGCGCTCAAGCCAATAATTGGCGTGCGACCTTTTCCTTCGTTTCTTTCATACTCTCGAATCTGATACGTTGCCTCGATACCGTTCATTTCAGGCATAGAGATATCCATTATAATCATGGCATAGCCTTTCTTGGACATTTCGACACCTTCAAGGCCATTTGCTGCGGTATCGCACGTAACACCAAGACGTTCAAACTGTCGTTTGGCTAAAAAACGAAGGGTCTGGTCATCTTCAATTAACAAAATTATTTGATCTGGCATGCTGAACTTCGCTCGCATTGAAGGGGAACGGTGAACCAGAAAGTCGAACCACGATTTGGTTCGCTAATACAATTAATTTCGCCACCAAGCAAGGTGACATAACTTTTAGTGAGAGACAGCCCAAGACCTGTTCCACCAAATTTGCTGTTTCCATCAACTTGAGCAAAAGGTTGAAAAAGCGAAGCTTGATTCTGCTTGGCAATACCGATCCCGGTATCTGTAACCGACATCTTAAGCTTAATCGAATCATCTTTCGAGCTTTCTACCGATGCCGACAGCTTAATACTTCCAGCATTAGTAAACTTAAGTGCGTTTTTAGTCAAACTCATCAAAATGTGCATAATTTTCTTTTCGTCGCCATAGCAATGCTCTGGAACATCAAATGCCGACTCGAGAAAAAACATAATCGATTTGCGTTGTGCTTGATCTTGATACTGTGTCATGACGTTTGCAAGCAATTCTCGAGGAGAAAATTGATTGCTTTCAATAGTCATATTTCCGACATCGATTCTTGTAAAATCGAGCAAGTTATTCATCATTTCAAGCAACTGTTTTGACGAACCAAGCAAATTTTCGGCTAACTCTTTGTCGTCTGAAGATAAATCTGGAGAAGTAGCAATCAACTCAGCCAGCCCCACGACACTAGATAAGGGTGTTCGTAATTCGTGCGAAATATTAGCCACAAATTGCGACTTCAAATTATTAGCCTGTAACGCATCATCTCTTGCATATAAAAGTTCGTTAGTTCTTGCCTGAACTTGATTCTCAAGCGAAACGCTCAGTTCTTGCTCTCTGCGCAGTGAAGCATCAAGCTGTTCCTGCTTGTGTTGCAACTCTTCAAGGATACGAAGCAATTCCTGGTTTTGAGAATAAACTTCGTCAAAAGGAGTTTGTTGAGCCAATTTACCAAGCGAAGTACTGATTTCCGAAATTTCTTGAGTGGTAAAAGCCTGGACTCGCGAACGCAAGACTTTGCGTAAATAAATCATTGTCCCGTTCTCGCTTGTATCTACATCAAAGCGATCCACCATTCTCCTGGCACCAAATAAACCACGGCAGTGCGGAACCTCTCCTTCAAGATATCGGTCGACATCTTCGATTCCTGGTCCCTTGTCTTCTATACTGACTCCAAAAAATGGTCTTTTAGCATCGTCAATAAAAAACACAACTGTGGCTTTTTTGGCAAATTGAATAGCATTACGACTTACTTCAGACACGGCAGTGGCCATTTTGGTCTGATCTGACTCGCTCATTGCAAGCAATTGTCCAATCTGCTTAGTACGCCTGCGCACAATAATAACGTCTTGTTCGCCTTCTAGCCGAATAGTTAAGAGTGGTTTCTTCGCGTTCAATTCTGCTTTTCCGCTTTAATTACAAGCACCGTGCCGTCGTCTCGACCACGCCAATAGTCCCGCAACAATATAGCAGCTATCGTAGAAGAAGATTTCTGCCTTAAATTTTCAAGCAGATCTAACTTAGAAGAAAGACCATCACTGTGGAGTATTAGCACAGAATCGCAAGACCAGGGAAAGGTCCAATCCTTAAGTTTTCGACTCTCAAACCCTGCAGTGCCCGGAGTCGGCATCAATCGGTTATTTTTAGTATTTTTCTGGTCTATAAAACCGATTACATTACCTATTCCGCAAAATGTCAGCTGTTTCTCCTGACTATCGATTATTGCAACTGAAAGTGCCGCGCCTCTGGACTTTCTCAACACAGTATGTAATTCAAGGACAATTTCTGCTGGACTTTGCAATTTAGTTTTTTTAAACGCGTTTATCGCCAAATCTGTTGCAGCGCCAGCTTCGACTCCATGGCCAAGTCCGTCCACGACAAGTACATATAGCTTTGAGCCGCGCTCAATAACTTGCCAGCCATCTCCACAGACAATTTCGCTAGGTAAAGGAACCGATATCGCACCAATGTCGTAAGTACTAAGTGTTTGCACCTGCTCCTTTAAAAATTGGCTGACTATAGCGGTACCTGCTCCTGGAAGGGAATATGATTCAAGCTTGTCAGAAAGTCGCTTTATAGCGCCCAACCCTGTTCCCATAGATTTGATTTTCGAAGTAGAAACACCGTCTTTCATAGAATTGCTGATATCGAGCATGCCTTGCGCGCGATCGACAGCAATTATTTCAAGCCCGATATTCATATCTGTTTTGTTTGACTGGCAAGAGCTAATTGGAGCGATGAGCATAGAGCCATAATGAGCGTGTTTGACTAAATTATTGGCCAGTTCATTGATAACGATATTTATAGCTCCAAGCTTAGTCTCGTTTAGTCCAAGCTCTCTACCCAGCTCATTTGCGGCTTCGCGCACAGGATAAGCCTGACTGACATTAACAATTGTGAAAATGCGATGAGAACCGCTCATACCCATTTAGTCACACTAACCGTAGTACCAACTCCAAGAGCGCTCTTTATGTCAAATTCGTCCATCAGACGCTTTGAACCGCCAAGTCCTAGTCCCATTCCTTTACCAGATGTAAATCCATCTTTCATAGCCTGTTCTATATCTTCTATTCCTGGACCAGAATCAGAAAAAATCATTTGCAATCCTTTTCGTCTGCTATCATCCAAAACACAAATTTTGAAATCGCCTCCAAGTCCATATATGAGAGTGTTTCGGGATAACTCAGCTGCAGCAGTAATAATTTTTGTCTGGTTGACCAGGCTAAAACCAAGAAGCGCTGAAATCCTTTTCACCGAAGCTTTGATTTGCATCAAATCGTCTTCAGAAGTTATTTCGCGTGTTTCAGTTGACAGCACTGAAATCATGGGCGCTTCTATCCTGCTGTAAGATTTCATTCAACAACTCCATGCCATCCTCGGCATTAAGAGCGGTATGAACGCCCTTCATTGAAATACCCAACTCTACCATCGTAATAGCCACAGCCGGTCTCATTCCAGTAACAACCGTTTCAGCATCTAGTAGTCTTGCGCAAGATGCAACCTGTGCCAAAACCCTCCCAATAAAGGAATCGACAATTTCCAGAGCAGAAATGTCAATCAAAATCCCTCTGGCTCCTGTTTTACAAATCATATGCGTCAATTCGTCTTGCAAAGCCAAAATCATTTTGTCATGCAAATCTACCTGGATTGTAATCAGCAAATATCTGCCGACTTTTAAAATCGGAATTTTTTCCATTAAACCTGATTTCCGCTGAAATTAGAATTTCTCATCTGTTTATCGCCATTTCCTTTATAGACCTGCCAACCTCTGTGTTTGAGAGAATATGAAAGAGCATCGTACATGGTGGCTTTGGTCACAACGTCTTGCAGCTCAATACCAAGATGCACTACTGTCTGAGCTATTTGAGGTCTGATACCACTAATGATGCACTGGGTACCCATTAGTTTGGCAGCAGCGACAGTTTTAATTAAGTGCTGGGCCGTTTGAGTGTCGACAGTAGGAACGCCTGAAATGTCTAGGATTGCAAGCTTAGCATTGGTATCGACAATTTCTTGTAGCAAGTTTTCCATAATAACCTGAGTACGTGCGCTATCGAGTGTGCCAATGATGGGACAGGCAATTACGCCTTCCCACATACGCATAACTGGCGTGGATAGTTCGAATAATTCCTGTTGCTGACGACGAATAACGTCCTCGCGACTCTGTTGATACACTTCAGTAGTAAACAAACCAAGCTTGTCGCACAATTCAGATATTGTCCACATCTCACTTGCAAGTTCGTCGCCTTTGAATTCTTTTTGCATCAAAGCAAACAAAGGTTGTTTAAGCGAAAAAACAAACATCGCAGTTTCGCTTGGACTGAAGTTTGCAAGGGCCCTACTTCTAGAAAGCTCTGCCAAAAAGCGCTTGGTGGCATCCCAGCTTTGCGAAGTATCAATATCTTTTACGTCTCCAGATTGAACTGCAGACTCAAAGAGATTCAAGAATTCTCTGCACTGCTGTCTTAGAGTCGACTCACTCAAATGGTCGATGCGATTTTGTAAGACCTTTCTCTGGTGGCTTACCCATTGTTCGAGAATATCTTTCTCATTTGCTTTAACAAGTTCTGGAAACTTAATCGCAGTACTTGGCATCGTCCATCCTCTATAAACATCACATACATCAATCACAAAGGTCAGAAAAGACCCTATAGCACAAACCCTTTAGAGTAATGCCGATCAAAAGACTAGACTATTCTGCCTTCAGTTCTCGACCAGCCTGCTCTTGTGAATCTTTAGCAGCGGCAGCGTTTCTGTCTACGGTCTTTTTGGCATACTCGAGTTGTTTGTCCACGTTTTCTTTTTGAAGGTCGGCAACCTTTTTGATTTCGTCTTTTTTGTTGTCCAGAGCTTCTTTCTGCACATCCAAATTTTTTTCTTGCAATTCGACTTCATTTATTTTGGCTTTTGCATTAGCGTCGATATTGTCTTTCAGCGAATCAGCATGGTTTTCGACCATTGTCTTTTGAATATCTTTTTGTCTGTCGATATCTGCTTTGTTTTCAGAAACTTTATTATCTACATTAGATCCACAACCAGCCATTGCGGCAACGAGTCCCATCGAAAGCAAAGCGTGGAAACATTTTTTCAAATCCATTTTGCAAACACCCCTTTTTTCCCTTCCGTTTTGTGTCGTAGCACACACCGACTTAGCAGGTGCTATGCAATTTTATGGGTCCGACGAAGAGGTAAAAGGAATGAAGTGGTTCACGAGTTTTTCTAAAGAAACTTCCAAAATTGTCGGTCATCCCTACGCTTTTATGGTGGCACTTCTGGTTGTCACGATTTGGGGTATAAGTGGACCTTTGTTTGGATTTAGCGATACATGGCAATTGGTCATAAATACAGGCACAACAATTGTCACATTCTTGATGGTGTTCTTGATTCAAAACACTCAAAACAGAGATACTGAAGCTATCCATCTTAAATTAGACGAGCTGATACGCTCTCATCGCCCAGCCAAAAACAGCTATATAAGCCTGGAAGATTTATCGATTGAAGAAATGGATGAATTGAAAGCAGTATTTGACAGAGTCAAAAAAGAGTGCAGAGACTCCCAAGAAGAAGAAGCTGATGAAAACGTGAAAAAAATTGAAAACGAAAAGGCAAAACGAAAGTCTAAAGCAAGTTAAACGATCAAGTATTACTCAAGCTCATAATTAAGTTCTCTCCAGCCGCGGATTCCGCCTGCCATGGATAAAACATTGGTATAACCCATTTTTTGCAAGTTCACCGCCGATAGTGCCGAACGGTAACCGCCACCACAATAAAGTACCAGTTTTTGATCTTTATTTGGTATCTCTTTTTCGATATCGCGCTCGATAATACCGCGCCCCATATGTTTGGCTCCTGGCAGATGGTCTTTGTTCCATTCATTATCTTCGCGCACATCAATCAAAACAAAATCTTTTTCTTTCAAGGCTGCATGCACATCTTGAGCGCTAATTTCAGTCACCTGGTCTAAGATGTCCTCTACCAATTTAACGAAACCCGGTGAATGTTCCATATCGTTTCTACCTCTAATCAACACTGCAAAGCCAGCCAAGGCATTTATGATAAACTATTTGACTCTATGATACGCACCTACACCAATGACCGGGAGATTTTGGCATGCTTTATCAACCCAGTAAAAACACCGTAAGCCTTCTTGGAACCGATGTTCCGGAGCCTCGGACTATCATCGATTTTTTGGGCTTTGAAACTCATGTCAAGCAAATCAGAGACAAGCGTGGAATACAAATTTGGCCAGGTTGGTACGAACATGCTTCGTACTACATGACAGATATTCAAGCAGACAAGCTATTTGGACCAGGCGAAGAAGTAATGATACCTTCCTGGGTCAAAGCTCCCGATTACGAGTTTGAAATTGCACTCTATGTAACCGAGCGTGGCATGCCTAAAACCGAAGCGGACGCTCTAAAATTCATAAAAGAAAATTGCTACGTCACCATTTTGAACGACTGGTCTGCACGCGATGTGCAAATGAAAGACATGCAAGGACTTGGTCCCTCCAACAGTAAATTCATCATCGGCAATAGTATCGGACCAAAACTGGTCAGAGCATCCGAGCTTGAAATGGACGAGAACGGACTCTTCAAGTTTGACATGATTCTAAAAGTTAATGGCGAAGAGCGCTCACGCTCTAACTATCAAACTCTTTATCATACAAATCCCAACAACAATCAAAAATCTGCCTGGAGTTTTCCACGACTCATTTCTTGGCTGGCCAATCAAAATATTGCAGTAGAGCCAGGATATCTGCTTGGCTCTGGCACCGTGGGTAATGGCTGTATTGCAGAACATTCAGCAAAAATGGATCCTAATACTGGTAAAGAATTGGAACCTGCAAAATTGTCCTGGCTCAAAGATGGCGACGTTGTCACAATGGAAGTGCCAGGAATAGGCGTTCTTGAAAATAAAGTGAAAATCAAGGAATTGGCTGTCGTCAAATAATAGCGTTTGGATTTAAAATCATTGCAGCTTGAGAAGCACTGCCTTTGCTTCATCCACATGTTTTTGCGAATCTAATGCCGAGCTGAACACATGCTTACAAACACCATCTTTGTCGATAACATAAGTAACCCGACCAGGCATCATTCCAGCTGTTTTGGGCACTCCCCATGCTTTTCTCAACTCGCCTTTATCGTCGCTCAAAAGAGTAAACGGTAATTTGTGCTCAGCAATAAATTTCTTATGCGATTCAACTGAATCACCACTCACGCCAATAACTTCGGCGCCCATTTTTTGAAACACTTCAAAGGCATCGCGAAACGAGCACGATTCTTTTGTACATATTGGCGTGTTGTCTTTGGGATAAAAATAAACAACAACGTTCTTTTTGCCTTTGAAATCAGAAAGTTTGACTACTTTACCGTCCTGATTCTTGAGCGAAAAATCTGGCGCCTTAGCGTTTTGAACAAGACTTTCTTTGTCTTTTGCAAAAGCAGAAACAGATGACACCACAACCAGTGCAACCACAAGCAAATAACGTTTCAGCACGACAGCCTCGCTTCAATGAAAACCGCAAAGCTTAATAGTATCACTTATAAGAGTGCTAAAATCTGAGCATGAAAAAATTACTTTTACTGGCAGCCTTAGTGCTTTGTCCAGCGGCTCTTGCAAAAGAAAACCTTATTCAGGTTCCATTAACTCGTCAGGCGACCGATTACACTTGTGGCGCAGCCGCCTTGCAGTCCATGTTCGGTTTTTTTGGTGAAGACTTAAATGAAGGCGAACTTGCCAAACTGCTAAAAACCAATGACCAGGAAGGTACCGATTACAACGAAATTGTGGCGCTGGCAAAGCAAAAGGGTTATGTGGTTCAAGTTTTCAAAGATATGAAGCTGAAAGAATTAAAGACACAGTTAGACAAAAAGACTCCTGTGCTTTGTCTCATTCAAGCCTGGGCGACCAAGAAAGTAGACTACAAAAACGACTGGAATGATGGTCACTATGTTGTAGCCATAGGCTATGACAAGCACAAGATTTTTTTCATGGACCCTTCTACTTTAGGCTATTACACTTATATCGACCAGAAAAGTTTTTTGAATCGCTGGCACGACAAAAACTCAAAAGAAGAATTGAACCATTTTGGCCTGACAATTAAGAAAAAACATCACAAATACAAAGCTTGCCAAATCAAATACATGCCTTAACCAGGCATTCTCATTCGCAGTGTAGGAGTGTATTTATCAACAGGTTTGGTAATGATCAAGAGATTGCCATTAGATAGAGTCATACTGGCAATAGGATTTTCATCAGTTAACATAAGGCGGTTTAGGGTCAGAATTCTTTCGATGATTCTTAAGAAATGATCCACACTATCGAATTTCACACTGGTTTTAATTGGCGCCCTGGGCTCTTTTGCTTGTCTAATAAAAATATTGTCGTGCTCCTGAACAAATAATTCGCGCAACGAAGGATCGCGCAATAATGGACCCAGAGGACCAAAACCGAACAATTCGTCCAGCACATCCTGCAATACAAGACCACGCTCTAACATCGATAATGGCTGTGTATCTAAAATAACAAGCTCGTTTACGCTTTTACTTATCTCTGCACGAAGTTCGTTTGTAGCTTCACGATAAGACCCGATGTCGTGTCTTTTTGAAATCTCTTTGATCACTGCATTTCTATAAAGCAGAACGAGTTGTCTGTTAACTGGAATATTTGAGTTGTTATCTGGAATGAGCATATAGCTCGATTATATACGAATTCCCGCAGCAGGCAGGATTGCCTCTTTTATGACCTGGCGAGAAAACGGCCAAACAGCACTGCCTGTGTAGGTATAGCCGGTCCAATAATAAACTTCGTTGGCTGAAAGATTGACTAGAACAGGATAGTAATGAAATCCATGCGTCCAATTTTTCAAATGATGTTTCCAGAGTAGATGCCGTTCTTGAACATAGTCTATTAAGTCTTGATACGCCATATCACAAGCGATTACTGGAACCATTGCAAAAGAACTTACCCACACAAGCGGGCCTTTTGAATACGCTCGTTTTGAATAGGCTATTCCATCTTCGAATAACTTGATGAAATCTTCCTTTTTAGGCTCGCTTACATAATCCACGCATATGTGAACAGGCACTCGAACTAAACTCCAACGAATCCGAGTAGCAAACAAGGCAATTTCGCGATCCGCTGAAAGGTGCGTTTGACGCCAGACTTTGTAATGTTGCTCGCTTAGTTTTTGATCGAGCTTTTGAACAAAATAATTGTATTTACTAATAGCCATAGTCGGAATTACTTTGATACCGTGCATAACCACCATACGAAAGTGGTTGCTGCGAAGGAAATTGAGCTTTTCTAGAAGACATTTTTTGCATACGGGCTGCTTGTGCTTTTGGATGAACCATAAGCGGATTATAAGCCAGATGTTGAGCAAGTGGTATTCGTATGTTTGCCACCACTTTCAGTGAACCGCCAGCAAAATTGCGACCATAAAAAGTGTGTTGAGTTTTTCCTTCAAAGAATCTTCCGCCTGGCTCGGATACAATGATTCCTTCATACATATCGCCAGACATTTTGTGACTTCCATCGGGATTTTGATAAATCACATTACCTTTGAGCAAAATCCCATCTGCAATACCAGCTGGAACCGGACACCATTGAACCCACTGCGCTCTAAGATTTCCAACTAATACCTGTACATTTTCTGAACCAAACATCCATGGGCCTGAATAGTTTTTTGCTGCAGCATTTAAGTCTACGTATCTTCTGCCTGTTTTGGCTTCGGCTTTCAAATAATTAGTAGCAGGATGAACATAAACTGGATCCTGTACGCGTGGCAAATCAGCGTAAATATTGTCTTTTACTTCTGCCTCCAGCTGCATTAGTTATGCTCTCCATTGTGAGATGGCGACTTGTGGTGAGGCTTGAATACGTGCAGATAGTCATGTGCCATTTGATGGCTTTCTTCACTGCGTTTGAGTTCATCGAGCATTACAGAATAAGAATGGGGCAGAGAATACAAAGCTCTCTTTTCGTGCTTTGCCAGTTTCTCATAGTGCACAAGCGCTTTTTTATAGAAATTTTCTGCTTTTACAAATTGCTTTTGCAAACGATAAAAATTAGCAAGCTCAGCATTACATTCACACAACCTGAGTTCATCTGGTGTTTTGGCATTAGAAACTCGATCCAGTGCTTTTTTATAAAGAGTCTCAGCATCACTAGTTTTGCCTAATTTGGCCTTTGCATGCGCCAGGTTGAGCAGATGGATATAAGTGTCTCCATGCTCAGCGCCTTTATTGGATTCTTGCAACAGAAGAGCCTTTTCATTGAACTCGGCAGATTTTTGATGGTCTTGGATTGCCGAATGACACAAAGCTGAATAATGCAATACCCGAATCATTTGCTCATGACATGAGGATCCGCAGGCCTGAAAAATCTTTTGAGCACGCTCAAAATAAGCCAGAGCCTTTTTGGGCTCGTTGCATCGATAATACATTCCCCCAAGATTGAAGAGATCTTGCCCGCACTCCAAGTGATTTTCGCCACCCAGTTTTTTGTCGATATCATAAGCTTCTAAGTAGAGCGGCTCTGCATCAATTGGACGTCTTGCCTCACTGTACAAATTGGCAAGGTTGGTCAAGGTCAATGCTAAAGAAGCCGAATTCGGACATATTTTGCGCTTTTTGGCAAGACACTCTTTGTAGAGTGACTCTGCCTCTTCTTCTTTCTTCAGTTTGTGTTTTACCAGCGCCAGATTAGACAAAACCTGAAGCGTCGTAATTTCATTTTCACCTTTTGCTCTTCTAATCGAAAGACACTGCACAAGTATTGGTTCGGCATCTTCATACTGCTTGCGGTTTATAAGCCTCAGGGCAAACTCTTGCAATACTGAAGCCCTCTCTTCGCTCGTTTTTGCCCCGATAATCGCCTCTTTATATGTCTTTGTGACCTCTACAAAGTCGTCATCGTCCACAACTTGAGCAAAAGAGGGCACTCCCGCTTGAATCACAAATGAGACTGCGGCACAAATAAAGCGACTGGGTGATAGCAAACTACTTTTCATCGGTCAGGCAAGTTTACCAAAAAACTTTACTTATAAGAGAGAGTAAAGGCTACAACTTTATGGGTATGGATGAGATACGCGTGTTCTAGTCGAGGGGAAATTTTGGATGGCCAAGGACGAGAAAAAACAACAAGCTGAAGCGGTCGCTACTCTTCACGACAACACAATAAGTCCAAGAGACAAACGCAGAGCGCGTGGTCAGGTATTAAGAGAAGCAGTTCCTTTTCAAAAGCATGCCGACTGGAGCATCCATCCAGATCGTCCAAATGTTATAGACGTTTTGCAACAAGCCGAAGATGGCCGAATCGAAGAATTAGTGCCAATTCGCTACGGAAGAATGATGAAAACGCCGTTTACATTCTTTCGAGGCGGCGCCGACATAATGGCTTACGACCTTTCACACACGCCTAATATCAAAACCTCTGTTCAAGTCTGCGGTGATGCTCACGCCCTCAATTTTGGTGCATTTGCCACACCTGAGCGCAACGTTGTTTTTGACATCAACGATTTCGATGAGACGTTACCTGGTCCCTGGGAATGGGATGTTAAGCGCCTCGCAGTGAGCCTGATGCTAATCGCCCGCGATAATGGACTCAAAGTAAAAGCCGGTCTGGATGCGGTTAAAGCATGCGTAGAATCTTACAGAGAACGTATGCAGGAGTATTCAAAAATGGCTGTACTCGACATTTGGTACGCCAAAGTAGAGTGGGAGCATATTATTCAAACCTCTCAAAGCAGCACTCTTGGCAAAAGCTTAAAAGACGATTTGAAAAAAGCCAAGAAAAAGTCGATTCAATATCACTATTTCCCAAAACTAACCGAAGAGCGCGATGGCAGATTCCATATCAAAGATAATCCACCGCTTATTTATCATCCCGACGATAACGGCAAATTTTCAAAAACTATTATGGAAGGGCTCAAGCTCTACAGAAATTCTCTGCAAGAAGACAAGCAGCGCCTTTTCGACCGCTACCGCATCGAAGATGTTGCTATTAAGGTAGTGGGAATTGGTTCAGTTGGAACCACTTGTGCGGTCGCGCTTGCCCTTGCTCCAGATGATGAACCACTCTTTTTCCAGATCAAAGAAGCGCGAGCCTCGGTACTTGAAAAGTATGTAGGTAAAAGCTCTTATGAAACTCACGGACAACGAGTCGTTGCTGGTCAGCGAATCATCCAGTCTGCAAGCGATATATTTCTTGGATGGATGGTTTTAGAAAATGGCAAGCACTTCTATGTAAGACAGTTGCGCGACACAAAAGTAAAACTAACTCCAGAAACATGGGAAGACAAGCACCTGGAAGAAATGTCCAAAGTACTGGGCGCAGCTCTGGCAAGAGCCCACGCTCGCTCCGGCGATAGTACTGTGATAGCCAGTTATTTGGGCGATACTGACGAGTTTGATACTGCTATCGCCAACTTTGCAACCGTTTACTCCGATCAAGTAGAAAAAGATCACGCAGCACTCATAGCAGCCATAAGCTCGGGTAAACTTAAGGCTCAGGAATTAGAGGAGTAAGAAGCCAGCTCGATATGGCTCCAAATTCAGGGGACATTTCCCAGTCACAAAATATGAATAGTTCATCGCGCAAAAAAGCTTGCGTGGTGTGCGGAGAAGAATTCGACTCCGAAGTTGAAGTTTGCCCAACAGATGGCACCAAGCTGACCACTTTATCGAGTGGTCTTGCCCCTGGCGTTATGCTAGGCGACAGATACGAAATAATCGAGCCATTGGCTGATGGTGGCATGGGTAGTGTCTACAAAGCCAAACACAAATTCATGAACCGTATTGTTGCAGTAAAGACATTGCAACCCTTTATGATGGCTTCTGGAACCGCTCTAAAACGCTTTCAGCAAGAAGCTCAAGCTGTAAGCTCGATGAATCACCCAAACATTCTAAACGTTTTCGATTTCTTCATTTCAGATGAAGGTCAGCCTTACTTGATCATGGACTATCTCGAGGGCACAAATCTCGAGTCTATTCGCAAATCGGGAGAGCCTGTAGACCTGATTCGTGCCATGAAAATTTTCGTGATGGTCTGCTCAGCTCTTGCGCATGCGCACGAACGCAATATCATCCACCGCGATATTAAACCTTCCAACATCATGCTTGTAAACGCAGAAGATGGCCAGGAAGTGGTTAAGGTGATTGATTTTGGAATCGCCAAAGTAATGGCTGACGATCCAGATGAAGCGCTCAATTTAACGGCTACCGGTGACGTTTTCGGCAGTCCTCTATATATGAGTCCTGAGCAATGTCGAGCCAAACCGCTCGATGCACGCTCAGATATCTATTCTCTTGGCTGTGTCATTTATGCAACCATATCTGGTGAAAGTCCTTTCAAAGGAATGGATCCGATGGAATGCATGTTCAAGCAAGTAAATGACAATCCTGCACCTCTTAGTGTTGCATGTAAATGCGCATTACCAGCCGGCCTTGAAGAAGCTGTCGCCAAAGCAATAGAAAAAGATCCAGAAAAGCGCTATCAAACAATGCGTGAATTTGGCGAAGCCCTAGCCAATGTTTTGCTTGAAATATCGCCTGAAACTTATAAAGATATCGCTCAGCTTCCAATGGGAACCAGCACCTCAACTAGCGTATTACCGGTTCAAAATATTGCTGCAGCAGCTCAATTGGAAAAAACTGTTTTGAGTGGCGGCCAGCCGCGAGTCATTATAAATACTGGACAAAATTCGGCAACTCAATCGACCATTCCGCCCAATGACGATCCCGAAACCAAGAAAAAGGAAACTCACGCTAAAGTCAATGCTATAGCCACTGTTGGTATTTTGATTGTAATAGGACTAGCCTATTTCATTTTTCAACCAAGTTATCATCCAGTAGACATCAACTCTATTAGCGACACTCCGCTCAATACGAGCCCAACTCAATCACCTCCCAACTCAATCAATAACCCAACTGCTCAACCTTCACCACAAGCGATGGTGCCGCCAATTTCAAAACCAGATCTAATTCCCGGAGATCCAAGCAAGCCACCGTCGGTAAAACCAAGCAGCACCAAATTACCAAGCGCACCTAAAATTACTGCCGTCACACCAAAACAATCGGCAGCTCAAAGGTCCCAGGATTGGTGGCGTTATCAGTACTGGCAGCAACGACTGCAAGGTCAACAAGCTCAGCAAAAGCAGCCAATCGCGACCCAGAATACAGACGCTAGCTACCAACAAAATATGGCAGCAGGTATCAAACTTTTCAGGGCCAAAAACTTTTCACAAGCTCAGGCTTATTTTGAAAAAGCTCATAAAATCGCTTCTTCCTTTGGCACAAGCGATCCTCGCTATGTAAACAGTCTTGACTGGATAGCTCAAGTAGCTTTCAGACTGGGCAATTACGAAGATGCAAAACATGCATATGAATACGTTTTATATGCACGAAAAAAGAGTTTCGGGCCAAATTCTACCGAAGCAGCATCGACTCAAAAAGATTTAGATCTGGTTAATCGCACTATCAAAAGAACAGATTAGGGGAGTAAGTTTGCGATGAAAAAGGCACTGGTCATGGTTTCTTTGAGTTTTTCGATACTTATACAAAATGCGGTCATGGCAGTCGAGAACAGCTGGAAAGAGTACTTGGATTCTGGAGCTAAACTAATTCGCTATCAAGAATTCGTCGACAAAATGGAAAAGGTAGAGAAGTCTGGAAAAAAATCAGATGACACTCATTTTATAAATTCGCTCTACAGCACGGCTTCCAGAGACACTATTCAAAAGACTGGAAAATATGTCAGAGCAGCATTGACTACATGGCAGAAAGATCAAAAATCACTTCCGGACAAAAAGGAATTTGAAAAAATAGAAATCTTGCTCAGCATGATCTGGAAAGACGCAATTCTCAATGCCAAAGAGAGCACTGCTGGAAAATCTAGAGATATAAAACTTGGTGCTATCAGGGCGGTGCAGCTGCAAATGAAGGCTGACCACCAGATAGTTTTGCAGATGGCGGTCAAAGTCCTGGGAGCAAAAGACCCAGGCTATAAGACACTGGTTCAAGCAAGCCAAAAACTCGATGCGTCTCTGGCAAAATACAAGTAACTGGGTAAAACCCTATTTTAAAATTCTAGCGGACCAACTATTCTGGCTTTAAGCTGCAAAATTTGGAGGTAGGGATATGTTCTCGTTACCGGCATCATCAGGCAGGAAGCTGTTAGTCGCAATTTCGTGCTCGTTGTTATCAATTCAACTGATAACAACGTTTTTACCTGAAGCTAAAGCACAAGACGAAAATCTTGCAGCATCGGCCAATCTTTCAAGAAACGATGCAAGCCCAGAGGCAGCAGATGAACCAGTCAAAATAAGTTTTGCAGGACAAGGCTCAGGCGTATTATTTGCCAGTGCCAGTCTGTCTCACAAACAACTGGGCGAATGCCCACTACAACACACAAGCGTACAAGCCAATATCTCGGGCTATATGGCAGATGTCACTGTAAAACAGCTTTTTGCCAATCCATATAAAGAAAAAATCGAAGCTGTTTATACTTTCCCCCTTTCTGATACTGGCGCAGTAGATGAAATGACCATGAAAGTAGGTTCGCGAATAATTCATGGCACAATCAAAAAGAAAGAAGAGGCTCGCGAGATATATGAACAGGCTAAGGAAAAAGGGCATGTAGCCTCACTTTTAGATCAAGAAAGACCAAATATTTTTACTCAATCTGTCGCCAATATTGAGCCTGGTAAAGAAGTAGAAATAACTATTAAATACAAAGACTTGCTCCTTTTTGAAAACGGAAAATATAGTTTTGCTTTTCCAACTGTAGTTGGTCCGCGATTCATTCCAGGTGAAAGTAAGTTGGCGAAAACAGGAGTGGGCTGGGCGAGCGATACAAATTTAGTGCCGGATGCATCTAAAATCACTCCTCTTCTTGCTCCAAAAGATACAAGAGCAGGTCACGATCTTTCAATTTCAGTCAATTTAGATTCAGGAGTGCCGTATAGTAATTTAAAGTCTTTGCTCCATGAAGTGGATGTAAACCCCACGGATTCAAGCCACGCGAAAGTTTCGCTCAAAGACCAAAATACCATACCAAACAAAGACTTTGTACTTAGCTGGACTGTGTCACAAGACAATATTAGCAGCGGTTATCTAACGCACAGAAATGAAAAAGAGCATGGTGGCTCAGGATTCTTCACACTAATGCTTCTTCCACCAAAGTCAGTGACACCAGATAAAGTGGCTCCAAAAGAAATGATTTTCTTAATCGACTGCTCGGGCTCACAAAACGGACCACCCTTGCAAAAGGCTAAAGAAGCTCTTCTTCATATAATCGACCATATGAATTCAAATGATACTTTTCAGATAATTACTTTTAATAATCAAAACAGCATTTTATTCGAAAAGCCCGAGACGTCCAGCGCCGACATGAAAGAAAAAGCAAAAGCTTTTATCGAGGGATTGCAGGCTCGTGGAGGCACCTGGATGGCGCCGGCAGTCGAAAAGGTATGCTCGATTCCGCCAGACAAAAATCGCCTCAGAATAGTAACCTTCATGACCGACGGCTTTGTTGGAAATGATATGCAAATTATCGATCTGGTCAAAAAGCACAGAGGCACATCAAGATGGTTCCCTTTTGGCACCGGAAATAGTGTCAATCGCTTTTTGATAGACAATATTGCAAAAGAGGGAGGCGGAGAGCCTGAATACGTTTTACTCAACGCAAAAGCAGGCGAAGTAGGCGAAAAATTCTATAAACGAATAGCCTCACCTGTTTTGACAGATGTTAGCGTCAAATTCGATGGACTCGATGCCAAAGAAGTGTTTCCAAAATCTGTCAATGACGTTTGGGCACAAAAGCCCTTGTATTTCAAAGGAAGATACACAAAACCAGGCTCGGGAACTGTAACCCTTTCTGGATTTAGCCAGGGCGCACCCTACTCAAAGTCGATGAAAGTCACATTTCCAGAATCCAATAATGCAAACGCAGGAATCGCATCAATCTGGGCAAGAGCCAAAGTCGATAGACTCATGTCCGAAGACTTTAGTGGCGCTCAAACTGGCAACATGAATCCAGAATTAAAGAATGAAATCGTCGACACTGCGCTCGATTATCACATCATGACTCAGTTCACTTCATTTGTAGCTGTAGAAGAAAAGTATGTGACACAAGGCGGCAAGCCTAAACTTATTGCAGTACCAGTTGAAATGCCCGAAGGCGTAAGTCATGAGAGTGTTTTTGGACAAGAAGCTGTACAAAGAGCAGCTTTTGCTAATGGCAGCAGAGGGCGCCTGCTCAAACCGGGCAGATACGATAGCAGATCAATGCATCCCAAATCTAATGCAAAATATGGTTATTTACCATCAGCTAGCATGGGCAGAAGCGTTAGAGACAGCGGTGACAATCAATACAATGGTGGGTTCGCGAACCAAAACCAACTAAAAGTAAAAGGACCAGGTCTAAATAACTACTATTACTCACGCAAACAAATTCAAATAATAGACGACAGACCCAGAGTGGTGGATTATCGCTTAGGAAAGGATAAAAAAGAAGAATCGAAAAGTGATGACGTCAAAGAATACAATCCTTTTGCTCAGTTTCAATCAAATGGCACCGCTTTGCAAAAAGTTGATGCTAGATTGCTTGCCATTCGACCTTCAACTCGAATGGAGCGTGTGCCAGTCAAGGTCGTCCTCAATCTAGCTACTCCAGACGTGCTTGATTTAATCAGGAAAAGCGGACTTTGGAATATTTCAAAAGTACAAACAAAAGGATCTGAAATATTTGTCACCGGAGAAATAGACCTGAATGACCTAGCCAAGCTGGCTAAGCTAGATGAAGTCAAACGCATTCTTCCAGTGCGTTAGGCTAAATGCGCCCTGCACTCAATCATCAATTCTTTCACTGATGCTGCAGGAGACAGCGACAGTATGTATCGAATCGATTTCAAAATATCCTCAGGTGTCAGCATTTGATTCTTGGGAAATGTCGAGCCTTTGGCCATATCTGTATCGACCCAACTAGGACAAAGAGTGGTGACACGAATGCCCATGGGTGAGAGTTCTCTGTAAAGCGATTCACCAAGTCCAACCATACCGAATTTGGATGCAGCATAAGCTCCCCAGCCAGCAAAACCAATCTTGCCTGCCCGTGAAGCAACATTTATGATTGTGCCACCACCTTGAGCTTTCATGGTAGGTACAACTGCTTTTAATAACGCAAAAGGCCCTTTCAAATTGACCGAAAGTACTTCGTCAAACTCTTCCGAACTAATTGCAAGAGTGCCAGTTTTACCCATTCCGGCATTGTTTACAAGAAGGTCTATTCGTCCTAATTTGTCTACGACAGATGACACCATGTCACTTACAGCCTTGCTGTCGCTCACATCGCAAGGATAAGTGAGGACCTGAATGCCCTTATTTGCGCTTCGAATAGCTTGAGCAACTTGCTCCAAACTTTCTTTTGAGCGCGCCGTGAGTGCCAGCGAAAAACCATCTTGAGCCAGTCCGTGAGCCACGCAAGCTCCAATTCCGCGACTAGCGCCAGTTACAATTGCGACTTTCATTTGTGGTATCACCCTTAGTACTACAATAAATGTAGAAGGTTTCTAGATGATGAAAAGAATGCCCTCGGAGAGAATCGAACTCTCAATCCCTTACGGGCACCGCATTTTAAGTGCGGCTCGTATACCAGTTCCGACACAAGGGCAGCTCAAGGTATTATTGTACTGAATTAGTGGGCTAGCGATATTGTCAGTGTGAACTTCCCTTTCTTAAAATGAATCATTTCACTTTAAGAAAATTAGAACATTGATAAATTGCTCAATTTCACTTATCGAATCGTTCACGAGTTTTACATTCCAATTGTCGTATTGTCGAATTATTTAAAATTACAATTTTCTACAATACAAATAATCGTATGCTCTTACTCAGTTAAATAGAACCATAAACAATGAACCACCTAACAGCACTTCTAGGACTTGCCGATTCAGCCTCTAGCGATCAAATCAAAAATAGATTCGAAAAGTTAACGCGAAAGCTTGAAAACGCCTCTTCATCAAAATCTTCAAACTTGATTTCTCAGGCCCTAATAAAAATAAAAGACGCTTACAAGAACCAATCAAGCTTTCTACAAAACTCAGATAGTCAAAACGAAACTTTCAGAATAATCAAACCTAGACTAGGTCAGCTCTGTGTTATGACCCATATGATATCTATGGATCAGCTGAGCGAAGCTGTAGACGTCCAGAGAGAAACTGGAGAGCCGCTTGGCGAGATATTAGAGGATAAGAACTTTATTTCGCATAGCCAGTTAGAAGGGTTATTAATGGGTCAAAATCTGTACGACCTGGATGATTACAGCCGGGATCCTTTTTACCGCCAGCTGGTAGCCCTTGAATTTATTACCGAAGACATGGCTTTCATTGCTCAAATTGACGAAAAAGTGAGCGACCAGTCCAAAGGAGAATGCCTGGTAAGCAGGGGTTGGCTAGATCCCGAACTGCTGGGGCTTTTCGAGCCTGGCGATGAAACATAATATACATTATCGGACCACTCGCCCAAATCGGGCTAAACAGGCTTCTGATCGAGGGGATGGGTGATTCTCTTTGGATTGCATTTTAAAGCCCTTCCAGGTCCTCTACGCAACCGTACTCATTTCTCACCAGAAGACATAAGACTTTTTCGCTCCTTTCATATCACTACCCCCTCCATTAAGCAGGTTGACCATCTAATTCGGGTTTCAAAATTACTGAAAAACGAGTGCTTAATAAATGAAGGAGAAACTTTCTTTTGGCTCAATACTCGAATTTAAATCAAAAAATTTTTTGGCACTAAAAAAAGAGTAGGACGGGGAGCACTGAATCCCAAAACCTAAAAATGTAATTCGATAATTCGTATTGTCGACAAAATAAAGATCGATAACGACATTCTACTTTTGTTATTGTCGTATTGTCGTATTGTGATTAATTATACTTGTGTAATACACCTATTGTTCAACTGTAGAATTTTACAAAATACGAAACTGGACAGATCTAATTACTTATATGTACTAGCGTTTTATATTCTCTAAACGGTGTAAATAGAATTTAGATGAAAAGCCATAAATAGGGAATCTAAGGCGTTTGGTTCATGGGCTCAATAAGTTCGCGGATTGCGCAGAAATTTCTGCAGCAATCTCGAAAATGGCAACAGTAGAAGAGAATGTTTAGTTCGCAACACAATATACCTAAACATCATATTCGTATAAACGCGCGCCCTGACGCGGAAGAAATACAGACTATTCTTACCAAAGCTCAAAAATCTCCCGGTGTCAAAAACTGTTTTACCTGGACAGAAGAGCAATCCAAACAACCATATACTATTACCATTCATTGTCCAGACAAGCCGGGCATGGAGCCAGAGTGGTGGATGCATGGCGGTCCAAATGGCACCGAGTCAATGCTCTGGTACTACAGAACAAATGACTTTGCTGTCGTATTCAAACAGATGAACCAAACTCTTGGAGTATCTAACGATCCAAACGATACTACGGGAAAACTCTTTGGGCAAGCGCTTTCTGACCACCTCAAACCACAGTCAACTGGATACATAGCTCCGGGAATGACCCAAGCCAAACAAACTGATGAGGGGTTATCAGGTCGTCCTCCTCTAGTCAAACTATTGAGCGGTAGCTTGGCGTATCGTCCGCTTTCTGCGCATCTTCAAACAGCTTCACAAGAAGCCGCAACTGGCAAACTGGTAATCGAATCAATGTTTGGTAATGGTGCTGTATATTTCAATCAAGGCGTTCCAATTCATGCCACTACAGATCTACAACAAGGATTGGAAGCGCTTCTTCACATGTTCACTTGGCTGGATGGCAAAGTAAGTTTTACACCGTCCACCAAAGCCGAAGTAAATTCAATCAATATGCCTGTTCAACAAATCCTATACAAAGGTGCTGAATTAATAGAAAGCATAGGATTCTTACAGGACTACGAAATCTCTGAACAATCTGTGCTCAAACGCGCAAATTCAAGCTTAAGCGAAAAAGAATTCGAACGAATAGTGCTGGAAGGACCTCCACTAGGCTTGGATCTTCAAAAACGCTTCTATCAGTGCGTAGACGGAAGTAAGGCTCTGCGAGATATCGCCGCGTCGCTCGCTTTGTCAGACACTCAGTGGATCTCCGTTGTTTGCAATATGATCAAATTAGGACTTATTCAATCGCCAAACGGAAAAACATTTACGCCTCCCCAGTTCGCTCCAAACACCAGCTCGCAAGTAAACACAGGCAATCTGGCTATTCCTGCGAATATGAACAAAGCCATGCAAAGTCAGACTTTCGATAATTTGCGATACAACATTCCTCCTCATATGATGGATACCTCTTCCATGAACAAGTCTGGAGAGAACACTGCAGATATGCAAAAAAACAATCCTGGTTTTTCTTCTGGCTCCAGTCTTTCAACCGCTCCATTCGGTAGCACCATATCCGGTACTAGTAGCACATTTGGTGCAATGTTTCCAGCAGGAAGTCATTCGCCTGCTGTAGAAGCTTTCATGAGCTCTAGCACTCAAAGTCATCAAAAGTTATCTGCTTTGCACGTAGGTATACAGAGCACTGAAGTGAAATTCGAGCAAAACAAAGCACAGGCAGTATACAACGCACTGGTAGATCCGCAGTCACGCATAATGAGCCAGGAAGCCCTTTTGTTCTTTATTGAAAAAGAGTTTCAACGCGCATTTCATTTTGGATCTATTTTTTCACTAATTGTTTTTTCAATAAAACCGCCGTCTCAAAATGAAAGTGCGGCTCAGACAATGAAAGCCATTAATACTACTATTGGTGCTATAGGAAGAATAAAAGCCGATGTTGATATTTTCGGTCATTTTGGTGACAAAGGATACTCCATTATTATGCCGAATTCCGACAGCCACGCAGCGTCACTTCTCGTGGACAAAATCGTAACAAACCTGACAAAGTTCGCGCCGGAACTAACTCAATTCAGACCAGTTATCCACTTTGGTATTGCTTCTGTGCCAAAGGATTCCAAAACAATTCAAGGTTTGATGAATTGTTCTCAGCAAGCCATGCTCGAAGCATCTAAACGTGGAATAACTCGCCTTACTTATGGCGAAAAATAAGCGCGGTTATTTTTTCAATTTAGCGTTTATGACTTCCAGCAATTTGTTTTGACCTTCAGTAGTCAAATTGATATGAGCTGGCTTCCACATTTCTGGAATATATTTTCCGTCTTTCATGAGCGCACTGCGAGCGTCAACAAAAACTGTATTTGGTTTATCTTTCAACTGCTCAGCCAATTTTTTATTGATGTCTTGAATCTGTTGATTATTAGTTGTATCGTCGCCTTTAGGTAACACACCCACGACTGTAATTTGTGCATTAGGAAGACGAGTACGCAATTCTTTGTGATTTTCCATGATACCGCGGACGATATCATCGGTGCTGGCTCTACCGATATTATTTGTACCGATCATCATGACAGCATTTTTAGGAGGATTGTCCTTATTGAAATTAGCTTCTCCGTTTCTCAGGCGCCACAAAAGGTTCTCAGAACGATCGTGACTGATGCCAAATTCCTGCCAGCCTAAAGTTTTGAAATTAGGATTGTCAGACAACGCTTTGACATTGCCATCACCATAAATTACGGTCTGCCCTCGATTATTTCTTGCACGCTCAGTTAGCGCACCGTGCTCTTCAGACCATTTGTCTTTGCCTTCTCTGGACTTAGCAGTAAATGGTTCACTGCGCTCATTTTCAGTTGATTTTACAACTTTAGGCTTGTCAGCTTGAGTTTCGCCAGGTCTTGCATCTACTCCACCAGGGCGCTGTTCGCGTCTTTGCTGATGTCTATCTACTTGATCAATAGCTATGCCTGCAAATATTCCACTTAAAGTGCCAACGATATCCATCACATCGGGGCCTTGTCTGCGGCGATGTGGGAAACTATTCCATTGTGTATTGCAGTTGTTTCCAAAATTATTGAACGACTGCGTATTGCAGGAAGGTCTGTAAGTAGCGGGCATGAATCCATTATTGAACTGACCAAAATTTTGCCACTGGTTTTGTTGTCGCCACTGTTGTGATTGCCACTGTTGTCTTTGCTGCTGTTGTTGCCATTGCTGTTGCTGCCATTGCTGCTGCTGCCATTGCTGCTGGCGTCTCATCATACTAGGATCTTGATTGAACTGGTATTGCGGAGCAAATTGCTGTTGCTGCTGACGGCGTCTCATCTGTTCAGCAAGCCTTTGTTGATTTATTAAAGTTTGATTGGTCTGTGACGGATCCATAGTTCGTCTAAAACGAGTATCTTGTCCAGGTTGTGGACGAACATGGTGATCGTGTGGTCGCTCGTCTCTATGATGTCTTGGTCCACGATGTTCGCGTGGGTCTCTTGCATCTGCAAGCAAAGTTTCGCTAACTGGTTGGTTGAGGTCTGCTGCAGGTAGATTTGTTTGATCCAGACTTGCCAGTGTAAGCGGACGATTAGTCTCGCCTTGCGCCTGGGCAGGGGCTTCAACTTGATTAGAATCGGGGGGAATTTCGGTACTCATGCCCTCAATTTACATAATGATTGCCAATTTTTGAATGGGGAAACCACGCATATAGGAAATTTTTCAAAAAAAATCGGGAGCGCTCTGGCACTCCCGATTTTAACCTCGGACTATTTGGTTAGCGAGCAAACAAATTACATGTTTTCAGTAATATATTTAGCAAACTCGCTGGTTTTTACCTTGGTAGCTCCGCTCATCAAACGCTCCATGTCATAAGTGACTTTCTTTTGTTGGATTGTTTTAGCTAGCGCACTGTAGATAAGTTCTGCAGCTTCTGTCCAACCAAGAAATTCAAACATCAATGCGCCGGACAGAATTACTGAGCCGGGGTTGATGACGTCTTTGTCAGCGTATTTAGGAGCTGTTCCGTGAGTAGCTTCGAAGATTGCACAGTTGTCACCAATATTGGCTCCAGGAGCAATTCCCAAACCGCCTACTTGAGCTGCGCATGCATCAGAAAGATAATCGCCGTTCAAATTGGTGGTAGCCAATACTGAGTATTCATCTGGTCTCAGCAATACTTGTTGGAACATAGAGTCAGCAATTCTGTCTTTGATAACAATTTTGCCAGCAGGTACTTTGCCATCGAATTCTGCCCAGAGTTTTTCTTCGCTAATTGTTTGATCAGCAAATTCAGTTTCAGCCAACTGGTAGCCCCAGTCTCTGAAAGCGCCTTCGGTGTACTTCATGATATTGCCTTTGTGCACGAGTGTGACTGAAGGCTTATTGTGCTTGATGGCGTACTCGATTGCGCGACGTACAAGACGTTGCGAACCGGTTTTGGAAATTGGTTTGATACCAATTCCTGAATCGGGACGGATTTCTTTCTTGGCGTCGATGCTCTTAACTGCGTCGATGATTTTTTTTGCTTCTGGAGAGCCGGATTCGTATTCGATACCCGAATACACGTCTTCAGTATTTTCACGGAAGATAACGACATCGAGTTTTTCGGGGCTGGTTACTGGCGAAGGAACGCCTGTGAACCAACGTACTGGACGAACGCAGCAATAGAGGTCGAAAATCTGTCTCAAAGACACGTTCAAGCTTCTAATTCCACCGCCGACTGGGGTGGTCAAAGGTCCTTTGATACCTACACCGAACTCTTTGAGAGCGTCGAGAGTATCTTTAGGAAGCCATTCTTTGGTCTGATCGTTAGCTTTCTCGCCAGCCAATACTTCAAACCAGGCTACTTCGCGCTCGCCTTTGTAGGCTTTTTTCACAGCTGCATCAAAAACCACTTTGGAGGCTTTCCAAATGTCGCGTCCGGTGCCGTCGCCTTCGATAAAGGGGATAATTGGTTTGTTAGGGGTAACAGGTTTGCCGTCCTTGAAGGTGATCTTTTCACCTTGGGGAACTTTTATTCCGTTGTAAGTCTTGTCCATCACTTGACTCATCTTTTAAATAACTCCAAATAGTCGTAAAAATCCTAATAGCTTTTGACATCTAAAGCGTGCCAGAGGCGCTTCATTAGAGTGTGCTTATGAGGCTACCTATCTAATTCGTCTTAGGATAGCAGTATTATTTAGTGGTTCCGCGAGCCGTAAGGCCTTCTTAAGGATGTTATGAACCTCAACCTCAGTTTGGAACGAGCTGCAAAGCTCTATGCCGACCATATCGCCATTGTAGACGGCAAAAAAGTGATTACTTACAAAGACCTCTATGAGTTGGTCTCAGCGCTTGCAGCTGGTTTGCACGACAAAGGGATTACCCGAGGCGACGTAGTAGCCTGCATGGCACCCAATTGTCACGAGTATTTAGTACTATATTACGCCTGTTCGATGCTTGGGGCAATCCTGAATCCACTTAATTTCAGGCTCAGTGCCAAAGAAGTGCTAGACATCACAAGACATTCGAATACAAGCATACTTTTCGCCCACCCTGATTTTGCAAGCACTGTAACCGAGCTGGTCAATCTTGGCTTCAAGCCTAATTACACAATCTGGCTTGGACATCCTACAGCGCCCACCCTCGATTTGCTTCCAAGCTCCAAATACGAGCAATTTTTGGTGCAATATCTTGGGCAGGCAGTTGAATCACCTTTCATGGCTCCGCATGACCTGGCTCAACTTTATTATACGAGTGGTACCACAGGTGAAGCCAAAGGCGTCATGCTCACACATGGCAATGTTACTCACAATGCGATGGCGGCTGTAGCAGAGCTGAAATTGACTGATGCTGATACCTGGTTGCACGTAGCGCCAATGTTCCATTTAGTTGATGCCTGGGCAATCTGGGCAATAACAATGGTAGGCGGACGTCACGTATTTTTGCCGTATTTTAAAGACAAACAAGTACTTGCCACTCTGGCAAAAGAGAATATTACAATCACAGCCCTTGTTCCAACTATGCTTGCTTCATTGCTAAAAGCACCAGAACTAAAGAATCATCAATATCCTAACCTGAGAATGATCATGACGGCAGGTTCGCCTGTGGCACCAGAACTGGTGCGTCAAACTATGGATCAATTTGGATGCGATTATGTTCAATTCTACGGAATGACCGAAACAAGCCCGTTTCTAACTGTTTCTATTCCACTAGAATCGCAAAAAGATTGGCCGCAAGAGAAACTTCTTGCAATCAAATCGAGCACTGGACGTCCATTCATGGGGGCGCTGGTAAAGGTTGTTCGCGAAGATTTGAGCGAAGTAACACCAAATGGAAAAGAAGTAGGAGAAGTGATTGCAAGCGGGCCAAACATCACTCGCGGTTATTGGAAGAATCCAGAAACCACTGCCAACACAATAAGAAATGGCTGGATTTTCACAGGAGACCTGGCTGTTATAGACCAACATGGCTTTATTAATGTAGTCGACCGCAAAAAAGACATGATTATCACTGGAGGCGAAAACGTTTACTCGACCGAAGTCGAATACGTTATCTACGAGCATCCAGGTGTGCTTGAGTGCGCTGTGATAGGTGTGCCGGACAGTTACTGGGGCGAAATAGTCAAAGCAGTCATAGTGGCAAAACCAGGACATTTAATTACGCAAGAAGAAATTTCAGAACTCGTGCGCAGCAAATTAGCCGGATACAAAATGCCGCGCTTAATCGAATTCGTTGCCGAGCTGCCAAAAACAGGTTCTGGCAAAATAGCCAAGCGCATGCTCAAAGCCACTCAAGTAAAAGCCGCTAAAGCTCGAAAATAAAAAAACAAAGCAAGATTTTGGTCACAAATGACATCATATCTGGTGACGCGCAGGTAGGTTTATTTCTTTCTGAAAATACCGAAAATTCCTGAACCTTTTTCTTCTTGCTGTTTGCCGCGTGTATCGTGAGAATGGTCATCGGCATCAGGCGAGACAGTCTTAAGTGCAGTAGAAAATTCTACTTTAGTATCGCGTACTGCACGCAAAACCTTGACTAGATGCGATTCTGTAATCAGGTCGTCTTCTATCAATTTCTGACCTTGAAACACCGCTTCAAGCAATTTACGCGGCAACAAATCTCGTGAATAGATTACTTCGCCATAAGTCACATTCATTTGAGAAGCAAGAATTTCCATTTTCTTCCACTCGTCGCGATTGAGCAATTCAGCTTTGCGAACGAGATAAATGACTTTATTGACTTTAGCCACTTCGTCTTTGGAATTGGATTTTTCTTGAATAACAGCTTCCATAGGCACGTTTCTGGCATTGGCCTGGTTCAAAATAGCCGCTGCTTGAAGCGAGCTCATTTGACCGTTATTTACCATTTCTTGCAATTTCAGACTTTCATCTAATACCGAAGGTGATATCATGCCCGACTGTACAAAAACTTCTCCAACCGGCATTCCATCTGACAATCCACGCTCAACAGCAGTGGCTTTGTCTGCTTCGCTAACGATACCTGCTTGAGCAAGTAAGTCACCTACTTTCACTTTGCCTTTGTCTGAAGCATACGCGCCAGATTCTTGCAGACTATCTTCAATGGGCTGAGCCTTCTTAGCAGATGCTCTAAGTCCATTAATTGCCTGGTCATAACTAATTTTGCCATCTCTAAACAAGACCTGGGCAGTAAGCGCCGAAGCCAGGAAATTTGCAGTAATCACTCGTGACAGAACAAGACAACGACCAAGAGGCAGGTCGTTTTCAACGCTTTGACGAAGACCTTGTTCAAGGACTGCTTCGGTGATAATACCGGCATCAATGAGCAAGCGTCCCAATTCGTTTGTGGTGTTTGTAGTCCGCTCAGCTGGTGGTGTCCAACCAAGTCGTCTAAAAGTCTCTTCCAGAGGCACCTGGGTGCGAGCGCATTGGTTTAAAGCGCGAATACCAAATTCAGGCGATATGAGTTGATCACGAATCATGGACTGCACTTCGATTGCGACTAAAAGATTGCGCTCCGACAATTCTCCAATAGTCATCAGCACGCGACCCACTGGCGTGCTCGATTTTTTAGCGATTTGCAAGGCTTCCATCAAAACTTCCTGACGAATGATTCCAGCGGCTACAAGTAGCTCGCCAATTCGTTTAGGACCGCCTCGCCGTTCTTTTTGAATCTCCATCGGACCAGTTCAAAGCTCTCTGAGAGCTTACCGCTAACTCCATACCCCTAATTACCCGTTTAAACTGGCTCAAAAACCTATTTTATAGAAATGCCTGAGCGAGATTGATTTTTACTCAACCTCGCTCAGATAGAGCCGTTATTCAAGACCCGAAAGTGGGGACTATCTGGTCTTAGTAGTTGTCGTCGTAAGGTACAACGAACCCTTTGCCCTGGAAGATCATGCTGTGGCTTCCACTATGGGGGCTAGGATATCCGACGAACCCGTGATGAATACCATAAGCGGTTCCGTGCAGCGAACCATAAAGTCCACCAGCTACGAGTCCGACAGGTCCACCGACGAGAGCGCCAGCAACTCTTTCGTATGCTCCGTCCTCTTTACCGAGGTTACGAGCAACCATTTTGGTTCCACCAATTGCACCTTTGACACCATCGGTAAATACACCAGTTGGTGCATCCCACGCGGTGGTTGCAATCATGCTGACTACGCGGCACGGAAAGTACCACATTTCATAAACCACACGGGCTGATTCTGGACGCTCAGGATAAGCGAAACCAGGGACAGCGCTTACTAGAGATGAAGCGAGCATTGCCGCTGCAGCTACTAGTTTGAGACCTTTTTTTTGCATTTTCTTCACCATCTTCTATGAAAAATGTCGTGTTAACAAATTCGCTTTATTGCTCTTCCATTGTGATGTAGGACCAGCGGCTGAAAGGTTTTTCCCAACCCTTTTTCCAGCCGTGGAAGAATCCACGATAGACGCCATGACCGCTTCCCAAGACCAGTCCGGTTGAACCGCCAATAGGTACAGCAGCTGCAATTTGACCAGCACCTTTTTCATCGCCGAATTTACCAGCGACGTGTTCGGTGCCTTTCAGGAACCAGTGGTAACCATCATCGATAGGACCACTGACACCACCAGAAACGAGGGCTCCAGATACGGCGCCAACAGTTCTGAAGGGTGCTTGCAAACACCACATAATAGGTTTAGCTTCGTAATCGAGTGCGAAAGCAGGTGCGGCGATGCCGGCTGCGAACGCGAGCGATAGAACTAAGCTGCCTAGATTTTTTGATTTCATGTTTTCCCCACTTTCCAAATATCAGGCTTGGCTCAATAGCCAACTTGTAGATTTAGATGATACTACTAGTTTTCGTATCGTCAAAACCCTTATCTACTGTTCGACAACAATATAGGACTCTGTGCTGAATGGTTTTTCCCATCCAGTACCGATACCATGTTTGGCACCAGCGATGGCACCATAAGGAATGCCCCAGAGAAATCCAGTTGGTACGCCAAGAACAGCACCCACAACGTTTTGACCAGCGCCATTTTCGTCACCGAATGATTCGGCTAAATAATGGCTGGTTTTCAGGGGGCAGTTATATAGCGAGTGGTAAAGGATACCTTCTGGTACATCAACGATAAAAGCTGTAACTGATCCCAACCAGGAGGTGACAGATCCAAGAGGACCATCGCCAGCTCTTGCAGGACCGGCAATACCGACAGCAATTAAGCCGGCTGCCATTAACGAGAAAAGCTTGTTTTTCATAATTACTCCGTAAGGTCTTGGGGGTAGTGCCTCTTTATTTAGCATGAAGGCAGGCACTACCCTCAATATCGAACCCATTTTTCTAACGCTTGGACTTCAAATTACTCGTCTTTGAAGGTGAAAGCATCTTTGCTGAATGGTTGCTCGTAACCAGTCTTCATGCCGTGCCAGCCGCCATCAAAGACACCATAAGCACCACCACCAACTAATCCGAACGGACCACCAAGTACGCCACCAACCATTTGGTGATACATTCCATTTTCATCACCAAGTTTGTCGGCTACCCATTTGGTTGCCATAATTGAACCTTTTGTTCCGTCTTTGACAATACCTAATGGTACGCCAGCCACGGTTCCCACTCCCATACCAACAACTCTGACAGGGAAGAATACGATGTTCCTGAAAGTATCGTCATCGGCAAACGAAGGAGCAGCCATCGAGCCTACCAGAGCGGTGGCGACGAGGAAAGAGGACGCTATCTTCTTAAGCATGCATTACTCCATCTACTAAATGCTAGTTGACCAACTGTCCTGGACCACCTGGCCCGAGACCAAACCAATTGTACCTATTTTCTTGTTCTGGTCCACAAAATAATCTCACAATTTTGACCTTGACCAATCCGCCAGGTTGTAAGTGGCTCAAAAAGCCGCTGCTCGCTGGGTTTTACGAACTCCACTTTCCTTGTAAAAATTATGTTGGTTTGTGATCTCTTATCAACCGGGATGTCCAGTATATTCTGGCGGCACATATATTCGAAATAGATTCGAAATAAAAGGCACCAATAATGCCACCACTAATTACTTTCCCGAAAGAAGCCAAGAAGCTACCGGGAGCCGTTATCAGCCACTTTAAAATTATGTAGTGGGGTCGCAGTGACTTCCAGCATGCTCGGTGCGATGCCAAGTTGAATGATTTTTGGCAAAAAGAATCTGGCAGAACGACAAGATGATAACTGGCACCCAGTGACCATATATGTAGATGTCGACCACCCAGCTTTTCCAGAGAGCTGTCAAGACAGGAGTTTTTCTATACATGCGCAACGCAATAAAAATGTCTATCTGCGTCACCCACAATACAAGAAATGACAAGAGGGCGAGAAAGCGACCATATGTAGGAACTCCGGTCGCAAGATGAATGATCTCGTAAATAGAATCGAGCACCACCAGTGCTGGCACCACAAAATAAACGGTAAATACAAGGGTATCGATGCGCTCCATTATTGACAAGCGCGAAGGTGAATTGAGCGGGAAAATATAGTCGAGATAACGACGAATACTACCCTCAGCCCAACGACGTCTCTGACGCAATAAGGCTTTGACAGTGGTGACACCTTCTTCAAAAACCCAGACATTTGGACAGAATTTTACGTCCCAATTAGAAACTAGAAGACGCATGCTCAAATCAAGGTCATCTGTAAGCGTTTTGTTATTCCAGCCACCAACGTCAATTAACGCCTCGCGTTTGATAAGTTGCCCATTTCCGCGCAACTCAACAGCACCGCCTATTATGTCGCGACCGACCTGAAAGTAAGAATCCAGAGCGTATTCTGACGCCTGACAATCTACAAGTAGCCCTTTTTGAGATTCATATATTCTTTTTTGAACTTGAACTGCACCAACTCTTTCACCCATAAGAAAGGGAAGAGCAGCATTTAGAAAATCAGGTTTTACTGATGCGTCTGCGTCAAAAACCACTATTACTTCGCCCTCAGACTTGGCTAAGGCTTCGTTTAAAGCAGCTGATTTACCTGGATAAGACGACGGGGCTCGATTTATCACTCTTAAGTGAGGAAATTCGCCTTTGAGATTTTCAAGTATTTGAGGCATTGAATCATTTGAGCAGTCATCGATAATCCACAGCAAATACTTGTCGTAATCGATTTTGAACAAGTTGCGCACTGTGTTTTCGATTGAGCGCGATTCATTTTTTGCAGATACAAAAATATCGACTGTAGGGTGCCAGTCACTGAAAGTAAGATTTTCAACTGGCGCTTTCTTTTTGATTCCAAGCACCCGCTTGTATTGACCAAGCTTTTTGAGATTTTGCGAGCCGGTCACCCTCATGGCAACCGAAATCCTCTTTTTAAGAAAAATGCGTGCTTTATCGTGCCAGCGACTTTGAGCCAAATAAAGCCAGGTAGAGTGGACAGTCATTCCAACCAATGCCATGCCAAGCAAAAACAGACACTCTGGTCCGGTGACAAAATTGTCGATTGCTTTTAGAAATATCCAGATCCCAACCGTAATGGCTAAAAGGATTACCCGGTTTCGCATGTTTTTCCTATTTTCTTGACCACAACAATGTCAAGCTTATACTACCGTCATATCATATCCTTTATATGGTAGTTAAAAGCCACAAACACTTTGCCAACTGAGCTTAATTTTTCTTCTCCAAATATTCGCCGGATTCCTCACTCTTCAAAAGCTTGAGCTCCTCCTGGAGATAGTAAACACCAAGGGCTAGAGTGGGAAGGCCAATCAAAAATAATGTGGTCGACACGCCTCCAGGCAGGTTGTCAGCAGCCACTCCGGCAAGAACGACTGGAATTGTGGAAGCGGCCGACATAGCAGTATTTTGAGCGCCAAAAACTTTGCCTCTCAATTGCTCGGGCACGGCAGCCTGAAGCGCCGAATAGGTAGGCACAGCTACCATTGCGCACGATGCTCCTATCAAGACACTTACAATTAACGGAATAAGCAAAAACCAACCTTGATAGGTAAAGGTATGTAATCCAAGCGAAGAAGCATGGTCTTTAATAAAGCCAAGACTTCCAAGCACGCTCATAAAAAATCCAAGACAGCAAAATCCTCTGTAAGCAAGCACTGTAGCGTGCATTTTTGCTCCAAAAGTGCCTACGAAAAAATTACCAAGCCCCATTCCAAGCCCAGCCCCAGCAACAATATAACCAAACTGGTGGGGCTGCAAATCAAGCACCTGTTCGGCTAGAGCCACAGCGATGATATTGAGCGTAATGATTGTGCTGAACAAAATTGTGATTTTGACAATAGCTCTAAAAACATAACGACTGCTAACGATATAGGCAATGCCAAAGCGCAACTCTTCCCACCAAGGCTCGTGGTCTTGCTTTTGAGGCTTATTGTCTTTAATGCCGAGCAACAAGAGAGCTGAAATGAAAAATCCAATAGCCACTGCATACGGTGCTTTACCTAAACCTGTCGATTCGATAATCGGGTCTCCAATGGCAAAGCCGAAACCTAAAGCAATCATCATGGTAGTAAAGAAAAGCGAGTTTGCCGCTAGCAAATCTTCTTTTTTAACCAGCCTTGGAATTGACGCCGTTTCGGCGGGAGCAAAAAATTGCGACCCGATAGAAATAAGAAAAGCCAAAGACAAAGCAATACTTGGCGCCTGTTTAACAAGCGGTGTAGCAATAAGACAAACTGAAGCCGCTCTGAAAAGACTTGATAGAACTAACACCAGTTTGTTTGAAAACCGATCGACATAAACGCCAGCTATCGGACTCAAAATTATGGCAGGTATCGTAAATGCGACATAGAGCAAACTGGTCATCTGAGCAGCTCCAACAAACTTACCAGCTATGGTGGAGTGTTGAAGAGTCGTGAGCACAGCCACAAATAACACGAAAACTGCTCTATCTGCAAATTGCGAAAAAATTTGTGCAAGCCAAAGACACATAAAGTGCGGATTACGCAACACGGAAGCGTAACCGGATACTCCTGTTTCCTCGGTATCTCCCTTAGTTTCAGGGAGATCCACATTAGGATTTTCTACCGACACAAATTACGGTTTCCTAGAAGTCACCTACACCAGCTTCAGCCAGAGGTTTTTCCTCACTGACAGCTTCGTCTCTGATTTCATCATACGATGTCATAGCAATACATACACCTCTTTTGCTCGCACGATAAAAATTAACGATTTCCTGCACTTCGGCATAATGCCCGAGTTCAGCCTCAACGCGCTCTAGAGCAAGTTTTTGATTCATTCCATCGCGATAAATCATTTTGTAAGCATCTTTAACTGCTTTGCGAATCTCGGGACCGAATTTATTGCGCTTCATCCCCACGAGGTTGATACCGCAGACTTTAGCGGGTCTTCCATCCATCATGGCAAATGGTGGCATATCTTTGCGAGTACCTGTGATTCCACCCATCATTACCAGTCTTCCAATTTTGACATTTTGGTGCACCGCTACGGTTCCACCAAAAACGACATTGTCACCTACTTCCACATAGCCACCCAGAGTAGCGTTATTAGCCATGATCACTCCATTTCCGACTTTGCAGTTATGAGCGATATGAGAATAATTCATCAGGAAGCAGTCGTTACCAAGAGTGGTATAGCCTTCTTTGGTCGCTCGATGTATGGTGACGAATTCTCTAAGAGTGGTTCTATCACCAATTTTCACCCCGGTAAATTCGCCCTTATATCCTAGATCTTGAGGATCAAGACCAATCGCTACCGATGCGTAGATTTTGCAGTCGGCACCAATTGTAGTATCACCATCTATCACACAGTGCGGACCAATGACAGTGCGCTCACCAATAGTGACACCTTTTCCAATAACGACATAAGGTCCGATATCGGCACTGTCTGCGATTTTGGCGCCATCGGCTATTATTGCTGTTGCATGAATTGACATTTTTTACCTGCTCGTAAAACTATTTTGCAGTACCCATGAATTTTTCTTTGTCGATCATCGAGAAAGAAAATTCGCCTTCACAAGCTAGTTTGTCACCAACCTTAGCGATACCGCGACAACGTCCAAGCGGACCCTTGATTTTTAAAAGCTCTACTTCCATATCAAGACGATCTCCTGGCTCGACCATGGAGCGGAACTTGAAGCCGTCAATGCCGGTGAATACACCTAAATTGTGCTTATACTCTTCTTTGGTCAAAAGAGTTATACAAGCTAGCTGAGCCAGAGCTTCTACCATCAGAACACCAGGCATTATGGGTCCAAAAGGAAAATGTCCTTCAAAGAACTGCTCATTGGCAGTCATATTCTTGTAGCCGGCACCACGTATTCCAGGTTCTACGGAAGTGACACGGTCGAGTAAAAGGAACGGATAGCGATGAGGCAAGATTTCTTTTATCTGCCGAATATTCAAGGAAAGTTTTTCCTGTGTGCTGCTAGCTTCGTCTTTGACGCCACTCGTCATTTGCAAAAACCTCACTTTATCTTCAAAATTGTGCCAAACTACTTTTAAGTTCAGGTCACAGTATACAAATAACTGTCTAATGACATGATGAGTATTTTCTACTGCGTTGTACAAAGGAAACCACTATAAACCGTCGCGAATTCTTACTATCCCTCATTTCAGTTAGTCTCTTGGGATTTTCTTTAGGACAAGAGGCGAAAGCTTCACTTGCGCCTGTGAAGCCATTTTCGTTCGCATACGTAACAGATGTTCATTTGACAACCGACCTGCAAGACACACATGAACTTTTTCATGAAAGTCAGCTGATTTTGCAGTCAGTAATCAAGAAAATAAACGCCCTCCAAGTTGACTTTGTCGTATTTGGCGGCGATCAGGTCGAAGGTCTTGGAAAAAACGAATCGAATTGGAATCTATTTCTTGACGTGGTCCAGGGCTTGAATTGTCCCTGGCATTTTGTTCTTGGCGACAAAGATGTCACTTCAGTCGTAGACAAAATGGCTGTTTTTGGTCCCGACTGGAAAGGCAAAGGAATCGAAGGCAACACTTCATACTGGTCAAACGACTTTGCTTCTAACGTACACCTGATTGGACTTGATACATCTCGAACTGAAAGCAAAGAAGGTCTATTGTCAACCAAACAAATAAATTGGCTCAAAAAAGACCTGGAAAAGAATTCGAGCAAATTCACAATCGTATTCAGCCATCACCCTCTTTTACCACCACCGCCTTATGACACAGGCAACTCACCCTGGACTTCTTACATCCTGGCAAACGCTGCTTCAGGTCGTGAAGTGCTTGGAGCTTCGCCCTATGTACGCCTTTGCTTGAGCGGTCATATCGCAATGAATAAAGTTCAAAAAGAAGGAAACATCTACTATGTCTCCAATGCCGCGCTTGCAAGTTATCCTTGCAGCTTCAAAGTATTCAGAGTCGACCAGGACAAGATTGAAATGGAGTCCTATCAAATCGAATACAAAGCTTTCGTGGATAAGGCTCGCAAAAATCTCACTGAATCCACACTTGCTTACTATTACGATAAAGGTAAGCCTAAAGAGTATGCAAAAGCTAGTGAGGGAGACGCTTTAGACCAGAATGCTTTACTACCATTGTATGGTGGCATGATTCCCGAAAAACTGGAAAAAGATTCCGGAGGCGGTGGATTTGGTCTTGGGCTGGGGCTTTTTAAAGGCAAGAAAAAAGAAGATAAAAACAATCAAGATTCAAAACAGAACACAAACAAAAATTCAAACGAAAAACAAAAGGGGAAAAAATAGACAATGTCTGGATATGGTGAGGGAAAAGGCGTTTCTTACAATTCTTACTTGAAGGTAAGAGAGTTGAAAGAGCTTCAGCATTGTCTTTCAGATCCGGCTCACCACGACGAGCCTCTATTCATCATTATTCACC
The DNA here is from genome assembly GCA_964572515.1 of uncultured Candidatus Obscuribacterales bacterium. GTDB lineage: Bacteria > Cyanobacteriota > Vampirovibrionia > Obscuribacterales > Obscuribacteraceae > Aved-18. The sequence continues at coordinate 117,144 of CAZNEW010000004.1, read as the reverse complement.
AGACTTACGAGCTCTGGTTCAAATTGATTTTGCACGAACTCGACACTGTAGTAAAAATTCTGCAGGACCAAAATTTAGACGATGCAAAAATCTGGCAAGCCAATTTCTATCTCAAAAGAGTGGTGGCCATCCAGAGACATCTGGTCAATCAAATTCATATACTTGAAACGATGGCACCCAAAGATTTCTTGGGCTTCAGAAATCATTTGAATCCAGCCAGTGGTTTTCAATCTAGCCAGTTTCGCGAAATCGAATTTCTAGGCGGAATGAAAGATACCAATATGCTCAAATATTTCAGTCACGAACATGCAGCAGTGGTTGATTTACAAAAGCGTTTCGATGAAGAATCCTTGCACGAGCTATATTTCAAGGTCATGACCTGGGCCGGGTTCAAGCCCGATATGGATAAAGAAAACGATAATGAAGAGACTAAGAAGAATAAATTTGAGCAAAGGGTACAAGAAATAAAGAAACTGTATGACCAGGCTGCTAAATACCCTCAAATTTATGACCTCGCCGAGCTTTTGCTCGACTTTGACGAGGGCATTCTTCTCTGGCGCAAACACCACGCCACAGTGGTCGAGCGTATTATCGGGTTCAAGCAAGGCACTGGAGGTAGCGAAGGCGTCGCCTATCTCAAATCCACCTGGACCAAAAAATGTTTCCCCGAACTATGGCAGGTCAGAACTTATCTGGAGATTTAAACGAGCCTAAATGTCTCAGCTTTCCAGAAAATTTGAAAAGCCGTTTTTAATCAGTCTCCTGATTGGAGCCTTTGCAATATTCGCCTTTGTCGATTTACCGCCCTATATAAGCGGCATCAAAGCCTCGAACTGGCCTAATACCAAGGGCGTTATCGACAGCCTGGATCAGCAGTTTTATACTCTTGGTCGAGACCCTGCCTGGACTCCCAAGGTTCAATATCATTACTCGGTGAATGGTGTCGATTACACATCAGAGCGAATTTCTTTTCAACCGCCAATTGGAATACCAGGATATGAATCGGGACAATATTCTGAGAAATACAAAGTGGCAAACGAGGTAAAAGTATTTTACGACCCTCAAAATCCAAAACAGGCATACTTAGAAAATCACCCTTCCTTAACAATCGGAATCGCCCACCTGGTCGCTTATTTAATATTTGTCTTCATTTTGTACCTGTCTGTTTATCCCAAAATCAACGACGAAATTAATAGTCCAAAAGAAGCTTCAACCAGCCCTAAAATAGAGCCAGAACCCCAGACTTCATAGAGCAACTAACCGTGACCTCAAACACCGAAATGTCAAACCAAGGAGAGCAAGGCGTCGAGCTGACTAAAAAATGTCCGGCGTGCCAGGCTACTTATCCAGATAATTTCATTGTTTGCCAGAATGACAAGGTCATTCTTGTCAAAATCAAAAAAGACAAGCTGCTCGGACAGATTTTGAACGAACGCTATAAAGTCGTGGAAGAAATTGGTCGCGGCGGCATGAGTATCGTATATAAAGGCGTCCACGAGTTAATGGACCGACTTGTAGCAATCAAAGTCTTGCTTCCGCAACTTGTAAGCGACCAGACCAGTATCAAACGCTTCCAGGTCGAAGCTCAAGCGGCTTCGTGCCTTTCGCACCCTAATGTTATTACCATCTACGACTATGGGGTGGTAGATGAAGAACAACCTTTCCTGGTCATGGACTTTTTAGAAGGTGAAAGTCTTGCCGACATCATCAAACGAGATGACCATGTCGAGATGAAACGGACTATTCCAATTTTTATGCAAGCAGCCGAGGCGCTTGAGCATGCTCACCAGAAAGGTGTAATTCACCGTGATTTAAAATCGAGCAATATTATGCTCATCAATTTTGAAGGCAAAGACGATTTTGTCAAAGTAGTGGACTTCGGAATCGCTAAATTAATGCCTTCGTCTGGCAAGCAAGCACAGCATCTTACAGCCACTGGTGAAATTTTCGGCAGTCCAATCTATATGAGTCCCGAGCAATGCACGGGCTCCACACTAGATGCACGCTCAGATATTTATTCAATGGGCGCAATGATGTACGAGGCTCTCACCGGACAGCCCCCTATCATGGGACGTTCGGTGGTCGAAACAATGGAGATGCATCTCACCACGCCTCCTCCACCTCTAAAAGAAATTCGTCCCGACTTAGACATCAATGAATCATTAGAACGAGTGGTAATGAAGGCTTTATCTAAAAAGCCAGAAGCTCGTTTTCAGAAAATGCAGGAACTGCGCGATGCTCTAGAAGGAGTGTCCAAACTTTTAGAACAAGAAAAACTATTTGGTCCTACCACTGGTCTTCGCTCCACTTCTGTCAAGAACAAAGCGGTGACGAAACAAGCCGACACTCAAAAAAGTGCTCAGCAAGGAAAAACTGGCGGGATAAGGACAAAAGCAGTAGAGACTTCTCGCCTCGAACCAGCTCGCGAAGATTCTAGTTCCGGCGACCCTAATTCCAAGCTCAACAAACTCAAAGAACTCGTTCCCGGTCAAAAACCATCATTTGTAATCATTGCTATTGGCGCTCTGCTTTTAGCAGGTGTTGCCACTGCAGCTGGATTTTTCTTATCCAATACAAATGTAGGATCGCTCTTATCTTTTCAAAACAAAGAAGAAGGACTTATTTATTACTATGCTCCTGCGGCTGAAACCAATTCAAAGACTGGTGAAGTAATCTTGTGGGTGAAGCCTGCTACAGGATCGAGCGAACAAGCTCACGCTCTTAAATTGAGTACTGGAACCTACAATATGGACGATCGCTCAGCTTATGCAGAAGGTGCGTCAATAGGCGATTACTGGAAGATTTCATACAAACACGCCGGTAGCGAAAACATACTTGAAGAAGGCAACATGCTCGATCAAAAGTCGAGTGAAGATCTGCGTCAAATCGTAGGACTCATTCGTAGTATGTTTGGAATTCTCTCAAAAGAAGATGACACCATAAGTGGTGACGCAATGATGAATTTCTATACCGAAGATTTTGCTGCTAACAATTATCAAAAGCTTTCTGAAACCTGGTCTAAAGAAACGCTCCAGTTTCAATCTATTGGTGATGTGAATTCAGCTCCAAAATCAGCCTTAAAAATCGAAAGCTTCGACCCTAAAAAAATGACCGCTTCAGTTTTGTGCAATACCAATTTCTGGATCAGAAAAGGTCCAAGATATCTACGTTTTGTTGTCATCAAAGAGAATGGTAAAAAATGGCTAATTCACAAGGTTGAAGAAATTTCGCCCACCATCTGGCAACAAGATATTGCAGATTCGAATCAATTTGACAGCTCTGACTCTAAAGATAGTGGCTTGGATCTGAAAAAAGAATCTGAACACTCGATGGGTGATATCAAAAATATTCTAGATCAAGAAGACGGTAAGTCTGAGTCAAAAGACAGCTCCAACTCTTCTGACCTGAACATAGAATAGTTATTTGAGCAGCGGCACCGCAGTACCAGGTAGCTGGTCGAAGTCAAAATCGCTTGCTTGCATTTTTTCTTTATCGCCCTTATCCATAACAGAGATAGTAAGGTCTTCTTCGCCTAATTTGTTTTCCATTTCTAATACGAGATCACCAATATTTTGATTAGCAATTTTGCTCTCGCCTGCAAAAACACTGTACAACGGTGATGCGTCTTTATTGAGTTCAGGCACTTTCAGGTTCTCACCAAAAATGACAATATCCCCGTCTGCAAGGTCGCCCGCGCCAAGCTTCAAGACAGTGATGGAAGGCAACTTACTTTCAGCAGAATTATCCTCTTTGGGCTTAACGTCAATTTGAGTAAGCTTTTGTCTGAAGAATATTTCGTTTATCAAATCGTTTACAGCATCTGAGTCTCGATCGGGAATACCAGCTTGTATGAAGCTTTTAGCTACGTCACGTGCAAACATTCCTTGACGCGAGTCTTCAATACAACGACGACGCAATTTGAGCACCATCCTTTTGATGCGACCTTCGCTTGTCAGAGTAAGGTTCAAATCTACGCATTGGCGAAGCATACTGCCTCTTGGAGGTTTGTATGAAACAGTCGTGTAACCATCCTTGGTCACAGACATTCCAATCATTGAAAATCTGAAAAAACTGAAGAAGTCCTTTTTATAAGCCTCTGACAATGGCTCACCATATATACTCAAGGCTCCTGACTCAGCCTGTCCAGGAGGGCAAAAAAAGAAAGCAAGAATAAGAGTTAGAGCCGTTATTCGACCCTTGAGTGTATTCAGTTTTCGGGTCGAATGGTCCATATAGTCAAGGGTAGCTAACTAAAAAATGTCACACCTTTAAGATTACTACCCATTTATCTAAATTTCCCGCTCTGTGGGCGATTTCCTCGCCAGGCAGAAGTTGTAAAGAAACTTACAAGGCTTGGTCGAGGATGCGCTAGGGAGTATATTAATTAGGGCAGTCCATAAATTGATATCGGTATGTCGCCACACTAAAGGAAGGGGAAAGTTATGGAGATGGATTCAGGCACAGTAGGAATGATGATCGCCCTTGCTGGTGTGATTATTTTGCCTGTGATCATTATCAAATTGGCTAAGAAAATGAAGAAAGTGTCGGACATGAAAGCCGGCAAAACCGAAGAAAAATAAGTCTTCGTCCATTTAGTTAGCCTTTAGATAAACATTTTGAGTTTGCCTGTTTCCGGTCAAAGAGGAATTCAGGCTATATTTCTGGTGTACTAAATCGACCAGATCTGCGCTCCAGTAGTAACTCGGTTTTTCCTTCTGGTCATCGTGGCAGTTAATTATCACTGCTTCGAATTTCTTCTGGTCTATCAAGCTTTCCAGCTCCTGCTGCCAGGCATCTTTGCGCTCTTTTCGCCAGACCTGGACAAAAGTTGAAACATCGACGAAAAGTGGTTTTGTATTTGATACCAGACTCAAATATGGATCTTCGGTGAAAATCAGACTCTGGGGTTTCAACTTGCTCAATATGGCAAGCTGCGCTTTAGAAGCGTTCAGTTGCCCAGGCCAGTCCATCATTGAAGGTAATAACGAAAACATCAAAGCACAGCTCAATAAGCACGCTCCTGCAAGACTAATCGAATAGATGCATTCTTGTTTTTGATCTTGCCTTTGTCTGAATTCTTGCGAAACCTGAGCGAAAACCCAGGCTAAGGTGAAATAAAAGAGGATGGCATGATTTGTATTGGGATATTCAGTTCCAAGGGTGTACAGAGTAAAGATCGCTGTAGAAAACAAAAATGGTAACGAAAGGGTGAAATAATTTTTTTCGTCTCGGATGCGTTTACCAAAAATTATAAGCACCGCACAGGATGCGCCAATAATCAAAATCTTGAGCCAATCAAGTCCGATCCAACCAAGATGATTCATCATCATAGTCCAGTCATAGGGCATCCTCGAGGCAAATTGCATATGTGCAAGAAAGCCACCACCTGTGATTACTTGCAACAATGCAAATATAACAGCGGAGCCAGCACCAAAAGCCAGTCCAAATTCAATGCACTGTTTCCATTTCTTTTGCAAGAGCAAACAAACAAAAATAGAAAATGCCACCACAATAGATGACTGCTTTGTATACAGTGCTGCAATACAAATGAAAGCTACAAGCAAAATATTGTTAATAGAGAACGCCTCTCTGTCAACATCTTGCATGGTCATAAAGCGCTCAAGGGCAAACAGTGAAAGAGCTGTGGCTAACATATCAACTCGACAGTAATTCGACCAAATCCACAAAGCAAAAAAATTCAGAAAAACAATAAGCCCAAGAATCGAGCGCAATTGTCCGATTTGAGACATTTTGAAGATGCGATACGAACAAAACCCGGCACCAAGCAAGGATAAAATGCTGAACAAACGACAAGCTTTAATTCCCGTAGCCAGGTCCAAAAAATTTTGAAATATTGCGCACAGCCCGTAATACAAAGGCATATAAATGGTGACCATGAAAGGTGGCGCATTCAAAGTACTTGAATCGTAGATATTTCGAGCAGAGGCAAGTTGTCTTATTCCAAAATAGGTAGGACCTTCGTAGTCGATTGGAAGGTCGCTTGCAAGAGCTACATAAAAACGCCCCAAATAGAGCAAAAGCTCAGCAAAGATCAAAATTGCCGACAATGCAAGCAATACTTTACTGAGGATATTTTTCATTGAGCTAGTAAAATGGCTCCCGAGGTGGGATTCGAACCTACGACCAAGTGATTAACAGTCACCTGCGCTACCGCTGCGCTACTCGGGAATACAGCTTCAGTTTCTAAATTCTAAACCAGCTACAAGCACTATGCAATGCTTAAACTTGTCAAGCAAGTAAAACTGTCACAACCTGACAAACTCTCTTTTTATACAGGTGTATACTTAGATAAATCCAGGTTGGGAGAACTCAAGAATGGTTCTGTTTGGAGCTGAAAAAATAAGCCACGGCAGCGCTCCTGAAGCCATTCAAATGATTCGGCAATATTTCAGCCACAGAGGATTGAATCCTGACAAGCACAAAGTTACCGATGCTGACGATTTTGGCTATTGGCTCACTGAGGGCAGCGCCAAAATATATATTTTCGTGCAAGAAAGTTCACAGGATGCAGTTTTGCGAATTACCTCGCCTCTAGTCCATATACCTGAGGACAGAAGCAAACTTGAGTCTTTCTACAGAAATCTGCTCGACCTCAACAGTTCTATGAGCAATTGCGCCCTTGCAACCCACGAAAACCTGGTTTTGATAGTGGCACAAAGACCTACTCGCGGTCTCGTTCAAGAAGAGCTCGATAATCTTCTCTGGCACATAGCCTATGTTGCAGATATGTTCGACAATCAGCTTGCCGAAAAATACAACTGCCTGCTTTACCGCGAATGACGAATATTCTTGGCAAAGACCAGATCCAATCTGTTTTGAACTTAGCTTGCCAGGCAGGACGTCTTGCCATGGAAATGCGCGATGATATATCCATCGAGGAAAAAACCGGTCCCAGGGACCTAGTAACAAGTGCAGACCTGGCACTGTCTGATTTAATCGTGAAAACGCTTAGACAAGATTACCCGGACGCAGGTATTGTTTCTGAAGAAGACCCAGACATTAGAAGCGACAAAGAGCTTGTATGGGTCATAGACCCTATTGATGGCACCCAGAATTACATTCTGCAAGATGGTCAATACTCGGTGATGATTGGTTTGCTCCAGAACCTCAAGCCTGTATTTGGTTGTGTTTTTGAGCCAGAGCACAATAATTTGTATTACGGCGGTCCCGATATGGGGGCGTGGAAAATCAAGACTGACACCCAAGATAAAATCAGTCTTCAAGCAAGCAAAGACACCGACGTATTTAATCAGGACAAAAGCCTGTCTAAAACAAGGCTTATGATGGGACACCGAGACAGAAAAAAACACCCCTGGGTAGAAGATCTCGATTATGTCAATTTCGTCCAATTTGGAAGTATTGGCTTAAAAGTGGCTCGGATTCTGGAAAATAGAGCAGACATTTTTGTCCACCTGGCTGGTAAATTAAAAGTTTGGGACACAGCAGCCCCCTCAGCCATCGCCATTGCAGCAGGCTTAGAAGTGGGCACAATGAATGAGGACACCCTATCTTTTCCCCTACCAGAGGTTTTTCACAGGCATCCGGTAATCATCGGCAAAAAAGGAAGCCTTGATTGGTGCCGAAAAACGATATTAAATGAAACGGCAAAACTCTCCAAATCCGATGCTAACTGAATCTACTCCTACTCATCAATTCATTGAGAGTCAGGAGGGGCTGCAGAATCTGATTGAAAAAATCAACAAACACAAGTTAGCCGGCTTCGATTTGGAATTTATTCCAGAAAAGACTTATTTCCCAGAGCTTTGCCTGATCCAGTGTTGTGTCGGGGGAGAGATTTTTTTAGTCGATCCTTATTCTTTCGACCAAGAAAAACTGAATCTAATTTGGCAGACTATATGCGATCCCAACATAAAATGCCTCTTTCACTGTGCCGAACAAGATCTCGAAATCATTGCTCGTTTGAGTAATGGCACACCAAAAAATATTTTCGATACTCAAATTGCGGCTGCATTTGCTGGTCTTGGATTTTCAATTGGTCTAAAAAAATTAGTGATGGAAATGCTTGGCGTGCAGTTGACCAAGGCAGAATGTTTTAGCAACTGGAGCCAACGTCCGCTCAGCCAGGAACAGATTCGTTATGCGGTGGCTGATGTAGAACATCTACAGTCAATTTGCGACAAATTAGAAGCCAAACTAGAAGCAATGGGTCGCATTCAATGGGCCTCGGAAGAATTTGAAACCTCTGCCAAAAAAGCTGCAAATACAGGATATAAACGCAACCTCGACATATGCAGAGTAAAAGGCGCAAATAGATTAGATAGAAAAGAACTTGCGGTTTTGCAAGAGCTTTTATCGTGGCGAGATTCTGAAGCCCAACGCTTGAACAAACCATTACGGTCTGTTTTATCGGACCAGGCTCTTTTAGAAGTAGCCACGCGCAAAGCAACCGATTCTAAAATGCTTAAAAACTTACGCGGGATTCGAGAAGATCAACTCAAACGCTATGAAGCGCCCATTTTGAGCGCATGTCAAAAAGGTCTTGCTTTGCCAAGCTCAGAGTGGCCTACGTGGCCAGAGGCGCGCCCGCCTTCTAAAAAGCAGCTGCTGGTGGGAGATTTTCTCTACGTGATCTTGAAGCAAATGGCAGTTAGTATAAACTTACCAGTAGAATACATCGCTAATAGAGACGAAGTACAGCATTTTATTCGTTGTTACCAGGAAAAAATTACAGATAAGCCCGGCGCAAAAAAACCTCGCCTTATGGAAGGCTGGAGATATGAGCTTGCCGGTAAAAAACTGATGCAAATTTTAGCAGGCGAAAGATTGAAAGCCGGAGTAACGCCTGATCCGGATGAAAAAAACGAACTTGTACTGTCACTGGAAATGCTTGATCGGAGTTAGTAAATATGACCACACAAGATCCGAACCAAAAAGACATGAGTTTTGCCGAAACCGCACTGCGACTGAGCGGAAAAAGCGAAGAAGAAGCTAAGCGCACAGGAGCCGTAGATAAACTCGACGACGAAGTGGAAGCGCTGTTCGCACCACAGTACAAAACCACTAATAGCCCCGTTCACCAGGCTGTCTGGCAGAACAAAATTCCAATTGAATTGTTCTCGCCACCTGCGATGAATCCCTTGAATAATCCATCGATGACCAAATCGCTTGAAGTGATCAGGAGTTATAGATCGCAAAAGAAACAGTATGATGCCCAGGGCAAAATATCTGGCGAATTAATGGATGAGCTCAAGAAAACCGGTTATTGGGGCATGCTCATCGACAAAGAATACGGTGGTCAGGGCGTCACCACTCGTGAATTCATGACCTTTTTGACCAAAGTTGCCACCATCGAGCCTACTATTGGTGGACTGGCTTCTGTGCACGGTTGCATCGGCGCGGTGGATCCCGTACGAACGTTTGGCACCGAAGAGCAAAAGAAAAAGTTTTTGCCAAGATTGGCTTCTGGTGAATGTTTATCTGGTTTTGCTCTAACTGAACCAAACGCAGGCTCAGACCTAACGAATCTAAAAACCGAGGCTAAATTAGATGGAAACGATTATGTAATCAATGGCGAAAAGCTGTTTATCACAAATGCTATTCCAGGGCGAACAGTAGGCATTGTATGTTTGATAAACGACATTCCATCGGCAATCATCGCCGAGCTTCCTGAAAAAGAAAACGAAAATTTCCAGGTAGTGCCATATAAATTGCACGCTTTGAATCACACTTACAACAACGGGTTGAAGTTCAAGAATTTCAGAGTACCGAAAGAAAACTTGCTAACTCCAGCTCAGGGCAATGGTCTTACAGTCGCATATCACGGACTGAATATGGGACGCTTAGCATTGTGCGCCACTGCATCTGGTGTCATGCGTTTGATGCTTGCCAATATTCTTCCGTGGGCTCACTTTAGAGAAACTTATGGCAAGGCAATTGAAACACGCGAACTGGTCAAAAGACGAATTGCTCGTGCAATGGCACTAATTGCCGGTTCAGATGCTCTTGTAGCATGGGGCTCCTGGCTTTTAGACCAGGGTTATCGCGGCGAACTCGAGTGTATTATTGCCAAAATTTTTGGCTCCGAAGCGGAAAAAGAGTGTGCAATCGAACTGTTTATGAAAACACATGGTGGTCGTTCATTCGTCCAGGGCCACATTTTCGGCGACAATGTGCATGATTTTCTAGCTCCCAGTATTTATGAAGGCGAAGGCGAAATGCTTGGAATGGCGTTTTTCAAATCGCTTGCAAAACACCATGGCACCGAGTATTTCGAGCCAATTGGTCTGGCATTACAAAAACACAAAATCAAAAGCTTCCATCCTGAAAATCCAGCCCACGCTTTTGCTTTGCGCAACGAATTGATGAAGTACAGCTTCTGGTATCTTGGTCAATTGTGTTCGGGTAAAGATAGTCGCAATATCGATGATATGGACTCGCGCTTAAACGAACATGTCAATTTTGCTTTAGCAGAATTGCACCAAAGCCCTCTGGAACTCTCTGGCAATATGGTCACACACCAGCTCAAATTGCCTGATAGACAATGTCGAATTGCAGATATGTCTCAACGCGTGCAAGACATAATCACGATTCTTGTAACTGCTCTCTGGGCACACGAAGGCAGAGCGGTCAACCCCATTATGGTTGATGCAGCAGATATCTTATGCCAGGATCTGACCAGAAAGCTAACTGGAACAAGACCTTCGGATGCTTATTTCAAAGCCTGCTCAAAGCTTGCAGACAAAGTGCTTGCAGGCGAGTTCAAAGATCTCGAAGATATCGAGCGCCAAGACATAATTTTCCCTTACAGCAAGACAGAAGAAAAAGAACTAGCTAAATCTGTGGTCTAACCAACCCCAAAAATCGGTCTGCAAAATGAGCTCTAAGCAAGACTGTTGGCATTAAATAGACTTGTCAAGAAAAAGGGAATAGAGTAGTATGAGATTTCTCTTACTACCTTTTTGCATATTTTATACAAAATGAGCGATATCCCCGAGCCATTAGCAGATTCTCCCGAAGGGACACAAAATCGTGTCGAGTCTACTAACTGGGATATTGGAAATGCGGCTTTACCCACAACTGTTACCACAAACAGATTCGATATCGTTTCGAACGGCTCCTTGACAGTCGAGCCAGTTCTGCCGTTGGATACTACCAACCGAGATGGCAAAATTCTTGGCGCCAGTCCACTTCCAGTAGAGACTGCTGGCACTACCTCTAGAGACCCAAACGCAATCAATTCTCCAGTTGAAAGAGTGCTTGAATCTTCACCTATGATCAAAACCGACGGCAAACCACTAGGCCCTACATTCGAGTCTGGACTGGGCAACGATCCAGGGCTTCTTTCTTCTCCTCGCGCCGACTTGCCACCTCGCCAAGACTCATCTACTCGCGCCGAAGGCTTAGCTCATACTTTGCCGCATGACAATTCAGCCAATCAACTACCGCTTAGAACAGCACAAAGTTCCGAGGTTTTCACAGCAAGACCCGACTTAAAAATGAGCGGGCAGGAAACCAATTATTTAACTACTAATGCACTTCAAGAGCTGGTTACACCCAGAATTACACTCACAAAAACAGTCAACGATTCACTGCCTACTTTTGAATTGGTTGGCAACCAGAACAAAATTGAAAAACATGTCGAGCCTGTTAAGTACGACATTCAGAAGCAATTGCCAAACGCAGGCGCTGATGGTACAGATAACCATTTGATGATCCACGAAGCCTCAGCAAAAGTTCTAGCTCGAATGAGTCAAACAGTGGAGTCAGTTAATCATGAATCAAGAACCAATAATGTACAAACTGCTCTTCATCCAGCTTCTAACGTCAAAATTGATCAAACCTCTGAGCATGTACGCTTATCATCAATTGAAAATAATGTTCCTTCATTGCGATTCCAGAACTTAGTGCGCTCAGCCAGTGAAATATTCACAGCAAGAACAGCTCATTTTGAAAATCTGACAAAATCTCTTGATACACAACGTCTTGCGCAGCAAGCAGGCAGCCTTAGAAATTTGGAAATAGCAAGACAAATTAATTTGAATGGAACTCTGCAGGCTTCGTTCAATATCAAACCGAGCATCGATATTCTAATCAGTCCATCAATTGCAGACAGACGCGCTCCGTCCTTAATTGGATTGGTAAAAGATGTACTTACAAATCCAGGTGCAAATGCAAGTTTGACTGGTGCTATTCGAAGTGACGCGCTTTCGGCTCAAGGAATATTGAGGTCTCAATTCTCCACTGTCAGGGGCGATGGTCTAACCCCGCTTTCATTTACGATCAAAGATGGTCGAACAAGTATCAACGCCGGCGATCCAAGACTCCCCGGTTATCTAGAAATAGGCAGAAGGAAAAAGAAAAAGAAAAACGGCGAAGAAGAGGATGAATGCGCTACCAATTTAAGCCCTGAATCATGCCGCTATATTTCAGGTCTAGAGCTAGGGCTTCTCATTGCTCTTGCAGGCATAGCAAGACACGAAGGACCTGACCGCACGAACAGAAAAGTAGTCAAAGAAAATCTAAGCGAGAATTCTACTTCTAACTCGCAGTTGAGTTTAAATCAAACTTGCGAATTTATAAGCGATGCAATCAAACAAAACAAAATTGAAAAAAGTTTGTCGTCAAAACAACAGGATAAATTCAAGTCTCCATCCAAAATCAAGCTAAAGAATCTGTTGCACAAACTAAAAGAAGAAATGCGCGAACTTAGTGCCAAAGACTTTGAAAAACTCGAATCTAGCGATACTAAAGAGGAACTATTAGACCGTCTGAGTAAAATAGTTGCTAATGACGAGAAACGTCTTTTTACCAAGCGACAATTATCGTTATTCGCCACCACAAAACAAGAAATTCTTACTCAAAAGAACCCTCCAGCAGCTCCTCCTTCAAATCAAATTGTAAGTTACCGTCCTCTCTGGCTCGTCACCGTAAACGATACACTCACAAAACTTGCAGAGCAAATTTACCAAGATCCTGAAGTTGGCTGGCTCATAGCAGACATGAATCTTTCCAGAGTCAAAGAGCGTTATGTCAACGACAAACGTGTTATCGAACTTCAAAGCCGTCAGCAAATTGAATTGCCTATTCAAGAAGACATAGATATATTCAAATTCAACAAGCCAAAAGACGCCTCTGCAGAAAAACTAATCACTATCGTACAGGCAAATCAGCTCGATAAAGAACTGATAAATAGCCAGTTGCAATCTTTGCAAATCAAACGAAAAGCATTCGGAACTACTTAAGGACCCAAGGGTGCCAACTATTTCTCCAAGAAATCAGCGTCTGTTTAAAAGTGCCGCTGCGCTCACTCTGGCATTTGGATTGATTTTACTTGTGCAGAGTCTTGACCTTATATTGTGGAAAGAACTAAAAGAAGCATTTGTTGAGTGGAGAAAAGCACTCGCTGCATTTCTGCCATTGTCGAATACCAACAATCACGAACATTCAAATAGTCTGCTCATAGCGTTATCTCTCTGCCCAGGTGTCATACTTTTGTCATTTCCGGGGCTTGCCACAGGCTATTTTGTCAAAATTCCCAAAATAATAGTAGCAATACAAGTAATAGCTTTGAGTGTTTTATATCAGTTCTTAGTCTGGGTATTTTTTGCCATACCAGGACGACCCGCTAGTTTTGGAATAACACTTTTGGCTGCTATTGCGCTTGGTGCCTTTTTGAAACAAAGAGAAAACGAGCGAAACCTAATGGATACAGCAAGCACAGAAGTACTTATTCGCAATAAAGAATTACAAGAATCGAGGCTTACAATAGTAAAACAAGACGAAGAAGATAGACGCCTTCTAGCAGCAGATCTGCACGATCAAGTTTTGAATGATATGCGCAATACACTTGAGTCGTTTGAGCGGTTTACAAATGAACCAGACGAAAATTTAAAAAAACAAGTAATTGATCAAATGAAATCGAACATGACCGATATACGGGAGATTATGGACGATTTGTGCCCGGTTATATTAGCCGAATTTGGCTTATGTGCAGCTATCGAAGAACGCCTAGATAAAGCCGCCAAACAATTCAAACTGAAAGTACGGTTTAACTCCACAGTGAAAGAGCTAGATTTAGAACAGTTTTCAATCATCGAACAGCAACTTATATACAGGTTAGTGCAAGAATCAATCACTAACTTGTGCAAACATGCTAATGCAAGCCAAGTCAAAGTGAGCATTTCTAAACAAGGTGAGCACTTTGTATTTCGAACTACAGACGATGGTGTCGGTTTCGACCCGATTAAAATGTCAAATGAATCGCGTGGAACCATGTATATGCGTCTGCGCGCATCGCTTATCGATGCCACAGTTTCATGGCAAACGCCAGAAAACGGAAAAGGAACAGACTTTGTCTTGAGTGTTCCAGTACCTTCTCAAAGTAAATAATCGAAGTTTGCGCAAACCCGCAACTTAATTGCGCATAGTCAGATAGAACCGCATTCGACGCCATTGCATAATGCAATTGTCGAGTCCGCAACCTGTCTGCACTAATTACTAAAGGAGAAATGACATGGCTAATATCGAACAACCAGAAAGAGAAGCAGTAGGCGAAAAACAAGGAGAAAGCAAAAATCTCTGGAGTGAGACACTGCAAGACACAAGACAAATAGAAAAGAAACCCGAAGAAAGGAAAGAAGAGGAGGGAGGAAAAAAGGCTCCCGAAAATAAGCCAGAAAATAATTCCGTAGATCCTAACGGTATTGATTCACGACCAATCCAGAATTTCCAAAAAGATATGAGCAACGACGGGAAAAAAGAGTCACTCCCCAAGGACATCGAAGAAACCTATCCCGACTAATCGCCACCGTATCTAGTATCAACGTCAACAATTCTCAGGAGTAATAACATGAGCGAGAAAACATTAAGACAAAATCTCAGAGAAAACTTATACCCAGTGGATCCTTTAGTGACCGCACCTCTATGGCTTGGCTTGAAACTCTACGACAAATTGATGCCAGAAAATTTGGACCAACCAGGCAAGTCTCAAACTAACAGCATTGAAGAAAAAAATACTGGCGAAAGAATACCAGAAACAGAAGAAACGCAAAATAGCCAATTGCCAGAAAGACCCCAAGATGCTTATTAAAAGGAAAAACCTATGACTGACAATAACATTCAGACTCTTGAGCCTCTACAAGAAGGTGAATTCGGTAATACCGAAGAAAACATGCTGAACTTTTCTGGAATTCTAGACACAGAACGTCCTCTAAATCAGCCGAGATTCGACGCGACATCAAATCTAGCACCAACTGAGAACCGCCTGGATTTTTCTAAACTAAATGCAATCTATTCTGGAGATCCAGCTCTGGTTCAAGTGCAACAAAGATTGGAACCTGAGCCTCCTGTGCCTAAAGATACTCTGGAAGAATTTACTGACTTGAAACAACACATTTTCAAAAACGGCAAATTTGTACCAGACGAATTCGGTAATCAGAAAGAAAAATTCGCTGAAATAATTTCTAAAATACAAGACGAATTCAAAACTCATGCTCTTGATTTTGAAAATTATCTGCGCACAGATTCAAACTTACCTGAAGCGCTTGATGAATATTTTTCGGCTCAAAAATTGATTGAAAAAGAGCTAAACAATCTGGAAGAAGAAGATTTTAAAAAAGTCCTGCATAACGTCAAACACTTTTTCATCACGCGCAATCCAGAACAAAGGCTGAGATTAATAGAAGAAATCAAAGAAAATCCAAAAACGGCTGACTTAGCTTCAGCGCTCGAAGGATTCGGTGCTACTTTTGAAAAACACAAAAACACCCTGACAGCTTTTGATCAGGCTAGCGGCTCTTTATTTAGCAATTTTGAAAAAACAAATGCAATAGCTAAAAATTATCTTGACCTACTAATACAGTATAAGCAAGCTAGACCTGACAAAGGCTTTGAGGGAGAAACTCAACGCTTAGAAGAGTGGATAAAAAATTTCCAGAAAGAAAATGATTATGTCCATAGTCTTCCTCTAAACCTGTTTAACTTCGAATATGTTAGAAACCCAGTCCACAAGATCTAATCATCTAGGGGGCCACTGTCTTGAATGTCAAAGAAATTCCAATGAGCTAGACTATAGCAATGTACAAAATACTATTAGTCGAAGATCTGGAGCCTTTACGCCAATACATTCGCAAAGTATTGACCGATACTTTGGGCAATGTCGAAATAGTTGAAGCTGTAAACGGGAAAGACGGGCTCATTAAGTTCGAAAAAGAAAAGCCCGATATGCTCATTTTAGACATTGTCATGCCCGAAATGACCGGAACCAAGCTGGCAAAACAAATTTGGGCTAATCACCCAAACACCAAAATCCTTTTCTGGTCTCAATTTCATGAAGAGTCTTACGTGCGTGAAATCGGAAAGCTGTTACCCGACGAAGCTATTCATGGATACGCACTGAAAACAGAAAGCGAAGAGAAGCTCTCTCATGCTATCCGCTCTGTACTGATTCTGGATAATCCTTATATAGACCCTTTAGTCAGAACTATACAACACTCGGTAAAAGCCAAAGAAAGCGTTTTGACCCAAGATGAGTATTCGGTCCTTATATCTTTGGTCCTTGGTCTGACCGACAAAGCAATAGCAGACCGCGAACACATAAGTGTGCGTGGCGTCCAAAATAGAATTTCGTCTTTGTCCAAAAAGCTTGTAAAAGATATCGATACTCATGCCAGAGAATCAGCAGGTATGGAAGTATTGAATACAAGAGCACGCATCATATTGGAAGCCTTTCGTCAAAAGCATATATATCTGGATGAAATCGCAGAGCTCGAGTCTGAAATGATTGACTGGTTTGCTCGCCGATATAATTTCGACTGGCCAAATGCCTGATTTATTGACCAAATTTCAATTTTGCGGATTCACGCAAAATTTATGCGCATAATCAAATAGTTCTAAGAACTCAAAAAAAACATAATGGACATGTTGAAAGTCTTTTCGGGAAGAAAAAACATGTCTACTACAGATTCTAAGTTAGGAACGATTTTGCTCAACAGCAAGCTTATCTCAGATGAAAAACTGGTACACGCTTTGGAATTTTCAAAGGTCGCTGGAATTCCACTTGGCAAAACTTTGAAATTATTGAATTATCTTTCAGAACTTCTGGTAAACAACGCCTTAAAGGCTCAAGAATTGATTCAAACAGGAGAGCTGAGTCTTGATGAAGGAAGATTCGTTCTGCAAACGTCGAATCTTTTCCAGATTTCCTTCTTGCAGGCTCTTGAAATTACACGCCTTGAGCCAAGTGATCAAGAAAGTCTTAAGTTTGGAAACTTGCTCAAAATATTTGGAGTTTCCAGTTTTAAAGTAAAGCTGTGCTTGAGAATTGCCCAGAAGAGTGGAAAAAAATTTGGCGACGTAGCTGTGAAGACTGGCTTGATAACTGAAGAGATTCAAAAAAATACACTCCGGGTCCAAAACGGTGCACGCAAACTCAAAACTCCCTTTTTAGAGCAACCCAAAACAGTTAAGGATAAAAGAATACGATTGGGAGAATTACTGGTACTTGCTGGTTGCATTGAAAAATCAAAATTAGATGCTGCTATAGAAAACAAATCATGCACATCATATATAGGTAAGTATTTGGTACATAAAGAATTTATTTCGAATTCAGTTCTTTCTTATGCTTTGTGCTTGCAGAACTTATTAAGAAAAGAGCTTATTTGCAGCCATTTTGCAAGCCAGTCGCTTAGACATTTTGCTCATATAGATTCTGAATACAACATTTTCGATTTTCTAAAAGCTTGTAACTTGATAGAAGAAAACGACGAAGAAAATTTGGTTTCTATTCTTGACCAAAATGCAAGTCTTTCAAAACACTTATTGAAAAATCTAACCAGCAACGAAATTGCTTCGTCTTGCGATTCCCAGATGCTCTTGACTCTAGCTTTCAGAAACACAGATGCCATGCGTTCTTTGCTTAATGAGCTCAAACCTCAAGCAAAAGAGGCGATTGACTCAGCCCTATTTTTCTATAACTTCGTCAAAGAAGGAAAGATGAGTTTGAACCAAGCTTTGATCAACTTCATCATTCGTCGCAAACATATAAATACCAAAGAAAAACAAGCAGCATAGCTTAGCTAATTTCAAAAGAAGCAACTACCGGAGCGTGGTCTGATGGCTTTTCTAGCTTGCGCATGTATTTGTCAATGCGCGACGCGATGCATTTAGATTCAAGACTTTTAGATATCCATATATGATCTATTCGAAACCCCATTCGCTTTTGAAAAGCTAGCATCCGATAGTCCCACCAACTATAGTGTCCGCCTTCTTTTTCAAAGAGACGAAAGGCATCGCTAAGTCCATGCCCCCACTTGCATACATTGTCGAGAGCCTGTCGTTCAGCCTCGCTTGTAAGAACTTGACCAGCCATAGCAACTGGATCATATACATCTATATCGTATGGAGCGATATTGAAATCGCCAAGAATAATGACATTGTCGTCAGGAGAAAAATTCTGGTCTAGATATTTGCGCAGAGCCCGCAGCCAGGCTAACTTGTAATCGTATTTAGTAGAGCCTACTTCTTGACCGTTTGGAACATATACATTGATGATATTGAGACCCATACTATTCACTCGCAAAAAGCGGGCTTGATGATTTTCAATTCCTTCAGATACTTCAAGATGGGCAAATTTAGTGGCTCCCGTCTCAAAGCTATCTACTTTTCGTTTCGTAAGAACGGCCACACCGTTATACGTTTTTTGACCAAAAAATATACATTCGTAACCTAAATTTGCAAAACTTTCGATCGGAAAAGCTGAATCTATGATCTTGGTTTCTTGAAGCGCCGCAAAATCAGGCTGGGCTTCCTCTAACCACTTCAAAACGTGATCATGCCTGGCTTTTATCGAATTCACATTCCAGGTTGCAATCGATAAAGTAGACGAACTCATAACAATAATCCCTCAAAACGCAAATGATGAACAAATCGTTAGTATCACTAATGGTATCACGACAATTGCATATGTATTTGTATTGCCTAGCTGTTTTTTTCATTGCGAATTCAGCGTCATTCAATACTGCATCAATAAAGACCGCAAAGCCAAGCCAATTTTCTCTTTATGGCTCTTGAAGCCTACCTACGAAGAAGCGCGTAGATAGCCGCCTAGCACAATTTTTTGTAAATGCAAGTATCGAATCAAAAAGATATATGTCCCTGGATATCCCATCGTGTATACAAAAGTCGTATTTGTAACCAGCACCAACTCAAGATCCCTGCGCTATCGGACTTTTCGATATTACGAAAAATCATTTATCGAACAAGTTTCCAAAATGGGCATTTATGCGCCTTCCAGACCTTTACGATATTCATTGATGTGTGTAAAGTAAATAGCTGTTGAGGGTGGTTGATTTATTCGAACGCCACCAAGTCAGCGGTTAGTCTTTATTAAGAACCGTGAAAGTTTCGGATCGCATAAAAAAGACGTTGTCTTCCTGCGTCCTCGTCTCACTGCGCTTATTTTTTCTTCCAAGGAGATGCCCATGCCCAAGAAAGTCCTCATCGCTCTTCCCCCAGCCATGCTCGAGCAAGTCGATTTCATCGCCAAATGCGAGCACAGAACACGCTCTGATTTAATAAGAGAAGCTCTTCGTCGCTATCTCGACAATTTCAGACGCGCTCAAGGCGCACAAATTTCGGTCTCGTCCATCGAAGTTCCAGAAAAGACCTACGTTCCAACAATCTCTTAAGCTTATCTATCGTAAGACCCGGATTTTCCAGAACGACAAAAGAGAAAAGATCTTCTACCAAGAAGATCTTTTCTTTTAGTTATGACTTTGCTAGTAAAATAGCCGCATGCAAGATGAGAAAGACACAACTGGCGAAGATATTGACATTGAAAGCATTCTTTGCGAATGCATGGCCGACCTCAGCAACAATCTTTTTATCATCGCTCAAATCACGAGCAAACTGGCGAGCAAGCGGACCACACTTGAAGAGCGCATGATCAGAAATTCGCTTCATCAACTTGGTTCGACAATAGGAATGTCCGTAATGTCGTTTCATCAAAACTGGCTCAAAGACCCCAGCTTGAAAGCGATATCAATCTCGACCTCGACAACAGTATCGGTTGAAAATTTAAAATCTTTGCTGCAACTAAGCAATGAAATCAACAAAGTATTGTCTGAGTTTTTGAAAATGACAAATTACAACTTGAATTTTCTTGAGCAATACTACGAATATGATTTCAGTGCCAAGCTTTTGTACGAATACAGATTCAACGAGCGTTTGCAAGAGCAGTTGAAACTTATTTCTCTTGGATCTTTCTAATTGCTTTTTGAGCTTTCAACCTCAACTGAGGATCCTTGCTCTCGCATAGCTTATCGAGCGCCTGCATGGCGCAATTACTACCCTGGGTATTCTTAGCAGTCCGCAAAGATAATTTGCCCAGAGCCTTCGCAACTTCTCTTTGAACGTCAAGGTCATGATCGTTTGCAAGGATTGCAATTTTTTCAATCATCTCGTCGTCCGCTTGACGCAAGGTCTCAAGACAAGAAATAGCTTCTAATCTGACATATGGATCAGAGTCTTCAAGAGCCCTGTATATTTTTTGAATGTGCGGCTTTATTTTTCCAGGCGAATCTTGAAACCACCGCAGAGCAGCTAATCGCACAAAAACACTTTCATGTCCAAGACATTTTGCAAAAGTTTTTGCCGGTACTTTGCGAGCCCAATCAGGCAATCCTAACTTAAGGGCACGTGGCTCAAAGCCAGGATAGTCATGCTGCACTATCATGTCATCTATTATTTGGACTAATTCTTCTAATAATTCAGTTTCCATTCATCCGTTTCATCAATTCGTTGAAATCAAGTCCGCCCGGCATTCCGCCATTCATTCCAGGTAATTGTGGCATCTGACCATTCTTTGGCATCATATTTGATGGCAACCTGGAAGGATCAAAATTAGGCGAAGCACCACCAGCACCAAACATATTTCTGAGCGCCGGATTATTCATCATATCAGGCCCGAGCCCAGGAATCATTTTGCTCATCGATGACATGGGGTTGGTTTCCATCACACGGTTGTGATCAATAGTTCCGTACATGATGAACTTGTTCAAATATTGACCTTTGTCCGAGTAGTTTACAGAAGCAGCTAAAACATAAAGCTGACCAGCAGACAATTTTTTAAAACGAATAACACTTTCGCTATAGCCTGTATTCTTTTTGTTGGTCCCTTTGACTATTGTGGTGAACTTGGAAACTATTTGCTGCTCAACTACACCTGGAGCAAGTTGACGCAAAACGTTTTTCACCACCTGACCGGCAGATTTATTTCCAGAAACTCCAGTTTCGGTCACGCCATCAGCACGATAGTTGTCGAAGTGAACGGCAACACATGGCGTTTCCATATTTCCCATGATTTGTTCGAACTGACTGGCAAACGCACCCATATTTCCAGGTCCGCCGCCTTTCATCATCTGTGAATACGTATTCGTGTCTTTCATTGGTACCGACAATAGAACCGATGTCGGGTCGAGGGCAATTTTGTGGCTGCGATCCTCTCTAAAGACGAAGTTAGCAACACCCTGACGGTCACGTTTCATGATTTTGACCATGCTTGCAGCTTCGGCAGGGTCGAGTTTCAAATAAAGCGGGCTATAAGTGTACGTCCAAACTTTCAAAGTGCCGCCCCAGGTGCCTTTGAATTCGTTTGGAAACTCCTTGGCTATAGTTCCAGAGTATTTACTTTCATCTACACCGCCGGCCACATTGCCCGTAAAACCTCTAGGGTCAAGCTGAGGTGTGAGTGCTTTTAGAGGCGGGAGTTTTACATCTGCAGAACCTGAAAGTTGCTCGATTCGCCCAAATAACTTCATGGGCTCTTTACTTGTTTGAGGTTTTTCCTTACTTGCAGGTGACGAGGGAGTGTGTAGCGTTGGAACCTCCAAAGACGTAGAAGTGCGCTCTGGCTTGCGTAAGTCCTCTTCTATTTTCTGCTCGATCTTGGTTTCGTTATTCAAAACAGCATCAGAAGCCGATTCTGTTTCTTTTTTCACCTCTGGCATTAATTGCGGACCAGGCGCCTCGCCCGAAGTACTCGGAATTTTAATCGTGGAATCAGGCAACTGCCCTGGTAGCTTATCTTGCGAGTCTGGCTTTAAAAGTGGGACTCGCTCAAGTTTGGCTGGGTCGGCAGGATTCTGGCTTGATTGAGGAGTCTGAGCAAATGCTTGTCCCACAAACAGGCTAAAAGCCAGAGTCTGGGCTGTAAGAAAATTGAGTTTAGTTCTATTCATATTTCTCATTCTACCCAGATGTGG
Organism: uncultured Candidatus Obscuribacterales bacterium; assembly: GCA_964572515.1. Classification (GTDB taxonomy): domain Bacteria; phylum Cyanobacteriota; class Vampirovibrionia; order Obscuribacterales; family Obscuribacteraceae; genus Aved-18. The sequence continues at coordinate 94,903 of CAZNEW010000004.1, read as the reverse complement.
GTAAAGCAAAAAATTAACGGACTAAATTTGTAGAAGACAGAATATTCTCGATTTTATCCAGAACCTCTTGGCTCAATTTAAGACCGGCGGCTTTCACATTGTCATCGATTTGATAATTTTGCGTGGCACCACATATGACACTAGAGACTTCTTTCAAACGCAAACACCAGGCAAGCGCCAGCTGTGCCGGACTGCAAGAAAGATCGGAAGCAATTTCTTTTAGTTCTTTTACCTTTTTCAAGTTAGATTCACTGTTCAAGTTATTGCCAAGCATAAACACATTAGTTCGATCATCGGCAGCCCGACTGTCTTTGGGGGCCGGTTTGCCTACTTCGTATTTGCCTGTAAGCACACCTTGAGCCAGCGGCGAGAAAACAACCTGTCCAATACCATGCTTCCAAGAAGTCGGTATCACAGATTCTTCTATACGTCGAGTAAGCATGTTGTAACAAGGCTGATTCGAAACTGGTGCCAATGCATTCATAGATTTGGCTGTACTGACTGCATCTTCAATTTGCTCGGCTTTCCATTCACTTACTCCCCAGTAAAGAATTTTGCCTTGTCTTGCAAGGTCATCCATGGTGCGGACAAGCTCATGCATTGGAGTATCGGGATCGTATCTGTGACATTGATACAAATCGATGTATGGTGTATCCAATCGTTTCAAACTTTGATGACACTGTTCAAAAACATGTTTGCGCGAAAGACCGCGGTCATTTGGTCCATCACCCATCGGAAAAAACACTTTAGTTGCAAGAAAAATGGAATCGCGTTCAAGCGACTTCAATGCTTTGCCTACAACCACTTCAGCATTGCCGTGAGCATAGACATTTGCAGTATCGAGAAAATTAATGCCTAAATCTACAGCATGCAAAATTTGTTTTATGGACGAGTTTTCATCTACCGAACCACCGTAGGTTAGCCAGCTTCCAAGTGCGATTTCGCTTACTTTTACTCCGGCTGCACCCAGTCTACGATATTGCATTTTTGCCTTCTTCTTTTAACGGTAAAAACGGGATGACGATTATACCTGGAATAGCAGCCAAAAAGCTTGCGATAAAAAAGAGCTTGTAACCCAAATAATCGCAAAGAAAGCCGCTTGCTGCTTGAGGCAAATAAAGGCCCAATGCCATTATTGCTGTAGCCATGGCATAATGAGCCGCTTTGAATTGACTTTTTACAGTACTCAAAATAAATACTAAAAATGCTGACATACCTATGCCATAGAAGAACTGTTCTAAACAATTTACTGCCACAGTACAAGCAAACTTATTGTCCGATGGTAATGTCCATGCCAGCCAGCAGTATCCAAGCATAGCCAGAAGTTGAGCGACGGCGCAAGGAAACAAACATTTTTTCAAGCCCACTTTTGAAACATACCAGCTGCCAACAATACCGCCTGCCACAAGGGTCATGACACCGACCGTTCCATAAATAATGCCTACACTTTCTGTCGATATTGAAAGTCCGCCTTTGGCAGGCGTGTCCAACAAAAACAAAGTCGCCATCTTGAGCATGAGTGCTTCGCCAAGTCGAAAAAGCAAAATAAACACAACACAAATAGCAATTTTTTCTTGCTTAAAATAAGACAGCGAAACCTTGAAAAATTCTTTGATATTAACCTTATCAACGGCTTTTGTGAGATTGACCGAATGAGGAATCGCATAAGAGTGCAAAATAGTAAGTACCATGAAGATCAAAGAGCACAGGGCAAACACACAAGCAAAAGCCTGATCAAATGTGTAGTGCTGTTCTTTATTCAGATACCCGGCCAGAAAAACCAGACCACCCTGACCAAATAGCCAGGCTAACCGAAAAGCGGCGCTGCGCCAACCAACATAGAATGCTTGTTGGTCAGGTTTTAGAATTTCAAGATAATACCCATCAAGCGATATATCAAAAGTGGCTGAAGCAAGAGCGATTAGTAAAAAAGCACCAAGAGTAAAAGCAGGGTAAGGAAGCATCAATGTAAAAGCGGCTAAAACCATAAGCGCTGCAGCAAGCACCATCTGCAATACTAATATCCATTTGCGCTTATCGCCGTACAAGTCCACAAAAGGTGCCCACAAAAATTTCAACATCCAAGGCAGAGCGGCAAAAGTAGTTGCAGCTCCGATGAAAGAATTGTCGAAACCTATATCTTTATAGTATATGGAGGCGATAAGAGTAACGACCGCATTAGGCAAACCCTCGGCAAAGTATAAGGTGGGAATATATAATGACGGTTTGCGCAAAAAATTCATTTGTTCGTATTGTAGTTCATGCACTTATTGCCTCGCGACATTTATCCGCATATACCAAACCTAAGAAAAGTTCATGACTGGCTGTATCGTGGCGGACAGATCAACTCGCAAAGCATCGATACTCTCAAAGGTCTGAATATCAAAACAGTTATTTGTCTTCGCTCTACCAAAAAGGAAATCGAAGCAGAGAAGCAACTAGTCGAGAGCGCTGGACTAAAGTTCATTTCCTTTCCCATGACATATTTGTGCTGGCCTGATCAAAATCTGATCGATGAGTTTTTTCAAATAATCGAAAGCGAAAACAAAGCCGATAGACCTATTTATTTGCACTGCAAACATGGCTGCGACCGCACTGGCATGCTTATAGCTTTCTGGCGCATGGCTCGCGACCAGTGGACATTTTCAAGTGCATACGAAGAAATGGTGGTCTGTGGCTATCATCGCTTCAAAATGCGCCATTTCAAATGGGCAGTAAAACGTTTCAGCAAAAGCTTATTAACGCCATCAAACCCTAGCAAAAGCTAAAGATAGCCCGAGGGCGCCATATAATTTAGTAGAATAAGAGGCCTCACGATTGACATGGCAAGAGGTCCACTATGACTAAATTTAGTAAAAAACAGTTCGAAGATTTTTATGCAAGTCGCGCAAAAAAATATGAAGATGCGCGCAAGAAGCTGAATAGACCGCTGACTCTTGCCGAAAAAATCCTTACTGCCCACCTCGATCACTGGCCCGAGGGCGAACTTGTCAGAGGCGAAACCTACGCCTTCTTAAGACCAGACCGCGTTGCCATGCAAGACGCCACGGCACAGATGGCACTGCTTCAATTCATGCAAGCGCGTATAGATAAAGTAGCAGTTCCCACTACAGTGCATTGCGACCACCTCATTCAAGCCAGGGTTGGCGTCGAAGCCGACATGAAACAAGCTTTGAATGACAACCAGGAAGTCTACGATTTCTTGCGCACAGCCTCTGCCAAGCACGGAATTGGCTTTTGGAAGCCAAACTCGGGAATTATCCACCAGGTAGTTCTCGAGCAATATGCATTTCCAGGCGGCATGATGATTGGTACCGACTCGCACACGCCAAATGCCGGCGGTCTTTGTATGATTGCAATCGGCGTAGGCGGAGCGGATGCCGTAGATGTTATGGTTGGCGAAGCCTGGGGCGTGCGCTGGCCGAAACTTATTGGTGTGCACCTGAAAGGCAAGCTCAACGGATGGGCATCACCTAAAGACATTATTTTGAAAGTAGCTGGCATCCTCACCGTAGCTGGTGGCACTGGAGCTATCGTCGAATATTTTGGCGAAGGCACTAAGTCAATTAGCGCCACTGGCAAAGCCACAATCACCAATATGGGTGCTGAGCTCGGCGCAACGACATCTGTATTTCCATATGACGAACGCTCAGCCAAATATCTAGCCGCCTCGGGCCGCAAAGAGCTCGCCGAAATGGCAGACGGTGCTATCGAGTTTCTGCGTCCAGATAAAGAAGTACTTCAAGAACCAGAAAAATATTTCGACAAGCTCATCGAAATCGATCTGGACGAGCTCGAACCATATGTTGTTGGTCCTCACTCACCCGACGTAGCAAGACCTATTTCGCAAATGGCTCAGGACGTCAAAGAAAAGAATTATCCTGAAGAATTGAAATTTGCTTTGATTGGTTCGTGCACAAACTCTTCGTACGAAGATATGTCTCGTGCAGCTTCAGTTGCACGACAAGCAAGCGCCAATGGACTTTCTGCAACTTGCGGACTCATGGTCACACCAGGTTCTGAGCAAGTCTATGCCACTATAAAACGCGATGGACAAATAGAAGACCTCGAAAAAATTGGAGCCACAGTTCTTGCAAATGCTTGCGGACCATGTATTGGTCAATGGAAGCGCGATGACATCAAGAGTGGCGATCGTAACTCTATACTTACGAGTTTCAACCGTAACTTCCAAAAACGCAACGATGGCAACGCTGAAACATATGCTTTCATCGGCTCACCTGAGCTTGTAATTGCAATGTCCTTGAGCGGGAAAATGACATTCAACCCACTCAAAGATACTTTGAAAAACAAAGACGGCAAAGAAGTAAAATTGGCTCCTCCTGAAGGTTTAGAACTACCAGCCAAAGGCTTCACATCTGAAGAATCTGGCTATATCGAGCCACCAGCAGACGGTAAAAACCTTGAAGTAGCTGTTTCACCTGAAAGCAACCGCTTGCAACTACTCGAACCATTTGCACCGTGGGACGGCAAAGACATCGAGAATCTGCCCATCCTGCTCAAGGCAAAAGGTAAATGCACCACCGACCACATCTCCCCCGCCGGAGAATGGCTCAAGTTCCGTGGACATCTCGATAAAATCAGCAATAACATGTTCATCACAGCTCAAGACGATTTTTGCGAGCAACCAGGAAAATGCTTCGATGTTTTCACCAAAGAACAGGGCAATATCCCAGAAGTAGCTCGTCATTACAAGCAGGAAAATCAACCCTGGGTGGTTATTGGTGATACCAATTACGGTGAAGGCTCAAGTCGCGAACACGCTGCTATGTCACCTCGATTCCTTGGCTGCAAGGCAGTTATAGTACGCAGCTTTGCGAGAATTCACGAAACGAACTTGAAAAAGCAAGGCATCCTGCCTTTCACTTTCGCTAACCCTGCCGACTATGCCAGAATCAAACTATATGACCGGGTCAGCATAAGCGACCTTCATAAGCTCGAACCAGAAAAAACAATAACCATGGTTATAACGCATACCGATGGAAGCAAGGAAGAAATTGAGCTGATACACACCATGACCCAGGAGCAAATCGAGTGGTTCAAGGCTGGCAGTGCTCTCAATCTAATCAAAAAGCGCCGTCAGGAAGAACTGGCGCACGCTTAACTGATCAAATCGAGTCCGCCCCATAGCTCAGCTAATGGTGGCGGTATCGATTTTCACTCTCGCTTCTTTGGCTCTAGTAGTGGCACTAGGAGCAATGTGCTCGTCAAAAAGTTCTGCTCTTTTTTCCATTACTTCAGCCGCATGCGAAAATTTCATTTCGCGAAGCAAAGCACCATACTCTCGCAAAGTCACTCCCAGAACCGGATGATCATCTTTCATCATCTGGTTGCATCTGTTTAGTGTTTGCAGAAACTGCTCTTCAGCTTCCATATACCTGTCGGTTTTTACTAGAACCCGAGCGAGATCAAGCGAACTCAAAACTACTTCTCTTGCTGTAATTCCTTGCACACGAGCTTCGATTGTCAAAATCAAACGCAGAATTTTTTCACTAGCCACCAGATCATCGCGATCAAACCAATGTCTGGCCAATGTGTACAGACCTGGAATCAGGTGCTCAGCTGAGGGTTTGCGGTCTAGCCGCATTGCTTCGCTAGCCATATATTTGCTCCTTGTGACCCTATTTGAGAGGGTTCCCCATCCAAACTATTTGAAAGTTTTTGCCCTAGTCTGATTCTGCCTAGTTTCAAGGAGAAATAGCGCTAAGTTTGACTATATTCCAATAAGGTCAAGCCCCTATTTTTCGAGACATTTCTCTAACAAGAGGGTCTAAAAATGCAATATCTCTTAAAGTAAGCTGATTAAGCCTTTTAAAGCCTCGAGATATTCTGTTGGCTTTATTGCGCAAATATCGCTGTGAGCACAATCGGTATAGAAAACGAATTGCTTTCGCTCGTGGCTTACGGCCTTGAACATTTCTTCTGAATGCGAATAAGGAATCACCGCATCGAGCTTGCCGTGCACAATCAATACAGGTAATTTGCTGCGCTTGAGCACAGACAGACTATCGAGTCCCGGCAAGGGATAAAGCCACTTTGGATAGAGTCTTAAAATAGGGTATCTATATCCAGCAATTGCCTTGAGGCTTGAAAAGCCTGATTGCAGAATTAAAGCAGCACATTTTCTATGATCTGACAAATGACACGAGACCGCAACGCCAAGTGATTCGCCATATACGATGATTTCTTCTGGCTTTTGTCCGAGATTCTTGGTCAAATAGTCGAAGGCAGACACTGAATCTTCTACAATTCCCGAGATGGAAGGAAATCCTTCGCTATAACCATAACCTTGGTAGTCGTACAAAAAGACCGAGTATCCGGCTTTGAGCAACAAAGAACAAATACCGGTTCGGTTTTCAATGGTTCCGGCATTTCCGTGGTTAAAGAGAATAGTGAAGCGACTCTCAGATTGTTTGTAATACCAGCCATTCAATCGCTGACCGTTTTTTGATTCAAAATCGATATTTTTCCCTTGGATTCCCTCAAGACAAGGCACCATTCCGGGCTCCAAAGTTCGCGTACCTGGTCTGAAAAGGAAATTGGCATAAAGCGGCTTGTTGAGCCTGGGAGCAAAGATCATATAGATAAGAAAAATGAAAAAGGAAGAGAGGGACATTTTGTTATAATTCGCTCGCTAATTGCTCAATTCTACCCTGATGTAGGCAACCTCATGACAGAAGCACAAACAGAAACCAAAGCCCCCGGACAAAGACCTTCGCATCCTGATATTACCCAGCGAAAAGATGCCTGGTGGGGCGAACCGGCAATCATTGCCACAGTTTTCATATCATTCATTATTTACGCCACTTTTCGAGTGTTCGAAAATAACTATTTTGAAAGCGGTAATTTTCTATCACCCTTTTACAGTCCTAAACTGGTTTTCGATTGGTGGAAATTCTCACCAGCAATCCTCATATTGTGGATTCCAGCTGGATTTAGAACCACTTGCTATTATTATCGCAAAGCTTATTATCGCTCATTTTTTATGACTCCGCCCGCATGCGCAGTAGATCCCTACGGAAAAGACGGCTACACCGGAGAGACAAAATTTCCTTTTGTGTTTCAAAATCTGCACCGCTACTTCTTTTACCTAGCGGCGCTGGTACTCATTTTTCTCTGGTACGACGCAGTGGTATCACTGTTCAAACCAGAAGGTGGAATGCAGTTGAGCGTACTTTCTATAGTTATGTTTGCAAACTGCTTCTTCTTGAGCGGATATACATTCGGCTGTCACGCTTATCGCCATCTTTGTGGTGGAAGTCTGGATTGTTTCTCTAGCTGCACTAGAGCAAAAACACGATTCAAAGTCTGGGAATTTGTCACCAAGCTAAACGAGCACCACATGGGTTGGGCATGGTTCAGCTTATTTTCAGTCGCGCTCACAGACCTCTATATAAGGCAGGTCTGCACTGGTGCTGCAAGTCCCATTGTTCTATTTCAGTTCTAGAGTTCAAAGGTTCTAAAGGAAGCAAAATAAATGACCTCCAACATAGATTCCATCGAAACAGTCGAACACGACGTAATAGTCGTGGGAGCCGGCGGTGCCGGACTTCGAGCGGCTATCGAAGTTTCAGCCCAGGGGCTTTCAGTAGGGCTTGTGTGCAAATCGCTTTTAGGCAAAGCGCACACAGTTATGGCTGAAGGTGGAGTGGCTGCAGCTCTAGCTAATGTCGACCCTGAAGATGGATGGCAAACACATTATCGCGACACCATGAATGGTGGCAAGAAACTGAATAACTGGCGCATGGCTCAGTTACATGCTCAAGAAGCTCCAGACCGAGTAAGAGAACTAGAGCGCTGGGGAGCCGTGTTCGACCGCACCAAAGACGGAAAGATTTTGCAGCGTGCTTTTGGTGGACACAAATGGAAGCGCCTGTGTCACGTAGGAGACCGCACTGGACTTGAAATGATTCGTACTCTGCAAGACAGAGGCGTGCACCAGGGAATCAAAGTCTACATGGAGTGCACCATTACTAAACTGCTCAAAGACGGTGACAAAATCGCCGGAGCACTTGGTTATTATCGCGAAGACGGTCGCTTGATTTTGTTCAAGACAAAAGCTGTAGTACTTGCCTCAGGCGGAGTTGGAAAGATTTATTCCATAACTTCAAACTCCTGGGAATATACAGCCGACGGACAGTCTCTGGCTTATGAAGCCGGAGCCGAATTGATAGATATGGAGTTTGTACAGTTCCACCCAACCGGTATGGTCTGGCCACCAGGTGTGCGCGGACTGCTCGTCACCGAGGGAGTTCGTGGAGAAGGCGGATTGCTCACAAATAACAAAGGTGAGCGCTTCATGTTCAAATATTTGCCAGAATCCACAAAACACGAGTTTGCCGCCGATGAAAAGGAAGCAAAAGAGTGGATTGACGCTGCCATTGCAGGTCAAAAAACAAATGCTCGCAGACCTCCAGAATTGTCAACGCGAGACAACGTTGCACGCGCAATCTATACCGAAGTGAAAGAAGGGCGCGGCTCCCCGCATGGTGGCGTGTTCCTCGATATTTCATATCAAGACTCCGATCGTGTGCGCAAAAAGTTGCCTTCTATGTATCACCAGTTCAAAGAACTGGCTGACGTAGACATTACCGCGGGTCCTATGGAAGTTGGACCAACTTGCCACTACATCATGGGTGGTATCAAAGTTGATGCCGATACCGCTCAATCGAAAGTACCTGGATTGTTTGCAGCAGGCGAGGTTGCAGGAGGAATGCACGGAGCCAACCGACTTGGCGGTAATTCGCTTTCCGACCTGGTTGTATTTGGACGTCGAGCCGGTCTTGGTGCTTCAGAGTACGCAAAAGGCTTGAAAGAAATGCCCAAATTCAAAGATAGCGACGTTCAAGCTGCTATCGACGAACTGGAAGCTCCGCTCAATCGTACTGAAGGACCTAACCCATACGACTTGCATAAAAAAATGAATGAAATCATGAGCAGTCATGTTGGCATTTTTAGAGAAGCATCAGAAATGAAAACTGGTGTTGAAAAAGTGCGTGAGCTGAAGAAAGAAATTGCCAAAGTCCGCGTAGGCGGTGGTAAGAGATACAACCCAGGCTGGCACTTGTGCAGAGACTTGAAAAACTTGATAGTTGCTGCCGAGGCTGTAGCTATAAGTGCTCTTTCAAGGGAAGAAAGTCGAGGCGCTCACAGCCGCCTGGACTTCCCTAATCTGGAAGATGAGAAATGGGGTCATGTAAATACCACCTTGAGCAAAGATGGAGACAACATGAAACTCGAGCACAAGCCATTGCCTGAAATGCCAGATGACTTGAAAAAACTTTTCGAAACCAAATAGGAGCCATCTAATGTCTGAATCCCACAATGGGCCAAAAGAAGCTACCTTAAAAGTCTATCGAGGCGATGGTGCTCAGGGCACATTTGAAACTTACAAAGTGCCGATGGAAGCCGGCATGGTCGTTCTCGATGCCATTCATTATATTCAAGCCAATTATGCTCCCGAACTTGCGGTTCGCTGGAACTGCAAAGCTGCAAAATGCGGCTCCTGCAGCGCCGAAGTAAATGGGCATCCTAGTTTGATGTGCAAAACACGCATGGATCATTTTGAAGCAGGCGAAGAAATCGTAGTTCAACCAATCAAAACTTTTCCACTCATAAAAGACCTGGTAACTGACGTTTCCTGGAACTACAGGGTGAATGAAAAAATCAAACCATTTTCTCCTGATGAATCTGACACCAAAGAATGGGTCATTTATCAAGAAGATATCGAGCGTGTTCAAGAATTCAGAAAGTGTATCGAGTGCTTCTTGTGTCAAAACGTTTGTCACGTATTGCGTGACCATGAGAAAAAAGACGGCAACGAACAATTTATGGGACCACGTTTCTTAGTCCGCGCAGCCGGTCTTGAAATGCACCCCAAAGACACTGCCGACCGACTGGAATATTTGAAAGAAGAAGGTCACATCGGTTATTGCAATATTACAAAATGCTGTACCGAAGTGTGTCCAGAAGAAATTCATATCACAGACAACGCCATTATTCCTCTCAAAGAGCGCGTGGTAGACGAGTATTACGACCCAATAGCCAAAATGTTCAAAGGCATTTTTGGTGGCGGCAAAAAGTAATAACTAATAGCCGCCCTTAGGAAGCTTGATACCGATCATAATCAAAAAGGCTATCGCGCCTACAATTCCGCACGACCATTGATAGACGAATTTTTCTACTGGATTTTTTTCCAGAGTCAAACTGCCTATACCGCGCAAAGTATCCTGCTCCCAGTAACCATAAAGCAAGTAGCGACCAGGAGTGATAACTTTGAACTCAGCCACAGAAAAGAAGTTAACGCCCGATAAATCTCTGTACGGAAAAACTCGAGTTGCGTGCATTTTTTCATCGAGCGGTTCCAGATGAACACGCAAAGAAGCTCTGTACCTGCCACCCTTAACGTCCCACCCAAATGGATCGATTACATTACCTTTGAAAAAAACCACATAGTTTCCGGGTTCTTTGATATCAACGACATGTACTCCATTTGCAAAAACGGTTACCGGTGGGTCTTTGGAAAGCATAAAAATGCCATAGACGCAAGACAGAAAAATAATTGCCGCCAAAAGACGCTTCCAAGCAGGCTGGCCCGATTTGCGGGTCTCTTTGTTGGGTGAACTTTGCTCTACAGTGGCTACAGCTTCAGACATGGTAATTCATATACCCGGGTATTTTAGAATTATCGCATGGCAAAACTTGATTCACTAACATCACTGCGCTTTTTTGCCGCTCTCTGGATCGTCTTATTTCATGCACGTGACCAGTTCAATTGTTTATGGGATCTGTCACGCGACATAGTCTTTTCACAGGGAGTTACATTCTTCTTTGTACTTTCTGGATTCATTCTTGCCTACGTTTATCCGCAATTTTCGTCAAAACAAGAAATAGGCTCTTATTTACTCAAGAGAGTCGGTCGAATTTGGCCTTTGCACGCACTCTGCTTGATGTTTGTTGTTCTTTTTCTTCCTCTAGGCGTGCAACTAGAACCCTCGAGTTTGCAATATCCATATCCACTTCTGTTTTTTACAAATTTGTTTCTGGTTCAGTCCCTTATTTTGGTCTCCCAGTTCTATTTTTCTTTCAATCCCCCTGCATGGTCTCTTTCGGCAGAACTGTTTTTTTATGCGCTTTTGCCAATGATTCTGAATCCACTGAACGAAAAAGAAACTGCAATTAAAATAATTCCGTTTCTGGTCTGTCTATTGATTGTTCTTACCCTTTGTATTTTTGCAAATGCTTTTGACCTGCCCCAAACTGGTACTGATATCGCAAGCCTTGAAGCTCTTCTTGGCGTATACCCGCTAGTGCGAATTTTCGACTTTTGCACTGGTGTCTATATGGGCTGTTTTTTCAGACAAAACAAAGACAAAATCAAATCGCAACTAAATACAACCAGTGCGACTCTTCTTGAACTAGCAGCTTTACTGGCGGTTTTTGTGGCAATCTGGAACACTTCGTACATTGCAAATGCAGCAAAAAACATTTCGTTCATTTCTAACGCCGGCTCTTACTGGCTTAGAGAATCGGGACTTGTAATAGTGTTTTTTGCAGCACTGATATTCGTTCTTGCACTGGAGCGCGGATACTTATCCAAGATTTTAAGCGCACCATATTTAGTGCTGCTTGGTGAGATCAGCTTTGCAATTTATCTATGGCATTTTCCACTGATAAAAATCTTCTATGCCTATATACCGCATGAGCGCTCGCTTCGGGCTTTTTGTTTTTATCTGATTATTCTTTTCTGCTTGAGTTTTTTGAGTTACAAATTATGGGAGAGTCCTGCTCGCAAACTTTTTGCCCAAATGGCAAATAAGGAGAAAATCGGGCTTAAACAACTATTGCCAAAATTTGACCTCAACATCGCTATTTCATTGATTTTACTTTGCTCAAGCACATATTTCGTTCAAGACAAAATTCAGAATTTAAACAATAGCCAATTAGCAAGGCTGAAAGAAAAGAAGTCGTTTACACTCACTCAAAAAAGTTTCGATTCGAACCTGTCGCTTTATGGATACCAGATTGAAAGCACTCCTTTTGGAAAGAGAGTGGATCTTCTTTGGGTAAGAAAAGACGGCAATTCAGCTTGCGATTCATTGCTTGTGCAATTGTTCAATGCCAAAAACGAACTCTTTCACCAACAACAGTTAAGACTCTGTTTTACTGGAAGCGGAAACTTTGTATTGCCAGTCGAATTGCCTGAGCGAGCCTTCAAAGAAGCAACAAAACTAACTCTGCGCACAAACAATAACGAAGAGTCTCTTATTCTTGCGCACTAGGTGCAGATTCGCCCTGCTGCGATGCTGCAGGCATCGATACGTTGCGAGTCCAGGTGGCATTCTTCTTTGTGTCTTTGACCACGATAGAAAGAACTTGAGCTTTGTACATCAGATCTTTTATTGGGTCCATGATTTGAAAACGCAATTGTGGATCCGAAAGTTGGGTCTCAACAGTAATTTCAACTGGACCATTGAAATTGATGTCGGCAGGACCACCGCCGCCATGTTGAGCCCAGGTTACTGTACCTTTGGCTCCAATAGCAGTAAGACTTTCATTTATCTTAGAAGCTACCATCTGGCGCGCTTGCATAGGAGTAATCTTTTCAAGTGGATCTTCTTGAACCGGACCGCGACGCATCACCTGTCCAACCCAGCTCGATTGTGCCAGCCAGAATACTAGAATTCCGCCAATCAGAATAATGACAAGGACAGGCATATAGTTGGGACCTTTAGCCTTTTGTTGTCCAGCAAATAAAGCGCTTGTGCGTTTGCCGCCGCCTTCGGTGATTCTGACCTTCTGCTTTGTACCGCAAGACGGACAGACTTCTTCAAATCCATGCAGTGGAACCCTACAGGCAGGACAATCGTACATAAAAACCTCGACTAGATAAGACAAGTCTACTCTATCAGATAGATAAACCCTTCAACAAAGTTTTCAATATCCTGACCTGGCTGCCAGTTTGGCTTATGATAGGAAATCTAAAAAATCTGGCTACGCATTTATTGGAAGCAAAATCATGGTTAAAGAAAAGCTCGAAGGAAAAATCAAGAAAGCCTATCAAATGGCTGTAGATGAAGGCACTTTCCAATCGAGCCGCGAGTGTCCAGAGGTTATTTTCATTGAAAAACCGAAAATGGAATCGCACGGCGACTTTGCTTGCGGTGTTTCACTCAAACTTGCACGACATTTGAAACTTGCTCCGATGAAAATTGCCGAAACACTCAAAGACTATATTCAAAGAGTCGGCACCAACGGTAGTGGCTCTATGAAAGTGGAAGCTGCCCAACCTGGATTTCTCAATTTTCAGCTCGACAAGACGTTTTTGTCCAATATCATTCATCAAATAGCAAGTGCCGGCAGTAATTTTGGACAGGGCAAACCAAACGGCAAGAAAATTCTAATCGAATATGTGTCAGCCAATCCTACAGGTGGTTTGCACATCGGACATGGTCGAAACGCGATTCTTGGCTCCAGCCTAGCCAATTTGCTTGCATTTGCCGGATGGCACACAGAGCAAGAGTTTTACATCAACGATTGTGGTGAGCAGATTAACAAACTGGCCAAAAGTGCTTTTGCCTGTTATCAAAAAAAACTAGGCAATTCAGTTGATTATCCCGAAGATGGTTATCCAGAAGAATCGCTATCGCCTCTGGTAGATAAAGCGATGAGCGAGTACGACGCATCCAAATTATCTACGCCAGAAGAACTTGGTGACATAGTAAAAGAATATTTTCGAGCTGACCAGGAAAAACTGCTTGCAAGCCTTGGGGTCAAATTCGATACCTGGTTTTCTGAAACGAGTCTGCACAAAGAAGGCAAAGTAGATGAAGCTCTTGAGCAAATGTCTAAGCTCAACTATACCTACGATTCTGAAGGAGCTTTCTGGCTCAAAGCAAAAGAGTTGGGCGACGAGCGCGATAGAGTTTTGAAAAAATCGAGTGGAGCGACCACTTATCTTGCAAACGATGCGGCCTATCATTTAAACAAATACAAACGTGGTTACGACCTCATGGTCAATATCTGGGGCGCTGACCACCACGGACAGGTTCCGGGGCTAAAAGCGGTTATCAAAGCGCTTGGAGAAGACCCAGCTAAACTCGATGTTCTCTTGACCCAGATTGTTAATCTCAATCGTGACGGTAAACCGGTCAAAATGTCTAAAAGAATGGGCACCGTGGTTATGCTAGACGAGGTGCTAGAAGAAGTTGGAGCCGACGCAGTCAGATATTATCTGGCAGAATCCAATCCAAACAATCCTATAAACTTCGATCTCGAGCTTGCTAAAAAAACAAGCAAAGACAATCCTGCATTTTATATTCAGTACGCACATGCGCGCTGTTGTTCGATTTTAAGAAGAGCCTGTGAAGAATATCTCGATTCTGATTCAGGCAAAATGAATCCACCAAGAGTAAGCGCAGAGCAGATGTTACAAATCGAGCAGGCTTACGGCAAAGACGAACACTTATTCGATTCCACTTTCGATAATGAATCCGATAATCCCGAAGCTTTTGCCGCTCAAAAGAAACTGGTCTTACGTCTTGCCGGTCTACCTGACGAAGTAGAAGAAGCTGCACGCGTCATGCAGCCGGGACGAATAGCTCGTTATTCGTATGAGATAGCGTGCGATTTGCAGCGCTTCTACGAGGTTTCGCGCGTTTTGTCCGAGGATTTATCAGTAACAAGATCGAGACTAGGGCTGATAATGGCTACCAGGCAAGTATTGGCTAATACCCTCAAAATAATAGGTGTTTCGGCTCCGGAGCGCATGTAAGCTGCGGCTGAAAATAAATAGGTTCTCTGAGCAACTTCCGCATTTTCCTTGTCGATGCTAGGCTAGAACAAGAAGAACATGTGGAATGGGAATGTTAGTTCCCAGACGAACCAGCACTATAAATTCTGCAGAAGAATTCCAGAAGGGAAAACATGCCAGAAGAAAAGCCACTAAAACTGACTCAGGAAGAGATTCTTCTGCTTCTAACAAGCGCTAAACTCTTCGATAAACTGGTTGCCGGAGTGACAATCCGCTGTCAGCAAAAGGACGAGCTTGTAAGCAATATCATAAGCAAGCTTTCTGAGCTGGTTTATCCTTCTATAGAAACTATGTCTGATGAATTTGCAGATGCAATCATAGATTCGATGCTTGGTTGCGAAGATCTGGACGAGAAAGAGCTCGAAGAACTCGAACAAGCCTTGCTCGAGGCAGAAACTGATGAATTTTTTGGCTATGATTTCTTCAAACAACAAAATCCAAAAGCGCCTCAGCAGCAATCTTCGACTACTTTTCAAATCAAACCAAATTCAAGCGAACACAGCAAGCTTGAAGAAACTCTGCGCGAAGCCAGTTTCGTCTATCCAATGTATTCGGTTGACGACAAATTACCTGTGCTTGAAAAATCGCTCTTACGCCATCTGAGCCTGGAAGCTCAATATTACAGTGTGAGTCGCGAAACAGTAGACAAAATAACTATCGATCCGCTTGTGCTCTTGCAAGAAAATGGCATCTGGTTATTAGTTGCATACTGTCATCAAAAGAGAGATATTCTTCTTTTCAGAGTAGACCGAGTCAAAGATTTGCACGAAACCAATCGCGAATTTAAGACAGCACAAAAGGTTGACGACTTGCGCTGCAAAGTTCTTGCTTCTTACAGTTAAAGTGTTTTACGTTTTTTCGGACATGCACAGCTTGATTGCTTCAAGCGGTTTGTCTTTCCATAAAAGCTCTACATATTTTTTCTTGATAGCGCCCATTAGACCAGATTTTTTGCCTGGAAAATTTTGCGCCAATTTCATTGCTTTTGACAGTGCTTCTTCCGCCTGAGCATTCTTTCCTTGTTTGGCAAGAACCAGTCCAAGACCGTAATGACTCTTGGTGGCATATAAACTTGGAATTTTGCCGTGCGTTTCCCACCAGACCAAACTTTCGTTGTAATACTTTTCTGCAGGTGCAAGGTCGCCTCTGCGTCTGTATACATCTGCAAGTCGACTGGTTGTATCACAAAAGTTGCTTGGCTTTTCTTCTTTGATAGTCGAAACGACCTGATAAAGTTTCTCGTAAGCACTTACAGCTTTGTCGTATTCATTTTTAGAAGATGCGATATCTCCAAGAATATTCAGCGGCTGAATAGTCATCGCCGAAGGCACTTTTTCTTCTGCCATAAGCTTGAGTGTCTCGTTTGCTGATTTTTCTGACTCTTCATAGTCGTTTTGCATAAACTGGCAATACGAGAGAATTCGATAGAGCTGAGACTTTGGCCACGGTCCTTTGACTCTCTCGGTCACATCAAGCATTTCGGTCAGCCTTTTTTGAGCTTCTTTCCAATAGCCCGAGTTTGCGTAAAGTTCGACTAATGCAGCAAGTGCACCGGCATAATCTTCTGAATTGATGCCATGCTCCGAGCGTACTAATTGCAAAGCATCAAGGGCGGTGTCGCGCCTTGCGTTGAAACTTTCTTTATTTGTTTGATTGACCTTTTTTGCAACCAGCCACATTTCATTGTCGTTAAAAGCAGGGTATTTGCTAATTGAACTATTAAAATTATTTGCAACAACAAACAGCCATAACGCCGATACTCCAATAAGAATTCCCAACCCAGCCAAAACAGGGATAATGACAGTGTTTCTGCTGAATTTGGGAAGAACATATTTGCCAGCAATCAGCTTTTGAGGCGCCTGCAATGCCAGCGCATTTGCTTGCCATTCATCTTCTGTAGCAGTTTGAGCTAAATCAAGGTCTTGCTGTAATTCTGTTGCTCTTTGATAGCGGTTTTCAGGCTCTTTCTTTAAACACTTATCGAAAATACTTTCTATGCGCTTACAAAGCTGCTCATCGCCTTCCTGCCACTCAATAAGATTCATCGCCGCAGGCTCATCTTTCAAGTGTTTGTAAGCAGTCTCTATAGCGTTTTTACCAACAAAAGGCGGTTTGCCTGTAAGTACTTCATACATCACACAGGCGAAAGAATAAATGTCTGAGCGTGCGTCACTATTCAAACCCTGACACATTTCGGGACTGAAATACATGGGAGAGCCCATCGTTTCTCTGCCATGAGTCATGAATTGCACCTGACTCTTAGATACAGAATGATTTCCAATCAGCTGAGCCACTCCAAAATCAGCTAGTTTAACTGCACCAAAAGTTCCGGGTCCAGGCTCACCATCGAGATAAACAAAATTGCTTGGCTTCATCGATTTGTGCAAGTAGCCAAGTTTGTGCCCCTCACACAATGCTTGAACAGCACTTTTAGCAAGAGATAAAGCGTCTGGCAGCGAAAGTCTTCCAGCCTTTGTCAAAACCGATTCAAGATTTACTTGCGGTGTGCTTGGAGAAATCAGATAGAGGTCATTTGTAGCACTGACAAAAACGTCCACATATGAAGTTAAATGCTGGCTCTGACAATTAGTAAGCATTTTTTTCAAGTCTGTTTCTAGCGCTTTCAAGCTTCGAATATTATCCGAAATGTGCTTGTGCACCTTTTTAAGAACTCTGAGTTCACCAACTTTGGTATCACGAGCTTTGTACGCTACCGAAAGGCTTCCTCTTCCAATACATTCGAGTATTCGAAAACGCTCATCGATAGTTGTTCCAATTAAAGGATCAACCTCTTGAAAGAGCGAAAATGCCTGCGGATCAGGCGAATTTTGCGGCTGGTTATCGCTCACTTCTTTTGTTCCTGCAAACTTTCACAATGACTAAAAATCTTGTTCAGGTCTGGATCGATAAAAGTTGCCAAATCGTATCTAGACGGCTTTATCTCGAGCTTGTCACCAAGCGTAAAAGGATATTCGACGTGCGGTCCATCAATAAAAATGGCTCCAAGACGCATTTCAGAAGTCATCGTGATTGATTCGTTTTTGTTCAGTAGCCCTTTTAATAGATTCCAGTTTTCATGCGGTCTTTGACACGCCTCTCGAACCAGATATTGATACTGATCGGCGAAAATATCCTGGACCACGCCTCCTGCCGAACGCAGTGAGCCAGTAGAGCCAGCTGGGGTGCCTATCCACACCCCAGAGGACCGTTGTTCTTCTTTTATTCCAGCAATACTCATTATGTATCGACTGGTGGCACCAGGATTTGTGTGTGCAATCAGAACTTCGTTCAAAGCTTTTTGATGCAACTGATGACCGTTCAAAGTCAAGGACAGACGCATTATATGCGTGGGTTCTATTTCATTTTGGCGAATCTGCTCGAGAATGGAAGGAAAATTTTCGCTTTGAGCCAGACAAAAATGACCATAAGACGAAGACCTGGAAGAGTTGACTCCAAGCAACGGAATGTCTTCAAGAAAATGCGAAGCGTCGATAAAAGTGCCGTCTCCGCCCACGGCTATTACTAAATCCACGTCTTCAATTGGGTCTATTAGCTCTGATCGGGCTACTGAAACATATTCGATTTTTTGACGTTCAAGCTCAGTATGAATAGCCTCGACTGTAGCAAGGTGCTCATTGTGAGCGGTCAATACTCGCTTTACGATTTCGCTTTTTTCTTCAAGCAGTTTGACGAAGCGCTCTTCGTGATAATCCTCGACTTGAATTTGATAAGTGGTCCGCTTACGCAAAACCAGGACTTTTTTGACTTTCAAAACCCAATCCCCAACTTAACACCATCTTAAGATAACTTGCGAAAATCGAACATATTGACATCAATAAAAACTAAAAGACGCCTGGCCTAAGTTATAATGAATACTTCCAAAACACGCGGGATCCGTAACTCTTACGGCTGATCGAGGAGGTCTTTGTGGTTCGCTCTGGTGCCGAGATTCGCTCTGAATTTATTTCCTTCTTCAGGGACAAAAAAGGACACTTGCATTTGCCAAGTTCCAGTTTGATTCCAGATAACCCTACGCTGCTTTTGACTTCAGCGGGAATGGTTCAGTTTGTACCGATTTTCCTTGGCAATGCGCCAGCAACAGACCCGCCACGCGCTGTAACTGTTCAAAAATGTGCTCGGGCAGGCGGCAAAGATTCTGATATCGAGAATATCGGGCGTACAACACGCCACCATAGCTTTTTTGAAATGCTTGGCAATTTCAGTTTTGGCGACTATTTCAAACGTCAAATCATTCCCTGGTCCTGGGAATTTGTCACCGAACATTTGAAGCTAGACCCCAAACGACTCATCGTAACTGTATTTGAAGGCGATGAAGAAATGGGTATTGGAGCTGATGAAGAAGCTTACGAAATCTGGCATAAAGTAGTGGGATTGCCTCCTGAGCGCATTTTCAAAATGTCAAAGAAAGACAATTTCTGGGGACCTCCAGGTCCTACAGGACCCTGCGGACCGTGCTCTGAAATTTATGTAGACCGCGGACCAGAATTCAGCACCAACAAAAATGCCGACCCCGATAAAGTCGATTTTGAAGACGGAAACAGGTTTATGGAAATCTGGAACCTTGTTTTCATGGAATTTTTCAAAGACGAACACGGCAAATTCACCCCGCTCGAAAAGAAAAATGTAGACACCGGAGCTGGTCTAGAGCGAATTTCAATGGTGTTGCAAGGCAAGAAAAACACTTTTGAAACAGATTTGTTCCAGCCTATTCTGGACGAAGTCTGTAGATTGTCTGGAGTAAAATATTCCGGCACCACCTGGAATGAAGCGACTCCAGAAAAGGAACGACCGCTTCCAGAGAAACAAGATACCTATTTAAAAATCATATGCGACCATGCTCGCTGCGTCAGTTTTCTTATTGGCGACGGCGTGCGCACTAGCAATGTGGGACGCGGTTATGTACTTCGATTCCTTACGCGACGTGCAGCTCGTTTTGGACGTTTGCTTGGAATGAACGAACCATTCATCCACAAACTGGTTCCTGTCATAGCCACTGTATATGGTGAAGCCTATCCTGAAATCAAGAATAATCAGGCACAAATTGCCCAGGTCATTCTAGACGAAGAAAACAAATTCGCTAAAACAATAGACCGCGGCATGAGTATTCTAGAAGATCTGCTTTCCAAGAAAGAAAAACAACTACCAGGCGAAGTAGTATTCAACCTGTACGCCACTTACGGATTTCCTCTCGAACTTACAAGCGAAATCGCATTAGAGCATGACAAAACAGTAGACATTGAAGGATTTGCCAAAGCGCGCGAAGAGCACGAAAAGGTATCGTCTGTAAGCAAATTCAATGTGATCATGACTGGAGACGAAGCGCTTGGAAATATATTGAAAAAGCACGGCGCAACGAGCTTCACAGGCTACAAAGGACTGGTAGGTGAAAGCAGCGTTTTAGCCATATTAAAAGATGGAAAAATGGTCGACCATGCAGAAGAAGGCGAAGAAGTGGACATCATTCTTGATGCAACTCCATTCTATGCCGAATCCGGCGGTCAGCTGGGCGACAAAGGTCTTCTGTTCAATAACGATGCATCTGTTCAAGTGTTGGACACCAAAAAGTCGGAAGGCTTACACATCCACAGATGTCGCGTCCTTGGCGGCTTTGTAAGACTCGACGATAAATTCCAGACCAAAGTAGATGTAGAAAACAGAGAAAGCACTGTTTTACACCACAGCTCTGCCCACTTATTCCATGCAGCAGTTCGTCAGTTGCTTGGCAAACATGTGATGCAAGCAGGTTCACAGGTCGGTCCAAATGCAATGCGCTTTGATTTCAGTTTTGAGCGACAACCCACCAAACAAGAGTTATTCAAAATAGAATCGCTCATGAATGAGTGGGTACGCAGCAATACAAAAACTGAAACACAAGAAATGTCGCTTGCTGAAGCCAAACAAACTGGCGCCATCGCGATGTTTGGTGAAAAATATGGCGATCTGGTGCGGGTTGTAAAAATGGGCGATTTCAGCCTGGAGTTCTGTGGCGGGACACACGTCAACTCCACTGGCGACATCAGTATGATCAAAATCGTTTCTGAAGGCAGTATTGCATCTGGTGTCAGACGCGTCGAGGCGTTGTCTGGTAAAAAGGCTTGGGACTACATAAGCAAACAAATAGAAACGCTTGGCGAAGTTTCAGACAAGCTCAAAGTGAAGCCTGCCGATATCGGCGGACAGATTGAAAAATTGCAATCAGACTTGAAAGCTCGTGAAAAACAAAACGAAGCATTGCAAGAAAAATTGATGACATACAAGGCACGCGAATTGAAAGACAAAGCCCAGCAAGTGGGTCAATTCAAATTCGTTAGCGCTACTCTCAACGATGGAGGATACACTCCAGACCAACTGAAACTTATTGCAAGTATCATCAAAGATTCTGGCGATAATTACATAACAGCTCTTGCAAGCTCTACTGGACCCAATCAAGTGTCGCTTGTAATGGGAGCTTCGACCGCTTCGGTCAAAGCCGGTATTCATGCTGGTAATCTGGTCAAAGAAATGGCTCAAATAGTTGGTGGCTCGGGCGGCGGCAGACCAGATCTAGCGCAAGCTGGAGGGAAAGACCCTTCACGAATAAATGAAGCATTGGAAAAAGTCAGAGAAGTTGTAAGCCATAAATAAGGGGGATTGAAAAGTGCAGTTCTTGAAAAAAATTGCGGTCGCTATTATAGGAATAGTTGTGATGGCTCAGGCAGCCTTTGCCGGAGCACCACCTGTTCGCATCGCGGTAGTTCCTGGTGGCGGTTCTGGTATCGAACAAGAAATCGTAGATCGAATCTCGAGCTCACTTTCAGCAAATCAAAATATCGCGCTCTCGACTGTAAACCCTGATTGGTATGTCGTTTGCAACATCAAAGAATTCATGGATCAAACATCCGGTCAAATAAGATATAACGGCACAGTACTGATCAAAACAACTGGTGGGCACGTTATTTCGACAGTGGCTGTACAAAAATACAATCAAGATTTTTCACTCAGCCCAGGTACTCCACTTAACAAAGCGCTTGTAGACAAAGCAGCACGAGATGTTATTAGTGGTGCTTCAGAACGAGCCATTGGACCAATAGAAAATGCAGTCACCACCGAAATGGAGACCAGAGAAAAAGTGATTCAGGGTCAAATGCTTGCTGACCAGGAAGAATTCGATGGTGCAATCAACGCCCTGCGCCTTGTCACTCCAGATTCGCCTCACTTCCAGAATGTGCGCAACTTGATGGAAGAATTCGCAATGGAAAAACAGGCCAAAGAAAACTTGGCTAAGGCGCATTCACTGATCAAATCGGGCAAATCCGGACAGGCTATTGCATTGCTAAAAGCTATACCGGCAAAATCTCGTTACAAAGGTAGAGCCAGTGCACTCTTAGCTAGCATTGGCGGCGGCAAGAAAAAACCTGCATTAGCAAAAAATAAGAAGCCGCAAGCCACAGCTAGCAACGGAAAACAAGCTGATTTGAAGGCTCTGGATCGGGCTCTTGAGCTTGAGAAAAAAGCTATTGAGAACGCACAAGCCAAAGTACGCTCGCAGATTAAATAAAGAATTAAATCAAATCACGGCTAAATTAACTCTCTGTGCGGTTAAACTGTACGGTAACTCCGTTTATGACATCAGAGATATTCTCGGGAGAGTTAAATGTTTTTGCGCAAATTCAGTGCACTTCTTCTAAGCTTCGCATTCGTCTGGAGTCTGGTTTTCCCAATGGCCGCTCAAGCTGGCCAAAAAAGAAAACTGGCTATCCTGCCGTTTGAATATGGAGCAGTACAGACCAATGTCGGCACAGTCGACGTGGGTAAAGGTATCACTACTCTGCTCATCACCAAACTGGTGAATGACGGTACCTATTCGATCATCGAACGTCAAATGCTCGACTCGATTTTGAAAGAACAAAATTTCTCGGTTTCAGACCGCGCCGATCAATCGACCGCTATCAAAATCGGTAAATTGCTCAGTATCGATGCAATCGTCGTTGGCACAGTCACACAGTTTGGTTTTGAATCTAAAAACACAAACGTTGGCGCAGGCGTCGGAGCAGCCACCCGCTACATTCCATACGTTGGCGGATTTGGTGGAGCCTTTGGTGGCGTTTCAGTCAAGAAAAGCAAAGTACAAGTTGCGCTTGATGCTCGCATCATCGACGTGACCACTGGAGAAATCCTTGGCGCTGTCCACGGTGTTGGTAAGTCACAAAGATCCGGCACTGACCTCTGGGGCGGTTCTGGTTGGTCCGGTGGAGAAGCAGGTTGGGGTTCGTCCGACTTCGCTACCACCATCGCTGGTGAAGCAACCATGCAAGCTGTAGACGATATTGGAACCCAGCTTCTGGCTTATGCCAACAAGCTTCCAGATAACGCTTCGCTTGCTGCCAAAAACGTAACCGGTAAAATTGCCGACGTCACTGGCACCACTGTCACAGTCAACCTAGGCAAAAAGAACGGACTCAAAGTCGGTTCCAAACTGCATATCGAGCGTCCGGTCAAAACAATCCGCGACCCCGACACAGGTAACGTGATCAAAGAAATCATGAACACAGTAGCTGAAATTACACTCAAAGAAGTAGATGACGCTTCATCTACCGGTGACATCGTCAAAGGTGCTGGAGTAAAAATCGGTGACACTGTGAAAATGGTTACAACCGACGTTTCTGCCGTAGTATTGGGCAAAGACGGCAAAGGTGCTCAGTAAGACTCACTTGCAACAAATTAGTTGAGGACAATCCCATTGAAAGCTAACCGAAAGAATTTAGTCCTATTATTGATCCTGGCAGCACTGGCTACATCTGGTCAGGCTATGGCCAAAGACAAAGATTGGAATAAAGAGCTCGAAAAAGGCTATCACGAGCTGAAAATGGGAAACATCGACGAGTCAATCAAAATCTTCCAGGGCAAAGTGAACAAAAACCCAAGTTCGGGAAAATGCCACTCTGCTCTGGGAGAAGCTTTGAAAAAGAAAGGTCAGCATGATGCCGCAAAAAAAGAATTTTTGCTTGCGACCCAGGTAGAACCAAGTTTTGGCGAAGCTTTCTACCATCTGGGTCAATGCTATGAATTCGACAATCAATGGCAGGATGCTGTCAATTCATACAAACGATATAAAGAACTGGCTCCAGAAGCCAGCAATCGCCAAGCTTTAGAAGACAGAATCGCCTTTTGCGAAGGAAAATTATAAAGAGGTAGTGCCTTGAGTTCCGAAACCAAAAACACCGAATACGCATTTTTTGAAGGCGACTATGTACCCATAGACAACGCCAAAATAAGCATTAAGACTCATGCCTTGCAATATGGCACCGGCGTTTTCGAAGGCATCCGAGCCTATTGGAACGAAGAAGAACAAGAACTCTATATATTTCGAATGAAAGAACACTTCGACCGTATGAAGAAAAGCATCAAAATCATGCGTATCGAAAACAAATATTCAAGCGAAGAGTTATGCGATATCGTAGTGAAACTCTTACAAATGAACAAACCAAAAACAGATACATATATTCGTCCTTTCTCATACAAAGCCAGTCTGCGCGTAGGTCCCGGCTTACAAGACAATCCTTCCGAATTTTGTATTTTCACCACACCTTTTGGTGCATATTTCAAAGTAGACGAAGGACTCAAAGTAATGGTCTCTAGCTGGCGTAGAGTGGACGATAATGCCATTCCACCCAGAGCTAAAGTTTCTGGTTCATATGCAAACACCGCGCTTGCGAAAACAGATGCAATTTGCGCAGGATTCGACGATGCTATCGTGCTCGACCAAAACGGACACGTATCTGAAGGCTCAGCCATGAATCTCTTCATGGTCCAAGACGGCAAGCTGGTTACTTCACCCGGCTACGGCAATATCCTTGAAGGTATTACAAGACGGACCATTATGGAATTTGCTCAAAATGAATTTGGCATCGAAACTGAAATCCGCACCATAGACAGAAGCGAATTGTACACAGCAGATGAAGTATTCTTCTGTGGTACAGGAGCCGAGATTGCTCCGATTCTAGAAATCGATCGCAGAGCCGTAGCAGATGGTAAAACCGGTCCTGTCACTCGCAAAATTTTTGATATGTACGCCAAAGTAACTCGCGGCAAAATAGACCGTTACAAAAAATGGGTAACTCCAGTCTTCGCCACTTCGGGCAAAAGCAGCGGGAAGAAACTTGCGGTAAAGTAAGAACATGAGAATAAAGCTCTTAGTTTCAACCCTGATTCTTTTGTTCATGCTCGTGTCGCATGCACCACAGGTGATGTGTGCTGGAGGAGCAAGACCAAACGATCAATATCGTGCTTATTTACAGGCGCTTTACTGGGCAAAAGACTTGCGTCAGTTCTCGCCTTTTTTGTGCGAGCGCACCAGAACAAACCTCGAAAGTCTGGATGGTCGCGAAAGATATGATGCCTTCAAGCGCTGGAAAAAAGGTTATGTAGCCAAGTTCAAATTAGTGCGCGAAGAAATTGTGGGCGATCTTGCTTTTATCGAAGGGACTGGAATTGGACTTGAATTTGGTCAACTTACACCTGCAAAAGTCAGGGTTGAAATGATCATGGAGAATGGCACCTGGAAAATCAAACACCAGGTATGGACTGGCGCCATAAATATGCCTCACCGCTAAAGGTCAAATTCTTTGAACCATCGGCACAAAACGCACAGGGATCAGTCTTTTCTGAAACAATTGTCCGTCTACTTTTTTTAGTAAATATAGCCACTGATAAGAGTCTTCACTTTCGTCAGCTCTTTTTGCATCGACATTGGGACCAATTGGGATTATCATACGACCGCCTTCTCTCAACTGCGATGCAAGCCGCTCTGGAAAAAATGTCGGTGCAGCAGTGACTATAATTGCGTCAAATGGCGCACTCTGACTAACGCCACCAAATCCATCACCCACAAAGAAGTCGACATTGTCTATCTTCAATTTATTCAGGACTAATCGTGCTTGAGTAGCAAGATTTTCATTCAACTCAATTGTGCATACTCGATTACAGAGCTCCGCCAGCACTGCTGTTTGATATCCGGATCCAGTACCAACTTCTAAAACATTGTCGGTTGGTTTCAACATCAATGCCGAAGTCATATATGCCACTATATATGGTTGTGAGATAGTCTGACTTTCAGCAATAGGAAGAGCACTGTCGTCATAGCTTCGAGATTTAATATCTTTGGGTACGAATTCATGTCGAGGAATGGTTTCCATCACACCAAGAACGCGTTTGTCTTTGACGCCCTTCTGCTCAATATCCTCAATCATTTTATGAATATCGAGCATTGTAAATATCGACCCTGGTTAGTGTGCCTGTTATATTAGGTAGCATACCAGTCCGATATTCGGCGCACACCCCTAATTTCGCGATAAAAGGCAGTGAAATAACCTATGTTGCAAAAAAAATTGGCTATCGCAGGAATTCTTGCTCTGACTCTTTTAAATAGTCAAAAGGCAATGGCCGGAGATTATTCCGGCAACACAGTTTTCACTCTCCCCCAAGGTTCGCTCATCCCTCAGGGCTCATGGGTTCAAGCACCCAAATACACGCCACCTACCGTTATTTCCACCCCTAGTTCTAGCTCCAACTCTACCAACCTTCCTGGACCGGGAATATTCAGTTTCGGGTCTCCTGCAGTGACTCCAGTTCTGCCTGTAATTCCGGCTGTTCCCTTTATAGGCGGTGCAAGAAATTTTGGACTGGGACTTCCATATTACGGAGCTATGGGCTCTGGAATTGGAGGCTTTGGCGGCGGATATGGTGGATGGGGTTCCGGCTGGGGAACGGGGCTTGGCAATGTGTACACAATGGGTGGTTTTGGCGGCATTGGTGGCTATGCTTCACCGCTCTTTTCGCCTGGTGGTTATGGAATGATGAGAACACACCAAGCAAATCAGAAACTCGGCACATTGTCTGAAGGTCCAGTATTCCAATCAGCGCCAAGCAAAGCGTCAGGCAATTATTACAGCCCTTCAAGCACAGACTCGACTTCATCTGGAAGCTATTACGCCTCAGATACCCCATCATACGTTCCAGCGCCAAAACCCTATTCGACCGGCGACAATTTTTGGGGCGGCAGCTCGAGTGGAAGCTCAAATCCGTTTCCAAAAGATTTGAACAAAACACCCTGGTAAAAATTACAGTTTAAGCTTCTGGTGAAAAATCAGTTTGATCGTGCAGCTCTAACTGGTCGCTGCGTTCGGTTGCGACCAGGCAATTAGCTTCTAGCCACTGTCTAACCCTGAGATGTGTCCGAGCAGCAAGAAAGTCATCAAGTGCTTCCTTCTGACCTTGCCATCCACTTAGAATCTTTTTGAATCCAGCAAGCACATGCGAACTTTCAAATGCCATGTCGAGTATTTTCAGCTTCTCTTTGTCATCGATAGTTTTCATAAAGTCGCGCAAATCGCCTTTCATCTGGTCAGATGAAGGTTTTGGCAGATACAAATAACGCTCTCTATTAATTTCGATTTCGTTGGTCAAATCTTTGAGGTCGAGCAACCCTCTATTTACCAGATTTACATCCCCAGTTTCGATATCAAGATAATAAATATTGTCTGGAGAGTCATCTCGCCAGGCAAACAAAAGTCCGTCCATATCTATAGGAACTTTGGTCGATGTCATTTTTTTGCTCCTTTTTGGAATTGTGCCAGACAATAAATGGTGTCACTTGCAAGACCAATCGTTTGCCCCGAGCTATTCTCAGCAAATAAGCGTAATGCATAAAAACCCGGCTTTTCTAAATCAGCCATTGAAAACTCAATACTGCCGCTGGTACCATCCTGAATTTTCTTACCAGTCGCGCCAGGTTCATAAGTATCAACGAGATGAGGGTTAAAGTGCTTTCCAGGCTGACATAGTGTGTATTCGAGTCCGACTCTTTTAGCATCTTTGATTTTACTTGCATCAAAGCTCAACTTAATTACACTATTTTTCGCATCGAGATAACACAGTCCAAGCTCGGGTAAAACGGTGTATTGGCGACAGAATGGGTCGCAATACTCAGGCATTTGTGAGGTATCTCCAGCAAATACAATATCGAGTTCAGGTTTTTGATCTGGTGCTCTTGTGGTACCAAGATCTTTTATTGTCACTTTTGCAGCAGCTGGAAAGCTAAATGTGAGTTGCTTTATATAACCATTTGAAAGAAAACCAGTGGTATCAGCTGGGAAATAATATCTGTGGAACTGGTCGTCGTTGATTATCGCCTTTACTTTCATATAGCGATCTCTGGTTTCTAAATCATTGCACCACGAGGTTGTATAACCCATATCAATTGCCTGCCCCATCGAAGATTTAGGTGCAGTGATACGAGCATCGATATAAATAAAATCGGTGTTGACATTAGAAACACAGTTCGTCTGAAAGCTCACTGTCGGACGAAATTCGTTATTGCTGAACAATGTAAATTCATTGGTCGCCGGGTCATAGTTTCCAGTACGCCAGTATTTCAGCGGGGGAGTCAGTGCCTCAAGAAAATACGCCTGTCTAAAAGTATTTTCGTAAGAAGTTTTCATCATGTCGCACGATACGATTCCCTTGTAATCAGGCTCGAAATGACAGGTCATCGCTTTATACTTACTAAGCTGGTCATTTAGAAGTTTTTTCAGTTTGCCACCAGAAACATCTGGTGATTTCAATGCAGCGGTTTTTCCATCGTATATACTCAAGCTGAACAAAGAAACACTGGGGTGAACGCTCACTATATCAGGCACGTTGCGAACAAGAACATAATCTGTTTGTTCTCTTTCTGCCAGATTTTTTATGCTGTCTTGAAAAACTCTTGTCTGGCGTGATCCCGATCTGTAAGTGTGCACATCTTTAAAGCTCAAGCAACTTATGTAATATGCATAAACCAGAAAAAGCGCACCAGAAGCCAAAGACGCTAATATTCTTAAAAAACGTTTTTGAGGCAAAAGTTCTCTAACCAGAATGTATGGCGAAACAAAAGCAAGCCCAAGCACCACTGATAATGGCGCCAAACAATGATAAAACCAGCGCACACCGCCAAAAGTCACGCTATGGGTGTAGGCGTGCAGGTGCGGAACTAGAGTGACCAAAATCCACACAATGAGCCAGCCAAAATTCATACGCAAATGTTTGTGTCTTAAAACAACAGCAACCAGACTCAACAAAGGAACCGCATAAACACAGCCTAAAAATGTGTAATAACGACTCGTTCCAGTGAAATGATTCCAATTTACGGGCAAGAATAAAACTTGAAAAGCTTTAAGCCAATCCTGCCAATTTACTGTCACTTCTTTCGAAAAGGTTTCTGAGCCAGTACTTGGAAGCGCACCCAGAGGGACTATACATCCAATAATCACAAAGGGAAGTACAGGCAAAAGACCATCGAAAAGAGGATGAGCAACAGGAGATACTTCTTCCGTTTTAGTCTTCACATTGCTTGATTCTGCTTTACCTTCAGCTCTTGCCGATTCAAGCTCAAGCAGTTTATCTACAGCATCTTCTTCCTGATCGAAACTCGTTTTAGCATCTGTTTGGGTACGATTTGCAGATTTAGCTTTTTCTGCATGCATGAACATCATTTGCATGAGTTCATAAGTCAAAAAGACAAAACTGCTTATCCAGATTGAACGATCAAACAGTATTGAAACAGTGAAAAACAAACTGGAAACACCAAGTAAAGCTACCGACAGCGTACGTCTAGCTTCTAGAAAAAGTAAAAATGCACCAAGAAAACAGCCAGTTCCAATGCTATAGCTTGGGCCACCCATATAAAAAACTGTTTCGGTTGCTAGTGGATACAAAAGAAAAATCAACCCGCAAACAAACCCAAAAATGCTTTTCTCGCGAGTTTGATTGCCGTGACTAACTATCGCTACGACAAGCAGGGCGTTTAGCCAATGCACAAATATCCCCAAAAGACGCAATGCGCCAAGCCCTTTAAACAAGGTTGTGTGCAAAAGTCCGGCAAGAGGGCCGGAAGTATCGCCGTAAACAAAACCTTTAAACGCCAAACAAAATGAAATCAAATTCTGCGCTTGACTTCTATCTTGTCCCAGCCGTCCGATAAAGTACTGTTCGTCCAGAAGTGGTCCTGCCGCCAGTGAACCGCTGTAAATTAGCAGATTCAAGATTGCAAAGAGGATCATAGATGCAAGCAAAATCCACAGCCTGAGCGACCATTTGAACTTATGCGTGGTTGTTTCTTGCTGCTGCATCCTTATAGTTTGTCGTATTCGTCCCAAAAGTACCTTAGCAATTGGGCATATAAGAAAAGATGCAAGAATCTAAAGACCCCAGTAATCAAACAGTCTCCAAGCAAGAGGGAAAATATCCCGATATCAAACTTGCTCTTTACTGTTTTGGCATTTTGATAACAGGCGTGTTTCTTGGCATCACGATAGCCTTGAGTCTTTTTCCAAATCTGCAAAAACCAAGCATTAAGACCGAAGAACAAAAGATTAAGCTAAACGAATTACCACCTTCATTTGCAAGAGCTGTTGAAATTGCTTCGATTAGTGTAGTCAACGTCGATGCCGCTACACCCAATTACAATCCAGAACAAACACTCAAAGAATCGAGTGGCGAGCAGCAAAAGCCAAAGCCTTTACCTTTGAGCGCTCAGGGAGGCGGTATCATCATCGGTGCCGACGGTTACATTCTTACTTGTAACCATGTAGTACCAGAAGGCAATTTACTGCGAGTAACAACTAAAGACAAAAAAGAATTTCCGGCAAAAATAGTAGGCAAAGACTCTTATACCGATCTTGCGGTCATCAAGATAGAAGCGCAAAATTTACCCGTGGCAAAAATATCTAATTCAAAATCACTCAAACCAGGCGATCCTTGCGTTGCGATTGGCAGCCCGTATGGTTATGACCAATCGATATCATCTGGCGTCATCAGTGCCTTAGACCGAAATTTGCACCTGGACCATCACGTCAACTACATTCAGACAGATGCCGGAGTAGGAGAAGGAAATTCTGGCGGTGCACTGGTCAACCAGAATGGCGAAGTAATCGGAGTAATAGCAAAAGCAGTGCTGGCAAATAAACGCATCCAACTAGCTGTACCAATCGATCTTGCAATGTCTGTTGCAAAAACATTGATTGAAAATAAAAAAGTCAGTCGACCCTTTTTAGGTATCTATTTTGAAGACATCCTCAAAGATCCAAAAGCGGCGCACACTCTCAACAATAATCCTGTTTCAGTGATTGTGGCAAAACTAGTTCCTTCCAGTCCAGCTACAGTAAGTGGTATTGTCATTGGTGACACAATAAAAGAAGTCGATGACAAGAAAGTCAAAAGCGCCCAAGAAGTACGAGCAATTCTCAAAAATAAAAAGGCTGGAGATACACTCAAGCTCAAACTCGAGCGCAACAAACAAAACCTGACCAGAGTGATACACTTAGAAGAGTATCCTGCCAACCTATAGAATATGTCATTGTCAAGAAAAAAATGCGTTCCATGCCATTCAAAAATGCGCACGTTCACCAAACAAGAAGCAAAAGAGTTTCTTGAGCAATTACCTGGCTGGAAATTGACCAAAGACCTTCATTTACAGCGACTATACAGTTTCGAAGATTTCAATCAAGCAATGAAACGGGCAAACAAAATTGCAGCCATCGCAGACAAAGAGGACCATCACCCAGACCTCAAAATTGGTTGGGGAAGATTAGAAGTCGAACTGTGGACACATTTCAGCAACGGTCTCACAGAGAACGATTTTATCCTTGCTGCAAAAATCGAAGAGCTAGACAACTAAGTTCTTAGTACAAAAAGAATTTAACTGCAAGAAGGATTGCAGCGACAAAAAGAATGATGGCTATAATAGCGCCCCAGACGCCCCAACCTATTTGAACTGGAGCAGCGGCTTTTGCTTTAACCTTACCTTCTCTTAGTCCGGACATTCGTCCGGCATGCTCTGAATGTTCACTAAAACGTTGTTTAGCAGCTGGAGAACTTGAACCTTTCGAAGTGCCCATCGGGATAGGCGTTCGAACAGGAGCTGATTCTTCATGACCAAAATCTGTCACTGGTGCAGGAGCGGAAGATTTTTTAGGAGTCGGAATAGAATCCAGATCACCCCATTTACTTCCTCCACCCGCCTCTGGAGTCGGCACTTCAGGAGTTTTTATCGAGTCTAAATCTCCCCACTTACCGCCACCACTTTTAGCGGCAGCTGAAGCAGTTGATGGAGGAATCGTATCTTCAGCAGATGCTTGAGGTGTCTTAGCTTGACCAGTACCAATTGAATCCAGATCACCCCATTTTCCTTTACTTCCACCAGAAGAACCAAGACCAAGACCTCCTCCACCTCCAAGTCCAGCTTTGGCTTGGAATCCACCTCCTAACCCACCACCAAGTCCACCGGCAGGGGACTGACTTTGCGAAGCAGGCTCATCGGAAGAAGCGCTAGCACCAGGTGTTCCAATTGCATCGAGATCTCCCCACTTACTGTTAGTTGGGGGAGGAGTAGCTTTTGTGACGAATGGGTCGATTCCACCTTGATTTGCACTTTTAGCTGCTGGTGTTCCAATCGCGTCCAGATCGCCCCATTTGGAGCCAGAAGAAGAAGGTTCTTCTCTAACTTCATGAGATGAATATGGATTGACCATACTTCCCTCATCGATGCTTGCATACGGATTCACTTCAGGCATACCAGAGTCCACCTGTGGGTCTTGAGCCGTAGCATCGAGATCTTCAGCTTGCCCTGTGCCAATTGCATCTAAATCTCCCCACTTGGTCTTGACTGGAGGAGGTGTCGGTTGGGTGACAAAAGGATCAATTCCAGCAGGAGCATTTGCAGCTGTATCTAACAATGGCTTTGCCCCAGGATTGCCAATAGAATCCAAATCTCCCCACTTGCTTCCTGATGGTTTAGAGATTTCTTGTGCTTTTGCTTGTAATCCGCCAGAGCCAATCTGTAATTTGGATAGTCCAGTTGCTCCGGGCTGAGCAAGACCGGCGGCGGGAGCCTCTCCATCGGCGGCAGCTTTTGGAGTAGGAATACTATCCAAATCGCCCCAGGAGCTGCCACCGCTGCTAGTACTAGCAGCTGGTGCCGGCGCTGGATTTGAAGGTGGCATAGCGCCATCGATATCCGAAAAAGGTTTTGCAGCTGGAGTACCGATAGCATCTAGGTCGCCCCATTTAGATCCCGAAGGAGCTGGAGCTGGAGCTGGTGCTGGTGCTGGTGCTGGTGCTGGTGCTGGTGCTGGTGCTGGTGCTGGTGCTGGTGCTGGCGTTGGTGCCGGCAGAGGTGGTGGAGCGGATTGCATAGGAGCCTTTCTCATCTCCGCTTCTTTATCTGCAAGAGCCGCCCCTTCTTGAATTTTTTTGAAATCGAAGTCTGCCCACTTTCCTGTTTGCATAAGATTTTCCGATGTCTTCAACATCGATCTTTTCTCGAGCGCAGCAGGATTAACAGGAGCTTGAGCTCTAGACTCGGCATCGTGCAAAGCTGATATACGCCTGATTACAGATTTCAATTGCACATCAGCACGCTCATAGTCCAGAAAGTCTATCACTCCAACTTTCATGACGGTTTTGACCAATTCTGGATCCATACTGCCTTTACTTACAATAAAATAGCTGCTTGGATGAGCAGCCACCAATCTTTGCAAGGCAGTCAAACTCAATTCCGGATTGGTATCAAGTTCATACCAAACCAAAATATTCTTGCGACCTTTTATTGAGTCAGGCGCTAATTGCTTCGACACATGAGCTTCATAATTGAGCTCAGGATGACTTTTAATCAGCTTCTCAATTTTAGAATTGATTTCGCTGGGAGCGTCTGAAACAAGAAGTGTAGAGATGCTTGACACTGTCTTCCTTTCCAAATATTAGCGTGCGCCTTATACCGTAGCCATTGCAGCTTCGATTTGATATCCATTCAACTGTCCGCTGGTTTCAAGAATTTGTTTTCTTACATCATCAGGAGTAATAAAGCCTAGCTCCAAATCTCTATATATTGCAAGCAGCTGCAACGAAGTTACAAGACAAAGGTTTTTCTTACGAGCAAACGCGTTGACTGCTTCGCCGAATTCTGGCTCAGTACGAGCATGCGGGTCAGTTGTATTCCAAGTACATGCGATTAAGACGCCCTTGGGCTCTACTTCATGGTCATCCCAGAATGAAATTGCTGATTCTGCAAGAGATGCAACTTCTCCCCGAGGACATTGTTCTGCCCCTGCCACCATTCGCACGAGCGACTCTGGATGCTCACCAGACAACAGCAGAAATTCGTTTTGGTTGTTCTCCAAAATATTGACTGTCCATCCAAGTCTTTGAAGAACCTTGGTACAAGCATCTTTCAGTTCGTTGATACCGCCCGAAATCAAACATTGTTTCAAATAGTCGACATATTCGATTTTGGCGCGAAGAGTATCTAACTTTGCCTGCAAATCATTCATCTGCTCGTTCAAATCATATTCATGCTTGCGCAACGTGTCGAGGAAATTGAATGTATATTCTTTGGACCATCCAGGCGCTTCTCCATTGACACCAATGTGTTGTGAGCTCAAATTTGCCGGCTCTAGATGTGCGTTCAAATTCATTGCATGACCTCCAAGGGATGCTGGAGTAACGGCGGGAATATCGGCATAGCTATCTTCAATGGAACTAGCTTGTGGGGGTTTGGGCGCTGGAGTTGAGGCAGGAGCAGGAGCAGGAGCTGATACCGGAGCTGGTGCAGCTTGCAAGGCAGAAAGATTGGGAACCGGTATGTCTGTTTCGGTCTTTTTAAACAGATTACTCAAATGAGATGCATTAACCGGTTGTTGTGCCTGCTCGACTTGAGGAGCTGGTTGTTCTACAGGAGCTTGAGGTGCTTGTGCAGCTTGAGGAATTGGAGTTGGAGTATTTGCATTTGCCAATTGCTGTAACAACGGTTTAGGTTGAGCTTGTGGTTGAGTTGGCATTTGGGCAAGAAAAGCTGCGGAAGCCGCTTCTGGACTTACTTGCGGCGAGTGCGGAGTAACTGTGGTGGCTGGCTGTTGTGACGCTGCCTTCGCCTTTTCCAATTCGCGCAGGAGATCTATCGTTTTTTGTTTATTGCCCTGGTCTGTATTAGCTGCAGGTTGGTTGACATTGGGGTTATCCGTCACGATGTTATCTCCGTAGGGCTGTGGCACTGGCTCTTGCAATTGTGATTGAGGCGCTTCCTCTTGTACGGGAGCAGCCGAGACCTGTGGAATGGTGAACAGGTCGTCTACATTTTTTTCTATATCTTGCTGAAACTCAGACGGCAGCAATTCTCCCGACATAGCAGGGAGATTGTGACTGGTAGCGACAGTGGACTGATTTTGAATTCCCACATTTTCGTACTGAAATTCAGGTTGAATACCTGATTGCTCCATTTGGATTTGAACTTGTGGCTCGACCGCTGGGGCTTGATCTAAAACCGGCTCAGGTATGTATTCGGGCTCCGGCTCGGGTTCTGGTAACTGAACTTGCGTTACAGCAACTGGTTCTTCCACATATTCGTCAAACACTGGCTCTGGCTCTGCAACCATTTCTTGAACAGGCTCAGGTGCAACAATTGGCTCTGGTTCCGGAATTGGAATTGGTTCTGGTTCTGGTTCTGGCTCTGGCTCTGGCTCTGGCTCTGGCTCTGGAATAGAATCTGGTCTTGGTGCCACCACTTCTGTTGAAAGAGAGGCAGTTACACTAGAAATAAGATCCGATATAGATGTTGTCGCTGGTGCTGGGGCTGGGGCAGCAACTGGTGAGGGAGTTGGTGTAGATGCCTGACCCGGCAGTTTTATAGCAGCCAGTGCAGCAGCAGCAGCGGCGGCGGCTTGAGCGGCAGCAGATTGAGCAGCTGCTGCCTGTGACTGCGCTGTTGGAGCAACCAAATCCAGTGATGGAGCTTCTGGAGCAGGTGCAGATGCTTGAGCAGCACTTTCTTTTGCGCTGACCTTTTCAACAAGTTGACGGGCAGTTTGAGCAAACACAGACAGATCTATTGATGGAGAAGATTTCTTTGGTTGAGCGTTGATTCGATCCGAAACACTTTCCTCAAATGCACTGTTGTCATCACTGCCGCTCAGAAGACTTCTAAGTGAGTTTGAACCTGATTCTTCTCTTGATGGCATAGAAGATAAGTCTGCTGCTACCTCTACCGAGGCAACAGGCTCTGCTTCTCGCTTGAACAATCCAGGACCAGCTGGAGCACTTGGTAGTGCAGCTTTAGCAAGAGCTGCTGTGGCAACCTCTGCTTGTTCTGCTGCAATTTCTTCGATACTTGGTTCTTTCTTTGAGTACCATGCGTTTAAACAACTTATTAAGGTACGATCAAAATCTGGCGAAAATGGTGCCGGAAGAAAGACAACTCGTCCGGTGTTATTCATTATAAATAATTGGCCAGCTATACATTTTTTAGGGCCGGCTGTTGCAAGAGCAGAATAACCGTCTGTGAGCTTCTCCTCGCGGATAATCGTGCTCCACTCAATACCCTGTTGAAGCAAATATGCGCCAAACTCCGACTGTAAACCTGTCTCGCTCAAATCAACCAGACGTCCCTGCGATACAGCGCTCATCTGACGAATATTAGGCTCATTGGGCTGGTCTGGAGCCAGACTTTCAAGCCAACAATAGTTATCCAGGCTCAAAGTAGGACCATAAATGGTAAATGGACGACTCAAGAAATAGACCAGGACGCCGCCTTGAGTAAGAAAATCTGAAAGTTGGATGATTCGGGTTTCGACTTCTTGCTCGATTGAGCGAAGAATCTCATCGTCAGCGACAGATAATGAAGTTTGTCCTTGGGCGATAGCTTCATCCACTCGACGCGCTAAATCGAGGTCTTTTTTATAGAGATGAACAATGCTCGAGGGGTTAACGATGATTGCAGTGTACTTCTTGAGCTCCTTGGCTTCTTTTAAATCGAAGTAGGAATCTACCCCATAGCCGGGACAATTGACTCTAAGTATTCGCTGCTTAGGAATCGATCTCATGTTTGAAAAATTGGTCCCCCTGGCTACCAGTGCTCCACTGACAACCATTTGTACTTACCCACAGATTTTTATACCCAGCATTTCCAATCCTTACTTATCAGAGCAAAATTTCTTGATTTGACCGCTTTGAATCAATAAAAAAATCCGACGTTTTTGGACGTCGGATTTTTGTTTTAATTGTTCTGGAAGTCTGATTAGACTGAATTAGTCCATCATTTCAGATTCAAGCGAGAACGATCCCAGACAGAAAGGTTTGTCTGAACCATTAACGATGGCATTTTTGCCGCCGTAGTACACACCTTCACCTGCGCCAACGAGGATTCCAAAAGGAATACCTACCAAACTAGCCATAGCTCTTGGTGGAATGTGCTCGTGACCACCGATGTTATCGGCGAACGAATCGGTGAATTCCATTGAACGTACAGAAGCACGTCTTGTGATGGCAACTGGAATGCCAACTACCATGCCAGCTCCGATGCCGACAGCCTTGATCGGGAACAACACTGTGTTCATGGTCATGTCTTTCAAATCTTCATCTGCTTGAGCCGGCGCTGGAGCAACCACTGGTAATGTAAGCGCAAGCGCTGCCAAAAATGACAATACGGTCTTTTTCACGAATAATCCTCCCAAAAATAGCTTCTTCGCAATAATGCTGAAACCCCACTAAGGTTAATAGTAGCATAATTAGTCTACATAAAAAGGGATAAAAACTTTTAGATAGACGCTTTGCACTGCTAGAATCACAATGATGCAAAGAGATATACCCAAGCAACGAGTTCGCATATATGAAATCCCAAACATATCACCGTAAAGGGTTCGGTCTTAAGGACCTGGTCGAAGAAGACCTCAAAAGCGCTTATGACTCGGGTCTGATAAGTGATTTGAAAACCAAAGGCGGAAAACTAAAAGCTGGACGATTCACTATCTTGCTTGCTCAAGCCTTTGGATTCTGTTGGGGAGTAGACAGAGCGGTCTCAATGGCATATGAGACCAGAAAATATTTTCCGGACAAGAAGATCTGGATTACAAATGAGATCATTCACAACCCGCTAGTCAACTCACATTTAAAAGAAATGCAAATTGAATTTTTGCCAGTCGAAGCAGACGGAAGAAAAAAATTCGATTTGATATCAAAAGGAGAAGTAGTCATAATCCCCGCGTTTGGAGCCTCGGTTGCCGAAATAGAAGATTTAAGCAGCAAAGAATGCGAAATTGTGGACACCACTTGTCCATGGGTGTCTCGAGTCTGGGTAAGGATCATGAAATACGCCGATGGAAAATACACGGCGTTGATACACGGCAAATACAATCACGAAGAAACTATTGCCACCGCATCTCGTGCCAGTAAATATTTAATCGTTCAAAATCTCGATGAAGCAAAATGGGTCAGCGACTACATCTTAAATGGTGGTACAAAAGAAGAATTTCTAGCCAAATTCAAAAAAGCTTGCTCAAAAGGATTCGATCCCGATGAAGACCTGATCTCTATAGGTATAGCTAATCAAACCACAATGCTCAAAGGAGAAACCGAAGAAATCGGTAAATTATTTGAGCGCACCATGATAACCAAGTATGGTCCTCAAAAAATAGATGAGCACTTCCTTTCACCTGGCGATACCATATGTGATGCCACGCAAGAACGACAGGATGCGATGTTGCAGTTGATAGAAGAGAAGCTCGATCTAATGATAATAATCGGCGGATTCAATTCATCCAACACCGGTCATTTGCGCGAGATAGCCGAATCGAAAGGCATTCCTGCTTTTCAAATCGATGACCCTTCATGTTTGATTTCAAAAAACAAAATCAGATATCTGAACCACCAGAATCTTGTTATAGAAGAAGAGCGCGATTGGCTTTTACCAGGTGAAATCACAATTGGTGTCACAGCAGGCGCTTCCACTCCAAACCAGGTGGTCGAAGAAGTAATTGAAAAATTGAAAGAATGGAGCGATTAAAGCTTCCTTATTAGGCGAAGCTAACGCTGTTACCACCATTATCAATTGATTGATTGAGCGCTACTCGAGCTTTCTCTACCAGCTCATCAATTGTGGCAGCGCTATCTGGAAAACTTGCAATTCCGATACTGCAAGTAACGTGCCAGTTTTGACCAATATCTGAGACACGCTCTAAACAGATTTTGGTGCGAATACGCTCTGCCAGAATCGCAGTACCTTTAGCATCTGTTTCTGGACATACAACAAGAAGCTCTTCGGCACTATAGCGAGCAGGAATATCCACATCACGTACTTCATTCATAACGAAGTCGGCAACTCCTTTTAATATGGAGTCGGATGTTTCATAACCATAGCTTTGTTGAATACCATAAAGTCCATCAACAAGAAGAACGAGAACAGAGCAATTGCGTTTGTAACGCTTGGATTTTTTCAGTTCGTCCGTGAGTGCGCGTGTCACGGTCGAGTGATTGTAGAGTTGAGTGACATTATCGAGCAGTGTGATGCGCTCCATTTCTTTTGGATCTTGTTGCGAAAGAGTACTTTGAACATTGGCTAAATAATTTCCGTGCTCCAACTCTTTCAAGCGATTTATAGAGTCAGGGGCCGGGCCCTGGTTTATTCTGCCTTCCTTTCTCAACTGATTGAGTCTTTGGCGAAACAAACCTTCTCTTGCAAATAAGGGCTCTTGATCACGTACCATTGCTCTTCTCCTGACAACCAGCGCTATATTTTAATTGTATCCAATAAATAAGTTCTACAAAAATTATCTCTTCTTGATATACCCGACGCCAGAGGGATTCAATGCAATTGGACCGATTTTATCGATTTTGGACTGCTAAACTATATCCAATGTAGTTCTTAAGCTTAAAGTTTACCCTAGTCAAGTGCCATTGCTTTACCTTTTAAATCAAAATAGTAATGTCGCAGACGCTGCTCCGATGAGGTTTTTTAATTAATGGTTCTATTGTTTCGTCGGGATGCAGTCCGATTACTCGCTTTGTTATCCATATGTACAAGTGCTTCTTTAGTCAGCAATAGTCCCTCATTTGCTGCTCAGCCCGGTCAGGCGCTACACAATGAACCTAAAGATCATGCCGAGCACAGAGCACCTGCTGAAAAGAAAGAAGATACGGCAGTAAACGAAAGACTTGAAAAGGGCGAAATCATCGTAGGTTATAAAACTATCGGTGATACTAAATTCGTCACTGGACGAATGATCATTAATCAGCCACCAGAAAAAATCTGGCCGATTATGGTCAATCCTTATGAATTCAAAGGCACAATTTCACCTCGCATGACCGATTTGAGCGTGCTAGTCGACCAGGCAAATACATCTACACTAAAAGTAAATATGGATGTAATGTTTCCGATTCCGCCAATCACTTATATAGTGAAATCGAAATACGAACACAGCGCACTTGGTGGCAAAATCGATTTCTGGAGAATCGGTGGCACTCTTAGAGACTTTCGCGGTCAGTGGATAATGATTCCACGCGAACATGGCACCAAAACCGAGCTTGCTTACAGCATGTATCTGGATCCAGGTTTTTACGTTCCGCAATGGATTGTACGCCAGGGTGTAAAAGCAGAATTACCCAAAACTCTGGAGGCGCTTCGTACGCGTGTTAAGAGTGTTTGGGAAGACTCGCACAAACTAGCTCACCCATCTATTCTGGCAGCAGCTCCATATAAAGCTATCTAAGCTTAGCGTTCTTCAACTTATTTACAAGATCGCCAACAACGATGCGCAGGTTTCGAACCGATGGCGTGTGACCGTTTATCATGATCGTCAATGCAAGCTTTTGACCAGAATTGGTGGCAAGCAATCCTGAAATACAACGAACAGTCTCCATAGTTCCGGTCTTGAAGCGGTATGACGCTGCTGCACCTTTGCCCTGTTCGGCTTTAAGTAAACTAAAAAATGGTCGAGTTTGCGCCTTTTGATTCATGTAAGCAAAAATAGTATTTAGAGCGTGCGGCGAAATGCCATTTTTGCGCGACAAACCACATCCGTCAAACATCACCACCTCTTGCGCGCCAACTTTTAATTGCGAAAGCCATTTAAAAATAACGCCAATTCCTTTCTCTTCAAGCGAAATGTTTTGCATTTCTGCAAGATCAAGACTATTCATATCAAGACTTATAGCTCCAAGAGTTCTTAAAACTTGCTGGGCATACAAATTGTCGCTTTCATGCAATGTCCACTGCAAAATCTGAGGAAGAGGTTTAGACTCATGCTCTGAAAGAATTGCTGTGTCTTTGTATTTGGTGCTCAAGCCAAGATTTTTATTTTGCAGCGTGAACCCTTTTTCTTTAAGGTAGTTTTCTATTAATAAGTAAGCGAATTCATTTGGATTCGATACTATAAATGGTGCTTGCTTGTTTTGCATGGCAGAAATATATCGAGCTTCAACCACCCCGGAGGTTGGGTTTTTATCAACATAAATCCAGCTTGGTCCGTCTTTGGAAGACAAGGCTTTGTCAAACAGACTACCTGAATTGGTTTGTCCTTCAATTTGAGCAAATCGTTGCGGCAAAGTGTTCAAAGCAAGACAATTTCGATCTAACACAAGACTTGAAGAAACTGGCATCCAGTTGCGTCCAAAGTCTTCAATCAACCAGACACTGGAAAATCCAGTCTTGCAGGCTGCAAGAATGACTCGACCATTAATCTGTTTTGCCTGAACTTCCAAAAGTGCTTTGTCTAAAAGAGCATATAAATCTCCCCTAGAAAAGGTAGGATCTTCGCTTGGTTGAATAATAAGGTCGCCTTCAAGCGTTCCATTCACTATTTTGCCATTGGTCAATATCTTAGTTTTGTAAGTGAAATCAGCTTGAAGTGAATCATAAGCACAGGCGCAGGTCAGTGCCTTAATCGAGGATGCTGGTACAAAGCGGCGCTTGCCATTAATTTCACCAAGAACTCTTTTACTTTCAGTATCCAATACTTCTACTGCAACGCTCGAATTGCTCAGTGTCGGAGTCAAAAGCCAGGCATTTAAAATGTGTTGGGCGCTGATTCCGTTTGAAACTGCAGCGATGGCAGCATCCGATTTGACATTTGTTTTGGAGGGCATTGCTTTAGCTGACTTGGCTTGCTTTGCTTGCTTTGCTGGCTTTGAAGATTTTTCAGATTTTGCAAAGGCACTGCCAGTGGTGAGTAAGACAAGAGCAATATTAAGAGCGACAATAGAGTTTTTCATGTTGTTCCAAGATTATTTTTGGCAAACGAACTGGTTTTGCTGTTTCCTGACTTACAAATACACCAACATGCTCAGCCTTGGTACAGATTTGTCCATCTACTTCTATTTGGCCGGTGAAAGTCATGCTAGCCGAGCCCATATGCGAAATCCACATAGTGCCAATAGGCTTACTGAACAGCTTAATCGGTCTTTTGTAATCAATTTTGGTCGACGCAAGCACTGGATAAATTTTTCCTTCGTCCATGATTTGCTCAAGAGGAAAATATTTGTCAAAAACCATTAAGCGCATATCTTCCAACCAGCGCAAGTAGACGATATTGGAAACATGACCAGCAAAGTCGATGTCATAAGTTCCAATATAAATTTCTCTTGTTATCTCAAATATTCGCATGCGTTAAGCCAATACCATTTCTACACTTTTAGTATGTTCATCATGATATCTTATGCTGGTTGAAATCGTTTTTTATTGTCGGGGAACCGAAGAAAATGTCAGAAAAAATCTTGAAAGAAGCTTTGGAAAACAAGAAAATCAGCTGTCCTCAATGTAAAAAGCCAATTACAAAGTATGAGAAATTTATCGAAACTTGCGATTCTGTCTGGGACGGGGCGGGAGATTCAAATCGTACGCTTGAATCGAGCGGATCTAAAGTAACCCTAATTTGCGCCAATGATTCTTGCGCTTGGAAAGAGCGCACCGAATACTGGGAAGACATGATTGATTAGTTTAAAGAATTAGAGCCAGGCACAATGATTCAAATAGCCGATTCAACATTTATTGCTCACGACTCTCTTGCCTTGATACCACTGGGCGGGCAGAGCGAAATGGGTCAATTGCTCTGGGTTATGGTCTTTGAGGGCGAAATCATACTGGTCGATGCAGGAGCAGCTTATCCAAACCAGGACTTGCCAGGCGTCGATTTGCTTTTGCCCAATACTAATTTTCTCGAAGCCAACCAGGACCGCATTCGAGCTCTAATTCTCACCAACGGACATGAAGAACACTGTGGAGCGGTAACCTATCTTTTACGCCATTTGAAAATTCCCAAAATAATGGCACCCAAATTCGTCTGTCAATTGCTCAGTCAATCAATTGTGGGCAGTCCAAACCCAGAATTGAGCACACAAACTAAACATCAGACAATAGATAATTTGTTAGACACTGTAGAAATCGGCACCACTTATGAAGTCGGTCCTTTTGAACTTGAATGGATTGCTGTAAATAATGCCATCGCAGATTCGTGTGCATTGAGTGTGAATACCAAAGAAGGCACTGTCATTTACACGTCCAGCTTCAAGCTGGATCAAACACCGGTCGATGGTCGGGTTTTCGATATCAAACGACTTTCGCAAATTGGAGACAAAGGCGTTTTAGCCTTGATAAGCGATTCTGCAGGAGTGGAAAACACAGGCTATACTCCTTCTGAAAAAGCAGTGAAAGAGCGCCTTTTAAGAGAAGTATCAGAAGCTAAAGGCAGAGTTTTTGTAGTTTTTCCAGGAACTAATACTCATCGTTTACAAATTCTTTTTGATATCGCCAAAGCCACCGATAAAAAAATGCATTTACTTGGTGCCTCATTGCTCAAAACTGCTCTGGCAGCTGTTGTAACGGGACATTTAAATTATGATCGATCGGTCGAGGCAAGCCTTGAAGAGCTGAACTCAATTCCAGATAACAAGCAGATTATTGTCGCAAGCGGCATCGAAGATGACCCCATGCATGTTTTGCACACACTCGCCTATGGCACCAGACCCGGTATCAGCATAAGAAAAGGCGACACTATTATTTATAGCGCCAATGTCATACCCGGCAAATTACGCCATTTCGCTTCGATCCTAG
This sequence comes from uncultured Candidatus Obscuribacterales bacterium, assembly GCA_964572515.1. Classification (GTDB taxonomy): domain Bacteria; phylum Cyanobacteriota; class Vampirovibrionia; order Obscuribacterales; family Obscuribacteraceae; genus Aved-18. The sequence continues at coordinate 51,167 of CAZNEW010000004.1, read as the reverse complement.
ACCAACTTCTGACTATTGGAGTCAGGTGTATCCAATCAGAAAACGGAAGTGTGCACGTCAGCAAACACGCAAGCGCCGAAGAGTTGAAGCTGATGCTATCTTTAATCAAACCAAAATTCTTTTTGCCAGCTATTGGAGAAGGGCGTCATATAATGCATCATGCCCAACTGGCGATAGACTGGGGAATGGACCATGAGGACGTTTTTCCTATAGGAAACGGCGATGTATTGCAGATCAAATTGCAAACACCAAATTTAATAGGAAGTGTCGATGCTGGATCGGTTCTATACAACTGGCAACAAGGCGAGCGCGTTACCACCTCTTCTGTGCGCGAACGCAAGAATTTGAGCTATGAAGGAGCAATGGTAGTGTCGCTCGTTCTGGATGAGACGTTTCAATTAATACAAAAACCCAGTATCCAATGCCGTGCATCTGGATTTTTAAAATCAAACGACTGGATTGCAATGCAAAATGATCTTAACGAAGTCATTGTCAAAGCGCTTGAAGCCGCTTTCAACACTCAGAAAAAAGACAAAGAAATAAACACCACCACAATTAAAACAGCAGTGCGCGAAGCCGTTGTCCGCCTGATCAAACAAAGATTACAGACAAAACCTTATATCCAGGTTATGGTGCACCAGTTGAGCGAAGCCAAACTTAAAACAGATTCGCTTACCAACCGCCCTCAATGGATATAGCATTACTTTCGGTCAAACGAACCTCAGTTGTTTTGTTCGCTTCAATAGTCACAGGCTGATACCAGTGAAACGTTAGACCAGGCATTTTATGCTCGACTTGCAGCCACCATTTTCCACCCGGCACTTTCTGGGCATAAGTCATGATTGATTTAGCAGAACCGCCAAGACGTCTAAGTTGAACTGGATTCAGGTTTCTCTGAAGGGCTTCATTTTTGATTGATTTTTCATTCTCGATGAAAAATTCCTCGACCTGCTTAAATGCATCTACCCTGGTTTTCTCAAAATTATTGACCAGTTCGCATTCTTCTTTTACTGGCTTGAAAGCTTCACGCACAAAAGAGTTCATTCCAATCATAGAAGTAGGTTCTTTCAGTCTGGCGTTGCGAAGCGCCCTGCGATAGGCAAATTGCCAGCGCCATCCGCCTTGTGGATAAGGATCCTGGGCAGAGGTTCTGCTTCCATAACCCTCGGTTTCTATTTTTTGTCTCAATACTTTTTCTTCAACAGCCAGCGGCGCTGGGTTGTATCTCGCTTTTGGAGGTCGTGGTGGCCATGGATACATGACTGCAGAGCCTACAAAATTTTGAACAACGCTTGGAGCCAGTTGAGATACATGGATAGTGACTTTCACAAAACCAGAACCAAGCTTATGCTGTTCTATCGTTTTGTGATGAGGCTCCGCTGCTGGGTCCTCCTCATCCTCGTACATAGTAACAGGCTTGTCTTTTGCACTGGTATTATCTGTAGTGCAAAGGGCAGGTAGACTGCACAAACTCAAAACCAGAAATAAACTCAGAATCAATCGAGACATTAGTCGAGCGCCTTATAGTCTTGAGGAAGACCAAAGTTATAAATTTGGTCAAATTTGTCTTTCAATCCATCTTCTCCACGGCGTGGTTTAGAACCACCAGAAAGCTCTATGAGCCTATACATGCTTATATGCTTGAATTCTTCGAAAGTGTGCTCTGTTTGTCTATCGCGCTCGGATTCCATAACACCAAGCACATCATTACTTGGCAGGCGCATAAAGGCCTCAACACACTTGGGATCAAAGTGAGTTTCTCTTCCTGATTCAAGAATCTCATAGACTTTTTGGATGTCCATCCTGTTTCTGTAATGGCGTTTAGAAGTTAGAGCATCAAAAACATCAGATACTGCGATGATTTTTGCCAGAAATGGAATCTCGCCGCCTTTTAAACCGCGATAATAACCCGTTCCGTCTACCTTCTCATGGTGGCAGGATGCGACGAAAGGTACATCTTTCAAACGATTAGTGAAAGGCAGATTGGACAAAAGTTCGAAAGTAAAACGAGCATGTTTTTGCACCCAGGCATACTCTTCGGGAGTGAGACGACCATCTTTCCACAACACAGATTCGGGCACACCGATTTTTCCATAATCGTGCATCATGGCTGAATAGCGCAAAACATCAGAATCGCTTCGAGACAGATTGAGCGAATTACCAATCAGTTGGCTATATTTAGTCACACGTACCGAATGACCTGCAGTAAGCGGGTCGCGCTTATCGATTGTCTGAGCCAGTACTTCCAGTGTTCTGTCTACGAAAGTTTCAATTTCTTGATAAGCCTGAGCTTGTTCGATCAATCCAGAGGCTACAGCTGCAAGACCAGCCATCCAATCTTCATCTTCACCGCTGAATGGACCGCTTATTTTGTTTAAAACTTGAAAGACACCAATAATGGTGCCAGACCTGTTTTTCATCGGCACACAAAGCACGCTTCTTGTGCGATAACCGGTCAATTTGTCCACAGCTGGGTCAAAACGCGGGTCTTCATATGCATCAGGAATATTTATAACTTGAGCCGATCTCACACAGTTTGCAACAAGACTGGCACCAGATATAGGAATACGAATGGTGTTGTAACCCACAAGCCCTTGAGCTACCTGGGTCCAAAGCTCACCTTTGTCAGAATCGACTACAAATACTGAGCAGCGGTCTGCTCGCAACATTGATTGTGTTTCGCGTGCCACGGTCTCCAAAAGCGAAGTGAGCCTGCGCTCAGTGGCCATTGCCTTTACAACTCTATACAGCCCCGACAGCGGTCTCAATCTGTCGAGTTCTTCTTGCATACGAAAAGATTTCATTTCGCGCTCAATCAAATTAACTTCGCGCTTGTTGAGTTCATCTTCCCAGGCTGAAAGTTTCGACTCTTTTGCCTTTTTACTGGCGGTAGTTTCACTGTTTTCAGCTACAGCCGTTTTAGAACGTACTGTTTTTTCTTCTTTGTCGCCTTTGAGATATCGAGTTTGAGCCGCCCCTTTGCTCTGGGCTTGGGCTTGCGTACCACTTTTCTTCTTAGAATTGTCTGATTTAGCCATTATGGGCTCCGTTTACTCTTTTTGTTTCACCGGTTTATACATGATCTCAAAAATTACTCATATAAGCCACTAATTAAGCTAAATGATCATCTTAAAGCCGATTAAGCTAGAATGCCAGCCATGGCTGACCCCTCTTTTACTCTTCAAGATGCAAAAGGCGTAATAGTGGCATTTTGCCTGTTGCTTGCCATCATGACGCCGCTAGGTTATTGGCTTGCCATCGTGTTGCAATCGCAAAAGTTTAATCAATCGAGCCGGGTCGAAAGGTTTCTTCAAGCAACCACTTTTGCCTGCGCTTTCGCCCCAATTTTGATTTTTTTGCTCTGGCGAATCAATTTTACGATTCTGGGCTGTGTGGTAATTTTTTCAACTGTTTCATTCATTTTCAGCCTAAAAAGTTTTTTCAAAAACGAAGAATCACAAACAACGAATAACGACAAATTCCTCTTGCTGTCAGTGATTGTCTTTTCACTAGTGGCGCTTTTCACCATCATAGATTTTCAGTGGGGCGAAAATCTGTATATGTCGGTTGTCTGCTTCGATTATGAAAAACACGTCTCTATCGTACAAAGCATAATGGAGACTGGCGTACCGCCGCAAAATCCAATGTTTTATCCAGGACATCCACTTGGACTTTATTATTACTATTTCTGGTTTACTATTCCGGCACTTGCAGCGAAATTCTCATTTCATCAATCTTCCGCCTACTCAAGCACCATAGCCGGTACTATCTGGACCGGCATTGCATTCATTGGTCTTTTCAATCAAATTGCCGGCTCTTTTTTCCAGGAAAACGCAAAGATGCTCAAAACGAGCATAGTTTTACTGCTTGTAAGTGGACTGGATATTTTAATTGTCGCCCCTTTGAATATCTTTGCAAGGCTCACAAATAAAGCTCAAGTACTCGATTCAGTGGAGTGGTGGTCATTAGACCAGGTCTCTGCTTTTGTTGAAATGCTTTTATGGGTGCCTCATCATCTGACCGGATGCATAGCCGTTTTTAGTGGAATATTTTTATTTTTGTACGCAGTTGAAAACAAAAAATGGCTGCACATCTTCGCAGCATCTATTTGTTTTGCCTCGGCAGCTGGCTCTTCTGTTTATTTATTCATCACGGGTATTGCCAGTCTGTGTGTTTATATGCTTATTCTTGCAATTAACAAAAAAGAGACTTCTTGCTTATTCAAACTAGCTTCGGCACTTGGTCTTTGTGTAATTTTAACCAGTCCATTTTTTTTCGATCTACACAGCATCAACTCGCAAAGCGATTCGAAAATAAAAATGGCTGTGCGAAGCTCGGGCTTGATTCGTTTCGTCATTCATCCTAACCACAAAAACTTTTCACATACCCAGCCCGACCAGATTGGGCTTGCCCAACCAGATACAAGCAACTGGTCGGAGAATTTGTTTTTGTTACTTTTAAATTATCCTTTCGAATTCGGCTTCTATTTTCTAGCATCTTTACTTTATTGGTGGAAACGACCGGTCCAGAAAAAGGACTGGCTTTTCCTGAGCATATTTTCAACAAGCTTATTTATAGCCACTTTTTTCAGGTCGACCATTCACAATAATGACCTGGGATGGCGCGGTCTTATTCCTGCACAAATAGTTTTATTGTTCTGGTCGGCTGAATATCTAACTACTGCTTTCAGCTTCAAACAAAAAAAATTCAGCACTTTTGTATTGGGTCTATTGCTTTTGCTGGGAACGGCTACAAGCCTTTATGACCTTTATCTCTTGCGTTTCAGCCAACAGTATTCAAACAGAGATTTGCAAGAAAATGATCCCAAAAAAAATTATGCTATAAGACTCGCGTATCAAAATATTGTTTCTATTTGTCCACCGAAAGGCATTATCCAGGCTAATCCCATGCATGCAAGAGACCCATTCATGGGGCTTTATTCTCAAAGACAAACACTTGCAAGCGACCAGGAATACGGTCCTTTGTTTGGAGTAGATATCAAATCCTACAAAGAACAAGTTGAAAAGCTGAAGCCTTTATTCACGGGCGGCATGAACGCCCAGAGCGTTCGGGATTTTTGCGACAACGAAAAAATATTCGCCCTGGTAATAAAATGGTCCGACCCGGTATTCAACGATAAATTGAGCTGGGTGTTCGAACTTACGCCTTATTACCAGAATGAATTCGTTAAAGTATTCATCTTCGACACAAAACACATATCATCTGGAGAACTTGATAGCCTCCGCTGTTCCATCGAGTGAATGTAAAACTTTAGGACCACTAACCTGTCTTGAATTTTTAAACAACCAGGCCTTGATTTTTTCCTGCATATTCAATTGCAAAAGAGTATAGGGGTCTTTATTTCCATCAGCTCTTTGTTTTAGCTCAAGACCAATGTACCAGATAGTTTTATTCTGATTGAACTGATCTTTGATTGCACTTGTAATAACATTGAAATTCTGCGGCTCTTTCAAAGCTCTTGCTTGATTCTGCCAGTCCATCACTTTGTAAGGCTCTTTAAAAGGTGCTGCAATAATTAGATTCTGAGAAGCTTTTCTGGTCACCTCGGGAACAAATGAATTATATGCCACCACTATAGTGTGTTCTGCCTTGAGTTCGCCTTTGACTTGCAAATTCGAAATAAGCGTTCCTACCGAGGCTTCAGGTATCTGGTGCAATGTTTGAATCTGGTTGAGCCAGACCAGAGCGAACAACGAAAGCGGTATCAAAGAAAAAACAAAATCGTTTTTTACAAAGCTAAAAATCTTGTCAAAAAAATCACAGATCAAAGCGTATACAAATACAGTCAGTGCAAGCAGATAACGCTCACGATAAGGAATATCACTTGCAGCAAAAATTATGGTCAAGCCAAAAACAAAAAAACAAATCCAGGAAACACAATTTGCGAATCCTTTTTTGTCATTCAAATTAAAATGGATAGAACAATAAAATAAAACGGCGCTCAAAGTGACTACCACATAAAATGGCAGATAGACAGACTTTACACCGACCGTGTGTGAAATGAGATTTGTCGGTGCCACAATCATGAACTGATACCAGGGTATAGCATGATACCAGGGATGAAGGTCTTTATTCGTTTGACTCAAGACCACAACTAGCCAGGGCAAAAACAAAGCCACACTCAAAGAAGCGCATTTCAACCAGGTTTTGATCTGATCAACATCCCATTTTTTCAAAGTAAATTGAATCATGACTACAAAAATTTGAGCCAGGCTGAACAAGACTCCCCATAAATGACTATATGCGTTGATGGTTGTGAAAATGACAAAAAGGGCGCATTTTATCTTGCCAGGCTTTTCTTTGAACAAACTGAAAAAAGACCAGGTCGATAGCAAACTGAAAATGCAAGTAAGAGCATATGGTCTTACCATATCTCCAAACCTTATCAAAACAGGACTGAAAAGACACAAAAGACAGGTGGCGACTGCTATTCGCCTTGAGCCAAACAACTCAAGAATGACCAGATATGCCGCACAAGGAATCAGACTGGATAGAGTGATACCAAGCAATTTTATACTCTGATCACTTTGTCCCAGGACTAACGTCCATCCTTTTAATATGGCGTATATGAGAGGAGGACTGCCTTCATTCCAAATCAATTTGAATGCAGTATCGAGTGAATCTACTAAAGCTATATTAGCTGTAAAACTCTCGTCAGTAGACAAAGCAAAAGATGGACAGGCGTAAATGCGGATGCCCAGTGCGATGCAAAAGAGCAGGCTAGCTACATAAAAGTCAGGTTTTGAAGCACTGTCGACAAATTCTGTCTTATTCATTCTGCGGTGCAGAATAAGGGAATGGATTGAATCTTCTCCAGATTAATACCCAGGCTCTTCCAATCACCCGCTTATCGTCGAGAAATCCCCAGACATGTCCGTCTTCACTATTATTGCGATTGTCGCCCATCATGAATAGATGACCGGCAGGAACAATAATTGGATCTTGTGCTTTATCTTTATACGGTTGAATATTTTCTCTGTAGGTGTTGCTTCCACCAATATCACCAAGAGTATTCAAGCTGTAATCAGGCGCTTCCTTTATATAAGGTTCTTCTAGCAAAACATTATTGACATAAACGCCCTGTCCGCTAACAACACGGATGTGCTCACCTGGCAAGCCAATCACTCGCTTGATAAATGCAGGCTCGTTTGGCAAAAATGGAAGCCCAGTGAGTCGACCAAGTATAGTGAGCGGGTCGTTAGACAAATCACGTCCACCCATTTCAATGGGCGGTGGATAGAAAACGAGAATATCGCCACGCTTGATTGGCTGACCTAAATGCTTGGTGATTTTTTCTACGATCAAACGATCGTTGATTTGCAAAGTCGGCTCCATCGAGGCAGACGGAATATAACGAGCCTCGCCCACAGCCCAGCGGATGACAATTAACAAAAAGAGGGTTACTACAACCAGCTCGACAATTTCTCTAACTATGCCTTTGGCAATAGAAATTTTGGTCGGTTTCTCTTCTTGCATCTTTGGTTGCTTCGGGGTTTCCACTTCAGGCTTGGACGAAGTGCCGGGTTCCATAACGAAACATCTCCATCTATTATTTGCTTAGAGCTTCTACTTTCTCTTTTTTAGGGTCTTTAGCCAGACTCAAACATTCTTTGAAAGCAGATATATATTTTTCCAATTGCTCAGCGGTGTTCATTTCGGTCACAGCAACCAGTATGCCATCTTTTATGTTTGGATACATGTTTGCCACGTTAATACCGGCAAGAATTCCTCGCTCTTTCATTAGCCCAAGGAAAGTTTCGACATCGGCATCTATTTTTAGAAGGAATTCATTGAAGAACGGTTTATCAAAATAAAGTTTGACCCCAGCAATTTTGGTCAATTGCTCGGCCAGATAATTTGCTCTCTGCAGGCTAATTTCGGCCACCTGACGCAAGCCCGAACCACCCATTATGGACAGATAGACAAGCATTGCCAGAGCATTCAGTGCCTGGTTAGTACAAATATTAGATGTAGCGCGCGCTCTTCTTATATGTTGCTCGCGAGTTTGAAGGGTCAAAGTGAATGCTCTTTTGCCTTCAGAATCGTGGGTGATACCAGCAAGACGTCCGGGCAATTGGCGAACATATTCATTTCTGCATGCCATATAACCAGCTGAAGGTCCGCCGAAACTGAGGAAGTTTCCGCAAGGTTGAGCGTCGCCCACAACAATATCTGCACCAAACTCAGCTGGTGGGGTAAGCAAGTTCAAGCTGATTGGCTCGGTTACTACCACAAGCAAAACACCATCTTTTTTGAGTTTTTCAGACAATGCGCTCAGATCTTCGACGCTGCCAAAGAAATCCGGATATTGAATGATCAAAGCTGCGCATTCTGAATCAACACAGCTTCCATCGAGAAACTTTTCGACTTTGGTCAATTCGATACCGCAAGCTTTTGCATACGAATGAGTAACCATGCGATATTCGGGATTAACTGTATCTGCAATTACCAATTTTTTGCGATTGGTCAATCGACATGCCATTAGACCCGCTTCAGCACAGGCTGTCGGTCCGTCGTACATAGAGGCATTTGCTACGTCCATTCCGGTGAGCAAACAAACAGATGATTGAAATTCATATATAACTTGCAGACTACCCTGACTTACTTCAGGTTGATAAGGTGTGTAAGCTGTGGCAAATTCGGAACGTCCAACTAGTTGCATAACAGCTGCAGGCACATAGCGATAGTAAGAACCACCACCCATGAAGCACATCTGCTTGGAAGCCGGCTTATTCTTGGATGCAAGTGCCGAAATGGCTTGCGACAACTCTAGTTCGGACAAACCTGAATCTATTTTCAGTCCATCCAGTCTCAAATCTTTAGGTATGTGATTTACCAGGTCTTCGAAGGATTTGACGCCAATTGCCTCAAGCATGCTCTGGCGGTCCGCTTTTGTGTGTGGCAAATACGGAATTTTGTGCGTATCATTGTGATCCATTGATTTTTACCTTAAAGAGCACTAGTCAAAAGACTATAAATTGTATTAGTTTTGAAGACGCATTTAAAGTCAGGTCATCCTGCTATGAAAATTTTAGCCGGTTTAGGCAATCCCGGAGATCAATATTACGAAACCAGACACAATGCCGGTTTTCGCGTGATAGATTTGCTTGCCACTATAGATGGTACTAGCGAAAATTTTCAAACCAAAAAATTCGCTTTCAGTGCGGCTGTATGTCAGTTCAAGAAAGTAAAAATCCAGCAGCACGAAGTGCTTCTTTTAAAACCGCTTAACTATATGAATCTTTCAGGTGTAGGTATCAAGGCAGCCCTCAATTGGTTCAAACTCAAGCAAAATGATCTGCTTGTAATCCACGACGAAGTGTCGCTACCGCTTGGCAAAATTCGTATACAAGAGAAAGCTGGAGCAGGCGGACAACATGGCGTAGAAAACATAATCGAACAACTGGGAAACAATCAATTTGCCCGCTTACGCATAGGAGTCGGACCTGACCCTGGCGGAGACAGACGGGCAGATTATGTACTTGGAAAATTTCCAGATAAAGATCGCGATCAATATCAAAAGGTATTGCAAACATCAGTTGAAGCAGCAAAATATTGGCTTGGCAACGGGACTCTAAAATCGGCCAACATATACAACGGACTTGAAATAGTTTCGTAATGCATATTTCAAAGTGCAAAATTGCAAATTTTTATCAGGACTGTAATTCATCAATTAATAAATAAAGTGATATTTATCTTCGGATTCACTCCAAAGGTCGATGTAGAAAGGCTCACGGGATCGGATTTTTTAGAGGGTGGCCCCGGACATGACAGATCCCGAACCCTTGGATAAGGAAAAATGATTGTTACTCAAGGGCAACCACCGTTGTCATTGGTCTAGAATTCAAGCAAATTTGGAAACTCCGTGGAGTACTTTAGCGCGTGAGCAATTTGCTTGATAAATTCCTGAGCCGAGAAGAAGGTAGTGCCTGTCGTAACTTTCTTCTGTCAGCCGTTTGGTGGTCCTTATGGGGTATGGGAGCCGGCTTGTTTGCCGCCATGGAGTTCTCTAATCCAGATTTGGTTCACAACATTCCTCAACTCTCGATGCCGCACTTGCGTATGTGGCACGTCAACGCAGTAGCCATCGGTTGGCTTTCAATGGGTTATGTAGCCTCCATCTTTTATATGGTGCCTAACCTCTGCAAAACGAAACTTTATTCTGAAAGACTCGGCAACCTGACCATGTGGGCATGGAACCTGGTGATGGTAGGCGCGATGTGTACCTTGTTGAATGGCAACACAGAAGGTCGCGAATATGCCGAACTTGGTGCAATCCTCGACGTATTTGTCGTAATCGCTCTTTGTAGCACCACTTACAACATTGTAATGACGGTAGCCCACCGCAAAGTACAAAAACTCTATGTGAGCCTGTGGTATTTCCTGGGCTCTCTTTTTTGGTTCCCGCTCGTATACATCATCGGGCAACGTACTTTCGTTGCGCTTCCTGGTTTGAACGACGCAATCGTCGGCTGGTTCTACGGACACAACATCTTAGGTATGTGGTTCACCACTGTTGGCGTCGGAATGATGTACTACTTGATTCCTCGTTTCACCCAAGCACCGCTTTACAGCCACGGTCTATCAATGTTGGGTTTCTGGGGTATCGCTCTTTTCTACGCTCCTACAGGCACTCACCACATCACTCAGTCGCCTGTACCTGAGTGGCTCAAAGCAATCGCGATTATTTCTTCAATTTTCTTGCTCGTTCCAGTTTTGACAGTCTTGACCAATTTCTTCATGACTATGAAAGGAAAATGGCAGATGGTCATAACTGACCTGCCACTGCGATTTGCAGCAACCTCTTGTATTTTCTATCTGATTACTTGTACTCAAGGTCCTTTCCAGGCAACACGCTGGGTCAACTGGTATCTCCACTTCACTCAGTGGGTAGTTGGACACGCTCACCTGGCACTTCTTGGTACATTCTCATTCATCCTAACTTCAGCTATCTATTACATGCTTCCCAGAATCACTGGTAAAGAATGGAAGAGCCAAGGACTGATTAGAGCTCATTACTGGCTGAAATTCCTCGGCTTTGGATTGATGATGACTTCACTCACTATTGCCGGTCTCATCCAGTCTGCTGGTTGGGCAATGGGTATGCCAGTAGACCAGTGGGTTATAACCCTTGTTCCTTACTGGTTCCTGCGCTCCATCAGTGGTGTCATGATCGTCACCGGACAGTGTCTGTTTGCCTACAATATCTATCAAACCCTTTTCAGCGTAGCACCTGAACCAGCCGCGCCACCAAAAGGTCAGATGAAGGAGGTAACCGCGTAATGAACGGCTATGGTTACCGCTTAGGCGCAATCGGTATCGTCACTACCTTCTTTATAATCATTTTCTCGACTGTACTTATGCCGATGGTTATCTTCAAACCAAAGACCACCACAAGTGCAAACGATTACACAGTCGAAAACAAAGTGGGCGATCCAATTCGAGGCAGACGTATCTATATAAGAGAAGGTTGCTTCTATTGCCACACTCAATTTACACGTTTGCAAGACCGTGAATATGGTCCGCTCGTCAAAGCCGGTGACTTCAACTATGAAACACCGCACCAATTGGGTACAGAGCGTACCGGTCCAGACTTGACCAACGAAGGCAACAAATATTCAGCCGAATGGCAAAAAGCTCACTTGATTCAACCTCGTGCATTGAAGCCAGGTTCAATCATGCCAAGCTTCAGCTATTTGAACGAAAAAGACATGAACGACCTGGTTGTTTATATCCAGACTTTGGGTAACAAACGCGAAGTCAAAGCATACGTACAACCGCCTGATGAGTACTTGCCCACCACTTGGACTGGTCAAGAACTTCTCAAGAACAAACACGTTGACACCGCATCTGATGCTGCAGCAAACGCTGGTCGTGGTATCTACACTCAAGATTGCGCAGGATGTCACGGACTGGAAGGAAAAGGAAACGGACCAAACTCCATTTCGCTCACCAAGAAACCTTCCAACTTCACAAGACCTTTCTTCAAACAATATTCTGACGAAATGTGGTTCTATCGTATTTCCGAAGGTGTTGTCGGTACAAGAATGCCGCGTTGGAACCTGACTCTATCTGAAGAAGAACGTTGGTATCTGGTTGCCTACTTAAAGACTCTGCAGAAAGACGTCGAAGAGACAGTCACTGACCTGGGTCAGCTCAACAAACCAGAACAACTCAGATTGCCCAAACTGTCTAATCAGCAGTATGAACCCCACCACGGCGGCCACTAAGGAGATTCAGAATGTGCCCTAATTGCATCTTGAATCAAGCAAATCCCGAATCCGGAATCTGGATTGCGTTTGGAATCTGCGGAATATTCTTCGTGATGGCTGTGGTTGGTATCCTGTGGGCTTTCAAAAATGGCGAGTTCGAAGATGTCGAAGGATCCAAGTTTGAAATGCTCGACGACGATGAAGATGGCGAAGCAAGTCGCAAAGCCAAAGAACAAATCAAACGTTTGAGAGAACAGAAGGGAGAGGCCTAAGACATGGCAGAAGCAAAGAAAAATCCCGAAGTACAAGAAGACGAAGAGCACTATGAAGAAGTCTCTGAATATCGAATTGGTGAAGGACCACCGCCACCATTTCTAGTTATCTGCTTCATTTTGATCTTCGTATATGCAGCAGTTTCCTGGATCCCGTTCTTCAAATATTAAGACAGTACCCCAGAAGGCAATTAAGGCATCACCAAACAAAGCGAGTTATGACCCGAGTGGAAAGAAAATCCAAATTACGCAATAAGCAAGCATTACTCATGCTCATTCCGATTATGGTCGGACTGAGTGCTTGTACCGGTGAAGTCAAAGTTGGCGAACGCTCAGACTCTCTTGCCAATCCTGAAGTCACCAAAGCCGATGGCAGAATCATCTGGCCCGACTCCAACCCTTCGGCACCAGATGGTAGCGTTTATTACAAACAAATGAATTGTGCCGAATGTCATGGTGCAGACGGTCATGGTGTCGCAGGCAAATGCGACCTGGACCTCACAAATGTCGACATCATGCGCACTCGCAAACCAGTTCACCAGTACGCAACAATTGCGTTTGGTGAGGGCAAAATGTTCAAAACACCAGTTTTATCTGGTGTCGGTGGAACCCCTCAAACCACATCGCACGAAGACATTCTAGATAGATCGTTCACTCACCCTGCATATTCGGACAAGCTGCAAAAACGTCAACTCTGGGATCTAGTGTTCTACTGCCGATCTATGGCAGCACCACTTTTGACCAAGAAAGAAGCAGACGATATGAAAGCACTCTTTGGTGCTAACTGTGCGGTTTGCCACGGTACAAGAGGCGCGGGCGATGGTCCTTTGAACAAGGGTCTCGTGCTACAACCAGCTCCAGCAAACTTCAACCAGTTCAACCGTTTCTATGACAGAACAGATGAGCAAATCTGGGACCACATCGCAAACGGGATAAAATGGGAAGGGATGCCTAATTTCTTAGGCAAAGAAGACAAGAAAAACAATGTAAAATTCGACCCGCCCTATATCTGGAAGCTTACTCAATACATTCGTAACTTCCATGTTCTAAACGAATACGAATTGGAGAAACCAAACGCTACTGGTGCTGCCCCAGCAACCAGTACACCAACAAGCACTCCAACACCGCAAGCTAATACCCCCGCTCCGGCACCGACAAATGCGGATGCGCCGGCACCCAAAACTAACTGAACCCAGGTACATAACCATGACAGACCAAAATAATAATGATGGAATAAAAAGACGGGTAATTTTAAAAACCGTCGCAGCCATTCCGCTTGCAGCAACCTTCGGCTTGCTCCTGTCGCCATTCCTGCGTTTCTTGCGCCCCACACTGGGACCGCTAGATGTACTGGGCAAGTCGGACCAGCCCCTGGCTGAAGAGCCTATCCCGACTTTCACCGACGACATGTTCCCAGAACCCTGGACCTGTCTGCCATTCATGTTCAGTCAAAAATATCTCGAATACAACCCGGAACTGAAAGAAGTCAGAACAATTCCGGGATTCATCGTTAAATTACCCTCCGGTGACATTGTGGCATATAGCCGCATTTGTCCTCACCTTGGCTGTATCTTCAACTTCGTCAAAGATCCAGAAGAGTGCGCCAAAGGTTATAACTTCAAACCGGACGGTCCAGTATTTGCATGCCCATGTCACTTGAGCGTATACGACATCGCCCAGGCTGGAAAAGTAGTTTCCGGTCCGGCTCCTCGTCCGCCAAGAAAATTCGAGCTTGAAAAATCAGGCAATACAATCACTGTTAAATCTCTGGAGGCCGGTTCCATTGCATAGTCCAGCAGCAAAAAAAGATGGATTCTGGGGAGGCATTGCTAAAGCTTCCGATTGGCTCAACACGCGTATCAAAAATATCGATATTTTTGACGAGCATTATCAAAATGAAGCCAAGACTAATCCTTTCTATGCATTAGGTCCAATCTTCTACCTGGTCTGGTTCATCACCATGGCTACAGGTCTCATTCTCATCATGTGGTATGTACCGAGTAAAGCAGTCGCCTTCGACTCTATTCTCGATATTCAAACCAAAGTACCATTTGGCAACTTGATGCGAGGAGTGCACAAATACGGGGCGGACGCGATGATTATCGCTGCCACCATTCGCGTGTTTCGTATGTTCATTCTGGCAGACTACAAACCAGGCAAAGAATTGAACATTGCCATCGGTCTTGTAATGCTTCTCTTATCTATGTATTCGGGACTATCTGGATACTTGCTCATTTGGAACCAGCGCGCATTTTGGGCTACCAAAGTATTCGCAACATTCCCAACCTATATGGACCAGTTCCCTGTAATGGGCGACTACTACGAGCCTCTGGTCAAATCGCTCCACTTAGGTTGGAACACAGCCGAAGTATTGCTTGGAGCAGGTGGCGCCATCACCCAGGAGACAATCACTCGATTCTTCTCCTTGCACCTGGCGTTCTCACTCATTCCTCTAATTCTTGTCGAAATTTATTTCTATAACAACAACTACAAACGCATTCCGCTTAACTGGGTCAAACGAATTGTAGTGACCATGATGCTCGTCATCACAGCAATCGTGCTGCCAGCTGCTCAAGGTCGCCGCTCTGACCCTGACGTTACACCACTTCCGATTTTGTCTGACTGGTACTTCCTTGGTCTCTATCAGATGTACAAATATCTGGAACCCGTTGTAGCAACTGAAATCACAATGGTAATTCCTGTTTCGGTAATTCTTTTACCGTTCCTAGATACCTATATTTCAGGTCCAAGCGAAAAATCACTGATGAAGCGTCCCTTCATTTTCATGATGACCATCATGGGTGGTGTCACCTGGATTGTGTTCTCACTCTTGATTATCGCCAACATTGCTAACATTCACAGCGATCCGCCCTTCTGGCGCGCCTTCATGTACCTGCTCATCGACGCTGGTATCATCTGGCAACTAGCATTGCTCTGGCAGCAAAGCGATATCAAAGAAAAAGCAAAAGGTGTCGTCCCTTGCGTAATCATGGCTTTGATTGGTGCTACACAAGCCTTCTGGGGCTGGGTCTTCTACTACATGGCAAAAACAGAAATGTTTATGTCACCCTTGAGCCAGGCAGCAACCTATTTGCTCTGCCGACCTTTCATGGGAGCTGATGCTCAGAAAACAGAAGAACTCATTCAGGCTCTGGTTCCAAAAGGCGCACAGATGCCTTATAACACCGACTTTATTGTGGCAGTACAAACACGCTGGCTATCTAAAGTTCCAAATGGTGAAGCTCTGCTCAATCAGTTGAAAGAGATTCAAACACACAAATCGCCGCTCGATTTCATCTATCAGTTAGTTCCTACCTTCAACACTGAAGAACCAATGTACAAAGGCATGATGGATTTCATGATCTCTAACAAATGGGCTTGGGACTATGTCACTTTCCAAAATCGCATGACCAAAGGAACCGAGGCAAATTATCCGCTTCCAGTTCCAGAAGTAGATTGGTGGTGGATGATCGCTGGCGCTATAACCATGGTCGCAGCAATTGTTACGTTGTTTGAGTGCCAGAAAGCTAAAAAAGCAATTCCAGCACCTGCAGCCAAACCAGCTCCGGCTCCAGCTCCAGCCGCTAAACCAGCTGCACCAGCAGCACCGGCAAAAGAGGCTGAAGCCAAGACTGAAGCTCCTAAAGAAGAGCCCAAAGCCGATTCTGGTGAAGAGAAGAAAGACTAGAATTTGTAGTGAACGAAAAAGAAAAGGAACTAAGGGAAAGCACGAAGGTCGAGAAAGTGGAAACAGCCTACAAAAAAGTAAAATTTTCGTACAAGCTGGCTAACTTCGTCGCCGCCGTCATCGCTTTGTCCTGGTTTTTCGAAGGTTATCGCAAGATCTCCGAATCGCCAACCGTTCCCCACATCATGATTTTGACTCTGGGAACCTTGTTCACACTATTCTTTTTAGGTGTTCATTCTTTCTGGATTTATGTTGAAGAGAAATCAAAAGGCACTCTGGTAAAGAGAATCGCTTTATTCGAGAAGATTTTGGCAAAATCAAAAAAGCAAGAAAAATCGCAAAATAACGAGGAATTGCATGGCGGTGGGAAGTATGAATAGTATCCGAGCAGTATTAGTCGGGATTTTCGCACTCGGTTGCGTTTATTTCACCATGGCAATGCCCTGGGCAGAACACAATATGACTGCCACCAAAGAGACTGTGCCTCACACAATCAAATTGCTTTATTTGACTGATCCAACAATCAAATTATTCGATATGTTCGCAGCTCAAAAAGAAGCACACGAACAAAAACTAAAAAACAAAAACGCTGAAGGTAATCTTGGTGAATATGTCTATGCTCTGGCCATGGCTGCAGCTATGACTTTTGCAGCATTCGCCATCATGACCATTGGCAGTGAAGACGAAGTCGAAAAAACCGTACTTCCATCTAAGAATTAAGGGGACCGAAAAGAATGCAAGAAAAGATGGAAAAATCGAACATGTTTCATACCCTGTTTCTCGTGCCAGAGAAACTGATAAACAAGATTGTCACAAGCAAGTACAACCCTCTTTATTATCACGGTGCACTGCCCCAGTTCATCATGTATGTCCTCTTTTTGAGCGGACTGCTTTTGTTTGCCTATTACGTGCCAACTGTTGATAACGCATACTTCTCAAAAAACCTAATCAACGCATTCACGTCCGTAGACTACATCACAAACAGTATTCCATTTGGTGCTGTGGTTCGCGCTATTCATCGCTATGCAGGAGACGCAATGGTCATCGCCATTTTGCTCCACATGGTGCGCGTATGGTTTACAGACAGATTCCGTCAGTATCGCTGGGTACAGTGGTTGTCCGGTGTAGTTCTTTTGCTTATGGTTATGTTCATCGGTCAAACCGGTTATTACCTTATTTGGGATGAGCGCTCACTTCTGCTCACCCGCATGACAGTGTCTGCACTCGAGTCTCTACCAGGAATTGGCGAGCATCTCAAACACTGGTTCTTGAACGGACGCAACATCACAAACCTGACCCTTTCAAACTATTTGTTCATCCACATTGGACTTTCGTTCTCACTTTTGTTTGCTTTGTGGATTCACTACGTGCGTATGACCCGCCCTGTAATCACACCGCCTCCAGCACTCAACTACTTGCTTGTAGCGTTGATTCTTCTTGCGGTTTATGTGTTTCCAATTACCGAAACCAAAATGGCGGACCTGAATCTTCAGCCCACCAATATGGAAATCGATTGGTTCTTCCTCTGGCCTTACTGGCTGCTTTCTGCTGTAGGCTCTGGCGGATTCTGGTTCTGGATGGTGGTGCTTCTTGCCGTACTGTGTTTAATACCACTTCCGATGTTCTATGGTTCAAAACCTGTAGAAGCCGCCGAAGTTGTCACAAACAAATGTACTGGTTGCAGATTGTGCTCACTCGACTGCCCTTACCAGGCAATCGAAATGGTTCCCGCTCCAGCTGGATCGCGTTTCAAACTGCTCGCTACAGTTAAGTCGTATCGATGCTCTTCATGCGGAGTTTGTGTAGGTGCCTGCGCATTCGACGCAATCGACTTGCCCGAAATGCCTGATGCCCAGGTCAATCTGAAAATCAAAGAGTTGCTTGAAGCTAAATAAATAAAGTAGGTATTCAAAAATGGCCGAAGAGAGAACAGTAATAACCCTAATCTGCGAACGCGCAGCAGACATCAACTCGCTTATAAACGACAAAAGTGAAGTAACCGATGCTCCTGGCGTCAAGGTTTTAAAATTCCCTTGCAGCGGGATGATTCAGCCTCTAATGGTCGAGCAAGCTATGAAATCGGGAGCTGCCGGTGTAATAGTTTGTGGATGCCAGATTGGTGACTGCTACTATCGCGAAGGCAACAAAATGATTCGTGAGCGTTTGCTTGGAGAACGCCCACCAGGTTTGAAAAAAACGGTGGATAGAAAACGAGTTCTTGCTCTCTGGCTTTCCAAGCCTCAAAAAGATCGCTTCTTATCCGAAGCCAAAGAGTTTCTCTCTGTAGTTCGTCGTCTAGACATCGAAGAAAGCAAAAAAGGATAGAAAGTCATGGCAGCGCCTACCAAAGACAAAGAACCTAAACTGACCGACGTACAAATCATCAACCGTTGGATCTGGTTTTTCCTCTTTTATTTCTCATGCATCATTTTGATTGCTAGCTTTGGTCTAGTAGCCGAATTTTAACTCGGTCTTAGTGCACGTGAAAATAATCGATTTAACTCGTCCTCTTGAAGTCGTAGAGGACAAGTCGTTTCCTGCCATAGTACAACCCTTATTGCGCATACTGGCCCCCGACATCAAATTTGTCGACAACCAGGCTGGTGCCGAAATTATGATGGGTATATTCGGCTGCAAAAAAGAAGATTTGCCAGATGGCGAAGGTTGGGCAGAAGAAGTTATTACAATGTCCAGCCACCTTGGAACGCACCTGGACGCGCCGCTTCATTACGGAAGCAAAACAGGCGATAAAAAAGCTAAATCAATTGACCAGATAGATCTGGATAAACTTGTAGCCGATGCGTGTGTCCTGAACTTTTCAAAGAAGCGCGCCACATCACAATCTATAACCGTAGACGATCTGAAAGAAGCACTCGATAAAATCGCTTACGAAATCAAGCCTGGAGACGCTGTATTAATCCGTACAGACCACGACAAGTATCCACTGGCTAATACAATGAAGTATAACTATCCCGGCATGACCAGAGAATCTGCAGCCTGGCTTGCAGACCAAGGAGCTCTTATTGGCGGAACCGATGCGGTAGGCTGGGATCGCCCTTTTCCTGCCATGATTCTCGATTACAAAAGGACCGGCGACAAAAAATATATTTGGGACGCACATTTTGCACATCGCGACAAAGAATTCTATGTGGTCCAACAACTTGCTAATCTACAGTTATTGCCACCATCAGGATTTAAAATCGGAATCTTTCCGCTTAAACTAGTGGGCACAAGCGCAGCTCCAGCGCGTGTTGTTGCATTTATAGAACAATGAATAAAAAGCTGAATGAGCTTTTTGCACGCCAGCCGCTTTTTATAAAAATCGTCATCATAATCTTATTCGTTGTCTTATTATGCGTACTGGTTTTTGCTTCGTGCACAACTGCGTTCGTTGGTAAATACTATATTTCAAACGCAATGCACAAGCGGCTTTTCAATGGCTCTATCGAAAAACCGGAGCATCAAAACAAATCACTGAACTACGATTTTCCATTCGAGAATGAAGCATTTTTTGTGCGAAATCCATCACGCTTCGATCCTAAAAAAACTTATGGTCTGATTGTTTATATCAACGCGCTTCCATATCTTGGATTACTTCCAGAAGGATGGGGACCAGTTCTTGACCAGAAAGACCTTCTTTTTATTGCTCCTTTTACTGCCGGAAACGATCGCGAATCAGTCGAGCGAAGAGTGCTTGCAGTCATTGCTGCACAATTGATGAAACGCGATTATCAAATCGACCCCAATAGAATTTATATAGCAGGACAATCTGGTGGAGCAAGAATAGCGTCAGAAGTAGCTTTTATGCATTCTGAACTTTTCAAAGGCACAATTCAAAGTTGTGGCTCAGACTATTTTAGACAAATACATTTTGCACCTGGTCGTGGTCTCGACCAGCAAGGTAATGCGTATGTGCATGATTTTGGCGCCACAAAAGAAGAAATCGACCAGGCGCTAAAAACAGTCAAATTCTGCATAATTACCGGTCCTGAGGACTTCAGACATTCCGATTTAACCTCAATTTTTGAGCAAGGGTTCAAAATAGATTCTCCACTTGCTCGCTTTTATGACATCAAAGAAATGAGCCACGAAAATGTTTCGGCTAAACATCTAGTCGAGGTCATAGATTACCTAGATGGAAAAACTAATTAGCCTTTTGGTATTCGCAAGCGGCGCCATCGGAATGATAAATCCGTTATTTGCGCGCGTCTCGCAACATCCCAAATTGTTTACCATGCTTGTACCCTATTCGGTCTATCACTGGAGCAGATCATTTACTGCTTTAGCAGGATTTTGTCTCATTTACTTGTCGTTCAATCTTTGGAAGAGAAAACGTGATGCCTGGCTCTGGTCAGTGGCTTTAATCGTTATTTCAGCAACATTTATTTTGTCTCGATTTGGACTAGAGCATATTCGTTTGGTGCACGATAACAGTATGAGCGGTAGTCTTTTGCTTTTGACCTTGACCCCTCATATCACCAGCTTGATTTTATTGTGGATAGCAAGACGCTCATATACAGTGAAAAGTGAGCGGCGTAAACTTGCAGTGGCATTCAAACGAGCAGCCTTTTTAGTTTTATTTGCCTTCATATATGGTGCGCTTGGTTTTTGGCTACTTGAGACCAAAGACTTGGGAATGAACTTTTCACTTTCAGATGCAATCACAAGAACCGCAGAAGAACTGACTTTTCATAGCACCTCACAAGCGGCCACAGCTCACGGTAAATGGCTTTTAGACTCTCTTGGTGCCATGGGCATTGCGGCTTTTGCGCTGGTACTATTGAATTTGTTTAAACCACTAGAATACGAGCTGGCGACGCTGCCTCGCGAGCGAACGCAAGCCAAAGACTCCTTGGAAAAATATGGCGATAGCTCGCTTGATTATTTCAAACTCTGGCATGACAAGTCTTATTTCTTTCTAGATCAAGACGCATTTGTAGCTTACAGAACAGAGCGTAACGTAGCAATAGCGCTTGGAGATCCAAATGGTCCGCCAGACAAAATCGAATTGCTTACCCAAAACTTTATTGAATATTGCCATAACTCTGGCTGGACAGTTGCCTTTATGCAAACCAGCTCAAAGTACACTCAAATGTATGAAAAATTTGGGTTGAACGTTCTTAAAATCGGCGAAGACGGCGTTGTCAACCTTGAAACGTTTATCGCAGACACAATGCGCAAAAAGACTTTTAAAGGCCCGCTGAAAAAGCTTGAAAAAGAGGGTTACACTCTAGAAAAATTCATACCACCGCACACGGACGCAATGTTAGATGAAATCCAGGCGGTATCTAATGAATGGCTTAGCTTGCCTGGACGCAAAGAAAGAACTTTCACTCTGGGGACTTTTGATCGAAACACGCTTAATTTCGACAACATTTTTGCCATGAAAAATAGCGAAGGCAAAATCATTGCTTTCGTCAATCAAATTCGCGACTACACGCCAAACGAAGCGACCATAGATATGATGCGACACAAAAGTGAAGTACCTTCTGGAGCGATGGATTTTTTGTTCGGCAAATTACTTTTAATGCTACACCAGGAAGGGTTCAAATTTTTCAGCCTCAGCCTTGCAGCACTATCTGGAGTGGGAGACGAGCCTGGTGCCAGCATCGAAGAAAAAGCCGTTCACTTGGTATACGAACACTTGAATCGTTTTTTCTCTTACAAAGGACTTCGTGCTTACAAAGACAAATTCGACCCAGTATGGCAAGATAGATTCTTGATTCACGAAGGCGGTCCTGCTGGTTTAATTAAAACTACTCTTGCACTAGTTGCCGTAATGGAGCCAGAAGAAGCATGACAAGTAAGTTCAAAAGAATAGCAATCTATTTGGCAATTATGTCCACATGCGCATCAGCTAATGCTACCCAATCTGACTTTGAGCTTGGTCTTGAGCAATATAAGAAAGGAGATTATGCAAACGCTGCTTTGAGTTTCGAAAAGGCACTCAAAACAAATCAAAAAGACCCTAATATCTGGTATTACGACGCACTTTGCTATCACCAGCTGAAAAATTGGACTCTTGCCACCAGTCGATACAAAACACTAGCCAAATATTTTCCTACTTCTCCGGCTGGCAAAGCTGCAATAGCATTTCTCAAAAAAAACGATCCTAGTTTTGTCGAGATGGTTACTGCAACAGCCGCATCGCCTTCCTCGGCCAGCACCAAGACTACAAAAGGGGAGAATTCATCCAATAAGTCTTCCGAAAAACCTGCATTAGAGTTGACTACTGAAGAACAAGACGAGCTAGAAAAAGAACTTGCCAAACTTCCTGACAAAGCCTTTTTTTATTTCAAAAAAGGTCCAAACGGTCACATGGAAGTAGATTTACTTGTAAACGGACATCCTGTCAAAGCCGAATTCGATACAGGTGCCTCTGCTTTCTTTTACTCAGCTCAGTTGAAAGAAGCTGGAGTTGATTTGAATAATTCAAAACCAGGAAGAATGGCGCGCGGTTGGGCTGGAAAGACTGTATTCACAAACTCCATACCTGCAGAAGTAAAGCTTGGCTCTATGACTAGAAAGATCAACATAACCATTTCCAGCACATCAGGCGATATCGAGCACAATCTCATAGGTCAGGATTTTATCAAGGGCTATCAGTACGAAATTGACGATAAGGGTGGCCGGGTCGATCTCAAAAAAATAATCGAGCTAAAGACAAAAGAAATAGATCCACTCTACGATATTCCGCTTACTGTGCGCGGAACCAAGGACTATATTCCTATACAAATTAATGGCAGAAAGATTGACGCATTTATTGATACAGGCTCTTTTGCCACCATAATAAGTGAAGGACAGGCAAGACTTCTTGGGCTTACTTATAGCGGAGAAAAGCAGAATTTGATGGGCGTAGGCGGGTCAGTCAGCATGGATAAAGCTTATGTTGATATTCAAATCGGCGGACTGCGTCAATCTGGTTTTCCGGTGTTAATAGGCGGTTCTGGCGGTTGCGCTATTGGACAGGATTTGATGAACGGATGGCGATACAAAGTCGACCGCAAAAACAAACTGTTGCGATTTTTTCACTAATCGACCTTTAGCTCTTAATTTTGCTTCTTCCACTTGTATGTGCGAATTTTGGATTGATTACCACTCATCCGCATTGCTCTATCTTGAGATTCTTTCTGATAACGTGACTTGTGATCTTGCTCGAAGCGTTGGTGCTCTTTTTGTCTGGCTTTTTCTTCCTTACGCGCCTGTTTCATCTGGGCGCGATAAGCACGTCTCCAGGCTCCGCGGCGCCCTCTAAAGACCAGGGTCGCCTGACTGCTTGCATGCGAGTCAGCTTCAACGGGCGGAGGCAAATAAAAATTGATAGCGCTAAGAATACCAATAAGCGCAAACAAACGCTTGTAGAATGAATTCATACTGTTATCTCCTCTGGCAGGTTTCAGATGGAGCCCATTGTGGCTTGGACGTCTAGCTTGTTATTATGTTCCCCGAGCCAAATTAATCCCTGCAGAAGAGAAAAATGAAAATCACATTAAAATCTAGTTTTACTTTATTAGCACTCCTGGCTCTGTCCAGTCTGCCCCACCAAGCTTTTGCTGACTCAAAAGACAGCGAAAACGCGCTAAATGCTCTAGTTGCTGGAAATAATCGCTATATGACTGGGCAATCAAGTATTCCACGCATAGACCCACAACGCAGAGAACAAACAGCAACCGAAGGACAATTTCCAATAGCAACAATTTTAGGATGTTCAGATGCACGAGTACCCCCAGAAATAATTTTCGACCAGAAATTTGGCAAACTCTTTGTCATTAGAGTCGCAGGAAACGTAACCGGCACTTCCGAGATTGCCTCGGCAGAATATGGCGTTCACTATTTAAAGACACCGCTTGTGGTGGTACTTGGACACTCAGCTTGCGGTGCAGTAAAGGCAACAGCAGAAAGTGCCGAACTAAAAGGTAAATTGCCTAAACTTATTAGTCTCATCCAGCCAGCAGTTGACGAAGCAAAAAAGAATCGAAAAGAATCAGACAAAACAGATTTTGTCGAAGAATGTGTTGAGCAAAACGTACGTTTTCAAATAAAAAAACTGGTCGAAGGCAGTGACTTGATTGGTGAAGCAGAGTCTAACAAGACAATTAAGGTAGTTGGAGCAATAAGAGACATCAGAACTGGCAAAGTCAGATGGCTCGACTAATCAGACATGTGCATCTTCAAACACTTGGTGTCTGGTAAATTGAGCTCGTATAGGAGAAGAAAATTTCTAATCGAGTTTGAACAACTTAAACTTGCGACTAGACATTTTTTACAAGTTTCTTAGATAGATCTGACCCTATATTTTTCAATTTCGTCTGAGATCCAGACGAAATTGAAAAAGGATACCTACCGACTGGGTTAGAAATTTGTCTTGGCAAATTATTTAGCTACACAAAATTCAAGCAATATTTTGTGCATTCGTCTCACTCCATTCTCCAAAGACTTAATTGGCAATCTTTCGTCCTTACCATGCATAGTGGCAAGATGGAGCCTATCTATTTCGATTGGTTGGAAGCCGTAAGCAGTCATACCAAGTTCTCGCATCCAGTGCGAGTCTGTGAACCACGGAACGATTACTGGAACAACAGGAACGTTTGGATTCTCTTCTTTAGCCACTGATTTGATAGTTTCATACAATTCAGTTTGTAATTTGCTTGGCTCATTCGATTGCCAGTCGATTACTTTCACTTCGACTTCTGGATCGTCGACCAATTTAGTTATGTAAGCAACGAATTCGTCTTTTTTGACATCGGGCAACAAGCGACAATCGAGCTGAGCCATTGCTTTTGCTGGAATTACGTTTGTTTTGTAACCAGCTTCCATGCGAGTCAGCGAAATGGTGTTACGTAACATCGATGACTTTAGCATGTCTGAAAGTAGAAGCGGTTCTTTCTGTTTGTCGTTAATCGAATTTTTGATATCTTCGTAAGCCTTTTTCAAGTCTCCATTTTCAGAAGCACTTATCTTGGTGAAATACTCTTCGACTTCAGGCAGCAAGCGGAAGTTTGGACCCGAATTGACAATTTTATTCAAAGCTCGAACGAGTCTATTTGTCGACGAATTGATCATAGGCATTGATGCGTGCCCAGCATCACCTTTGGTAGTTAGCTCGAACCAGCAGATATTTTTCTCGGCAAAATCCACGCCCCAGTATTTGGCGTTGCCTTTATCGTCGGCTTCGATTGAAAAGCCCTCGTTTAAAACGAATTCGCAATCTTTGACAATATCTGGACATTTAGATTTGATTTCTCCAGCACCACATTCGCCACCAGCTTCTTCATCTGGTGTGGCAAGAAACACTATATCGCGATCCAGCTTGACGCCACTTCGTTTGAGCATCAAGAACGCTTCTAACTCGATTACGCCCATCCCTTTCATATCGATGGCGCCTCTTCCCCAAATTTCGCCATCATGGATTTCGCCACCAAATGGAGCGTGTTTCCAATCCGCAGCTACAGCTGGAACCACATCGATATGGTTCATCAAAATGATGCCTTTCTTTTTGCCAGTTCCTTTGAGCCTTGAAACTACCAGAGAACGATTTTTTCCAAGCTCTATGACCTGGGCTTCAAGACCTTCTTTGCGAATAATTTCAGCCAGAAAATCGGCACCTAGTTTTTCGTTACCAGGCGGATTAGTGGTATCTACTTTGAGGTAGTCACAAAGTATTTTAGTCGCCTCTTTGCCAGCAGCATCGTAGTCAACTGCACCATTCTTGGTACCAGCAGCTTGCAATGGCAAACTGAAGGTCAATGCTGTGAGAATCGAGAGCGCGACTCTTTTCAACTTCATTTAAATTCCCTCTAACAAGATATCTCTTACGCCTACCAAAGTTACAAGAAATTGGGAATTAACGGCGGCTTTTGTGATAAATTTCACGTTATGCAATGGCCTTACTAGGGTGCATTAACACCAGGAGCAAAACAAATGGCAAACCGCAAAATTTCTTCCGCAGTACTTCTTTCCATGGCAGTCTCTGTAGTCATGCCCATGGCGAGTTTCGCCGGCGATGGCATCATCAAAGACGTGGAAAAAGGAGTTGAAAAAGTCGGCGAAGGAGCCAAAAAAGGAACTGAAGGTCTTGTTCACGGAACAGGCAAAGTTGTCAAAGGAACTGGCAACGCAATCAAGAAAGTTGGCGAAGGCACAGTCAAAGGCGCTGAAAAAATCGGCGAAGGCACTGTAAAAGGTGTCAAGAAAGTTGGACAAGGCACCGAAGCCATGGTCAAAGGTGTCGGCAAAGGCGGTAAAGATATCGTCAAGGGCGTCGGCAAAGCTGGCAAAGATGTAGCTGGTGGAACCAAAGAAATGGCCAAAGACGATGTTAAGGGCGCTGGAGACGTAGTCAAGGGAACCGAAAACGCTGTCACTGGCAAGTAATTCGATTCATCTGATTCGCTCTTCAACTGGTAACTAAATGAAAAATATTCTTTCGTCCGTGATGGCGGCAGCCATCTTGTTTTACGCTTCTGGTTTGACAGCGTTTGCTCAAGACAAAGAGCCTGAACAGCTACCAAGCGGAGTCAAGTTTGTCGCCGCGGACGAAAAATATGGAATTAGCGAATACAAACTATTATCAAATGATTTGCAGATTTTGCTTCTGGAGCGACACTCGCTTCCGGTGCTCTTGTGCAACATGGTTTATCACGTAGGCTCAAGAAACGAGGCAGTTGGTTATACCGGCTCTACTCACTTTCTAGAGCACATGCTCTTCAAGGGGACGCTTGCGCACGACCCGTTAAAAAAGACCGGTATAGATGACATTTTAAAAACTGTTGGCGGTGTCAATAATGCCACCTCTTCAAGAGATAGAACGAATTACTATGAGCTTGTACCGGCAAATCAATTAGACCTTGCTTTAGATATTGAATCTGACCGCATGCGCAATGCGCTCATTCGTGAGCCCGACAGACGCTCAGAAATGACTGTGGTTAGAAACGAGTTGGAAATTGGCGACGATAGTCCAGACGAATTGCTTGATAATAACCTGTATGCGACTGCATTCAAAGAGCACCCGTATCATCACCCTGTAATCGGTTGGCGCTCAGACGTCGAGAATGTGCCTACAGAGCGACTTCGCAAGTTTTATCAAGAATTCTACTGGCCTAACAACGCCACTCTTATCCTGGTTGGTGACTTCAATAAAGATGAAGCACTGAAAAAAATAGACAAATTTTTCTCCGCTATTCCAAAATCCGAAAAACCAATAAACGACATTTATACCTTCGAACCTAAACAAGAAGGCGAGCGACGCTTCACAATAAAGCGTGGCGCGGAAGTGCCTCGCATGGTCATTGGATTTCGGTCACCACAGGCAGTGCACGACGACCAGTTTGCTATTGGAATTATTGAAAGTGTACTTGGCAATAGTTCTAAGCGCTCAAGCAGACTTTATAAAGCTTTGATTGACACCGGACTTGCAAGTTATGTTGGAGCCTACACAAGCGCATATAAAGACCCCGGACTCTTTGTAGTTAGTGCCCAGGCAAATGTAGGCGGCGACCTGAAACCCATTGAATCGGTCATAAACAAAGAGTTAGAACGTCTAAAAAAAGAACCGATAACCAAAGAAGAGTTGGACCGAGCAAAAAAATCGATCGTCAATGGAATCTTGACTGGAATGGACGATCCAATGAGTCTTTGCTTCCAATTTACTGAAGCGGTGGGTTTTGGAAGTTGGAAGTTCTGGGTCGATTATCCAAAAAACATTGAGAAAGTGACTGTCGAAGACGTACAAAAAGCAGCTCAGAAATATTTTGTGCAAGACGCAAGCACTGTTGGCTTCTATTATCCTCAACCAGAAACCAAGGAAGCAGTAGAAAAGGCGCCTGAGCCAGTAGCATCGGTTGAGATTCCAAGCCAAACGGAAGTAAGACCTGACACCATATCCGGTGTGGACAACACTAATGTTCCAAAACCTGCCCTTGAGCCCACAAAAATAAATCTTGGTAAACGCACCATAAAATTCCAATTGGACAACGGTCTTACCGTGCTCGTTCTACCTCTAGAAGGAGCAAAAACAGTCGCGGTCTCGGGCAAAATAGCCGCGGGCAATCAATTTGCAAGCGAAGAAAAACGCCAAGTGCCAGCCTTTCTGGCAGATATTTTGACTGCCGGAACCAAAACTCGCTCCAAAGATCAGATTGCTACAAGCCTCGAAGAAATTGGAGTCAATCTAGACTTTTCAGCTTCTACTTTCTTTGATGAGTTCGATGTGCAGGTAGTTGAGTCATATCTTGACAAATTCATTGAAATTCTGGCAGACGTAGTCGAGAGCCCGACTGTACCTAAGTCTGAACTTGAAATCTTGAAAAAAATGCAAGAAAGCAATTTACAAGATAAAATGTCTGATACCGCAGATAATGCCTGGAACTCATTTGTAAGAAAACTGTACAAACCAGAAAGTGGACTTTATCAGCGAACCTTTGAAGAACAACTAGGTGACCTGAAAAAGATAACCGTTGCAGATCTCAAAGCATTTCATAAAGACTATTACAATCCATCAAACACTTGTTTAGCTTTTGTAGGAGCCATAGACGAAGCAAAAGCACGCGCTTTGTGCCAAAAATATTTTGGAGATTGGAAAAACCAGGGCGGCAAAAAAGTGCGTGACCAGGTCAAGCTAGACGACAACTGGCTTAACCCCATCACCCAAAATGAGGAAGTTAAAACAGACATCCCGGGCAAGTCAAATCTCAATATCAGAGTCGGAAAATCTCTACCAGTAAGCATTCACTCCGAAAATTACTTCGCCACCCTCATCGCTAACGCAGCTCTTGGCTATGACAGCTTCGCCTGTCGTCTTGCTCCAGTTCGCGACAAATATGGACTGACTTATGGCATCTACTCGGTAATCGACGAGCCCATAGTTAAGAATGGTCCCTGGCTAATTAAATACTTTGTCAACCCGACCAACCTCAACAAAGCAAGGTCAATAGTCAAAGACATTGTGAGCGAGTACGTCAAGAGTGGTATCACAGACAGTGAATTGGCTAATGAAAAATCACACCTCAGTGGTGAACTTATGGTCTCGATGCGATCACCAAGCAGGCTTGCAGATCGTCTTACACTTTATGAAATGGCTGGGGTGTCTACTGGTTATATCGACCAGTTTTCGCCCAACCTCTACAAAGTAACCAAAGAAGAAGTAAATAAGGCAATTAGCCAGTATATGGACATTTCCAAGGATACAGTAACCACTATTTCTGGCGAATTGACCAAAGTGAAATAAAGTCTTTTGGTCGGGTATATTAAGATAGCGTGTTTGGACACTTGAGGGTTCTATGAGCAGAGACGAGTCGAATAAGAAAGAGGGCTGGTCGGCGCCACGGGAGACACAGTTCACCCGGATGCAAAAGAAAACGCAAGACGATATGGCAAAATTTGCCGATCAGAAGCGTGATCGCGCTATGGATAAAGTCCGTCATGCAATCTCTGAAGAAAATCTTGAACATTTTGAAAAAATCAGCATGTACGACTCGGTTTGTGAAATCTACAACCATAAGGCTTTCATGCGCAAACTGGAAAACGAGTTAAAGCGCGCCAAGCGCTACAAACGTCCCGTTTCGCTTCTTGTTCTAGAAGTAGACGACCTGGATTCTTACGTAAAACAGTACGGAACGCTCATAGTAAACGAAGTTTTGAAGTCGCTTGTGGGTATCGTTCAAAAAGCCATTCGTGACGTCGATGTTCCAGGAAGATTGCAGGAAAACAGACTGGCTGTCATTTTTCCAGAAACTTATTCTTCGCGCGCTATTGTAGTAGGTGAGCGTATTCGTGAAATGCTGCGTGGCAAATCAGTCTCCAAAGACCTTAAACACCTACGTTTAACTGTTAGTGTCGGCATTGTTTCATTTCCAACTCATGGTCGCGATGAACACGATCTGATGAAAATGGCCTTTCAATTTATGGCAACAGCCCAAGAACAGGGCGGCGACGCTGTCCACAACGGCTAATTGTTGCACTGATTTGATTTAGAAATCCAGATCTTTGAGAGTCTTCTCTTCAGTAGATTCGCCTGCTTTTTTGTCTTCACCCATTATGGGGTCGACGGCAGCATCCGTCTTATTTGGAGTTTCAGCTTCTTGAGTCGATTTGTCTTTATCTGAGACTGTTTTATTATCGCCACCAGATGTAGTATCGCCTTTAGCAGTCTCTTTACTCTGTTTTGTCTTATCCATTGGATAAGCCTTGTACAAAGCACCATCAAGATAAATTTTAAATTCGCAGTTTGCTAAATTTGGCGGCTTAATTGCCGATACAAATTCGAAATGTCTGGATTGGTGCTCACCAAGAGGTGGAACAAACTCATCTACTACTTTTGTTTCTTTTGCCCATATTACGTTGCCTTCCACAAGGTCGTACAATTCAGCTTTTATAGCCAGTGCACTGACTTTATTAGCGCGTGGATTCCAAACTTCGCCACTGATTTTAGGTGCGGCACCACCTGTAAGGACAACATGTCGCAAAGTGACTTCAGGCAGAGCGCTGCTTGGATCGATGGAGCGCGCCTGCTGTAAATAAGCATAACCAGTATCGCTTTGACCAGCGTCGAGTAGTTCTTTTCCGCGCTTAGCAAGCAATGTAGATAACTTGCGCTCAAGATTAGGACTAGAACCAAGTTTTAGAGCTTCTCGCAATTGCGAAATTGCAAGTTCGAGCTTTCCAGATTCTGCATAAATGTCCGCTGCACGCTCAAAATGCTTGGGATTGCGCGAAATATTAGTAAGTTTGCCCAGATAACCGAGCGCTTCAGATTCTTTTCCACCGCTAGCAAGCTTTTCTGCTAGTTTTTCATAAATGGTGGCAAGCCTTGCTTCCGCTTCGCTAAAACGCGATCCCGTGCCAAGATTTTTGACTTCTTCCCAACAAGTCAAAGCAGTATCAAAGTCTGAATTACGAAGCGCCTCATCACCCCAGAGTGCGTCGAGATCGGCAAGTTCAGCCTTTTTTCCAGGAATATCTTTTTGAGCTAGTGGGCGCAGGAGATTTATTGCCTTTTCGTATTGCCTACGCAATCTATAATAATTTGCCATATCCGAAGCCAAGCTTGGCTCAGCAACGACTCCTTGGCCAAGTTGTTGAGCTTTGGAAATCGCATCCATAGCTTCTTTTTCTTTGTCGATACCAATGTAAGCTCGCGCCAAAAGCAAATAAGCATGAGGATCTTTGGGACTGCTCGTAATTGCTTTCTTTAGAGTCTCTACAGCAAAAGCGTATTGACCACGACCTAGCTCGCCGCGACCTTTATCGAGCAGACGATCGTAATCTTTTGGTTTAGTAAAAAAGAAAAATGTAGCTCCTGCAAAAACGAGCACAATCAATACTGCAGTCAAAATTCCGACAGAGGTGGGAATGCCATGCTGAGTCTGAATTTTCAAATTTTTAGAACGACGCTTTGAGCCAGGAGCAACGACGTCATTATCGTCGTTATCGCCTTCGCCCTCGCGTATGAAGACTTGTGCTTCAGAATCCAAGTCTTGAGGAGGAATGGTATCTTCCGGGTCTGAACTCATGCCTACAAGAGACGTGCCGCATGATATGCAGGTATGGAAACGGTTATGAGGATGGTAAAGATCGCATTTGGGACAGCGCATCAGTTTCTATTTTTCAAAACAATACTTCCGCCTGTTGTCTAAATATAGAATAGAACAAACTTAGGCGGAAGTATTGAATTTATTAGCCTGTTGACCTTATTGAAAGGACTATTTGATTTCGACTTTGGCGCCGATGGCTTCCAATTTCTTCTTGATCTCTTCGGCTTCTTCTTTTTTGACTTTCTCTTTGATTGGTTTAGGAGCTGAGTCAACCAATTCTTTGGCTTCTTTCAAGCCAAGACCGGTAACTTCGCGTACTACTTTGAGAACGTCGATTTTCTTGTCGCCTACAGAGGCCAAGACGGCGTCGAATTCGGTTTTGGCTTCTTCTTCAGAAGCACCACCGCCAGCAGCAGGTGCCATCATCATGGCGCCCATTGGGGCAGCAGCTGTAACGCCGAATTTTTCTTCCATTTTGGTTTTGAGATCGGCTGCTTCGAGCAATGTCAGCATGCTGATTTGTTCGAGCAATTCGTCTGTGGAAAGTTTAGTAGCCATTGTTTACTCCTTTTAGCTTATGCTTACGCATTAACGAACTTAGTTATTTGGCCTCGTTTTTCTTAGCCACTTCTTCTGTCAAAATCGCGATGTCGCGGATGACTGCTGCAAATACTCCAGCAATGCCTCTGGCGCCAGAGTCTAAGCCGCCCATAATGCTCGACAGAAGTACTTCTCTGCTTGGCAAATTGGCGATGTCTTTGACTTGTTTGGCGTTTAGTGCTTTGCCTTCGAATACAGCACCACGGATTTCCCCTTTTTTCAATTTTTTGAGGAAGTCCACAGTCGACTTAGCTGGTTTAGCTGGGTCGTCGTACCCTACAACATATGCAGAAGGACCTTTTGCAAGAGAATTCAACTCATGAAAATCGGTGCCTTCGGTGGCGCGCTTAACTAAAGTGTTTTTGCCAACGCAAAGACGAGCATTGTCTTGCATCAGAGCGCGTCTGAAACTGGTCATTTCAGCAACCGTAAGACCTTGAAGGTCGGTGACGATTGCTACTTTTCCGTTGTCGAAGAACTCTTTGAGGTCTGCTACAACTTCTTTCTTTTTCGTGATGGTGGCCACGTGTTGCCTCCTGAAATGAAAAAATTCCGGGCAATAAAGACTGCTCGGAATTAACTAGGAAACACAGGCAAGAAGATAACTTCTGGCTTACTATAATTAGTTGTGTGACCTAGGCCGGCCGACCCTCAAATGAGAATCACTTAAACCGCAAGCGGCACCGACTGTCTGCAGTCTGAATCCCAGCACTGCCAGCTCCCGGGGGAATTAGCTGTGCTAGACTGGCTATTCTTCCAACTAGGAGCCATTTGGTCAAGTTCTTGCCCCCCATTTGGTAAACAAACCTATATATACATGACAAAAGAAAGTCCCAAAGTATTCGAAAAACACGTTTTTGTCTGCGTTTCAGGCAAAACCTGCCCGCAAGAAGGGGCATTGGAAGTTTTTGACGCTTTGCGCAAAGAAATTTTTGAGCGTGGGCTCAAATCGAAAATTCGAATCAACAAATCGGGTTGTTTTGACCAATGCGGAAATGGTCCAATGATAGTGGTCTATCCTGACCAGGTCTGGTACGCCGGGGTCAAAATCGAAGACCTCAAAGAAATTGTCGAAGAGCACTTGCTTGCAAACCGTCCCGTTGAGCGACTCTTCTACGACGGCTCCGGGCGTAAAGCTTGTACTCGTTGATACAAAGGCCAGTAGAAGATGCCCATTTTATAATAATTAAGTTAAAAGTCGGGCAGTTTAACTTCTATCTGGCGATAACAACTTTCCCAAAATTCTAAATATCAAACACTTTTTCAAAAAAATTTTTTTGACGCGGATTTGAGTCAGAGCAAGGCTCACCAAAAGACTATAGGCAATAGTAGCAGACTGCGAAACAAAGACGTTAAGGAGATAACGCAAGTCAATTGACTGTAGCTATTGAGCGTATAATCAAACGCACTCGCGAATAAGAAGCGGAATAGGAGAATAGCGATGGCAAGAACTGTGCTGCTTCAAAAATCAGAAGATGGAGACGTCAGACTGTATGATCGTCGCGATCAATTCCAGGCTTGTTGTAAGAGCGGTCAATGGTTCAACGAGTTGATTTTCAACGACGACGACCTGGAAGATTTCTATTTGATTATCCGAAGCTCGAATGGCTTTGAATCGTCCATGCAGCTGGAGCAAATGATTTAAATGGCTCGCAGATTACGACTTAAAAACGCGCTAGTTTTCGAGTCGAATATTCCCTTTTTTCTTCGGCGCCTATTCCTCCTGTTGCTTGCAGTGCCTGGCATTATGTTTGGCAATATGGCCATGTCTGTCTTATCTGGCGTTTGGCTAGCACTAGCATTAGTACTTTGCGCTGTACTTTCGATTTTACTTTTTATGTTTGCACTAGATGGAGTCGAAGGAAAAGTCATTGTCGATGCAGACGGAATAGAATGGCGCTCACCACTGAAGAAAACCCGATTGCTCTGGAATGAAGGACTGACATTCAAAGAAAGACTCATGTATGCAAAAGGGGGAACAATTCGCGTCTATGATGTCAGCTCGCAAAGCTCTACAATTTCTTTTGGAGAAAATCTCGCCAATCATGCCTATTTGCGAAGCTTGGTCAACACTGGCATAAACGGGGTAGCAGATCATAATTCTGAAGTAGCACTACCTCCTCCTCCACTTGATCTCATATCTAGAACCCAGACAATAAACAACTTCCTTTTCGTTGCCATCATGGCGTTTTTCGCATCTGTGCTTGTAGGAATAACGATATTCGATCAAGCCAAACTGCTCTACCTTACTCCAGTAGTGCCAATAAAAGACGTCCAGAAATATGCAGATACTTACAAAGGTATTCGGGTCAAAGGCAAATTACACATAGACCCGCCTGTGGTGGCACGAGACGACAAACATATTTTTGGTTATCAATTCGTAGAACTGAAAGGCTCATCTGACCCGCTTACAGGTATTTCCACACCAGGAGATATTACAATTGTCGATGGCTTAGACAAGCTCACAGTAAGAGTTCCCGAAAGTGCACCATACAATTTTGGACCACCCCTTCATACCCCCTTTCAAAAAAACTGGCAAATTACAAAATCTGGTCAGTTAGTAACAGCCGGTGTTGATCAGTATCTCAAAGAGTACGAAAAATATTTGCCAAACGATGACCTTCAGATTTCGGTCTGGAATATCGAGCAGGATTGTCCAGTAGAAGTATACGGTCAAATCAAAACTGAGAATAATTCTCAGATACTCAAAGCATCCATTGACTCGATGTACTGGATGGCACCAAGCCCAAACAAACAGCTTAAACACGACTTCCAATTCAAATTCATTTTGATTGTGGCATCATCTCTAGTAGCTGTTGCTTTCCTGGTGGCTGCTTATATGGAGTTCAAGCGGAGTTTATAACAAGTCAGAGGACTAATTATGTGGGAATTAATCAATAAAGTACGCTCGATCATCTTTTTGTTGGCGGAATTATTCTACTTTTCATGGTCCTTTTGGCTGGAACTCCGTCCGAAGACAAGCTGAAACTGGTTGAAGGAATTCCCTCACAGTCGAAGCTTTTTTATTCGCGCAAAACGCTTATGCTTGAATTCCATGCTGGAGATATGCATACAGAGTATTCGCAAAGAGATCCGCATTTCAACGAAGTGGTGGCAATTTCCAAAAGCGGAAAACCGATTAAAATGTGGTTGCAAGATAAAGGTCCTGGTAGCGATTGGGGACCTTTGTACAAATTGATCGTAAATGGAGAAACGATTGTGTCTTATGCCGAAACAGTAAAAAGTAAGAGCTTCTCCAAAACATTTGGAACGGTGATTGGCTTGATTCTAGTTTTTACTAGTATTTTCGATTTTACAAGACGGCGTAATAAAAAATAACTCTGGGCTAATATTGAACTGGAGTTATTAAAAATTAGAGTCTTCAACAACAGGTCTCTTGGTACCAGTTTTTTCTCGATACGAAGAAAGTAGAAATTTCACTCTCTCAGTCAGTTCTTTTAGTGGTGGAATACGCGTGCGCTCTGCAATCAAGTTTATCTGGTCCTGTGCCACTTCACGAGTTGGTGGCACCATTTCAGGCTTGTCGCGCAAAAGCACACTCAAGCAAGCCATGGCACGAAGCCTGTCGCCATGCGATGGTCGACGAATCTGCCTGCAAAAGGCAGCAGTTAATTTACCGTGTGGAAAATCATATGGCAAAAGCTCGAGTCGAGGATAAATAAACTTTGCTACAGCTACTCTGACCTCTTTGTTAACATCGTCAAGAGCGGGCATTATTTTTGCAATAGTTTCAGGAAAATTACCCGACCAGTTCAACAGCTCGATTGCATCCACCCGTCTTTCTGGATTTGGGTCGGACTGTACGATATTTAGCCACGCATCTCTTAATTCTGGTACTCTTCCGTAACTTTTGAGCTCTTTTGTTTTTTCTTCAGCTACAGCATCTGAATACTGCTTGAAGCCATTTGGATAGGTTTCTTTGAACGAACGTCCATCGTAAGTCAATTGGGTCAAACGATCGCGCAACTCTCCTAAGACTAGATTCGGTTTCTCGGTCGGCACCTTGATATAGCGAGGATCGCTCAAAGGTCTTGTTGTAACTATCTTGCCAGGTTCGCTAATATCAACCACAACAAAAAGTGCATCACTGCCACCATCTACGATATCCGTTTCGGTGATGATGCGTCGATCGTTTAGGCTCTTTTTGACACGCTCGCATGCCTTTTCCATGCTTGCATATTTGGCTCCGGGAGAAAGATGCAGCATTTTCTCGAGCTCTGCTCTGGTCATTAAACTTGAGCCCATATACTCGAGCTCGCCAAAAGTGCCATACGAATCTTTGGCATTTACTGCCTGAGAACCACAAAGTATTGCAAAAGAAGTGAGTGCAACAAGCAGACTTGCTGACTTATTTCTTTTTGCTGTCGGTTTTAGAGTCGCTTTCATCGCTACCCTTCGACTTTTCGCTCTTTGTCGATTTTTCAGATTTCGATTCAGATTTCGATTCGGATTTCGATTCGGACTTAGATTCTGGTTTAGATTCGCTCTTCACGTCTTCATCATCATCTTCCTTGGAAGATTTTGACGAAGATTTTGACGAAGATTTCGAGTCTTCCGAATCTTTCGAATCTTTTGAGTCTTCTTTGGAATCTTCTTTAGAATCTTTGGAGTCGTCTTTTGAGTCTTCCTTAGATTCATCTTTTGATTCGTCCTTAGACTCATCTTTGGAATCTTCCTTGGAGCCATCTTTTGACTCTTCGTCTTTATTTTCTTCGCTTACTTGCTCAGTCTTAGGAGCTTCTTTTGGTGTGCCGTCTTCGTTATAGCTCTTGAAGAATTCGTCTGGATCGACTTTGACTGCTGCTAGCTGTTCGCTAAATGCACGGGCGTCATCAAAAATTGGTGGAATGACGAACTCTCCGCGAGTGTCTATATATCCGCGACGAACAGACTGCAATGGTTGCACTACAGCAAGACCTTCCGAGAAGTTTTCGGCATATCTAAATTTGAGTTTGAAAGGACGCTTGCCGTCTCTATTAATGAAAGCGAATTTTCCTTTTTTCTGCTGGATGGCAAGACCGTCATGAAACGATTTTGTTGATTCCAGACGCGATTTAGGAGCCATCGTTCCGATAGGATCGACCACCACAAAATCGTCGCCCATTTCACCTTCGGCAGTTTGCCCTTTGAAAGTGGTCACTCGGTCGAATTTAAACTGAATAACTTGTTCGCCTTTGGCGTTGATGAATCCCCATTTGCCGACCATTGCGTTGTATACAGGGCAAAGACCGTCATTGAAATACATGACATCGTCAAACTTGGCAGGAATATCGCCATGAGGGTGAGGACCGAGGTCTTTAAAACCCCATTTCATTTTGTCGCCTTGCTTTTCCTTGTAAGGAAGCATGACTGCGTGGTCTTCTGCATCAGGATTACATTCGTGCGCTTCGCCAACATCCTCATATTTGCAAGGCAACACAATAGTTCCGTCTTTGGAAATAGCTCCCCACTTGCCACCCATCTGCACTGCAGCATAGCCGGCACTAAATGGCTTGGCATCTTCGTAGGCTCTTTCTATAACGAATTTACCATCACGATCGATAAATCCCCAGCGCGTGTGCAAGTCTGCCGCTGCAAGACCTTCTGTGAACTGTTTGACCCTGCGATATTTCGGTTTGAGCACGAATTTACCGCTATGGTCGATAAACCCCCATACGGGACCTTTTTCGTCCGGAACGTTGATCTCCACGCCACTTCGACTGAAGCAACCGGTCAAAAGACTGGTCAAGGCAAACACTGAGATGAGGAGGCGGAAACTAGAATGGGCCTTTAAATTCATCGGTACTCGTAATTAGTAAGGGAGTGACAAAACAATTTATATCAAAAAACAGTTGCTCGTGTCCCGTTAGTTACACTTATAAGCGTTATAATCGCAGGCTATGACTCATAAATACTTACTTGAAATCGGTACCGAGGAGCTCCCGGCTCCTCAAATCCCCATGATGCTCAATCAGCTGACCGAATCGCTGAGTAAAGAGCTTACCAATTTGAATCTAAAGCCTGAATTGGTCAAGGGATTGTCAACGCCTCGAAGGCTAGTGGCAATTGTCGAGGGCTTACCCGAAAAGCAACCGACCATTAACAAAAAGGTGAAAGGACCACCGGTCAGAACCGCTCTTGATAAGGATGGAAACCCTACTAAAGCGGCACTTGGTTTTGCCGACAAACAGGGCGTCGATTTTAAATCGCTCAAGCAAGAAGAAGAGAAGGGCGAACTATATCTGGTGGCTGACGTCACTATCGAAGGCAAGCCTACATCTGAAGTATTAAGCCAAATCATGCCTGGAATCATTTCTAATTTAACCAGCGAACGTCAGATGCGCTGGGGCGATTACAACTTAAAATTTTCAAGACCTATCCGGTGGATAGTTTCGTTGCTTGACGACAAAGTAATAGAGTTCGAGCTTGAAAATCTCAAATCAGGACGACAAACACGCGGGCACAGAATATTAGCACCAGGTATGGTGTCAATTGAAAGTGTAGACAAATACGCGGAAACTTTAAAATCTAAAAAAGTTCTTGTTTGTCCAAAGGAAAGAGAAGAAGCAATCACCCAACAGGTAATTACTCTTGCAGGCTCAGTAGCTGGAAGTGCAAGACGACTTGGCGGCTCGCTTCTTGAAGAAGTCGTCCATATTACAGAATGGCCTTGTGCCATCATAGGTGGTTACGATTCAAGCTATCTCGTTTTGCCAGACAGACTACTTGAAACCATTATGGTGCACCACCAGCGGTACTTTCCCATTGAGGAAACCAAGAAAACCAACGGTGATTCAACTACTCATAAAAGCAAAAAGTTGCTGCCTTATTTCATCGCTGTCACAAATAACGATATCGACCATAAAGAAAGTGCAAAAAGCGCTGTCAGACAAGGCAATGAAAGAGTATTGAAAGCTCGATTGGCAGATGGAAAATTTTTCTATTTTGACGATCAAAAAATCAAGCTGACCGATAGAGTCGAAGCACTCAAACAACTGACTTTTCAAAGAGGACTTGGAAGTTACTTTGAAAAATCCATTAGGCTTGAAAATGCAGTAGCAAAAATTGCCGCAGACGCCAAACTAGATGCGAGTATTGAAAAGAAATTGGCTCAAGTAGCAAAAACCTGCAAACTAGATCTGGTAACCAATCTAGTAGGTGAACTGCCTGAATTACAAGGTTATGTAGGCTCATGGTATGCCCAGGAAGAAGGTCTTGGCGATGACGTGGCCATGGCTATTGCTGAGCACTATTCACCACGTTCTTTTGAAGACGTTCCAGCTCCTTCTTTCTTGGGTCGAGTAATTGCAATTGTAGACAAGCTCGATCATCTGGTTGGATTATTTGTTCTAGGCAAACGTCCTACCGGTTCAAGCGACCCATTTGCATTGCGAAGAAACGCTCAAGGTCTTGTAGACACTCTGCTTGAAGGTCTTGAGATCGAAGGCAAACCTGTTCATATAGATATTGAAAGCAATGCAAAACATCTTCTTGATCTTTACTCAGAAACAAATGCCGCTAAAAAGGTAGAAAAAGAGAAATTACTTGCTGATCTCTTCGATTTTCTAACCCAGAGATTGAAAGCTCGTATGCTCGATCAAAACTTGAATCGCGCCATTATCGAATCTGTTCTTGCAGGCAATCCACTAAAAGATATTCCAGACACAAGGCACAAAGCTACAGTACTTGAAAAATTAGTACAATCGTCTGAAGGTCTTGGCATAGTCAGGGCTTGCGTTCGAATAGCAAATATTGTGGACAAGAAAAATAAATACACTGTCGATGCTGAAAGCTTGAGCGAAACAGTAGAGAAGAAATTGTACGAAGCTTTGAAAGGCAAAGATTTCTCTTGCGACTATGACCAGAATCTGAAAATTCTGGAAAGCTTAGTCCCCCACATCGACGCATTCTTTGACGAAGTAATGGTCAATGACCCTGACGACAAAAAACGTCAAAACAGACAAGCTCTATTGCAGAATATCCAATCAGGATTTTCTACTCTGGGTGATTTCAGCAAACTGCAGCCATTACTTCCATAGAGACTGTTTACTGACCAAGATTAATGGCACTTTCAGCCCCGCTTCGCTTGACGGTGAATTGAACTAAAGCCTGACTCAAAGTCAATTTGCCTGATTGATAAAGCTCGTACAAAACTGATGCTGTTTCGATAATTTTGCGATCTTCTCTCAGCGCTTCAAGCAACACCACTCGAGACATCGACTGATTATCTAGAGCACGCTTTACCATGTCTACAAGCTCACCACCAGAATCTAAATGACGCAAAACAAAATTGCTCAAATGAGGGTCTTCTTCAAGTCTGTTCATCAGATCGTCAAACTTTTCTTGGGTGAGATATCCGCCAAGACGCATGAATTCACCAAAACCAATTTTGTTCGTTTCAGGATCGATCATGCCTCGTTGTCTTAGAAATTCAAATGGCGAGATAGTTTTGTCCTGAGCTTCTTTTAGAATCTGGCATGCACTTTCTAAACAGAATTGACTCTTCCAGAGCATCGATTGAAAAGCAAGTGCCAAACTAACCACTTCTTCTGGAATAGTTCCTGCGTTGACTAAATACTGCCCGAGCAATTGCTCGTTCATCTTAGCTATATTCACCGCTTTTTCCATGGATTCAGAATCAACGAGACCAGCCTGAACAAAGAGTTCACCAAGTTTTACGCGAGTAAGCAAATTGTCTGGAATGCTGTTTGCTGTAGTCTCGGGAGTATCTCCTTTTTGTAATCGGTCTATTACTCTATGTCTTGGTACGTGACCAGCTCTCAACTCTCGTTGTAGTGCAAGAGACAGGCGCAAAAAGTCATCCGAAATTCTATCGAGCTGAACAAGAACCTGTCCTAACGGCAAGCCTGAATTGTCAGAAATGGTCAGTCCAAACTCTAACTGCTTTTTGTCGAGACAATTTGCTTCTTGCAAGAGTTCTCCAAGCCTGCTGCTTGAAGCTGCATTCTGGTTTACACCAACATCAAGCAGCGCTTCAGCAAATGACCAACTGTTCAATTTCATCGATGTGATGGCATCTTTAGCCTGGTCTACATCAATAATTCGGTCGCGTAGCATCGATTGTGCTTCAACAACCGATTGAACTAAATTTTGAGGTACAAGACCAAGTAGAGTGAGAGTCTTTCCAAGCGGCATCGCTGTAAAAGATGAGATTCTCAAACCTTGTTCCATTTGCTCACGGCTTACAATGCCGAATTCAAGTAACAGCTCGCCAAGCTTATAATCCAGCGGAACGCTCTCAGACACTGACTTTACTCCATGCAGCACAACTAGGCCTCGCAAATTGGGACCCCTGAACCCGGTTTCGACCGGCTCTAAAACGTAAATTCTACCGTGTTTTCACTTACAATGTCGACCGTCTTCAAACAGTGTTTTAGAATTATTAGAATGAAGAAAATCAATCGCAAAGTGTTTTACTTACTGCCGCTTACTGTATTGA
Organism: uncultured Candidatus Obscuribacterales bacterium; assembly: GCA_964572515.1. GTDB lineage: Bacteria > Cyanobacteriota > Vampirovibrionia > Obscuribacterales > Obscuribacteraceae > Aved-18. The sequence continues at coordinate 9,384 of CAZNEW010000004.1, read as the reverse complement.
CCCTAGCCTGGTTATCTCAAACAGCCATAGCAAAAGACAGTCCAAAAGCCAAAGTTGAGGTCGAAAGTCCAAAACTCAAGAACTGGGAAATTACTAGAAACGAAGCATATAAAGAAATCTACGAGAATAGAAATATTTTGCGCGGCATCGAAAAAATTGAACAAGCCATTTCCGAAGCCAAACAATCTAATGCCGCAGACAAAGACATCCTCGTTCTCTACAGACTTTATCTGGCGTTTTGTGGTCGAGTGAAAAATTTCGACTCGGCGATAAACGCTTATCTAGGCATCATCGAATATTCCGAAAAGACTGGAAATATAGAGATGCGCGATTCCTATCTCATTGAGCTTGCATATTTTGAGGCTGATCTGCATCACTACGAAAATGCAATTGAGTATGCTCAAAAAGCGACTGCTAGCGCGACTAAAACTCGAGGTGAACATTTTCCAGGACTCATTCGCAGCTACGAGCTTATTGGCTCAGCCCAACTGAAACTGAAAAATCTGACTGCTGCAAAAGAAAATTTCAAGAAATCGCTCGAACTCTCCAATTCGACTTTTGCTCAGCATTATCAAGGAAGTGTCGGTCTTGATTATTATGGACTTGGACTTATAGCTGAGACAGAAGGAGACAAGAAAACGGCTCTAGAGTATTTTGAAAAGGCAAAAGAGAAGTCCGACGAAATTATTCACCGCTCAAGTGTTATTACCAAAGCAAATGGCGTCAAAGAATCACTGAAAAACGACGATTATTTAACCAGAGTGACAGATGAGCTAAATGGAGTCGAACGCGAGTTCATTTATAAAGACCTGGAAAAGGATATCGAACGGGTAAAGAAGCCCTAGTGCCCAGCAGAGCAGGCATGTAGTGAATTTACTTGCAATTTTCTTAGATCCGGCTTATGTTTGATGAGGCTTGACAACGCCGCATGTTTTTAATTAACGACCTTCCCTTAAATCCAATCCCGTTCATACTCAATCGCTTCTAAACACGAGAGTGATATGGCTAAAAGCAACGAGATCTGGAAGGCTGCTTACAGTGACATGCGCGTACAAAAGCGCAAACCACTTACACCCGACCAGAACAATACCGATCTACTGCATCTTCCCGAAGCTGATGACATTTTTGCAAGTGTAAGCATAGATCCTAAAAAGACTATTCCTCAAATGAATGCAGTAGGCGGAGTTTTCGCCAGGTATTTAAATGAAGTGCAATTATATGGCACCAACCCTGATGTCGCTGTTTACAAACTAATTCGCGAAAACCAGGTTCTCTTATTCTGCCAGTCAAACGCAATCGTAAATTCGTTTAGAGAATTCGGTGCGATACTTATGCCTGGATTAGCACGAAGAGGCGCTACTCATCTCATCATTGAACAACCAGAAATCCATTCTGAAGACTATACAAAATTGGTATCAGAAGCAGAAGCGGCTGGAATAAAGGTAGAAACGATATCAGCTCGTGATAATGATTCAAACAAGCTAGCCATGACTGCATTTGTAGCCATTACAAAAGCACTCTGGAATCCGTCTGCTCGTGTAATTTTTTGGGGTGGAAATTCATTTTTAGAAAAGCGCATCGATGAAAAAAATCTGACTGACTATTTACGCGATAACAACATCAAAACTGTCTCTATAAACGGCGTCTGCATACCTGCTGAGCACGGTTCGCACCGCTATCCAATGACCGAATTGATACCACTTCTAGAAGATGCTCGCATAGTTGATACCAAAACGACTAAAGATATTGCACGTTGTGTATACAACACGAGTTCGTCGAATAAAGGCACGCTCTGGGGCGATTTCGACTATGTCTATATTTCAGGCAAAAACACTCTGATGCAAAAGTCAAAAATCTAACGACATTCGACTATCTCATTTTCGTTTTTCGTCTGTCGTCCAGGCCACAGACGAAATAAATTTGGTAGTGCTATTGCATCGAATTCTCTCAGCTGAAAATAGCAGACAAGAAAAAGGCGAGACCAAAATATTCGGTCCCGCCTCTGTAACTTTGCTTAGTTCGATGACTTACATCAAGCCTGCCATGATTTCGTCCAAAGCTTCTTTAGGTGGACGCAATTCATCAGACTTAAGTCTTGAAAGCGGTGTATCCACCATATCCAAGACTTGACCAAAGTTTTGGGATTCTTCATTGATGTAGAGCAAACCTGTAAGCAAGTGACCATCTTTGTGGGCTTGTGAGATAGCACGCTCAGCAGCCGATCTATCAGTCGGGTCGTAATCCTGACCAAGTTTTTTCAACTGCAAATGCGAACCATCATGCAATTCGACTGTGCGAACTTCGCCTTCTTGATAGTCGACTGTAATTTGTTCAAAGAAAGGAACATAACCGAGTTCGTGCAAAGGAGTATCGGTTTCTTTCACTTTCTTGTACGACTTGGAAGAACCTTCGTGGTTGTTGAAGGTGACACAAGGACTGATTACGTCAAGAATGGCTGTTCCACGGTGCGAAATAGCGGCTTTCAAAAGTGCCACTAACTGTCTTGGGTCTCCTGCAAACGAACGACCGACAAAACTGCAACCAAGCTCGATTGCAAGACCGCAAAGGTCAATTGCATTCAAATGATTGGCTGTTCCATCTTTGAGCTTGGAGCCCTGGTCTGCTGTTGCCGAGAATTGACCTTTGGTCAAACCATAAACACCATTGTCTTCGCAAACATAAACGATTGGAATATTTCTGCGAATCATGTGACAAAACTGACCAAGACCGATACTAGCTGTATCACCATCGCCAGACACGCCAACATAAATCATTTTATGATTGGCAAGAAAGGCTCCGGTCGCTACAGATGGCATTCTTCCGTGAACCGAGTTGAAACCATGCGAGCGTGAAAGGAAATAAGCTGGTGTTTTACTCGAACAGCCGATACCACTCAATTTTGCTACTTGATGCGGTTCGATATTCAATTCCCAGAAAGCTTTGATGAGCTGACTGGTTATAGCATCGTGACCGCAACCATCGCAAAGTGTGGATGGCGAACCTTTGTAATCGGCAAGGGTCAATCCGAGCTTATTTGTTTGAGGAGCTTTAGGAGCTGGTGCTGCGGGGGATGTATCTGCTGTAACCATTATTTTTTCTCCTGCTCTTTTTTCACAATGCTGTCGGTAATGAATTGAGCATCAATTGGCAAACCAGTGTAATGGGTTACTGGAACCAGCTTAGGAGCGAGTTCTGGATAATCCATGATTATTAGTTTTTGCAATTGAGCGTCGCGATTTTGTTCGACAACATAAACTCTATCGTGGCTGTTTACGAAATCAACTACTTCCTGACTTACAGGAAGCGATCTCAATCGCAAGTAGCTGGCTGGCATTTTCGCGTCTTTGAGCTGGTCGCGGCTTTCAAGAACTGCAAAGTCGCTTGAGCCAAAGGCGATGATACCAATCTTGGCGCCAGAAACTTTGTCGATGACCGGCTTAGGCATGATCTTGCGAGCGGTTTCTGTTTTCTTGTTCAAACGATCCATCAAATTGACATAATCGGTTGAGCGCTCGGAGTAGAGAGCATCTTCGTTGTGTCCAGAACCACGAGTGAAATACGCGGCTTTAGGATGCTCGGTACCAGGGATGGTTCTGTAAGGAATTCCATCACCGTCTACATCTTTGTAGCGCGAGAATCCACCGAGTTTTTCGAGTTCTTCTTTAGAAAGAACTTTGCCTCTATCCATTGGGGTGGTTGGATAATTGAAAGGATCTGACATCCAGTTATTCATACCAAGATCAAGGTCGGTCAGAACGAATACTGGCTGTTGCAGACGCTCAGCAAGGTTGAAAGCCTCTAATGCAAAGTCAAAACACTCGCCTACCGAACCAGGCAAAAGCACTGGATGCTTGGTGTCACCATGCGATAGCAAATAGGTAGACATCAAATCAGCTTGCGATGTACGTGTTGGTAGTCCGGTAGAAGGACCGACTCGTTGCACGTCGAAAATTACAGTGGGGATTTCAGTGAAATAACCAAATCCAGCAAATTCAGACATTAGCGAAATTCCAGGACCCGATGTCGATGTCATCGAACGGGCACCAGCCCAACCGGCCCCAAGAGCCATACCTACAGCAGCTAGCTCGTCTTCGGCTTGCACTACTGCATAAGTAGCTTTATCCGTTTTCTTGTCTTTGCGATACTGTTCAAGGTAATCGATAAGCTGTTCGCAGAGACTAGAAGAAGGGGTAATAGGATACCAGGTTACAACTGAGACTCCAGCGAACATGCAACCAAGAGCTGCAGCGCCGTTTCCATCGATGATGATTTTGCCTTTGGTTTTATCCAGGCGCTCGACTTTGAAGGGGTCGGTCTTTTTGATATTTTCTTGAGCCCATTTTCGTCCTTGCATTGCAGCATTGACGTTTAGAGTAATGGCTTTTTCTTTGCCTTCGAACTGCTGGGCAATCGCTTTATCAATTTCAGCTTGATCGATTTCTAGAATATGTGCCACCACACCTACATAGATGATGTTGGTCAAAAGCTTACGAAGCTTGATGTTCTCTGTAGCTTCTACAGCCAGTTGAGAAAATGGCACCAGATAATGAATGACGTCCTGTCTTACTTTATCCAGGTTCAGTTCGACCGGGCTGATGCAAACAGCACCTTTGGGCAAAGACTTGACGTCTTCGACGGCTGTTTGCGGGTTCATCGCAACCAAAATGTCTACATGCTCAGTGCGAGCTACATAGCCGTTTTTGTTGACACGGATGGTGAACCAGGTCGGCAGACCCATGATATTCGAGGGGAAAAGGTTCTTTCCAGAGACTGGAATTCCCATTTGAAAAATAGAGCGCATAAGCACCGTATTTGATGATTGGCTTCCTGAGCCGTTTACGGTGGCTACGTGGATGGAAAATTCGTTGATTTTCTGTCCTTTGCTTTCAATAGTTTCTTTGCTATTTGCAGCTAATGTATTCACGTTTAATTACCTTGAAATGGCGTTGTTTCGACTTTACAAGTCTAACAAGCAATGCTTCAAGCAAGGCATGATTTAGTCAAATCTATATAGTTCGTAAAAGAGTTAAATCAACTCTGGTTAATCTCGTCCACGTTTAGGCTGATTTCACAAATCGTTGGACCGTCGAAAGCGAACATCTTAGCCATTTCCAGCTCAAGATAGTTAAAGCGCTCGACTTTGGTACCTGGAACCCCATAACCTTTAGCAATGTTTACGAGATCGATTTCTGGATTAGAAAACTTCCAGCGTGGTGGTTTTCTTGCAGGAGCAGAGGGTTGCAAGTTGAGATTGGCAACACCCGAACTCTTACAAACTACAAATTTTAGATTGAGCTTATAATGCGCAGCCGTCCAGAGAGCGTGCAGATTTTCGAGCAACGACTCATCTGAGGTGAGACAAACGACCGGAATATCGCCACTGGCCCAGTTTATGCCAAGTGAAGCCCCAGCTGCCCAACCAGAAACCCCTGAAGTAGTTGAGAAATAGGACGAACCACTTTCAAAACCAACAAGCTCGAAAGGCTTAACATCCTTATTGACAAGGTCGCTTACCACAATAGACTTTGGCGGACGCACGCCATCGAGCAATTTGAGCAACCAGTTGAGCGAACAGGCATCATCTGGACCTGAATAGATTAACATCTCATCCTTTTGAGTCCGCTCTTCCTGAATATCTTTAACTGTCTGATTTGCTCTTGCATTTGCATTGTTGAGCCAATTTTTGTCAGCCGAAAGTTGAATATCAGCACGCAATTTTGCCAGGCTTTCAGCAATATTGGCAGTGGCAGACATATTGGAGCGTATGGTTTTGCCCCCCAAATGAGGGTCCATATTTATTTGAATAACCATGCCATGATCTGGTACAAGCGATGGCTCTTCTTGACGGCTTGGCAAGCGAGTCTGCACGCCAAGTAAAAGGAATACATCGTGATGCTTGAGCTTTTGACAGGCTTCCTGACCATTGAGCGGTAAAACGCCAGCAAATTGAGGGTGACGGTTAGGGAAATTGACTCCAACTGGAAGTGATTCACAATAAACGGGACAACCAATGGTTTCTGCCAGCATTACCACTTCGTTTCGAGCTTTATACTGCGAAACTTCATTGCCGGCAACGATGACTGGAGACGAGCACTCCATAAGTTCTTTTGCCACTTTTTGAATAAATGAGTCGTCTGCACCTGCAAGGGGACTCAGAACAGGCGGAACAGTTATGTCAGCTGCAGCAGTAGACAATAGCAAATTCAAAGGCAGAGACAAGACCACAGGTCCCTTTGGTGCAGAAAAAGCCTCATGAAAAGCGCGTCTTATCAAGCGGCAAACTTCTTTGGCAGTATTTGCCTCTGCGGTCCACTTAGCTACAGGGCGCATGAAAGAAGTGAAATCAGTCACGAGCATAGACTCGTCGTTCAAGATATGCGAGTCTTCCTGGTCAGCAAGAATAACGAGTGGAACCTGGTCGCGCGAAGCAGCGTATACAGCTGGCAAAATCTTGAGAGCTGCTTGTCCAGCTGAAATGTTCATCACAGCTGGCAATCCGGTAGCTTGAGCATAACCGCTCGCCATAAAAATTGCACTCAATTCACCCAGTCCACCTACAAAGCTGAGACTTTTGTCTTTATGGTCGGAACTTTTGAGAAGTGCTGCAGTTATTGGCGAATCAGCTGCGGCACTGGAGCCGAAAATATAACGAGCACCCTCGGCTTTTATTTGTTCGAGCACTTTGTGCACGGTCAGTTTTTTGGCAGTAGTGGAGGTTTGCGGCGATGTTGCGGGTGTCGTGGTCATAGCTTTCCTTTTGAAAACATGTACACTATACAGACTTCTTGGACTGAAAAAAATTATGGCATGTCAGGCGATAAAAACGTTTTATGGACACATAATTTATGCCCGCGACGAGAAAAAACTCGTTGAGCACAAATCGGGCGCTCTTGGCGTAGATGAATCCGGGCGGATTTATTTTTGTGGGCCAAGAAAAGAACTCGAAGACCTCGTCAGAAGCGGACAGTGCAGAATAAACGAGTCATACGATGCCGGCGAAAAGCTTATACTGCCAGGTTTTGTAGACACACACCTACATTTGCCGCAATTTGGTCAAACCGGAAAATATGGCAAACATTTACTTGGCTGGCTGGAAACTTTCATTTTTCCAGAAGAAGCAAAATTTGCAGATGAAAAATATGCATACAAAATAAGCGAATGGTTTTTCGAGGAACTTCTCAAAAACGGAACAACCACCGCAAACATTTTCACAACTATCCACAAACAGGCTTGTAACGCTGCATTTGAAGTAGCTAGCAAAGCAGGCATCAAAGCAGTGATGGGCAAAGTGATAATGAATCGCAACTGTCCTGACTATCTTTGCGAAGACGACAATGACGCCATTAAACACAGCGTAGAACTAATGGAAAAATGGCATGGACACGATAATAATCGCTTGCTTTATGCTTTCATCCCGCGCTTTGCTCCAAGTTGCACAAACGACTTGCTCAATGCCATTGGTGAGCAGCTAAAAGCTCACCCGGAAGCTTACATGCACACACATGTAAGCGAATCGAGCGCCGAGGTGAAATGGGTACAAGAACTTTTTCCAGAAGCCAAAAGCTACACAGATGTTTACGCCAAAGCCGGTCTTCTAGGACCAAATTCAATACTGGCGCATGCGATCCATTTAAACGAACACGACTACAAAGCAATCTGCGACACAGATGCTGCCTTATCTCATTGCCCAAGTTCGAACTTTTTTCTGAAAAGTGGGGCTTTTCCATTTTCTGTCTGCGAGAAAAAACAAATTCGTTTTGGTCTAGGTTCAGACATCGGCGCTGGACCACAAATGAGTTTGTTTCAAGTAATGAAAGACGGATTTTATATTCAACCTGATTTATGGATTGAACCGACAAAACTCTTTTACAGAGCTACTCTTGGCGGAGCAAAGGCTCTGAATCTTCACGAAACGACAGGCTCGCTTGAAGTAGGGAAAGATGCCGACTTCATTATCGTGAATACCGAGCGCAAGACCAATATTCCAGCAAATATACTGCAAAAAGAAATAGACGAAATTTTATCCAGTCTTGTTTTTCTAGGCGACGACCGGATTGTGGAGTCAACATTTGTCAGAGGCAAATGTGTTTTCGGTGCGTCTCTGCTAAACTCTTTAGTCTCCACATAATTCAAGTCAGCTCTGCTCAGCGAGGATTTGCCATGACTTCTGCTCAACAATCGAAACGTGCACAAGTAAAAGAGATTTACTCAGCTGAGCAAATTCAAGCTCGTATAAAAGAGCTGGGCAAACAAATCAGCAAAGATTACTCCGGCGTTGAAAAACCAGTTGTGATTGGTGTGATGAAAGGTGCAATTTGTTTTCTGGCAGATTTGTTGCGTCAGATCAAAATCGACCAGCCAATGCAAGTAGAATTTGTCCGCCTGGCAAGTTATGGTGCAGCGACAGAAAGCTCTGGTACTGTGCAAGCTCCTTATCTAGACCTGCCCAATTTGTATCAACGCAATATCATTGTGGTCGAAGACATAGTGGATTCGGGTCGCACAGCTCACTTTTTCATGAACTATCTAAAAGACCAGTTTGATCCCAAGTCACTCAAACTAGCCTGTTTTCTCGACAAACCCTCACGCAGAGTAGTCGAATTCACAGCCGATTATGTCGGCTTTACAATCGAAGACTTGTTCGTAATAGGCTATGGTCTCGATTTCAACGAGAACTATAGAGAACTTCCATACCTGGGCGAATACACCCCGTAAAGCAGCTCATAATATAAAGATTGCTTTTAAAGCTCATTTTGTGATTTAACTATTTGTATGTCTTTAATGGCTAAACGAAAATCAACTGGTCAAAGCGTGGTGGAAATTGGCATCTCGGTCTTTCTTCTTATCGTGCTTTCTTTGATCATCTCCAATATTTTCGTTATTTCCAAGGCACAAGCATATAACGAGCGTATTTGTCGCGATTCCATTTTACTTGCTGGCAAAGCCGCTCTTGATGGAAAAGACTCGATGAAAGTCTTCAAAGCTGCCACAGCCGGCATGGAAAACTGTGGCATGGGGGGATTTTTCATCCGCCGTCCCGAATACACAATTTTTTCCGATGATATCACCAAAGATACCACCGAACGTATTTTGAAAATTCAAACCAAGACCAAAGTGCTTGTTCCCTGCCCCGTCTTAGTCTTTGATGCAGGACTTTCGACCAATCCTATTTTGGAAGTGAAAACCACATACACTTACAAAATCAAGAATCCAAAGCCTTTTAAGTCTGAAAGATAATCTAAAGTCACTTGCATTCCCCTGATCAAACCCGACCAAGAAGATGGGTATAAAGCATTTATGGGGAATGATTCCAAGCCTGGTGAAATTATAGATGACGGTGAAAGCCGTGAGATCAAGCTTGTTCAGTCCGAAAATAAAACCAAA
>CAZNEW010000003.1:0-450946 GCA_964572515.1 uncultured Candidatus Obscuribacterales bacterium | reverse complement strand
CTTTTGTCCTTTTTATTTTCTTATTCCAGACGCGCTTCGTGAATAATTGCAGTTATCCAATCTAACTATATCATATAGGAGTTTAAACCTAAAAAGGGAAAGAGGAAAAGATCGCGACAAATGCGATCTCTCCTCTTCCCTTGCAGAAGGAAAACAACTAGCCGTCAGGCGTAAGCTGAATGAGCGTTTCCTGCACTGGAGGTGGTGGCAGTTTGTATGGCATCGCGCGAGACATCTGCGGATTCACGACAATCAGACGACGCGGACCTTTTCCAGGTTCGTAATCGCGAGTGTAGTCGTTGAAGAAATCACCCTTCGAGTGCTCATACCTTACAACCCGTCCGCTTGAATCGATCGCGTACAGTTTGTAAGGACGCGTGTCTTCCCGAGACGAGAGATAAATCTGCTCACCTTCGATGAAGGTGTTGCCTTGCTCATCCTTGCCCCAGGTGACAAGACGTTTTTCCTGACCGTTAGAAAAATAGGTCTGGACAGCGGCAAGTTTGAAGATGCCACCATCCATAACCCAACGCTGGGAGTGGGTCTTGCGTTTGTGTCGATCGAAAAACGTTACTTCCATTTCTCCTCCGTCGCCACCGTAGGGCTTGCTGAAATCTCGTTCTTCCAGCTTGCGGCCCTTTCTTGAGAAAGTGGTGACGGTGATTTTGTAGTCGCCGCGAAATACTTCGAACTCAGGCGTCTTGCCGTCTTCGAAATACCAAGTTTCGACTTTGGTAGCGTTTCCGACCGAATTGCCGACCGAGACGTATAGCTTGCCGTTTGGCTTGTAACGCCGTAGCTGCAAGGTGCCGTCATCGAGGCGCTTAATCGATTCCACCATGCGATTCTGGGGACTGTCGTCGAATTCTTCTGCCCATTCGAGAACCCACTTGGAGTCTCGTTTGAAGTGGACTTCGTTGCGACGAATTCGCCCATCTTGCCGATAGAACGATTTGCTGTACTTATCGGGAGCAAGAAGATTGCCAATTTGAAAGACTTTACCAGAGCGGTAATAAATGGTGTCGCGAATGAACGTGCCACCATCGTCGGTGAAAGTTGATTCCTGACGCAATTGACCGCGTTGTCCATCCGGATTGACGTAAAAGACCTTCCAGGATGAACGAAAACCGCGCGGGCTGTATTGCGTGTCGTAGTGAAGACCGTCAGGCGCATCGGTAAGCGACTGACGAGGGGTTACGTTGTCTTTGTAGAAAAAGACATTGCTTCGCTCGTCTTTATCCGAGACAAAGTAGCGATACGGCAGTTTGGTGGGGAAGCGCGCGACGTTGTCGGGCGCGCGCTTCCATTCGTGTTTTTGTTTCGGGCTGTAGAGCCAGCCTGACGCAAACACGCCCACCGCAAGCGCAAGCAGTCCCAGTCTTTTGGCAGACATGGAAACTCCTTTTGTTATTCGCGAGGGTTAGTGTTCCCACTGAGGATAGTCCGGCTCAAATGCAAGAGCCGGAGGCGGATCGTAGTCGAGCATCTGATTCAAGCCCGCAGGGGCTACGATGTGACTGGGCGAAACATCGACCAGTTCAACATCGCTCAGTTGCTTTTGTGTCTTTTGGTCCAAAATAGCCTGCGACACCACCGAGCCTGATGCGGCATCGAGAGTGAGGCGAACTTGAATTGAACTGGATGCGTCAGACTTGAGCCTGGTTTGATACCAGAACTCGCTCAGCGCGCCGTCCTTGTAGACGAAGCGAACGTCATTCAGTCCGTTAGAAGAGTCGAGCTCGACAAAGGATAGGACAAAGTTGTCTTTGACCAGACGAAGAGGCTCCGCCTTGTACGGAACAATCATCTGCCAGGTCTGATGAACTTTGCCAATGCCAGGAAGGTCGACCGAAACAATCATCGAGCTTCGAGTGAAAACTCGATTGGCTTCGAGATTGCCTCTGGAATCGAAATAGTCGGTGTGCACTTCCCAATAGCCAATGCCGTTGCGTTCGATACGCTTGCGCTCGAACGACATGCGCTTGGTGAGGCCGTCGGGATAGAAGAACCAGCCGTTCTGAGCGCGATAATCAATCTTCAGATACTTGGTCGCTTTGCCATTAGGGGCGTAGTCCCAGCGCTGTGAATGGAGCACGTCGCTAGCTACGAACAAGTATGCAAGCTGGTTGTTGGGATAGAATGACTCGTCGCGAGCAGTCAGATCGATGCTGGCAAGCCCGCCTCTGAGAATCATTGCGCGCGCTTCGTAAGTGCGAATGCGGGTGACTTGCTTGGTTCCAGGTACATAAGTCCTGAGCACGAAGCGATTGTCCACGCCTCGCTCGCCGTCTTCGATTAGTGCACCGGTCGACAGGTCGGAAGTGCGCTTTTGCAATATGGTCACGCCGTCGTCTGCCAGCCTGAACCAGACCTTCGTCTTTGTGGCGGCGTATTCCATGGTCAGTTCGGTGAGCACGCTTCTTTCGTTGAAGAAGAGAGTGCCTTTGTCACCGTTTGCGAAAGTGTCGAAAATGTACTCTTGGTAGCGGTCGTCTTTGTCCATCTGGATTCGACGGCTTGTGATGTTCGAGCCTATCCCAATCGGGAAGACTTTCTGGGTGAGAGCAGGAGGGAATGGTTCCTCGGCAAGCCAGCCAGCCTGTCGACCAAAGCCGTTGATGTCATCTTGGCCCTGGTTGTACACGATTGGCCAGGCACTCACGAACAAAGCTGCCGCGGTAGCCAGTCCACAAAGGACAAGCACTGCGATTCTATTCATGTCATTTCCTTTCAGGGTAGACCGACTCCGGGCGCCGGGGCGCTAGCATTGAAGCTGGAGTCGGTTAGTTAGAGAGGTTGGAAGCGATTACAAAATCAAAAGAAACTGGAAACAAAAGACCCCATGATTATGCAAAGTAGACATGCTTCGTCACTATGTAAAATTTACTAATAAAGTTATTGATTCAAAAGACTAACAAGCTTTGAGAAAACATAATTACTCTGAAACTAAAGATGTCGAGAGGCTTTTGAGCTTATGAAGAGATACAATTGACCTTGGCCTAGGTTGCGCTAACTTTCAGGTAAATAGGCTTTAAGTTTTTAGGGCAAGCAAATTGATTTTCAATACCTACTGGTTTTTTCTTGCCCTGTTCCCCTTTCTTTTGATTTATTGGGCAGTGCCTTCGTCGCTTGGACGAATGGTGATTTTGCTGATTTTTTGCGCCGTTTTTCACACGCATTTTGCCGGTGCTGCAGGTGTGATACCAATTATAGTGCTCGCTTTGATTTCCTATTTTTGTGGTTTAAGTAAGAACAGACTCCTAATTGCTGCAGGGATAACTGTTTGCGTGTTGGCTTTGTGTTTTTACAAGTATTTGTTTTTTATATCTGACGAAGTAATAGGAGCTGTAAACCCTGAACTAGGCAGATCGTTCAAGCTTATTTTTACGAGCGTATTGCCTGCGGCCCCGCCGCTGGCAATAAGTTTTTTCACTTTTGAATTTGTGCACTATTTATACGAAGTTAGGAAAGGCGGTGAGCCAATCAAGAATCCATTGCATTTTGCTTTGTTTTCGATTTTTTTCCCTTCTCTTGTTGCCGGACCAATCAAGCGTTATAGCCAGTTCATTCCTTCCCTGGAAGAAGCAGTAAAAAAAATAAATTGGCGAAGTATGGCACTAGGGATGGTGCTTGTATGTTCGGGATTCTTTAAAAAACTGTGTTTGGCAGACAATTTGACTAGTTGTACTGAATATTTTGCTGATAAATTCGAACTGATTCCACCGATAGAACGTTGGCTTTACTTGATTGCACTCAGTTTTAGAATTTATCTGGATTTTTCTGGTTATTCAGATATTGCTATCGGGCTTGCGGCAATGATGGGAATTAAGTTGCCTCCAAATTTCAACTGGCCTTATTTGGCTTTGAATATTCGCGATTTCTGGCATCGCTGGCATATTTCGCTAAGCACCTGGATTCGTGATTATGTTTACATACCTCTTGGAGGTAATAGGCACGGAATGGTGCGCACCATATGTAATGGCGCATTTGCATTTGCCTTGTGTGGGCTCTGGCATGGTGCCCATTGGAACTACATTGCCTGGGGTTTGTATCATGGAATTGGTATTTCGGTATGCCTGTTATATCCGAAAGTTCTGGGACCTGTGGGATTGAAGATTCAAACCTTTTTGTCCAAATTTTGGTTCATAAAATGGCTAATGACCTATCTTTTTGTAGCCTTCGGTTGGCTTTTATTTTTCTTTCCACTTTCTGAAGCATTGGAAAAATTCCAACTCTTATTTACTTTCGGGTATCCAAAATGAAGATGAAAGCATATCTGGAAAACCTTAGACAGTGGGCGCTCGAAAATTTAGAGCCGAAATTGGTAATGGTTGGGGTGGTCGTAGGCTTTTTACTTTGCGTGGCACTTGGGCACTATTTCGCCAGACAGAATTTATATGTCAATTATCATCGCCTTCATCCGTACATCAGCATGGATACACAGTTTTTGCCGACATTTTCGAATTTGTACGAACTGGTTAAGTCCCGAATCGTGCCCGGTAAAACTCTCGTTATTGTAGGAGGAGACTCGGTTTTTAATGGACAAGGTCAAACAGTAGATAAGCTCTGGTCCGATCAATTGCAAAAAGATCTCGGCGACAAATATTCTGTAGTAAATATTTCTTTTCGTGGAGGTCGGGTTTTTGAGGGTGCTTATTGGATTTACGAAGCTTTAAGTAAGGAAAAACATGACGTCATTTTTGTAGCAAACGCTTTTGGTGCGGTCATAGGTATTCCCTGTGGAAATACACCTTACCGTTACATGTACTGGGACGGGCATTATAAGGGCTTTTTGCGCGACTTCAAAGCAAGAGAAGATTTCATCAAATTCAATTCGACCTTGCTTTTGGATCAATTTCAAAAGCCGCTCGACGAATTATATTTGTGTATGCAGATAGATAATTATCTGCGTTTTCGCGACCTCTGGAATGTCGTAAGTTATCGATTGTTCTCATCTATTTGGACAGAAGGAACTGCTAAAGATTGCTTAGTTCCTCGTATTTTGTTCGAAGATAAAATACCTCTTTCAGATACAACAAATGTGCGCGATTCAGATCAGTCTCTTTGGCTAAACACCGTGCGCAAATACTCCCAGCCTTATTACCAGACTGTTAATGGCAAATTACTCCCCAATCACTATGGATGGCGCGAATTTGATCTGCTTTGTGATTGTGCTGTTATGCCAGATTTGCGCTCCAACACCCTCGTGGTTTCCACAGGAGTTTGTCCGTTTTATTTCGATAAACTCAATCCTCTGGAGCAGGAGAGGCACAATATGGTCCTTGACCGTGCTTTCGGGCAATATGTCAGAAAAGGCTATAACACACTGATAATTAACAACCTGGAGACTGACGATTTTATTGATGCGGTCCATTTAACTCCCGCAGGTGGCTACAAAGTTGCAAGCCAAGTGGCTGCCAAAATAAGAGAGATTAAGGAAAAACAGCAAAATAACAACCAAAAATAGATAAATAACCTATTTAGATATAAAATCTGTTTCCCTCGAATTTTGGAACCAAACATGTCTGTCCAGACTCAACACAGAACCCAAAAATTGTATGCAGCTCTTTTTTCAATGCTGTTAGGGATTTCGATGGGTATTTTCCTGAACTACATTCTGTACAGAATGTCGATGCCGACCAAGCCTTTTATTTACGCCTGGTTCTAGGAGTTTTTATGAAAACTGTTGCGGTGTGTATCTCCATAGCACTGGCGAGCAGTCTTGCTTTAGCTGTAGAGGCCAAGCTCAAACCACCGCATGCAGTAAAGTATGAAAGTTATACAAAACTTGCTTCTCAGCTTGAAGGGCCGCGCCATAATTCGGTTCTGGAAGACCAACCTAAATTGACCAGGGTCAATTGGGATTCATATAAAGACAATGTTTTTGAACGAGCCAAGCTCGAAAAAAAATTAGTCCTGATAGATATGGAAGCTGTCTGGTGCCACTGGTGCCACGTCATGGAAGAAAAAACATATTCTGATGCAAAAGTAGCTCAGCTCATCAATAACAAATTCATAGCTATTAAGGTTGACCAGGACTCGCGTCCGGACCTGAGTTCGAAATGGGAAGACTGGGGATGGCCAGCTACTATTATTCTTGATAGCGATGGCAAAGAGCTTGTTAAGCGTCAGGGTTATATCAAAAAAGAAGATTTTTTGCCGCTACTAAAAAAAATAAGCAAGAATCCAGTGGCTGAAGCGCCGGGAAAAAAGCAGATTGTTTTTGGCTCTAGTAGTGCTTTATCAAAAGAAATTCGAGATGAGTTGACTCAAAAACATGTAAATGGCTACGATACTAAATACGGTGCGTGGGGTACTTTTAATAAATATCTTGATGCAGATAGTGTCGAATATTCAATGGAGCTGGGATTGGATGGTGACAACCAGGCTAAAGAGCGCGCCATCAAAACTCTAAAAGGAATGCAAAACCTGATAGACCCCGTCTGGGGCGGGGTTTATCAATATTCCACTGGGTCCAACTGGGACAATCCTCATTATGAAAAAATCATGGAGATGCAGGCGAATAATTTGAAGGTTTACGCGCTGGGATACTCCTTGTACAAAGATCAGGAATTTCTTAAATCGGCAAAAGCGATAGCTAACTATTTGCACGATTTTCTCACTTCTCCAGATGGCGCTTTTTATACAAGTCAGGATGCAGACTTGATTCCCGGGCAACACAGCGAAGGATATTTCAAACTTTCAGACAAAGAGCGTCGCGCTTTAGGTATTCCGCGTATAGACAAACATATTTATTCGCGTGAAAATGGTTGGGCGATTACAGCCATGGTTCAGCTTTACGAAGCAACACGCGATCCAGCTTATTTGCTCTATGCAAAAAAGGCAGCAGAATATATTGTCGCAAACAGATCGATTGACCAGGGCGGATTCAGTCATGATGCACCATCCCAAGAAAGTGGACTGTATCTGGGTGATACTCTAGCGATGGGGCGCGCCTGTCTTGCTTTGTATGAATCCACTGCAGATAGAGAATGGCTCAAGCGTGCGATGAATGCTGGCAAATTTATCGAAAAGAATTTTAGTCCCAGTAAAGAAAAAGGTTCCGCAGGTTTTGTCAGTGCTAAAGGTGGAAAGTCTTTGCAATTCGCTCCTGTAATGGAAGAAAACGTTCGAGTGGCGCGGTTTTATAACCTACTGTTTCATTATTGTGGCGATAAAAATTTCAAAACTCTCGCTGAAGATGCCATGCGATATCTTGCTACGCCAGAAATTGCTCGCAAACGGAAAATTCTCGTTGCAGGCATACTGATGGCAGATCGCGAATTAGCATCATCTCCGGACCATGTCACCATAATTGGTGACAAAAAAGATCCAGCAGCAGAACAGTTGTTTATTGCCGCGCTTTCCAGCCCAGTAGTGTATAAGCGCATAGACTGGTACGATACAAAAGAAGGTCCTCTGCCTAATTCTGAAGTGGAATTTCCTACTCTGGACAAGGCGGCCGCATTTACGTGTGGTAATGGTCGCTGTTCTGCCCCAGCTTATGAAGCTGGAGCTGTAACCAAATTACTTGAAAAATTGCACCAACAGGCTCCGATGTAATGGCTAGAATTGTTGCAACGGCATTGATTGTATTTGTAATTGTGCTTGGATTGTCAGTTCCTGCTTACGCCAGGTTTGATCAAACCCATAGTTTATTTAGCAAATGTCTTTCCAAATACGTCTGTACAAACAAAACTGCTAGGAATAATCGTGGTCTTGTTAAATATGCTGACTGGCAAAAAGACAGTAAGAATCTAGACCTTTATCTCAATTCTCTTTCTGTTCTGACTGAAAAGGAATTCGATAAGTTTAGCGACAAAGAAAAAGAGGCGTTTTGGATCAACGCGTATAATGCCTGTGCGATTAAGGCTGTACTCAGAAATTATCCGTTCAAGCAAACTAATAAGTACAATCCTGCGAACAGTATTCAGCAAATAGAAAACTTTTGGGAAAAGGAAAAATTCAAAGTACTTGGTCGAGACTACACCTTGTATGAAATGGAACATGCGATTTTGCGCAAACAATTTGCTTGCCATGACCCACGTGTGCATTTTGCTGTTGTTGCAGCCGCCAAAGGTGCGCCTGAATTGCCCGATTCTGCATATGTTGCAGCTAGGCTCGATTCGCAGTTGGAAGACTCAATAGACGATTTTATGGCACGCAGAGAAAATTTGACCATAGATCCGTCAAAAAAATTGATTCGAATTTCGCAAATTTTTAAATGGTTTCCGCTCGACTTCAGTGAAGCAGCGCATCTAGAAAAGAGAAATCCGCCGCCAAGCGATGATGAAATTGTTTTGGTTTATTTGAAGAAAAAGTATCCGCATGTCATTCCCAAAGATACTGCTCGAGTAATTTACTCTGACTTTAATTGGGAATTGAACGAGTGCAAATAACGAAATTAAGTTAGCTAGCGTAAGAAAAGAGTCGTTTGCGCTCGGCTGATTCTCTTTTGTATTTGCGTTCTCGAATAGATAAGCCTTTGGTGTAATGGACCAGAACTGCCACTTCGGGACAAATTTGTTGCCACTTTGGCAAATGCGGATGTGATTGCAAAGTCTCTTTAACCTGGTCAGAATCATTCATTTCGACAAGATCAAAACTTTTGTCGCCTGGGTTAACAACGGCAAAAATGCCTGGTGCATCGCTCAAATTGTCTAAAGAAAGAAATGGACCTTCAAATTCTAATTCGCCGATTACTACTGACATGATTTCCTCAAAAACTGCGTGAATTTCCCGTATTTCGTGAGATAGCACTGGGGTTTTTGAGAGGAGTCCAAGCTTATAGCAAGTTTAGGCTTCTAAATATGTTGGCGAATTTACGTTGCGATCCAATATATTATTTGAAGTTGACTGGAGAAAGCTTATGAGTAAAACACAACAAGCCGACAAGCTCGAACTAGTGTTGGAGCGCGAGCTGGATGTTCCGCGCAATTTAGTCTGGAAGGCCTGGACCACTCCCGAGCATATGGAGCACTGGTGGTGTCCTAAACCTTATAGTGCCAAAGTTATTGATCTAGATTTGAAGCCAGGCGGCGCATTCAATGTTCAGATGTTCGATCCTGAAGGCAATAAGTTGCCTCCAAATAATGGATGCTACCTGGAAATAGTGGAAAACGAACGTCTTGTATTTACCTCAGCACTGCTTGAAGGCTTCCAGCCGGCGCCTCCGGTATCCGGAGAATCAGAGGGGTGCGATTTTCCTTTTACAGCCATAATTACACTTTCCGATTTGCCAGGTGGCAAAACAAAATATGTCGCGCGTGGTTTGCATGCAAGCGATGCTGATCGTGTCAAGCACGAAAAAATGGGCTTTCACGAGGGTTGGGGAATAGTTGCTGATCAGCTGGTATCATATATCAAAGGGAATATGAGCTAGCATCGCCGGACATAAGTGACTGACAGAGCCAATCTGCACGGAATCATTCATAAATCTGAGCGCAAAGGACCGCTAACCATGGGTCTTTTGTGGGTGACGATGTGCACGTTATATCCGTGCGCGCTGGTTGGTTTTCTCTGGTACAAAGAAGGAATGAGTTTTGCTCAGGTTCTTTTGGGCTCGTTCTTGAGCTGCGTGATTTTGCTTATCTACGCACTTCCAGCATGTCATATGGGGGCAAAAACAGGTCGTAGTTATGGTTCTGTAGTTAAGTCAGTCTTTGGACATCAGGGAGCTCGCATAGTTTCGTTCAATCTGGTCTGGATGTTCATAGCCTGGTACGGTTTAATTTCTCTTTTTTGCGCTGAGAGTTTGTCCGGCTTATTCAACCTTGGACTACCAATGGTTGTGCTTGCACCTATCTTCGCATCTTTGATGGCTTTGAATAATTTCTGGGGATTTAAAGGAGTTGCTAATTTTGCCCGCTTTTTTGCGGCGCCGCTTCTCATTCTCTGGGTTGGATACACGTTTTTTAAGGCGACTATGAGCGCTCCTCTTGCTTTGTACACAGACCCAGCCAAAATAAGTTCAATAGCTTCGTTTGTAATGGTGGCAAACTTTGTTATTGGCTGTGGAGTCTGGGGGAATGAACAAGACTATTGGCGCCATAGTAAGCCTTCTGTTCTAACTATTATTCCGCCAGTAATGATAGCTTCGCTTGTTGGTCTTTGCTTATTTCCTGTTACTGGCTGGATGGTGGCGAAAATTTCTGGAATAACTGATTACGGACAGGCCACTGCATTCATGAGCAATTACAGCTTTGGTGGAGTGCCAATATTTTGCGCGGTAGTCTTGATTGCATCGTATTTCGCAGTCAATGACTCGAACCTATACGGTTCAAGTAATTCAGTTTCACATTTATTTGGTTTGAACCATCGAGTGGCAGTTTGTGTTTTGGCTTTGTTGGGAGCCGTGTTAGCTAGCTTCTTGTCTTATATGGGTTGTGCAAAGTCTCTTGAGCACGTTGCGTCTTTGAATTGTATTATCATGGCGATGCCTACTGTGATACTTTTGACTGAATATTATGTAATAGGTCCGATCTTGAAGCGCGATACCATTTGTGTAGAAAACGCTATTCAATCTGAAAAGAAAGTGCAGTATCGTCCAGCCGCATTGATAGCGCTTTTTGTGGGTTGCCTGGTCGGAGTGTTGAACGCTGGCGTGATACCAGGTATGGAGTCGTTCAAATTTGGTATTTGTTCTGTTCAGGGCTGGGCAGCTGGAATGATTGTTTACATACTGCTTAGATTGTTCTGGAAAAAAAGCCATCCGGTGGCAGATCAAATTGCAAAGCCACCACAGACGGTGTCAGTCGCGAGAAATGCAAACTGAATTGGCCTCAACCCGCCAAGATTAATTTTGCGATTTCCCTGGGGATCTTACGTATCACTTCGATGTGTAAAGTGGGACTTTTACCAATTTCAAGCTCTCTTATTATTTAGATAATAAAGCCATGGCAGATGCGGTAAACGATTTCAACACCCCAAGCGACGGGCGCAACCAAGCGGGCGACTCGCTTGTCTTTTCGCAAAACGAAAGTTTGCTTGCGTCGCGAAATTCCTTGACCACTGCCTCGATGGACTTCTCTTCAACTAATCGTGCATTTGGTGATCGCACTGCCAATTCGAATTCATCACTGCCTGATCTCACTTTGACCAACAATCTGTCATCGCCCGAGACTATGCTTGGTGCGATGAACTTAAGTTCGCCAATTCCAGTTTTGCAGCGCAATCCCGAAGCAGCCAACATTTGGGCGCCTGATTACAAAGCGCCCACCCTGCAAGAGTTGAGCAATCGCCGCAGTTTATCGAGTATGGGCGATATGTCGCTCGATAAATTATCTCGCAGCGCGCTCGATTACATCAAAACTAATGGAGAGCAGCTAAGGCGTTCGCAAGCCACGACACGGTATGACGCCCGAAGCGCCTCGCAGCAGTATCTGCCAAATGTGGCAATAAACAATCCTGCTTTTAGCAGTTACAACTACGACATGCCGCGAAACTGGCAGCCGCAACAGCAGCAGTTCAGCCAGTTCAACCAGTTCAATCAAGCGAATCCAGGCTGTGCTTGTGCTTATTGCGCAAATGGAAGTTATCGACCAGACAATGGCATGCGTCCATACCAGATGCAGCCCTGGAATCAGCCACAACAGTGGAACCCCGGTTATGTCCCGCCAAATGCTCCAGCAGGATATGGCGATCCGCAATTCAATGACCCGCGTTTTTATAATGCCACGCAACCACCAGACCCGCGCTATGATGCCCTGGTCCCTCGACCGGGTGAATTCAGACCTGCTTCAAATAGAGTGACTCCGGACCTGATGCCGCCTGGTTGGTTTGACGAGCTTTATGGCTCGCCCAATCAAGTGCCACCCAGGCAGCCTTATAACGACAGACCCCAGCCGCCTGCCGACTACCCAGGGCGCAGACCGCCGAATCGTCCTGTGAATCAACCGCCTGAGTCTTTCGACCCGAGTAATCTGCCGCCGCCGAGGCCCGATCTGGTTCGACCGGGCGAAAGAGATATAAGAATGCTTTCAGAGCCCTCTATTTCGGCTGAGAAGATAGACGAAATTCTGCGCTACTACAAATCTCCTGCTGTGGGAGTTGGCAAAGAACTGTACGCCCTTGGAGTTAAGTATGGAATTGACCCTGCTATTGCTCTGGGCTTTTTCATTGTGGAATCGACCGCAGGTAAGCACGGTCGAGCAGCGCGCAATATGTCCTGGGGTAATATAAAAGGAACCGGTCCGGCTGGAACTGACGGTACTTTCCGGAAGTACAATTCATGGGCTGAGGGTGCTGAGGATTGGTTCAAGCTATTGAAATATCAATATATAGCAACTGAACCCAACGAATTTTATCGACGTAAGCCCTTTGGTGCGCAAACGTTGCGAGAGGTAATACGGCGCTATGCGCCAGGTTCTGATGGCAATAATGAGGGCGGTTATATTGGTACGGTAATAAGCTTGCGTCAGAAATGGGCACGCGAAATGCTTGCTCAGCAGCCATCCAGGCAATATGCGGAGAATGATCGTTGATTAGCCCGGTTTCGGGCTCATAAATAAACTGTTTTTGTCAATTAGTCAATTTGAAACTGCAAGGTTTGTTGCACCGCTTCTGGTTCTATGCATTCGGGTGAATTTGTTTTGGCAGAATTCACTACATGTGATACCGGGCGTGTTGATAGTTCTTCGCTTGAGGTTGGCTGTAAGAGCGAAACCAACTCTTCTGTAGAGTTTAATTCTGGATCGAGCCAGAGGCGCTCCGTATCTGGTGTCATAATTGCCGGCATTCTGTCGTGAATGTATAAAAATTCTTCGCTTGATGGAACGGTGATGATTGCATATTGTCTGATGGTGTTACCCTCAGTATCAAAGTTGTCTTGATAAAGACCAGCGAATGTGGCATCACGATGACCGTTTAGGGTGAAATACATTGGAGTTTTTTTGCCTTTTTCACCAGGTAACCATTCAAAATAACCATCGGTGGGGATGAGGCAACGATTTCGTTTTAGATTTCCTTTGAAAGTCGGCTTATCTTGTAAGGTCTCACGACGAACATTGATGATTGGTCGTAATTTTTTTTCTCGTGCCCATTTTGGATAAAGACCCCATTGAATGATTTCTAAATGAATCGAGCCGTCTTTGGCTATTAGCACTGGATTTATTTGACTTGGAGCAATGTTAAATCGCGGAATGATTCCGTACTGAGAAAAATCTTCCAGCTTGAATCGATCCTGAAATTTGACTGGGTCGGTGAGTGTGTAGCGTCCGCACATGAAAATTTAATGGGAAGAATACGAAAAAATTTTGGGAATCTTACGAAGTCATTCTACCCGCTTCATGGTGGTTTCCGCATAGCCTCCCTATATATACATATAGATAATAAAAGCATGACGGAAGCAGCCAGCGACTACACTCCAGAGAACAAACCACCGGTGCAGAGCAACGACGGTTTGAACTTGGCGCAAAGCCAGTACACCCCAAGCCGTCTAGAAACACAAGTTTCTCAAAACTTCAGTTCGGAAGCTAATTCGTTCAGCGTCGCCCAGAATTCTGCTTTATTCAATCGCAATCTCTATGCTAGTTCCAGCTTCTCGGACATGGGCGCTTATAACCGCGCTTTTGGTCAGCGTCAAGATACTACTCGCCTTCCTGAAATCACGCTTGCTTCTGCTGATTTGAGCCCCAATACCAGCATGTCGCGCATAAGCGATGTGCAAAATACCAAGTATGATGCTGTTCTTCCTCAATTGACTTTTACCTCTTCCTCGGACCTCAACGCTTCTTCGCTCGATAAGCTTTCGCGCGGTGCTCTCGACTACATCAAAAACAACAATGAACAATTGCGTCGTAGCAACGCTCGCTCACCTTATGAATATTCGAACGCGTCGAATTACCTGCCCAATGTCTCTTTTGGTCCTTCAGCAAGCACCTACACTTTTGAAACCCCGACAAATTGGCAACAACAACAGCAAAACGCATTTAATGGCTGTTCGTGCTCGGCTTGTGCCAGCTCGAACTATAGACCTGAAAACGGCGTCAGACCATATCAGGTCCAGCCCTGGAATCAGCAACAACAATGGAATCCAGGTTATGTTCCACCAAATGCCCCTGCAGGCTATGGCGATCCGCAGTTCAATGATCCACGCTTCAATGGTTATAATCCCGCAGCTCAGTACGATCCTAGATTCGATCAGCCTGGGCAGTTCTTCCCGAGTCAAACTGATCAATACTTCAATAACTCAAATAGAGTGACACCAGATTTGATGCCACCTGGTTGGTTTGAAGAAATTTATGGCAATGGACCCGCACCAAGACCGCGCCAGCGTCCTAACGATAGACCTGATCAACCTTATCGTCCTACACGTCCAAACGGTGGAGACCGATATCCTCAAGGCGCAATTAATCGTTCGCAGTTCGACCGCGAATTGAGCGATCCTAATGTAATGGCAGCATTCGCTGGCAGAATGAAGACCGAAGTTGGATCGCAAGGAGCCGATGCGCAATTGGCTTGGGCTGAAACTGTGATGAACAGAGCTGCATCTCGCGGAATAACGCTTTTGCAGGCTGTGACTGGTAGATACTATCCTACTCATAGTCCAGGACGCTCTGACAATCCAGCTTTCATTCAAGCCATCACCAAAGCCTGGCAAGAAGGTACAGACACGACCAAAGGCTCGACTGGTAATGCTTCTGGTAGTGTAGGATTTGGTCGCACCGGCAGAGAAATTATTCGTATCAATGGCGAAAAATTTGGTATGGAGGAAGTCGACCTAAATAAAGGATGGATGCAGAAGTATCAACAGCTTAAATTTGGCGACCGCGGTGCTAATCCCAACGCAAGACCAGATCGTCCAAACCAGCCAGGGTATGATAATCCTAATCCGACCAGTGCCGACCAGATTACGCCCACCAGTGCAAGACGCTATCAAGGATTGATTCCTGAAGCGGATAGAATGAATCTCATGAAAATGGCGCTTATTAAGTGCGGACTTCCGGTCAACGACGATTATATTAAAGGATTGACTATTATCATTCAGAAAGAGTCAAGTTGGGATCCAAACGTAGTCAACCGTTGGGATTCTAACTGGCGTCGTGGAACGCCATCTATGGGCTTGATTCAGACCATTGAACCAACATTTAATGAGAACAAGATGGCTGGATTTGATGACATCTTGAATCCGTTGCACAATATGATTGCGGGCATTCGTTACGCCGTTAAACGCTACGGCGACCTGTTAAACGTGCCGGGCTTGAGGTCAATGCGTAACGGCGGCAGATATAAAGGCTATTAATTAGTGGCTTAGTCGCTTGGAGTCGAATTCGAACAAGAGCAATTCTGTTGGTAAAAGCGCCTTCATCTCGATTTCCAGTTTATCTAAGGCTATGCCGTCTCCTGCTACAGCTTGCAGTTCGTTTACAAGGCATTCACCTTGCACTATTTGGACCCAAATTGAAGCACCGGGTTGCGCTGTGAAACTATTTGTCTGTCCTGCTGTGGCGTGCAATCTATAAAGGCGAACATTTTGATTAATGTGCAAAGGAGATTCGTTTGAAGGTCCGCCGATTAATGTAAATTGGTTCAACTCGTCTTTGATTTTTTCCTGTTCGTAGGTGGGCTGTAGCCCTTTGGACTCGGGTTGAATCCAAATTTGTAGTAAATGTACCGGTTCATTGGACGAGGCGTTAAAAGAGCTATGAATGATGCCCTGGCCCGCAGACATTTTTTGAATCTCGCCAGCTTCGATGATTGTGCCAGTGCCCAGGCTATCTTTGTGTTCGAGTTGTCCACTTATAATGTAGGTGATTATTTCCATGTCGCGATGCGGGTGGGAGCCAAAACCCATGCCTGGTGCGATGGTGTCTTCATTGATTACTTTTAGCGGGCCAAAGCCCATATGTTGGGCGTCATAATATTGGTCGAATGAAAAGGTGTGATAACTCTCCAGCCAGGATAGTTCGGTATGTCCACGTTCCTGAGATTTTCTGAGCTCGAACACTGGCTTGATCCCCCTTTTTTGTTATTAGCACAACAAAAAAAAGGGATGATTTAATTTGAAAAAGTATTACGCTCGATATATGTTAAACGCAGGTTGGACCTCATCTTTATGATTCAGTTTAATACTAATTTGAAAAGGTCCAGCCCCAATTTTCCAAAGCATAATAATTAGTCATTCGATCTTCGTAAGCCGGATGTTCTGAGCGTCTTTGTTGAAACTTAGGCAAATAAACCTGGTCATGTGCAAATATCCGGTCTGACAGCCAGGCTGGCATCCATTTTCGCGCCATTCTTAACTCTTCTTGTTCGTATGGGTTGAATTTTTGTTTTATTAATTGAGCGAAGTCTATTGTTGAGCCAGTTCTTCTGTCATAACAATATTTAGGGCCCAATGCCCAGTAAGCTCTAATGAATTGTCCGATTTTCGAATCTTTTAAAACGAGTTTGCGTGGTGCCAACTTGTGAAACTTTATCGTTTTTCCTCTATAGTCGAAAGTACTGGTGCTGCCTGTAGTGGCATATATTGTTTCTATAGTGTTTTCTGAAGCGAGGCTTTGGTCAGAGGCGCACTTTCTTCCATGTTGGGCAGTTTCTTTTGCAAATCCTTCTGCTTTTATTTTGGCGACAAGATCTTTTGATGGGGTTTTGGTCACGTCGAAATATCTAACATACAATCCTCGTGCGACTCTGAAGACGCTGCCGTTTTTGACCATTCGGTACATAGTCTGATCTACTGCCTGACGTGAACCATAAGGTAATAGATCTCTGATGCTGAAAACTTGTTTTGGTTGAATTCCGTTGATATGGCGCCTGATTATTAATGCAGTCGTAAGGGTCATTTTTTGCTCCTTCTACGGTGATAGAAATAGATATCTACTTCTATCAACGTAGAAAGCACAAAAAAGGTTCAATCAAACTTTCGATTTTAATTTTTTTTTGCGACAAATCGTCAAGACCTTGACGATGGCAGAGAAAATGCGTAGGCACCAAATGTGGTGCGCAGATTGAGATCTAAATACTTGGTGCTTAAAATATTCTATTTTTCAAAAGCTTCAGCAATAAAATTAGTCGCCATTGCTTGTCGCATGCTTATCTGAATGCCTGGAGCTTGGTCAGGCACGTCGTTTACGAAGGCGGTATTCGCATCGTTATCGTAATGTCCGACCAAGTGAAAAATTTTACCGCGACCATAATCAACAAGTACAGCAAGTATTCCAGCTTGGTACAAGTCATTTTCTTCGGGAGGACGATATTTCGCTATGTGCCCAAGCTCCATATTCATTAGCATTTTGCTTCGTGCCACCACAGTGCAATAATTGCGTTGTACTATACGCACAGCTTTCGATTCTTTAGCAATTTTCCAAAACGCTTCAGAAGGGACATTTTTACAGAGCGGGTCAGCGGACAGCCCCACGGCATCAACGACTTGCTCTTGCAATTCAAAACCGCTCGGCTCGATTATGCGCACAAATCCTTTCATCTCGTTCAAAATTTCAAGAGCCCAATCGGTCGTAATTAAATAGCCACCCATTTTTACGTAATTAGCCAGCATTCTCGATTCATCAGGAGAAAGGGCACCTGGGCAGCTTAGAACAATTACTTTAGTCTTTGTTAGATCGTAGTTTCGAATCTGTTTAGGACCAATCCGAGTAAATGGAATTCCAAAATTACTCAGTGCGTGTGCTGAATCGTCCCATTCACCTTTTATTTCTATAACCTGGTCTTTGCTAATGCGTGCACTCAATCCTGGATGGGCTTGCGCGAGCCAACTCTGGTAGGTTTTGCGAGTGACAGGACCTGTTTTTGGCAGAGCAGCAATAGGTTTTTGCAACAACAGTGGCAGATTGTTGAAGTCGTTTTCTGTTTGCTTGAAAGTAAAGGAGCTTACACCAGCTTCAAGCGGACGAGTAAAGTCGGTGGTGTTGCCGACCGGCTTGTCTTCGGTGCGATCTTGTTGCATTTGTTGCTGCTGAGATTGTTCGTACCTTTGTTGTCTTTCTAAATCTCTGTCGCGCTCAGACGGCATATGTTCGTCTAAATTCTGTTGCAGAGTCTGAGGTTGAGGGAATTGACTTGGTGCTTGATTTTGCTGAATGTGTTGATTTACTTGTGATTCATCTTCTATCCATTCATCAGCATTGGCATCGCAAACGAAATTGCTGCTCGCCAAAATCGAGGAGAGCAGAAAACCAGCGAGCAATTTTTTTCCAGACATCGTATGAACTTCAGGCGTGTTTACGAATTTGAGTCACGCCAGCGTCGTCGATATCGTTGATGGAGTGTTTCAGTTGGGTAAGTGCTTTTAGACTGGGAAGAATCACGTCTTTCATTTCGTCTAATTCATAAGTGCCGATTTCGCGACGTTCATAGCGTCTGCAAACATCTTCCCAAAGTTCGAAGAGTTTTTTGGGATCGCATGTCTCGCGTGCTTTTTTCTGGAATGTTAGAAGGTCAAATGCTTCGTTCACGAGAAATCTCCTCAACCCCTATTTAGAGCATGCAGATAATTTTGCTTTATGTCAAGTCGTACCCATCACTTAGCATCTGCATCGCTTTAGCGATAACCACTAGTGATACCAATAGCACGCTCTGGACATGTCAAAGAAATATTTATGGCTCGGGAGATTTGAGAATTTCTTGAGCCTTCTTGTAGATGGCTTCAGCTTTCTCTGTCTGGCCCAATTGTTTGACCACTTTTGCATAATCAACTAAAGTGCGTCCGATATCTTGATGCGTGTCAGAAAGATTTTCTCTACGCAGTTCTAGCACGCGACGATAAACTTCTTCAGCTTCGGCAAATTTACTCAGTTTGAAGTACACGGTTCCAAGCGAATGCAAATAATCTGCAAGTGGAAGCGGTTCTACTTTGGGCGCAGCCTCGTACAAACTAACAGCTCTGCGCATAAAGGGCTCCGCTTTGTCGAATAAGCCCTGAACACTTAAAACAAGTGCAAGATTGTTATAGTCCTCGACCAGTTCATGGCTTTCGGGGCCAAGCTCGTTCAATTTGTGTACCAGAACCCGCTCATAAATAACTTGCGCGTCTTTGTAATTGCCTTGCTCGAAGTGGCGCTCAGCCAGGCGCAAGAACGCCGTTCCTAGCGCGTCGTTATCTTCGCCACCTTTGTCGAATTTTTCTGTAGCGTTTGCCGACTCTTTGCTTATTAATGATGCCAGCTGGCGTGCTTTGGCTGCTTCAGGCAAAATGGTTTCGGAAAAACGACCAGGGCGCTTTTTATTGCCGTGCTCCATTGCTGCTGGAGCTTCGCCGCCTTTCAAAATTTTGGACAACAAATCTTCAGCCGACATTCCAGAGAGGTCTTCTAACTCTTCGTCTTCCTTGCCTGCAGTCGTGGCTTTGGGGGGCGCTGCTGGCTCTAAACTTGTCTGTGCTGCTGGTTGAGAAGGCTTGGTCTCTTCGACTTTGGCTGGTTCTGGGGTCTGTTTTGGTGCTTCTTCGCCCGGAGTTTTTGCATCATCGCTTTGAGCTGGTTTGGAAACCAGTGAGGCTAGGCGACCACTCGATTTTCTTTCTTTTTCAATAATTTCTGGAAGTTGTTCGCTGTTGTCGGCTTCATCCAGGCCAAACAATAGCGCTTTCAAACCGCCTTCGGATTTGTGTTCTTCTTCTTCTTTGGTTTGGGATTTCAGTTCAGATTTTGGCTCAGATACTAGCTCTGGCTTGGCTTCAACTTTGGGCTCGGCAACAGGCTCTGGCTCTGACTGAGATACGGGTTGAATTTCAGGCTCTGAAATTTTTTCTTCGACTTTTGGCTCTTCCTTAGGCTCTGGTTTTGGTTCAGGCTGTGTTTCTATTTTTGGCTCTACAAGTGGTGGCGCCGATGCGCTTGAAGTTGTGGAAGCTGTCATAGCAGATGTTGCCGATTGAGCTTCTGCATTAATAGCGTTTTCTTGAGCCGAAGCCCCGGCTCGTACAAGCACTTTAGGCGCAGTTTCTGGAGCTTCGCCCTTCAAAGATAGACCTTTGTCTGGGTTCCAACCAAGGTCACGGAGTGCTTGTTCAAAAGGAATCGGAGCTGTCGGATTTTGATGCAAGCAATAATCCAGTGCTGCAATTCCATCATCTGGTGTAAGCCAACCTTTGCTTATCATTTGATAGCAACGCAGACTGGCTTGTAGAGTGGGAACATCAAGCGAACCTGTAAGCACTAAGATCTTTCCGATCAAAGACGCAGTGTGTGTAGCTTGATCGTAAGCGCGATCTATTTGATCTTCGGTAACTACTCGTGCCATTGTGAGCAATCGTTTGTAGTCGATTGGTGGCGCACCGGGCTCATCTGCAGGTTTGTGCTCAGTAATCTGGTCCAATACTTCTTGTGGAGAAGCGCCCGTAGAGAAGACTTCGGACAGACACTCACAAGCTTTGAGCGCGTCTATTTTGTTTTCGCGTACTGCATCTTGAAAGAAAAGTGCTGCATCGAGTAAATCTTTAGAAATGAGATTTTGACTCACAAGCACGTTGCCGATGGGCTGCTGGTTCGCCAGTCCCCATTCAAGAGCGTCCATCACATCGTTTTCGGTGAGGATGCCCGCCATCACGAGTAGTTCGCCAAGACGAACAGTAGATTTTTTTGGCTTGTCGTCTTCCTGTTTTTGTTCGGGGACTTCGCCAGACAATCCAGTGACGCCGCGTAAGGCTAGAAGCGCTTCTTCGCGTGTCATCATTTCGTCGCGCAGCTTGACTTGTATATCTAAAACACCTTGCAAAGCCTCAGAAGGAATGGCGCGATTTAATACCAGTACGCGACCAAGCGGCATGCCGGTGTTTACGCTTTGCTCCATAGCGTTCGATAGTTGTTCTTCGTTGATGATGCCTGCTTCTACAAGTAACTCGCCAAGTTTTCCAGTGCGAGCTTTTTTGGCTAGAGATTCATCGTAATCTTGCAAAGCATCAGCAAAAGAAGAGCCAATTTTGCGTGCTACTTTGATGCATTGCACAGCAAGATTGATATCTATACTTTTGTCGCGTAGCATTGATTGTGCTTCAAGCACCATTTGCAAATCTTTGGACGAAAGGGCTCCTGACATTACAAGAACCTGACCAATTTGCAGTTTCTTGTTACGTGACTCCGTCATTGCTTCTTGCAACTGATTTGGGCTGAGAAGACCGGCTTGGACCAAAAGGTCTCCAAACCTGGCGTTTCCTGACATTTTCTTGAAGAAAGAAGACACTTAAATAATCACCGGATTAAACCAAAAAACAATTGCTCGATTGACTTACTGTATCAGCCTGACAGCCCTTTTCAAATACTAACCACTTTGCCTGAAAACCTAATCATCACGCTTCTAGCGCATCTTTAAACTTGTTAAAAGTCTTTTCGTCGAATAAAACAAATCGAATCTCATCAAGATAATCGTTGTCCTCGCAAAATTCACGCACTGCTTCAAGCGCCAGACGAGCCGCTCTTTCTACAGGAAAGCCGTAAGCGCCTGTGCTGATTGACGGAAAAGCGATAGTTTTGATTTCATACTGGCAAGCCATTTTAAGGCAGGCCGTATATGCGTTTTTAAGTGTGTCATCTTCGCCGCTGCGCCCGCCGTGCCAAACCGGGCCTACTGCATGGATTATATGTTTGGCTTTGAGATTGCCACCATCTGTAATTACACAAGAACCTGGTGCACAGCCGCCATCGCGTTCGCGAATCTGTCTGCATTGTTCCGCGATTGAAGAACCGCCTGCCTTGTGAATCGCTCCGTCTACGCCTCCACCACCTCTTAGAGCCGAATTGGCTGCATTGACTATTGCTTCAACTTCTTGACGTGTGATATCGCCACGAGTGAGCGTGATACTTGTAGATTTGATGGACTTAGTAATGTTTCCCATGATACGTCTTTGGACTTACTGGGGCGATTGCGGCAAATCTCTTGCGAGTACGACGCGTTTGTTGTACTGCTTTGCGTGATCACGCGCTTTTTTGGCAGAAATAAGCAGTTTGTCCAGATCGACGCAATCTTCGGGAATGGTGGCAACACCAAACGCCATTAGTAGATTTCGCGAGTCCATGTCTGAACTTAGCGGTGCCTCCCGCAACACTTCGGAAGTTCTATTGGCAAAAGCATAAGCCGCAGCAGCGTTGGTGTTAGGTAGGATAACTCCAAAATCGAACATCTCGTAATGTCCAAGATAATCCACGTGACGTTTGATCAGTTGGATACGTTGCATGGCGCGGCGCACAGCAAGCATTTGCAGCGATTCAACCGGACCTGATTCGCCACCCTTGCGTTGACCAAGACTGAAAATAACTATTGAAAATGGCGTATTGAAATATTCGTAGCGCAAATATTCCTGGTCTAAAAAATAAATGAAGGCATCGTAGGTCAGGATGCCAGTCTCCGATCTGTTCAGATTTTTGATAACGCTTTGAAGAGCGTTGTCATCGATACCAAGAGCCTTCAGTCGTGCAAGTCTATCCTGGGCCGGAGCCTGGTCTGTAATGGTGACCAAACCGCAGCTTACTAAGTTGAACAGAATTGGAGTCCATTCTGTCATCGGCATTGGACGTTTCTTGAGCAACTCGGCAAGTGTATTGCGGTTGTCTACCAGTTCGTAAAAATCGAGCTGTGGTTCAAGCGCTATTGGCGCACCTTTAGACACACGTGCTTGAAATTCTTCTTCCGAAATCATGGCGTTTTTCTTGACCAGGCATGACGAATCGATTTTCAGTCCTGCTTGTTCAAGATATTTTGATTGGTCGAGGAGGGCGACGCCTTCCATCAAAAGAGAGTCCAGACGTTTCTGGCAAGTGCGTTGATCGGTACGCTCATCTGGCCAGAATCGGAATTCGCCGTGTGACCAGCAGACTAATTCGACAATAGCATTGTCGCCCGTGGTTTCACGGACGCGGCAGTGAACCAGATTCCCTTCTTGGAAAAATACTTCGGCTTGTTCAGATCTGGTGCGTACATCCAGACGTCCTGTCATTTTGGCAAGATTGATAGATTGCAATAAGTTTGGCACTTGCAATTTGGCCAAATCGCCTTCAAGAGTAGCTTTAGCTCCGGGTCTTGGAGGCTCGAACATGATTGAGCTTGAGCCAAATCCGCCACCACCAAGGGCCGCACCACCACCGCCACCTCCAGAACCGCTGCCGACTGGGGTGTAGGCACCAGTGGCGCCACCGATAGGATTTTGAGTTCCGCCAAATAAGGCTGAGGTTGGAACAATGTCTTGTAATTGGTCGCCGCCAGATTCGCCTGCAATCATATTGCTCATCAACGACAGGTCGCGGGTGGGGTGACGCCAGAGTAATCTGGGTTGTCCGGCACCATACTCGGTTAAAACCCATTCAGGATCCATCGTTCCAGAAGGATCAATTTCTTTGGGATAACATTGGGCTGATAAAACGTAGTCGATTTTTCGATCAGCGCTTGTGAAGGGGAACTCGACTATGCGCCCTTTCATTTTCTCTGCCTCTTGCATGAGAAATTGCAAATCGGCATATTGCAAAATTCCCGGCTGCTTTGGCAGGCGGACCGTCTTTGGCGGCTGGTTTTTCGCGGGTTGTTTACCGGATGATTGGAACATTTACTGGAAAGAAAATAACAACAATTAGATAGAGAAATCTAATAAGCCCTTATTTCAGACTTACCCCCTTTTGTCATTTTCAACCGGTTAGAGAGCGACTTTGCTCAATTCGTTCTATGGATAAAGTCCGCGCAATCTTTTCGCTTCAGCAATGGTCGAAACGCCCAACCACAATGCAGCCATTCTGGTTCTGATATTGCGTTCTTGCGACAGAGCGAAGACTTTATCGCATGCTTTGCCCATGATCGATTCAAGACGCGAATTGACTTCGTCTTCGGTCCAGAACAGTTGCATCAAGCCCTGTACCCACTCGAAATAGCTAACAGTAACACCGCCAGCATTCGCCAGAATGTCTGGAACGACCATTACGCCTTTTTCTTGTAGGTAGAGATCGGCTTCTGGACTGGTTGGACCATTTGCTCCCTCGACCAGAATTTTGGCTTTGATGCGCTCCATGTTTTGTGCGTTTACCTGGTTGCCTAATGCTGCTGGAATCAGAATATCGCAAGGCAGCTCGAGCAATTCCTGATTGTTTACGGGCTCTGAATCTTTGAAATTGGCAAGCGAGCCATGCTCTTGGGCGTAAGCCATCAAGCTGGGAATGTCGAGTCCTTTAGAGTTATAAATGCCTCCATAGACATCAGAAACACCCACAATTTTGTAACCTGCGCTGTGCAAATATTTGGCAGTTATCGAGCCGACATTGCCAAATCCTTGAACGACTACTTCGGGCGCTTCTTTAGTGAAATTCAAATGCTTGACTGCGCGTCTTGCACAGTAAGCGACACCGCGTCCAGTAGCTTCATGACGACCAAGTGAGCCGCCAATTGAAATGGGTTTGCCAGTGACAACGCTAGGTACTGTGTGACCGACGTTGATACTGTAAGTGTCCATAATCCAGGCCATTGTCTGCTCGTTGGTGTACATGTCTGGAGCGGGAATGTCCTTGTCTGGACCAATCAAGTTGATGATTTCGGAAGTGTAGCGACGGGTCATGCGTTCTTTTTCTCCCATGGAAAGATTCCATGGTTCGCAACGCACACCACCTTTAGCTCCGCCATAAGGCAGGCCCATCAAAGCGCATTTCCAGGTCATAAGCATGGCAAGAGCGGATACTTCGCCCATGTCTACTTCTGGATGGAAGCGAATGCCGCCTTTTGCAGGTCCAAGAGTGACGTCATGGTGAACTCTGTAACCAGTAAAAGTTTTGACCAGACCGTCGTCCATGCGCACTGGAATGGTGACAATCAAAGCGCGTTTTGGATAGCGAAGACGTTGGTGCAACTCTGACGCTAACCCCATCGACATAGCCAATTCGTCGAGCTGTCTTTGCGCTCGCAGGAATTCTGGTGTCTCGCACTCCATCTTGGTTACCATTTCCGGGGCGGCAGTGGTCATTGTCGTTGCTCCTAAATAAGTTGTGTCGCAATATGTTACATCCTGCCAACCTATAAAAGTGATATATACGCCGATATATCTGGTAAAAATATTTTCAATGCAAAGCGTCCCGAAATAGTGTTTGTAGGACTTGACAGAAGTGCCTGAGTTACCCGAGATAGAAACGATAGTCAAGGGATTGCGTAGCGAGCTCATTCACGATGTGATATCGCATGCGGTGGTATTGCGCGAAGCATCGATTGGACATCCTTCAAATGAAGATTTTGTGCGCCAGTTGCCTGGTCACGAAATTGAGCGTGTCAAGAGACGCGGCAAATATATCTTGATTGAATTGTCAGATAAGGCATCTTTGGTGATTCATCTCAAGATGTCCGGCAGACTGTTACTCAAGAAGAAAAAAAGCAAGCACAATAAATTCTTGCGTGTGTTTCTTACTTTGAAAAGCGGACGCGAACTGCATTTTGAAGACATGCGCGTTTTTGGCAGAATGTGGTATTTCGGCTCGAATCAAAAACCAGAGGACAAAATAAAAGGTCTGAATACAATGGGTGTCGAGCCGCTTGATCACCTTGATATCAAATACTTGAAGCCGCTTCTGAAAAAGAAAACGGCCCCTATCAAGAATGTGATTATGGATCAAACTATTATCGCTGGCGTCGGCAATATCTATGCAGACGAGTCTTTATTTCTTGCTGGGATAAAACCCGCTCGCAAAGCTGGTTCGCTTAAAGATAGTGAAATGAAAACGCTGATTGAATCAATCATAAAAGTACTAACCACAGCCATTAAGGCTGGTGGTTCGTCCATGAAAGACTATACCAATCTGGAAGGCGTCAACGGAAACTATATGAGCCAATCTTTTGTCTACAGGCGAACTGGCCAAAATTGTCGAAAATGCAAAACCCAAATCGAGCGCATAAAAATTGGCGGACGTTCGACCCACTTTTGTCCTTGTTGTCAAAAATAACCAAAAAACAGACCACCCGGCGGGTGGCCTGTCCAAAAGTTCGGTTAAACGGATTATTTGCGTCTGATTATCTGACTAAAGCTCTGGATAACCAGAAAGCTCTTACCGCTTTGTATGTGCCGATGAGTTTGGTTTTAATAGGTACTGCGTTTACTACAGGAGCAGTTGTGACTGCAGGAGCTACTGTAGGTGTGACTACCAGCGGTCCGCTAGCAAAGGAGCTTGTTGCTATTACTCCTAGGCCCAGAACAGATGCGAGTAGCATTGATCCAACAATTTTCTTTTTCATTCAGGCTTTGCACCTCCGAACTTTGTTCCTTAAATGCTTTGGTCAAATTTACGATTTGCCTTGGGCATTTTGGTATTGACGCTGATTTACTTGTATCCTCTTATTAGCACATAAATGGTCGAGCATATCAACGTCACTATCTTAAAACATACCCCGACAATATTATCTTGACAATAGCTTATCATAGCAGTGAAAGATTAA
Organism: uncultured Candidatus Obscuribacterales bacterium; assembly: GCA_964572515.1. Classification (GTDB taxonomy): domain Bacteria; phylum Cyanobacteriota; class Vampirovibrionia; order Obscuribacterales; family Obscuribacteraceae; genus Aved-18. The sequence goes on along the minus strand of CAZNEW010000003.1, from coordinate 424,600 downwards.
TTAATAGGCTAAACCCCAGTCTTTATACTCAAAATAACTGAGACCATTCTTCTAATTAGGAAGTTTTCGGGGAGCAAAGCGGAGCAATAAATGGATTACACCCTATTATTCGGCTGTTCGGTCATGGGACTTATGGCTCATGGCTCGACCAAATTTAAATGGCTCGAATGGATCTTGCGCGGTCTTATTTGTATTTTCTTTTTGCTCGAACTTAATACTGCTCTTAATATGAGAGATTCAGCAGAAAGTTTGACCCCATGGGCCAGCTCAATTTTGTTCTGGATGTCGCTTTTGAGCGGTGCCATTTTGCTCTTACCTGTACGCATTGCCTTTTCATTCTTTTTTACAGTGCTTGATGGAATCGTTTCTTTGAGATTCATCACCGGTCCAGTTCGGCATAAAATGAGCATTTGGGCTTCGATAGTAAACCAGAAGATTTTTCAACCGCGCTCAGTTCCGCACATGGTGGGACTTTTCATTTATCTAACTACTTTTGCCTATTTGATGCAGGCAATAAATCCAATAAATATGCAGTTTCCTGCTATTCCGTTGCCTGTGCCAATCACGCCCGGGCAGCTATTTTCTTATCATGGAATAGGTCTTGTGCTAACTTCGCTTTGTGGTGTTGGCATTTTGGTCAAACGAAACTGGCGCGAGGCAATCGCACGTTTGGGTTGGGCGAAGCCTAGCTGGAAACATGTTGCAATTGGAGTGGGGCTGGTAGTTTTTAGTTTCTGCTATGACCTGCTGTGGGCGTATTACACTCACGGCTCGGCTGATGCTGATATGGCAAGCAAAATCTCAAATTACAATTCGACTACTTTTGGCGCTTCGAATAATTTCAGTGCGTCTGTGATACTGGCTCTTGCTACTGCAATATTTGCTGGCGTAGGCGAAGAAACGCTAATGAGAGGCGTTTTGCAACCGGCTCTTGGAATTTTTCCAGCTGCCGTTTTGCATGGTTTGATGCACGCCCAGTTTACTTACGCTCCAGTTTTAATTATCCAGATTGCTCTTTGGTCGACGGTTATGGGAATTGTTCGTCGCTTTACCAATACAACCACTACTATAATTGGACATGCTGGATTCAATTTAGTTACTACATTCTTGTTCTCCTACAACCCTTGATTTTGATTGTTTTCTAAACGGAGTAGATAAATGTCCATTCAAAAAGTGATGCTTGTTGACGACGATCCAGATATTTTGAAAATCGGCAAAATGAGTTTGTCTGGTGTTGGTAAGTGGGAAGTCTGCGTTGCGCTTTCTGGCAAAGAAGCAATCAAAATGGCAGTTGAGCAAAAACCCGATCTTGTCATCATCGATACTTCAATGCCAGAAATTGACGGCGTTACTACCCTTGGACAAATAAAGAGTCTGCCCAATTTTCAAAACGTGCCTGTTTTTATGACTACTACTCGAGTCGAGCAAGGAGAAGAAGTTTTCTATCAATCACGCGGAGCAAGCGGTTTAATAGCAAAGCCTTTTAATCCCAAAACTCTGCCTCAAGAAATAATGTCCAAGCTTGCAAATCTGAATACCTAAGCAGGTTTGCCCCAGTACCAGCCTTGTCCGTAGACAACGCCCATGTCTATGAGCAAGTCTAATTCTTCGCGACACTCGATACCTTCTGCAATCAGCTCCGAACCAAGTGCATTCACCACTTTAACCAAGCGGCGCAAGAGGCGCTCTTTATTTGGTTCTTGAGCAATACCTGACACATATTTGCGGTCTATTTTTACTATATTTGGCTCAAGAATAATCAAACTCTCAAGTGAGCTTCGACCAAATCCAACGTCGTCTATCGCAACCAGTACTCCGTGATTTTTCAGCTCAGCAACATGGTCTCGCAAATAGGTTGGGTCGCCAATGAATTGTTGTTCGCTAATTTCAACACAGTATTGAGTTTTGCTGGTGGTCTCCGGAAAGAGCGTCATCAGTCGATCTATTGGAGTGTCGATAATAGTCGACGGAAATAAATTTACGTGGAATCTCAAAGTCTGGTCGTAACGCTCTTCGGTTGTTGCGTTCAAACAAGTTTTCAAACAGCGCAAATCAACGATGGTGAGCAGGTTGTATTCGACGCTCACTCTAAAGAGGTCGTCTGGCATTTCGAAGGCGCCTTTAGGACCGCGACTAAGAATTTCGTATCCCATGACCTTTTCATCAGCTAATTGCAGAATAGGCATTGAGACTGCTCTGAAGCAATCGCCTTTGCGAAGTTTCTGAGTCAACTCCTCAAGAGCGTCGAGGTCGGCTTCTGGTTTGTGTTTTTCGCCAGAAGAGACTCGGTTTTTACCCATCATTTTACTTTCACGAACGGCGAGGCGCCCCAGCGAAAGTATTTCTTCGATCGAACAAAATTCATAAGGTAATGTGAGTACACCAAGGCTGGCTGTGATTCTTATCGTTTCTGATGCCAGTCGCAAGGGACTTTCGGCTACGCCAAGGCGCATTTTTTCTGCCACTAGCATGCTTTCTGCATAACGAGTGTCAGGCAGTATGATCAAGAATTCGTCGCTGCCTATGCGCGCGATATGATCTGTAGGTCGGATTTTTTCCTGGATTCGTTTTGAAGCTTCTTTCAAAACGACGTCGCCGACTCCGTGCCCTAATTGCGCGTTGATGCGATTGAAATCGTCTAAGTCGACAAGAACAGCTCCAAGTGTCCATCCACCTCGACGTGCACGTTCGAATTCGTTTTGCAGTGCTACTTCTAAACCAGCTACATTGAGACACTCTGTTAGCGGGTCTGTGTGCAACAAATTAGTAAGTTTGGCAGAAGCTTGATTCAGTTTGGTAGATGCTTCTTGCAAAGCGTCTTCGGTTCGCTTGATGTCGATTGCGTATTTGAGCGATTGCATCAAAAGAGAGGAGTCGATTTTGTCTTTGTCTAGATAGTCTTGAGCCCCGCATTTAACTGCTTCGGCGTGAACTGCTTCACCATTCTTGGCTCCCAGAACTACGATAGGAATAGAGCTCTTTTTGCGCACTTCTTCTACTGCGCCCATACCATTTTTATCTTGCGATACTCCAAGCAGGAGCACGTCATATGAATCTTCGTCCAGGCGTTTCAAGCCTTGATTGAGTTCTTCGCTCACATCCATTGAGTAGTCTTTGCCTGGCGCTTTGTCCAGGACATTTCCCACCATGCTGGCGAGAGACTCATTATTTTCGATTAGGAGGACTTTGGTTTTCTTATCACCCATTAACGTCACCGAGATTCCGAAATATCAAAAGGAAGGACTTATGTAGTAAGGTAAGGTTCGCCTTATCCAAGGGTTCCCAAGGGACACAATTCCCAGTTTTACAAAGTATGAAACTTATTTGAGCGACCGATATATTATGAACGCCCCAGAACAGAGTCCCCAACAAGGAATTAACCCCCGCTCCGGTTGGATCAAACATGTTATCGCCCTGATTTTTGGTGTGGTCCTTTTATGGTTGGCATTTAGAGGATGTAATTTTGCCGAAATCTGGAATTATGCAAAGAGCGTTAATCCTATTTATTTGTCGTTGATCTTTTTGAGTGGAATTGCTAGTCACTTTCTGCGTGCATGGCGATGGATCTTTCTACTCAAACCGCTAGTGCCTGAAAACAAAAATCCAGGTCTCTGGAATTCCTTTTGCTCAGTCGTTTATGGCTATGCTGTAAATGCTGTTATTCCAAAAGGTGGAGAAATTGTCCGGATGGTGTCGATGAGCAAGATGGAAAATCTTCCCTGGGCAGGAGTGCTTCCAACCCTACTTATAGATAGATTGCTCGATGTTTTGTGTCTTGCGATCATGACCGGACTAACCCTTACAATTTTGCCTGATTCAGTCAAAACTGCTATGCCCTGGATCGCTCAGGTTGGATTTCCAATGCTCGGAGGTGCGCTTCTGGCCTTGATCTTCTTGCCTAAGTTGTCACCAATAATGCGTTGGTTCATCAAGCTTTCGTTTGTGCAAAAGTTTTTGCCAGATTCAATTAAGAACAAAATTGGCGAGCTCATGGACCAGTTTGAAAAAGGATCTTCGGGTGTAGCAAATCCAGTGATGTACCCGATTATCACTTTGCAGACAGTACTTATGTGGGCTCTTTACTGGGCGAATTTTTACTTGATGGTTTATGGGTTTGATCTGCAAAACAAGGTCAAACTTGTCGATACTGTGATTGTTTTTACCATCGGTTCGGTAAGCAACTTTATTCCTACGCCTGGCAGTGTAGGCGGGTTTCACGTGTTTGTAAAAGAGAGTTTGATGTTGACTTCGGGTGTCAATCCAGATCAAGCTATGGCGTTTGCGACAGTTTTGCATTTGATGTGTTACATGGTGACCACCTTCATTCCGGCCGGGATCTGCTATTTAGTAAACATGCTAAATTCGCGCAAGGAAGGATCCGCTATCTGATTTAGTAAGCCACTAAATTTGGTGCGGGGTAAATGTGTCATTTCCAAAACATTTTATGAAAAAGTTTTAGAAAAACATCACCTTTTTATGCAGAATTTGTAAGAATAAAAGTAGAGCCAATTCGTTCGCGAAACTCGTCTAAGAAATTAGGATCGAGACGTGGAGTGCTGTCCATTTGAGTACGTCTGTAACTCAGATCTATTCAACGTGACTTGCAGCTATTCACGCCGGACTCTTGCGTGCTCTTTTAACCAAAAGGAGAACCAAACCATGTCTAAGAAAAAGAAAGTACACGAGGAGCCCACCCAAGCAGAATGCAGCGAAAGCAATGAAGAGTGCGCTGAATCCAAAGAAGAGTGCACTGAATCCAAGGAAGAAGCTTGCAGCGAATTACATGATGATGCAGCAAGTGAAGCCAAAGAAGAAGATGTCGCTTCTGAAGTGACTGCTGAAGCTGAATCTGAGTCAGAAGAAGAATCTGAAGAAAGTTCTGAAGAAGAAAACAAAGAAGAATCCGAAGAAGAATCGAAAGAGGAAGAGGGAGAAGGGGAGCCAGCTAAGGAAGAAGAAGCAGCTGAAGCAAAAGAAGATGAAGCTGCCGAAACAAGCGAGGAAGCAGCTGAAACCAAAGAAGAAGCTGCTGAAGCTGAAGAAGAAGTAAAAGACGATGAGCCTCCATCAGAAGAATCTTCTGATGAAGCCGCAGAAGAATCTAAAGAGGAAGTGGCTGCTGAAGCTGAAGAATCAAAAGAAGAATCTGAAGAAGAAAGCAAAGAAGAAGTTGCTGCCGAATCCAAGGAAGAAGAAAAATCTGATGAAGGATCTGGATCAGCTTCTGAAGCTGCCTAAATACCGCATAACAAAACAAGCTTGGAAAGCCCCTAAAAGATTATTCTCGAAGAAAGAGTTGGGGGCTTTCCTTTTGGTTGACGGCTCTATGTGCAATGATTGATTTATGAGAAACGCAAAGAAAACAGTGCAAGTGAAAAGTCATTTTCTGTCTTGGTCTGTCAGAATGCTGATGTCGGCATTATTTGTCATAACAGTGTGTTCTTTTTTAGTTCAGAGACTGTCGATTCGCCGTTCACATTCTACTGATGTTCAAGCTTTTCTCGACGGTCGTAGTGATACTTTGGATGGTTATATGATGGGGCCCGTGTTGAAGGGCTCCAGATAGTCTAAGAGTAATAGTCACAATTCGATCACAATGTATCTGACCGTCAGTTTTGAATAATTGATCTAAAAGACTATACTTGTGCGCAATGAACTTTTATCTTAGTCGTTGGATTTTTATTAGAGGACTGTGCCTGGTTTACCTCACGGCATTCTTGTCGGCTAGTCACCAGATGCTGGGACTTTACGGACAAGATGGCATACTTCCGATAGCTGAGTATATAAAACAAATATCCGCCGAAGGGCAGCCTGCTCTGGTCAATTTTCTTTCGGCACCAACTGTATTTTGGGTCGATCAGCAAGACATGGTTTTGCTTGTGATACCAATTGTAGGAGTGGTGGCATCGCTTCTTGCATTGGTTGGCATTTTGACCGGTGAATACTTATTTATGTGCTGGTTTTTGTATCTGTCTATCGTCAATGTGGGACAGGATTTTATGTCTTTTCAGTGGGACATATTGCTGCTCGAAACTGGTTTTCTGGCGTTGTTTTTTACGACTTGGCGTCCGCTTGAAGCGGGATGGAGAAGGCATCTTCGATTGCGGTTACCATCATGGTGCTTTGAGCAAGAAAAAAATCCACAAATAGTGCTTTGGTTGTACCGCTGGCTATTATTTCGCTTGATGTTTTCGTCTGGTGTCGTCAAACTAGCTAGCGGTGATCCGACCTGGCATAACCTGACCGCACTTTGTTATCACTATGAAACCCAGCCGCTTCCAACACCTCTTGCTTGGTTTTGTGATCAAGCCCCACGCGAAGTACATGTCTTTGGTGCCATCATTATGTTTGTAATCGAACTAGTTGTTCCATTCAGCGTATTCATGTCTACCAGACCAAGACATCTTGGAGCAATCATTATGATTGCTTTTCAAATCGCAATTATGCTTACTGGCAATTACTGCTATTTCAACTGGCTTACAATACTTTTGTGCATTTTACTTTTTGATGATGGTTTTGTAGATGCGCAGCTTGGAGCGACTTTTTCAAATTGGCTGGCACCACTTGCCAGTTTGCGAGAACCGGGCAAAATCGCCAAATTCATTGTTGCTCCCGCAAGCGCGCTTATAGTTTTTGTCAGCAGTTTTTATTTCATGCAATCTGTGATGGATTATCGAGGTCTTCCTCCTCAACTTTTGATTCCAATCGTGGCAATTACTCCCTGGCATATCTCGAGCTCATATGGGCTATTTGCAGTAATGACCACCACGCGACCAGAAATTGAGATTGAAGGAAGCGAAGATGGAAAAAATTGGAAAACTTATGAGTTCAAATATAAAGTAGGTCCTTGTAATCGAATACCACCGACGGTGGCACCTGTTCAGCCGAGGCTCGATTGGCAAATGTGGTTTCAAGCTTTATCTCCATCTCGTTTGTCGCAAGACTCATGGTTTGTGCGCTTCCTCAGAAAGCTTCTTGATGGTTCGCCTTCTGTTACCGCGTTACTTGAGCGAAATCCATTTCCCGATCCGATGCACCCGCCCAAATTTCTCCGCGCTAATTTTTACAACTACGAGTTTACTCAGTGGCCCGCGCTATCGAGTGAAGGTCTTTGGTGGAAACGAACTTTGATGGGCGAATATCTAACACTCAAACGTGAAGACATGAAAGAAAGTGGAGTGAATAAATAATGAGAGATTTGAAAATTGAAATTTCTCGCAAGAATTTTCTTGGCATTCTACTGCTCACTGTTTTGTTAGCACTATGGATTATTTCGCCTTTCGGAATTGGAAAGTCGCTTGGATTGAAATTGAATTTTTACAATCACTTTCTCAATTTTTCGGATCAGTCCAAGGCAATGGAAGCTCATTTCTGGCATGTCGCTGCAAACACCTTCAGGCGCAACGGTTACAGTGTCGTGGACGATTCTGTGGGCATTCTATGTGGTTTGCCTGCGGTGGACATAACGGTCGATGACAATCTAGATATGGACACTAAAACGCTCAACACCAAAATTATGAGCCGACTATCGGTCCATTTGACCCCAGTGGAACAGACTACTAATTACGAAAGTAAGAACGTAGACTCGAATTTCCCTAATTTCGACCGGGCTGACCTGTTTGAGGAGATTATTTCCGATGATCTGGAAAAGCACGTTGACGAATTAGCCTCAACCAGGTTTGTAAAGCCTAATTACAGTTGGTATTGGGCGATTTACGCTCTTGCCTTAAGCGCTATCGGGGGGCTCATAGTATTAGTAGGGGATGAAGTCAAGACCAAGAGGGTTCGAGACATCGTTACACTCCTACTGCTTGCTCCATTATTAGTGTTGATCCTCTGGCGAGTGGGCACCCTGCTGCTTGGATTGTTTTTACTGACCCAAGCACCCAGACCCAGCTGATTAAAAGCAGCTTAATCGTAACGAAAAGTGCTTGGTCTAGATCTGATGTTGACAAGCTTCATGATATATTTGATGTCTGTTTAATAGTTCGCTGACCTCTGTTCTCAACCTTTTTTAAGTCCTTAGAAAACGTATGATGAGCGCACGGTCTGAAAGGTTGATAATAGATAAATGAATAACAAACTCTTTGTGGGCAATCTTGCCTATCAAACATCGGATGCTGAGCTTCAAGAGCTTTTCGCCGAGCATGGCGCTGTGAACTCAGTTCAAGTAGCCAAAGATCGTGAAACCGGTCGCTCACGCGGATTTGCTTTTGTCGAAATGGGCACCCAATCCGAAGCCGAAGCAGCTATCAAAGCGCTCAACGGCAGAGAAGTAAGAGGTCGTCAAATTTCCGTAGTTGTTTCGCAACCCAAACCTCGCACTGGTGGCGGCGGCGGCGGTCGCGGACGCTAAGTTGTAATTTCCGAATCAATCCATCTTCTAGAAACACTTTATAAAGGAAATACAACTTGAACTGGCTCGAATTCTCAGCTTTATTCCTCGTCATGTTCGTCATACATACCATGGGAATCACTTTTGGTTACCATCGTTTGTTGTCTCACAGGTCGTTTAAGTGCATCAAGCCGGTAGAGTACTTCTTTGTACTTTGCGGTTATCTCGCGTTTGAAGGTTCGCCAATCTGGTGGGCTACCATTCACAGAGCGCACCACAGACATCACGATACTGTGCTCGATCCTCACTCGCCTCGCAATGGTTTGCTTTATGCACATTTCGGCTGGTTGGGCGAAAAGCACTATCCTGACCACATCGACCCCATTACTCAATCGCAAGATTTGATCAAGGATCCAATCTACAGATTGCTTGATGGCGGCGATGACTTGAGACGTGGACACCACATCAGCTTCGCTATCGGCTTTGCTTTTAGAGGTTTGCTCTGGGCATTGTTTGGTTGGCAGGTAGCTTTGTGCAGTCTGCTTGCGGGTCTTGCAGTAATGCAAACACCGCTTTGGCTGAACGTAGTATGCCATTTGCGCCAGTTTGGATATCGCAGCTTTGCCACCACTGACGATAGCGTCAACTGTTGGTGGGTCGCTATTTTGACTATGGGCGAAGGCTGGCACAACAACCACCACGCTTTTCCTGGTTCCGCCAGAATGGGCGCTCGTTGGTTCGAATTCGATCCTACCTGGATTGTTATTTCGGCTTGCAAGAAACTGGGTTGGGTTAGCAAAGTGAACGTTCCAGCAAAATTGATGGCTGGTCGTGCATGCAAAGGCTCATCGGTAAAAGACGACAGACGTCGTCGCGCTCTTGCTGAAAATTTAGCAGCAGCAGCAGCTGAGCTCAAGAAACCTGCATTGAGTGGAACTCGCTAAGCTATCGCTCTAGCTGTTTTTCAAAAATCCAGCGCGAATGAACGGTTTGGTGTAAAGCAAAGCCAGAAAACGATAATGAATAATGTGGTCTGCATCAGGTTTTATCCCTCGCAGACCCATTTCGTTTTCGAGCTTCCAGATCAATCTGTCGTAAAGATCCAGATGCTCATTTTGACGTTTGAAGAAGCTTATCAAATCCAGGTCTGAGTGAATTTCAGAAACTGGCTGAGGCTTTTTCATGCTGTCTATAAACTGGTACAGGTTATAAGCGTCTGGCAGCTCTTCTGTTTTGCCAGGTACGTCCATTTCGAGCGTCTGGTTGTTGTCGAATAATATTTCAAAAACTGAGTCGTTAATCTGAATCTCTTTCACCGCTTCGTATTTGTGAGCTGCATTGCTCAGTGAGTACTGGAAGCCGTCTTCAAAGAATAAAATATAGTCGATCTGATTAATCATATAAATTCCAAGCAAATCAGGCTCAGCTTCAGGCAAGTTCGAAGCAGAAACAAAGCTGTCCATAATGTCCAAGTCGCGTCTAGCTTTGTCTTTAGCGCCACCTTTTAGCGGTGGAATTCTCTCTGCATAGTTTCCCTGATAATCATCTTCGATGGTACCAAATACGGTGTAAGGCGTTGCCGAGTATTTTGTATCTTTTGAAAGTCCTGCGCTAGAAAGGATTTCTTGCGAAAGATTGCCTGAGCGTAACCACTCGAAAATTCGAATATTGATAGCTGTCATATTGTCGCCGCGCTCGCTGTCTTTGAGGTACAGCCCAGAGCTAAACTCAATCCATTTTATAGTCAGGTCTTGAAGAGGGCTGTTCTCCAGTTCTTCATTCTCAAACAGACTGATGAAACGAGAATCTTTGAGTAAAAGCGCTAAATACAAATAGCCGGTATTTATTACCCCGAGTTCGCAAAATTCAATAGCGAATAAATTGGCGTCATAAAGTATTTTTTGTGTTTCTTTTGCAAATGGAATTTTTTTGAATTGCAGTTGCATGGTGCTTTTCGCCACGATCTGGCCTTTAAATAATTCGATTGGGTAATTACTCTTCAGGTCTTGAATCGCACTTTTGATTTTTTCTTTCAACTCAAAAGATATGCTGTGTCTCTGCAGATCCAGTCCCATTTTTAAATCGGCTATCTCGATCTCTTTGTGACCTTGAGACCACGCCACATATTCAGCAAAAAGTAGCGCCTCTTGCGCTTTTTGAGTCAGTTCGAATCCTGTTTGCATTTCGCTCTAATTCGTTTGATTTAGTCGGGTGATTGCTTGCTCTGCATATCTTACCAGAGTAGGGTCTGGGTCTTTTAGAGCCTCGGTCAAAGCCGGAAGCGCGCTGCGCGCAGCAGGTCCGATTTGCGCAAGGACCTGGCAGGCTTGATGTTTTGTATGCACATCGCCCGATTTTAATAGTTCGATTAATTTGGGAGTGGCTGGAGCTGCATCAGGCCCGAAATTAGATAAGTAACTCATGGCATTGCGACCAAGAACCGGGTCGTCTAGCAAGTCCAGATATAGTTGCAAAATACGAGGGTCTTTGCGGTCAATGCTGTGAAGCGCGCTCATGGCTGAATATTTGATGCTCGAATCGCTTTCTGTTTTAATCATTTCGATTAGTTTTGGAATTGCTTCTCTGGATGAAGATTGATATGCTCCCAGCGCCTGACACGAGGCGTTCCGCACTATTGCATAATTGTCGTCTAAAGTTTTTAAAAGCGCTGGTACTACTACCTCTGGATTTGCTTTAAAGCGAGAAAGCGCATAAAGAGCCGATTGACGAATAAGCTGCGAGTCTTGATTAGATAACTCGGCTATCAGAGTTTTAGTAGTGTCGGCTGCCAGAGCAGGCTTTTCTTGTTGGGCTAAGTGCGCCAACGCATCGAGTGTTGCTCGTTTTACTGCAGGCTCGGGTGAATTTTTGAGTGTGTAGATGAGGGCTTCTTTTATTTCGGCGTTACGCGGACCGATATTGCCCAAAACTCCAACCAGAGCGCTTTTGACTTCGCGCTTTGGGCTCGATTTGAGCAATCCAATGATTGTTTTAACCGACTGGTTGGAGTAATAAAAGTCTTCATAACCAGTCAGGCGAACCAGAAAATTTGCCATGGGAACTTGAATAGTTTCGTCGTTAGTATCCATTGCATCGATAATTGCAGGCACAGCATCGACTGGATAATTGCGTAAAGATGATTCGAGATCATTGCAGGAGTGATTGTTATTTTTGAATCGAGCAAGGGCTTCATCCACTATTCGTCTGGCCTGGCGCTGCGATTCTTTGTCTTGAGTTTGATTGGAAGACTCTGTTTTCAGGTCGCCTTCGCTTGGAAGCCCGCGACCAGTGCGAGCGTGTACAGTATCAAATGTAGTGGCACTAAGAACTGCAAGTGATAGCATGCAAAGCGTTGCCCTCAGGCTTACGGTGCGCATAAGCAGTTCCCTCCCTCAAAGTATTTTAGTCCTATTCTAGCTAGGACTCTCCTTTTGGAGTATCGGGTTTTTCCTGGGCTTGACTGTCATTTAGATTTTCGCTACCGGGAGGAGCCACGGCGCCTCCATTTGCACCATTTCCGCTTTTCTTACCACCAAGACTGCCGAGTCGGGACAAGAAGTCATCTGCCATAACTGGACGTTTTCCGACAAACTTACGGTCGGCTAGGGCTGCAATCTCTGCATCTATTTGCTCATCAGTTTTCTCTGGCTCCAGGATGTTTACCAGATCCCTAAAATAAAGCGTTTCTTTCTCGATCAAGCCTGCGGCAATCAAATCTAGTTCTTTGCGCTTGCTAACAAGAAGTTTTTCAACGTTTGCATAACAGTCGTCTACAACTTTTTTGATTTCCATTTCTATTTCGCGCTCAGTTTCCGAAGAAGCGCCTTTATAGTCGTTATGTTTGTAAGCTACATCTGTATTGAATTTGAAAGAGCCCATGCCAAATTTTCTAATCATATTAGATGCGTTGGTTGCGACACTCTTAAGGTCGCCCCAAACCCCTTCGGCATTGGTTTCGCGCACAATGGTTTCGGCAATTAGTCCACCTAGAGAAACTTCAATTTCGGTAAGTATTTCCATTTTGTTTCGGGCGTGGTGTGTGTCATCGTCTTTTGCAACTGACCACATATAGCCAAGTGCACCACCAGTTGGTATTACGGTCACTACTTGAATGCGCTCTTTGAGGTGTCTGTAATAGGCCACAATCGTGTGACCTGCTTCGTGATACGCAGTCTTCCAGAGGTCGTCTAGAATGATATTGCTGCTTCTATTTAATCCGAAGTGTACGCGTTGAATCGCTTGAATCATGTCAACCTGAGTAATTTCTTCGCGTCCGTTTCGTACTGCAATCAAACCAGCTTCATTTACAATAGCGGCAAGTCCAGCACCTGAATCAAAAACTGTCATTCTTGCTATTTCAAGCAGATTAGCAGCCATTGGAATTTTCAATTGTTTTGCATAATGCTCAAGTATGGCTTCTCGACCATCCAGATTGGGTAATGGAACATCGATTCTTCTATCGAAGCGTCCGGGTCTCAGCAAAGCTGCATCAAGCATCCCTGGATTATTTGTGGCTCCGATCGTAAGTACTTTATGCTTACCAAATCCGTCCATTTCGACCAGTAATTGGTTCAACGTGCGGTTTACTTCGTTTTGTCCGCCACCGCCGGTGTCGGTGGCTCTTTGAGTACCCACAGCATCCAGCTCGTCAATGAATACGATAGCAGGCTTTCCGCTGCGTCTGGCTTGCTCATAAATCGAGCGTACACGCTTAGCGCCCAGCCCCACCCAGACCTGCACAAATTCGGTACCAGAGAGAGAATAGAAATTTACCCCGGCTTCGTTTGCGATTGCTTTTGCAAGCATAGTTTTGCCAGTGCCAGGTCTGCCGACAAGCAAGATGCCTTTTGGTGCTTTGAGCCCGCTCTTCTGAATTGTGTCTGCGTGTTTGAGCATTTGAACAACTTCAGACGCCTCTGCAATTGCCTCATCCATGCCTTTTATGTCTTTGAGAGTCACTTCAAGATCAGGGACTTTGGACAAATTCATTCCATCGGCATTGAGTTTGTGACCTGCGGTAGCTGCAATGCGAGTGCAACCTTCTTCGAGCTCTTCCATTGTGACTGCTTTTTTACCGGCTCTAACGGCTAGAATGGCAGCTTCGTTTACTGCAGCCTGGACGTCAGCACCTGAAAAATTGAACGACCATTTGGAGAGTTCGGTGTAATCTGGCTCGGCTTCAAGCTGAATGTTTTTAAGATATTTTTTGAAAATGAGTTTGCGAGCTTCACCATCCGGAAGTCCAACGTAGACTTTTCGGTCGAATCTGCCAGAGCGCATGAATGCTGGATCTAACTCGTTTTCAACGTTGGTGGCACCAATAGTGATGACATTGGATCTGCCGCTTATTCCATCGAGCTCAACCAGAATCTGATTAAGTGCTGTGGTACGTCGATTTCCTACATCGGTCATAGTTCCACCAAGATTGTCTATTTCATCAATGAACACTATGGAAGATGGATTCTTGCGAGCCTGGGTGTACAGGGCTCTGATACGTCCAGCCCCTTCGCCAGAAAACATGCTCTTAAAATAGGTGGCGGAAATTCCGTAAAAAGGTACACCAGACTCGTTTGCAATAGCCTTTGCCAGCATGGTTTTACCAACACCGGGAGGTCCAATCATCAAAATGCCTTTTGGAATTTTGGCTCCAATCTTGCGCAGTTCCTCGCCGCGTTTGAGGAAGTCGACGATTTCGGTCACATCCGTTTTGACATCGTCGATTCCAATTACATCATCGAAACGAATGTTTGGATCATGTGTTATAAGTTCTACGCCAGAAGTAAGTGTGCGCTCTAAGCCCACCGAAACATTATCGAGGGCGGTACGAACCATCTCGGTTGTGACCTTGTTGGGACCACCTGGACGTCTGGATAACAATGCTGCCTCGTTGACTACGCTTGCTATGTCTGCAGGCGAATAGTTTGCAGTAACCATGACAAGCTCGTCGTAGTCTATGGCTTCGTCGTGAACGACTTTGCCAATATAGTATTTGAATAGTTCTTTGCGCTCTTCAACGGAAGGAGGTTGAAAGTAAATGCGTTTGTCCATGCGTCCTGCACGCATCAACGCGGGATCGAGCATGCCATCATTATTGGTGGCGCCAATAACCAGAATACGTGAGCCGTGAAAACCGTCCATTTCGGTAAGTAGCGTATTCAAGGTCATGTTCATGTCAGACTGTGCGCCAAAACCTTGATCTTCTTTGCGTCGGCTTCCCATTGATTCGATTTCGTCGATGAACAAAATTGCGCGATCGTGTCTGCGTAATTTGCTGAAAAGCATTTTTAATTTTAAAACACCAAGTCCAAAGAACAATCCACTTATGTTGCCACCTTCAACAACGTAGAATGGAATGCCAACTTCATTTGCGATTGCACGCGCAAAAAGTGTCTTACCAACACCAGGCGAGCCGACAAACAAAAGACCTTTAGGTAGATCGGCACCGGATTCGATGTAATGTTGGCTGTTATTGAGTAAATCAATAACCTCTTTTATTTCAGCTTTTGCTCTATCGTTACCGATGAGCTCATTGAGAGTCTTTGGAGCTTTAGGACTGATTGGTGGGTCTCTAAATGCCCAGGAGAAAGTTTTTCTCCACTTTGAGCGAGGAGCGTTGGAATCGGCTCTGGGAGGCAAAGGAAAGATGATGCTCAACATTATATATATTTGCATCAATATTATAATGGTGCCAAATATGGTGGCGCCAACTATTGCCACAACTCCGTATTTGAGCAGGGCTGGAAACGACATAAATGGGTTCCAGAACTGCGATGTGAAAAGCAGAAGTGCAAACCATATAATTACGATTGTCCATCGGACCCAAGTTTTCATGACTGTTTAACTGCCTCCAGTTCTATTCAAATCTTCCATATGCAGGGAAACGTATATTGCTGTCTTGCGAGCCGCTTTCTTTGACTTGTGTGGCTGTGCGCGCTTCATAGTCTGAATCTATAACCTTTACTTCGCCAATAGTTATGTCTTTCTTTTCGGCTATGTCAGGTGTTTCGTCTTCGCAAACTGCGTTGCGGACGCTTGTACCAGTCGGGCTTGATATGGATTTAGAGCCAAAAAATGCACAAGAAAATCCAAGAGCAAGAATAAATGCAATAAGCATTTCCTTCATCTCTAACCCTCCGGAGATGGCTTATTCAGCTCTTTTACTTCAATTGACTCTGCAGCTGGTTGTGACTGCACCGATTCCTGTTTGGTAGGTGCCGATAGTGAGCCGCTAACAGGAACTTCCACTTGATTCATTTTGAGCCAGGCGCGCATGTCGTCCAAGCCGCGTCCACCTGTGGTACGGTCTTTTACTTGTCCATCTTGAAACAAAATGAAAGTTGGATAAGCTGTAACTTCGTACTTCTCTGCTAAAACCTTGTTCTTATCGCAATCTACACGACCAATTTTTAGCTTTTCCTGTCCATTCAAAGCAAGAGTGCCCATGATAGGCTCCATTTCTTTGCATGGTCCACACCAGGTTGTGTAGAAATCAACCAGCACTGGTTCTTTCGAGTCGAGCACTAATCCTTGAAAAGTGCCTGAATCCAGCTCAGAAATCAATTCTTGTCCGACGCCTTGCGTCTGGTGATTAGCGGCGCCGCCTAAATTCATTTCGTTCATGACGCTGCCGATAACAAGGGCAATAATGAACGCTATGATCATTTCTCGCATTTATTTTTAGACTAGCTCCTGGGTTAGAAATCGCTGGTTTTACCTACCTTATATATTGCCATATTCCCCATTCGCTCGCTGCATACGCTCAAAGATGCTTCTTGATTTTTTCGGTCAAAAATGACTTCTCGACCGCGCCGACTACTTCTTCGACCACTTTTCCTGACTTATAAAGTTTGAGTGTCGGAATGCCTGTGATGTTGCTAGCTTGGGCGGTCTTGGGATTTTCATCGGTATTTAGTTTCATCACTTTCACTTTGCCTGAAAGATCGTTTGAAAGTTCTTCTACAACAGGTCCCATCATTCGGCATGGTCCACACCAGGGCGCCCAGAAATCTACAAGGACGGGAGTATCAGACTTTAAAACTTCTTGTTCGAAAGTGGCATCAGTCACATGCTTGACTTGCGATTCACTCGATTTGCTTGAGCTTGTGCCATTTTCGCTCGTGTTATTTGTGGTCGTGCTATTTTCACTGGGTTTATTTTCATCGGTCGATAAGTCAGCTGAGCCGCACCCGCTAAGGGAGATGCATAAAGATGGGACTAGTATCGCAAAGGACAGTCGGCTTAGTTTTTTCATGGAACCTCTCATTTATTCTCTTAGCAAAAGGTAGGCTTTCGCCTACCTTTTAGAATCAAGTTGCGATTGTTAGCGTTCTATTTACCGCGTTCTGGAACTACGATGAAGTCAATCACGTGGATGGTTCCGTTAGAAGCTTTGATGTCGGTCTGGGTCAAGAGAGCGCCATCTACTTGAACTGCTTCTGCGCCGTTTTTGGTGTCAACCATCAATGACTCGCCTTGAACGGTTGTCACTGAGCGCTTGTCAGCCAGGTCGGCTACATGCATGTTGCCTTTGACCATTGAGTATTTCATGATGTCTTTGAGACGTTTGCTGTCTTTGGTCAACTCTTCTTTGCGCTCTTTAGGTACTTTGGAGTAACCTTGTTCGCTTGTAGCAAACAAGGTGTAAGTACCTTTACCGTTCAGGTAGTGCGAAGCGCCGCTTTTGGACATCCAGGCAGCGTATGTTTTCAAATCGGGATTGGAGCGCAGAGTTTCCATCAGGTTCTTCTGATGGTGTCTGTGGTGCTTTTTGCTCTTTTTAGCGTCAGCTGGCTGATTAGCGGAAAGCCCCAGGCCTCCAACGACCAGAAGTGACAGTGTTAGTAAGCTAGCGGTTGTACGCTTTACGTAGTGCATCGTGATCTCCTTCTCAATCCGATTTTAAATAAAGAACAGAACGAAACTTGAACGCTACCTCGTTTAGAGGTGTTTGCTGATTTTTTCGGCCAATTTGGGCTTGGCGACAGCTCCAACGACTTGTTCGACCACTTGTCCAGATTTGAACAGGTAGAGGCTCGGGATACCGGTAATGTGGTATGCCTTGGCTGTGTTGGGATTCTCGTCGGTGTTGATTTTGACTACCTTCAATTTGCCGGTGAAGTCTTTGGAAAGGTCTTCGATAATAGGAGCCACTTGTTTGCAGGGTCCGCACCAGGGAGCCCAAAAGTCAACAAGTACGGGCACATCGGCCTTAAGAACTTCGTTTTCGAAGGTTGCATCAGTTACATTTGCCACGGCTGACATTTTGTACGGACCTCCTTGATAATCTCTCGTCCTAGATTCCTTATAAGCAGGGATCTATAGACGCTCTAGAGAAAGTTTCCCATAATAGAAACATTTTGTCTTAGAGTTTATCTAACCATAAGTATTGGGAGCGTAAAAATTCGGTGAGAAATGCTCGGTCTTGAAAAGGCATATAGATGGTTTTCGGGCAGTCTGGCGAACCAGCTCCTCTTTACATATATGTTCATCATCATTATTTCGCTCATGGCGGTTACCCTTTGGGCGCTCTTGACCATTCGAGCCGAATCTATCAACGATTTGAGCAATTCGCTCAAAATTGAAGCCGTCAATCTGGCTCTTGAAATCGACAATGACCTCGAGCTCGATTCAGAAGATTCTCGTGCACGTATTCAAAAAGCTGCCGAACGTCGTGCCACTAATCAAGGTGTTGAAATTATCGTTGTCGATTCGAGCGGTCACGTGCTTGCCGATTCTTCGCCTGAAGACAAAGAACCTGGCGACGCCGACCAGAAAAGAGCACAAGAAAACATATCGAAAGACACAGAGGTCAACGAAGCTTTAGCCGGTATTATTTCGGTCTACAAGCGCAATTCGCCCGCTACTAATACCAAAACATTATTCGTTGCCTATCCTGTCAGATCGCGCGGGGTCACAGCTGGAGTCATTCGAATTGGGGTGCCAATTACCGAAGTCGAGCAGCGTTTGCGCAAAAACTTGATTGTGTTTCTGGAAATTATCTTCGCAACTGGCATTTTGACAGTTCTTATCAGCCTTTGGTTTGCAGACAGATTCATGCGCCCGGTGAAAGATATGAGTAAGCTGGCTAAAGAGATCTCGCTTTCTACTGAGTTTACGAACTATCTACCAGTTGACAGGCGCGACGAAATCGGCGAGCTGAGCTTATCTTTCAACCAGATGGTAGCTCGACTGAAAGAGCAAGAGCGCATCAGGCAAGAGTTTATAGCCAATGCAAGTCACGAATTGAAAACTCCCGTTATGGCAATAGGCTCTGTGGTCGAAGCGCTACAGGCTGGAGCTGCCGAAGATCCAGAATTGCGCAAGAAGTTTTTAGAGTCGCTTGAAAAGCTTTCTGAGCGTCAGCGCAAATTGATTTCTGAGCTACTAGATGTATCAAAGCTTGATAGCTCACCTGACGCTGGCTGGTCTGATCGTATAGATATTGCTCAAGTAATTTCTGAATCAATCGAGCAAGTCAAAGCTCAAGCCGATAAAAAGGATGTTCAATTAACGGCTCCGCAAGATGGACAGATTTTTCAGGTACTCGGCAATTCAAGCCAGTTGCAACGCGCTATCGTTAACTTGCTAACCAACGCAATCAACTATACGCAACCCGGTGGAGCCGTCGTTGTGGATGTGTTATTGAACGATTACAGCTTAGTGCAAATACAAGTCAAAGATTCTGGAATCGGCATTTCACCTGAAGACTTGCCGCACGTATTTGAGCGTTTTTATAGAGCAGACAAATCTAGAACTCGCGAGCTAGGCGGTGCTGGACTGGGTCTTGCCATAGCGCGAGAAATAGTAGCGCGCCATCATGGATTAATTGACGTAGAATCTGCAGTGGGCAAAGGTACTACATTCACCATAACTTTGCCTCTGGTTGAGGAACGCACATAACTATATGATCGGCAAAATCTGGCGCAGCATCGCGCGAAAACTATTAGAAATGATGGGTGTGGATCTAAACCCTCCCAAACCCGCTCACAAGCCAGCTCCCGAAGATTTGTGCTGCAATGGAATAGTGCACATTACATTTCGCGGTTTAGCAGACGGGAGACGTTATATGTCGCGAAACCGTGCTTGGCGAGATGTTCGCTATTTTCAAAAAAATCATTTACACGTTTTTTGTGTGGATTGCAGACGATTGTTATACAGTGCCCATGAACATATAGACTATTTGGATCAAAACTAGAAATGGTAACTTATATTCTTCTGGCATTGATTGGCGGTATCGCTATTGCGACTCAAGCCCCTATTAATGCTCGTCTTCGCGAAATTGTAGTTTCGCCAGTAATGAGTGCGTTTATTTCTTTTGCAATTGGAACTGTTGCATTATTCATAATGCATTTGACCGGGTTTGCAGGTACTGCCTCATTCGACAAAGTTTTGAAAATGCCATGGTGGTATTGGGTTGGTGGTCTGCTTGGTGCGTTTTATGTTTTTGCTGCGCTAACATCTGTTTCTAAGCTTGGCGCCGCCACTGTTGTTTCGCTTGTAATTGTGGGGCAATTGGTTGCTGCTTTAGCAATTGATAGCTTTGGATTATTTGGAATGCCGGTAATTCCAATTAGCTGGCAGCGTGTTTTTGGCATTGTTTTGCTCATAGCTGGAGCATATTTAATGAAGCAGCGAGTTTTACCAATTGAGTAAAAAGCTTTCTAATTCGTTGTCAGTCAAAGGATTGCGGCAAAAAGCGGTCTCTTGAATTGGTCAAATTGGTCAGGTAAAAAATGCTTGATTTATAGTCTAAAGTTTGCCACTATATTTATTGACAACTGGCGTCTGGAAGCGCTGGATCAAAAGACAAACCTCTGAGGCGTTGACCGATTTGAGCACTAAAAGCCCCCTACCACCCACGCTCTATATGTTCAATCGGTCAACACCTATGGGGATTTTTTCCGTCAATAAAATAATTTGTGCTGTGGCACTTATTTTCTGCACCGTATCTGGTGCATTTTAACAAGCATTACCCTAACGCTCGCCTCACCATTCTGCTCCTCTCCATCCCTCCCGGTAGGGGAGCTTTTTATTGCTCCACTGTCGGTTTTACTTCTTTGGGCTCGGGTCTTTCGAACTCCAGTCTCACACGAAACTCGTCGTTAAAAACAAGTTTGGCGTCGTAAGTGCCGGATCCATCTTTTTTCTTAAAACCTTTAATTAATTTTGTTCTGTGGTTAATCGCAAGCTCTTTGATCTGAGCTTCGGAAAGCTTCTTGCCGTACTGCTCGCCCCAGATCATGAATTTGCAACCTTCGCGCCACCGATTACAACCGGCACCTTTGGGAGTTTTGCGTACGACTCCTTGTTTGCACAAAGGACAGGTGCAATATCCTTGCTCCGCAGCTCTTGCAATAGCAGCGCCTTGCTTAGTCACCTCGGGCAATAAGTGGCGCAAAAATTCTTCGATGTCGCGCTCGAACTTGGTCAAAGTCACTTTGCCGTCAATAATGTCGGACAGTTGCTGTTCCCAGGATGCGGTCAGACCAATGTCTTTCAATTTCGGATGAATTATTGAGATGAGCGCTTTGCCTTTTTCTGTGGGCAATAGATTCTTTTTGTTTCGAACCACATAGCCTGATTTGAGTAGACGTTCTATTATTTGCGCACGTGTGGCAGCAGTGCCCAAGCCACTTTGTTTCATATAAGCTGCAAGGTCTTCATCGTCCAATTCTTTTCCAGCGTGTTTCATTGCCGTCAGTAGGCTGGCATCATCATAGGGTTTTGGGGGAGTGGTTTTACCTTCTTTCAGTTCAACCTTTTTCTTCGTCAGTTGTTGTCCGGCTTTTATTTGGGGCAACTGCTGCGCTTCTTCCGCATCCTTTTCTTTGGCATTCTTTTTGCCTTTGGTACTTTCTTTTTCCTTGTCTTTTTCTTTGGGCTCTAAAATTGTCCAGCCCGGATCTTTGATAACGACACCTTTGGCGCGAAAAATATGACCGCCTAACTTTATGTGTGCTTCAGTTTCATCACGCACTTCTGGAGGCAGAAAAATGCTCATAAAGCGAGAAGCAATCAGCTTATAGACATTGCGTTGTTTTTCAGTAATCGTCTGCGGTGGAAATTTGTGCGTGGGGATAATTGCGTGGTGGTCTGTCAATTTTGCGTCGTCGACATAATTTTTGGATAGCTTTGACTGCAAATGATCGACAGTAATTTTTCCTGCAACAAATCCTTCTTTTGCAAATGCGCTAATTAAATCAGTCGAATTCGAATATGCCTTGAGCACGGTAGTCAAAACCGCCGGAAGCTCACTCACCATGTCATTGGACAAGTGTCTGGATTCAGTTCTTGGATAAGAAATGATTTTGTGCTCCTCATACAAACTTTGAGCTATATCAAGCGTCTCTTGCGCCGTGTATCCAAAGCGCTTGTTGCAATCTTTTTGCAAAGTAAGCAAATCATAAAGTCCAGGAGCTTTAGTTTTCTTTTCTTTGGTCTCTATTTTTTCGACCGCTCCCGACGATTCGCTTGATGCATCTTTTAAAATCTTTTCGGCAGCGGCTTTGTCATGAATTCGTGTCTGTGGCTCAGCGTCTTGCGTGATGTAGCGAGCGAGAAAGCCTGGTTCAAAAGTTGCCAGAATTTCGAAAAAATTAGCAGACTTAAAACTGTCTATCGCTTTTTGTCTTTCGACAATTAAAGCCAATGTTGGAGTCTGCACACGCCCTACCGTATAAAGTTGCCTGTTGAGCGAGGTGTAAGCCCTTGTGAAATTCAATCCCACAATCCAATCGGCACGCGATCTTCCAGAGGCCGCACCAGCTAAACTGTCAAAAGTGGTAGATGGCTTTAGATTGTTGAATCCTTCTTTGATGGCTTCAGCTGTGAGTGAGCTTATCCAGAGTCTTTCGACATCTTTGTTGCATCCAGTCATTTTATAGATTAGTCGAAAGATGTGTTCGCCTTCGCGACCAGCATCTGTTGCACAAATTATTTTGCTGGTAGAAGGATCGAGAAAAAGTTTTTTGATTGTTTTAAACTGGGCATCAGCCTTTTCAGTGAGCGTGTATTTCCACTCTTCTGGTATCATCGGCAGTTGCTCTAAGCGCCATGGCTTTCCCCATGTGGCATTCATTGCTTCTGGTTCGGCTATCTGGACAAGATGCCCAAAAGCATAAGTGACTGCCCAATCGTTGCCTTCAAAAAAACCGTCTCTGCGCTTTGTGGCTCCCAGTACCGAAGCGATATCTTTTGCCACACTTGGTTTTTCAGCCAAAACAACTTTCAAGAAAACTACTCCTCAGTTTTCTGCACAATATATCAAATTCAAGTTCAAATATTTGACTCATGGATAAATGACCGAGATGGAAATAGCATCGCAATGATCGTTTTCAAGTGAGACATGGCTTCAATTTATCAGTAGGTGTACTTGCAGGGGTTTTGCGGTCAATATTTTCTGGGAAAGATTAAATTACGCGATTTGCTGCGTTCAATTCAGGCGTTCATCGCCGAGCCAAGGTTAAATCTGGTGTATCATAGGAAGATGCCCTCAAAGCCGGTTATTACCTTACTAATGAGCTTTTTGGTCGGGATTTTTGTATCCTGCCAATTCATTTCGCTTGCTGGCGCGGTTAATTCAGTGGCTGCAGTGCTTGAACCTAGTAGTTCCTCTATGTCAATTGGTCAAGCTGTCGAATATTTTGATGGAGTCGATTTTGACCACGAAGAGATTGTGGATCCCTTTTTGTCGATGCCTCATATTTCGCTCAGATCCATCGTGGGCGACGAAAGTAAATTCAAGGTTTATGTAGAACCATCCGATTTGATTGGTTATGCGCCACAGTCAGTACTTAGTGCTTCAAGCATCGACCCAGAGCGAAATATTCTTGCCCCTCCACCTGACACGAGCAACGATTTGTGGCTCCAGAAGGGCGTTTTACTAATTTAACTACAAACCTGTAAGAAACGGTTCGACAGTTTCTGGTCCGCTTGCGGAGGTTTGTATGCCCGGTAGCCTACATAAGGATTTATTAGCTTCAATAGTTGTCTTCCTGGTCGCTTTGCCACTGGCGATGGGTATTGCCATAGCATCAGGTGTACCTCCTGCTGCGGGTTTGGTTACCTGTATCGTTGGTGGAATAATTGTCGGTTGCATTTCAGGAAACCCGCTTCAAGTAAGCGGTCCTGCCGCAGGACTTTCAGTAATTGTTTTTGAGATTATTCAAGAACACGGAATCGCACGTCTTGGAATCGTTGTGATGATTGCGGGCATTTTTCAGATGGTGGCTGGTCTTGCTCGAACAGGTCAATGGTTTAGAGCGGTATCACCAGCGGTGGTAAATGGCATGTTGTCTGGGATTGGTGTGCTCATTTTAGCCAGTCAGTTTCACGTGACTCTAGACGATGCTCCTCGCTCGAGTGGTATCGGAAACTTAGTCGCTATTCCAGAAGCCTTTTTTAAATGTTTCAACACCGCCGACGGATCTAATTCTCATGTTCCAGGTTTACTTGGCGTATTTACTATATTGATTATTTTGTTGTGGGAATCAATTCCCTTGAAAAAACTCAAGGTGGTTCCTTCTGCTTTGATTGCAGTTGTTGTAGCGACTATTGCAGCCACTGTAATGCGTCTTGATATTAATCATGTAACTCTCCCCGATAATTTGATGTCTGCCTTGTCTATGCCAAAGAATTGGAGCGATATCGGTAACTGGAATTTGATTCTGGAAGGGCTTGGATTAGGCTTTGTTGCCAGTGCCGAAACTCTGTTGAGCGCAAGTGCTGTAGATAGAATGCAAACATTGGTTCGAACAAAATATGACAAAGAGTTGTTTTCGCAAGGGGTTGGTAATCTGATTTGCGGTTTTATCGGGGCGTTGCCAATGACTGGAGTCATTGTTCGAAGCTCGGTCAATATTCAAGCTGGGGCTCAGACTCGTGCTTCTGCTATATTTCATGGACTCTGGATTTTGATTCTTGTTATGGCTTGTCCATTCGTTTTGCGTTATGTGCCAACATCGGCTCTGGCTGCGCTTCTTGTTTATACCGGATATAAGCTGACCAATTTCAAGATTATCAAAGAACTCAGAAAATACGGCAATAGTGAAGCTGCCATTTATTTGATTACGCTCAGCGCTATTGTATGTACCGACCTGCTCACGGGTGTTTTGACAGGTGTGGTACTTTCGGTCTTGAAACTGCTTTATATTTTCTCGCATTTGGAGATCAAGTCTACATCTCCCAATCCTGAGAAAACCGAACTCTATTTAAAAGGTGCTGCTACTTTTCTAAATTTGCCACGCCTGGCCGAAGCTCTGGATTCTGTACCAGCGAGCCACGAGTTGCACGTACATTTAGAAGACCTCGATTACGTAGACCACGCTTCGCTAGACATGATCATGTCGTGGGAGCAATCGCACAAAGCTAACGGCGGCGCTCTTGTTATCGACTGGGGCACACTTGGAGCCATGTTCCGTGACAGACGTCGGGGAGCAAGAGAAACGGCCACCTCGCAGCTTAATTTAAACGCGAACGAACTTGAAGAGAATTTGGTCAAAATAGTAAAGCAGCCACTCGAGGTGCTTGAATCACTGGATCCTGCGCGTGATGGCTCTTCTTCCCCTGCTACTGTGTCTGAAAATTTGAATCAACCACCGCATCAATCTGCTAATGAGACTAATTAGACTTGATTGATTTTAGACAAGGCACAATTTCTCGATCGTAATAAGTGCCCCAGTAATTCCACGGGTAACCAGACGGGTCGTCATATGCCTCTAGCCATCGCTCGAAGCTACTGGGAGTCCAATCGACCTCCCATAAATGTGCGCGATAATCGATTCGTTTAGATTTGAGATATGGTGCCCAGTGTTGGTAGAAAAATTTCTTCACCTCAAAGCTCGCTTTATATTCGATGAAAGCGTTTCGCCTAATCCATTCCTTTTTGCTCAGTTTACCCTTGCACGCTTCGTCTAGAGCTTTTTGGAATGCTTCAAAATTACGAATATTGTGCAGCTCGAAAATGCAACACTCCCAGAGAAGATGTTCGTCGTAGAAATTTCCAGCACCGTCGTTGCTTCTAATTCTAATGAACGGACGCTCTTCCTTTGAAGGAGAGCAGTGGTCGGCTTTATACCCAGCAGGTAAACCAAGATTTTCATCGGGATTCCAACTGATCCGCTCGCCACAAGCTTCACCGGCAAATTGTCTAGCTGTCCAGTTGTAAATGGGGTCACCCTTTTTGACCAAATTGCCCATAGGTTTTCGATCTTTCAGCATCTTATCCACTTGGGTCATACCAAAAACCAAATCATCCTGAATGACTTTTTTAGCATATGTCGACTTGAATGCCTTAATGTTTGTCTCTGATTTCGTCGAGCTAGATGTGAGTTGCTCGGCAGGTGCAGACTGGCTTAACAAGGCAAAAATGCTTAGCACGGAGACAATTGCTTTGGTGAATTTCATGCGATTGAAACTCTTAATGGTAATTTGCTAATTTCACAGGGAATTTAAAGCATAACCTCAGTTTGAAATAAAAGCTCTATTGAATATAGATTACTCATACAAATATCAGTTCGAGTCGACTGTCAGCTCAAGTGCTGATGGTGGCAAGTTGGCTCTTGCTACAAGCGAAATCAAACAAGTTTATCCATATTTTTTCGAAGGACGTTTGCTACAGCCGCGAGCGGCAGCGTTGATGCTGTTCACTCTTGCTCGATATGTAAGCACTCGATTTTTTATTCCGCCTAACATGCTGAAAAAGCTCGTTGCAGAAAGAGATCCAGTGATTACGAGCGGTTCGGGAATGCTTCGGTTTGAAGGCTTTACAGCGTGCTGTAGCGCATATGTTCGGGTAGACGTAGAACCTGATGGTTACGTTGGCAAAACATTGAATAATGGCACCACTAATGTGGATTTTAATTCGCAATTTCGTTCTGCGCTTGCCGGAATAAGAGATGGCGAAAGGATGTCGATGTCTGTGGGTAGTGACGAAATAAAAATGAAGCATGGCTTTGGAGAATATGTCGAGCGAAAAGTCAAGCTTCCTGTGCGTTGGATTAAAGGCTTTGTAGAAGTACAGTCTTACCAATCGCAAATGGAGCATCGTTTGACTGTTGGTAAAGCTGAAGCAATAAAATTCATTCGCTCTATTTTTGCGTCGACGCCAGGACAAGTGATATCGTATGTGGTGCCATCAGGACGAGGCATTCGCTTGAGTCAAACCGATCAATCTGGCATCAAAGTGGGAGGCATTAACAGGTTGGCGATGCTCAAGGATATAGCTCCGCTGGCAGACGAGCTCAGGATTTATTGTCATCCGTCTGGCGACTCGTCTGAATGGCAACTGAAATGTGGACCATTGGTGTTCAGCCTGACCTTGACCGCCGAACCAAGCCGAGGATTTTCAGGGGAAGGTCAGGCATTGTCTGATTTAATAAAAGCTGAAGAGGAACGGCTTTCAAGGGTGCGTTCAGCGCTAAAATGGCAGTCTATGTTAGACATTCAGAGATTGTCTGATTCGTGTCAAATGAATAGCGACTCAGTAAGATCTGCACTGGGAGTGCTTGGATCTAGGGGAATTGTTGGTTATGACTTAGCTAGAAATGCTTATTTTCACAGAGAGATGCCTTTCGATTTAGAATTGGTCGATTCGATTCATCCAAGGCTTAAAGCCGCTCGAAAGCTGGTTCAAAACAATGGTGTAAAAATATTAGTCAGCCAAGCTGATTCATTTGAATCCGAGGTTACTGGCACTGGCGCAAATCACACAGTGAAGGGCAATGGTGATGTCGTTACTTGCACATGTCCGTGGTATTCGAAATATCAAGGAAATCGCGGACCTTGCAAACATATTTTAGCTACTCGTTTGACCCTGGAACCGGAAGATTCTGATGAACAAGACTAAAGATTTAAAAACGCTTGAAAGTGTCATAGAATCTGGCTCACTAGAAGGTGTTGAGCAATTTTTCAAGGACTTATCAGAGAAAGAGCGCAAAGCATACAGTGCTGCTTCTAAGAAACAATATAAAAGATGTCGCTGGCAGTGGGATGCTCCGCCTATAGACGAGAGAATTAAATCAAACATCATAGTGGCTCTGGTGGTATCATGCGACCAGAAAGACTGGGATGAAATCGACTGGAGATTTGCTACTTTCAATAACAACATGATACGTGTTCTGGCAAGATTGCTGCCGCCAAATATTCCCGGGTTGGCGAATGCTATTTTAAAATGGCCTCAACATTTGTTTGATGTTCGAGAAATGGTTAGACTTCAGATTTGTGAAAAACCTGATTCTGAGGACTTTTCAATTGCTATCATCGCAGCGCCTCGGATGTATCATCAAGATTTTAGATTCAAATCCAGCTCTTTTAGTGAATGGGTCGATAAAAATCCAGACATTCTTGAAAACGATGTATGGCGTATTTTCGAATCAGAGGGCAATCAAGAATTCAGTCTTTCTGCACAAGGAAAATATTTTCACTCAGGCGATAACTGGACCCCAGTGCTTTATCGTTTATCCAAGGATGGAAAAATCTCGCGAAGACGTTTGCTTGAAGAAAGTCTGAATGCCTTGGAGCGGGGTTTTATTCAGTTCAGATCATCGTGGTTTTCTAACTTTCATGATTCACTTAAGCCCACTATAGAAGAGCAAATAGAATTGACTCCAAAATATTTGCGCCTGCTTGGAAGTCCTATAGGGCCAACGGTTGCTTTTGCTGTGAATAATCTCAAAATAGTAGACAAAGCAAATAAACTCGACCCTGGTGACTTGATAAAAAGTATAAATCCGTGCATGGTGGCAAAACAGAAAGCTGTCTGTCTATCTGCTTTAGCATTGCTAGAGAGTGCAGTTAAAAAAGATTCGAATTTAGCGAAAGAAGCCACCTTGCTAGCTGCGGAAGGTTTCTTGCATGAGTCACCAGAAGTACAAGCCAAGGTCGTAGACTTTATTTCTAAGCATGGCTGCAAGAACGATTCGGAATTGAGAAACAAAATAACTGATTGTTTTGAGACAGTTTCCCCGAGTGTCAAAGAAGACGTCAAATCCTGGATCGATGCGGATTTTGAAGCCGCTGTTGAAGAAGAGCCTCAAGATTATCGTTATGCCAACTATTTTTGTGACGGCTGGCCTTTTGCGTTCTGTGCTCCAGTTTCTCCTGTTCAAAGTGAAGATGAGTTACTGCAATTAGCGGGATATTGCATGGAGAATCCGCTTGCTGCAATGGAACTGGAGCGGCTTTTAGACGGTGTTTCACGGTTGGAATCATCGAGTGAAAATTTCAAGCGTAAAGGACTTCCGTTAGTGAAGAGAGCGGAAAGACTATTTACCTTATTGGGTAGACGAACATCTTCTGTGCAACTGATTATTGCAAAATTTGTCTATTCCTGGTTGTGTAAACCAGCCGAAATAGATGGCTTTGATCGTTTTGATCTGGCCCCTTCACTTGAAATTTTGGATCGGCGAATGGTGGAGATTATAGAAAGGCGGGCAAGAAATAATTACGTTCCTATGCTGAGCTTTCCAACACATGAAAACGGCTGGATTGAGCCTTCCCAGCTTGAACTTAGAAAGGAATTATGGCGCAAAGAAAAAATTGCACTTTGCAAACTTGACCTGGAAATTGCAGAGCTAAGACTTCCTGTGGTGCCTGAACTGGAAAGCAAAATACATCTGGAGGAGGCTAAGATTGACGGTGTCCGTGTGATTGAGCGCCTGGAGCGTCCCGAAATCGGACCTAATCTTGTAATTACTATACCGTCATATCGAGAGCGAATCATGCATCGCTCTATTGGTTCGCTTGCTGAATATCTAGATTTTAATCTGGCAGAATCCAGAGAATACAGGCATTATATGGCTTTGCTCACTCATAAAGGTAGTCCGCTCACTTACAAAGCACACGAACTTATTAATGTAGGATTGATCGCGCCTGATGTCCAATGCAGCGGAGTCGCCAAAGATGCAATGATTTTAGCCATAGATGAAAATAGGCTAGAGCCCGATTATCTGGGCAAAAGAGTCGGGGTTTTCTTGAAGTCTGACAAAGCTAAGCCAAAACGTCTGGTATTATCGTTGCAGGAAGTAGCTCGAGTTAGTCCTCTACATATGGATGCTGTTCGTCAAGTCATTGAACGTGCATTGCAAGGTAGCACCGAAAATCTACATCGCGACCTATCAGCATTATTGGAGTTTTACAAAGAAGTGCTTATTGCCTCCAAAAAGAAAATTGAAAGCGAGGACACCCGATCATTTCTGCGATCAATTAAAGCCGGCGGCAAGACAGCAAAACTGATTAAGGAGCTTACAGCTTGATGAACGATGAGTGGCGTGAATTTTTCGAAGACAAAAAGTCGTGGAAAGGATCGACTTACAATCTCACTATGCTTATGCGAGAATCAGCTTCTCGTCGCGATCTCGAGCGTGCATTGACTAATGATTTCGGATTTGAAATTTATAAAGGTACAATTGAGCGCGGTATTAAATATTCAATTTTTACTTTTGGTCCTGATGCTCAGCCAATTGGCGTGGGGCACACTTATATGAAGGAAGAGAATATGCTTGCATCGATGCAACTTTCTTTCTTTCGAGTACAGATGCAGCGAATTGTCGATACTCCTGAGAAAAGCAAAATTTTTCATCAAGCATTAATAGAGCTCGTGCGTAAAGTGGGAAGAAAATTTCCAGTCATGTGTGCCACCATGTGTGATGAAACATTTTCTTTCGTGTACCCACCAGAAGCGGCTGGTCGTTCCATTTGCTTTGAAAAATCAGCTTATGATAAATCGGGTATCGATAAGCCTAAAACTGAGTTAAAAGACCCCTGGCAAGGCTATTATGCAATAGCGATGGACGGATAGGTAATGCGTTGATTAACGAATTCCGAACTCGTTGACTTCTTTTAGTCGTTTTTCAGTTGCTTTTGCATCTGCCTCTTTGCCCATTTTGCGCTGAATGCTGGCTTTGATTTTGTACCATTCAGCCACATCAGAATCCTTTTTGATGAGAATTTCTGCGTCCTGCAAAGCAAGGTCATATTTTTTTTGTGCTTCATAGGCCTGAACGCGAATTTGCAGAGCTCCAGTATTTGAAGGAAACATTCTTAAGACTTGAGTTAGATCATCACTTGCCTGCTTAGCTTTGTCCGTTTTTACAAGCATGGCGGCACGCCCAATCCAGTTTTGTAAATAAGCGCGACGAACTTTTTCATGCACCGTTTTTAGTTCGGGTGGCAGTTTGGCTTCATTGCCCGGCAAAATTACTTGGCACGCTTTGCTGTAGTCGAGCAGCGCTTGGTCATATTGCTGAAGATGTTTGTAAGCTTCAGCGCGACGGTTGATCAAATCGTAATTCGATTTACTAGATGGAATTTTGTTGAAAAGTTCGTTCACTGCAGAAATTACAGCCTTATCATCTTGTTTATCGTAATTGGTGTTTATAAGGGTGTGATGCGCCCAATCGAGATTTGGATTGATAGCAATAACTTCTCTGCAAACTTTAATCGCTTGATCTTTGTGACGAGCAGTGCGCATCAACTCTGCTAGAAGCATACGAGGATAAAGGTCATTTGGATGAGCGATGATCCATCTGTTCAAGGCCGTTTTTGCTGCTTCGTAATCAAATAGTTTTCTATAAAACATCAAAGCAAGATGATTCACAGTCGGGTCTGTAGGCGCAATTTTTATTGCAGCTTTCATCTCCTCTTGTGCCAGCTCATCGTTGGCGTTTTGATCTGCGAATAAATAAGCTTGTGCAGCCAGCGCGCGTGCATTTTTTTGATCCGATTTAATTACTTTATCTAAGAGTTCTTGAGCCGCTTGATGCTTACGAAAGAGTGTCAGTGCTATGGCGTAAGTTACAACCACATGCGGATTGTGAGGCTCGGCTCTGGCTGCCGAGCGAGCTGCTATGAATATATCTTCGATTCTATAGGAATAAGAGCGAATCAGGTGGAAAGTTTGAAGTTCGTGCCAGTCAGCTAGGTCTTTTCCTGCCTTTATTTTTTTATCTAGATAAGTGCCGGCTTCGGGCGACAATTTGTCTTCTAGCTTGTAGTAAGCATCTAGCTCCTGCTTTGACGGCTTGGCGAGCACTGCTTGAAAATTCGTCAGGCAAATTGCAAAGCACAAAATTAAAGTTTTGATTTGCGATTTTTTCACTAGTAATGCGGTTCTATGTCTGAATCTCTAATTGGTGACCCGGCTTCAATAGGATAAATACACTTTCTGAGCAGCATAGAATCTTTGTTGGTAGAATCGCCAAAATGATTGCTTTTGGTAGCAATTATACCTCCTACATTTTTTTGTGGATCTACCGCCAGGACGATCGTATTTTTTGTGGTGAGAGGCTCTCCTCGAGCAATTGGATGTCGCGCGAAAAACATGTGCACAGTTTCTTTTGCTTTTGGTTCTTCTCTAAAACATTCAATGCTTTGCGGCGAGTAAAACGTTTGACTGGTATTTAGCATTGGTCCGAAAGTCAAAAGCGAAGTAGTAGGAGCGAAATACAAAATGAAAATCAACACCTTCTGCATGTCGTGAGCGATTTTGTTTGTAGGAATAAAAAATGAATAGAATGCAATACCAATTACATTCCAGATAGCGAAAGCTAAGAGTGTGGGTCCCAAGATTTCGTCATTTATCAAATTCAGAAACTGTTCGTGAAACGCAATGCATGATCCGATTGCTAATACAAACTGGATAATTGCACACTTTAATATGTAGCTTCTTATAAGCCTTTCGCGCGATTCGAAAATGTTTTTGGAGCATCTCATTTTAGCAATTACATAGCCATTATAGGATGAGTTGGAACAGCTGGTCCTATCAAAAAAACTAGCGAAAATGGAGCCATAAAGACCACAATAAGTACGACCGTCTGCAATGCGAAATGAAATTTTCTATGGCGATATATGGGTGAATACCGATAAAGAGCCAATCCTAGGGATTGCCAAAGAAGTAAAAATAAGACGATTGTTTTTGCGATTGTGATTTGAAAAAGAGGAATTACGTAGCCTGGTGTTACAGAGTACATAATTAAGAGAATCCCGAATTGTATAGCTACAGCAGCCGCTACAAGCTTTCTCTTGAGATTTTCATCGGATTTGAAAGGCTCTTCCATTTATCCATCCTAGCAAGCAGTCTAGATATTGGTTAGAGTATTATTTTGTTTCTTGAAGCACGAACTCGTCTGTGTAAGGCGGTTCGATATCCGAATTTTTAATCGATGCGTCCTTGCTAATCATATGTTTTGCTTTACGTCGATTATTTTCCAGTCAAATTGGAAAGCGGCTCGATCTTTGCTAGTAGCTAAATCTGACACATAACCATACTAGCAAAATGTCAGATTAATCTTTGCGATGGAGTACGAATCGATCCTCAAACGAAGGTTCTACATCCGAGTTTTTAATTGCTTCACCAGCACTGATCGATTTTTTTGCTTTGCGAGAAAGTATCGAATGTGCACTTCCTTTTTCACCAAAAAAACTTTCTGAATTGGCTATTACGGTACCATCGAGATTAACCGCTTCAGCAGTTTGAACTTTTAAATTTTTTGCTGTGAATGCGTCACCAGCTTTGATTGGATACCTTGCGTAAAAAATTGGCAAACTATCGTGCTGTTTTTGAACGAAGACGATTGGTTCTTCGCTTTTGTCCGGTTGGTTTTTCGAGCCGAAATATATTTCGTTCTTGTCCATAGATGTTTTTATCGAGCAATACAAAGGGGTGCATAAATACCATCCGATTGTGGGAACGAAGAAAACCAGCCAGAGTTTTTTGTGATCTCTTTGATGCTCTGGTGCAAGCATGAAAGTGCAGATTAAAATCCCAATCAAAGTCCAACAATTTAGAATCATCAAGATCGTCGAATAGATTCTATCGTTGAGGCAGTGATGGAAAGCTCCCCGAAAAATAATGTACATCGCTGTTGGAATGATGATTAAGACGCAAACGCCTTTCATCAAGAATCCAAAGATTGATTTTTTGTCGGTGTCTTCTGACGTTGTCATTCCAACATATTAGCAAGAATCGCAAATGGGTTTTTTGCTTCAAAATTAAATGACCAAGACGTCTCCAAATGCTCGAGTGGAACCTGAAAGCTTTATGGGACAAAAAGCTTTCAACAAAAACCGCGCTAATTTAGCCCCTTCAAATCGGAGATTTTTACGCCTAATTCATATCCAAAGCCTGACTATTTAAGTTCGGCAGTCAGAGCCTGACGCAGCGAACCGTGATATTTGTCGAGCAATTCTTCAGCCTGAACGCGACCAATTTTGCGCTTAGCCATCAAGATTGCTGTCTTGGGACGATCGTGCGATGACACGAGCGCTCCTTCGGCAATATTTCTTGGGGCGCTGCAAATCAAAGAGATCATCGAGACGGCGCGCTCACGCAATTTTTCGTTGGTTGGGCGAAGGTCTACCATCAAGTTTTCGTAGACTTTTCCAAGGCGAACCATTGTGCAAGTAGATAACAGATTCAAAACCATTTTCTGGGCTGTACCAGCTTTCATGCGGGTCGAACCGGAAATTGCTTCAGGACCAACGATTACTGCAATCACTACATCGGACAGCTCTTCTAATTTGTTATTGGGGTTATTCAAAATAGATACTGTGGATGCGCCAAGCTCTTTTGCCTTTTCCAGAGCGCCTACAACGTAAGCAGTGCGTCCTGAAGCTGTGATACCAACGGCGATGTCTTTGGAGGTGATATTGGCTGCGGTGGCATCCTTAATGCCCAAATCTTTCAAGTCTTCAGCATTTTCAAATGCGCGGAACATTGCTTCTTTTCCGCCTGCGATAAAAGCTTGAACCTGCTCGGATGAAACACCAAATGTGGGAGGACATTCAGCTGCGTCGAGTACGCCAAGTCTGCCGCTTGTGCCAGCGCCAAAGTAAAAAATGCGTCCACCCGATTTTACTTTTTCAACGGCGATATCAACTGCTTTAGCAATTTGAGGAATTACCTCTCTGACTTTTTCTGCGACTACAAAGTCTTCATTTTGTACTCGTTTGACAAGCTCCATAGTGTCGAGAACATCCAGATCCATTGTGTTCTGGTTGCGCTCTTCGGTAACTTGTTTTGTGAATTCTGCTGTATAACCGCTCATGGTTCGATTGTCTCCGAGGTTCCAACTAATCTAAATACGATGTTACGTTTATCTTACTAGGGCCGACTCCTGCTTACAAGAAGTCGGCGTTCCCATTTTGAGGTTGACAGTGGCTCGTTTTTGATATTGTCCGTACCCGACTTTGCCCACGTGCTGTCCATCTTCGATGACAACTTGTCCGCGACTCAGCACTGTTTCTGCTGCACCCTGCACTTCAAATCCTTCGTAACAATTGTAGTCTACGCGCATATGATGATTTTTGGCTGAGATGGTGAATTTCTTGTCTGGGTTGAAAATAACGATGTCAGCGTCGGACCCTACGGCAATAGTGCCTTTCTTGGGGAAAAGTCCAAAAATGCGCGCTGGGTTGGTGGAAGTAATTTCAACGAATTTATTGAGCGAAATGCGTTTTTGCACAACTCCGCCATTAAATACAAGACTCATGCGATTTTCGACTCCTGGTCCACCGTTTGGAATTTTGGTGAAATCGTCGATGCCAAGCTCTTTTTGATCTTTGAAACAGAAAGGGCAGTGGTCTGTAGAGATAACCTGGAGATCATTCATTTTTAAGCCGTTCCACAATTTGTCTTGATTCCATTTATCGCGAAGAGCTGGCGTCATGACATATTTGGCGCCTTCGAAACCTGGACCTTCGTAATAGGAGTTATCGAGAAAGAGATATTGAGGGCAGGTTTCGGCATATGCTGGAAGTCCGGCATCGCGGGCTTCTTGCACGCGTTGCAGAGCATCGTTACAGCTCAGATGTACGATGTAGACAGGAGATTCTGCCATCTCGGCAAGGGCAATGGCGCGGTTTACACCTTCTTGCTCAGTTTTTGTAGGACGAGTGATAGCATGAAACTTTGGTGCAGTATGTCCTTTTTCTAAAAAGTCCTGGATTATTTCGTTGATAACTATGCCGTTTTCAGCATGCATGCAGACTAATCCACCATTTTCTCCCGAAACTTTCATGGTTCTGTATATGGTGGCGTCGTCTGAAAGCAGAACGCCGGGATAAGCCATGAAAAGTTTGAAACTGGACACACCTTCTTTATCTATTAGTCTGACTAAATCTTTGGTGTTTTCGCGCGGCATGTCCGTCACAATCATATGAAAGCCGTAGTCAATACAGGCTTTGCCCTGCGCTTTTGCATGCCAGGTGTCGAGAGCGTTGAATACAGAGTCGCCTTTGGTCTGAATGGCAAAATCAACAATGGTAGTTGTGCCGCCAAATGCGGCAGCGCGGGTGCCGGTTTCGAAATCGTCAGCAGAGGTGGTGCCGCCAAAAGGCATGTCCATGTGGGTGTGGGCGTCTATACCGCCTGGAATCACTAATTTGCCTTTAGCGTCGATGACCTTGTCTGCTTGAAATTGTGACTGGTCGAGTTCTTTGCCTATGAGTGTGATTTGCTCGCCTTCAATCAAAACGTCGGCGTAATAATCGTCTACTGCTGTAATAATTCTGCCGCCCTTGATCAAAGTTTTCTTGGCTGTCATAGGCACCTCTTTGGTGTTTGTGAAAATTGACGGACTTCATTATAAAGATATCTATCGAGCAGCGAGTAGATATCGACAGTGATAAAAGAATTAAGTCTTTGGATGTAAAGCGGGTAGTGAAGAAAGACTCGACAGCTTATCATTTTAGGAATAGTCGGATGGAGCCCGAGTTTCATGAGAGGCGTAACGTCTGAAGTTATCGCAGAAGTGCGGGCGAGAGCTAGTATTCTCGACGTCGTTTCTGAATTGGTTGTGCTCAAACGAGCAGGCAAAGAGTACAAAGGACTTTGTCCATTTCACAACGAGAAAACACCGTCTTTTACAGTCAATGCAGACAAGGGCATTTTTAAATGTTTTGGATGCAATGAGGGCGGCGATGTTTTCGCTTTCGTGCAAAAAACTAAGAAGGTCGAATTTATCGACTCAGTGCGCGAACTTGCAAACAAATATGGCATTAAGCTCGTAGAATCGCAACAGGAGCGGGTCGAGTATGACAAACGCTCAGGCATGAAAATGCTTTATGAGCAGGCAAGTCATTACTATCAGCGTCTTTTGCAAGATCCAAAAGAAGGTATGGAAGCGCGCGAATATCTCAAGGCTCGCGGTATTACTGAAGAAACACAAGCAAAGTTTAGGCTTGGGTATGCGCCCCATTACTGGGATGGCTTACTCAATTACATGATGGGAGCTTGTCAGGCTACTACGCAGCAGTTGCTCGAAGCTGGGCTGATTCGTCAGCGTCAGGGCGGTTCCGGTCATTTTGATTTGTTCAGAAATCGTCTCATGGTGCCAATTTGCGATAGCGATGGACAAGTCATCGCCTTTGGTGGCAGAACCATGGGCGACGACCAGGTGAAATATCTCAACTCGCCTGAGAGCATAATCTACAAGAAAGGCGAAAATCTCTTTGCTTTTCACCTTGCCAAAGACGCTATTCGCAAAAACGATTCAGTAATTGTGGTCGAAGGATATTTCGACGCTATTACGCCACATCAGTACGGTTTTGAGAATACTGTTGCAACTCTTGGCACTGCACTGACCGAAGCTCAGGCTAGATTAATGGTGAGATATACAGAATCGAAAAGAGTCTATCTTGCCTTCGACACAGATCAGGCTGGATTAAAAGCAATGGAGCGCGGTGTTGAGACTCTTGCTCAAGTTGCATCGGGTGTTGGTATCGATTTGCGTGTTTTGAGAGTTCCTGGCGGCAAAGACCCTGACGAATGCTTGCGCACGAAAGACGAAAACGGCAATGCAACAGGACCCGAAATATTTAAGCAAGCTCTCTCTAATGCGCCTCAACTGATTGACTATCAAATTGAAGAAGCGCTCAAGGGGTCGGATATTTCAAGCCATACTGGACGCATAGATGCTGCAAGAAAGGTTATTCCGGTCATTGCTACGATGAAAAATACAGTGGCTCGTATGGAGTACATAAGGCAGCTTGCCAGTCGACTCAATATTCGCGAAGATGCAATGATTACTGATGTGCGTCAAGAACGTGACGCCAGACGTCCACACGATACACGGTTTGGCAAAAACGCACTAAATCCGCCCAATGCTATTGGAGGCGGCAAACGCCCCATGTTATCTGGGGTGGCGGACGCGGAGCTCAAATTGCTCGCACTTTGTTTGACCTCGCGAGACGATCACGAGAAAGTGATGGAAGTGCTTGCGGATGAAGATTTTCTAACGCCTGAGCATCAAAAAATAAAGCAGGCACTGGTGGGCATTGGCAGTCATTTCTCCACTATGGAAGAATTGCAGCACGAGCTGATGAACCGACTGGCGCCCGAGCCTGGGCTTTCGGCTTATATTACCGAAGTAATTTTGGCCGCTGAAGAGCTGAAAAAGCAGAACCTGCCGCTGGTTGTGGTTCTGGTCGATTTTCAGGCGCGCATTATCAAAGAGCGTATCGCAGGTTTAATCAAGGCTCTTGCGGGGATTGAAAAAGATGAGGAGAAAGCTGAACGAAACCAGGTTAAAATTAAAGAGCTGACTCGACTTGAAATAGTAGAACTGCCAGCAGCAAAGACATTTGGTGAGTTAGTAACCTTAAAACG
Source organism: uncultured Candidatus Obscuribacterales bacterium (assembly GCA_964572515.1). Taxonomy (GTDB): domain Bacteria; phylum Cyanobacteriota; class Vampirovibrionia; order Obscuribacterales; family Obscuribacteraceae; genus Aved-18. Next base: position 386,663 of record CAZNEW010000003.1, on the reverse strand, counting down.
AAGAATCGAAGCTATTGATACTGATTTGAGCGAGGCTAGGGTGTGAGCAAAAAACCGAAAAGTACAACCCAGGACAAAGAAGATAGCTTCATCAAGCGCCTGGATAAGATGGAAGAGTCGGGCAAAGAGCGTCAACGCTCTGGTCTTGCTGAACTTTTAGACGAAGACGACGATAACGAAGACGATAGCGCCATTGCTGCCGAGCCCGAAGAAGAAGTTGAAGCCGATCCAGACCAGTTCGAAGAAGTTGTGTCACGCGGTCTTTCATCAGACGACCCGGTGCGTATGTATTTGCGCGAAATTGGACGTATTCCACTTCTGAGCGCCGATCAAGAAATTCAGTACGCCCGTATGATCGCAATGGGTGGCTCAGAAGGTGCTGTAGGCAAGCGCAAGCTTGTACAAGCTAACTTGCGATTGGTCGTTTCGATCGCTAAAAAATATGTCGGTCGCGGCATGCTCTTTCTTGATTTGATTCAAGAAGGAAATCTGGGTCTTATTAGAGCAGCAGAAAAGTTTGACCACGAGCGTGGCTTCAAGTTCAGTACTTACGCTACATGGTGGATTCGTCAGGCTATCACAAGAGCGATTGCTGACCAGGCGCGAACCATTCGTATTCCTGTGCATATGGTTGAGACTATAAACAAACTCAAGAAAGTTACGCGCAGATTGGCACAGGAAAAGGGTCGTAAGCCTACTGAAGAAGAAATTGCTGAAGCTATGGAAGTGACCGTGGCAAAATTGCGTGATATCGTAAAAGTTGCTCAAGAGCCGGTTTCGCTTGAAACGCCCGTAGGTAAAGAGGAAGACTCTAAACTTGGCGACTTTATCGAAGACCGTGAGACTGATGCACCAGCGTTGTCTGTGACTAATGAATTGTTGCGTGAAGACATTATCGACGTTATGGCTGGGCTTACTCCACGCGAGCGTGACGTGCTTCGTTTGCGCTTTGGGCTGGACGATGGACGCACAAGGACGCTTGAAGAAGTCGGACAATTATTTGGTGTAACCAGAGAACGTATTCGTCAAATAGAAGCGAAAGCTCTCAGAAAACTGCGTCATCCAAACCGCAGTAGACGTTTGCGAGAGTATATCGACGACTAGTGGACCCGGCGACTCAAGCTCAACAGCCTCTCATTGTTGGGATTATCTGGATAGTTTTATTGCTTCTAGCTAATGCCTTTTTTGTGGCGGTGGAATTCGCCCTGGTTTCGCTTAGGCGCAGTCGTATCCAGGACATGGTACAACAGGGTAATCCTACCGCCAAAGTATTGCAGGACATGCAAGAAGATATGGACACCACAATTGCAGGTGCCCAATTAGGTATTACTTTAGCTAGCCTCGCGCTTGGTTGGGTCGCCGACAGCACCTTGGACAAGCTGGTAGAGATGTTTTTGCATTCACTTCCCTTTGGAAAGGATGTGCACGCGCCTGCTGGACTTGGTGTGGTTATATCATTCATCATGCTTTCAATGATTCACGTTATTCTGGGCGAACAGGTTCCGAAGTCCTGGGCGCTGCGCTTTCCAGAAAACGTAGCGATGCTTCTTGCATGGCCATTCCGGATGTTTTGTGTGGCATTAAGGCCTCTAATAAAGCTGATGAATTATCTGGCATCGTTATGTCTTCGGTTGTTCCGAGTGCCGGTCGCAAGCGAGTCTGCGCATGCCATTGGCTCGTCTGATGAGTTTTCGATTTTGTTTAAGGAAAGCACCGATGCTGGTGTCTTGCACGAACACGAGAGAGAGTTATTGAATCGGATATTGGTGCTTCGAGAGAAAGACGTGGACTCGCTTATGATTCCTCGTACTCGAGTTAGCTGGATTGATTTGAACGAATCTAAAGAAGAAATTTTAGAACAGATTTTGCAATCGCCTAATTCTCGTCTGGCAGTGGCTCGTGGAGATCTCGATGATTTGCTGGGATTTGTGCGCACGAAAGATTTGCTTGCAATGGAATTGCAGAAAAAAGAAATGGATATCGAATCAGTTCTATTTGAACCTATGTATATTCCTCACAATCAAGACGCGCTTACTGTGCTGCAATCGTTTCGTCGAGAACAATATGGTATGGCGGTTGTGCTTGATGAGTTTGGTGGCGTGCAAGGTCTGTTAACAGTGAATGATATTGTTGCAGCAGCCTTTGGAGCGGTTCCCGCTATTTTGGACCATGGGCGCAATCGTTACAAAAAGACAAATGAAAATGAATGGATTGTCGATGGACGGTTATCCATCGAGCGTTTCGAAGAGTTAATTGATATGAAGCTTGAAGCACCTGAAGGATTTAATACCGTCGCGGGCTTTGTAATTGGCTTCCTGGAGCGCATTCCGGAAAATGGTGAAATTGTTGAAATGCAAAATATTAAATTTGAAATTCTTGAAACTGCTGGAAACAGGCTCTCCAGGCTGAAAGTGCACAAGCTAGAAAAGAAGCAATAGAATAAATTTACGTGCTATGTCTTAGAGTACCAGAGAGGGCGCTTGCAAAAAGCCTCGATGGTAAAGGAGACATAGTGATGAAGAGAATACCAACTTTATTGGTCCTGGGAGCGCTACTGACGGCATTTTTGCCAGCTCAGCAAGCAGAAGCCAGAGACTACTATGTGCAAGGCCCCGGTACTTACATTCGAGTAGGAAAGCCGAGATATTATCGCACATATAACGATAATGGCTGGCGACGCCACCGTGGATGGTTTCACCGTCATCACCGCGATTATTACGATAGACGATTCAGTAACAGACCCGTTTATTATCGCTGGTATTAAAGCCTGAGTTCGCTCCAACCTGGTTCCGGCAAAATGCGGGGACCGGGAAAGAGCGCTTTTAGACAGGAGACCTCATGAAAAATATTACTAAGTGGTTATTGCCAGTGTTTTTGTTCTTTCTGGTTGCACCGCAAATTCCAGGGCGAGCGGAAATAGCAAACGATGTTGAAAGGCCTCATCCAGAAAAGACTTTGTACTACCCTAAAGTCGAATCTTGCGACAAGCCTGCTACCTGGGGTCCGGCTGTTTCGTTGCATCACAAAGATCCTCATGCCTACTATTATTTTGATCAAGAGAGTAAAACCTGGCGTGTAAAGCGCCCACGACCTTTTGGTAATGTCACTTATGGAACCTGGTGGTACTAATTTCAAAGTCTGTTGAAAGCGGAAAACCCTTCACTAAGTGAAGGGTTTTTTTCGGGAAATCTTGATATGTCCTAAAGCTGATTGTTTGGCGTCGTGGCCATTCCGCTATTCATCAGTCGAGTGACGGAGATATTCAATCCGTTAATTTCTTTTTCAAGGCTGTCACCATCAGGTTTTGTAATCATGCCTTTGCCATTGGTGTAGTAGGTTGCTTCTTTATCAACCAGAATCTTTTGTTGATTGCGAAGATCAGTAGCTTGTTCGGATGTAAGCCAACCTTTACTTTCGCCTTGTTCGATTTGTTCCATGATTCTGGCTAAACGCTTAAGGTAATTGGACTGTCTGGGAGCTGATTGTTGCACTGTTGTAGTTACGACTTTAGCTGGTTGAACCACTTGGGTTGATTGAGTGGTCTGGATTACTTGAGCTGGTTGTTGAACGCTTGTTGACTCTACTGTTGTTATTGTTTCAGCAAGTACAGCTGGTGCCATGGCTACAGAAATGGCAGCCAAAGATAATCTTGTTAGTGTTCTTAAGTGCATGGTTACGCTCCTTGTAAATTGTCCACGATTTTTGAACCATTAAAAATATTGCGTTCAGTTTCTAGCATTGCTGGAGTTGGAACCGGAATGTAATTGACATTGCGCTGGAAAATGACGCATGGCCAGAAGAAAGCATCTTCGAAGGTTCCCGCTACCTGCCAGCCTTCATCGGTTCTTCTTTCGATTAAATCTGATAGAGTACTTACCTGGTTGCTGAAAAATCCGCCTTTGGCATGCTCTACTAAATACTCGTAATGCACGTCGGGATCTTTGGCAATCATAATTAGAGTTGGATCTATGCCACCATGCATTACACAGGCAAGTTCCAAGTTGTCTTTCATCTGGTGAACCAGAAGTTCGTATACAAGAGTATCTTCAAGATTTGCAAATAAGTCTGCGCCTACTTTTACCGCTCTTACATCGGTGCACGGACGCTCGATTTTTTTCATTACAACAATTGGAGGTGAAAATAATTTGTCCAGAACGCAGGCTGGAACCCATTGAGTGTTCAGATATTGGATAAACTTGTCATTTACCGCCTGCTCGTCGCTTTGACCCTTTTCGGGATGAATTTCTTCGATAATATATTGAGGGATGTGCCCGATTCTTCCAGTTTTGTGGAAAATCAAATTCGGCATACGAACCTCGTCGCCGCAGATATCTATAATTTCCCATCCAGCTAGGGCTAGATGATTCAAAATGCGCCTTAGAGCCTCAGCATCACTTTCATCTTGACGAGGAGAGAAATGCTCTACTCTGTGTTCTATTAGGACAAAATTACATTTATTATCAGCGTTCATGACAGGCACCGGAATTTTTTCAAAAATAGTCATTTATTCAGTTGTTTTGGCTAAAATTAGAGACGCGTTTTAATTGGTTAGGGGGCGTCTTGAGTCGATATTCGCTAATTTTTGCCTTTGCTTGGGTTTTGATTTGCATTGCGTGCAATTCAGCTATAGCACAAGTCAAGGTGGATCCTAAGTCGCCAATAAAAAAATATGTTGATAAATACCTGGCAACCCCAGTCAAGAAAGGTGTGCCCGAGCCTAAAGCCAATCGAGCTGCTGCACAGAAGTTGATTGATCATGGCTGGCTTATTTTTAAGAAAAAACTGGATTACGATGCTGCGTACAACGATTTTTTCCAGGCGATAAAAGCCGATCGCAAATACGCACCCGGATATTTTGGCGTGGCATTTTTAAGCAGCAACAAAAATGAATTAAATGACGCCATTATTTTTTATCGAGAAGCACTAAAATACGAGAAGAAATTCGGTCCAATATATACAAACTTGGCGACAGCACTAAATCTTCAGAATTCGAACAATCCTGAAATTGCAAATTTACTTGAGCAATCAATCAATAATTGTCCCAAGTTTACCGACGCTTATTTAATTTATGCCGACTTTCTTGCAGCAAAAGATCAGTGGGTTAAAGCCGGTGAAATAGCCAATCGAGCAGTGAAACAGGGTGCCAGAATACAACCTGACTTTGTCAAAGAATTCAAACAGCATGGTATTACAATCAGTGAATAAAAAATTTCATCGCAATTCAATTGTTTGTACTCTTATAGTATCGAGTTTGGCTTCAAGCCTGTATCTTTCGCCTGTTTTTGCAGAGCAAACCTATGCTCAAAAAGGTGCCGAACAGTTAAACAAGAAAAACTATACGCAAGCATTAGATTTATTCAGACGAGCGATTGAGCAAGATTCGAGTGACTCTGTCTCTGTTTACAATCGCGGACAGGCATATCGCAATCTTGGAAAATACAAAGAAGCTATTACTGACTACACCAGATATCTCGAACTGGCTCCAGATGATCCTGAAAATTATTTGGTATACCACAATCGTGGTGTTTGTCGCAACGCAGAAGGCGACTACAGCAGTGCAATTGCTGATTTTGATCAGGCGCTTTTGCAAAATTCGACTTACTCTCAAACTAATTTAGAGCGTGGCAACGCTTACTTAAGTAGGGCACAAAGTGGCGACAACGAGCGCGCGCTTAGCGATGCTAATGTTTATATTTCTGCAAACGCAAATGAAGCCGGAGGCTACATTCTGCGCGGTAAAGCCTATTCGGCACTGGGAAAAACGCAAGACGCTTTAAATGATATGAATAAAGCTATTGCAATTGATCCGTCTGGACAAAACTACTGTGAGCGTGGACGGGTATTCCACGACAGTGGGCAGTACGACAAAGCCATTGGGGACTATGACAAAGTTCTTTCTATGAATCCCAACGATGGCAACACTTTTTATAATCGTGCTCTTTCAAATAAAGCGCGCGAACAGTACAAAGCCGCAGTTGAAGACTTCGACAAATCACTGACTTTAATTCCAAATGACTTCTGGGCTATTCTTGAAAGAGGAAGAAGCAAGGTATTCGTGCCTGATTATCGCGGTGCGCTAGAAGATTTATCTAAAAGTATCGACATCAATCCAGATTATTGTGAGGCCCGATATGAACGGGCAGAGATAAATTTAAAACTAAAATTGCCCGATGCTGCATTGCAAGATTTGAATACTGCCATTTCTAAAGGCAAAGCAATTCCTCAGTGGTATGCGCTTAGAGCGCTTGCACAGGCGCGTCTTGGTGACTTCAACAAAGCCGCTTTGGATTTGCAATCTGCAGATAGTTTATATGAAATGTTGTCTGATGACGAAAAGCCATCTTATATAGAGTCGCAAGCATATGCGGGATTAGCGGAGGTTCTTCTGGGCAAGTCTCTGGAGGCATCTAAGCGACTCGACAAAGCTATAAATCTGGCGGGTACTAATGTTCATAATGTTTCGAAAGCCATGCTTTTTTCAGCGCGTGGTCTGGCGAATGCTCGTTTGAATAAAGGCTCTCTGGCTTCAGCCGATTCGGGTAACGCTAAAAGTTTGTCTAACGAATGGGGAGACCTGGCATCATTTCTTGGCTCTGGTTCGATTAATATTACAACTACAGGTTCGCAATCAAGCAGCCAATCTAGTCAATCATCTCAATCTTCTGGCGAGACTAATCGTCCCATTCGTGATAAGTGGGCACTTGTAGTGGGCATAAGCGATTTCAAAGACGGAACTATTCCTAAACTGAAATACTCTGCTAAAGATGCACGAGACTTTCGCGAGTTTTTAATCAAGAGGGCAAACTTCCAGCCGGACCACGTGCGACTTTTAGTCAATCGTGACGCGACACGTATGCGTATCATGACTGAGCTTGGTGACAAATTTTTACCACGTGTCGTTCAACCAGATGATTTAGTCGTGCTTTATTTTTCTTCGCACGGAAGTCCTTCCAATGCCGATTTTCGCGACAAAAATTATTTCATTGCATATGATTCTGAAAAGTCGAACTTGTTTGCAAGTGGAATTGAATTGCAAGAATTGATGAAAGTAATTAAGAACAGAGTAGAAACTAATCGAGTAATCGTAATCCTGGATGCATGTCATAGTGGCGCTGCTGATGCCAATGCCAAGGCTACCGAAGCTGTTGCAAATTTCGATGCTAGCGAATTAATTGGCGATGGACAATTGGTAATTTGCTCTAGCGAAGCGGCTGAGCGGTCGTATGAATCAAAACGATATCAAAATGGTGTGTTTACTAAAGCCCTCATGGAGGGACTCTTTGCTAATGGTGCAAACACTAAATTGAAAGATGCTTTTGAGGTTTTAAAATACAAAGTTAATACCGAAGTGAAAGAGGACGACGGTCAGCGTCAAACTCCGGTTTTGAAAAGTCAGTGGAATGGCGATGACGTTTCGCTTGCTTTACCTCCGTCCAAACCGCGCCCACTTCCTGCAACGGTCAAACAGCTCCTTGCGCCCGACAGCGTAATAGTCGCGCCTAAAAAATAACGGCAGTCTGGCTTTCGTAGAGCTCTTTCAAATTCAACAAATAGTGCCAAGGAAGGATCGATGTGGTGTTCGCCAAGTAACTTGTATTGGTTGCCAACTGGCTGGCGGATTTCCCCCAGGTCTCGTATGTCGCACCATTTCTAGTTTTTTCCATTGATAGTCAGTTTGTCCAGTTTGCTAGCGTCGTGTCGAATCGTCGAATCTGGACGAGCAGAGCAGTCAAAACCACAAGTCAAAAATAGACTCGTTGCAATGGTCGTGGCAATTGGAATTCTATATTTCAACGAACAGCCTTCTGTCCTTATTCTGATAGGCGGATCGATTGTTTATATGCCCCGCTTAGTGAGTTAATAAAAGTGCCTTTTGAAAGCCTTATGTACACAGTGTTTCGAGGAGGGGGTAAAAGAAAAGTGATTTAGGTTTACTATCGCCTGATTGGCTTTTGATTTCAGACGATATATTTTCTGGTCTTAGCAATAAGATTAGGCTGCCGAACCGTGTTTTGAAACCCAAACAGGCTCAGCCGCTTGTAAGAATGGGCCACTTTTCTCACAAATGCCTTTTGAAAGCCTTGCTGCACAAGGGTTTCGAGAGGCAGATATATTAACGTACTAAGCGCCCCGAGAGTGCATCACACTATCTTGTCCATAATGCTGGTTTCCAGTAATTTTTGGATTGCCAATCTTATAGTTTTAGTTGGCGCTTGTTACTGCACTATTGACTGCGTTACCAGCCGAAGTAATGGAGGCAGTTTCGTTGCTATGACTAGCACTATCTGTAGTGGCGAAGGTGACACTCACAACCTCGTGAGGAGCTGAGACTAAATCTTTGATGCGAGAGTGAATGAAAGTGGCGCGTTCTTTGTCGCCTCGCTTTTCATAAATACGAGTAAGGCTCAGCATTAACGAGCAAACAGTGACACTGTTACTTCCGTACAGTTTGTCTGCAATACAGATTGCCTGAGTGAACAAAACTTCAGCACGGTCGAGATTGCCTTCGTCTAAAGCCTTTTCGGCGGATGATGTTGTATCGAGCAATTTTTGACGTTCGAACATGCACTGGACCCGTATATGAAGCGCGTTATCGACAAATTATCCTCAATTTGCTCAGGTGTCAGGGGCAGAAAAATGTAGTCAAATGGCAAAATTTAATATAGTCCCAATTAATCTTTAAGCTCTTGCCAAGTTGATTCAGTGCTCTCAATTCTCTAAAATACCGTTCTACTTATCTTATAGAGAACAAGTCTTAATTTATGCATAAAATTATCGTTGCTTCATTTGTTTTAGTCGCATTCAATCTGGTTCTAAATACTTTGCCTGTATTTGCTCATGAAGGAACTGCTCAAGAGCATCTAATCCTGGGTTTTGGAGCAGGTGAAGTGGTGGGGCTTCTGTTTGGAGTTATTGTGGGCGGACTAACAGTTCTTGCATTTAGTAAATACAAGAATTCAAAGTCCGGAAAATGATTTTCGACCACGACAAATTCATGAAAGGAGTCGGGCTTTATGAAGAAGCCAATCGGCGACGTGATAATTCTGAATTTGATTTTGCATTTAGCCTGTACGAGCGCGCGCAAGAGCTTTTAGACAGTAAACTCGATGTTACTGTTTTTTATGATATGTCTCTGGCAGCCAATTTGAGTGGTAATTCAGTGGGTGCCAATGAGTATTTTGAAAAAAGTCGTGCAAGTCTTGAAGAAATTAAAGTCCAAAATCCACACGACTCGCGAATTCAAAATCTGCAACCCTTGATTGATAGTTTGGCTCATCAACTGGAACTTCAAAAAATGGTAGACAACAACGCAACCGACTATGCAACTCAGGTAACGCATAGAGTCTGGAGGCAAGATAAGTATCCACTCACTATCTGGATTGCGAATAAGGCTAATCATGCAGATGGATTTGATGGTGGCATAAGCGATTTGATTTACGATGCTTTTAGAAAGTGGGTTGGACTTTGTCAGTGGTTTCAAATTGCCAGGGCAAATAGTTCGGACCAAAATATTGCCAGAATTGTAATTAAACAAGCAAGTTCTGGTGATCTTCAGAATGGTTCAGGAGGACAGACTAATTTCACTCCTAAAGATGCTTCAATTATCGATCATATCGAGCGTGTGGACATTCGGCTTTATATTCCAAGTTCTGAACTGGGTTCGCTTACTTTAGAGCAGAGAAAAACTTTTCAATCGCTCATATTGCACGAAGCGGGACACGCTCTGGGAATTGATGGACATTCGCCATTTCCTGACGATTTGATGTGGTGGAAATCACCTTTGCTCGATATTTCTAGCCGAGATGTACAGACAATGAAAATCATCTATGGACAATAAGCAGGAGAAAGTATGACTGGTAGTATGCTTATCATAGATGATGACCCGCGCATCAGAGAAATACTCGAAATGTCGCTTGAAGGCGAGTGGTTGACTATGACTGCAGGCACTGGCGAAGAGGCTTTGCGTGCGCTTGAAAGCATGATACCAGATGTGATTTTGAGTGATCGTACGCTTCCAGATATCGATGGAACCGAGTTAATACAAAAGATTCGGGAAAATCCTAGTTTGAAAAATGTACCTGTAATTCTGCTCACTGCTCGTGTGCAAGTCCAGGAGTTGGAGGCATATTCAAAACAAGATTTTGCAGGTGTTCTTTCAAAACCTTTCGATCCTATGACTTTATCTGATGAAATAAGTCAGATACTTTCAGGTAAGTCTTTAGAATAAATGAAACGCAAAGACAATGTCTCACGTTATCTAATCACCGGCTCGACACTGGCTTTTTTTGCCATCATAGTCGGTATGACATGGACGACGCAGGAACATATGGCGTATCAACTGAATCTGAGGCACTGGGTTGTGCATACTCAGGAAGTTCTGGTGTCGATAGGCCGGCTTGAAAACTCTATTAAAGACGTCCAGATTTACGAGCAAATTTATGGCTTAACCAGAGAGCCAGAGTATTATGATGCTTATAAAGAATCGCGTCAGAAGCTGATAGAGACGCTTACCACTTCAATAGATCTAATTGACGATAATCAGTCTCAGCTAGTGCGACTGGAAGACTTAAAAGACAAAGTACAAAACAGGCTAAAGTTCTTAGACGAGCATATCGAGCAGATTCGCTCTGGACGAGATTATCTTGTAACGCAAGAAGATTTTAACCGCTTGGGTCAAACTGGATTACGAATACGAGCTGTGCTCAAAGGAATCGAGCAAGAAGAACTCGAGCTTTTCAAAAAGCGCACTGATGAGCTTGATGCCGCTACTCGTGAGTCTTTTCTGCGCATGCAAATCATTTCTTTTGTAGCGTTTAGTATATTTTGCGTAGCCGTTTTGGCACTATATACGGTGAATAGACGACATTCACGACAGACGTTGAGCCGCGAAGTGGCTTATCAGATTGTTTCACTTCTTGCAAGTCGAATGTCATTAAATCAAGCTGTTCCAGAGGCTTTCAAAATTATCTGTGAGAATCTGGGTTGGTATACAGCAGCGCTTTGGCGTCCTACTCCAGATGGTCAGAAATTAGAATGTCACAGTTTCTTTTCTACTCAGCCAGTGCCTAACTTTGCTAAAGCTACATCTGGTCAGGTTGAACAATCGGACAAGACTTTGCTTGGTAAAGTTTGGGCTACAGCAGAACCTGCCTGGATCGATTTTGACGTTCACAACGAAAGATTTCATCGCGAGAACGACGGGATAAAAGATGGCTTGAAAAGCGGATTTATGCTGCCTGTGTTTATTCAAGAAAAATTCATTGGTGTTTTCGAATTCTTTTCGAAAAACAAAATCAAAGAGGATGCTAACGAAGAATGGCTTCTCAAAGTTATTTGCAGCGATATGGCTCAAGAGTTCGAACGCAAAAGAGTGGAAGAAGGGTTGCAGGATGCTTTAAGTGAACTTGCGCGCTTTCATCGTTTTCTTGATTCGGTGCTACAAAACATGGGTTCTGGTGTAATTGTGGCTGACCGAATGGGAAACTTTCTTTTGTTCAACGAGGCGGCCCAAAATATACTGGGTTACAGGTTGGTTGGCGAAAAAGTCGATTGGTCTAAAGCTGCTGGAGTATTTGAAGAAGATACTGTTACTCCGTTAAAGGCTGAGCGAATGCCGCTTGCACGCGCTATTTTGGGTGAATCGGTAGATAATTTCATCATCTTTTGCAAGAACGATAATATTCCAGATGGCGTTTGGATTAGTGTTAACGGTCGCCCAATCTTAAATGATAACGGCGAAATTTATGGCGGCGTGGTTGTTTTCGAAGACGTCACTTTGCGAAAAGAAGAAGAGCGTCGAACTCTTGAACTATATTCGATGGTGTCGCATGAGTTGCGCACACCGCTCACTTCTATTCGGGGGGCTCTTGGTCTGCTAGAAGGCGGAAAAGCTGGTGAGTTGAGTGACAGGGCCAAACGTTTAGTCACAATGGGGCGCAAAGAGTGTGACCGATTGGTACGCTTGATAAACGACATTCTAGATGTTCAAAAATTTGATGCCGGACGCTTACAACTTAAAGCGGTTGAAATACAGCCGCTGTTGCTAGTTGAGCGTGCAACCGAAAATTTGCGAGCATTGGCAGATGAAAAACATGTTGAACTGCAGGTGATTTCCAGAATAGATGCAGGAAAGAAAATTACTGCAGATAAAGACCGGTTTCTACAGATTGTTACCAATTTGATTTCAAATGCAATTAAGTTTGCCCCCCAAAATACAAAAATCAAAATCTCTTGCAAAGACGATAGGGAGTCGAATCAAATACTCGTGAGTGTGCAGGATGAAGGACCTGGAATTAGCTCTGAGAATCAAGCGAAACTGTTTAGATCTTTCGAGCAGGTAGGACCTCATGCGAACAGTCCACAGGAAGGAACAGGCTTAGGACTGGCTATTTCTAAAGCACTCGTTCAATTGCACGAAGGTAAAATTGGCGTCGATAGCGAAGAAGGCGAAGGTGCAACTTTTTGGTTCACGATTCCATACGGTGATAGTAAGCCTCTTAACGAGGCTTAGTTTGCCAGTGCCACACCAATCTTATTGCTTCGAGCATTTATCATGCTTCTATATGATGCTTGAATAAGAACTTCGGCAGTGTCGGTACTATTTTTGTTTTGGGCAACACCAGCGCTAAACGATGTTTTAAATTCGCCATCGGGACCACCAAAACCAATTTGAGAATAGCCCTCTTGAGCAATTCGAAGTGCGCTTGAAACAGTTGCAGCATCAATTCCGGCTAGTGCGATTATGCAACCCTGTTCGCTATACCTGCAAATCAAGTCTTCGCCTCGCAACCCAAGACTGATAAGTCGAGCTAATTGAAGCGAAGCGTGTTTTGCTGCTTGCATACCATGCATCAGGCTCAATTCATCAAAGTTATCGACACCAATTGAAGCCACGCATACAAGACCGTCTTTGTTTTTTTCGAACATAGAAGTATATTGATGCATAAATGCTTCCATCGATAAAAGTCCGGAAACTGGTTCTACTCCGTATACCTTTTGGCGGCGAGCAGAGCTTTTGATATGAGTGGAAACTCGTGTAATCAACTCTTCGGCTACTATTGGTTTTGTTAGGAAATCAGTGGCTCCGGCAGCAAAAGCAGCGGCTCGCGCGTCGGCACTAGTTTGCGAAGTGACAAACAAGATGGGGATATCAATCCAATCAGGATTTTCGCGAATCATACGACATACTTCGTAGCCAGTCATGATTGGCATTATGACATCCATTAAAATTAAATCGGGGCGAAATTCTGCCACCATATCTGGTACTTCTATGGGGTTGTTAGCTGTTTGGGTAAACATGCGCTCTGTTTGCAAGACCCCTGAGACGAAGCGGGTTAATACGTCGTCGTCGTCGACCACTAAAATGCGTGGTTGATTTTCAAAGCCAATAGACAGGAGTTCGAAAACCGCATCTTGCAAAACAGTTCCAAGCACGGGGCGATTAATCACCACTGAAGCGCCACAAAGTATTCTTGCTTCATTAGCCATAGATTCTCCCTCTGGCATTATGAATCCAAGTGGCAAGCGCACATTTTTCGCATGATTTCTGATTTCACGGGCCCAGGCCCACGGCTCTTTTTCTGACTTAGATAAATCTATTATTGCTGCATCGATTCTTGCGTTTAAGTAGCTAGGATTTTGAGAGATCAAGACATTTGCCATTGATTCAATATCTGGTGCTTGCATCAATGTTTGCACTTCAGGAGCACTACTTATTAAGAGTACGTTTGCTATCGCACCGCTAGTAAGTTCTTGTGAGGCATTGTGAGTAAGCAGTGCAGACTGTACAGCACTGGTTCCATCGGCTAGTTTGCGGATGACTTCTGACCAGATGACTTCCTGGTCGGTTGACTTGTCCGGGTCTAAGTTGCGCATCAAGTCTTCAAGCTTTCCGGCGCATTTGCCTATTTCGGTAAGGTTCAATGACCCCGCAGTTCCTCGAATCGTGTGTGCTATACGCATGGCTTCGCTCAGCGATTGCATATTGTCTGTATTGTTGTTGAATTCGTTTATTAGTCGGACCAGGTCTTTCCAAATTTCATCGAGTTCGCTCAGGTATTGAGCTGTAGCTTCTTTGAGCAAATTAGCAAGGTCGTCTTTTGATTGGGCAAAAGTTGTTTTCTGCCCCTGAAGGCTTTGACGTTTCTGTTGCATGGTGTTCCATGGAATCTCTTCTTGTTGATCTACTTTTTGGTAATCAGGTAGAAGATCTTCAATTTGCTGGACAAAAGTTGCCGGAATAATAGGCTTCTGTAGAATTAGCGAAACGCCAAGTACGTTGCGCAATTTGTTGAACAAGGCTGCGTCTGCTCTTTGTCCTGAGCAAAAAACTATAGGTATGTTGCCGCCAGCTTCACGCAGTTGTTTTATCCAGGACATTCCATCGGTTTTAGGGAGTCTGTAATCTACTATTGCTAGTGCAGCTTCTTTACTGGATAGAATTCGGTTGGCTTCTTCGGGATTGGCTGCTTCGATTGTGCGATAGCCTTTGCGTTTCAATAAATTTGAAACAAGGTTACGAAAATAGCTGTCGTCATCAAGAACAAGAATCGCCTTGGATTGGTGATTATTCACAATGTCTCCTAAGTTCGTGCATTTCCTACCAGTCCTCGTCGCTTGGCAGCCATTCCAAAATTTCAGGTGAGCGCTTAATCTCCTCAATTATTTCGTATAGCTTAGAAGCATCTGAAGCCTGAGGCGTTTTAAGCGGAACATCAAGTACCTTTACAGTCAATGCGCGCGAGCCCAATTCTATGTGGATTATCGAGTCGGTTTCCACCTCCGCACTAGATTTAGCAATGCGGTCGTTTATTAAGACTCTTCCCTGGTCGCAGGCCATTTTTGCCACAGTTCGACGTTTGATTAATCGAGAAATTTTTAGCCATTTATCCAGGCGCATAGTCACCTAACAATTAAAGATAAGATTGCATAATCTTCGCATATAACCAAAGGCCGTTACGAAACGATCACTTTCGTGTATTCTAGAGAAGTTATGTCACTTGGATTCCCACAAATAGCCTTGCGAACGCTAATTTTATTGGCTGCGACAACGGTAGCGATCACTTGCACCTCATGTTCACATAAGGCGGAAGACCCTCACGCAGACGCTAAAGCGCCAGAAAATGCAGTGCGTATTGTCAAGGTGACTGACGAGCTTGCAAAAAGCTTCGGTCTTCAGACAGATGTGGTCAGAACCAGGGATGTGACTATCCCTTTGTTGCTTACGGGGCGAATCGAACCCGATTTGCAAAAAGAAGTTGATGTCGGGACACGAGTAGCCGGCAGGATTACAAAAATCTTTGTAGATCCCGGCACCAATGTCAGAAAGGGTCAAATACTCGCGCTTATAGATAGCAGAGAAATTACTGAAATTCAGACCGACTTAATTGAAGCTGAAGCAAAACAAAGCATCGCTGAGATTGCGGAAGAGCGCGAACGTCAAGTTTATGAAGAGCAACTAAGAAGACCAACCACTCTGATTGAAGCTCGTGCAGTTTTCAATGAACAGAAGGTTCATTTAGAACTTGCTGAAACCGAATTTGCTCGTATGCAAGGTCTAATCAAAGACAAAATTATTGCAACCAAAGATTTTCTTGCCTCTAAAGCTGCGCTTGCGACCGCTAAAGTTAACTACGAAAAAGCCAAGGCGACATTAGAGCGCGAAGAAAAACTATATAAGAACAGAGCAATGCTCAAGCGCGAATACCATATTGCTCAAGCCGAAGCCGACCGTGCACGTAATGCAGTTCTTTCCTTCAAGCAAAGATTGATGTTTTTGGGTTGCGATAAACCAATGATCGAAAGAGTGGTGAAGACCAAGCAAATAGATGGAACAATCGAAATGACAAGCCCAATACATGGAGTGGTGAACTACCACGACATTGCCGTGGGCGAACTTGTAAGACCTGAAATCGCGCTCTTTTCAGTTTCCGATACATCTACTGTTTTGCTTCAGGTAGACCTTCCCGAAGCTGATTTGCGTTCGGTCAAGCGTGGTCAGCAAGTAAAAATTAGAGTGCCAAGCTACCCGAACAAAATATTTACCGGCATCATCAATTACATAGGTGTCAAAGTTAACCAGACCACTCGTACAGTTCCTATCAAAGCCCGTCTGGACAATAGAGATGGCATATTGCGAAATAACATGTTCGCCGATATTCAGCTTGAAGGCGAGCAACAAACGGTTCTTTCCTGTCCTAAAGATTCATTGCAAGAACACGGCGATGAAAAGGTCGTTTTTGTTAAACATAAAGACGGATTCGAAGAAAGACGAGTTCGTGTAGGCTTTCAAGGTGAAAAATATGTGCAGGTTCTTCAAGGTCTGCAAGAGGGCGACGTAGTGGCTACTCAAGGTAGTCTCATGCTCAAAACAGAGATAAGCTACCAAAACTAAACTAATGATTGAAAAGCTTATTCAATTTGCCATGAACAATCGTCTGATGACGGCTGCGTTCACTGTAGCTTTGGCAATTCTTGGCGCCTGGTGCATGTTAAATATTGCTGTCGACTCTTTTCCCGACGTCAGTAATGTCCAGGTGCAAATAATAACCGAGCCGCAAAGCATGGCTCCTGAAGAAGTGGAAAAACTCATAACTTTTCCAATTGAAATCAGTATGAACGGTTTGCCTAGTATCACCAAGGTGCGAAGCAATTCCATTTTTGGCTTTTCTGTTGTCACAGTAATATTTGAAGACAGCGTTGATGTTTACTGGGCAAGGAATCTGGTCGCACAGAGGTTATCGCAGGTTGCGTTGCCTGAATGGGCTCCCAAGCCCGGATTGGGCCCTGTCATATCCAGTTTCAGCAACGTATACAACTACTATTTGAAAAGCGACTATTTCGACTTGACTGAGTTGCGCACAATTCAAGATTGGGTTGTGGCGCGCAAACTCATAACAGTCAATGGTGTTGGAAACGTCACAAGTTACGGCGGCTATGTCAAACAATATCAAGTGATGGTATCGCCGCAATTGCTCAAAGGTTATGGCATCAAGCTGTCCGAAGTGCAGCAAGCGCTTGCTTTGAACAATATAAATGCAGGTGGAAACTTCATTGAGCAAGGTGGCGAAGAAGTAATTATTCGTGGACTTGGTCTTATTGAAAATGTCGACGATGTAAAAAACATTGTTTTGAAGGAAGAAAACGGTGTGCCGGTAACTATTGCTCAAGTGGCAAAAGTGCAGATTGGACCAGCGTTTCGAAGAGGTTCAAGCTCTATCAATGGAGAGGGCGAAGTGGTTTCTGGAATGGTATTGACTCGAAAAGGAGTTAATACCAAAGAAGTAGTAGAAAAAGTCCGAGAGCGTATCAAAGAAATTCAAGAAGAGTTGCCAGAGGGTGTCGAGCTTGTTCCTTATTACGACCAGACTGAGCTTGTAGATAAGACGCTTGCCACAGTCGAAGAGATTTTGCTCTTTTGTGGTGGACTTGTAATCGTCGTTCTTTTTGCAGTCCTTCTGCATATTCCAAGCGCGCTAATAGTCTGCGTGATTATTCCGCTTTCACTTCTATTCAGTTTTATGCTGATGAAATTCACTGGTCTGTCCGCCAATCTTATGACTCTTGGCGCAGTCGATTTCGGAGTTATCGTCGATGCTGGCGTCGTGATGGTGGAAAACATATTCCGTCACATGTCTCATGCTGGAAATCTTGACAAGAATCCAAGAAAGCGGCTTGAAGTTATTTTGAAAGCCGCTGAAGAAGTTGGACGACCAATCGTATTTGCAATTGCAATTATCATTTCGGTCTATCTGCCGTTATTCACACTGGAAGGTGTCGAAGGCAAAATGTTCCATCCTCTTGCGCTTACCTTTGTCTATGCGCTTGCAGGAGCGCTATTGTGTTCGCTTACAATTATTCCAGTGCTGTGTTTCTGGTTTATGCGTGGCAACATAGTCGAGAAGCATAGTCCCATTGTCGAATACTCAAGTAAATTCGTCATGCCAGCGCTTCATTTTTCGCTCAAAAAGCCTGGCGTTCCAATTGCAATTTGTCTTGTAAGTTTCGTAGGGGCGGCATGTTTAATGCCTTTTCTAGGATCAGAATTTATTCCATCTATCGATGAAGGACCAATTTTGTTGCGTGCCAATTTGCCGCCAAGTGTGTCGCACACTGAGGCAAGTCGCATGTTTGACGTAATTGAAGAATCGGTAAAGAGTTTTCCAGAGGTCGATGTAGTTATCTCGCGTATCGGTCGCTCTGGGATGGGTGGAGACCTTGCTGGTGTTAACCACGCAGACATAACTATTCAGCTCAAGCCGAAAAACGAATGGAAAACTACAAAAGACAAGCAAAAGCTAATTACTTTGATGTCTGAGAAACTGGAGAAAATACCCGGTCCTCTTTTGAGTTTTTCACAACCAATTGCAGACATGATCGATGACCTTATTGCTGGTATCAGAGCTGAATTGGGGATCAAAATATTTGGTGACAACCTTGCTAAATGCGATGAAATTGCCGCATCCATCGAGGCTGAAATTAATAAGGTTCCAGGAGCAGCTGACGTGCAGCGCGAATTGATACTGGGTCTGCCGTTGCTTTCGGTAAAGCTCAATCGTCCTGAAATCGCTCGTTACGGTCTAAATGTAAATGAAGTGCAAAGCATTATTCAGACTGCGATGGCTGGTCGAATTGTTTCTGAAGTGATTGAAGACACAAGACGCTTTGGACTTTTGTTGCGCTATCCACTCCAGTATCGTGACACAATCGAAGACATTTACGAAATACCAGTCGATACGCCTACTGGTGCTGTCATACCAATGAAACGACTGGCAAAAATCTATAAAGAACGTGGCACTGTGCAAGTCAACCGCGAAGACGGTCAGCGCAGAACAGCTGTGATGGCCAATGTGCGTGGTCGCGATTTGGGTAGTTTTGTACAAGAATGCCAGGAGCGTGTGAAGAAAAACGTCAAAATTCCAAAGGGATACAAAGTGGTTTGGGGTGGACAGTTCGAAAACCAACAAAGAGCCATGGCAAGGCTTTCTCTGGTTGTGCCTGTAGTACTTCTGATCATATTTATTCTCTTATTTGCCTCCTTTAATTCTCTTAAGAATGCTGGGCTCATTATGCTAAACGTACCATTTGCGATGGTTGGCGGTGTTGTGGCTCTATTTATTTCACATCAATCGTTGTCTGTCCCCGCCATTATTGGTTTTATCGCCCTTTTTGGGGTAGCTGTGCAGAATGGCGTGATCATGGTCAGTTATATAATGCAACTTGAACAAAGTGGTTTTCCAGTTGTACGTGCCGCCGTTGAAGGAGCCACAATCAGGCTTCGACCGGTACTTATGACCGCGCTTGTGGCGATCATGGGATTACTTCCCAAAATCTTTTCCACAGGCACTGGTGCGGAAGTGCAAAGACCGCTTGCCACTGTAGTGCTTGGTGGACTGGTGTCCGCAACTTTGCTCACCTTGATTGTTTTGCCGACTATTTATACCTTGATCAACAAAGACCCTGAAGACAAAGAACTTACTGAGGAAAAAACGCATGCAGAACCAAGCTAAAAGCCTGTTTCTATTAACTACAGCTTTAGCGACAAGCATTGCTCCGGCCTGGTCGGTGCCACTAAATATGGTTACGGCTGGAAATGATGTCGGACAGTCTATTGAAACTCGGATCGATACCGAAAAAATGGGATTGATTCTATTGCGCAATGGACTTGTAAAAATGCAAGGTAAAAACATTACAGTGCACAGTGTTCCTGAATGGTTATTTGATAGACACAAAGTTTTGTCTGGCAAAATGATCTCATCAAAATTTGCAGGAGCTCAGACAGCACCAAACGCAGCTGGTCAGGCTTCGACAATTTCTGGTCTGGTCTATTTCTTTGAAGGTGACTATCTCTCTCATCTGGATAAGACCAGAAGCAAGGATTCTATAACTCTTACTGACGGACGTGTTTTCACTGGTAAAGTCGCCAGTATTAACGATGCAAGTATTACGTTTCAAACTTTGCCAGGCGGCAAAATTGCTGGTACTTCGCAAGACTTTCAATTTAACGAAATCAAATTGCTCGACTCGCCGCGTGCTTACTTTTTTAGCATTCCTGTAAGCGATGTGAAATTGACCGATGGTGCAGCGGGACTTTCTGCTGATGCCAAAGCTATTACTTTTGTGCCGACAGGTGCATTTCGTAAAACTGGTTGGTTCAACAAAACAGCAAAAGCAGTCGAGCCAAAATCTACATTGCCTGGCACCGAAGGTGGACCAACAAAGGCACAGATTGCCACTCTTGTTATGCTCGATATTATCAACGACATTTCGCCTGCAATCATTGCACCTATTGTCGGAGCTTATGGCTCAAGCAGCGCAAACAAATACTTGCAACAATTCAACATTCAGCAAAATGCAAGCGGCGCGCCAGTATTTCCTTACGGTCGGGTTGGCGAATTGCTTGGACCGGTTCCTCAAAACTAATAAGTTTCGCTTTTCACTAGTCGCTTTCGAGTAGCGGAATGCCGCATGCCATCTCAAGCTCGGTGAATGCGTCTTGATACAATTGGATCGCTTGCAGATATAAGCTTCGAATTAGCACGTTGTTTTGTTGAGTTTGAAGTGTAGATGTAATGTCAGACTGACCGACTTCATAACTGCGTCTTGCAAGACGGGCAACTTCAAACGAGTCGTGCAAAATATGTTCTTCGTAGTTTTGCAATTTCTGTCTGGCAGCAAGCAAATTGTTATAGGCTGAGCTAACCTCGCCTGTGATAATGTTTTTCTGTGATCCGACCTGATAATTCAATTGTCTGGCTAAAGCTTTGAATTTTGCCAGGTCTCCCTGACCAAAGTCGGTCAGGTTGGTGGGCATATTGACACCAAAGTAATAAGCAGACAAACGAGGTCCTGAAGGCAAGTTATATGTATTCGAGTTTCCTGTCCAGTATTGAACGTTGGGAACCATGTTTCCATATACTCGCTGCAAATTTGCTTTGTTCACCAACAACTGTTGATCAAGACTCTTAAGCTCATATCTGAATTTGTTGGAGAGAGCAATAAAGCTCTCCAGTGGACGTTCGGGACGAGAAAAATCTGGCAAGAGAGGATGTTTTGTTTGCACAGCATTTTTTGCTTCGCCTAAGAATGCAGGCAGTCGTGGCACCGTAATTGGTGCTTCTGGTTTTCGACCAAGAATAATATTCAATTGTTGCTTGGCTCTAATCACCCGACGTTCTGCCACAAGTCGCTCAACGTCGTATTGTGATTCAGCAAGACGAGCTTTTAGCAAATCGAGTTCAGGAACATCGCCTGCCTGAAAACGTTTTTCAGTAACTACGCGCAATGTGTGCGCAAGGTCATATAAGCTGGCTTGAGTTTCAAGTGTTTCCTGGGCAACTACAACTTCGGTATAAGTACGACGAACTTCGGCGCGAAGTCTCCAGAGATCTGCCATCAAGTCCAATTTTTGCTGATCGACGAATTTTTTGGCCACGATCAGACGAAAGACAAGTTTCCAGGGCGGCTCTACAGTGATAATCGTTCCTGTTCTAAAGGTTTGTTCTGCAGCGATACCGCTATCTTTGTTGAATTGAGGACTAGCCTGTTCAGTGGCACGCATGAACTCAGATTTGGCGACTGGAAACAAGGCACGAATAGCTGCTGCTCGTGGGCTTTTAGCCAAAGCTTCGTCGAGTGATTGAAATATCGATATGCCGTCGTTAGACCGTGAAGGGTCGGTAGGTTTAGTCTGCCCATCAGCGTCTACGTCGTAGCGAATAGTCGCTGACACCGGCGCGTTGGCTGGTCCGCCTGGCTCAGCGTCAGAAGCAAGAGGCATCGGAGGCACATCGGACTCAATATTGCGCGAGCCAGATTTGGCAGGATCGTCGATGATTGATTGCGCTCCGCCAGGAGCTTTGTAATTTAGTTCTGGTAAATTCTGTGCAGGGTCGCCTGTCGAGCCTGCTGGTTTGGAGAGAGGAGTCGCTGCAGGGCTTAGTTCCACTCTTGATGTATTTGTCATTGGGGCCGATGGCGCACCCGATGTCGGCGCCGGTCCTTGAGCGATGGCATGTTGGCAAGTGGCGCTAACAGAGACAAGGCTATAAGCAAGCGCAAGCCAGGTTTTGGATGTATAACTTAGTGCTGACAGTTTTTGTAAATCCATGCGAAAAGGATCTCAGTTTCCATGCCAATCATAGGCTAATAATGCGGCTTGAGACCACTTTTATAGGGCACTGCGCTAACAATTTGCTAATATGGCGGAAGCACAGGCGTGGGTGGGCAGAAAGCAGGGCTGTCAGTATGTGCAAATGCAAAGAATCACAAGCCGAGGGGGCAAAATTTTGAACTGGGTAGCATTAGGTCTTTTGTCTGCTTTGTTTGCCAGTTTGGTCTCGATCTTCGGCAAGCTCGGCATGAAAACGGTGGATTCGCTCACTGCTACCACAATCAGGTCGCTTGTGATGAGTTTTGTACTACTTTTGGCCTTTGCTGCTCAAGCTTGGCATAGTAAAACCAACGGTCTAGCCGCGTTCAATTTAGATACATGGAAATTTGTTCTTCTATCCGGAATTGCTGGAGCTGCCTCGTGGCTTTGTTTTTTTCAGGCGTTAAAAATAGCCGACGCTAGTAAAGTCGCTACGCTCGATAGGCTCAGCCTGTTTATGACCATGATTCTGGCAATTATTTTCCTGGGAGAGAAACTGACCTGGAAGCTTGCGTTGGGTGCCGTTTTATTGTTGGCTGGTACTCTCTTAGTATGTTTGTGATTTATCAAAATGCAAAATAGAAATTTGAAAATTGAACAAATAGTTTCTCCACAGGGTGTCATCATATTTGGTGCTATTGGGATAATATCAATTTGCGTCTCAGTTTATTTTTTTCATCTGGCATCGGTGCAAAGCAAGTGGGTTGGAACTTACGCTAAAGTCACAGATGGAGCTGTAGTTCATTTTGGACGTCGACCTTATTACTACAGAGTGCGATTGCAGTATAAGTATGCAGTCGAAGGAAAAGATTACCAGGGCGAATGTGAATTAGGGACGCAAAATCCCAGCTTGGTTGAAGAAGCGGACTCCATGCTTGCGAAATACTTTCCCAATGGTAGAGCGTTGGAAATTTATTATGATCCGACTAACCCAAAAAATTCACTAGGAAATAAAGATGAGCCAAACTCAAAAGGATGGCAATTCCTGGTAGGTGGAATTTTGTCTTTTGTAGTTTCTTTTTTGATTAACGGTTTGTTGAGTAGAAGGCACTAAGCAAGATAATTGCAGAACTCATCTTCTGGTAGCATCTTTCTTAATTTTCTCATTGCAAGATAAGAAATTTTGCCAACTTGATCGCGGGTCAAGCCAAGTTCGGTTGAGATTTCGCGAAGGCTAAGCTCTTGAGGTGCTCCGATGCCAAAGCGCATGGTTATTACTTTGCGTTCGCGCTCGGATAACTTATCGAGGAATTGATGCATTCTTTGTTTCAAATATCTGGCTTCTAAATTTCCAACTAACTCCTGTGCTGATTCATCTTCGATGGTATCACCAATGGTGAGTTTGTCTTCCTCATTCAAACTGGCAGGTTGGTCCAGAGATAAGCACATTTTGGAGCTGGCTATCGCAGCTTTGATGCGCTCTGGGCGCTCATTAAGCTCAGTAGCGATTTGTTGCAAGGTCGGCTGTTTACCTAATTTCAAAGAAAGTTCGGAGCGAACTCGTCTAATTTTTGTCATTAATTCGTTTAAGTGCACAGGCAATCTGACTACGCGGGACTTGTTGGAAATGGCGCGGTTAATGGCTTCGCGAATCCACCAGGCAGCATAAGTAGAAAATTTGTTTCCTCTGTTTGGATCAAAGTGGTTTACCGCATTCATAAGTCCGATGCAGCCTTCCTGGAATAAATCGGCATTGGGAAGACCCTGGTCGTAACGTCTAGCAAGTGCATTGACCAGTTTTAAATTTGCCATGATCAGCGCGTTTGCGGCGGCTTTGTCTCCAGCTTGCGCACGTCTGCCCAGATTGGCTTCTTCTTGAGCAGTAAGGTTTTTCGTTCTAACCGGAGTCTGGACTGACATTTGATACGCGAACATAGAATAATGTCTCCTCAATCGGTGCAAAAATCCAGACCAACCATGTCCGGTTGGCTCGGCAGATGAATTAAATTCGGATATCGATGTGACCCTAAAAGGTGTTAGGTCATGTATTCAATGTACTACTTTGCCAGATCTTCGCGCAAGGGCAGTGTAGCCTAAAGAGTGCAAATTAGATTAAATCTTCCAAGCGGTCAGAGATAGCACTGTTCCGGGCTTTTGATGCCCGAGAAACGTGTGCGGTCGGTGACCGTAAATTTGCTACATCGCTTGTAAGTGTAGTCTGAAGAGGTAGCTTAAAAGGTGCAATTTTGCTACTTTAGAGGTCCTATCATTTTGGACATGTACTTATACGTTTTTGGAAATGCGTTATCTATTCCTGCAGAACGATTTTTGTCCTGAGCAATGTAATGCGCGAAAAGTTCTGCAAAACATTCAGATTGTCCTCCGCCGTCTCCTTGCAAATAATACTCCCATCGTCTTCTGCCCTCGCCTGGAATTTTAGTTGCATCGCTTTGATAAACAGATTCAAAATCTTCTGAAGTTGATGCATTTCTAAAGTGATCGAATGCATGTCCCATTTCGTGCAAAATCGTTCCTGTAACTTGATGATTGCGCCCCATAGGGCTGTTCTTCCATGAAACGCGTTCCGGTATCAAAATCACTTTATTGCAGTACATCCCAGGACAATTGTCGTATCCTCCGCCATGTGTATAGCCGCGTGGACGGTCCTGAACCAGGCTTCGATCGTCATCGACAATTGAGGGGACTATTTTTACTTTTAGACCCCATGCGTTCATATCGTCCCGAATCGATTTAGGGATTTGCGATAAACCTTCAAGAACGTCCTGTCGTATACCTTCGCTGTATGACGACTTACGCGAAATTTCTATTACTGGAGTTGTAATTTTTGAATAATCCTTTTGTTGCTTTTGAACTTCACCATTTGCAGATCCTGATGCTAATCTCATTATCTTGCAAACATATTTCTTTCCTGCGCGTTCAATTTGCAGCACCGCGTAAGACTTTTCTGGACCAGAAAATCGTTTGGTCATTTCGTCAGTTGAAAGATTTGCAGCCGGAATTCCATCTAGAGAAAGAACTCGGTCTCCGGGCAAAAGTCGTGCGCTTGCTCCGGTTGAATTTTTGTCTATGGTCTTGATTGTTTTGTTTGAATAGAGATGAACTCCGATATCACCCACTTTTGCTTCAGGCTCTTTTGCATTCTGCTCGGCAAAAGATTTGCCCGCACAAAATGAAGAAGCTAAGGCAAGAAAAATAGCAGGTAGGGCGCGATTCTTTGTCATGTTATCAATAAGTATATTTGCCCGTGCGTTTTTGTACATAGGCATAACACCTGGGGAAGGCTTTCGCCTGATCCATTCCGCGATGCGATGTTTCATTGCTGAAAGAACAGTGAAACAGTTCGGCGAACATCTCGGCTGGTCCGGCTGCGCCTTCTTGCAAATAAACTTGATAAATCAATCGTGTTTCATTTGTCAGGCTTTTGGTATCTTCGCCATATGCTTTTTTAAAATCTTCTGACGTTGAGCAATAATTCTGATCGTCAAAGGCGTGACCCATTTCGTGAATTGTAATGCCTTCTGCGCCTTGATTGAGTGCCATCGGCTGATTGCGCCAACCATTGCGCTCTCCAATAAAAATTGTCCTTCTTGTATCATCGTATCTTCCTGGGCAGTTGTCCCAGCCGCCACCATGCGTATAGCCGCTTGGTCTTCCGCCGCGAAGCCCGGGGTCTGCGTCGATAAGCGAAGACACAATCTGTATTTTGAGTCCGCTGTTTGCAAGTTTATCGCGAATAGGTTTTGGTATTTTGGACAAGCCTTTCAGTACGCTTTTTTCGATGTAGTCTGTATCTTTGCTTCGCTTGCCTATTAATACTGGAGGTGAAATTTTTTCTGGTTCTTTGCTATCGTTCTTTTGTTTGGGAATCTCAGTCAGTCCTGCACTCTCCAGTAGAGTTTTTTGACTGAGCGACCGAGTCAAAACACATGCGAATCGTTTTCCGCTTCTTTCAATTCCAAGATAGACTTTAGTTCCTTCAGGACCGCTCACTCTTTCTGCCAGCTGTTCTTTGTCCATGAATTCGGTGCTGACACTATTGATTGTAATAATGCGATCGCCATCTTTTAATCCTGCTTTCTTGGCTGCAGTACCTGGTAATACTTTATTGATTTTTCCGTTTGAATAAAAAGTAACGCCAATATAGCCTCGGCGTTCTTCATTTTTGGCATCGCTTTTTGCAAACGCAAAAGCAGACGCAAACACAAAAGCGACTAATGTCAGACTAAAATTCTTTAGAAATTTTGCCCGTTTTTGCATTCACATGGTACCAATTGAAAGTGGCTGTATGACCGGAATCGTCTCCATCTGGGACAAGTTCGAAAACATGAATGACATGTTCTCCATTTTCGAGTCTGTCGTATTCAATATTGGCTGTACATCCGCGTTCTTTGCCCGCTACTTGAACGTTTGCCATGAATTTTTTCACTTCAGGTCTTGCTGCCACCATTTTTAAAGCCTGTGCTTTGGTTACTGTGGCTGCCTTTTTTGCTTTGGCATAAACGGTGCTTCCATCAAGATTTACACTGAGTGCACTTATCATCACCAATGCAAACATCAACTTTCTCATTTGTTTTTTACCTCATTCAATTGCAAGGTCAAGCATTCAAGATCGGCCTTGTCGAGGCTAGTAGTATAACTGTGTTTTTGATTGAAATAGTCGGGAGTTATTTCGATAGTCATTATAGCTTGCCATGACTTATCTGCCTTTATCTGAATGTTCAAAAAAGGCTCTTCACTTGCAAGATTAGCTGTGCCATAAAGTCCGCGACTGAGTTTTCTGACTTGGTCGCCAAATGCTTCTAGTTGTGCTGCAGTGACAATGGGACCATGCACGCGTACCATCGAATCTTCGGTTGTGCAAGACACAGTGATATTCAGCCAATCGCCGTCATCTTCGTACTGCAAATCATGAATGTCAATTTTCAGGAACTGAAATTTTATCGACGATTTAATTAGCGCTTCTTCCTCAATCATCAGCAAATTATACTGTTACCAGATTGAAAATGAAAACCATTAATTGATACCTGTTTCCACGATGATATTATGCTGGCATAAATTGTAAGCTAAGGGTATTTTTGACTGGTGGGTTGTCGGTGTGAGTATTTTTCTTGAAAGCGGCAAAGCAAGGCTTTTTGCTTGCTGCATTTGGTTCCTGACTTCGTTTGCTGGAGCTGTTCTGGCGCATGAGGGCGATAACGAAGCTTTCCAGCATAATGGAAATGACGGTGCCCCCCAACGAGTTGAAGTTGACGAACAAGCAATTCTGGCGCTCGAAATTAAAGTCGAAGCAGTAAAAATGGGTATCGTTAAGAATTCGCTTCAGGCAACTGGAGAAGTCAAAGCGGCAGAAACTCAGTCTTTCGATGTTAACCCTTCTGTGTCTGGAGTGGTCAAACAAGTCTTTGCCAAGCAAGGCGACGTGGTAAAGCAAGGCGAAACGCTTGCCACTGTGCATAGTATCGAAGTCGCAGACAATTTAACCAAACTGATTAACGAAAAGACCCGAATCTATGGCGAAATAGCTAAAGTCAAAACTCAGTACGACAGTGATATCAAACTACAACAGAACACCGTAGACCTGGCTAAAGTCACTTTTGATCGTGAGGAAGGCTTGCTCAAAGAAGGCATTTCAGCCTTGAAAAATTACCAGCAAGCTAAAAATGCTTACCAATCGGCACAGGTCAAATTGCAGACTCTGCAGCAACGGTCGATGCAAGATGTGAAACTGCTTGAAAAAGAGCTTAGCGTCACAATTGCATCTGCAAAAGGGCAGCTGAAAATTATGGGCATAGCCGAGAATACTGTTGACAGAGCGCTCAAATCGGGACAGGTTACAGCCGACCTTCCTATACTAGCTCCGGTAAGTGGCACTATCACCACTCGTAATATCACACTGGGCGAGCGTGTAGACGCAGAACATACAGTTTTTTCAATCGTAAACCTAGATCCAGTCTGGGTTATGGTAGATGTGTACCAGGAGCAAATACCGAAAGTCAAACTCAACCAGCAAGTAACTATTACGACACCGTCTAAAGAAGTTTTGCACGGCACAATTTCGTCGGTAGGGTCAATCGTAGACGAAGATACCAAAACATTGCATGTGCGTATAGTTGTTCAAAATCCCAAAGGAATTTTGCGCCCAGGTATGTTCGTCGAAGCGCAGATTGCAACAGGTGACGGAGACAAGCAAGCGCTTGTCGTACCTGAGTCTGCAATTTCTGTTTTTAAAGAAAAGCCGTATGTATTTTTGCGCCATGAAAATCATTTCGAGCCCAGATTTGTAAGCGTCGGAAACCATGCAAACGATCAAGTCGAAATTGTAGATGGACTGAAATCAGGCGACATGGTTGTGACCTCTGGCGCTGCCCAATTAGCTGCTCAAGCACTATTAAAGCCCGATGCCGAAAAGGATCACGCTGATGAAGACAAAGCAAATCACGATGAACACCAGCATGAAGGAGCCAAAACTAGCGGACCAGTGCAGATGCTCATATTCTTTTTCGTGGGCTTTGTGACTGCTGTGGTCACGGTGTTAATCTGGGTTGCTGCGCTCAAGCGCGGTAAGAAATCAGGTTCTTCAGATGCTGAATAAAATTATTCGCTGGGCAATAAAGAATCCCTGGGTAGTTAATATCCTCGCCCTGTGTTGGTTTGTTCTTGGTGTCCACTCAACCATGACAATGCCTGTCGATGTGTTTCCTGACTTTGCACCTATACAAGTAGTAGTTTTGACCGAAGCGCCTGGCTATGCACCGGAAGAAGTTGAAGCTCTGGTTACAAGACCCCTTGAATCTGGCATCAATGGAGTAGCAAATGTCAAAGTAGTGCGATCTATTTCGACTATTGGATTGTCCGTTATCACTGTCATTTTTCAAGATAACAGTAACGTTTTTACTGCCCGCCAGCTGGTAACTGAAAAACTGAGTTCCACTAGAGGAGAGCTGCCAGACGGAGTTAAGGAGCCTGTACTTGCTCCAATTACTACGGCGGCTGGAGACATTTTGAAAATTGGAATGTACTCGACTGGACAAGGCGAGGGTGGCACTACCACAATGGACCTGCGCTCACTTGTCGACTGGACAGTGCGCTTGCGTCTAATGGCTATTGCTGGAGTTTCAAACGTAGTCACCATAGGCGGTGACGTTAAACAATACCAGGTTCAGGTAGATCCAGAAAAACTAAAGGAATACGATGTTACTCTCAAAGATGTTATTGACGCAGCAAGAGGGAGCAATATAAATGCTGCTGGCGGAATCTTACGCAATCAAGATAGTGAAAAACTCATCCGCGGACTGGGTCGTGTAACCTCACCAGCTGAAATTGGTGCGACAGTAATTAAGAGTCGAAACGGACTTCCTGTCCTTCTGAACAATGTAGCCAAAGTCGAGCTTGGACCCCAGTTCAAATACGGCGATGCCATAGTGGATGGTCATCCTGGTGTCGTAATGACCGTCATGAAACAACCATGGGCTAATACTCTTGAGACCACCAGGTTAGTAGAGAAAGCACTGGATGATCTTAAATCAAGCTTTCCTCAAGATGTAAAAGTAGTCACCACATTTAGACAAGCAGACTTTATCGAAATCGCCGTCAAAAACGTCGGCGAAGCTGTGATCCTTGGCGGCGTGTTAGTAGTCATAATTCTTTTTGTCTTTTTGCAGAACTGGAGAGCAGCAATTATCTCGCTTGTTGCTATTCCGCTCTCATTGCTCTCAGCTATTATCGTGCTTAAATGGCAGGGCTATACCATTAACACAATGACACTCGGAGGGCTTGCAATCGCTATTGGCGAAGTGGTTGACGACGCCATAATAGACGTGGAAAATGTTTGCCACCGTCTGCGCGAAAACAAACTTTCAGCATCTCCAAAACCAGTGTGGCGTGTGATTTATTCCGCCTCATCCGAGGTTCGCAACTCAGTTGTCTACGCAACTTTTATAGTAGCTCTGGTTTTTCTGCCAGTCTTGAGTTTAAGTGGACTAGAAGGGAAAATATTCAGCCCACTTGCAGACGCCTATCTTATTTCTTTGTTGTCGTCACTCTTGGTGGCATTGACAGTTACTCCAGCGCTTAGTTATTTGCTTTTGCGCAATTTGAAATCAATTCCCAGCGGCGAAACCAATTTTGTTGTTTTTCTAAAAAAGATTTATAGCTCTGCTTTAGATATCAGCTTGAGATTTCCAAAGTCTATTCTAGCTGGATCGGGATTATTGCTTGCTTTGTCGATGTTGCCCCTGTTCGTTATGGGAACAACGTTTTTGCCTGAATTTGATGAAGACAATGTCATCGTAGTTGCTACCTCGATGCCGGGAACGAGTCTGACAACTACTACAAACATTGGCAAAGAGCTTACTTCGCACCTGGTCAAACAGCACAATGTGCTTGCCGCAGACCAGAGAGCGGGGCGTGCGGAAGGTGGAGAAGATTATGGTGCAAGCAATTTTAGCGAGTACGACATTCGTCTCAAGCCTGACAGTAAAAATAGAAAAGACATTCTCTATCACATCAGACACGAGTTTTCACACATACCTGGGCTCATAAGCGACTCTGGGTCTTATTTGCAGCATCGTATGGATCATGCTTTGTCTGGTGTGAACGCTGCAATCGCTATAAAAATTTTCGGACCAGATCTTGATACTTTACATGAAAAAGCAAAAGAAATCGAGACTACTATGAAGAGTGTCAAAGGCGCTGTTGATGTGCATGTAGAGCCGATTATACCTGTGCCACAGGTGTCTATAAAAATTAATCGCACCGCTGCTGCTCGATACGGTGTTCGTGTGAAGGACCTGGCTGACTCTATTGAGGCTGCTTTCAAAGGCATGGCAGTTTCGCAGGTTTTAGAAGGACAGAAAGCATTTGATTTATATGTTCTTTTCGCACCAGAGTTTAGAAATAACATGAGCATAATCACGTCAACTCTGGTTGATACTCCATCTGGTATCAAAGTTCCTATTGGTGCGCTTGCTGAAGTGAAAGAAGGCAACAGTCCAAACACTATTAGCCATGAAAATGTCATGCGCCGAGTCGTTGTTCAGGCAAACGTTTCTGGACGCGATTTGGGTGGTGTGATTGACGAGGCTCGCAGAAAAATCAAAGAGCAAGTCAAATTGCCGCAGTCTTATTATGTGGTTTATGGCGGTCAATTTGAGGCACAAGAACAAGCTCGCAATCAGCTTGGAATTTTGTGCGGAACTGCGCTTCTGGGGATGCTTGTTTTGCTTACTATGGCTTTTAAATCATGGCGTGGCGCGCTTCTTATCATGGCTAATTTGCCCCTTGCGCTTATTGGTGGCATCTGGGCAGTTCTCTTTTCTGGAGCGGTACTAAGCGTGGGTTCAATGGTCGGATTCATCACATTGTTTGGAATCTCCACACGAAATGGCATTATGCTCGTGAGTCATTTCGAAAATCTGCAAAAGCATGAAAAAGACCTGGAGACTTTGATTCGCACGAGCGCCATGGATCGGCTCAGTCCTGTCCTTATGACTGCTCTCACTGCCGCACTTGGAGTATTACCGATCGCGGTCCTTGGTGGTGCGGGACGCGAGCTTGAGCAGCCTCTAGCGATTGTAATTCTAGGTGGCATGATTAGCTCAACTCTGCTTACACTTGTCGTGATTCCAGCTCTTTTGAAACTTTTTGGCTCAATGCTATACAATGCCTCTGAATCAAATGAAGAGGTTTAAACTCTATGCACGCCTTAGCAGCGCTTGAGGGTCTCAAGCTCATTCCTGGAACCAAGGAAGGAATTTGTCGAGTCAGCTTTCAAGACCATTTAGTGAAATCGAATTTGACCTGGGATAGATATATTCGACTGAATGCGGCTGCTCGTGTTATCAACGATTTGAAAGAAGAAAGCGATACAGTGCTGGACATTGGCGGACTGGATGGCGCG
Source organism: uncultured Candidatus Obscuribacterales bacterium (assembly GCA_964572515.1). Classification (GTDB taxonomy): domain Bacteria; phylum Cyanobacteriota; class Vampirovibrionia; order Obscuribacterales; family Obscuribacteraceae; genus Aved-18. The sequence continues at coordinate 354,654 of CAZNEW010000003.1, read as the reverse complement.
CTTGCACTTTTTATGCCCTCTACAATTGTGGAAGTGATCGATCCCGCCACTACAGGCGGTGATTTTGCCACTATGGAAATTGATGACGGAATGTTCGATATAGTGGCAGCTATTGATGTTTTGGAACATGTGCATCCAGATGCGCGAGATACGTTTCTTTCTAAACTTGCACGTGTAGCGCGCAAAATGATCATTCTAAATTATCCAAGTATTCAATCAAGTCAGGCACAAGAAGCGGTGCTTGGCGTATGCGAGAACGAATTCATCCGTCAACACGTTGATTGGAAATTACCCGAAACTGGATGGGTCATGGGTTATTTGTCTGCACTTGGATTTCGTTGTGAGGCTGCTGAATATGGCAATATAGCTTTGTGGGCAGGACAATTCATCGCCTCACAAATGGCAGATGCCAATGCTGCTGCGTTAAATAGATACCTGATCGAAAATCATCTGGATGAGCCATTCACTAAGCCACTTTATCGCCTGGTCGTGTGCGTTCGCGATTAACTTATTTTTCACCGGTTAATTCAAAGATTGCTTTGCATAAATTTAGGCAATCGGATTCAAAGTCTTTTCCTTGATTCGTATTGCAAAAGGCTATTTTTGATTTTTTTCCTTGTTTGCCTTCTATTTCATATAAGTGAGCGCCAGTGTTTAAATAAGCAATAGGGATTTTTACGGACTCATTTTTATCCCAAAAGTGATTGGTTTCAATAAGTTCCATCGCCTGGGCCGTTTTCTGAGAAGAAAGTTCGCACTTCCATTTTTTGAACAAGTGAATGGGGGAAGAAGGGGATGCACCGTTCCAGGAATAAAAGTATGCGAAAGTCTTTCCTTTAGAATTTTTACATAAGGTTAGAACTTTGTAGTGATAGGTGCCGTAGAACCAGAAGCGATAAACCACAGGGGCATCGAATTCTTCTAACGGAGGTTCTCCTATCGTTTTGAGATTGCCGGAAAACGAACTTTTTTGTCTTGTCCCGGCGACTTCAACAAGAGCATGGTTGGTGCGAGAAAATTCGGTACCATCACGATCATCGCAAGCAGGCAATAGAATCACTATAAGTAAGACTTGCAGTATTAGTTCATAAATTCTTGTCTTTTGCATTTTCCGTTTTCCAGACAATATAAGCAAATATGGCTGCAACCACTGCAAGTGCTATTCCAAATTCGTCGACAAAATAGGGTGTGTATTCGCGCGTTATTGTAAGTGGCGTGAATATGCCTTGAATGGCTACGTTATGGCTTATATGCAAGATTGCGCATGGCCAGACGCTGTTTGACTGCAATCGCAGCCAGCTCAGTATAAAACTAACGCTAACTACTAAAACTGCAAAACAGGCAAGGCCTAGCCAAACAGCCGAGCCGTTGTTGTAATCGGTCGTTAAAATTATGGCGGGTACATGCCATAGTCCCCAACCTAAACCGATAACGGTTGAAGTTTTGGCAAAGGACATCGACTCGTTTAATTTTGGGACTAGAAAGCCGCGCCAGCCTAATTCTTCGCCGAATCCTCGATGCAAATTCATGATGAAATCCACGCTCATCATGTGGGCTCCCAATGCCAATGCGGCAAGGTCTGGGGAGAGTTGTGGATACGAGCGTAAAGCTGCAATAAAATATTGTTGGTTGGGAAATCCGCCAATCCCACTTGTCCAAATTAATGAATAGGCGACTAATCCATAAACCAATGGAAAGGTATAACCTATGAGCCAATAAATGGGTTTGCCTGGAAGTAGCCCTAGCGTTTTCAAAAACTTTTTTCGAGCCTCAGCAAAGACTAAAGTCGTTAAGATTGCAGCAGCTCCCGGGCACCACATCAATAGCGAGGAATAGAGACCATCTCCAGCCTTGATAGAATGTGCCGAAATAATTGGAATATAGCAGGCTGCAGTTAATACAAGCAAAAGCGCTAGGAAAGTTAGGAGCTCTTTTTTGTTTTTCAAATCAACTCTTTGTGCACACCGTAAATATGACCGTCGAATTCGACGTCTTCAATACCGGGCATGTGCTGAAAATCTTCGATTAGTTTGACGAAAACCTCTTCCTGTCCGGCAGCCTGTACTCTCAGTTCGCCTTTCTGGTCGCCTTGAGCGTGTTTGACTGTTAAAGAAACTGTCTGAAGACCAGATTCTTTTAGCTTTTGAGCAACAGCCTTTACTCCATCGAGTCCATTGGATAATTCGATTTTCAGATTATTGATATGACGATCGGGGAAAAGCTTAAGTTCAAGCGGTTTCAGCAAGGATAAGATTATGCATAACACTACTGTGGCTGCAATAGAAGTAAAATACATTCCGGCTCCAGTCGACAATCCAACTCCGGCAACAGCCCAGACGCTAGCTGCTGTAGTTAAGTTTCGGACTTGATTCTTGCGGAAAATTATTATCCCCGCACCAAGAAAACCGATACCGCTAATGACTTGTGCAGCCATTCTTGTGGGATCAAAGCGAATGTCGTTTCCGCTCATCATACTAAAGCCACCATATGCCGAAACGATCATAATCAAGGCAGAAGCAGTGCAAACTACTGCGTGAGTGCGAAGTCCTGCGCCACGGTTTTTGCGTCCGCGTTCAGCCCCTATGAGACTTCCCAGCAAGGCTGCCGTCAGTAATCGTTTGACAATTTCCAGTTCAAGATTCATTTTTTAGATTTTGTACTATGCTTCTTGCCTTGTCAAAGGCAGTGTCCGTTTATAATATTTTGAATCATGCAAATACTGAAGCAGACAGCATTTTTAGCCGTTTCTATGACATTGTTACTAGTGTCTCAAAATGCTTTTGCACAAAGCGTTAGCGGGTATGAAGCTGGTGTTGCTTTTTATAAAAACCGCAACTACAGCGCCGCTATCAAATCTTTTGAAAGCGAAATAAAAAAAGGCGATGCAAAAGCTGAAGTGTACACTTATTTGGGGCATTCGTATTATGCCATGGGTGATCGTATACGCGCCTTGAAAAGCTATCAAGAGATAATTGCCAAGTTCAAGGGGCAGCCCGCAGAGCAAAGTGCAAAAGAGTTTATTAAACGTTTAGATCCGCATGGGCGTTATTCGCAAGCTCGAAGCTCGAGTGTGTTGCAGCGCATTGAGGTAATTGCTCCGACCGTTCCGGGACACCCACCTGTAGAAAGTTCCACTGTTTCTTGTGTTAGAAGTGCGCTTTTAAAGCTTCCTGCGTACGTTTTGAAAATCTTGGACAACAGTGGAACGACCATTTATGTAGGTACTAATTCCACCGACAAGTTTCCGGAAGATTGGCGCGTTTCCAAGCCAGGTCTTGAGGCCATTACGCTTTCGCAAGAACCAGGGCGCACCATTGGTAGTGACATATACATATGGGAGCGACCTACCGAACCTGGTTCCAAAGAGTTGAGTGAAAAATTCCCAGATTATTATTTTGAACATGCGCTTTTAGGCGAAGTCGGACATGTTGTGGCGAAAGCGTTGAATGATATCGCTAGCGATCCGGGCTTCAAAGAAAAGTACGACCTTGAAGTGGGTTTGCTGTCTTCAACTGACAAGAAACGGTACGATGTTTTTCTTCAAAAAGATAACAAAGGTGCTGAAGAACTTGCTGCGGCATGTGTAGCAAGTGTTTTGAGAAATTCATCACATCAGTCGTCTCATTTTTCAAAATGCGAAGATTGGGTGAAACAACGAATGGAGGCTGCTCGCACTGGTCGAGTCAGTTTGTTGGTATCACTTGGACCTAATTCTAAGAAGGATTCCAAACAGCCAAAAAAAGACGATAAGACCCAGGGAATCAAGACCGCTGCAGCGACTGGTGCTGCTATCACGGCTGATGCGAAACTGGAAAAGCTAAAAAAAGAAAAACCAGATGTAATTCCAGAACAGGATCACGTTCCATTCTGGATCGACGTTCACACAAGAATGAGAGTAAAAGGCTGGATTAACGGTCGACCAACCACAATGATGCTCGATACTGGCGCCTACAAAGTAGTTATCGGTTGGGAGACGCTGCAACAGTTAGGCATTAAAACGCCTGAAGGCAAGGCTACAGAAAGATCTAGCGGAGCTGGTGGTAGTTTTGAACACTGGGAAATGCCGATTGAAATTCAAATTGGCAAAATTAAACGTACAGTTAATGCCTCGGTCGTAAAAAACGAGCCCGAAATTCTTGTCGGACAGCCTTTTCTTGAAGGATTGTCATATCGAATTGATACTCGGGGGAGCTATATTCACTTCGTGAAAAAAGGCGGAAGTGCAAAGCATGTAGGCACTTTCGATTCGATTGAGGTTCCGTACCGAATGGCAAACGGTAACATGATGGTGCAGGCTAAAATCAATAACACGCCACTTGAAATGAATTTTGACACAGGGGCGCCAACGACTGTACTTTCGATGCAAGACGCCTGGCGCCTGGGACTCATGATGAAAGAGCCTCTTGACGTCGAAGCAATCGGTGGTGTGGGCGGTGCTGCACAAGAAGCCTATGTTTACCGGATTTCGGATATTCAGCTCGAATCAAAAAAAATGCTCGATTTTCGAGTTCATGTCATGAACATCGGACACTCTGTTCTTGGTCAGGACTTTTTTGGATCATCTCAATTTGTTGTGGATAGCGAGAAAAGAGTTATTCGTTTCACTCGCCGGTAACGTTAATGTTGCAAATCTGACGCTCGTGTATCATCTTCCAACTCGCACAAACTGGAGGTGGATGTCATGCCGCTAAATAACTTTGTCACACTTGGAAAATCGGGTCTGCGCGTAAGCCCGCTCTGTCTTGGGGCAATGACTTTCGGTATGGACTGGGGTTGGGGCTCCACTCCTGAAGAGTCGCACAAAATTCTGCAAACGTTTATCGACAAAGGCGGCAATTTTATCGACACCGCCAACTTTTATACTAAGGGACATTCTGAAGTCATAATCGGCGATTTTGTGACCAAAAAAGGCTTTCGTCGTGACCAGCTAGTGATTGCCACCAAATTTTTTGGCTCTTTGTATCAGGGCGATCCTCACGGCGGAGGCGCCAGTCGCAAAGCCATGTACAGCCAGTTAGACGAATCGCTCAGACGTCTGCAAACTGATTACGTCGACTTGTACTGGATGCATTGTTGGGATAAAAACACGCCAATCGAAGAGACAATGAGCACTTTGAACGACCTCGTGCGGTCTGGCAAAGTGCGTTATATCGGTTTTTCAGACACGCCTGCATGGAAAGCCACTCAAGCTCAAATGCTTGCAGCACACTATGGATGGCCTAAAGTGGTGGCACTTCAAATTGAATACTCCCTGCTCGAACGTACAGTTGAAGGCGACTTGATGCCGATGGCGCTCGAGATGGGAATGGGCGTAACTCCTTGGTCTCCGCTTAAATTTGGTGTGTTGACTGGCAAGTTTACCCGTGAAAACAAAGGCAAAGTCGAGCCTGGACGAGGCGATTGGGTTAAAGAGAATCTGACTGAGAAAGCTTACGACGTCGTAGACGAGCTGGTAGCTGTAGCTAAAGAATTGAACACGACACCACCCAAAGTGGCGCTTGCCTGGTTGCTCACTAAACCAGGTGTGGTATCACCAATTATTGGTGCACGAACAATGGAACAGCTGGAAGACAATTGCGGAGCCACTGAAATTAAACTTTCAGACGATCAGATTAAGCGTCTAGATAAAGTCTCCGAACCAAAATTGAATTTCCCAGCAGATTTCTTGAAACGCTCGGGCACATTCGGCTCGGGTGGAACCACAATCAACGGCGAAACTTCAGACATAAATCCATTAGCGCCAAAGTCCGATTCTGAGCGCTTTACCGGAAAAGCAACGGCTTCCGTAAGATAAGCAGATGAACGCTAGTATGAAAATTCCTGTTCTCATTGCTGAAGATCAGGAGATTACTAGGATTGGACTAAGAGCAATTCTTGAGCAAATTGAGAGTGTTCTTGTGGTTGCAGAAGCTGAGAATGGAAAAATTGCTCTAGATTTGGCTGAAAAATTGAATCCTGCTGTCATTTTTATGGATATATCTATGCCAGAAATGGACGGAATTAAAGCGACGCAATTTATCAAAGAGAAAAGCCCTTTCATCAAAATCATCATGTTCACTTCTAATGAAAGTGAAGACAATTTTTTGGATGCATTGAACGCAGGTGCTGATGGGTATTGTTTAAAGAATGCTAGCAGAGAGCAATTGCAGGGAGCTCTTAACGCTGTAATGCATGGAGCAAATTGGTTGGATTCGGGTGTTGCTGCGCGCGTTTTGCGAGATCGAAAAAGGTCAAAAGGCGAAGACGATAAGAATTGGAAGTTCGCCTTTACTAAAGAGCAGAACGATATTCTCGAGCTTGTAGAGCGAGGTTACACGATTGAACGTGTTGCAGCCCAATTGAACAAGCCGCTCAGTTATATAAAACTCGAACTTAAAATTCTTCTGGCGAAATTACAAGAGTCGGAGCAGACGGTGAGTCTTTTATCAACTCTGCGCCATCTAAAAAGTATCTTTGAGTCTGCCGATATTACTCAACCAGTAAAGATTTCCTCAGGTTACCTGACTGGCGTTTCTTTGAATGACAAATATCAAGTCGACGAGATTATCGGAGAAGGCGGAATGAGCATTGTATACAAGGCTCATCATAAGATTTTGAATAAAGTGGTGGCAATTAAGTCGTTGCGTGTTCATTTGCTTCATAACTCAGTAGTCGAGCAGCGGCTGCGCAATGAAGCTGGTTTGGCAAGCTCGATAAATCACCCTAACATCGTAGGAGTATACGATTTTGACGTCACCAAAGATGGTCAGCCCTACCTTGTTATGGAATATGTCGATGGACAAACTCTTGAAGAACTCATCTTGCGCGAAACCCGTTTGAGTCCCAAGCTATGTGTAGAAATTCTGGTGCAAATATGTGATGCCTTATCGACTCTTCATTCGCACCAAATCATTCATCGCGACTTGAAGTCGAGTAATATTCTTCTTCAAAGTCTTAATGGCAGACTCATCGCCAAGCTTTCTGATTTTGGAATTTCTAAATGTCTCCGCAATAAGACTGACGGCCATTTGACTCTAAATGGGGAAGTTCTGGGATCGCCCGCATTTATGAGTCCAGAGCATTGTCTTGCATTGGAGCTGGACGAGAGAAGCGATTTGTATTCACTGGGTTGTGTAATGTATCAAATGCTCACGGGAAGCGTACCTTTCATGGCTGAAAGTGCGTTAAACATGATGTGGCAGCAGATACATGAAACTCCGGCTCGACTTCCATTTTTGAGTGCGAGTAACGACGTACCTCCTGAATTAGAAGAGATTTTGTTTAATCTTTTGCATAAAGAGCCACGCAAGCGTTTTCAAAGCGCTGAGGAATTAAAAATTCGGTTGCAAGCTTTATTTAGCAGCTAATTTTTTAACTACTTCTTTGCCCATACCTTCGGCAGACTTGGGATTCTGTCCGGTGATCAGATTTCCATCTATGGTGACATGCGACTGCCATAAGGGAGATTTTTCGAATTTGCCACCATGTTCTGCCAATTTCGATTCGAGCATAAAGGGCATGAATTTTGATTTCTGAACAGCGTCCTCTTCAGCATTTGTGAAGCCGGTTACTTTCTTGCCTTTGATCAAGAATTCTCCATTAGATAGTTTGACATTTACAAGTCCTGCAGGACCGTGGCAAACTGCTGCAACTACGCCTTTCTTTTCGTAGATTTTTTGCACTAGTTTTTGGCTGTCTTTGTTATCTGCAAGATCAAACATGGGTCCGTGACCGCCTGGAAAGACAATGGCTTTGTAGTCTTCTGCTTTTACTTTCGACAGTGCCAAAGTGTTTTGAACTTGTTTCATTGCGTCCTTGTCCGCAAGAAATCTCTTGTTGGCGCCGTCTTCTGGCTTTTTGCTCTCTTCGTCAAGCGGTGCGGCACCACCTTTTGGAGAGGCTATATCAATCTTGTATCCTGCATCTTTAATCGCATAGTAAGGGCTTGAGAGCTCTTCTAGATACCAACCAGTCTTCTTTCCTGAATTGCCGAGTTTGTCGTGACTAGTGAGCACGAACAATACGCGACCTTTGTCTTTGGCATGAACACTCGATGTTGCAACGCCTACAGTAAGTGCAAGTGTCAGTGCCGCCAGAAGCGATTTCTTAAGCATGGTTATCTCCTTTTAGATTATGCGATATTTAGCATATTCTTTTCAAACCTGTACTGACAAAACTAGTGCCATAATCACATAGCTTTTGTTGTTAAAATCAAACTCGTCCACTATAACCATGCCTAGCTTTTCATGAGCTTTTATGGAGCGTGGATTTTCTTTTGAAACAAATACTACAGCAGCGTTGTACTGTCCGAAAAGCTCTTTGTACAAAGCTTCGTAAAGCTTTTCCAGAACGCCTTGTCCGCGCAACGATTGGTCGATGCATACAGGTCCTGTTATAAGAACTTGTTGATTGGATAGTTCTTTGCCGTCAATTTCAATATTGCTGAATCGCTCAATCATTGCAGCGGGCAAAGGAAATGGCAGGTTGAACATCGGTGTGGATGAACACAAAAATGCTTTTATCGAACTGCTTTCATCAAGCCCGACGATGACGCAGCCATCATTGTCCATAGATTCGAATTGTTGAGCTGAGAAAGCGGCAGACAGGAATCCATCTTTCTTTTGATCGTCCGAAATATTACTTGCAAGATTTTGGTCTTGCAGTTTGACTATGCCATCGAAGTCGGTGCTAGATGCACGACGAAAAAGCATTATTTGTCAGATTTGCCAATCATCACAGATACTGGAGCGTGAGTGGCCAGTTTGTCTGTGACACTACCCAATATCACGTGTTCAATCGAAGTGTGTCCCTTGGCTCCCATAACAATCAAATCAACATTGTTTTTCTTGACGAAATTGATTATGTTTTCAGCGGGTTCGCCTGTAAGAAGTTCTGTTTTTACATTGGCCAATCCAATGTCCTTTAGTTGCTTGAGAGCATCGGCGATCAGAACTTCTCCTTGCATAAGCAGATTCTTTTCCAGAGCGAAATTAACCTCCGGAACTACTGCCATCATTTGTGGGATAGTCACCACATGTAATACTGTTATTTGAGCTTTGCTATCAGCCAGGTTGAGCATCGATGCCACCGTGTTCATTGTAGCAATAGCGTCGCTAGAGCCGTCGAATGCAAAGACAATATGTTTCACACTCTTCTTGCCAGGGCGCATTACAAGAGTCGTTCCTGGGTTTAATTTTGCTACTTTGCGCGAAGTGGAGCCAACAAAAAACTCTTCAATTTTGCCATGCTTCAAAGGTAAAACGCAGGTTACATCAGCATTTAGTTCTTTCGACATGTCGGCAATAGATTGAGCTGGATTACCTGACATAAACTTGATTTTGACATTGGCGCCTTTTTCGACAAGCGCATCTTTGAAAGGTCCAAGCTCTTCTTTTGCCTTCCTTTCAATTTGATGTCCCCAGTCATCACCAAAATCGCCCATAGAGTTGATGACGTTTTCATAAGCAGGAGTAATGTTTTTCACAAACAAAAGAGTTACGTCTGCTTTGTCTAATGGCAAAGTTGCTGCCAAGTCCTCGACGAAATCAGGTGGCAAATGCATTACATCAACTGAGAGCAAGAGTTTCATGTTCCTAACCTTTAGCTTGTGCTGTGTGGAAAGCTTTTGGTTATTTTCTCACCTTGAAAATCTCAATTCCTTAGAATTAACAAGACGGCTGCTTGACTACCCTTCGGTTTCTTCGTCTTTATTCTTGTCTTTGCGCTTGTATTTGTCCTTCTCATCGCGCTTTTTGTCTTTTTTCTTTCCGTTTTTCTTTTTGTCTTTTTCTTTGCGTTTCACATCGACGTCGCGTGATTCGATTAAAGGAGCAATTATTCTATCGTTGCTGTCGTAAGGGAAAACACCGGCACTTTCGGAGCCGTTATGTCCATCTTCTTGGTTATCGTTTTTCTTGGGTAAACCAGCCTTGCGTCTGCCCAGCTCTTCTTCAATTTCTTTTGGGTCGATTCCGACTGCTTTTAACGGTCCCATGCATATTTCGCGCCACGGGGCACCAGCCATGGCTTGCCTTATAGTGACTTCGAAAACCTGTTGTTTGACCGATGAACCATAGACTCCAGATGGTACCTGCTCGGGTACCTTAACACGCGGACCCTTATTGCCTACGGAGCCACAAAAACGGCAAAGTTTAGCTTGAATCTTTATGCGCTCATCGCAAGAGGAACAGTTTCTGTAGTGGTCATTAGAAAGACCGTAATTGCAAAACCGGCACGCAATTGCATTTTGCTTAATTAGCTCAGCGCAGTTTGGGCACTCAATTGAATCGCCAAAATAATCCATGGGATTTTTATACCCAGCTAAACTCAGTTAATAATAAGTGCACTTCGATCCCTGCTTTCTGACTTCTTCGACCATTTTCATTTTTTCTTTTATTGGTGTTGGCCAGTTTGTATAAGTGTCTGGATTTGACGAGTCGAATTTTTGAGCCGCTACAAACATGTCTAAATCGCAATGTGTTCTATAAACGCGGCCATTGCTGTAAAGGTAATACGAAGCCGCATAGCGATCGCCTCTGGGAAAAGAAACTTCCCATATATCCAATGTTTGACCGCCAATATTGATTATTCCCCCAGATCTAGCTAAGCAAGGTTCTTCTGTCTCGAGTTCGAAATTGCTTCTTGCATGATTTCTAGCTCTCGTAATTGCTTCCTTGGTGCTTCCAACATGGTTCGTTTTCTTGATGGTCTCATAGCCCCATAAAGCCAGGCTAGACGCAAGAATCAAACCAACTGCGGTGTTAACCATTTGTGTCTGGGGTTCGGATGAAGTGATTTCATTTTTCAATCATATCCCAAACCTCTTATCGGGAATCGAAGTCTTGAATAGAGCTATTTGTCTTTTTTGTAACGCGTCACGTGTCACGGGATCCGTTAAATTATTTTTTGCGTTACAGTGTTGAGGCGGTTAACTGAAATTTTTAAAGAAAGCCATCGAATTCTGACTCGATCAAAGTATTTTCAAATTTAAGTGAAGCGGCATGCAGAGCCATGCGCGTAAAAGAATATGTTTCACGAAAATATCGATTGACGTCGCCTTTGCCAAAACGTACGTCACCAACAATTGGATGGGAAAGATGTTTCAAATGGCGCCGTATCTGGTGCTGCTTTCCAGTCAGCGGATAGCATTCAATCAAAGACCATCTGTCGAAATGAGCAAGAGGGACAAAGCGTGTTTGCGCTTCCACTCTGCCTTCGCGATCGCGTTGTTTGATTGGATGATCCAGAAAAATTTCTTCTTTCATTGGTCCGCGAACAAGTGCAAAATATTTTTTTTGTACCGCACCCGATTGAAATAAAGATTGCATTTTTCGCGCACTGTCTGCATTCAAGGCGAAAAGAAGCACGCCGCTTGTTGCGCGATCCAGGCGATGTACAGCAAAAACTGGAGCGCCAATTATTTTGTCACGTACAATGTCTGCTACTGTGATCGAGTCTTTATCCCAGCCTCGGTGCACTATCATACCGGCAGGTTTATCCACGGCGATGAAATTATCGTCGCGGTAAAGTATTCTCAGTTCCGGTTTCGAATCTGGGTCGAGATTAGTAGGCGCGGACCGGACGAGGTGTTGCAGGGATTTTTTGAGCATTTACTTTTGCTTTCTCTGGTTTGCGACCAAAAGATACTCCCATGCTTTCGTAGATTGCAACATCGTTCATGTCGACGAATCTTTGAACGATGGCGTCTTTGACGTCCATGTAGTTGAGATTGCCACCCTGGAAAGAAGCTACAGTCACGCCAAAGATTCCTTGCGAAATAAGCTCTACCGCGGCTGCTCCAGCTTCAAGACCAAAGTTTGCGTCGTAAGCAGAAGAGAATCCGCATCGCACCAGGTGACCGGGACGAATGTCGCGGACTTCAGGAATTTCGTATACACCTTCGACAAACTGTCCTGTTCGCTTCATGAATTCTTTGATTTCAGCGTCTTTCTTAATGCGGTCTTCGATTTGTTTGACTACGTATTTGCCAGCGCCCATAAGCTTTCTGTGACCGAATGAATCGGGCTCAGAGCTCATATCAACCAGCTCATTACCTGAAGCATCACGCAGCCCTTCGGCTACCACAACCATTACAGTGCCTGCTTTTACGTCTGATTTTTCGATACGCGAAATAAAAGCATCTTTGACGTGTTGGTACAAAACATCGAAATCTACAGGTACTTCGGGGATTAATATGGCATCAGCGTCTGCAGCAACACCGCCTCTAAAAGCGGTATGACCTGCGTATCTGCCGAATACTTCAAGCACGATAATACGATTGTGTGTGCGACCAGTTGTGCGCAAATCGCGCACCTCTTCCTGGATTCGATTGATAGTTGAGTCGCCACCCACGCTGTAAGGCATGAGGTCGAGGTCCATTGTTTTAGGTGCGTGAACGCATGGAATGCCGTTTTCGGACAGGTCTTTTACTACAGACCCGGTGTCGTCTCCACCTGAAATCACAAGAGCGTCTATCTTGAATTTCTTCAGCCCGTCTTTGATTCGGTCGTATTTTTTGTCATCTTTGATCTTAGAAATTTTGACCCGTGAGTTACCGGCTTCGCTTCCTGCCACAAATACAGGGATCTGCTCGATGCGGTCGTGAGTGAGTTGGGTCAATTCTTTGAGGTCAATCAGGTTATAGAGCCCCGCATAGCCATTTGGAACAATCCAGGTCGAATAGCCTTTGCTCAAACCTGTGAGCGCCGCCCCTTTGATGACGCCATTTAGTCCGCCACAATCGCCGCCTGAAGTGATAATTCCTATGTTTTTCATTGTTGCTCCCAAAAAATTCCCTGGACTGAAAAATTGAACCATTAAACTAGTTATTACTGTTTAACGACTTTTTAAGGGGCAATATTGCCCACAGGCGCCGAAGGTTCTTGAAAACTGTTAAGTGCCCAGCTGACCACTCGCCTAATTAATGTTATAAAGAGGTCTAATCTCTATGGTTTAGGGATATCAGGCAGGATATTTATGCAAGATCAAAAAGCGAAGGACATTCTGGCAGACGTTACAAGTGAAAACGTCGAGCCATACCGCGAGTTCTGGCGTCAGGCGGTCGCTGTTCAAGGCTCGATTATGATGCACGTCCTTCCAAATGTCATTTTGTCTGGCGTGGTCGCAACAGTTATTTGCATTGGCGCCCACTATATGAAGACCCAGCATAACTTTCAGATTGGTTTTAACGTTTCTCTATACGAAGTCGTTGGCGGTGCGCTCGGTTTGTTGCTCGTTTTGCGAACCAATGCTGGTTACGACCGCTGGTGGGAAGGCCGTAAACTCTGGGGTGGAATCGTCAACCAGAGTCGTAACTTGTGCATAAATGCTTTGTCTTATGGACCCAACGATTCTGAATGGCGTTCCAAATTTGTGCGCTGGGTAGCTGTTTTTGGACATGTCTCTCGAATGAGGCTGAGAGGCGAAACTGAGTCTATCGAAGTGGAAAATCTTATCGGAGCACAAGCTGCGCAAGAATTGTGTCAGGCTGAGCATATGCCCAGTTCTGTTTCGATGATGCTTGGTGGAATGCTCAAAGACGCGTGCGATAGCAAGCAAATGTCAGAGCTTGCATTTTTGCAGGCAGAACAAGAGCGAGCCAAGCTCATTGACCACGTTGGCGCGTGCGAGCGTATTTTGCGCACACCACTGGCGATGGCATATTCGGTTAAAATCAGACAGTTCATTGCTTTGTTCATTCTCACTTTGCCTTTCGCGTTGGTCAACAGTCTTGGTGCTTACTGGCAGGTTCCACTCCTTACAATGATGGTTGCGTATCCGCTTTTATCGCTCGACCAATTAGGTGTCGAATTGCAAAATCCATTTTCCACTAAGAATTTGAGCCATTTGCCATTGACCGAAATAAGCAAGGCAATTGAAAAGAACGTACTTAATTTGCTTCGTGCCAAAACCGCTAAAGCAAATGATCTCGACTTTAAAGTGCGCGAACAAAAACGCACCGAAGAATTGATTTCATTCTTGAGCAAATAAAGAAGACAAACTTAGCGTGGCAACCAGTAAGGTGAAACGACTGTGCCGCGATTCAACTCTTCCTCGGCCTTATTTTTTATTGTCAGAGCGTCTTGATAGCGAGTACGGCACTCGTTGACTAATTCTTGAAATGGTTCCAAAAGAACCTGGCTTCCCTTTTGTATGCGAGCGCGTCTTCGTTTGAAATCGTCGGGAGTTTCACCGTAGTTGGGAAAAACGGGCAGCGCCACTTCAATTTGTTTTTTTGCTTCTTCTAGCTGCTCCTGGGATGCACGCATGTTCGATTCTGCTTCAGACAAAACCTGGCGCGCTCCGCCAAAGAGATAACTGCCTTGTTGATAGCTGGACCAGCTCATGAAATTGGTCAGACTGGGACCGTTTTGACTGTATTGATTGATGCGTGGCAGACGGCGTTTTACACTTTCTAGCTCTTCTGGTTTTACAGAAGTATCGTCTTCTTGAGGGGCGGTTGGTTGATTTTGGGGCTGATTTGCCGTCTTTGACTGAAGGTCGTTTGAACTGCCTTTGTAGTAGTATTTTTGCAGAAGCGCCTTTACCTGACCTGCATAACTGCTTGCAGGGTCAAGATGGAAGCTCTGAGAGAATTGAGCAAGAGCGTCATTTCTTTTGCCCATTTGAAGCAAAGCGAGTCCGTAAAGGTAATGTGACTTTGCGTTGTCGGGATTCTGGTCCACCAACTTTTTAAAATAGCCAGCAGCCGAGGTGTAGTCCTTGGCCTGGTAGTAGCGCATTCCGTAACTTTCATACACAGAAGTTGCAGCAAACAAAGCCGGCTGGGCTGTGGTTGTGATGACACAGCTCAGCGCTAGTTTGAACCAGTTTTTGGAAAATTGAGTATTCATCGCTATAGTTTAGGCCCAAAGAGCTGAAAACTAAACATTACACTTTTTTGTTTCATGTTCTATGCTATAAAAGGGTCTAGAAACTCTTGAGGGACAAGGTTCAACAAGCTTGAATTTAAGCAAATATCTTAGATTGGAAGATATTAGCGACCATGGTCTCCAGGTTCCGGAGTCGGCGCTATACTGCGTTTTGCTGGTTTCTACAAAGATCAGGGATTGTTCAAATCTAATAAAGCAGTTACCCAATACCGTCCAAAACCAGCTCGTGTTCTCTTCTTTGGCCGAGTCGGATAATGTCATTTCGCGTCTTGAAGATGATAGTTTTGACGCTTGTGTGATTTCGATAGACCCGCAAGCAGGTAAGGAGCTTGGTCTTTTGACCACCATCAAGAAAGCGGCTCCAAATTTGCCAGTTATTGTTTTGTCAGACTACAAACATCGCGAGCTCGCAAGCCAGGCCATCAAAAAAGGCGCGCATGATTTTCTTGTAGTCGATGCAACTACACCTCTTGAGTTGCTAAAGATGCGCGTGGGCTCAATAGTTCAGAAGGAAAAAGTTGAATCTGATAAGTTGGGTTATGCTCGTCTGGAGAAATTCGTTTTGCGAAGCGTAGTCGAAAACTCGCCTTTGCTTTTTGTGCGATTTGATCATTCGTTCAACATCATCGATTGCAATAAGTATTTCGAAGAAAGGCTCGGTGCCACGAGGCAAGAATTGCGAGGGCGCTCGATGTTCGAAGTCTTGCAGCAAGTGGAGTTTGAAGAATTTCAAAAGCTCTCACAGGGGCAACCGCTGTTTTCAAAGCGCCTTACGCTCAAAGGCGAAAAAGAAAACAGCTATGTCGATACATTTTTCAATTTCTTCAGCTGGTCTTTTTCTCGTGCTAATAGTGAGGAAAGCGAAATTATTTTGCTTGGCATAGATATTACCGGTTCGGTCAAATCGAAATATTTGCAGGAAGAGTTCGTTGCAGCTATCGCACACGATTTACGCAATCCTATTTTGGGGCACGAACAAGTTTTTTCAGCAATAATCGACAAGAATATCAATCCTTATGGCGATATGACTGATTCTTTGCGAGCCATAAGGTCTAGTAATCTCAAAGTGTTGCAATTGCTAGATACTTTGCTTGATGTTTATAAAATGGATAGTTCGGAGCAAATACCCAGGGTAGAAGGTGCTTGTTTCAACGAAGCCGTACATTCCCAAATAGGCGAAATGCTGTTGGTGGCAGACACCAGTCAGCAAAAAATACATCTGAAACTTGATTCGAGTCTTCCAAAAGCAGCTATTGATCAAGTTTCAGCCTTTAGAATCGTTTCCAATCTTTTATTCAATGCAGTTAAAAATTCGCCTAAAAAAGCTGAAATAACTATTTCGACTCGTGCCAATGAAGAGTCTGTTATTTTGGAAATTAGCAATCCGCCTATTGCTGTGCAATCAATCGAACTTGCAAACATGTTTGAACGTTTTGCTTTTGCTAACAGGCAGGAAGGACATAAGCGCTCTACCTCGGGTCTTGGTCTATATTTTTGCAAAAAGACTCTAGACAATTACAATGGCAGTATCACTTGTATTCAAGAAAGAGACCCAGCAGTTGTCACTTTTATTGTAAGTGTTCCCCTTTTGAAATAACAAAAGAAGTTGTGCCTTGAGGCTCGATTTTAGCGAAATCGGAAACTCTAAATTGAGGGCGACCGAATATTTTTACGTCTTCTAAAATGCCCAAATAGTCTGTATTGTCACCAATCAAAAAGAGAAATCTTTCTGGTACTAAATAGCGACCGATACATTTTTGATCGCTTTTAGAATTCTCATTTTGACGCATTGTTATCTTTATGACCTCGCCACCTTCTGAAGGAGTAGTTTGATTGGCAATCACGTTTGGTGGCAACACAATTTTTGCTTCGGGCCCATAAATTTCTACAAGATCTCCGGGCAATCCGGCTATACGTCTGAAGTGAGCAGTTTCGCCAGTTTGTCCATTGATTCTTGCTAGTGCTAAAAGCATTTTTTGCCAGATGTTTTTTTCTTTCGCGTTCAAGAATTCGGGATAAAACAAAACTATTTCGCCTCTTTTAAAAGGTTCATTTAGATAAGGACTAAGTTTTTCGACGAAAACCAGGTCGTTAGCTTTAAGGGTTGGAAGCATCGCAGGTGAGGTTATTTCGCGGACTTCAAACGGAAGCGACGACATGATGGAAAGAATGAAGTTGGCGCCAAAATTCAAGAGAACCATTCCAGCAATTGCAAAAAATACTTTCATACTTGCACCTCTTTTTTAATGTCGGATGCATTTTCTGTCATGTTCAAATAAAGCACTACAAGCGCGATGGTGCAGACTAGCTCGATTATGAATTGAAGGTGCAGAGGCGAAAAATATAAGGTGATGCCTATTAAAAAGAGCGGGGCGATTAAGCGCGAATACCCTAGCGTTAATCTGAGACTTGATTTCAGAGATTCAATCAGAGGTTTCTTTTTATCTACTAATTCAAGACCAGCAACTGAAAATCTAATGCATACAAACATGCCCGGTACAACTAGAGCGATGATACCGATACTGGTGGCAAGAAGATAGGTGGAGAATAGAATGAAAAATATTGGTGCTAGTTTTATCTCTGAAAATAATTGGCCAAAACCCACTGTCTGTCCTCGACTTGCGCAGAGTATCATTTTCAAAAGACCAGTTTCGAGCCATGACCAGACGATTAAGTGAGTGATAGTAGCAAGAACGAGATTCAAGTAAGTATAATTGACAGTGAGGGCAAAAATAAGGCCGCTAGCTAGTGTAGCCAGAAAAGTACGCAAGATTGCGGCGCTCAAAAGTTTGAACCAGTGTTTTTCTACAATAGAAAAAACATCTTTGAACCAGCGTGTGAACTTGATTTTCATTGACTGGAATTTGAACTGGGGCTAAGGCTTGTGTGGTCGTGTATGACCTTCCATGCGGATTTTTCATTCGGGCGAGTTAGGACAAGACTAAAAACTCCTTCCAATTCTTTATTTTCTGCGCCGATTAAATGCCAGAGTCCAACACATAAAGCGTTGTTCTTACCCAGTTCTATTTCTTGCAAAATGGTGAAATCTAGCTTTCCCATAGTGTCACTGTTCTTACCATAGCGCTTTTCATAATGTGCCAAAAGCGCATCATAGCCGTTAATAATTTTGCCTGCTGAAGTATATGAAATTTCGTTTGAACGCTTGTATCCAGTCATAAAGGTTTTTAGGTCGCCTTTATTCCAAGCATCTGCCTGCATATCGAGCAAGGCTTTTATACTGTCGCTTTGTTTGCATTTCGCTGCCTTCTCGCATATCGCCGACCACAATGCGACTGTGACAATGGTAAGGAGTGTAAGCAGTTTTTTGTTCAAAGCGTTCTCGATGAAAGCCAGGGGCGAGTCTAAAATATCATAGCCCACTTGGTGTTAATCGGTCAGTTCTTGATTGAAAATTCCAAGAAAAAATAAATCTAGTATTGCTTATATTTGTTCGTTCCAACCTTCTTCCATATATTTTTTTACATCCAGGAAAAAGCGTGCAGCTTGTGCTCCATCCATTACGCGATGGTCGAAATTGAGTGAAACTGTCATCATTGGCTTGACCACTTGTTCTTCGTTTTGCAGCACCATGCGATTTTCTATTATGCCTATGCCGAATACCGAAGTGCTTACAGGTGGTGCTGAGACTACAGTCGTTCCAAGCGAACCTAAAGAAGTAAGTCCAAAAGTGGATCTTACATATCGCAGTCTAAACGAGGGAAAAACAGTGCCCAACCACATGATTGTGCGGCGAATGAAGAAAGGCAAATGAGCAAAATCATATTGCTGTTTCAAGTAAGGAATCGAATCAATTTCGGACTCATGATACTCTTTCAGTTCTTTGGAAATCTCCACGACTGAGCGCTCATGCGGAGATGCAATTTCACCAAATAGTACAATTGGATCTTGATCCACGAATTTTTCTACAGTAAAACCACCAGTAATATTTTCAAAGGTAAGCAAACGCTCGCCTGGTAAAAGTACAGATCGGCTGATGGGGTGCTCTTTCTGCGCCAGTGCGATAGCTTTTATTAATAGTGCAGTTGGTGTTACACGAACTTCTTTTTCGGCAAAACGCGATATCAGTTGCGATGCCCAGGTCATGTCTATGTCGTAAAAAAGACGGGCTGTAACAGCTGGTTCGCCGTACATTGCAAGTAAGTCGAGTACGACTCTGCGACCAATTGGAAGTGGTCTTATATTTGGTGCGGCTAGCAGACTTTGATAATTGAGTTGCAGCATTCTATCAATCCACCTTGCGTGCTGGGAATTTTCTAGATTATTTCTAGCGCAGGTCAGGATTTTAAGAGCTTCAGTTGGTTGACTATAAACTAGCTTAGGCGTACTGATATTGGTGGATGGTCAAGCGTTCGCTAGCTCTGTAGAGTCCGCAGAGTCTGGTTACAATGTGGTCTTCGCCTACAGAGTAGCAGATTATTGCTTCGCCTTCGTCGTTGAAACCGGCAACCATGGCTACACGGTCGGTTTCTTGTTTTTCGCGATCGAAAATTGAGATTACATCGCCTACTTGGAGGCAAGAAGCATCCTGGAACAAAACTTCAGCTTGCATTGCTCTCAATTTCCAGCCAAGTAACTTAGCTTCGAAACTGTTGAGAGCGGCAGGAACATTTTTTTCTTCACGAAATTCGGCGGCGCGAAAATCCATGTTGAACATGGCGCGAATATAGCTATCGTTGAAAGCGTTGAGCAAAGGTCCTTGAAAATGTGGCAACTGGTTGTAAACTTCATCGCTCTCCACTTGGACGGTGGGCTCGATGACAGCTTTGAGTGAGCCATCGTTGTCCAAAACGAACTTGGTGTTGCAAAAATCGTGCAAGTCGATTAAGCCGCCAAAATCAATGGTGAGTTGAGGCACCACCGAGAGAGTCGGTTGAGTTTGGGTTTCGTATTGTCTGGCTGCGTTCGTCATTTTTTTGGACCATGTAAGAGGGGGGCTTACCTTGATGCTTTTATGATGACAAAGCATCAGCGGATAAAACAGTGTGAAACCACGTAGCCCAAGTCCAAATCGTGGGGGGAATACGTATAAAGTCCGAAAGTTTTTTTAGCCTTTTTTGATTTGCCAGAAATCTTCGCCCAGTGCATCCCAGGGAAGTCTATGTTCGTCGGGGTTTTCGGGATCGAAGCACTGGTTGACGAAATAAATCATAGAAGCTGGAGCTTGCCACAAGTTGGCAAGACCATGGGCTACCCCGCGTGGGATGTAAAGCAATTGAGCGCGCCCGGCGCCAAGAATAAGACGCATCGTGTTGTTGTAAGTAGGTGAGCCTTCGCGGGCGTCAAATAAACCAACTAAAACACGGTCTGTAGGCATGATGAACCAGCAATCTTCCTGGTTGTAGTGCAGGTGGAACGCTTTGATTACACCTGGCAGCATTTGCGAAAAAGTTGATTGTTTGACTTTGAAGTCCGGCATGTTTTGCAGGCAGCCATTATCGTCAAGTCGTACGATCTCGGTAAGGCAGCCGCCGTCTTCGACGAAGAGGGTCAAATTAATAAGTTGGACGCCCTCAATGGTTGGTTTTTTCGAATAGTCTTGAATCGACAGGTCTTTAGCGTATTCCCGTCCGATTGCACTGTCTGTGAGCGGTTTGAGAGTCTTTGTAGAAACCATGAGATAAGTACCTGCCGAGCAACGGCACTAGAATACCAGATCTTAGTCGCTTTCTAGGCTTGACTAGACCAGAGCTTCAGATTTTTTCAAGGAAAGGTAATTCGCCAGTGACTCTTGCCAGCTGGGCAGTTCGCGACCAATTGTATTTATAAGTGTGGTTTTGTCGAGTACTGAATACTTGGGTCTGGTAGCCGGTCTTGGCATGTCTTTGGTTTCAATAGCCGTGACTTCAGTATGCAGTTCTTTAGTGATTTCTTTGGCGAATTCGTACCAGTTGGTGATTCCATCGTCGGTTGCATGATAGACCCCATAACGCTCGGTTTCAATGAGGTCAGCAATTACTTCAGACAGGCTGAGAGTGCATGTTGGAGAACCTGTCTGGTCTGCTACAACACGTAACGGTTTTGTCGCTTCATTAGCCAGGCGCAAAATGGTTTCAACGAAGTTCTGACCGTTTGGTCCGTAGAGCCAGCTAGTGCGAACTATATAGAAGCGTTTGAGGTGTCTTTGTACTGCAAGTTCACCTGCAAGTTTAGTCTTTCCGTAAACCGAAAGAGGACTGGTCTGATCCCAGGTGGTGTAAGGACGATTTTGGTTGCCATCAAAGACATAGTCCGAACTTATATAGAGCATCGGAATGTCCATCTGGTTACAGACCACCGCCAAATTTTCGGTCCCGTATCCATTTATAAGAAAAGCGAGCGCAGGTTCTGATTCGGCCTGGTCCACTTTGGTATAAGCGGCGCAGTGCAAAACCAAACTGGGGTTCTGCTCTTTGAGCACAGCTTGTACCTGCTCGTAGTTGGTTACATCGAGCTTTTCCTTGGGCATGGCTGCAACTTTGTGGTCACGCGACTCAAGGCAAGCCACGAGGGCTTTGCCCAACATTCCACCCGCTCCGGTAACTAGCAGTCTGCGCTCAGCCATAATTCCTTCTATTGATTAGGGTGCTACTCCGGCTACAGCAGGTGCTGTTGCAACGGCTGGGACAACATTGGCTTTGCTAGAATCTGCAACCAATGCGAGCCAATCTGTGTTTTTGACATACCAGTCGATTGTTTGCTTGATTCCAGTTTCGAATGTATGTTTGGGGGTCCAACCAAGTTCGCGCTGAATTTTGCTCGAGTCTATGGCATAACGACGATCGTGTCCAAGACGGTCAGCAACATATTTGATAAGCGCTTCGGTCTTGCCCAGCTCTTTGATGAGGAGCTTGGTGATATACATATTTGTTTTTTCGTTGTTGCCGCCAACGTTGTATACCTGTCCAGATACGCCTTTGTGGAACACAACGTCGATTGCACGACAGTGATCTTCAACGTGTAACCAATCGCGTATATTGGCTCCGTCACCAT
This sequence comes from uncultured Candidatus Obscuribacterales bacterium, assembly GCA_964572515.1. Lineage (GTDB taxonomy): Bacteria > Cyanobacteriota > Vampirovibrionia > Obscuribacterales > Obscuribacteraceae > Aved-18. The sequence continues at coordinate 332,794 of CAZNEW010000003.1, read as the reverse complement.
AGACTGGCACTTGTTTATCGTTCATCAAATTGTTGATGAATAACGGAATGAGTTTTTCTGGGTGCTGATATGGACCGTAGTTATTGGAACAGCGAGTGATTACTACAGGCAAATTGTATGTGTGGTTGTAAGCCATACAAATCATGTCGGCGCTAGCTTTGCTTGCCGAATAAGGGCTTGAAGGCTGGATTGGGGTTTCTTCTGTGAAAAATCCAGTTGGTCCAAGCGATCCGTAAACTTCGTCGGTCGAGATTTGCATGTATTTGATGCTGTATTTTGCGTCAGGACCTGGTTTGCAGCCTGGCTCCAAGCCGTATTTGAATGCCGCTTCGACTAAAGCCTGGGTGCCCATGACGTTTGATCTGACGAAAATAGAACCATCTTCAATCGAGCGGTCTACATGACTTTCTGCTGCCAGATTCATAATGCCGTCGATTTTGCCGAACATTTTGCCTGAGACAATTTGATTTACAAGTTCGGTATCTTCTATGCGGCCTTTGACGAATTTGTACTTGGGATTAGAGGCGACATCCGCCAGATTTTCTGGGTGACCGGCATAGGTCTGAGCGTCCAAGTTGATGATTTCATAGTCAGGATAAGTGGCCAGCATGTATCTGACCAGGTTGCTACCTATAAAACCCAATCCACCGGTGATTAAAAGTCGCATAGTCTACTCCCTAGAGGTACAGCCTAAGATTGTGGCTTGACATGCTCGTTTTGATCAACGTTGTCTAAATAATCTAGACGCAATACGCCGTGAAAATTATTTAATCGATGACGTTTTGGCAGGTAAGCCATTTCATTACAAGTTCGGGCCAGTCGGTAATTGCGTCTCTTGTATGTCTGAGCCCAAAAGCATGTCCGCCGGTTGGATACAAATGCATTTCGGCTGGTACTTTGGCTTTGCGCAGGGCGGAATAAAAAATAAGTGAGTTTTCGACCCTGTCCACAGGGTCGTCCTGAGCCTGGATTATCATCACTGGTGGCGTTTTGCTCGTGACTTGAATATCCGGGTTGAGTTTGAATGAACCATCTTTTTGTTTAATAGCCAGGCGCCCAGGATAAATTGGCACGGCAAAATCGGGGCGACAGCTTATCTCATCGGTTGCGTCAATTTTCTTATATATAGGTATGTGGTGAGTGCTCATAGCTGCAGACAAATGTCCTCCAGCTGAAAAACCAAGCACGCCTATTTTGTTTGGATTGATTTTCCATTCTTTTGCGTGTTGTCTGACAAAACTCACTGCTCTTTGCGCATCTTCAAGCGCCAGTGGCGATTTTGGATAATGACCTGCAGCGGGAAGCACGCCTTCTCCAGGAACTCTATATTTGAGCAAAACGCAGTTGATACCGCGGGCGGTGAACCAGTCGCAGACTTCTGTACCTTCGAGATCCATGGCAAGAATCTGATAGCCACCGCCTGGAAATACGATAATACAAGCGCCGGTGTTCCTGCTTTTGGCAGGGTAGAGTGTGACAGTCGGTTTGGAAACGTGATCTGTCCACAGCCAGGGCTTACCAGCTACCGGATGGTCTGTGCAGATGTGATCCTGTTCTTTGCCTTTGATTGCAAACTGCCCTGTTTTATGTGGCATCGATGCTTCAGGCCAGATGGGAATTTGTTTCAGTCCTTCCTTTGGTTCCCAGGCTTGAGCCGGCAGCAGAAGACCACTTGCAATAACCAAGCTTAAAAAATAAGGTGTGTGGGAAGAAAACTTTACGCCAAACTTTTTTGCAAAAAAGCCCTGCTTTAGCCCGAAAATTCGCAAATTAGACGACTTCGACTTTGGAGTCGTCGCCAAGCATGAGTCTGTATGCGACAGGCTTGTTCTGGCTGCGAGTCAATTCGACATTGAGTCCAATCAGGCTGTCTTCAATACGACCGTGAAAGTCTAGTATCTGACAGTTTTCGCGCAAGATACAGAATTCGATTTCAGCAAACGAAACTTTAGCGCCATCTCCAATTGAAGTGAAAGGCCCTATATAAGTACCTTCGAGCTTGCAATCCTGACCGATAACTACAGGTCCGCGAATGGTGCAGTTCTTGAGTTCGCTGCCTTTGCCGATTGAAACGCGACCTGAAACTTTAGACGAGTCGTCGATTTTGCCTTCAATGCTTGGCTCTGACATTTCGTCTAGTACTACACGATTTGCTTCGAGCATATCGTCTTTCTTTCCAGTGTCGAGCCACCACGAGCGTAAAATGTGGCTATCTACGCGGTGTCCCATTTCAATCAGTTTTTGAATTGCGTCTGTAATTTCAAGTTCGCCACGTGCGCTAGGTTTGATAGCGTCAATTGCTTGATGAATTTTGGCGTGGAAAAGATAAACACCAACAAGTGCCAGATTGGATTTTGGTTGTTTTGGTTTTTCTTCTAGTTTTAAGATGCGACCTTCGTCGTCCAAGAGTGCGACACCAAATGAAGATGGATTAGGCACTTCTTTCAAAAGAATGAAAGCATCGGAGCCGCCTTCTTGAAAGCGCTTAACAAGCGGTCCTACACCATCTTTGATTAAGTTGTCGCCGAGATACATGACGAATGTGTCATCGCCCAAAAATGGTCTGGCGGTTTTGACAGCGTGAGCAAGACCTAGCGGTTCTTCTTGCAAGATGTAGGTGATTTTGATATTCCAGCGGCTGCCATCGCCGACACATTCTCTGACGTCGTTACCAGTTTCAGGACTTATGATGATACCGATATCTTTTATACCAGCTGAGATAAGCGCTTCGATTCCGTAGAATAAAATGGGCTTATTCGCCACCGGCAAAAGTTGTTTGGCTGCGGTATGTGTGATTGGACGCATACGCGTGCCCTTGCCACCACTGAGAATAAGACCTTTCATTATTGTTTGCGAACCTCTTTGTTTTGCTTTTTTACAGTTTGTTTTTGAAATTAATAAGCGCCACGCTTGTTGAGAACGGCACTAAAAGTGGAGAAGATGATTTGCCAGTCGAGTTTATTGCTCCAGTGCTCACAATACCATTTGTCGAATTCGACTTTGGTGGCATCGGGCAATTCGTCACGACCGTTAATTTGTGCCCAGCCAGTTATGCCAGGCAGAAATTCGAGCACGCCCTCTTTTTGACGAAGCTCGGTGAGTGAATATTGATTATACAAAGCCGGTCTTGGTCCGACCAGACTCATTTGGCCGACAAGTACATTGAAGAGTTGGGGTAATTCATCCAGACTGGTTTTGCGAAGAAAATTTCCGACAGTGGTTATAGGTGACGGCATCTTCAGCATTTCTTCTGTCGAAACGTTAGGAGTGCCCACACGCATAGTGCGAAACTTATAAATATCAAATAATTCGCCACGCTTGCCTACGCGCTTTTGTTTGAAAATAATAGGTCCGGCGGAATCGCATTTGATGGCCACGCAAATTACCGCCAGAACCGGCGCAAGAGTAATCAGAGCGCCAAGAGATAGAATTAAGTCGGTAAGTCGTTTGAAGATCATGCAAAGATTTTATGACCTTATGCTGTATGTGTCCTTAATCTAAGTTGAGCTATACTGAACCAAATGTCAGTCCAGACCACATCTTTATCTGTTGTAACAGTCAGCTGGAACACTCGTGACCTACTTCGAGAGTGCTTGGAATCTCTCAAGCAAGAGCTCGATAATTTGCCTCAGGTCAAAAGCGAGGTCTTTTTAATCGATAACGATTCGCACGACGGTTCTGCACAAATGGTGGCGTCTGAGCATCCGTGGGTTCACTTAATCGTGAATAAAGAGAATCTGGGCTTTGCCAAAGCCAATAATCAGGCTTTCAAATTAGCTAAAAGCGAGTTTGTTTTACTTTTGAATCCAGATACAAAAGTGTTGCCAGGGGCGATTGGGACCTTGATTGAGTTTCTTCAATCCAAGCCAGAAGCTGGAATCGTGGCACCGATGTTACTGAATACAGACATGAGCGTCCAGCGCTCCTGTCGCAAATTTCCGACATTTACCAATATGCTTTACGAGTTGATTGGGCTCAGTAAAATGTTTAAACCGGGCACCGCAGCTGGTGCCAAATTTCGTGAATATAAAATGCTCGATTGGGAACATGATGACGAGCGGGAAGTAGACCAGCCGGAGGGAGCATGCTTGCTTTTGCGCCAGAGCGTAATCGACCAGGTCGGTGTTCTGGACGAAGGTTTTTTCATGCTTTTCGAAGAAGTAGACTGGTGTTATCGCATCAAGAAGGCGGGGTGGCAAATCTGGTTCACTCCACGGGCGAAAATTATCCATCATTATGGACAATCAATAAAACAAGTCAAAGCCAAAATGATTCTAAGTTCGCACAAAGGGCTGTTTCGCTTCTGGCATAAGCATTACAGAGGCAATCGCTGGTATTTAGACGCTTTTGCATACGCAGGGTTGATGGCGCTTGCCTGGGTGCGGATAGCCGCACACACTTTAAAGAACAAATTTGCTGCTTAATAGGAGCCTGATGTTATCAACATGTATATAAATTGTTTAGCCTTTGCTAATATTTTGGCTATTTTATTAGTTTTGATTTAGACTGGACCAAGTAGTGTGCAGCCCAATTGATTTGGTCTGTTTTTTTGAAGCTGACAAGAATTTCTTCCCGAAGTTCCGGGGGCCAAAGAAGGAGGCCAATGATAAATGCAGACAAACAACTCGAAATCACTTAGTTCCAATTCTGCGACAAATTGTGCAACCAAGGACAATCAAGCGCTTGAGTATGAGTTCGGCGGCAGACACCTCCTTGCTAGTTATTTGAACTGTTGTTCAGAAGCACTTTCTGATGCAAAAGCGATAGATAGAGCTATGCGCGAAGCAATTAAGGCTTCTGGCGCGACTGTTCTAAGCGCAAACGAGCACCTCTTCGACGGCGGCGGAATGACCGCGCTTTATTTGCTCTCTGAAAGTCATGCAAGCATCCACACTTATCCTGAGCACAATTCGTGCTTTGTGGATATTTTCACTTGTGGTTATGTTTGCGAACCAAAAGAATTCGATCGCGTTTTACGTGAATATTTTAAGCCGCAAGAATCGTCTATGCGTTATATGGATCGCGCCTCTGCGACAAAAGAAATGGATAGTTCGGATGAATCTATTTCGGTCGAAAGCAATAACATCGCCACCTGGAACAAAGATGGCGAAAAGCGCACAATCTTCTTCCAGCCGCTTGAAATGGAAACTTTTGTAGTAGATAAAGTTTTGCTAGAAACGAAAACCAAATATCAATCGGTTATGGTTGCCGACACGGCAAAATACGGACGAATCCTCGTTCTTGATGGCGATTTGCAGAGCGCGCAAACCGACGAAGAACTCTACCACGAGTTTTTAGTTCATCCTGCCATGATGTTTCACAAAGATCCTAAATCGGTTTTGATAGTTGGAACCGGAGAGGGAGCCACTATTCGTGAAGCATTCAAATATAAGAACAATCCAGAAGTTACAGCCGTTGATATCGATCAAGAAGTGGTCGAAATTTGCCGCGACTATTTGCCTACCTGGCATAGAGGCGCATTGGCTGCTGATTCCAGAGCGACTCTCTTGTATGAAGACGGACTTGAATATTTGCGTCGTGAAAAGAAAACTTTCGACGTGATTATTATGGACGTCGTTTCAGATCACGAAGAAGGACCGGCTGAAGCACTATACACAGACGCTTTCTACAACCTGGTCAAAACAAAATTGAATCCCGGTGGTATCGTGGGAATTCAGGGCATGTATGCCAACTGTTATCCCGAATCACGTATGCATCGCAAATTAAGAGGCGCTGTTGAATCAGCTTTTTCGCAAGTGCACACTTATTCTACATATGTACAATCTTTCTGGGCTGAGTGGGGCTTCCTACTTGCTTCTGATTGGTGCGATCCCAATGCTGAAGGTACTCTAGAAGTACTCAAGAATCGTTTCGCCCAGCGTGTGTCAACTGATGCGATGGTACACTTGACCCCTGAGTTATTGCTTGCCAGTTTTGCTTTGAGCAAATCGAACAAGAAAGCGCTGGGCATCAAATAAAACGACGTTGCTTAGATAAACTAGACAGGCGCGGTCCAACCAAAAGTATCGAGCGTCTCGTCTACTGTCATATTATTTTCCAGGCAGTAAGACATTACTATCGTTGCCTGCTCCAGTTTGAGCAGATCGTGGTCGAGATAGGTCTTGAGTTCAGTTGCATTATTCATGACGTGTTCGTCAATCAGTTTGGCGTCAAACAGAGTTTTGATGAGAGGAACGCGGTTTGCCAGTGCCAGAGCGGTGGCAATCTGCAAATCTTTGTCTGAAATGAGACCTGCTTTTTTCAAAATGTCTGTAATTTCAATTTGCTCGCGTTCTTCCAAGATTTCTTCTGGGTTGGAATCAAGCTTTGCAAGTACGTCTTGCAGTTCTTTATTAGAAGATGCATATTGAATTCGTTTGATAATGCGGGCTGCCTGATCTTCGAAAAGCATTCCCTGACCCACCATGGACAAAATATATTTTGCTGCTTTGGCACACGGAGCAGAAGCATAACCCAGCGAAACAAAGACTTCTTCGATTGGTCGCTCTTCTGTTACTTCGATTTCTTTTGCAGTCATAAGTTGGCTTTCAGATACCACTCCAGCCATCAAGAACAATTCACCCGTTCCGAATGCTTCACCCATAGCGCCCTGAAACTCCGCGTTTTCGCGTAAAGACTGCTCCAGTGGAATAGAGCGAAGACGCGCCATTTTGAGCGCATAAACTGCTTTGTCTCTTTCGATAGCACCATCGCGAATAAGTTTTTGCGCGGTTAAGGCTGAGTTGAGTGAGGCACGTTTCACCTTGCCGTTGCTCAGTAGCACCATACCTAGTGGCAGTCCGGTATCTGCACTTGCATGCATTGCCTCTTCCACATGTGGACGACTTGCAATTCCAGATGCTACCAGAAGCTCACCTAGTCTGTTTTCTGTGACAACTGCTTTGGGTGGTGCTGCCGGCACAACACGCGTGAGGGCTGTATCTAGACCCACCCCATGTCTTACTACTTGTAGAAAAGCTTGAATGGCGTGATCGAACGGGATCAGTCCATCGCGCATTCGTGCTTGCAATTCGAGCGCTGTACGAAGGTGATCTTCGCTAACGTGTCCATGCATTGTTAGCACGCGCCCAATAGGTAAGCGCATTTTGAAAGAAAGTTTGTAAGCCGCTTCAAACTGTTCTGGTTGAATAAGTCCGGTACGGATGAGCAATTCGCCCAGTTGTATGTCTGTGCTTTCCTGCGTCATCAGTCTCTCTTAAGGCTGCGCGATAAGACAATAGGGAAGGTGCCCTGGAGTGCTTCGTTTTTAGCTGAGCGTGCGGCTCCAATTAAGGCTGGAATATCTTCACCATCAGCTGGCAGACCCGCAACTCCAATGGCAATTTGTAGATTACGTTTGTTTATGTCATTTGCAAGTGGCGTGTTGCTTACAGAATCTAAAATTCGATTGGCTATAAATGCGGCTTGCGAAGGTCTCGTGTTTGGCAATATTAGTGCAAATTCCATGTTCTCGAAATGTCCAAGAGTATCGAGAGGGCGTTTGACCAGGTCTATGCGCATAGCAGCCTGAGCAATTATTTCTGGCGGTAACGCTTCCACCTGTATGCTGCCTTCGCCTTTGCGTTTGGACATTTCCATTATTATTAGCGAAAGTGGCAGGTTGTAAGCTTCGAATCGATAAAATTCATACTCCAGAAAGTACAAAATGCCTTCAAGCGTAAATATTCCTGTGTCTGGGCGAACGAAGTTATATTTGAGTGCTTGAATTACTTGTTTGCCTTCGCCCAGAAAATCTAGTGCACCGCCTCTTGTTCCAGCTGGGGCTTTGATCTCCATAATTCCGCAATACAAGAAGTTGAACAAAAGCGGCGCCCATTGAGCGGATTCCATGGGTTGATCGCGTAGTAAATCTGTGAATGTGCGTTTGCGTTTGAGCAAATCGTAAATGCTTTTCTGCCATTCAAAATCTAAAGGCTGACCTTTGGAGAGCATTAACTTCAGTTCGGTATCGCTCAGATTCTTTTGTTTGAGGACCAAATAAGATTCATATACGAGTCCAGCGTCTTCAAGGGTTTTCATTTGATTTAGAAGCGCTGTACCTTCTGTGATTGAAGCTTGCAAGCTCTTGTCGCACGAGTTCATGTCAGTAAGCTTGTTTGGTTTAAACGAATAAGTTCCGTTTCTCCATGTCACCAGTTCTTTCACTGCTGCGTCACCGCGGGCGGTACCAGCCTGCGCATGCTTGGGAACGCCTTCTACAAAGAAGACCTGACCAATAGCGTTATCGCCAAGTATTTCGAGCATGCCTGTGAGTCTGCTCATACCGTACGTGCTCAAAATATCCGCGACTTTGGCTTTATCTAAACTACCTTCAAGCGCGGTGTTTTGAGAGGGACCTGAGCTCGAGCCAGGTAAGGCAGAGCTATTTGAGAAGAAATCTGGGGGAAGGCTACCTTCAGGCAAATTGCTAGTAGTTGCCTGCTGTCTGGTTGAAGTTAGAGGAGTTCCTGTATAACTTTGACTTCCCAATGCTGGCAGCGAAACCGAGGATGCTCTTGGAGATGGGCCTGGCATAGGCGGCAAGGTCGCTCCACCCATAACAGACTGGTTTGGTTGTGCGTAGCCCTGAGGACCTGTGGAGCCGGGAAATACCCCTGAGTTAGTTGGAAACCCGCCAGTGGGACTATTTCCTGGGCGACCTTGTTGGACGCCAGACGAAGCTGAGTTGTAAGAACCACTTGCAGTACCAGCAGCCGGGTTGGTCATCGCTTGAAAAGTGCCAGTAGAGCGCGGCTGGTGATGGCTTTGGGTCTCGAGCATCATGACTACGTCGAGAATCAAATTAAGGTCGGCTGTCTCAAAACGGCTTACCAGTTTTGATTGTCTTCCGTCATCCTCCCAAACCTGCCATTGCGGGGTGGATGTGACTTTATCGAATTTTACAAAAATGCTGTAAGACTTCAGTGAGCCTGGAATTGCCCAGTTAAGCTCTATTTCTTGACCGCGGTTGACTTGAGCCTGCTCGAAAACGCCGCGAAGTACGTTGTAATCGGGAAAAGTGTTCTGTTTGGGAAGTCTTATTTTCCCTGGCTGTTGTTGGCCTCGCCCAAACATTTAGATTCCCTTGACATGTCGCCCTATAAAATATGCACTAATCTTACTAAATAACATCAAAAGCTTCATCTTTATAGGTTATCGGTTACGAAACGAAAACCTGTATAGTTTGTGCATGAGTTTTTCAGTTATCAAAACATCGCAAGACAGGCTCGAGACAATAGGCTATCAGTTTGTGATAGCCGTTTTGTTTGGAGCACTAATATTCCTGGCGCCTCAAACTATCAGTCAGTTACAAGCTGCTGGTCTTGATGCGCAGATGTTGGCCTGTGTTCCGGCCAGTTTTAATCAATATCTAGTCTGGCTTGTCACGGCATTCTTGCTTTGTGTCGGATTTACGTATACCGATTCAAAGCGTTCGCGAAATATCAAAAATCCCACAGCTTTTTATTGCGCGTTCAGTTTCTTTCTTTTCTATCTGGTCCTGACGCGAGCTCTTCATTTTCCAATGTGCGTCGATGATGCCTATATCGATTTTCGTTACGTCATTAACTGGGTCAACAATATTGGATTTGATTACAACCCTACCGAGCGCGTCATGGGTTTTACTTCGCACTTGCATATCGCCTTGCTTACTGTTCTTTTGTCCATTTTTAAAACTGTTGACCTGGGCATTATTTCGCAAAACCTAAATACTGGATTGAGTATACTTTGTTATTTTCTTGCCTTCTATTTTGTTCGCGGTATCGCAGGTAGTGGCGTCATTGCTCTTATGTCTTCGGCTGTATTCGCGCTCTTGCCTTATGCGTATCAGGAGTCGATGTCTGGCAAAGAAGCTGTTCTGCTCATGGCTTTGATGCTTGCATGTCTTTTGTCTTTACAAAAAAACAAACCGCATCAAGCTGCTTTTTACTCGGCCCTGATACTTTTGACTCGTCCGGAAGGTGCAGTCTGGTGCCTGCTTTCTTTTTTGTGGATGCTTAGAGATTATGGAAAGGCAGCTATCAAAGCTTGGATAGCGCCTGGAGCAATTTTAGCTCTTGTGGGAATTATGCTTTATTTGGCTTACGGTACAGTCGTGCCACATAGTTTGCTTGGAAAATCATTGATGTTTTACAAGCCTTTTCCTCTAATGGATCTTGTTCTTGTGCTGAGGCGTCTGGCTGATGGAACCTTGATTCCAGAATTGAATTATTTCATCCCAAGACCGCTTAGTGATATCTATGATTTTGCTCGTTTGTACGCGGGAGTGATAGTTTTACTTCTTGTCTATAAATTGCTAGATACAGGCGCGTTAAGGTTCTACGCTTTGACAGTCCTGGCATATTTTTTAATGTTTTCAATACTAAATCCATATTTATTCCCTTGGTATTTTGGATGGTTCGGCTTGGTGCCCGTTTTTCTGGTACCGATTATGGTATCTAAACTTTATGGCGCGATAAAACAAAAATATGTACCAGGTCGCAATGCTTCTTCTATTAGGGTTATGGCAATCGTTGCTCTTGTATTTTTGATAGCTGTTCAAGTGCTGGAACAGCCGTTCCGACCCGTTCCAGGTCTTCCAGCTATAACATTCTGGTGGAATGGAGCATTTCAAAGGTTGCTCATCTACAAGAAAGCTGCTCTTGCAATTAAAGAAGATGATCCTTCAACCATTTCTGATATCGCATCTCCCGAAGTCGGTGTAATTGGTCATTATTACCCCGGTCCTATTCTGGACCTTGGTGGATTGGTTTGCGACAACGTGCTGAAATACGGACCCCCTCCAAAAGAAATTCAAGTTGGCACTGGATTGTTTTCGATTATTCCCAAAATAATCGAAGACATGAAACCTCGTTACATCATAACTGATGCATCTTTTGCTACCTCTGGACTTTTGAAAGAACCGTGGTTTTTTCAAAACTACCAACAGTTTAAATTTTATCCGCTTCAATTGTGGAGCGATGGCTTCTATGTCTACAAGCTTAAAAAGCCGGGCACCGCGAAATGAAACTAAAGCATACTCTTGCCGTAGTTCTAATCATATTGCTTGAGCTAACCGCGTTCTTGCCTGGTCTTCGAGATGTAGGTTTTTATTTTGACGACTGGAAAATAATGCGTTTATTGCATTTTTCAGGCAAAGACTATGTCAGTCTTTTGAATGCATATTTGTTTGAGCCATGCGCACTACCCAGACCCGTGGAACAATTTCACTTTTCTACAATTTTCTATTTGTTTGGAGTCAAAGCGCTTCCCTACCATTTAGTAAATGGTTTTTTTGAGATCGGTGCCGGTGTTTTCTTTTATTTATGTCTCTTTCAATTCAGTCGTTCATGGCTTTTTTCTATGTGCGCAGCCGCACTTTTCGTCCTCTATCCAACCCACGATGCCACCCATTACTGGGTACTTGCAAGCTCAGCAACACTGAGCATTTTCATCTATTTTGCCAGTCTGTATTGTTGGAATAACTTTGTTCTGACCAGTCGCAAAAGCTGGATGCTTGCATCAATGTTTTTGTTTGCATATTCAATTTATAACTATGAATGTTGTGTACCTTTCATTCCGCTTTTTCTTGCCGGTTCAGTCTGGCTGCGCGAGGGAAGTTGGGGTAATAAAGCAAATTGGAAGAAAGGTCTTTTGGAGATGATTCCATTTGTTTTGATTGTCCTATCGCTGTTTTTATACCAAAAATATTTCATTCATTTCTTTGGACGCAGCCTTACTCCAGTTACTAAGTTTTCTCCAGAGCATCTTTGCGAAGTGCTTGCAGGAGGATTCAATGTCAGTCTTGGACCGTCAGGTATTGGCTTTTTATTTGATCGAGTGCGCGATAGCATGCAGTGTTTTTCTATGCTCTGGGCGAAAATCTTGCTTGGTTTAACTCTCGTTTTTACAGCGGGTCTTGGGGCTTTTGCCTTCAAACAGACGCCATCGGAAGATCGCGCTTTTGAAAAATCCGACTATCAATTTCTTTTTGTTCTTGGTCTTGGCACTATGCTTGCGGCATATTCTATTTATGGATTTGCTGCCAATCACAGTCCATATTTGTTTAGCATGTACAATCGCATTAACTATGGAAGCTCGGCTGGCGCAGCCATGCTCATTGCTCTGCTTTTTTATTATCTGGGACAGAGTATATTTAAGCTCGAAGCGAAAAAACGGGTGCTGTGCACATTTGTTTTAAATTCAACATTGTGTTTCGTTCTGGTTTTAGCTAACTGGGGTATTTCAAATGTTTGGAAATTATCCTGGTTGGTGCAGAAACGCGCCTGGGACGTGCTATTAGCAAACAAAGATAAGCTTGGATCAAACCCAACTGTGATTGTAGGAAACATACCAACATATGCAATGTGGGCACCGGTTTTTGATGGTGTCTGGGATTTTCAAAATATGATGCAAATAGTGCTCAATAACAAAGACGCAAAAGGGGGCACGCTATCTGAACGCCTGGTCGTAACCCCTCAGAGCATGAAAGATATCACACTGGATTATGTGGTGGCGGAATACAAGTTCGATAATCTGTATTTATTCATGCCACCACACGGTATCTTCATTAAAGCGAATAATGCAAAAGAGTTTGTAACTGCAGTAGATCAAAATTGTAAGACTTTCCGTCCTACCAAAAAAACGGTTGATAAATGGAAAAAGGCAGTAGAGGAGCCGCTAATTAATGAATAGACATTGGATAAAAACTAGTCTGAGTCTGGCAATTTGCTTTGCTTTCATACCGCAGGCTTACTCTGCCTCTCCGCAAAACGCCGAGCATTTGCCTTCTGTAACCTTGAACAGAATTACGATGACATCATTTACCGATGCAAAGTCAGGAATTAGTTTTTCATATCCGTCTGACTGGAAAGAGTCTAAGGCGCTCGATGCAGACGACATCGCAAAAATAGAAGGTCAATTAGAAGGTGGCAACCAGAATGGCGAAATAAAACTAGCTGTATTCAAATCCAACGAAGGAAAAATAACTCCTCAGTTTGCAAAAAGTGCAGTGCATCAGTTTATTTTTCCAAAGTTAAATGAGTTCAAGTCATTGCAAGAAAAGCGAGTCGCAATAGGCGCTTCCAGAAGGATAGCAGCCGAGCTTGAAGATGTAGAATTTGTTATTGCTGGTATTAAAGTGCGGCAAAGATATGTTTATTTTAGTACCGTATCTGGTACTTATCATTTTCTGTTCACATCACCCGCTGCTCATTTCGATGCGCTGGTTCCGCTTTATAACAATGTCCTATTGAGCGTGCAGGTGAGCAATCCAGGTGCTTCCAAGCAAAGAATAAATAGCCCAAGTCAGAACAAAGCAGTTGTGGTCGAAAAACGTTTCGATAATGCTCAGCTCCCATTTAGTTTCGCATACCCAGGTTCCTGGAAAATAGATCCCACGGGCAATCACAACGAAATGGCTAAAGTCGAGGGGCAAGGTCCAAAAGGCGAGCTTGCTTACATTGTTGTTCATCAAGGAGATGTCCAACCCGACTGGACTCTGGATCAAATTACTGAAGTTATGGAAAAAGAGTTTTTTGAACCTCAGCCCAGATATCGTCGCTTAAGCAAGCAAACTCAAAATTTTGGAAGTATGTCCAAGATAAATGGAGTCGTAGAGGAACACACATTCGATTTAAATGGTGCTCCCGTAAAACAAATGGTGGTAATTTTCACGCATAATGGAAAAGCTTATGCTGTCTCGCAAGTCACAGTCGGCTGGAAAGACGGTGACACCAGACAATTGTTTGCGAAAACACTTGCGGGAATCAAAATAAAAGACTGACTTTGACTCATGTAGGTAAGTGATCCTGTTTAACGGGTCACGTGTCACGGGATCCGTTAAATTGCAAATTTGGCGCTGCTTGATTGAATAAGCGCTAAATTTCCTCATGAGACTGAAAATTATGGGGGAGTTCAAATGAAATCGTTTTTCTCATTTTTAATTGCGATGGCAATTACCACTTTAGGCTTATTTCAGCCTGCAATGAGTCAGACCACACCTGAAATTGCAAAAGGAAACACCAAACACTGCGCTGAAGTTTGTCAAAAAACGCTCGACTATTGCGTGAAAAAGGGCGGCAAACATGCTGAGGCAAGCGTGACCAATTCGCTAAAAGACTGCATAGCTGCTTGCAAATCATCGTTTGATTTTTTGAATCGCGGTTCTGCAGGAATGCAAGCAAAGTCATGTGCTCTGGCTGTGCAAGCGTGCAACGAATGCGCTAAAACAATGGACGCCTTCTCGGGCGATAACACCATGTTGGCTTGTGCAAATGAATGCAGAAAGACTGCCAGTAACTGCGAAAAACTAGCAAAATAGACTTTCTGGAAGATAACTAAATTCCCAGTTTTGCCCTCAGCCATTTTTTGGTTCGAGGGAAAAACCGGTTCAGCTCAGAATCGCTTTCTCCAGGACCACCAAACATTCCCGCGGAAAGTTCGGAACATGTTTCGCGAATTCCCCACTCACCTTCTTTGGTGAATGTTGCCATTTTTTCTTCATATGTTTCTGGCACGCCATCGGCTTCGGCGCGGTAAATTGCCATCAATTTTGGGTCTTTGCATATTTTGTATTTGTCGTCCAATACCTGAAAGCATTCATTAAGCACAGTATGTTTCATTTCGCTTGCGCTTCGTGCTGCTTTGAGTGCATTAGACCCGCGAGCTTTGGGACGCTCATAAATATAGCAATCGGTTCCATAAAGTCTGCCTGGAAGCTCGGCCAGATTCAAGGTATCAGATTCTTCGTTTAAATCTTCAACCGATTCGGGCCATCTGTCGATCATATTTGGAGCAATATTGAACTTTGCATCAGCTTCGATAAGCTGTTTTCTAATGTGAACAGGCAATGAGTTCAATCCGTCGCGCACGGCTTTGAGAGAGGCAGAGCTCACTGCGGGATGTCCCATTTTTGGTGGCACGATAATTATGCGATCCAGTAAGGTCACTTCGTCTTTTGAAGCGGTCTTAGGTGTCTCGGGCTTAGCTTCGGGCTTGGCGGCGGGGGCAGGGGTGCTACCACCTGCAATTTTTGCTTTTACAGACTCGAGTCCTTGAGCCGCGATATCAGCTTCGGGAGTCTTTTTGAACATGGTAGTTACCATCTCATATGTTTGTTTTGCTTGCGCATATTGACCAAGAGCAAGAAAGGTATGAGCCGCGTAAAGCCAGGCGCCTGGTTGTTTATTGCCTTGTTCGATGCATTTGCGAAAATGCTGTTCCGCGCCTTTATAGTCTTTTTTTCCGTAGGCTTCCACGCCGGCACGATATTCTTCCATACCTTTTGGCTTGGAAGCTGCTTCTTCTTCTCCCGTTTTAGCGGGCGACGACAAGAAAGAGCTGAGAGATAATGCTAGCGATAGAGTCAGTAGAAATTTTGAATTCAAAATGGTTTTGTTTGTCATCTCAACGCCTTTTAGTGCCACCGTATGCGGTGTTTACTACCACTGACCCGATTCGTAATTTATTCCCGTGCTGTCGGGTCTGGCATCGCCCATAAAGCCGAATTTGGTGTTACTGACACTGTACCCGCCAGAAGCGGTTTGAGCTACTGTTGTAACTGTGTTGTCTGGTCTATAAATTTTGATGTTGCCGGTGTTGTCTTTAACCATACGTCCGCGGGCGCCATTCGGGTATTTGACCAGGTAATCGCCTTTGTCGCGTCTGGGAATAAGCACTGTTCCGTTAGCGAATCCGTCTTCAATAGCGTAGCTTCCGTCTGGGAAGCGGCGCAAGTAGGCGTTTGTACCGTCTACCATGGTCATTTTTAGAATAATTGCTGGGCGCTTTGTCGGAATGCCTTTTTGCTCGTAAGGGTCAATATCCTGTACTGAAAAGACTAAAACCATGTCTTTGGCAAAGTCTTCAGCGCTTGTGCCCAGTTCTTTGGCTGTGCCTTTGGCTACTGCTTTAATGAAATTGCGAACCGGACCTTTGTGCTTTTTCTTGTCGGTTTCGCCGTCCTCTGGAGTCAACCACGGGCTATTTTTGGATTTGACCCACTCTTCGGCTTGCCAGACCTTGCCTTCGACTGAATCGGCAGAGCTTGGTCCTGGCGGGGCATCTTCGGCGGCGAACGCGTTAAGACCTGACAAGTCGGCATTTAAGGAAATGAGCAGGGCGGAAGCAAGTAAAAGGCGGCGCATAATCGTCTCCATGGTTGAGTATGCAAAAGTTACCATTAATCGGTTTCAAAGATTTTGGGTATTCTTGTCTTATGAAAATTATTCATCATTCCAGGGTCTTAAAAGCATCCATTATGGTAGCGATTTTGTCCCACGGGCTATTTTTTTCGACTGCAGTTGCCCAGGACGACCCTACTTTAGTTTTAAGTCTAGACGATTCAATCGATAACGCAATATCGATTAATTTGCTGCCCCCACGTCTTTTAGAAGCAACCGTAACAATCAAAGGCCGTTTTGAAAACATGAAAGGCACAAGTTATATGCCAATGACGATTGATGTGAGTGCGGTTAAACAGGACTTTAGTAAACCTTTTGCAATTTTCAAAGGAATTGCAAAAGATCCCGCCAAGGAAATGAGTTGGGATTATAAAGAAGCCTTTCAAGTTGGCATTCGAGGGGGCAGGCACAATGACTCTATTGCGTACTATCTTCCATATTCACCCACAGAATTGCACGAAATCGGTCAGGGTTATGGAGGCAGTTACAGTCATCAGCAAGGAACCAATTCTGAATTTGCTATCGATTTCGATATGCCTGAAGGTAATGTGGTATGCGCTGCCAGACCGGGATTAGTAGTTGCGGTACGTGTCGACTCTAGAAAAGGTGGTCCGTTTCAAAGATTTATAGACTTTGCCAATTACATTGTCATCAAGCATGATGATGGGACGTACGCTCGCTATCAGCATTTGCAATATAACGGGACGATGGTAAGGTTAGGAGACCTAGTGAAGGCCGGACAGCCGATAGGACTTGCTGGAAGTACAGGTTTTGCTGATGGATCACATTTGCATTTTGAAGTTTATGTTCCAATAGATGGCGAGCGCAGGCGAAGCATCCCGGTCCGATTCATCACTAAAATGGGCATTATGCCAATGTTGCAGGAAGGGATGAGTTACTAGACTATTTTTTCTTGTCTAATTCTTTTAGTTTTTTTTCCAGGAATTTATAGCAATTTGGGAAGTATGGTTTAACTCGCGAAGCGTTTGCTGCACCAGGGTTTGCAATTTCGCCAAATTTTTCGCCGAATAGTTCAGCCCAGGTTTCTGAAGGACCACCTTCGTCTAATTGCAGGAAATATCGCAACTTTTTGTGCATTTCGACAGGGACGCGAGCGGCTTCCAGTCTGTACATATGCTTGAATTCATCTGAGTCGCTTATGTCTAAGCAGTGGTCTATAGCGTGTCCTAATTCGTGATGAATGGCGCCGGCCTCTTCTGAGGCGTCTTCAAATTCGCCTGAAGTTCTACTTAAATAGTACTGAGATATTACGATTTCTGTTCCGCGGCAAAAAGCCGTATTGTTAGACCAGCTCGTTCCTTCTTCCCATCCGCGAGGTCTTTCGTTTTGAATACGATAATCTTCTTCGATAATAGATGGATAAATGCTAACTTTCCCTTTGTTCTCCGCTATTATACGAAGAACAGAGACTGGAACTACATTTAAAAGTCGCTGGATCTCAGCTATAAAAGTTGGAGAAACTGCGGGAATTTTTCCTCGTGGTTTGTGCACACGCACAAGTCGGTTGACATAATAATCGGAAGAACTATTTTTGAAACTTTCGGTGTTGCTGGTTGTTGCTGTGGAGGTGGACTCTGACGAGGAGCTGGTTGAGCTCAGCCGTTTCGAGTAGTTTCTGTCATTTTGTTTTAAAAATGCTTTTGCTTGTAACGCTTCTTTGGTATTAGGCATGGTATTGACTAAAAGTTTGAAGGTGTTGAATGCATCTTCTTTTCTGCCATCGACGAACAGGCAATAGCCGGCATAATAGTATGCTTTAGGGTTTTTAGGTTCTGCAGCCATCGCTTTTAGAAAAAAGATAGCGGCCTCTTTGTATTTTTTTGTCTGAAAAGACGCCATGCCCAATTTGTATTCGTTGGAAGTCTGCGCAATTGCTGGCGCTAAAAATAAGGACAGTGCTAGACACAATCCAAATATCTTTGTCATTAGATTGTCAGTCCGGGATCGATTTGTTTGCTGGCTGTTTCGGTTTTGAGCCATGTCTCAAATTTATTTAGCGAACCTATTTTGTGCCCAGTGGCAGAGCCAAGCAAGCCTGTGAATTTGAGCGTTGTTTTTGCCAGGAAAAGGCGTGGACGATAGCGCATAATGCGATACCAGTGTCTTGCGCGAAAACGCCAGGAATACTGATAAAGGGTGTCATAAATCATGGTGTCAAAAGCTGAAAGCATAAACACAGTGTCTTGCAAAACCTTGGCGGGAGGTTTTATATAAAACTGCGAGCGCGAGCGTTCGGCGTGTCTTTGCTGGGCTAATTTATAAAGCTGGCAGGTTTGATCTGCCACCACTTTGCGGTCGAAATTGGCAAGCACGTGTTTGCGTGCGTTGCGTCCAATTTGCAGCCTGTATTCAGTATCTTGAAGTAAACGATTTATCGCGCTTGCAAGGGCGTTTTCGTCTTTTGGTGCTACGGCAATACCAGACTCGCCGTTAACGAAGTATTCGGCAGTACCACCACCAGTGGTGGCGACTACCGGTCTGCCGCAAGACATTGCTTCAAGGCACGTATAAGGTGAATTGTCGTAAACAGAGGGAATCACGCAGATGTCAGCGGATCTGTAATATCCGGGCAAATCGGTCAATGGAACGCGGGGAATGAAAGTGACATATTGTTTGATTTCATGTTTGGCGATAATTGCTTTCAATTCGTCTAGAACAGATTTTTGACCGCTTGCGTTTTTAGTGTCATCGCCAATAATTACAAACTCGACGTTTTTGTGACGCATCACAATTTCAGGAATGGCTTTCACCAGATAGTGAATACCTTTGCGCTCTTCTAGGCGTCCGACAAAAAGTACTCGCATCTTGCCCTGGTCTGAGGCCAAATGTTTTATTCCTTCATCTGAAAATTCAGAAGCGCTTATTGGATTGCGAACTATGTGAATATCTTCTACATCGTAATTCAAGTCGTTTGCTACAAATTCGGCAAGGTCTCGGCTTGGTGAGCTTAATACGCTCGCTCCAAGCATGGCAATTCGCTCAACGCCCGCTACAAACTCGTGGTCGAACGAAGGAGTGACATTGTGCAAACGCTCGGCAATAAACTTGGAATGTGGCGTATAAAGACGAATAAGAAGCGGTAATGCTTTAGTGATAGAAGGGAAAAATCCTTCGGCTAGTAATTCAGGGGTATCGACAACATCGAAAGGTTGCTCGCTGTGCAGGAGAAAGAATTTTCGCCACAAGGCAGTACTGGTCATGAGTACGTAACGACTGTAAGGCATACAAAGCGAGATAGTGCCAAGTCTCTTGCCGAGCCATTCTTGTTTGACTCTGTGGACAGCAATGCCGTCATCGTCCACTAATTTGTCTTCGTCTTTGGAGAGCGAAACTACAACTACATCGTGACCGATTTCTTTCAGTCCGTGCGCCAGGTGGCGTGTAAATGTGGCAATACCGCCCCAGCCGGTCTCGGGCGGATATTCTCTAGAAATAAGGCAAATGCGCATGATTCAACTCTACTTTGAGATTGATCATAAAACCTGACTATGATTTTCGTCTTAAATATGTTTATAGACTTTTTTGTAGACTGCTTCGAGATCGTCCACCATGACTGAAATGGACCTTTGAGGACCTATGTTAGCGCGGAACTTACTTAATAAATCAGGCTGGTCCACAAGCAGTTGTAATTTCTCAGCCAGATCTTTATCGTCTCTCACTTTGAAAACAAACCCGTCTTTGCCGTGATTTATGAGTTCGGACATGCCGCCTAAATCGGACGCAATGAGAGGTGTTTTGGTGGTCAGTGCAGATTGCATCACAAGAGGCGTGTTTTCGTACCAGATAGAAGGAACGACAAGAACATCTATACCACTCAGCACCTCGCCAAAGAGGTCATTATGAAAAGCGCCCAGAAAATGGACTCGCATGCTGCTTTTAGCATCTGACTGTGCGAGTTCTTTTAGATATTTGGAATATTCGGCAAATTGCTCGGTTGAGCCATAGATTTTAAGCTCTGGTTCTTTGATTGGTGTCAATCGTTGAAAAGCTTTGATGAGTATGTCTACGCCTTTGTGGTCGTAGAGAGTTCCAACGTAGCCGATGCGAAGAACATTGCTTGGTTTTTTTTCCTGGTAGCCGAGTAGTTTTTCCTGGTCTATACCAAATTGTATATGGTGAATTAGATCGTTATTGATACCATTTTTGGTGAACAATCTTTTCATCAAAAGGGTGGGAACTGTGATGGCGTCTGCTGAATTAGCAATGTCTCGCAAATAGGCTGGTCGATCTACAGTGGCTTTGACTGCGGCTGGAAATTTGTAAGCGCTGTAGGCGGTTTGAAGGGCGGTTTTGCCAATTGTAGTGCCTGCAAAAGCCCCTTTTAGAGCTGGAACTCGACGTGAAATAGCTTCTGAGATTTGATCTGCAGGTGGTATTAACTGTGGTGTGTAACAGGTCAAGCAGTTTGCAGCCCCCGGTCCTGGTCCCTCGCAGACGCTATTGTCTGGACGTTTTAGCTGGACTATGGGACAAATAAACCAGAAGTCTGTAGGAGACAAAACTACTGGAAGTTTTTTGTTTTTGCTTACTGAAATTACTGAACCTGACAGGTTTTGGGCGTGCATTACGTGCACTAAGTCTGGTTTGAAATTATCAATTAATTTGGCGAAATGCTTGCCCATTTCGGGATGTTCGTATTCATGTCTAAAAGTGTATCCCCGCAGCCGTAGCGCCTCTCCAATGGAATGGACCTTGACACCCTCGTATTCATATTCACTAAAATCCGGACCGCTGGCATGACGTGCGTCTATATCCGGGGGCGATGCTGTAACCACGAAAATCTCGTGTCCGCGCGACATGAGCTCCTTAGCAATTTTCAAAGTGAGCACTTCTGTTCCCGCTTTATGTTCGGGAAAGAACTTGTGAACTGTCATTAGAATTCGCGCCACGCAAATAGCTTAGCACATTGAATCTAGCGAGTTTTTAGACTAGCTTGAAGATTACCATTCGCTTCCAAATGTAGAGCCTGGGTCAAAAGCTTTGATACCAGCTGATGTGCAGCGTAAGCAGCCGGCACCTTCATATTCCTGCTTGCAGACTTCGCATACACTCTTGGCGAATTTTGAATAATCTTTACGCCTGGCTGCAGCGGCTTTGGCTGCTGAATCTGTCACAGGAGCGCTTTGTGGTTGTTGCTGGGCTGGGGCCGGAGCGGGCGCTGGTTGTGCTGGTGCAGCGTTTTGAGCCGGAATAGAGATTTGACGGAAATGACCCTGGCTTGCTGGTTGCTGCTGTTGAGATGGTTGTTGCACAGCTTGTTGAGGAACGGAATAAGCGCCAGACTGGGTCTGAGGCTGTGGTGCCCACTGATTCTGGGTGTTCTGGGGTTGTGGTTGAACAGCTGGCTGTGCTTGCGACTGAGATTGATTGACATACGCTTGTTGAGCCCACTGATTGCCGCTTGCAGTCGAGCTTTGAGGCTGTTGCTGTTGTGGCTGCTGCTGCTGAGCTTGTGCAGCATGCTGGGCATATTGCTGTTGTTGTTGTTGATAAGCTTGTTGTTGCTGGGGATGAGGTTGTGCTTGCTGTTGCTGTTGCGGGACAGTGTAGGCCCCGGACTGAGCTTGCTGGACGTGTTGCTGCGTCTGTGGAAGAGCATAGGCACCCGATTGGACCTGCGCTTGCATTGGCGGAGGGTCCAAATAAAGTTGTTTTACGTGCTCAGCTTCGGGAATTCGATTCATCCATTTGAGCAGTTCGTACAAATTCTTTCCTAAAGTTGCAATTTCAGGATTTTCGCGTGGCAGATGAAGAGCAAAAATACGCAAACATTCACGTGCCATGTCGACCACTTTCTCATATTGCTTCAGCTGATAGGTTGAGGCAATGATGTTTTTTATGGTCTTGGCTACTTCGATATTGTCTGCTCCCATTAGCTGGACTTTCGCCTGGGCGCAGTAGTAGTAAATCTCACTAGCTTGCTGATGTTTTGACTGCATAAAACACAGCCAACCGAGCAAATCAAGAGATGTGCAGATCTTTTCGAGGTTATTTTCAGCTTTTACCTGGTTATAGGCGCCGTATATTACTTGTTCGGCTTCGGCATAGTTCCTGGTGGCAACCATAGCCGAGGCTTGACGGCAAGCTTCATCCCAATCCATACCGATTCCGGCTTTCTCCCCTTCTATCCAAACGACAGAATCTGCTATCTAAATTTAATAGTCGCATCTAACAAATATCTACCATCATTATTTGCATTTCAAGCAACCGAGAATTTATCGACTGTTCGCGCTGGCTTGTGGGTTCTCAAGCGTACTGGTGGGGGTTTCGAGTCTCGATACCTTAAGGATAGTCAAGGTCCAAGCGTCCGACTTGGTAAATACTTCAAATATTGTGGCGGTAAAAGCGAAATTCCAGTGGTTCTTATTTGCAGGGCTAATTGCCCTTGTAATCAGGCTTTGGTTTTGTTTTGCCGACGGACATGTTCCAAGCGTCTACTCCTGTGATGCTTCTGAATATTTGCGCGATGCTCAATATCTCGAAACAGTAAGCCATTTTCCCTCCAATTTTTGGATTGATGCGCTCAACGTGATTCTAGGTGTAGCTCCACCTGACACAGTAGAGCTGACACGTCAGAAAATGGCTATTCTCATGCCTCTGGTTAAACAGTCTGGATTTGTTTTTCCTTTCTTTATTTATTTAAGTCACATTATTTTTGGGGCGCCAATAGATTATTCGAGCTGGTGGGCGCCAATCTTGATTCAAACGATCATGAGTGCCCTCACTTGCACACTTATTGGTTTGTGCGCAAATTATGCTTTCAACTATAAAGCCGGACTATGGGCGGCTTTACTGGCCGCAGTCTATCCTGGGTTCATCGTAAACACAAGCAGGCTCTATTCTGAGATGTTTTCTTGCTTCTTTATGTGTCTTGCATTCTACTGTTTGGCACGTATTTCCAAAAATGGAGGCTGGAAAAATTTTCTTTTGCTTGGTTTTAGTCTTTCTGTAATGCAGGTGGCGCGCTCGCCTCTTGTGATTATTTCGATTTTGAGTTTAATGTATCTTTTGTGGATAAAAAGGCGTGATCTGAAACCTGGACCAGTTTTTTTGAAACAGGCAGGAAGTCTTTTGCTTGGAGGAGCACTTATATTCTCGCTTTCGCTCGGGATACAGAAGTTGACTACTGGAAAAGCTTCACTCGTGACAGACCGGGTGGGCAGTTACAATCTTTCGACCGGGCTCAATTTGAATGATAAAGGCTGGCTTGCCTATCCCTATCCCGATTTGACTGGTGTCGAAAAATTGAAATTCGCTCAGATAATTTCGGATCGTCTGAAGAATCCCAAGCAGTTTTTTCATCTGATGATGGACAAACCTCCGCGACTTTTAAAATTTCATTGGAATGATTTTCGTTTAAAAATCGGATTTATTGATAATCAAGCACAGGTGATTATGCATCAATTCATGATGCTCTTAGCTTGTCTGGGCGTTTGTATAGGGCTTTTTGCAAAACCCAATATTGAAGAGCGTGCTCTGGATTTTAGGCTCTTTTTGCTTCTTTGCGCTTTGTCGCATGCTGTTTTTGCTCTGTTTATCACGGTCCCGCGTTATGCTTTGACTGCTATGCCCGAACTTCTGATTTTCGCAGGATTTTCATTGTCATTTTTAAGTGAAAGAATATTTCAAATTGGCAGGAGAAGAAGCGCATTAGCAATGACTCTTGCGATCGTTCTTGTCGGAGTTATTAGTCAGCTGAATTTGAATCTTGTAATTGGATCTCTCTTTCAATCTTTGCTGAAAGCGGCTCTTTGTGCTGGTTTATTCGTCTGGCTTTGTTGCTGGCTCAAAAAACAAACATTTGTGGAAGCCAAATTAGCTAGACTAACCACCTTGATCATGGGTATTGTTTTCACTTTCTGTTGGGCATGGCCAGCCTATGCGCACGGACGCGCGTCTGAATTTATGAAAAGTTCGACCAAGGCAGAATTTTCTACCTGGTTGCCTGCTGGAGCTTCGAAACAAAGTGGATATTTTCTTTTGCTCGATTGTGCAAATTGGTCTGAGGTTTCACATGGAGTCAAAGTCCGTGTCGGCGACAGAGAGATTACTGGCTCACTGATTCCTCTTTTGCCGTTCTTGCAAAACTTCGATGATTACAAAAAGAATTCAGATAATTCGCTTTATCTCGAATTCGAGTATATTTTCACTGCTCTTTGCAGAGCCTCAAACATTTCGCTTTTAGATTTGAGACAATGGTTCGTTTTTCCGATTCCAAATGAATTTCTTTCCAATACAAAAGAATCAGAAAGACTAAAAGTAAGTGTTGAACCTCTCACCGAAAAGTTCACTACATATGGTGCACTGACCGTTCAAGGTAAACCCAAAGTAATTCCTAGCCTCTTTAGAGCGTCATGGGAAAAGGCGTTTTACGGCGTCGAGAATCTGAATGGTTTTAGCGATTCGCGTTATGAAGAAAAGGTCAGTGATCATAATTCCCAGCAAAACGTGAATTTGCAAATTTTGGAGATACCCAATAAAAATGTGATTCATAAGCCAGCATTGAGCAAATTGCAAAGTCCAATTAAAGATTTGCCTGCGTACGATAATTCTTCGAACTGGATTATCACCTGGCGGGGTGAAGTAGAATGTGATGATTCAAAGTCAAAAGAGCTTCCAGTGACTATTTCCGCGTTTGTTTATTGCAAAGACGATAAAGGAATCGAATTTAGATACGAATCACCCTGGGTTCCTTCTTGTGTGACTTTGAATCCTGGTACAAATAAATTGGAATTTTCGTTTCCATTAAAGCCTTCGAGTCTGCCGGGCAAGCTGGAGCGAATTGAAATAAAAGCGGAACAATTTAAGTCGGCTCAAATTGAAATCAGTGATTCTGTGCCATTTCCAAACAAGTTTAGCTATCGGGTCTTTTAGATGGATAAGACATTAGACCTGATCAAAAAAACGTTGTCGAGCAAATACATGCATCTTGCAATTTTATTTGTGGTTATTTTTCTTTGTTATGGTCGTACTCTCGGTTCTTACTTCTTGGCTGATGACTTTGGTGAAATACGCTATGTCGCCAAGATTCACGAAGGTGATTGGGGAAGATTTTGGAGTAATTTTACAGGCAATTTCATGCAGATACACACTATGGCAGTGTATCGACCATGGCTTTTAATCACTCTTGTGGTCGATTATTTTTTGTGGGGAACAAATGCATTTGGATATTATTTATCCAATTACGCGCACTATGTAATTTGCACTGGTCTTATTTATTGGCTTGTATTGCGTCTTACAGGCTACTGGGGGGCATTGAGATCATCTCTTTGTGCCTTCTTTGCCGCTCTTATTTTTGCTCTAAATCCGCTGCATCCGGAGAGTGTTTCCTGGGTGGTTGGAAGGGTCGATATTGTTTGTTTGGCTTATTTTCTTGCAAGCCTTTTGAGTCTGCATTGTTGGTTGAAAGTTCCTGGGGATAAAAAGCTTTCATCTGTAACTTTCGTTTTGAGTTGCGTTTGTTTCTGGATAGCCATATTTACAAAAGAAATGGCTATAGGTTTGCCGGTGCTTGCTGTAGCCATGACTTTTTTATGGGGCAGCAAAGCGCAATTTAAAAAGGTAGTGATTACCTTTTTTGGTTTTACTGTTTTGTATTTTATTATTCGCTATTTTGCGCTTGGTACTATTGGTGGTGGCTACACCGGAAGTATTGGGTCTAATCAGCTGGCTGATTTGATCTCAAAATGGACAGATACAGGTACGCTTTCGCGAATTTTCTTCCCTATAAAAGTCAGTTTCGGCAATTCGCTTGATGGATTGAGAAGCATTCTAGAATTTGTTTATATTGCCATTTTATTTGTGTGTGGTGTGCGGTTGTTTTTATTGAACTGGCCGCGCAAATGGATGGTGTTTCTGGTCTTGTGGCTTGGCGTAACACTCGTTCCTATTTATCAACTTTATGGATTGGGTTTTGATTTGGAAGGCGCACGCTTCTTATTCTTTGCCACTGTGCCACTTTCTATTTTGATGCCCGTTTTGATTTTTGCTCCTATCAAAGAGCAAAATGCCAAACCCGAATTGCTTACACTAAACAAAAGAATTGCAGCAGCAGGACTTTTTGTAATGACATTACTTGCTGTGTTCTATGGTCAACTTACTTATAAGAACAATAGAAGCTGGATCAATGCTGGTGCACAAACAAGAGCTGTGGGGGTAGAAACCAGAGCGCTTGCACAGAAGACTGAACCAGGAAAACGTGTTTGCGTAATGGGAACACCTACCGAACGTGAAGGCGCCCATATGATCTTGAACGCCATAAGCTTGCTCTTTTATCTCGAGCCACCATTCTCCAAAAACCTGGAGAATAAGGTATGTTCGTTTGGCTCGAAATATTATGGTGATGACAACAAACTTGATCTGGGATTTTTTAGATATGCTGCAGCTTCTGGCTATCCATTCTATAAATGGAACTGGAACGAGAAAAAATGGAATCCAATCAAAGTCGTACCGCCTGCTGATTCACAAGCGTTGCGAAACCGCGTGGCTTCGCTGAGCCTGTCCGCGGACAAAGACGTTGAACTTACCTTGGGCGCACTGGATTTAGTGCCTTCGAATTATGATTTTCTCGATATTGCACTTTCGCCGACTCAATTGGATGAGATTTGTGCCCCAGGAAAGCCGCCTGTGGAGCTTGCTTTTAAAGGCAAGAACGAAGCAGAGCGAATTAAAGTAAAAGTGCAAGATTTCCTTTGTTTGAAAGACAAGCTTCGAGTTCCTCTTTCAGGCTTTTGGCAGTGGCAAGCTTGCGGCAATATCGAACAAATCTTTATCGACCTTCCTTTGCATCATGTAGATGCTGCAAAAGTTGATTTGCTTTCTTACAAACAAGCTGCCCCGCTTGTTGAATTGCAAGAAAGTCAAACTGACAAGCCACTTTTATGGACCGATTATGGTTCGCACTTTGTACGTAAAGGCACGAAGTATCAAGTAGTTGTCGATGCCAGCGGTCTTACTTTAGAGTCGAATGAAAAAGCTCAACCGTTATCGGTTGAGGTTCAAATTACCAAGCCGAATTATTTCTTCGAAAATTCAACAGGAGTTCAAAGCGCTGAATCGATGGTGGAATCTAGAATTAAGTCAGTAACAAAAGACAAGAAATGTATTGTCGAGCTGCCCGAATCGCTCTTTGAAGCATCTGGTTATAGACAATTGAGAGCTCGCGCACTGGATAGTCAGGGCGAGGCGATTGAGGCATACAGTTTCCCTCTAACACTTGAAATCGTTGGCGGTGATAGCAAAAGCGCTAAGTGAGTGTTTCTCACAATCTGTCTCAATCCTGTAAAATACTTTAGTCGAGCAGTTAGGGAAACTTAGATTATGAAAGCCGTGGTCATCGGCGGCAATGGATTTATTGGAACCAGCCTGGTAGAGCACCTTGTGGAAAAGGGCTATCAGACTAGAGTTTTCGATAAATTTCCAAGTCGATTCATGGACCCCATTCCTGGAGTCGAATATATGATCGGCGCCGATCTGGGTAATCATGGTGATGTGCAAAAGGCGGTAGAAGGGATGGATATTGTTTTCCATCTTGCCTACACAACTTTGCCTGAAACATCTAATAACGATCCTATCTATGATGTTCGCTCAAATCTTGTAGATACACTGCAATTGGTGCAGGAAAGCCTTGCTGCCAAAGTGAAGAAATTCGTTTTCATTTCGTCTGGCGGAACTGTTTATGGTGTTCCCAAATCCGTTCCTATTAAAGAAGATCATCCAAACGACCCTATTTGTTCGTACGGAATTACAAAACTTGCAATTGAGAAATACTTAAGTCTTTATCATCAATTGCACAATTTAGACTATGTTGTCGCTCGCATTGCAAATCCTTACGGCGAAAGACAAAACCCTGACTCAAAGCAGGGAGCAATTGGTGTTTTTCTTGGCAAAATCAAAGCGGGGAAACCTATAACCATTTTTGGTGACGGTCAGGTGGTTCGAGATTTCATCTATATAACTGATGCTGCCAAAGCGATTATTGCCTGCGGAGAGTTTGAAGCCAAACCTGGTGAACCCAGAGTGTTCAATATCGGTTCGGGCAAAGGTTATTCATTAAGTAATATTGTCGAGACCATAAAACAGGTAGTCGATGTTCCAGTAAAGGTCGAAAAGACGCCGGCACGCTCGCTTGATGTTCCCTCTAACGTGCTCGATATTGAAGCTGCCCGCAAATATTTGAAATGGGAGCCTCAAATCGATTTGAAAGAAGGAATTGAGAAAGCCTGGAACTGGGCGAAGTCTTTGAGCGCTGTTTAAAACATTTGGCAAATTCAAAAGATTGCAGAATTATAATCTTAGAATTGCCAAGTTGACCGATTCTTGAAGTCTAGGAGAGAATCACGAGGTTGTTGACGACTGGAATTTATTTCAGGAGCTAATTATCAGTTGAGCATCTCGAGCCGCCCGGAATCCATAGATATATCCGTCATTGTGGCTGTCTACAATGAAGAACCTCGTAATTTGACGCTTTTGCTTGAGCGTCTGGGCAAAGCCATAAACCCGCTCAAGATGAGTTACGAAGTACTTTTTGTTAATGACGGCAGCAAAGATCAGACATCGAGTGCTCTTCGTCATATTGCAGTCGAGTATCCTCATATAAAGTTGGTTGAACTTTCGCGCAATTTTGGTCAGCAAGCTGCAATCACTGCTGGACTCGATTATGCTAGCGGCGAAATTGTCGTAAATATGGATTCGGATTTGCAAGATCCCCCTGAACTGATACCGTCTATGGTTCAGAAATGGAGAGAGGGATTCGATGTCGTTTATGCAACCAGAGCAAAAAGACGCGACCGTGCTATCAAACGTCTGACAGCTTATTTGTTCTATCGATTGCTTGGTTCTGTTTCAAGTATCAATATTCCTCTTGATTCTGGTGATTTCCGTCTACTCGATCGCAAAGTAGTCGAAGCACTAAGACATATGCCAGAAAAGACCAGATTTATTCGTGGTCTTATTCCCTGGCTCGGATTCAAACAATGCGGAATTATGCTCGAGCGCGACGCGCGCGAACTGGGTGAGACTGCATATACTCCAAAAAAATTGATGATGCTTGCGCTCGATGGATTATTGAGTTTCAGCATATTGCCTTTATACTCGATTCCGGTGATTGGGTTTGCTGTAAGTGCAATAGGTATTGTGGCTTGTCTTATTCACTGGTTAATAACTGGATTTGCACTGGATAATTTTGCTCTGGTTTGCGCCATGGCAATTTTTACTGGCATACAAGCGATGGTGCTAGGTGTGGTGGCGGTTTATCTGGCTAAAGTGCTAGATGAAGTAAGAGCTCGTCCCACATATGTAGTTGGAAATAAGCTTGGCACAGGTTTTTGTGATGAATTTACTCCGCTCTCGCGCGAAGAAGCGGTGCGTCATTCGCTCGAGATGGAAAAAATTCGCAATCGCTAAAAGCGAGTCTTGATTTTTTGCTTTGCAAAAAGCCGTCTCTTTCGAAACGGCTTTTCATTTTATTTGTTATGAACAGAATTCGAGTAATTTTTACTCGGTTGGTTTTGTTTCTGCTCCGCTTGCAGCTGCTCCCTCTGTAAGAACGGAAGGTTTGTCTACGGTGACAGCGAAGACTTTATTGTCAGTACCATTTGTATAGGTGATGGCTCCAAGATATTCATCGCCGAAATAGTATTCAACAACTGGCATCTTGATTTTGGAATCAGACAATTGTTTGTCGTCTACGCGTGATTGCGCAGGAGCATCTTTAGGCATCATAGACTTCATAACAGCTTCACCCTCTTCTTTGCTTATGGGTGTTTCTCTGTAGAGACGCTGCAACTGGAAACATTTTCCGTTTTTGCATTGAGCCAGTACAACTGCTCCGTCTTTTAGTTTGTTGCGAGCCATATACTGATTTTTGCCGCCAGTGTGAGCGATTGGTGTATCGTCAAGAGCGAATGAAAATACTGCTTTCTGCAAGGACTGTTCTGGAATTCCAACAGTCATGGTTTCTACATCAATAGTCCCTTGCTTAGTAACAGCGTTGGTTTTGTCAGCTACATCGGCGCTTCCGCAACCGACTAAATTCATAGTGGCACAAACTGAAATTGCGGCTAGTAACAGTTGCTTCTTATTAATTGCAAACATTGTTATTCTCCAAAGTGAATCACTAAATTATCTCAGACGAATCGAGTTCATTCATGATTTCTTTGGCTCTGCTTAACAGTCTTTCCTTATCTTCACAGCATGTTTCACTTAAATAAAGTTCAAGTGCGCTAAGTGGTGAAGTGGCTGATTGTTCGGTCAGTTGGGGTAATCGCGCTTTAGATTTGTCTGGTATCAATTCTGGTTGCAATCGTACCGAAAGCGCTTCCTGAGCCAGCTGTAGAATTTTACGTTCATTTACTTCGCCCACTTTATCTTGTTTGATGCGATAACGAATACGCAGTACGCAGCCTGGTATAACAGCTTTTGCAACTTTCTTGCCAAGTATTTCTGTAGCGTCATCCTCTGCCTTTAAATCACTTAAATCGGCATCAACTGTGATGAACGGTCGTGGATTGATTGAATGAAAAGAATATCTGGTGTTATTGCGTTCTAAAGTGACATGGATGAAACCCTTGTCTTCATTGGCTTCACCAAAGTCTACTCGTTCAAGACTGCCTGAATAAACGATGGCAGGATTTTGAGGGCGAATTATTTGATATTTATGAATGTGACCCATTGCCACATAATCAACTTTTTCATTGATAAAAATATCTGCTGGAAAAGTGAGCGTATAGCCCACTAATAGCTCTTCTTCAATACCGGCAAGAGCCCTGTCAAGACTCATATGCGCTGAAACGACCGTAGGAATTTCTGGATTGAGTCTGGCGTAAAACCCGCCAAACAGGTCGTTTACATGACGTACAAGTACATCGTCTAGTTGGGCGCTTGTGAAGCCAGCATATTTCTCAAGAGTGGTGAGATTATTGCGCGTTACATGAGGCAGCCCTATGAATTGAAAAGGGCCATTTTTGGTTTGGATTGTTTCAAAAGTAGGTTGGTCGACTGTTACTACCCCGGGCACTTGCAGGCTTTGAAATACAGACAGTGAATGACTTTGAGTAGAGCGCAAAATCTGGTCATGGTTTCCCACAACTAAAATGGTCGAGATACCTGCTTCAGAAAGCCTCTTGAGTTCTCGGGCAAACATTTTTTGATAAATCGGCTCAGGAGAAGCGTTTCTGTAGGCGTCTCCTGAAAATAGGAAAACATCGACTTGATTGTCTATGGCATAGTCGACTACTCTTTTTAAGGCATTGACGAAGTCTTCAAAACGAATGTTTAACCCGGTCAATGGATTGATTTTTCCATGGACTTCACCAGAGCCAAAATGAATATCGGAGACGTGTACTAATTGAATTGGCATAATTTGAAAAAGGGACAAATACTGGACTTGACGATAGAGTCCATAGCGCCTGGCGGAGAGGGCGTCGCTAAGTTCAACAACTGTACCATATTCGTAGAGCGCGCTGCCCCAGGCGATGTGGCGATGGTGCGCTTGTATGATGTTAGAAAAGATTTCGCTAAAGGAAAAATCGAAACACTGGTAAAGCCTTCAAATCAAAGGCAGGAAGCTCCTTGCGCCTATTTTGATTGGTGCGGTGGCTGTCAGTGGCAGCATTTGATTTATGAAGCACAGCTTGAAGCTAAACAAGATATAGTGCGTCAAGCAATGATTCGAGTAGGTAAGCTCGATTTGAAAGATGTCGTTTTAGAGCCGACTTTAGGCGCTGATCCAAGTTTTCGTTATAGAAATAAATCTCAATTTCCCGTGCAGAAAGGTCAGAAAATCAAAGAAACTGGCAAGAGGCGGTTGAAAGTTGGTTATTTTGAGCGAAATTCGCACGACCTGGTTGACATAAACGAATGCCTGGTTCAGCCAGAAGAGCTTGATCTGCTCATGATTTCGGCAAAAAGGTTGCTTGAAGATGCGGGAATTCCAGCTTATGACGAACATTCGCAAAAAGGCTTATTGCGTCATATTTTAATTAGGCAAGCATACAGTTCTGGACAAATAATCATTACTTTTGTTCTGTTTGCGCCCGGTCTTTATGCGCTTTCGGATAACTTGCAAAATCAATTTGCGCGTTTGACAGAAAAATTGATCAAAGATTATCCAGCCATTCAAGGCGTAAATCTCAATTTTAATTTCAAAGCCACAAACCGCATAATGGGCGCAACTACAATAACCATAGACGGAGCAGGAAAAATTCAAGAAACGCTCTTCTCTGGTGATCCGGCTCTTAGTCAAAGTCATAAAGATGGCATAAAGTTTGCCTTGTCGGCTTCAAGCTTTTTTCAGATAAATACAAGACAAACAGAAATAATTCTGGAGCGTATTTACAAGGAAATTTTTTGCGATACTACAAGTGGTGCAAATTTTAATTCGAAGACCATTCTCGATGCTTATGCCGGTGTCGGCACAATAGCGTTGTGGCTTGCGCCAGGGGCTCAAAAGGTGGTCGCTATTGAAGAGCATCCGCAGGCTGTTCTTGACGGACGAGCTAATGTGGAGCTGAATGACTTTGACAATGTCCAGTTTGAAGAAGGCGATGTGGAGAAAGTTTTGCCCGAGTTAATCAAAAAAAATTTCAAGCCGGATTGTATTGTGCTAGATCCCCCTCGCAAGGGAGTCTCTTCGGCTGTAATAGATTCGGTGTTAAAAATGGCGCCTCAGAAAATTGTTTATATGAGTTGCAATCCAGTCACTCTAGCAAGAGATTTAGCCAAACTGGTGTCTCCAGATAGTCCGAAAAACGGAGAAATAGGAGAGAATATTGGGTATAAAGTCGAGAGGATTTTGCCTTTTGACATGTTCCCCCAGACTTATCACGTTGAGTCTCTGGCACTTTTAAAGAGGAATGACTGAAAATGGTCCTTAGTATTTTCAAAAAGTTTGATGACAAAAACGGACCGCTTCTAAATGAAGTGCAGGTCAGCCGTGACAAAAGTATCAATCCGGAAGATGTTCAAGATATTTGTCAGTCAGTCGGCTGGAGTTGGAGAGAGCCTGAACTTATTCGCAAAGCGCTCAAGAACAGCGTGGCTGTAATTTCTGTTTGGCACAATGGCGCCATGGTCGGATTTGCAAGAGCTACAGGAGACCAGGTTTTCAATGCCACAATCTGGGATATGGCAGTCAGACCAAGCTATCAAGGGCAAGGTGTCGGGCGGCTTGTAATGTTCGAAATATTACGTCACCTGGAAGACGACGGCATTCCTCTTGTAACTCTGTATGCTGACCCAGGCACAGATGGTTTCTATAGAAAGTTCGGCTTTCTTTCGGACCCTTCGGGCGTTCGTGGCATGTTTCGCGAAAGTATCGGCAAAGACTAATCTCGGGTAAAGCCAAAGTCTCACTTAGCTTAATATCTGCTTGAGTATGGGCATTGAACGTGGTATTTTCTATGCTTCGTATATTTTTCGCGCTGGCACAGGAGTTGTCATGAAAGTCATTCTTCAGGAAACGGTTCAAAAGCTTGGTAAAGCAGGAGATGTGGTCGAGGCCAA
Source organism: uncultured Candidatus Obscuribacterales bacterium (assembly GCA_964572515.1). Taxonomy (GTDB): domain Bacteria; phylum Cyanobacteriota; class Vampirovibrionia; order Obscuribacterales; family Obscuribacteraceae; genus Aved-18. The sequence continues at coordinate 299,111 of CAZNEW010000003.1, read as the reverse complement.
ACGTGGCTATTTCCGCAACTTTCTCGAACCCAGACGCCTGGCTGTCTTGGCCACCAAAGGCACAATGAAAAAACGCGAAGAAGATATGGAAGCTTTGCGTAAAAAGGCTCAGAAAGCTCACGATGAGGCTGTCAAACTGGCTGAGTCCATCACTAACCTTCCTACTTTGAAAATGAGCGCCAAAGCCGGAGACGGTGGCAAGCTTTACGGCAAAATCACAAGCAAAGAAGTTGCTGAACTAATTGAGAAACAAGTTGGTGCACCAATCAATAAGAGAGATTTGAAAATCTCTGGGGATATCAATGTTCTTGGCACCTACACAATCTTGGTCAAATTGACCAGTGAAGTACAAGCCAAATGTGACCTGGAAGTCGAGCCCGAAGGCGGACGTCCGGTGGTTTACGATTCCAAAGAAGTTGAAGCTTAAGTCTGCTTTTTAAGCTTCTTCTATTTTGATTCGAAGCTGATTAGTTGAATCGGTTGTTTGTGTTTGCATTCCGATTTCAAGCGATTCTTTCTTTCTTGCGCGAGCAGCTTGTTTTGTTTTGGTCGCGGCTGGAACTTTAGACTTTGATGAATATTTCAAATCGTCGTCGTCGTCATCGTCATCTTCTTCGTCATCATCTTCATCTTCGTCTTCTTCATCATCTTCGTCTTCTTCGTCTTCTTCATCGTCTTCTTCATCGTCTTCATCGACATCGTAATTAGTCACGACCGAAGAAATGGTGTCAGATTTTTTGTCGTCAAATTTTTGAGTGACGATTGAGCCATCTGCCAAGCGCTTTAAGATTTCTACTTTTTGCTCGGCGCCTTTTAGAAACTCCTCGCACCGCTTGGATAAAAGCACTCCATGCTCAAAAAGCTCAAGCGCTTTTTCCAGTTTAACTTCGCCATCCAACTGGGATACGACTGCTTCAAGCTCTTCGAGCGTTTTTTCAAAGTCGTGGGCTTTTTCTGCTTGAGTCATTTTACTCTTCTCCTTCCTTAGACCAGTTTTCTTGCGCTTCTTTGACTTCCAAATAAAGTTTTCCATCAAGCAATAAGCCTTCTAGTGTTTCGCCTTGCTTAACCTGGGTGAAACTTCTAATCACCTGTCCATCATCTGGTTTGCGCAAAATAGAAAATCCTCTGTTCATCACGTTCTTGGGTCCAAGTGTGACAAGTTTTTCTTGTGCGGCTAGATGACGGTGTTTGTTTTGGGTCAATAATTTTTCCAGGCTGGAAAGTGCATCTTTGCGTTTATGAGCCAGGGCTGCGATTTTATGTTTTATCCTGTCTTCAAATCGTAAAAGCTTGGGCATCACGTTCAGGCGGTCAAGTCGTCTTCGAGCGTTACCTAATCTTTGATCTAGCGAGGTGGACAAATGTTTCTTCAGTGAGCGGAATCGTTCTTGCAGTTCGGCATACCCCTTAGAAACAAGTTCTGCTGCTGCTGTTGGTGTTGGAGCGCGAAGATCTGCTACCAGATCGCAAATAGTTACGTCGGTCTCGTGACCGACTCCTGATATTACTGGAACTGTTGTAGAAAGCACAGCCCGAGCCACTATTTCAGTGTTAAAAGACCACAAATCTTCTATCGAACCGCCACCACGCGCAACGATTATTACATCAAGGTCTTCGATAGCTTGCAAAAGAAAAATGGCATTAGCTACGCTTTCCGCGCTTCCCTCTCCTTGCACTTTGGCCGGAGAAATAATGACTTCAACTGATTTATTGCGTCTGTTCAAAGTGTTTAAAATGTCATGCAGAGCTGCTCCAGCTGGGCTTGTAACTACTCCCACTTTTTGAGGGAGCATCGGAATAGGACGCTTTCTTTCTGCTGCCAGCAATCCTTCTAACTCTAGTTTTTGACGCAATTGTTCGAAAGCTAATTGCCATTCGCCAATTCCAACTGGCTCTATTCCAGTTACAACCAGCTGATATCCGCCGCGAGGGGGATAAACACTGAGTTTGCCTTTGGCAATGATTTGCAAACCATCTTCTAATTTGAATTTGATGTATTGATTGGCTTGTTTAAAACAGACGCAAGATAAAGTGGCGTCCTGGTCTTTCATTGAAAAATACCAGTGACCAGATGGATAGACTTTGGCGTTGCTTACCTCGCCAACAACCAAGACTGAATCGAAAGCAGTTTCGATTACATCCTTAATAGAGTCTGTCAGTTCGGAAACGCTGAGGACTGGTTTTAAGTTATTGGACTTCTTGCGACTGTACATAGATTAATTCTCGAAATTTTCCCAAACTGCTTTTAATCCATATATAAATGATGCCAATTTGTATTTTGATTTGCCCTTGCAAAAGCGGTCGAAACTATGTCGGGTGGGCACTTGCGCGCTCCTCTTGACATATTTTGGGTCCGTGCTTGGCGCGGGTATCACTAGAGTAGCAAATTGTTCAGACCGAATTTCATTTGACGCTAACCCGAAATATACCATATATTAATATGGCATACAAAAGTTAGTGATACTTCTGGCTGGAGACTAACGAAAATGGACAAAACATTGTTTCTACCTTCAATGATAGAGGCTTTCAGCCTTTGCAAACGTAGCTATATTGCAAGCATGAAAAGCTTCGAAGATCGTACACAGCGTGTACCGGGCAATACTAATTCCCAAGGAATATCTTTACTCAAGCAGTTTGTCAAAAAAGGCATTGCTGAAATAAACAGACAAAGAGTGACAAGTAGTCATCAGGTGCAAGCTTTTTCGGGCGAATACTGGCCGCTTGAACAAATGGAAAAGCAAAATTTCAATCAAGATCAAACGACCAGACTTTTTCTCTATTCATATAAGTTGCTCATGTCGTATGTGCGTAAACCTTATAAACCGCAAGGGGCTCAGGTCGCACTGGTGGGGCAAAAACTGAGGGCAAAAGTGCCAGGAGCCAAAGTCTATTTAGAAGATACATTCGATCTGGTCTTGTGGTATCCCCAGACTCGCACTGTTGAAATCGTCGACTTTCGATTGAGACCTTCTTCAATTGCTAATCTCAGTTCGGCAAGTGCTTATATTCTGGCAAGACAGTTTCTTGCAGATAAACTCAAATCCAGAATTCATTTCCAGAATCTAGTCATGACAACGTGTTTGATGGGACAGAATTCTATGCAAGTAGACTCAATCAAAGTCGAAGACAGTAATCTGCACAATGAGAGCAACTGGCAAGTTATTGTAGACAGTTTGCTCGAAATGAAATCTCCCAGTCTTTCTGAAGCAAGCGATTTAGAATCTATTGCGCCATGCAATCGACCTGGATGTATCCACTGTTCGGTGAGCAAAAGCCAAGACGATGATAATGACTCACACGGACTTTGTTTGAGCGCATAAGCTAAAATTCCTGCATGAATATGCATGAACCTGATCTTGTCATAGAAAATATTGGGGAGCTAGTAAGTCCTCCATTCATTCATGGACCGCATCGCGGTCATGATATGCAACGACTGACCCGCATCAAAGATGGTGCCATTGCTTGTGTTGGTAGCCAGATAGTGGCCTGCGGTGAGAGTGCTGATGTAAGCAAGCAGATAAAGAAAAGCGAAAAGACCAAAACTGTCTCAGCTGAAGGTAAGCTTGTGACACCAGGACTGATAGACCCTCATACACATCTGGTTTTTTCGGGCAACAGAGCAGCCGAATTTCTAATGCGCTGTCAGGGAAAAACGTACGCTGAAATCGCAAAAGCGGGAGGTGGTATCGTTGCATCTACTACTGCAACCAGGCAAGCAAGTAGTGAAGAGCTTGAATCCCTTGGATTTAAACGATTGGCTATGATGCTTCGATATGGTACTACCAGTGCCGAGGCTAAGACTGGCTATGGTCTGAGCCACGATTCCGAACTGATGATGCTTGAGACAATTTTGAAACTGCATCAAGATCAGCCACTTGAACTCACGCCTACATTCATGCCAGCACACGCGGTGCCGAAGGAAATGAATAGAGCCGAATATGTAGATGTGATCGTAAAAGATATGCTGCCTGCGGCAGCTGAACTTTTGCGCAAATATGGTTGGCTCGATTCGCGCAAAGCATATTCCGATGTATTTTGTGACGAGGGATATTTCACCCTGGATGATACCAGGCGAATTTTTGAACGTTCAGCTGAGCTTGGAATGAGTTTGCGTGTTCACGCAGACGAGTTTGTAAGTCTTGGAGCTGTGCGTTTAGCATGCGATTTAGGGGCCTGCAGCGTAGACCATCTGCTTGCTATAAAACAGGAAGATATACGTTGTCTCTCCGAATCAAATACGGTGGCAGTTCTATTACCGGGAACTTCTTTTTTTCTCAATCTGGACAAGCATGCTCCGGCTCGTACTCTTATTGATGAAGGTGCCTGCGTGGCCCTTGCCTCTGACTTTAATCCGGGCTCGTGTCATATTTTTTCTCTTCCGATGATTTTTGGTCTGGCATGTATGAAGTTGAAAATGACAGCCGAAGAAGCCTTGACCGCAATGACCGCAAACGCTGCTTATGCCATTGGTAGGGGGGAGGATATAGGAAGATTGTACTCGGGGTATCAGGCTGATATCATCATTTGGGATCTTGGTGCACTAGAAGAGATTCCATACAAAATGGTGTGGAATCCCATTCTTCGAGTATTCAAAAAAGGCATCGAAGTTTGATCAAAAAAATTTGGATGCACCACTTGTTTTATTATCTGCTTTAGTTATAATTCTATGGACGCCACCACTATTGGGGCGTGGAGATTCAGAGATATATATTCTTCACCGGCGCACTGAATTTGGTGCACCATAACTCATATGAGGTAATGGACTTAATGGCTCAACCAAACCGCTTACCGGTTCCCAATTCCGAACCCGGAGACGACTATGTAGATGGCTTTGAAGTGTTTTTTGACGAAGCAAGCGATCAAGAATCTCAACAAGCCGGCATGACTGCCAACCAGGCTAAAGTACTTTTAGACAAGCTCACTGAATTGGTCACAATCAGCGTTGATCAAAAAGTGGAAACGAGCAAAATTGCATCGCAAATCATGGACAATCAAAGACAATTGATTGCGACTCAACAAATTTTGATCCAGCTTATGGACAAGTCGCTTGAACTTACTCGACATGTCACCGCAATTGAAGAACGTTTGCCCAGTATCTATGAGCTTCCGCGCTTGGTAGAAAGTCTTCGCCAGAGAGTCGCTCAACTTGAAGGCATTGAAATTAGCTAGAGAAGCCAGGTTGATTAATACCTAATTGGTATATCGTGAGCAAATATAAATGTAGAAAGTTAGTCACTTTCGTAGTTTTACTATTTACAACCGTCTAGATAAATATAGAATCGAAAACAGATACGGTTCAGGTCGAGCTGTACCCGAGTATAAGGGACGTTGCAATGACCGATTTAGTCGCAGATGGAGCTATAGAACAATTGGCTGGGCATGTCGAACAAGACGTGCGACTGACCACGGCTCGCCAACCTAAAAACAAAGAGGTAAACGCTGCGGCAAAAAAAATTGCTCAAAAATTTCATGGAATCAAAATTTCTGAGCTTGCCAAAGGTATCAAAATCACCCCAAACTTTTTGCTAGCCATGGCTTTTTTAGCATTCACTGCCTGGTTATTCGTTGTTTATTGGATTCGCCGACACGAACCCTTTGCCAATCAAGTGTTGGGGCAGCCAAGAGCTGTGGCTCCGACTGCAAGACAAGATCTTGTGATGATGGGCAATTCGCGCAACGCTCTTCCACTTAAAACCGCTCCTGGTCATAACGGCTTTTATGCTCCAAACCTGGGATTGTTCGGTCAAAACGATCAGCAGATGCCCCCGTTAACCAACGCGCAATCTTTTACTCAAGAGTCACTTAATACCCAAGCCGGAGAGCAAGCTCCAACAGGTTCCTGGAATCCTGCCGCTCCTGGTGCACATGCTCTAGTTATTAGAGGAGGTCGCGAGCAAATTCAAGTGACCAATCCTGAACCTATAATCACTTCACAACCGACATTAACACCTTTTCACGCGCCGGCGCCTAATCTAGTTGCCCCGCAATCGTTGATCGGTCAGTCGTTACATCCAGCGCATCCTATGCACCCAAGTCATCCTGTACACACCATACAGCCTCAAATGATGCAGCCTATGGCAGTTGGACAGCAAGGCTATAACGTGGCTCCTCCGCCGCAGGGAGGGGTCTATCAGATGCATGTTCCACGCCCAGAAGGTGCGCGCCTGAAAACTGTCGTAAATCGATGATATAAAGTGCTTCACGAAACGCAGACATTGAAGCATTTTGCAGGCTCAATATAATACAATACCGGTCTATATCTAGGGCTTGCTTCAGCTTTAGTGACGCATTCCGGAGACCATCATAAACAAATGGAAGTATTCGACTTAATTATTATTGGCGGCGGACCTACTGGTCTTTTCGGCGCTTTCTACGCTGGTTTGAGAGGACTCAAAACTAAGGTCATCGATGTTTTGACAGATTTAGGTGGTCAGCTGACCGCTCTCTATCCGGAAAAATATGTATACGATGTCGCCGGACATCCAAAAATTCTAGCTAAAGATTTGGCTAAGAACTTAGCCACTCAATCTCAGCTTTTCAAGCCAGCTTTTGCGCTTGGCGAAAAAGTCGAATTCATGGAGCAGATCCAGGAAGGCGGCGAAACTATCTGGAAAATAACCACAGACAAAAACACTTCTCATTACAGCAAGACTGTTTTGTTAGCTCTAGGCGCCGGAGCCTGCATGCCCAAGCGTCTCGACCTGACTTATCCAGAAGTCTGGGAAGACGATTCACTCTTTTATGCAGTTAAGAGCAAAGAAAAATTCCGCAACAAGAATGTGCTCATTGTTGGTGGCGGAGACTCGGCAGTTGACTGGGCGAATGAATTTTCAATCCTGGCAAACAAAGTGACTTTGATTCACAGACGCGACCAGTTCCGTGCTGTTCAAAGTTCGGTAGAAGAAATGCGTCATAACAAAGTCGACGTCAAAACATTCTACGAATTGAAAGAATTGTCTGGTGATGGGCATCTTCAAAAGGCAGTAATTTTCGACAACCGTACAGGTAATGAAGAGACTCTCGAAATTGACGCCATGGTCATAAGTATCGGGTTTGTTATCAACCTTGATTTCTTGCGCGCCTGGGGACTTTCGATGGATAAAAACTGCATTACAGTAAACGAAAAAATGGAAACTAATCTTCCAGGCGTTTACGCTGCAGGCGATATTGCATCACACACAGCAAAATTGAAACTTATAGCAACTGGAGCCGCTGAAGCTGCAACAGCAGTGAACTTTGCTGTAGTGCATATCAATCCAACTGCAAAAGTCTATCCTGGACACAGTTCTAATTTGAATTTGACTATTTAGTCGTTCAGATTTTTGGATTTCAGTTTCTCTATATAGGTAGGCTATCGCTTGCCATTTTGTAGCGGCACCTAAGCATGCGCTATATATTGCGTAGCGGTTGGTGCTATACGCTATATGCAGGGGCATACAAATGTAGTATAATATATATTGTTCAGGACAGTCAAAGAGGTGTGTTTTGTTTACTGAAAATGCCCTGCGAGTGTTAGAGAAGCGCTACTTGATGCGCGATAAAAAAGGTAACGTAACCGAAACTCCGGACCAATTGTTTAATAGAGTAGCTCAAGCAATAGCCAAAGCCGAAATTTGTTTTGGTGCTTCGAAGCGCGAGGTCGACGAATATAGCGAGAAGTTCTATCAATTGATGATAGAGCGCAAATTTATTCCAAATACTCCAACATTGATGAATGCCGGAAAACCCAAAGGACAGTTGTCTGCTTGCTTTGTATTGCCCGTTCCAGATAATTTAGAAGGGATTTTTGAAACTTGTAAGCATGCCGCTTTGATTCACAAGACTGGTGGTGGAACTGGTTTTTCTTTTAGCCGTTTGAGACCTGCAAACGACTTCGTTTCAAGCAACGCTGGAGTAGCGTCAGGTCCAGTTAGTTTTATGAATGTGTATGATGCTGCTACTCATGCTATTAGGCAGGGTGGCACCAGGCGTGGTGCCAACATGGCTATACTGCGTGTGGACCATCCAGACATTGAAGAGTTTATAGAGTGTAAAAAAGACCGTGCCAAGCTGAATAATTTCAATATTTCAGTGGCTATAACAGACGACTTTATGCAGGCTTTTCAAAATGATAGCAATTACGATTTGATTCATCCCGGATCGAAAGATGTGGTGAAGCAACTAAACGCACGAAGTGTTTTTGCCAAGATTTGCGAGAACGCGCATGAATCGGGAGAGCCTGGTGTCGTTTTTATAGACAGAATAAATGCCAGTGATCCGATATATGCCACTAAAGGTAGTGATGGTGAGTTTATTCCGGGAACAGAAGATATAGAAGCCACGAATCCTTGTGGTGAACAGCCACTTGGACCTGGTGATGCCTGCAATCTTGGTTCGATAAATTTATCTTTGTTTGTAGATCAATCCAGCAAAGATTTCAAATGGCAAGAGTTATCTGATTGTATATCGCTTGGCGTGCGCTTCTTAGACAATGTTGTAGAAGTAAATAATTATCCTTTTCAATTCATTGCAGATGCCACCAGAAACAATAGGCGAATAGGTTTAGGTGTAATGGGATTTGCCGAAGCTTTAATTTTAATGGGTATTGCATATAATTCGCTAGAAGCTCTCGATAAGGGCGAATCGGTAATGCGATTTATCCAAGAAAAAGCGCATGAGGCTTCATCAAGTCTAGCCACTACCCGTGGTGTTTTTCCCAACTGGCAATATTCCAGATGGGGCAAAGATGACAAACCTATGCGAAATGCAACAGTTACAACGATAGCGCCAACTGGCACTATATCTGTAATTGCTGGTACCAGCTCGGGTATTGAACCACTTTTTGCAGTCAGTTATATCAGGCGTGTATTGGGTGGTGAGGAACTGATAGAGTTTAATTCTATTTTTGAGAAAGCGGCTAAGAAAGCTGGAATCGATCGACCAGAAATAATGACTGCGATTGCTGAACACGGAATGCTTGGAGAAATAGATGGTATCCCAGATGATATCAAACGCGTCTTCGTCTGTTCGCATGAAATCTCTTTCGACTGGCATGTGAAGATGCAATCGGTCTTCCAAAAATATACAGATAATGCTGTGTCTAAGACCATAAATTTTCCAGCTAACGCTAAAGTCGAAGAAGTGGAATCGGCGTATAAGTTGGCATGGGAACTAAATCTCAAAGGTATCACAGTCTATCGTGATACCAGCCGTAGTTCGCAAGTTTTAAATGTGAAAAAGACAGACCCCAAAAGTTCGCTTCCGGCACCGGTGAAAATTCCGGGTGCATGCTTCGACCTCACGCTAGTCGAATGTGACCACTGTGCCCCGGTTAGTTCAAGTAATGCACTTTCTAATTTAGATCTCTCTTATTTAAATAGTATATCTATGCTTAGAAAATGCCCTGAATGTGGTGATCAGAGCACTTCTTTCATGAAAGTAGAGGCTTGTGAGCTATACACGTGCTGTGGTTATACTAAGTGTTGAATCGTCTTCCAAAAGCTGTATATGCAGGAGCTATATCTATGTCAATCCTGGTAGATCATGAAATCAGAACAGAAATTCAAAACGGCACTCTTGTAATAGAGCCATATGATGAGAAGTTGATTCAGCCAAATTCTTATGATGTCCGATTAGCAGACGCCTTTTCCTGGCACGACACAAATGGCTCTGTGATCGATCCTTACGACTCACAAACAGTACTCGAAGGGCTGACTCACGTGAAAGGGGCAAGCCTGGTATTGAATCCCAAAGAATTCGTGCTTGGCGCTACTCTTGAAAAATTCAGCCTTCCAGACGACATTGTCGGTCAATTGACTGGAAAATCGAGTCTTGCGCGCTTGGGTGTCATGGTTCACGTCACAGCTGGATTTATTGACGCTGGGTTCAGTCACCCGCCAGCACAAATTACTCTCGAGATTGTGAACGTCGGCAATCGCCCCGTGCGATTACACGCTGGAATGCCAATTGGACAAATGGTTTTCACTCGCACGGCACGTTGTGAATTGCCATACAATTTGCGTCCATCGGCAAAGTACAACGGACAGCCAGCTGCTGCCCATAGTCGCTACTACATGAACTCGGCGGCGATTAAATAAAAATTCGCCTTACAGTGGGAATATTCCCATGGGCGATAGTGGTTTTACGAGTTCACTTTGCTCTGGCTAGCCTCTAGTATCTAAATACGCAGCGACAACTCCCCCAGTCCGCTAGCGCATAAAGAGGCAAGAACCCCGTGAGTCCCGAAGGCGATATCAATCAAGCCAAAGCCGAACCGGCGGAAAACACAACCAGTGCTCTGCAAAATGAGTACAACTCGGTCGTGAATTTGGCTCGCGCAGACTTTGGGGTTACTCCTGACCAAACAATCACAAGACCTCCTGCCGATAGCTATTACGTCAATAACGGCGACCAGCAATGGAGAGCTAAACCAGACAACAATTTTGTACCGCCAGCGGATAACAAAACTAGCGACCCTTATTTCAATCCCAATGCAAGCAGACCTTGGCGCGCTAATCCCTTTGATAAAGGGGGCACAGAGTTCCGCCGACCGACTGATCCGGTTATTCAACCGCAGGATCCTCGCGACCCTAGATCAAGACAAGTAATTCCAAATCAGTCTTATGTTCCTGAGCAGTATTTGCCTCAGAATCAGCAGTTCATTCCTGGCTATGTCGCGCCAAATCAGCAATTCACCCAGTTTAATCCGCAATTTAGCCCGGAGTACAATCCTCAATTCATTTCGAATAATGGTATCCCGGCTTACAGTGGGATGGGCTTTCAGTTCACCAGTAATTTCTATAACGTGGGCGAGCGTCCTGCAATGAATTTTGCTGGAAATATGACCTATGTTCCACAAGGCGGCGAAATTCCAGCAGTTAAAATCGATACTGCTTTTCCTGGTCAGAAGTCATTTTTCGGCGTTCCGCTCACAACCAACGACGGTGTTATTAATAATCCCACTGTTATAACTGTTCCTAAGGGCGATAACACATTGCCTATTAAAACTATTCCAGTTCAAACTATTCCATTGAAGTTTGAGCCAGGTGTGGTTCCGCCAGTGGACACAAGTGCTGTTATTCCTCGTGTTACTGACCCTGCGCTAGCAACGACTGAGCGTGTTGTTGTAAACCCAGTAATAAATCCTATTTCAAGCGAAATAAATGGACCCACTAAGGTTGCAAGCGAAGCGTTGTCTGTATTGCCAACTCAAACTACAAGTGGTGTTGAAGTCCGTCCGTTGACTACAGCTGCAGATCAAACACTTATTGCTCAAACTAATCCAAAACTTGGTACTTTGCCGACTGATTCAAGTCTTCCAGCAAACAACGTACTTGTTCCAGTTGATCAAAAAACAGTGACTCGCTCAAACGATACTACCAATAGTCTGTATAACGAAACTTATCGCTATGTTACTGCTGTTCCCGCTACCGCGACGTGGATGCTATCTGGCGGTTTGCCACGCACAACCCAGGGACTTTCTGACTTTGCATCAAAGTGGACAAGATTCAGTGTCCGTCCAGATATCAATTTAAGCGCTAAATTTCGTGATCCTTCTGGTGCAATAGTTGGTTTGACTGCTTACGAGCTCGCAAACAAATATGTTTTCAATTTAGGTAATCCTCAAGCTCCAGAAAGTTCGGTGGTTGGTAATATTACAATTCCTGCAGGAATTCTTGCTTATAGAGCAATGGCTCCAAATGCAACATACAGAGGGCTTGGAGCAATGGTGATGGCTGGTACGACAGCAGCCACTTTTTATGGCGACAAGGCTTTTTCTGGTTTAGCTAAAGACACCACTTTTGGCACTCATACAGCCTTTGATGATGTTGCAATGATTGGCGGTATGTATGCTGCCAACAGAATCGCTACTCCTGCAGCTTTAACTAACTGGAATACGCCCGCTTTAGCAAATAAAGTACTTTCTGATTCTGCGGCTAAAGCTTTGCCCGGTGTATTGGGTAATGGATTCTTTAAGGTTGGAGTACTTGCTACCAGCTTTGTTGCAGGAAATATGCTGGAAAAGGGCTGGAATTATTTCTTTCCTGGAACCAAAACTTTAGCAAGTAGAGCTCAGTCAGCCATGGACTCTGATGGTACTACCCGCACAGCTGACTCACTTGCAACTGCAAGAAAAAGTTTTTCCACTCTGAGTGATTCACAATGGACAGCTGCACAGGCAGAATACGCCAAAGTAAAAGCAGATTCGGAGGCTTTGAATGCGGGGCAAAACAACTGGGAGCAGCGAGCAATCTCGGATCGCAAGGTTATCATTCTTGCTGGTGCTATTGGCGAAAATTATTTGAATAACGGAACCAGAGTTTCAAGTCAAGGCAATACTTTCCTTGGCAAAGGAACCGATATCGATATGAATTCACAGGCTTTGTCTCATTTGAGAGAGGCTAGAGATGCGGCATATCGACTCATTCGCAAATACAACGAGAATGTTCTGCCTGCAACCATTAATGGTACTCCAGTCAACAAAGCCGTTGAAGTTGCTGCTCTTGAGCAGGAAATACAGCGCATAAATGGAGTAATGAAGCGAGTTTTTGAACCGCACAATTATGAAGCCGCCATGCCCGAAATGGTAAAGGCTGCTAATGAAAAACCAGCCGATTTTTTCACTAATTTTGTGAGATATAATGGCGACAATGCCGCACAAGCCGAGCAAAGTTTGAGAAGCCAGGGATTATGGGATCGTCCAGATTCTACCGAGGAGCGCAGAGCTATTGCAAAAAGGAACGCAGACAAAGCCTTTGCACTGATGGTACTTGCACAAAGAGCTCTTGACGTAAATGCAGGCAGAGAAGCTGTAGAGCTGATTATTGGCAAGAAAAATAGCTCAGATCCGACAACAAACGTAAGAAGTGCTTTGATTGTTGCAAAAAACCAATTCAATGGTTTGGCTGATTTGAATCCGGGAGATATTGAAAATATCAACAGACTGACAAAGATTTTTATCAGGTTGAATGCTCAAATCAAGGCTAAATTCCCAGCTGAGTATGCTGCTAATTCATAGTAAATTGGCAAGGGTTGATTGAACTTATCTAAATTTTAAAACGTCTAATAAGTAGACGGTGTGATGAGATTCGTTCATGGATTTAAGACCTGTGCATTTAACCATTTTCGGGTGTGTGTTTTGGGCACTTGGATTGTTTGCGTCCATCTATTCGGTATGCGATTATTGGTGCCACCATAATCTTTTATCGTGCGTGCAGTACTATAAGTGGTATCAAACTAATTTTGGCTGGTGCCAAATTTGCATTGCTTTATTATGCCTTGCAGTCGTCCTGATTACTCGCAAAGAGTACTTTGGAGTGTTTTTGTATTTAGTGGCCAACCTGGCTATAGTTTTTGGACTCTTGCAAGCACCAACTCCATTGCCTGATGATTATTATTTTGTACCTGGTCGCAGGGTTCTATTGAGCGCACACGTTGAAGATGGGCTTGGACTCAAAACATCGAGCATTCAAGAAATAAAAATCAATGATCAAAAAGTAGAAAGTACAAGCAGTATTTATCCAAATGAAATTAAACAAGGCAAGCACGTTTTGATTCAAGCTCAGTCAAAGTCACTAGAAGGAATGAATTTAAACAGCATTGCTCGGTTTTTAAAAATTCGCATATTCAGTCGTTTGAACATATTGCACGAACAGGTCATTGGCGATTGTCCTTGCAGTTTACCTGTTTTTGTGCGGATGCGAAAATGTATGGTCGAGCGGCATGAGCAAATTCTTGGTAAAACAAATGGTGCTTTACTCTCCTCCATCGTGCTTGGAGATAAAGTGGTAGATTTGCCATCAGTGGTAAAGAACAATTTTAGACGTTCAGGTGTATCGCATCTGCTCGCTGCATCTGGGTTCAATCTATCTATTTTTGTTACCGCTATGTGTTTGGCCTTGCGACTTTTCACTCGCTTTAGTTTGTTGGTTTCTACAGCAGGAATAATCTCGGTTATAGGTTTTGTATTGCTTGCAGGACCTTCGCCATCAGTAATACGAGCTGCAATTTGGGCAATCCTTCTTTTGTTATTCAAACTTAGTGATAGACGCATTAACCTGATTGCTTTGCTTGCATTTTCTATGTTTCTACATTTAGTAATAGATCCGTTTTCGATACTAGATATCGGTTGGCAGCTATCTTACGCGGCTACTGCAAGCATAGTTTGTGGAGTGGAAAATATCGCTCTGCAGAAACAAGAAACTAAATTGCCGCTTTTAAAATCTCTCTTGTCGTGGTTTGGCTCGGTAAGTGCTGTGGTGCTAATGGCTCAGGCAGCCATTCTTCCGTTGGCTTGTTTTTATTTCAGGCAAATAAATGCTTTGTTTCTGGTCGTGAATCTTTTGCTCGATCCGCTGGTGGCACCACTTACGATACTAGGGTTTGTATCTTCATGGGTTTGTCTCTTGGGGCGAGAACTAGGATGGTGTCTCGATATCCTTGCTTTTTATCCGCTTGAATATATGCTTCTCGTGACGAGCTTTTTCTCTGGGCTTGAGTTTTCGCAAATAAATATCAAACCCCCTCCAGTCTGGATTTTGATTGAATACACATTTGCATTTATCTACTTCATCGTGACCAAACAAATATGCAAGCGAGATTTTAAATTCGCTTGCATAGTATTTTTGCTTTCGTTATCGCTCCTGCTAGTTAGTTCTATTTGCCCATAGCGGCGAAATAGACTGCGCAAGCGTGGTCTAGATACTCTCGAGACAAGCGTGGGTCTGTTTGCAAGAAGGTGCAAAGGTTGATTACCTGGTCAACAACGTCACGCGGGTGGCAGCATCGCATTGTACGTTTGCCCGAGCGATATTGTGAGTCGATTAAGTAATTGACCGCTTCTTCGTTGTAGGGAACGCCTGTACGCTGACAATACTGCAAGAAGATCCATTTGAATTCGTCTTCGGTTGGACTTGCGATATTGATTTTGTATGGAATCCGTCTCAAGAAGGCTTCGTCTACAAGGTCTGATGGGTTCAAGTTAGTCGAGAAAACGAGTAACTGTTCAAACGGTACTTCCAGTTTTTTACCAGTGTGCAGAGTCAAATAGTCGACCCGTTTTTCCAGAGGTACAATCCATCTGTTCAAGAGCGATTTGTGGTCGATTCTTTGACGACCAAAGTCATCGATCAGTAGCAAGCCGCAATTCGACTTGAGCTGAATTGGAGCTTCGTAGAGCTTGGTACCGTAGTCGAATTGCAATTCGAGCATGTCGATGGTCAATTCACCACCGACCACTACGCAAGGACGCTGGATACGAACCCAACGGTGGTCATAGTCGCGAGGATAGTTTGCAGCTGATACTGATTCGTGGTTGTGGCTGTCGAATACGCGGATAATCTGTCCATCGCACTCTACAGCGTACGGAATGAAAATGTGACCTTTGAATGAGCGTACGATACGCTCTGCAATTGATGTTTTTCCATTACCAGGTTCGCCAAACAAGAACATCCCGCGTCCAGAGTTGATTGCTGGACCGACTGAGTTGATTGTGCGTCGGTTGACCATGATGTCTGAGAAAGCGACTTCAAGGTCGCGTGGTGTAACCGATTCGCGACGGATTGTCTGATACTTGAGCGAGTCGATATAACGGTTCCACGGTACAGGGCACGGTCCAACATAAGCGTTGTGGTCGAAGTAGGCTCTGGCGCGGTCGCGTCCCTTTTCTGTCGGTGTGTATTCATAGTCGGCAAGACCGCCTGAAGTTCTAACTTCAACAAGCAATTGCTTCTTGAGAACCTCTAGGATTTCTTCCACCAGTTTGAATGGCAACATGGTACGCGAAGCAATTTCGCGACCCAGGGCGAAGTTGACCATATAGATGTCTTTGAGGATCAACTCTTCCAGGAAGCCTTCCTTCAACCCTGTTTCAGCAATGGAGTTGGGATATGGCGGAACGAATTCCTGCTGTTGTTGAAAACCTGTTGTTGTTTTGACCTGTGGAGGCATAAATGCTTACCGATCCTTGTTTGAATGAACTAGAACTTGCGAGCTCGCGTTTAAGACGATTATTGTACGTCAATTAGCGCTAAATACATATAACTAATCTACCACTTTTAGCGATTCACTTTACTTCCTGAAGGCACTGGAGGCAAGAGAGTTCGGATTTTTTTTGACATTCCTTCGAGTTCCTGCGAATGGTCGGCTGAACCAAAACGGTCTAGACAATACACTTGAGTAAACTGATGCAATAACGCCTTGAGTTCAACACTGGCTGGTGAACCCAATTTTTCCAGCTCGGCAAATGCGACGTCGGCTTTGGCAAGTACGTTCAAAGGTGTATCTGAAGGCATTCTTTGTACGTTATAGGGCTTTAGCCATTCGACTACACGTAAATAGATTTCAGAACTTGGCTTGCTAATCTGGTCTGTTGCAAAGGGATTGCGTGGGCGCCATTTTTTTATCAGATAAACAAAGAGTGCAAGTGCTGAAACGAATACAATCGCCACAGCTATGCCAGCCCATGAAATAAGAGCCAGAATTTCAGTAACCTGATTAAGCCAGCCAAAATCACTCTTGGTGTTCAGTAAAGCAAATGGATTATCTGATTTGTCGTTTTTCTTTTTCTTCTCGGCAGAGTTTTTTGGTGTTTTGTCGATCTTGCTGCCTTTGATTCCAGCGCCCAGTCCAGCGCCATTTCTGTTAGGTTGTTTATTCTGTTTGTTGATTGAACGAATCAAATCTGAGTTGGCGAGTGCCGATATCCAGTTGGTGGCACTATTTGATTTTCGGTCTGTTTCGGGATAGTTTGCATTGGGACTGGGAGTCGGATCGAATGGCACCCAGCTCCAGTTGGGTAAATAAATTTCGCCCCAGGCGTGGCCGTCTTTCAGGCGAACTTCATAAAAGCCGGTGTTTTTGTTTAGTGTTCCAGGCAAATACCCGCCAGCCATTCGAGCCGGAATGCCGATGCTTCGACACATAGTGACGAAGGCAGAAGAGAAGTCAACACAGTTTCCTTCACGTGTGCGGAAAAGAAAGTTATAGACGAAGTCTCCTTTGCTCATTCTTTTCAAATCTGAATTTTGATATTTGCAATTTTTGTGCAAATATTCGCTAATGCGTTGAGACTGCACAAACCAGTTGTCGTCCTTTCCTGCTACTTTGCGAGCCAGTGCTCGCACTTCTGCCGGGAAGTCTTCTGGAAGTTGGGTGTATTTCTCAATCAGTTCTTTTTCTATCTTTTCCAGCTCTTGTGCGTTTGGTCCTTCGAAGTAGGAGCTGGAACGTCGCACCAGATGCTCCATTACGTCGGCTTTGTAAACAGGTAGATGAGAAATGACAGTGTAAGAAATGCCATCTTTTAGTGGTTGATCAACTCTGATTGAGCCATCTGCTTGCGCAGTAAGATTTTCGAAATTACCGTTTACAGCTTCTGGAATCCAGTAAGCAGGAAGCATATCGCCAAGCAATTGCGAACTGACTGTTATTTCTTGTTTGACTTCTACAGTCTGACAATCTGGTGGCAACAAAAGTGAATTCGCGTTGCCTACGTCAAACCAGCCTGATTTTTCAGATTTAAATGTGATTCCTGCAACAGGGCCACTGCGTGTCCAGCCCTTTCCATCATAAGAATCGTAGGTGATTCGTCTTGTGTAGCCCGGTCGCGCAGAGGCAACTTTGAATACTACGGTTTCAAGATCTGCTTGGCTGGGTGCTGCTTGCGAGGGGTCATAAGATTGTACTTGTTGATCAGAAGTTGCTGTTATATTTTTGGCTTCTTCTATTGATCGGACTTGATTTGTACTTTGTTTGCCATCAGCTGTGCTGGTTTTGTTACCAGGACCAGAACCAGAGCCTGAGCCGCTGCCTGAGCCAGAACCGCTGCCCGCCCCAGAACCAGGAATTGTTCCATTACTTGGAGCGCCAGCACCAGATGCAGTGGCGCTGGCTGGTGAGCCGTTTGCTCCACTTGCAGTGGCAATTGAGCCGGTTTGAGTACCAGAGCCGGTCGCCGTGCTACTAATTACTTTCTTAGCGCCGCTGCCAGCCTGACTGGATCTGTCGCCATGACTAAACTGGGTGGTGCTACCGCCAAGTCCTGGTACAGTAGCGACATAGGGTGCTATGAAATTCTTGGTAATCACACTCAATAGTGAGTCGCTTCTTGGAAAATAAAAGAAAACTAGAATGGAAAGAACTGGCAAAATCAAAATTGGAGTTAGTACCACGAGCGATACCGCTTTGCGATACTCGGTGCTGTGGTCTTGAGCCAGTGATCCCGGTCTGGCAGACTGTAAATTGGCAAGCGATGTAGGTCCTAATGTTTTGGTCTGCGACACTGCCACGAAATAAAGTAAAAACGAAAGAAGCAGCATATAGCTAATTAACCAGAATACAAATACAGCACTGGTAGTGAGACAGGCAGAACAGGTCAGCAAGCCAATTCCTATAAGAGTGGAGACTGCAAATTCCTGTCTGGTTTTAAGGTCGAAGCAATGCAAGGCTTGCAATCCTGCAAGAACCTGGACCAATGGTGAAAGGAGGTTCAAATGCCCGTTCATAAACATCATGGTGCATTGAAAACAAAACGCACCTACTACGAAAATGGCTCCAGCAAAGGGAATGATCGGCAACCAAAATGGTCGTTTCTCGCTGAATAGATACGATGTATAACTTCCAATAAATGCAAGCCACAAGTAGAGCAAAGTAATTCCGGGGTGCAACTGTATATACGAGCAGGAGCAAGTAATAATCAGGCACGCCATAAACGCAGTGCACACACGCACGGTAACCGATTTTTCAAGCGATGACTGTGCGATGGTGCTCATAAGGCCGAAATCTCATCATAATTTTGAAGCGTAGCTATAATCCGCCCAGGAGAAGCAGATGCAGAACCTCGTCGGTCGGCTGAGCCTAGTCCGGTGTGTAGAGGAATATTTTTATTGACCCCTTCAATATCTTGCCACGCTTTTTCTTTGGCCGCTTCTTTTGTGATTTGCTTGAATCTGCGCGAGAGTACCCACAAGTCGACTCCATTTGAATCGGCATTTTCGGTACTTTCTTTGACCGGTAAGACGGCAAGCAGGGCTAATTTGCTATCAACTCCAAAATGAGGGATGGGTGCTTCAAAATCATCTTTGCTGGTAAGTGGTTGAACACGCGCAAGCATTTGTGACCACCTTGCCATTCCTGCGGTCAAAAGCGGCATATCTAGTAGAAATTCAGGTTGCACTGCTGATGGTTCTTCCGGGTCAGGGATCACATAGAGATATGGAGAGCCACCCATGCGAAATCCCAGATTCAACAAGGATGTCGCTGCAGATACAGCCAGCTCGAATTGCTCTGGACTTTTCCAGGGAGCCATTAAGTCGAGTAGGACATCATAACTGGGCAAGCCCTCGTGTTCAAATTCACGCACAAGCAATTTTCCTGCTTTGGCTGAAGATGCCCAATGAATTAAACGAATCCCATCGCCGGTGACGAATTCGCGCAAAGATTTTACTGAGGTCGACGGTGCAGTGGCAGTTGAACGTGACGCAGATGACATTAACGCGGTGTTGCCAGATGCTCGAAGACGGTATAAAAAGGTGCCAGGCACGCCAGTCGAGCTAGGGAATACGACTAGTTTTTTGTTGTCTAATACGGCTTGCGAATTAATATCGAAACTTCGTGACCACCATGCAAGGCCAAATGGAAAACAACAAAATGTTTGAATCGATTGAACTTCATAGACGCCTCTGCCAATCGAAGGATTCTGAGCCATTATCCATTCTTCATTGATAATAGTGTCAATCGAAACAGGTTCGAGCACACTAAATTTTTGACGCGAATCTATATTTTTTAAATCAATGCGAACCACAAGCCATTTGATCGGGAAAATGTGAGCGAATTTCATTGAGCCTAGCATTCGTTCGAGCTTAATGCGCACATTGAGTTTATCGCCTGCCACCAGATCATGTGGCAATGAAGCACTTACTGAAACATCGAAGACTTGAAAAAATGGCAGAATCACAGACATTGCAATCGTTGTAAAACCGCCTGCAGTGAGCAAATAGAGCCAGTCGTTACCTGTCTCGGCTGCAAATAAATATAAAAGCAAAATTGCTGAAAGAAAGTAATAAAAATTCTTTTGAACTATCAGTGAATAAGAGCCTGTAATTGCAGGCAAGCCAAAGTTGAGCCCTTCAAGCGAAAACTTCTCACCTTGTGAAGCGAGTGGAAATCTATACTGGTACGGGGATTTCTTCGAGTATTCTTTCAATAAGTTCAGCATGGCTTACTCGACTTTCCCGAACTTTGGGGATGATTCTGTGTCCCAGTACAAATGGAGCCAAAAATTTCACATCGTCTGGTTGTACGAAATCTCGTCCATCTATAAATGCGTTTGCTTGAGCTGCCCGCATTAAAAGCTGACTTCCCCGGGGGCTAACACCAAGCACTACTGCTGGATGACTGCGAGTTGCACTGACAATCGAGACGATATAGTTTTTTACAGAAGGCTCTACAAAAACCTCTTTCACTGCTTGGCGCGCTTCGAGCACCTGCTTTTCGGTCAATACTGCTTTTGCTTCAAAAGATCCCTCTTTTAAAGTCTTGTCCAGAATTTCTATTTCTTGATGCAACTTGGGATAGCCAAGTGATAACGCGATCATAAATCGGTCAAGCTGGGCTTCGGGCAAGGGGAAAGTACCGTGATACTCGATAGGGTTTTCAGTGGCTATGACAAAAAATAAATCGGGCAATTTGCGAGTGGTACCATCTGTGGTGACCTGCATCTCTTCCATGGCTTCAAGCAATGCCGATTGTGTCCTTGGTGTTGCTCTGTTAATTTCATCTGCAAGCAAGATGTTAGTAAAAATTGGTCCGGGTCTAAATGTAAAAGTACTTTCTTTTGAATCGAAAATGCTAACACCCGAAACGTCGGAGGGGAGAAGGTCCGGTGTACATTGAATACGAGTAAATTTTGAATCGATAGAAGTTGCAAGTGATTTGGCAAGCAATGTTTTGCCTACGCCAGGAACGTCTTCTACCAGAACGTGACCGCCTGCAAGCAAACATAAAACAGTTAAACGTGCCGCCTGGGTTTGCCCCACTAGCACTCCGTTAATATTGTTGAGTAAGCTCTGTGCTCGTTGGCTCTGATAAGCCGGACTCATTATCGTTTTTTGAGCCGATGCTGTAGAGATAGAGCCGTGTTGCGCTTCGTTTGCTTGACCTTGCCCAATTTTGAGCGTATCGCCCTGATCGCCGTTTTCTTCTGGCACGCTTGATTCTCCTAACCTGCTAGAAATTTACCCTTGAAGAAGTATGTTAAACTGACAATTTATTATTGGATATACGGTTGTCAAAGATGGCGCGCGACTCTCTAACGTTCCAACAGACTATTCATGCCCTTAACGATTTTTGGGACAAGCAAGGTTGTTTGATTCTTCAGGCTTATGACCTGGAAAAGGGCGCCTCCACCATGAATCCAGGAACGTTTTTGCGAGTTCTGGGTCCCGAACCATGGAAAATGGCTGTGACCGATCCGTGCAGACGCCCTACAGATGGACGTTATGGCGACAACCCCAACCGTTTACAGCATTATTTTCAGTATCAAGTAATTTTGAAACCGTCTCCTGACGACGTGCAAGAAGTTTATCTCGACAGTTTGCGCGTGCTTGGAATCAACCCTGAAGAGCACGACATACGCTTTGTAGAAGACAACTGGGAGTCACCTACGCTGGGTGCTTGGGGTGTTGGCTGGGAAGTTTGGCTCGATGGTCTTGAAATTACTCAATTCACTTATTTTCAACAAGCAGGCGGGCTTGATGTTAAACCAGTGGCGGCTGAAATCACCTATGGACTGGAGCGCATTTCCATGTATTTACAAAACGTGGATAGCGTCTATCAACTGAAGTGGAACGACAGCGTTTTGTATGGTGAGCTCTACCATAATAATGAAGTGGAGCAGTCCAAATACAATTTTGAAAAGAGCAATGCCGAGGTTCTGCCCAGCTTGTTTGAAACGCATGAGGGCGAAGCTGACAGATTGCTTGGCGAAAAATTGGTGATGCCTGCATATGAGCAAATCTTGAAATGCTCCCATACTTTCAATCTCATGGACGCTCGAGGAATTCTTGGGCGTGACGAGCGTATGGCCACTATTTTGAGAATAAGAAGGCTAGCCGAGAAAGTGGCTCGTGCTTATCTGGAACAGCGAATTGAAATGGGATTCCCCTTGATAAAAGAGGAAAGTGTTCGCGAGGCACTTGTCAGAGAGTACAAAGACAAGTTTTTGACAGCTAAAGCATAGCGCTTGTATATACGCTGGGCGAATTTCTAGCGAATTAAGCTTCCAGGGCTGATTTTGTCGGTTTATTATCACTATTTTTGGGTATAGTGATGATAGGTCTTGTTTGGTAGCTTTTAGTATTCGATGCCCGCTAATAATCGTATTTCGAAAAAATTCGTCTATTCACTTTTGGCATTAAGCTTTTTTGCCACTAGTACGCTTTTTTCTCCAATCAAAGAAGCTTCTGCCATGAGCGGTTCTATCGGGGGATCATTCAAGCGCGCCCTGTTTAAATCGAAAAAGAAAAGTGCAGGCATAAAACAATCCAGAAATTCGCACGAATATAAATCTAAGCGAAGCGTGGCTAAGGCTGGTCATTCAGTAAAAGCAGGCAAGAAAGGAAAAACACTCCTTGCAAAGTCGAGTAAGAAAAATGGTCGAGGCAAAAAAGCTAAAGCAGCACCGGTCGTTGTTGTTCATACTCCAGCACTAGAATCGCTTTCTGATTCTCTCAGTACCGCTACGCTAAAACCTGGTCTGGTTCACAAAATGTATCGCGGTAGGTTACACGTCAATGTTGTTGAAGTGGATTTGAAAAACAAAGATCTGGCAGTGCGTCCTTATCTTGCCTCCGATTATTTCAACAAACTAAAAACCACAGAAGAGCACGCCAAAGAAAGTGGTGCTCTGGTTGCGGTTAATGCTAACTATTTCAAAAAAGATGGAACACCTCTTGGCACTTTACTCATGGATGGTGAGTGGATTGCTGGGTCTATCTTTAATCGCGTTGCAATGGGCATAACAGAGTCTCGCGACGTTAAATTTGATCGTGTAGATGTACATGGTATTTTGAATACTTCTAATCCCGACATTCCCTCTTTGTGGGTTAACACAGTTAATCAACCTCGCAGATCCGGTGCTCATCTTATTTTATACACTCAGCGTTGGGGCACTCATGTCAAAATTCCGTACGATGGTTGTCTGGTTGCTGTAAGCAATACTGGCGAAGTCATTGGAACTGACGCACGTAGTCTCTATATTCCAAATGGTGGCTTTGTTCTATGTGACAAGAAAGACAGCAAGTTGTCGCAGCTTAAGCGCTCGGACCACGTGTTCTTGAGCTGGAAGACAAATCCATCCAACTGGTCTGATGTTGTTCAATCGGTAAGTGGCGGACCAACACTAATCAGAGACGGAAAGCTTCTCGTAGATGTTCAAGATGAAAAGTTCGGTAAGAGTTTTTCCACTGCCAAAGTTTCACGTCGCACTGCCTGCGGTGTCACTGCTGACAAGAAAATGATTATTGTCACGGTCGAAGGGCAGCACAATATCTATAATCTGGCCAAGCTCATGCTCAAGCTGGGTTGTGTTGATGCTATGAATCTCGATGGTGGCGGTAGCACATCAATGGTTGTGATGGGCAAGACCGTCACTCAAAATAGAAGTTCACAAAGGCGTGTTGCGGCAAGTCTTGTGGTTATGGATTCAGCTGCTGCCCGGGCACTGGTTAAGACGCCCACTCGCAACTATACTCCCAAGCAAGAGATTGCCGATTTTGAGGGTGAAGAACCCGCATTAGCAATGGAACCGTTTAAGGCGCGTTCTGTTTTTCTTACTGAAAACGATGTCACGCGCGACCTTACTTGTGCTTCTAGCGGTTTTACTCAAGACGTAGTTGCTATGGAAATGGGGCTCAAGAGCAGCGTTCCTGAAACCGAGCTCCTTGCTGGACTTGTCCAGAATCTGATCACTATTGAAAATCAAGCAGAAAAAAATGCTACTCTTTTAGAGCTGAAGCCATCGAAGCGTTCTAGAAAAATGCTTAGATTGCATCAAAAGGTTGAAAACAAGTTTCTTTTGCCTTTTAGATTCGGCAGACCCAAGAGTTAGTCGGAGATTTCTCAATGACCAAAAAATATGCAGTAGGGGTCGACTTTGGCGGCACCAAGGTACTTTCTGCTGTAGTTAACATTGAAACCGGTGAAATCCTTGCTTCTGAGAAGAAAAAACGCAAACAAGCAAAAGAGCAGGACGAAGTTGTAAGTAAGATTTGCAACACCATAGATGAAGCTTTACAAGAAGCAAGCGTTCCTATCGACCAAATCTTAGGTATTGGAATCGGTGCTGCCGGTATGACCGACAGACAAAACGGCATTTTACTTGCTGCTGCAAATATAGGGTCTACCAATGTCAAACTGGCTGAGCCTCTGACTCAAAAATATGGAGTTCCTGTCCAGCTGGGCAATGATGTAGAAGTTGCTACTTTAGCCGAAAAGAATTTTGGTGCCGGAGTTAATTGCGAGAATTTCTTGTGCGTATTTGTCGGAACTGGAATCGGTTCTGGCGTTGTAGTCAACGGCTCGATACTGCGTGGACACACTGGAGTAGCGGGTGAAATCGGCCACACCACATTATTTCCAGACGGCAGACAATGTGGCTGTGGTGGTCACGGATGTCTTGAAGCCTATGCTTCGCGAACAGCAATAGCTAGAGCAATCGTAGCCAGAATTCGTCGTGGCGAAGAGTCGGTTCTTGCCAATCAAATCGACGAGTCCAAAGGTATTTTGCGCTCTAAAGCAATTTTTCAGGCTCTAGCAGGCGGCGATAAGTTGACCGAAGATGCAGTCAAGCAAGGTGCTGAATTCTTGGGGATCGGGCTTACCTCTTCTTTGACTTTGCTCAATCCAGAGAAGCTCATCCTGGGCGGCGGCTTAATCGAATCGGTGCCTCACTATTTTGAAACAGCAAAAGGCGAAATCCAAAAACGCATACTGCCTATAACGGGTTCTAAATTGATTATCGAGAAATCTGTTTTAGGAGATTATGCAGGCGTCGTGGGAAGCGCTCTGTTGATTTTAGAACAGAAAGAACTTTATCCCGAGAAATTTGCTGCGCATGAAATCGAGACTGTAAGCACGATTTAATTCGATTTGGTATTGATTCAGGTCCTAATGTTGCGTCGCAATGAAATCTACCTATTTTAAATTCAAACTGTTACTTATTCTAGCTGCCATAGCACTACTGGCGGTGCCAGGAATGCTTATCGTTAATATGATAAATATGCCTGGCAAATCATATGACGGCGAATTCGAAGAGCTCAAAGGGCGTGAAGTCGAGATAGAGAGCCAGTTAAAAGAACATGTCGAAAAGTTGGGTGGAAAATTCGGAATTCGCAATAACCCGATAACTCTGCAAATGAGTTTGAATTACATCACCGATAGGCTCAAGTCTTATGGATATGTTGTAAACGAACAAAAATACAATGTTGATACCATGCAGTTGCGAAATATCGAAGCTGAAAAAAGAGGCACTCAAAAGCCTGATGAAATCATCATTCTTGGTGCTCATTATGACTCGATTTATTCAAGTCCAGGAGCTGACGACAATGGTTCTGGTGTTGCAAGTGTTCTGGAAATGGCAAGATTGTTTTCAGAGCGAGAGTGCAAGCGCACCATTAGATTCGTTTTTTTTGCAAGTGAAGAACCGCCCTATTTTAGAAGCCATTCTATGGGCAGTTACCATTATGCAACCAGATGCAAGCAACGCAATGAAAATTTGAACGCGGTGCTCATTTTTGAGTCACTTGGCTATTACACAGACGATCCAAACTCGCAGCGCTATCCTTTGGCATTCCTGCCAGGTTATCCAGAGAAGGGCAATTTTATTGGATTCGTTTCGAATCTTAATTCGCAAAAGCTATTGAAAAAATGCGTAAGTGCCTTTCGCAGTAGCACCGATTTCCCCTCGCAGGGTATTTCAGCACCTGAGTGGCTAACCGGGATAGACTGGTCAGATCAAATGTATTTTTGGAAGTACAATTTTCAATCAGTTATGATTACCGATACCGCTTTATACAGAAACCCTTACTATCATACAGGTGCTGACACCCCAGAAAAGCTGAATTATCAATGCTTTGCGCGTGTTGTAGGGGGGCTGGAAACAGTGGTAGCCGCTCTGGTGAATTACGACTGATTTGAGGGGAACACTATGGGTGCCGAGCCATTCTTCATCAGCAAGCCGTTTGTCAATAGTCCAGATAAGGTGTTGAAGCGATTTTATAATGAAATTTTAAATTCTACTCCAGATTAGCCTGAGATAAGAATAAGCGGGACTGATTACTACTTTGCCCTTACTGCAATTAATATTGCCACTATATATAGTGCTAAAACGAAAAAATTGAAAATTCCTGTCAGTTTTCTGATGCTGTAACCATTATCGAAGAATGGACAGGCAATATCTCTTTTTCTTCAGTTCTTGCTCTGATTTGTACCGACCTAACCTTAAGTTAAAATAGCGCGGTCTACATAATTATATTTTCGCGGTACTTGTTTTTATAAAAACGCGGCAGTAAAATATATAAATTCGCGGACCAGGAATTTTTTTTATGTCCACCTTGTATCCACGCTGGCAAAAAAACGTGATCGCTCAAGCCTTGAAAAACAGGAGAGTTTTGTTATTGAGCGGTGCTCGACAGTGCGGAAAAACAACACTTGCCAGACAATTAGTTTCAGCTCAAACTGCTTATCGAACCCTGGATGACCTCACGCTAAAGAAGCTAGCCGAGTCCGACCCGCAGGACTTTGTTACCCATGAATTTAGGACTTTAGTCATTGATGAAATTCAGCGAGTGCCAGAGCTGTTGTCAGCCATAAAGCTAATAGTTGATAGAGATAATCGGCCTGGACAATTTCTTCTTACCGGTTCCGCTAACATTCAAACACTTCCAAGCGTAAAAGAGTCTCTTGCTGGCAGAATTCAAAAATTACGACTTCGTCCTTTGGCTCAAGGAGAAATCCTAGAGTCCAAGCCAAAATTCCTTGAAAAAGCATACAACTTAAGTTCATTCAAGCGTCTGAGCACTGCATATGACCGGCGAGCCATTTTAGATATGGCATTTCGTGGTGGATACCCTGAAGCAATTCAGCTGAGTGCACGAGAGCGGAAGCAGTGGCATCTTGACTACGTAGATGCTTTGATTGAGCGTGACTTGCAAGAAATTTCACGAATCAATCGACAAGACGCCATGAAAGAGCTACTGAGAGTTCTTGCAGCTTGGTCTGGAAAATATATGGATATTTCAGCTATTGGTTCTGGATTATCCATACGGCGGCCGACTGTTGAATCATACATCAATGCGCTTGAATCCTTGTATTTAGTTGAACGTGTCAGACCCTGGACGAAAACAGATTATGAGCGCGTGGGAAAACATTCAAAGCTTTTCATGACCGATTCTGGGTTAATGGCTTCTGCTCTGGGGTGGAAAAATGAGCAGGTTGTCCTTGATCCTGATCGTTCAGGCAAATTGATTGAAACCTTCGTGTTCAATGAATTAGCTGCGCAGATTGATTCTTCTGACACGGAGTATTCTTTATATCATTATCGAGATCGAGAGCAGCGTGAGATTGATTTTCTAATTGAGCGTGATGATGGAGCTTTGTTGGGTATTGAGGTAAAGTCTGGTTCTTCGATTAAGGGCGAGCATTTTAGGCATTTGCAGTGGTTCAAGCAGAATCTTGCAAGCAAGAAAAGAGCTTTTATTGGAATAGTTCTGTATACCGGTGAAACAGCGGGCTCGCTGGGAGATGGGTTATGGGCTGTGCCGTTTAGTGCGTTGTGGTCCTGATTGTTGTTCTGAGAATCACTTTGATGTTCAATGCTCTGACTCGAACGTTCTTGCTTGAAGCTGTTTAAGCTCCTCTGATCTTTCCCCGTTTTCATGGACAGTACTTTAAGGCGAATCGCCTTTAAGCTGTTTCCATGATTGGCGCCAAATTAATCAAGAAGAAACTCGTGTTTATGCTTACAAAGCTGATGTAGCCTCGGATAAAGAAGTAAATCAATTAATCGATCAAATAAAAAGAGACCACGTCCTCTCCAGATGGTGGCTGGGTAACAGGAAAAACAATTGCAGCAGATGGCGGAATAAACCTATAGTTGGTTTTAATCAAATTTTTTTTCTGACCTAACCGCAAAACGAGAGGGACGACTCAACCGTCCCTCTTTTGCGATGACTAGTCGAAGTTAGATATCACTTCGTTTAAAAATGTTCTGAAAAACTCTTTGTCTTCGTCAGTTATTGATCTAAAAGTATCTTCCAGGCAGGATTGCGCTATCTGGGGCAAAACTTCGATAAGCTCAAGCCCTTGCCTGGTTAAATAAATGCGTGAGCATCTTTTATCTGTTTGATCTTGTTTGCGTGTGATTAATCCGCGCTCTTCCATTCGCTCTAAAACACCAGTGAGCGAACCTCCTATTTGTTCTAAAAATTCACCGACTTCGCTTGTTAAAACGCCGTCGTTTTGCCAGAGTCGACATAATACGATCCAGTGCGTGGTAGTGACGTTATAGGGGTCGAATTTTTCGGTGCAATCGCGAGTTATTAAAAGCGAAAGCAATTTCATTCTATATCCAAGCGAGTAAGGCGGCAGAATGTGCGCATGCTGGGCGGGGATCAAAGGTGAACTCAATGGCAGTTCACACTTATGCTCCGGACTTAGATTATTTATGGCTCGATTAACCAGTGTTGAAAAGCGCTCCTGGTCTTGTTTGCTTACATTGGTGAAAGCTTTTGCCCAGATGCGCTCAACTTTTTCAGGAAGAATGTCGAGCAAATGAACGCCTTCATCTGTGAGCCAGGCTCGCCAGATTCGACGATCATTTCTATCACGTTTGCGTTTGATCAGTTTGCGTTTTTCCATCCGGTCCAATACGCCGGTTAAAGTGCCGCCAACTTGCTGTACCTGTTTGGCTATATAAGTGACAGGCAGACCATCCTGACGCCAGAGACAACTCAAAATAACCCAGTGATTGCGTGTGAGCCCAAGCGGAAGCAGAATTTCGTTTAAGTCGGTAGTAAGTAGTGCTGTGGCGCGTTTGTTCAAATAGCCTTGTGATTGGCGATTGAAAAAGTGAGGATAAGCCTTAATGATTTGGCTTTTGCGCTCGTCGCTGATCTGGGTTTTTGACATGATCACGATTTTAGCACGGACTTGCCAGTCAAGTGGGTGAAAAAAGTCTCGAAATGGCAACTCTGTGCGCGTTTAAAAAATATAGCTAGTCAGAATATTTCGTATAAACTATAATATTTCTCAGAGCCTCTAAAGAGCACTTTCATAAGCATCCATGTGGATTGTCGAACTAGCCCTGCGCAGACCTTACACCTTTGTGGTGATGTCTATATTGATTGCCTTTCTTGGGGTGTTTAGTTTTTTACGCATGCCCACCGATATTTTTCCAAATATCAATGTTCCGGTAGTTACTGTTGTTTGGTCATATAACGGCTTGCCCGCCGAAGATATGGAAAATCGACTCACCACAATTTGTGAGCGCGCCATAACCACGACAACAGGTGATATTGAGCACATCGAGTCTAATTCTATCGATGGTATTTCTGTGATCAAAATATTTTTGCATCAGGGTGCTGACGTTGGTAAAGCAGTTTCCACCATCTCGGCGATTTGCAATACAATGCTCAAAATTGCACCACCAGGTATCACTCCACCACTCATTACTGCTTTTAGCGCATCTGACGTGCCTGTTCTGCAGCTTGGAGTGGGTGGTAAAAAATATTCCGAATCTGAGTTGTTCGACTTTGGTCTGAATTTTATACGAACAGGACTTTCAGGAACACCTGGAGCGCAAATTCCTTTGCCTTTTGGTGGCAAAATGCGCCAGGTAATAGTCGATTTAGACCCGCAACAACTGCAAGCAAAGGGGCTCTCGCCTGCGGATGTTGCAAATGCAGTTACTTCTCAAAACGTCATTATTCCAAGTGGTTCTGCCAAAATCGGCAATATGGAATATGCTGTTCAGTTGAATAGTAGCCCCAAAACTATTGAAGGTTTTAACGACTTACCTGTAAAACAATCAGGCAATTCAACTGTGTACTTGAAAGATGTCGCGCATGTGCATGATGGTTTTGCAGTGCAGACTAATATTGTTCATCAGAACGGTGTTCGCTCCACGCTTATCAACATTTTGAAAACGGGTGGCGCATCGACTATAGATGTAGTGAAAAAGGTTCGCGAAGCACTGCCTCGAGTTCTTGCCACTCTTCCAGCAGATCTTGAAGTCACATTGATGTCAGATCAGTCTGTGTTTGTAAAGTCAGCTATCGATGGCGTTATAAAAGAAGCCGCTGTTGCTGCCGGACTTACCGCGCTATTAATTTTGCTCTTGCTTGCAAGCTGGCGCAGTACGGTAATTGTCGCCATTTCTATTCCTTTATCCATTCTGGCTTCAATAGTTTGTCTTGGGTGGCTTGGTGAAACACTAAAT
The DNA here is from genome assembly GCA_964572515.1 of uncultured Candidatus Obscuribacterales bacterium. Lineage (GTDB taxonomy): Bacteria > Cyanobacteriota > Vampirovibrionia > Obscuribacterales > Obscuribacteraceae > Aved-18. Next base: position 268,636 of record CAZNEW010000003.1, on the reverse strand, counting down.
ACCATGACTCTTGGCGGTCTGGCGCTAGCAGTAGGTATGCTTGTGGATGATGCTACAGTCGAGGTGGAAAATATTCACCGAAACTTAGATATGGGCAAGCCGCTTACCACAGCGATTCTAGACGGTGCACAACAAATTGCCGCACCGGCTTTTGTTTCAACCTTGTCTATTTGTATTGTATTTGTTCCGGTTTTATTTTTGACCGAACCCGCTCGTTCGCTCTTTGTGCCGCTTGCAATGGCAGTTGTATTTGCCATGATGTTTTCGTATTTGCTGTCGCGAACGCTTGTGCCTGTTATGTCGAAGGCATTGCTTGGCACTCAGGTCAAAAATCATTTGAATCCAAAACGCACCTGGATAACGCCAATTTATGAAGGTGTCGACTACGAGTTCGAGCGTTTGCGCGGACAATTCAAAGGCATACTTCGCTTCCTTCTGACTCATACCAAAACCACAGTCTGTTGTTTCCTTCTTTTGTTTGGTGGTTTGTTCTGCTTGTTTCCATTTATTGGACAAGATTTCTTTCCCGGTGTAGATGCTGGTGCTATTCGTATCCACGTTCGTACGCCCACAGGGACGCGAATTGAAGAGACTGAGCAAGTTTTCAAAAAAATCGAAGACGAGATAAAACTCGTCATAAAGCCTCACGACCTTGAGTCGATTATCGACAATATTGGTCTTCCAACAACCGGCATAAATTTAGCTTACGGTGACAATATCACCATCTCCAATTTTGATGGCGAGATATTGATTGGTCTTAAAAAAGAGCATGAAGGCTCAACTTTTGATTATCAAAAGAAAATACGTCGCATGCTTGCTGACAAATTTCCAGAATGCACAATTTTCTTTCAACCAGCTGACATTGTCAGTCAAATCCTTAATGCAAGCCTTCCCGCGCCGATTGACGTGCAGGTTACAGGACGAGATAAAATCAAAAATTATCAAGTGGCTCTAGAGTTAAGAGAGAAAATCAAACATGTTCGTGGCGCAGTAGATGTCACTTTGCATCAAGTGATGGATGCACCCCAGTTGAAATTCAATGTAGACAGAACCAAAGCAAATCAATTTGGATTGACTCAACGCGATATCGCTCAATCGGTTCTCATAAGCTTGAGTTCTAGCTTCCAGACAGCACCTTCGTACTGGGTCAATCCTCAAAATGGTGTCAACTATCTGGTGGCAATTTCTACACCGACTCACAAAATTACAAGTGTTGATGACATCATGAGCACTACAATTAACTCACCCACTGGCAAACCTCAAATGTTATTCAATATGGCGTCGGTCTCGCGTGGAACAACCGCTGCTGTGATTTCGCACCAACGTATTCAGCCTGTGTTCGATGTTTTCGTAAATGTTCAGGACCGCGACCTGGGTGGTGTCATGTCTGACATCAACAAAATTCTGGAAGAAATGAAGCCAAAGTTGCCGCGTGGATCTTTCTTCCACATAAAAGGTCAGGCTCAAAGCATGAATGCCGCTTTCCTGGGATTGGCTGGTGGTCTGTTGTTTGCTGTATTTCTGGTTTATTTATTGCTAGTGGTTAATTTTCATTCTTGGCTCGATCCGTTCATTATTCTTACGGCAATTCCCGGCGCATTTGCAGGGATTATACTTGCTTTGTTCTGCACCCAGACTACTTTCAGCGTGCCAGCTCTAATGGGTGCCATAATGAGTGTTGGAGTTGCATCGGCAAACAGTATTCTGCTCATATCATTTGCCAACGAAGCTTTGCAAGATGGTGCGACTCCAACTGAAGCCGCCTTGAATGCCGCGTTTACGCGATTTCGTCCAGTGCTTATGACAGCATCAGCAATGATTATCGGTATGCTGCCTATGGCGCTTGGATTGGGTGAAGGTGGTTCGCAAAATGCTCCGCTTGGGCGTGCGGTTATCGGTGGTTTGATGATGGCTACATTTGCTACCCTACTATTTGTGCCGTGTGCTTTCGCCTTGATTCATAACACCTTGCAAAAAATCCACGAACGAAAAACAAGAGAGGTAGCTTACACACATGCCTGAGGTACAAAAGGTAGAAATGGATAAGTTATCGCAAGAGCGTGAGTCTGCGACGCATTTGAAAAAGCCGCCGATGGCATTTTATGTCATGCTAGCCATTTTGACTTGCTTAGCCACTGTTCTTATGGTCGTTGGAGTTCTGCCGCGCATATCCAATTCTAAAATGCTCGACAAAGAAGCACAGCGAATCGCTCAATCCGTGCCAGAATTGCCTGCTGTCAAAGTGAGCAAGGCGCCTCCTGTTCAAGAACTCACCCTGCCAGCCAATATCGAACCTATTCAGGAAATACCTATTTATGCGCGAACCGATGGATTTTTAAAACGACGATACGTAAATATCGGAGACAAAGTAAGAACAAATCAGGTTTTGCTTGAAGTTGAAACTCCCGAAGTGATTCAACAATTGAAAGAAGCGCAGGCTGAACATAAGCAAGCACTGTCGCAGTTGAAGTCGGCGCAAGCTGAGTTGGCACAATCCAAAGCTACCCTTGCCACCCAGAAAGCAAATGTCAAAAAGGCGCAGGCCGATCTTGCTCTGGCAGAAAGTCAGGTGAGACGTTACGATGACCTCGCCAAAGAAGGTGCTATAAGTCTTGAGCAGCGCGATATGAAACAGCGCGATGTCGATGCGTGTAAAGCTTTGATTGAACAAGCCAATGCGAACGTCGGTGCTGCAAAAGCTCAAATGGAAGCTTATGAGGAGCGCATCTCGGCTGCGCGTGCTACTGTCGAATCTGCCAAAGCAAAAGAAGAGCGCTTCAAATCATTGGTTTCTTTCCAGTCCATAAAAGCACCTTGCGATGGTGTTATCACTGCATGCAATGTCGATGACGGTGCATTGATAACATCTGGTAGCAGCACTAATGCTAATGTACTTATTCAAATGGCGCGTACAAGCACTCTTCGCGTATACACCTATGTTCCGCAGAGTTTTTATCGCTATGTCCACGCTGGCATGCCAACTGAAATCACAGTCTCTGAATTGCCTGGACAGGTTTTTTCAGGCACAGTTACTCACGTTTCGGGCGGACTCAATCAAGAATCGCGCACACTTACATGTGAAGTGGTTATCCCTAACAAAGACGGGAAATTGATGTCGGGAATGTACGCACAAGTTAAATTCTCTATTCACAGGGATATTTCGCCCATCATCATCCCAAGTAGCGCGCTAATGGTTCGCGGTGATGATGTAAATGTTGTAGCGATTGAAGGCGAGAAGGCTAAGTTCACTAAAATAACTCTAGGACGTGACTATGGTAAGGAAGTTGAAGTGCAGACAGGACTTCAAGACGGTCAGATTATTTTGAAAGACCCGCCAGTTGACGTTCAAGACGGCGAGCAAGTTATTGCTAAGGTTGTAGCTGAAAAGATTTCAGATAAGAAAGAGTAGTCAGGCGATTAGCCCCAAACCCCGGACGGTAAAATGTTTCTGGAGGCATTGATTATGGGCACTGATATTGCAGTTGGTTTGGACGGTTCTGATAGTTCCTGGAAGGCTTTCAGGCAATCGATGGAGCTTGCGTCGGCTAAGAAAGTGAAGCTGCACGTAGTTTCGGTGCAGGAAGAAATTCATACTTCGCCTAATGCATCTGAAATGATCGTGGCACATGAAACCTCGAAAGAGAAGTTGCAAAAGATTCAAAAGCAAGCTGAAGAGTTGGCGAAAAACGAAGGTCTGACCGTTCAAAACTCGGTAGTGAAGGGCAATCCGGTCGAAGCAATGGTCAACTATGTCAAGAAAAACGATATCGGCGTGCTTGTGATGGGATTCACTGGTCACTCGAGTATTCTTGGCGCTTTGCTTGGTACTCAGGCAGAAAAGCTTGTGCGACACGCTCCTTGCACTGTAATGATTGTGCGTTAGATTCTTGTATGAACGCTAATTCGCGCTTGTCTGAAGCTCTTGCCGCGCATCCCGACGTGCTGGAGTTTATTATTTCGTTGAATCCGCATGATTTTAATAGATTGCGCAATCCTTTATTACGTAAAGTGATGCCACCACGGATAACACTAGGGCGTATTGCTCGAATGGTCGATATGCCGACGCGTGAACTCGTTGAGAAAATTCATGCAATTGCTGGTATCAAAGGCAAAGTTCAGAATGTTGATGAACAAGACCTCCCGCAATCGAGTGTTGAACCGCCGGAATGGCTTTGGCAAGCTAATCCTGATTCGATCAAGTGGGTCGATGTCTTGCCTGTTGATGAGATAGGCGGTGACCCTATGCCACCAATCAATATTGCTGTCAATGGAGCGCAAACGGGCGAAATAATTGGCATTAAACACAAATGGGAGCCACAGCCATTATTTGATATTTGGGCTTCTCGCGGATTTGAATTCTGGACTCATCAAGAAGGTCCTGATGAATGGCACATTTTTGTGTATAAACCTTTCGTGTTTAATTAAGTGATTCGTGGGGCGGTGAGTCCCGAACAGTGCAAAAATCTAATTTCAACTGAAGATGTCTTTTTTTGCGTTCAGAATTAGTTCGATCACTAAACCAATTTAGTTTGCAAAGCGAACTAATTCCAAATGAACTTTTCGAAGCACTCGACAGGCAAAATCAATTGACGTAGTCCGCAATCATACGAAAATCTCTGCCTGGGTGATTGACAGCCGGGTGGGTGTTTGTATGAGAGTCGTAGAAGCTTCATTGCCCTTGGTCATTCAAACATCGGCTGCACAGAGAGTCTGCTAACTCGGCGTCATTATTTCGGTTGGTTAATCTGTAGATAGTGCTCAACACCGCGTAGAACGGCGCTCGCCATCGGGAGTTACCAGGAAACACACCCGACAGCACAGCCTTGCACAAGCGTTCGGCTTCAGATGGATCGGTTGCTAGTAGATGCTTGGCAAATTTCTCTAGGCTATCCAGATTTTGATAAAGGTTCTCAGATATTAGTTGGTGCCATGAGCTTTTATCGCTGCGACCGTGAAACAATGAACTGATGGTGTCCATTGGGTGGTCCGCTGCGCGGTACCAGCCGATTCCCCAGTAAGGGTTGGTGGGATTTGTTGGTACAAATTCCGCAAACACCAGTAATTGTTCGCCCGGACTGGGCAAGATAGCAAATTCTATGTCAGATGAATCATTCTTGCCTAAGAATTTGCCGTTGTAGAAGACATCAAACCTGTGATATGGCTTCATCGGACTTTCGCACTTAAGGCATTGAACCACTTGGTATGTCACTTTATCCATCGTTCCCGCCTTATTATTCCAAATGCCTACTGACTGTTGATCAATGTTGATAACGTCTCCAACAAAAATGAGATCAGCTAGATTGGAAAGTTCAATGATGGTATTGGTATTGTTGGCAGGTGTTGACATCATCAGTTCCTCAATTTACTCTTGTGCGAGAGGTCACCCGGAAAGCCTTGTTTTAAGCTTTTCCGAAGTCAACCAAGCTGATTTTGTTGTGGATTTTGCCCAGGCGTTTGTACTTTTTCTTTTCGGACCAGTTGCTTACATAATCCCAGAGATTCTGCCAGTCACCATAGTTGTTCGGCGCGTAATAATCTTCTTCGCCAAGCTCGATGTATCCTAGCAGAAATACCTTTTTCAAATGCGGAAGGAATTCGAGCGCCGGGTACCATGCATGTGGATAATTGTCAGGTTTTTTGCTTTCTTTGCCGATGAAATCTTTTTTCAGGAAAACACTTTCTGATGGAAGTTCGGTCTTTCTATATTTGAGCGGGAGTATCAAATTCAACATTTGATCATCGTCGCGACCAAGGACCAGTGCGGCTCCCCAGGTCTTATCCGCAAACTTCAGCGCGACACAATCTCCACAGTCGAAAATCGCTTCGTCTATTATAGGCTGTCTTTTGCGCGGGCGTGTTTTTGGTTTGCATAGCTTATTCAAAACTTTGATGAACCGTTTGCGCGAGTCGTCATCTAGTTCGGCTTTTGGCAGAAGTTTGCGAATTTCTTTTTCTACTTTGGTCGTGTCTAAGCATAATTCTCTCAAGCCTTCCATCAATCCAAGTCTTGCGAAAACGCCATTGTCCAGGTCGTCTAATTCGCTTTTCCATTCTTTGCGAACTAGCTTTTCAATTTTATTTGGCTCGATACCTTCATCGTGCAATTTGAAAAAACTGCCTGCAACGTCAGCGGCGATATCGTCGTCGTAGACTGATTTGAAAGGGTCGAATGTTCCCATAATGTTTCCTGCTTTATTGTAACTATTTACGTTTAGGTCCAAAGTATTCTTGGCTTAAAAGTCAAATGGAAGGATAGAATTCAGTCAGATTCGGTTCGTAGAATCGCGAATCCGCTCGTCAAGACGATCGAAGTGAATGTCCTTGCTTACTAAGACGCGAGCAGACCATTCAAAAAGATTGTGTTTTTTCATCACTACTTAATAAGCGCCGTTTCTTTATACTGAAATTTACTGCCTTGCACAGTCCCACGCGCCCGCATCAAATCGTCGATTCGTTTTGTAACGCGTTCTTTTTCAAATGACCAAGAAGGAGCGATGATTTCTTCTTCCATCCCTTCGGCGACCAAGCGCATAATCACCATATCTGGTGGCAACATTTCCAGAGCGTCAGCCACCATTTCGACATAAACATCTTCGTCTAACACTGGAAGGACGCCAGCTTTGTAGTCCATTTCCATTGGCGTGCCGCGATAAATGCAAAGCTGGTGGATTTTTACTGCATCAAGCTCAAGAGTTGGATCTGAAATCTGTCTGACAGTTTCCATCATGTCTTCGCGTGTTTCTTGTGGTAAGCCAAAAATCAGGTGAGTCGCAACGCGCAGACCGCGCGACTTTGTACGACGAACGGCATCGAAAAATTCTTCAGCCGAGTGCCCGCGATTAATTAAATCGAGCGTTTTGTTTTTTGCAGATTGCAATCCTATCTCAAGCCAGACAAAAGTTTTTTCGTTGTATTCGGCAAGTAAGTCGAGCACATCGTCGTCTAGACAGTCTGGGCGCGTGCCTATACACAAGCCATCTATTTCTGGAAATTCAAAAGCAATATCGTAGAGGCTGCGCAAAACACCAACTGGAGCGTAAGTATTTGAGAAGGCTTGAAAATAAGCCATGAATTTTTTCGCTTTGAATCTGCGTCCAACACGCTTGATGCCCGAGTTCAATTGTTCGCGTACAGAAAGCTCTATATTGATCGTGGGCGCTCCCGAGCCTCGATCATCGCAGAAAGTGCAGCCGCCAAACGCGCGCACGCCATCGCGGTTTGGACAAGTAAATCCGGCATCTACAGGCACTCGATAAACTCTCTCACCAAAGTGATTTTTCAAGTAGTTATTGAAAGTGTTGTAGGGAGGAAGTTGTTTTTCCATAGAAATGCAAATGCCTGGTCTTGTCAGCCTTTGTTTGCCGATTATGAACTCTGAATTCCCAAAGATATCGACTATAAGGGCGGTTGTCAATGCAGGGAACAAGACCTTGGTTGACATGTCTTTAGGCTTATTGGTATTCTGCAATTCAGTTAGTTCTTTAGGCCCCCATCGTCTAGAGGCCTAGGACACCTCCCTTTCACGGAGGCGACGGGGATTCGAATTCCCCTGGGGGTAAATTTTTTTTCGAAGCGTGTCCGTCGGGACATGCTTTTTTGTTGTCTTCAGGCGCTTTTGTATAGAAAAGTAAATCAATAACTATTTGAGATATATTGTAAGCTTTTACAATTTATATCTCGTATTGGGCGTCACTTACAAAAGGTGGAGAAAATGGCAGAAGCAACGACTATTTCGAAGACTACAGTTGAAAAGCTGGCTCAGCAGTTGCGAGTAGACAGTATTAGATCCACCACAGAAGCTGGTTCGGGTCACCCAACATCTTGTATGTCTGCTGCAGACCTTATGGCTGTGCTTATGACTCAGTTTTTGAAATTCGACTTCAAAGATCCTCACTTCGAAAACAACGACCGCCTTATTTTCTCTAAAGGGCATGCGGCTCCGCTTCTCTACTCTATGTATAAAGCAGCTGGCGCTATTACCGATGAAGAGCTTATGTCTTTGCGTAAAATCGGTTCGCGTCTTGAGGGTCACCCAGTTCCAGAAATTCTTCCATATGTTGATGTTGCCACAGGTTCGCTCGGACAAGGGCTTTCGATGGGCGTAGGCATGGCGTTGTCTGCAAAATATCTCGATAAGCTAAATTACAAAGTATGGGTTCTGCTTGGCGATAGCGAAATGGCAGAAGGCTCTGTGTGGGAAGCTATGCAATTGGCTTCGCACTACAAGCTCGACAATATCGTTGCAATTCTCGATATGAACCGTCTTGGTCAACGCGGCGAAACTGCTCTTGGTTGGAACTCTGGTGCATATGCACAGCGTGCTCGCGCATTTGGCTGGAACACTGTCGAAATCAACGGCCATAACTTTGACGAAATCACAAAAGCTTATGAAGGTGCCATTGCGACCTTAACCAAGCCAACCATGATCATTGCCAAGACTGACAAAGGTCACGGTCTGCCTCTTACTGAGAATAAAGATAACTGGCATGGTAAGCCGCTGAGCAAAGAAGAATGTGCCGAAGCGCTCAAAGCTCTAGGCGCAAACGATATTCGCGTGGATGTAGCAAAACCGCAATCATCACCAAAGTCTGACAAAGTAAAATCAGCTGTAACAAACAAATTTGTCTGTCCAGATTTCAAAGGCGAAGTAGCTACACGCGAAGCTTATGGCGAAGCGCTCAAGGCTCTGGGTGATGCTTTTGAAGATGTTGTGGTGCTTGATGCAGAAACATCCAACTCGACATTTGCAGATAAATTCGGTAAAGCTCACATGGATAGATTTTTCGAAATCTATATTGCTGAGCAAGCTATGGTCGGTGTTGCATGCGGACTTTCAACCAGGAATAAAGCTGCTTACGCATCTAGTTTCGCTGCGTTTCTTGCTCGTGCATATGACTTTATCCGCATGGGAGCTGTTTCTCGCACAAATATCAAATTGTGCGGATCTCACGCTGGTTGCTCGATTGGTCAGGATGGACCTTCGCAAATGGCGCTCGAAGACCTCGCTTCGATTCGTGCCGTGTTGAACAGCACTGTCCTTTATCCAAGTGATGCTTACGCTACAGCTCACCTGGTCAATACAATGCGTACTTTGAAAGGGACTTCTTACATCCGCACTACAAGAGCAAAAACACCACTTTTGTATTCGGCTAAAGAAGAATTTCCGATCGGTGGAAGCAAAGTTTTGAAAAAGTCCAAAGAAGACCAGGTCACGTTGATTGGTGCTGGTATCACTCTACACGAATGTCTGAAAGCTTATGAGGAGCTTAAGTCAGCTGGTATCAACGCACGTGTAATCGACCTCTATTCAATCAAACCAGTAGATGTCGACACTTTGCGCAAAGCAGCTGCTGAGACAGGCAAATTCGTCACTGTTGAAGACCATGCTCAAGAGGGCGGAATTGGCGATGCAGTGCTTGGAGCTTTTGCTTCGACAGAGAAAGAAAAGGCACCACAAGCCCCACTATTGGTGAAACTGGCTGTTCGCGAAGTGCCTGGATCTGGAACTCCTGAAGAGTTGATGGATATTGCAGGCATAACTGCCAAGCACATTGTTGCTGCAGCGAAAAGCTTGTTGAAATAACAATCTGATTAAGAGTGCGAAGGAGGCTTGATTTAGTCGTAGCCTTCTTCGCGTCCTTTTTTGAGTACTTTCAAAACGCTAAGCAAGTTTTCGTTTTCGGGGAATTCCGATTTTCCATAATGGAAATTAGCAAACTGCCATTTGCCCTTTACTTGTTTAACCTCTGGCGTTACAGCTGGCTTGCTCAATGTTTTACCTTTGACCACACCATGCATTTCTACCAGGTAAGCATTGCCTTTTTGCGTGACTTTGGTGGCGGAGTATTTTTTATACGGTTCGGCATTAGTGCTCAAGAATGGATCGAAATCTAGACCAACGATTTCACCGTCCGCTTTTTTCTGAGCTGCTATATCTTCGTTCAGTCTTTTATTTAATTCGGTACTAAAATCAGAAGCCTTCTTTTTCATTACCACTTCCAAATCCATCGGCTTTTTGATGTCTTGTTGAGTGGCTGCATACCAATCATAAAATGTCTGGACAAAAGACTTGGCTCCTTCACTTCCTTGAGCTGGCTGAGCGTTAGCGTTGCTTACAGATGTGATGCTCAATGCAAGCGATAGCAAAATGGGGCTCAACGCGCTAATTTTCATGTGTAGTCTCCTTTCAAAAAGTTCGATTAACTATAAACCTGGGTTGTATTTTCCGCCATAGATTATTCGTGCTTGTTTTTTTACTGGGTCAAAATAAGTATTAGGATTGTGGATGAAATATCTGGTTGGTAAATCTATCTTTGAAGAAGCGCTGCCATTAGGCTCTAACAACCAGATTCCACTTGTTTTCAAGTCTGACTTATTGATGCGAAAGGCAACCAGTTTTTTACTATCTGGGCTCCAGTCGGGCATTGCCCAGGCTCCAGCCAAATTGGTCTCTAATTCTTTTTCTTTTGAATTTGGTTGGGACAAATCGATTGTGAAAAGTCGCCAATCATCTTTGCCAAAATATCTCATGAAGGCTAAAGTATCGCCGTTTGGGCTCACTCTGGGATCGTAATCACCCAGATTGAACTTGTTATCGCTCTTTTGATCGAAGGCTGGATGAGTTAATTGTCTAGCCTCTGTTCCATCTTTTTTGCTAATCCAAATGTTATTTGAAAGCTGGTCTTTTGAAGCTATAGTGCCGTATACAAAAGTATTTCCAACTATATGAGGGTCCGATGGTGTCACATTTTTTTGTGTTGGAAGAACTTTTTGCTCTTTGGTATCAAGGTTCAGGCAGACGATTTGAGGTGATTCGGGCGGCTTGTAATGGATAAAGATAATGTGATTATTGTCTATCCATGAGCAATTAGCATTCATTACGCCAGCTTGGTGTTCAACTAGTACTTCCTGATTTCTTCCTTCAATGTCGCTTACTACAATTGCAGTGTCGAAATAACCGTCGTCTTCAAGACACAGTCCTTGAGGGTTTTTGTGAAAGTATTTGGTAAATGCAATTCGCTTAGCGTCGGGTGAAACGCGTGGGTGCGTCATATTATGTATGGCGTCTTGTTGAATTATCTTATAATCGCTGCCATCGAGATTTGCGCTCGCAATTATAAAGCGATCTGCTTTTAGTTCCGTGCTGCAAGCGCTTAAGCAGCTAAACAAAACAAAAAGATTTAGTAGTTTAAAAAGTCTGGTGCGGCTGGACACTGTAAAGTGCTCTCAATGTTTCTTTGTCGTTTTCGGTAATGTGATAAGAAGAGCCTTCAGACCAGTACTGCCAGTTTGCCATAAGGTCACCACTAGATGGGCTGTGGCATTGAATGCCGATTGCATGTCCAAATTCGTGTGCAGCTGCGTTTCGAATTGATTGGCTTGCGACTGCGCTTGAATAGGGAGAAAAGTCGGTTCTAAGTTCGATAATTACAGGACGAGTTTCAGTGTTTCGCACCAGATATAGAGTTTGTCCAGCCTGACTGGGTTGGGGAAAACTGGGTGACCAGAAAACTAATATGTTTGCACCAACTGGATTATTCACAAACTGAAAAGTGATTATGCGCTCTTGCATGGCCCAGCTCCATTCTCCAAGTCCGCTTTTGACCTGGCTGGCAAATCCACTTTGATAACCTGGACAGAGTTTGAGCGATTGGATGGCACCTGGCTTTTTGAGCCAGTCTTGCAATTCGTTCAATTGTGGGACATTTAAGTTTTTGCCTCTATATGCTTCTGGCAAAGCCAGACCATTGCTTATATAAATCTTGAGCGGCATCTGGCGTCGCGACCAAACAGTATGCATTCCATTTTTCAAAGCGTAGTATGAATGAGCGTTTACGCCATAACGCTTTTGCAATTCAAGTGCTGGATTCATATAAGGAGAGTGGCTCGTTTGAGTCAAAAAGAGCCTAGACAGAGCTGCTCTGCCAGTTTGAGTATCGCCTGCCTGAAAAGCAGAAAGCGAAGCATAATACTGGTAGCTTGCATCGCGAGGGTTAAGGAGCGCGGCTTTGGCAAAATACTTATTGGCTTCTTTGTATCGCTTAGCTTTAAGTGCACTAAGACCTTGCTGCGCCACGGCTCCTGCGTTTTCAGCTGCCATAGAAGCATTTGTCCCTAAAATCACGGACAAAAAGGTCGCCAAGAGTACTTGCTTGATCTTCATAAAGCCTCATCTTATGTGTCTTGCGCGAATTAAACTTGCGAATCGGCAGGTATGATACCATGTTGATTCGTCGAACACATTTTGTTTGTGGAGGACTAAACCGGATGGGATACGAACAAGACCATGACGCCTTTTTAGTCGAGGTGAATAACCTTTGGAATGAAATGCAGGCGATGAATACAGATGGTCTTTCACCAGAGCAATTAAGTTCGATTCGTCATTTTGTGCGAGAAAACGAACAAACTCGCGAAGCGCTTACAAACGGCAGAGCTCCAGCGCTTGAAGCGTACAACGCCTCCGATCCCACGATGAAGGCGCGGATGGAAGCAGAATTGCAAAGACAGCGTCAGGCGTTTTTGCAAGCACAAAACTTTTTGAGACAAGTTCTGGCTACTAAAGCCTGATCAAAATATTTCAAATCCGTCAGCTATTGGATTTGAGCGCATTGCGCTTAGCTTGAGGCTGCAGTCTTTCCACGAAAGGGCAGACAAATATGATTCGTGATAATTTTTAACTCCAAAGTATTGTCTGCTTTTGGCGCGTCCGCCTTCGCTAATTTCAAGACTGATAGATTTTACCGGTTCACCAAGTGCCGAGGGACTTGCTAGAAACGAGAACTGTACATGGTTTTGGCCCTGGTCGATTTGGATACTCGAGGGAAGAAAATATTGAAATGCTTTTTGATTCAACGAATTGAGAGATGCTTTGCAGTTAATCGGAACCTCGAATGATTTCTTCTCTTCGCTTAGTAAATTGCCATTGAAAGTTATGACCCAGAGTGTGTTTCTGTCGTATTGTGCAGTACGAATTAAATCTATTTGCTGATTTATCTTGCAAGATGATTGTTTCAGGCTGGTTTGAGCAGTGCTGAACAATTCGACTGCCGGTTCTTTCTTGGGCGCTGCCAATAGTCGTATATTGTAAGAGCCCGATTGAAAGCCGGTGTGATTCGATAAATCCATTTTGCCTTCGCTCAATTCTGAAAGCAAAAATCTTTCGTCGAATCTGGGATCTGAGAATTCATCAGTGCGTTCGACTCCGCAAAATGTCTTATCCCAGGAATAGTAATGAAAGCCAGGCATGATGACCTGATTGCGCTTGGGGACATAGGAGCCAAAAAGCTGACTTTTGTAAGACCGATTCTCTTTGCCTATGATTTCGATTTTCAAACTTGGTTTTTCTTGATTGGCGATATTAGCCAGTATGGCTGGTGGTAAAGGAATTGCATACCACTGTCTGAGATCGTGTAAGGTTCCGCCCGCTCCAAGTAAGAGAGAAGAAAACAATGACTCCATTTCTTGTGCAGAGCCAGAATTCTGGACTAGCGGCATGAGCGGGAAAATAGGACCAGATAGTTTTTGATCGTCAACCAGTATATTTGCGTTTTGTCCCAGTGCATGCCAGTTTTGGCAGTCAATTAAAACGTAGCAATCGCGCGTGAGTAAGTCGCTTATTTTGTCTTTTGCAATCAAAATATTTTGTTCTATTGGCTTGCCTGACGAGACGAGATCGGCCTTCCACTCATATGCACGCCCATGAACAGCCAGATGTGTCACTGTAAAGGGCATCGCTAAAATTGAAAGAGCAGTAATCGTCCACCCCGCACGTGTGGAAAAATTGTGACAGGTGCGGGCAATATGAAATAGAAGTGCAGTGAATATGAGATAAGCAAGGGCTTTTATAAGCAGTTCTAAATAAAATGCTGTATTGAAATGTGTTATTCCTGGTATCGCCCGCAGTACTGCAATAATATTCAATCGAAGTAAAATCAAAAGGGCTAATCCTGTACCTGCAACTAGTAGTCCTTCTTTTCGTGTGGCTTTGTTTTTGTATAGACCAATTACTGCAAGCAGCCCATATGCTGCAAAAATCAAAATGACTGGCATTGCAGTTACGCCGTAGCGTGGCAGGGTGGAGAAAAGCATGTAAACGCCGTGTATGTAGACTAGTGCAACTAAAAAGCAGCGACTGAAAAACTTGCTGCGTTCTTCTGAAAAGTCTCCCTTTGTAATGAAGCCAAATCCAAGCCCCAGAAAACTCAATAAAAGAATAAGCTGATGGATGAAAATTTGGTCGGACATCGCCACGAAGCCAATTGGTGTTCGAAAGTCGTTCCAGGGGAATTTAAATGAGCGAGCTGGCTTGTCTAGAAGTAGTGACCAGAACTCAGATGGATTGCGACGCATCTGGTCTTTGATTATTTGCGGCGCCGATTTATTTTCAAGGCCGGCAAAACTTATGAACGGATAAGTGATCCATCCTCTGCCTACAGGATCGAGCCCAATGCAAAGATTGAAATTTTGTTTGCGATCTGGCATAAAGCTGATGTTATCAATGGTCATTTTTTGTAAACAAAAGATTGGCGCAACAACCAGTGAAAAACCGAATACCAAACCAATTGCGCTTTTAATGAATGATTTACTGCGTACTTGAATCAAAAGTGAAAGTGCTACTGGCAATATCACTAACACTAGTGCTGAGCGTGTTTGTTGAAGCAATGCAAGTGACACTCCAAGAGCAAGTGCCCATAGGAATTTCCTTTTCTTGTCTGTTTCTTGAATCAAGGATACGGTCAAAAAACATGTTGCACTTACTAAAAATACAGCCAGATTCTCTGCAAGAATGCGAACAGAACTTACAATAAACCCTGGATAAATTAGAGCTAAAGTGGCTGCTATAAAGCCTGTGCGCTCGTCAAAGCATTTCTTCGCCGTCAATCCTATCAGTACACAGCTAAGAGCCAGAACTAAACTTTGAGCCACTAATGGACCGATGACCGAAATTCCGTCTGGGATTCGACCAATGAGCAAATAGCCCAGAATGAGAAAAGCTGGAAAGACACATCCGGCTTGTTTCATCATCAGTGTCAGTGATGAATAGCTATTTTGTCCGCAAATTGCTTTGAAGAACTCGCTTGCGTCTTTGAGATACTCAGATGAATCGCCGATGGTTGCAGTTGCAAGATGTCCGTCGGCGAAAACGAAGAAAAGCCTCAATATCAGCGCTGCTGAAAAAACTAAAGCGTAGAACAGCAGATTTTTTTTCATTTTATGGATAAGAATAAAACGTTAATTGCTCAGTCACCAAATTCGATACTAGCTGGTAACTGTTTGTCTGGAGTTAGAGAGGGATTCAAGAATCTCGCCTGGTCCAGGCTTCTTGCGGCTGATACAGGATCCTTCATTTTGTGAAAAACATATGCAAGAGCTAAATAGATTTGAGCACAATTAGGATCGACTCTTTGAGCATGGGCTAAGTCGTTGTGTGCATAAATCCACTGTTTAAGCTGAATATGTGCGCAGGCGCGCTTGTAAAATATCATGGCGTCTCTTGGATTTTCTCTGATTGTTTTGTTGTAAGACTGTAATAAGTCTTTAGCGTCGCCATCTTCTTTGTAGTAGTCGGCAGTCAAAATAAGTTTGGCTGATGGTTTTTGAGAGTGCTGGTTTTCTGAATCTGAATTTTTAGAACTAAGCTTGGTAGCAAAGTCATTGACGCTGTCTGCTTCGAGCGAGTCTTTTATAAAAGGTATTAGTTTTTGCGGGTTGGCGCAAGCGGCGGCAAGCAACAGTGAGCGTCCGTCCCAATTACTATTCAGCACTGGAACTTGCTTAGCCTGTCTGTCTTCTAAGACTTCGGATTGAACTTTGACTTTCATATCTTCGAAAGCGTCGTTAAGTTCCCTTGGTGATTTGGTGCGATTCATCGCATCGATAAGATGTCTTGTGAATACTCCATTTTTATAACGGCGTGATTCCCATGATTGTTCATCAGGTTGGCTAGAGCAGATCACGAGTTGTCCGGCTCCTTGAGCAATCTTGTCTGAATCGAAATTGCCAACTTCGCGACTTAACCCTTTTGAGCCAGGTTTAAGCGATCCGCTGTGACAAGCGTCAAGGACTATGACAACTCTGTCTGTAAGCACACGTGAATTGGCCGCGTCGAGGACTCGCTTCATTTCAATGCCTGTGGCAAAAAGATCTTCAGGATCCGAATCATACGCAACAAGATAATTGTCTCCTCGCAAATCCATTTGGGCCGGGCTTCCATGTGTTGAAAAGAAAAGGACCACTAAATCGTCTGGTTTGACTACTTGCGCGAGAAACTTTTGACCGAGCTCAGACATCACTCTTCGCTGACTCGCTTTTTCGTCAAGTAGTATACGTACATGGTCTGGTGCAAAGCCAGCATCCTTGACTAGATAGTTGTAAAAATCGATTGCATCTTTAACTGAATATTTTAATTTGGGAACATCTGAGTCTGCGAAATTGCTTATTCCGACAATTAATGCCCATTTGTCTCTGATGGGGCGGTTAGAGCTCGGCTTTGATGTCTGAGCCTGCGTTGATGTGTTCACTAAAAACAATGCGCACAAAGTGGCTATTGTACGGAAAATCTTATTTTTCATGTAAAAACCCAGGAGATACTAGACTAATTATTATAAAAGACCTTTGGGCAATACCGTTACAACAATGTATAAAGTGAGGCATAGAACATTTAGGCTTTCCTGGCAAGGGCGTTGTGAAATATGGGCGATACTCAAGTAGGCACTATAAAAATTGGTCAACTACTGCTTGGCGCCGGACTTCTGTCCGGGGCAGACCTTGCAGAGGCGTTGGAAATTGCAACTGAAAGTGGACAATTAATCGGGCGCGTGCTTGTGATGTCCGGTTTTGTTACCGATGAGCAGTTGAAAGCTGGTCTTGCTATTCAGGAAAAGCTGCGTCTCAATCAAATGTCGATTGAGCAAGGCATCAAAGAGCTTTCAAAATATAAGTAAGCTCAATCTAGTCTTGTTCTATGGTGAAAATCCACTGTTCAGCTCGAAGCAGCTCAACAGTGATTTCGCGGATTCTGTCTGCAAATAAAAACTGCTGGCGTTGCAATTCATTCAATGACTCAAAAACCAGTTTTCCTTCTGCGTCGCGCTCAGGATAAATGAGAGGCGAATTCCAGAACGGCAGAGGACCGCAACCGGGGCGGTCGTTGAAATTGTCTTTGGGGCTGAAAGGAATCTCGTTATACTTTCGATACCAGTCCGCCATGATTTTGCCTACGCGCTCAAGTGCCTCTTCGACATGTTTGCTGCCAGTTGGAGACACGGCGCAATTTTCGATTGAATACAATTCGGGGTGGCGTTTGTGGGCCCGACTTATGGCGCTTTCAATTTCTTCGTAACCGCATACGGTGCCAAAGCTCTTTCGTGGTCCTGAAGCCATCGAGTTGAATAATTCAGTCATAACCATGGTTACGCGTTGAACCGCTTTGGTAGTGCGTCTCAATCCTCTGACCGACATGCCTCGCACTTCTGGTCGAATTACTGAAAACGAATCGTTGAAGCTTGCAACCGCCGAATCGAGCGAATGGTGAATTGTAGGGTCTTCGAAAATCGACTCAGTATCTGGACCTCTAAGCAAGGCGATTTTAGCAAAGCCTTCTGGATTGTTGTAATTGATACTGTGATCACCTGCAATCACAGCACTTGCAATTTTAGACTTGGGATTGCGGGGGTGAGGAATATACCATTCTTTGATTTGCAGTTCGTCCAAAAGCTCGCGTTCTTGAGCCGTAAAATCAATCAAACTCAGATCTTCAGTAAGGTGACTTTCGTCGAACGGGGCGGAAATTTTGTTGTAAATGCTTTGAACCAGAGCTCGTGTTTTGGCTTGTGCCTTACTCGAAGCTTCTGCTGGAATGACAGGGTCGAATTTGCCTAGTTTCAATTTGTTGTGCAGCATGATTGAAACAATGGTTGCCATAAATTTTGGCGGTGCAATCTGGTGTTCCTTACAAGCTCGTGCTACGCGCTCCATGCTCTTTTTGTTCTGGTCTTTGCTTGGGTCTAGAAAATAAGACATTGCAAGAGCAGCTGCTTCTGCGCCGTGGACATTGTGAATAATAAAATTGCCGCGCGATTTGATAGCGTCTGAAAAGATGGAAGCAATCAGCGCATCTCGTTTTTCAAGAGCATTGAGCTTTAAAATATTGGCTGCGTCATAAACTTGATCAAGTTCTGCGCGAGTATGTTTCCAGTTCATGTTCCACTGGTAGCCAGAGTTGAGCTCATCGGCTTGTTCTAAGCGCCAATACATGTCGCGAGCGATAGCAAGGCAATCCCAGATTAGTTCTTTGTCTTCGCGCGAAAGACTTTTGTCGCCGTCTATTTTTTCAAAAACGTTTACCACTTCGCCTGTGTCGCAAAGCACCGGGACGCTCTTCAAATCTCCACTTAAACTTTTCCTCAGACCTTGAAGATTTGTAGGTTTAGGCAAATAGGACTGCCACTTGAAATTGTCCGTCAGGCGGGTCAAAAACGAGTTGGGTTGCCGTTTGGTTGTTGATGCTAAGTCTGGCATTATTGAAACCGTGTCAGAATAACTCTGGACGATAATGGTACTATTGTACCCTTCAAAACCGGCGCTATGATTATTTTCGGGAGATGTAAAGCGGATGCGATTAACTTTGTGGACAACCCTTACGGCATTTTCTGTTTTTCTTATCTGTGGCGCAAATGACGTAGCCTGTGCGGCAGATAAGGCTGTGAAGCCAGCTGTGAAAGTTGAAACTGCTAAGGGTAGCGAAGCAAAGTCGAATACTCAAAAAGTGTCAAAAGAAAAAACAGAGCTACAAAAACTATCTGACAAACAAAAAAATCCTGAACACTTCGATACTGCTTTCATGTTGCAGAGTCAGAACATCATAAACATGGCGATTCCAGAGTATCGCGATGCTTTAAAAGCTGACCCGAAATTTGTATCAACCTATAACAATCTGGCTCAATGTTTATGGGACAGAAATGAAAATGATGGAAAAGATCGTGAGGAAGCTAGAGTTTTACTCAAAAAAGCAATTGAGTTGGAGCCCAAAAATGTAGGCACAATGCATGTGATGGCGTTGATCAAAGACGCTGACAAAGATCCAAAAGGGGCAGAAGAACTGTATCGCAAGATTTTGCGCGTACAACCAATCAATTTTAGAGCAGTGCAAAATTTGTCTGAAATGATGTTCAGACAAGGGCGGAAAGAAGACGCCAAAAAGGTTATAACCACTGCCTTGGCGAGCAGCCCACCTGACACAGATGTCGCGATTTACAAGCAAGCTTTAGCCAATCTGGAAAAAGCCAAGCCCGCAAATACGTCCAGCTCTTCACCAGCAAAAGCTGACAGCGACAAGAAAAAAGCAAACGACGGCTAAGCGCTGAACTCTTGTTTTATCAAACAAGTCATTCGACTCTGGATTGAAGGAGAAAAGAAATCTCTGTATTTATCCAGTAATTCAGGCCGGTTATTGATTTCGGGATAATTGATACTGCCTACCCAGAGTTTATTTACGTAAGGCTTGAGCATTTTTACCAGTTCTTCGGGCTGGCATGGAAGTAGAGGCGCAATCGATGCTGTGACGCTTATTCCGGCCTGGTGCAGAGCTTTTATCAACTGTATTCGTCGTTCTATGCTCGGGGCTTTGGGCTCGAATTCTTTTCTAACGGTATCATCGTTGGTGGTAAAACTGACACCGACAGAAAGGACTTTTTTATCGAATCTCTTAAGCAGTTCGATATCCTGAAGAATGAGATGGCTGCGTGTGTGCAGGGTAAGTTTGGCAGGATGGTAATGAACAAGTTCGCTCAGGCATTTGCGCGTTAATCTGTATTTCAGTTCGGCGTATTGATAAGGGTCTGTTGCAGAGCTGAAGAAAATAGAACTGCCGAAAATCTTGGCTCGGTCTTTTCTAATTAATTGTGGAGCGTTTGTTTTTACCTCGAGCCAGCCTCCCCACTCTTTTGGCTGACGGTCGTTTCTGTTTGGAAACTTGGGGACATAGCAGTAACTGCAGGCAAAGGCGCATCCGGCATAAGGATTGAGCGAATAGTCGTAATGGTCAGCAAGAGAGCCAGTGTGCTGAGGTGTCAGAATTGATTTGGCTTCGACTTCAATAATTTCCATTCCTCAAATATACATACAAACGTATGTATATGCAAGGGGTGTCGAATAAATATCTATTTTTTGAAAAGCTTGTTCAAGCCAGTCTGGGTGTAAATCTTAACTACAACTACGGCAATCAAGACAAGTAGAATCAAAGCCCCAAAGACCCAGCTGCCGTATTTTTTGCCTTCGGCATAAGCCTGGTCGGCGGGCATGGCTACCGGATGAGCTTTAGAAGCAATTTCTGGTTTGACTTCAAACGAGCTTAAGAATTTGTCGGACATTTTTGCGCCTTGAGTTCCGGTAAAGTCGAGTGTGTATCCGACATCACCCGTGGTGCTCACTGCTTTTACAGTGGTGCTTGAAGTATCGCCAATAGTTGAATCGATACGCTCTCCGCTCCAGCCGTTACCCGAAACTTTGACTGGTGGGTCCACTTTGAACGAAAGCACTTTTTTCTCAGCAGTGTGTTCAAGACCTTTGGAAATGCGCTCATATGTGTTTATTTTTTTGTCTTCTTCGGTCAGGTGAATTCCCTGGCTTACTTTATAGTGTTCGTTGTCTTCGTCACTGTAGTATTCGAGGAAACGAATATTTTTATCGTTAAAGGTAGTGGCTTCGCTCACTCCCTTAGGCATCATAATGCTGAATTCGCCTGAAGGAGGGGAGAATTTTGTCCAATCGTTGTCGTCGTCGTTCATTTAAAGATCCGTTTGCTTAGAGGCTAAAGCCGAAGTCTTTGAAAAATATTCGAAATCTGAATTGACAGGGAATTTGTAGCGATGAATCATAAAACCATAGCGCAGCATTTCGAGAAACGCCACTGGTGGAGACCATTTATCAGAATATAATCGCCACATGCTTACATAAAAGCCTGTACGATCGCAGCCGGCATGGCAATGAACAAAGACTGCGCCATTTCCGCTTTTATCTCTGCGCTCTTTAGTTTCTTGTACCGCCTTTAAAAAGGCCGCAATCTTCTTTTGACTTGGAGGAGCATTGCCTGTTGGAATATTGATGTAGCGCATGTTCAGGGTGCGCGCCACATGAGCCTCGAGCGCTACACCAAGTGGGTCGTTTCTGAAATCGACGATTGTATCCACACCAATTGAATTTAATGCTTTCAAGCCATCTGGGCTCGGCATTGCCCCTCTGTACAAGTAAGGTTTGACCTGATGAAAGTTGGGCAAGTCGGTATATTTAGGAATTTGTGCCAGCGCTGGCATATTTGGTGCCATCGCAAGAAGGCTTGTTATGGCTACTAGAAAGATTCTGCAAGCGAGTTTCATTTTACTTTTTTCGATTGTAAGCTCTACCGGCTGATGCTGGAACAGTGAGAGGACCTACAGGCGAACCCTTTGTAATTAGATTGTTGAATACAATCGGGTCTTTGAACACATCTTCAAGGGTCGGGACACAAGTTACCACGTAGCCAGGGGTCTTGTAAAGATGCCAATTACCCGAATCCATGACCGTTTCGAGCTTTAGCCCCGGTATCTGGGACAGGCGCTTGAGGTCTTTGTCCTTAACGATAAGTAACTGATCGTCTGCTTTGCTAAGTTCAGCCCCGCCGATTTCTTGTGTCTTGATTTGGTCGAGATTGAAAAAGCAGTTGACTGGTTTTTGTGCATAAAAAATTGCAGACGGCATGAATTCACCAAAGAGTGAGATTCTATCGGTCATAGAAGATGCCTTAATTGATATGGTTTTTAAGTCTAGCTGCATTTTGTTACCGAAAATATAAAACGAAACTGGGCATAGAATCGCTAAGTAAGCGACTTGAGTTGTAAAATAAGTGGTAATGAATCTTTCGCGGTCAATAGATTTATTCAAAAACTTCCACAATGCAACAGCGAAGACTGCACCAGCAGCGATACTGGAAACAACTACTGTCCACTTCCATAAATCGGGCACTCCTACTTTTGGCAGAGCATAATAGACTCCGGTGAAACTGGCTATACTAGCGAATCCAAGCGAAATCAAGATCGTGGTTACATTTTTACCGTAGTCGGCTGGTTTGGTTAACCATCGATCTAAAAATACGCCCACGACTATTGAAAGCATTGGAATGACAGGCAAAATATAGGTTATGAGTTTGGTTCCAGACAAACTGAAAATCACAAATGTGGTAGCAATAAAGGATAGAAAGAGCTGCATGGCGACTTCTTTTTTACGAAAATAGTCGGTGAAGCAAAATGGTGCACAAACTATCCAGGGTAGAAAACCAGCAAGTATTACTGGGATGTAAAACCACCAGGACATTTTGCCCATATTGGTGTGTCCTGAAAAACGAGCAAAATTCTCGTATAAGAAAAAAACCTTCAAAAACAAACCATCGCTAGCTTGATGCACAGCCCAATGCCATGGAATTGCAATAGCAAGAAATAACAAGATGCCTGGTATCACATTTAGTTGCTTCAACCATTCTTTGCTCTGGTGCAAAGGAGGTCTGCGCCAAATGAGAAATAGCACCACTGAAGCACCATATAGAACAAGTGTGGCAGGGCCTTTTGTCAACAAACCTAGAGCCAGAGCGGCCCAGATGAAATAAGACCAGTATTTTCCTTTAGATTCTAGTGTCATTGCTGTTGCAAGAATGGACAGCTCAAGACAAAAACCAAAGGCGATGTCGACCGGTGAGATGCGCGACACAAGCAGGAATAGAGGTGCGGTCGCAAGACAAAGAGCTGAAAATAGTCCGGCTCTTTGTGAGAATAGTTTGCTTATGCAATGATAAATCGCAAGCACCATCGCCGTGGATAGTAGAGCAAACGGCAGTCTTGATGCTAATTCGCTAATACCAAATAGTTTGTATGAAGAGGCAATGAGCCAGAAAGTAATTATTGGTTTGGAAAAATAAACCTGATAGTTCAAATAGGGCACTATCCAGTTGTTGAGCTCGACCATTTCACGGGCGGCTTCAACATAATAGGCTTCTGCTGGGTCAATCGAGGGAAAAGAGTCCAGACCGATGAAATACAGCAGAAAACAAGATATTAAAAGACACAGAAGGCTTTTATTTAGCATTGAGTAGATTCTATCTACTTATTATTTGCTGAGCCTGATTATAACTTCATCGGCGCCAGCCAAGTTGAGACGCTCGCGCGCCAGGCGCTCTAGACCAGTGGAGGAGCGATAATTTGCCAATCCATCACGTAATTCTTTGTTGACGTCTTCTGCTTGCTTTTGGGCTGCTTTGAGATGTTGTGATTGTTTTTGCAAGAAAATTTGTCGGTGGATACTGGTCTGGATGCTTCGTCCAACCTGCCAGATGGCAAACATAGTGACCACCAAAATGAGCACTTGTTTAGGATCGACAGCACGTGCGTGCTTAGTCGCTTGTGCCTGAAGGTTTGATTGGAAATTCGGTATGTTCACCGTTGGACCCTTTTAGTGGGTGGCGCCTATAACAGCATCTTTAGATCTATCAGAACTATTGGACACCGATTTCTCAATTTTGGCAATGATTTCTTGGACCTGAGCGTTAAAGTCACTTGCGATTTTTTCAATCTTTTCCTTGGAAGGTCCCTCAAAATAAAGTCGAATTAATGGTTCTGTGCCTGAGGGTCTTATAAGCAACCAGGTGTTTTCGTCGATATATAGTTTCAGTCCGTCTTTACGTCCAGCCTTTGTGATTGTCTGTCCGCCCAATTTTTTGATGGTCTCACCGCTTGTAAGGGCTTCCATAAGACCTTTTTGAGTGTGGTTATTCAAGCGTAAATCTGCTCGCAGATAAGTGAACTCAAAGCCGACTTCTTTCTGTAGATCCATCCAGATTTGAGAAAGTGGTTTTTTCTCGTATGCGATCATTTCGACCAGAAGCAGGTTTGCCATAATCCCATCTTTTTCTGGGATATGACCGATGAATGATAGTCCACCCGATTCTTCTCCACCGATCAAGACGTCGCCTTTGCGCATTTCTTCACCAATAAACTTGAAGCCGACTGGTGTTTCAATTACTTCCAGACCATATTTGTCTGCCAGACGATCAAGCAAGTGAGTGGTGGCAACAGTGCGAATGATTTTGCCTTTTTTGCCGCGGTTTTTAGTCAGGTGCATGGTGAGCAAGCACAAGAGCTGGTTTGGCGAAAGATAATTGCCTTGTTCGTCGATGATGGCAAAACGATCCGCATCGCCATCGGTGGCAAGACCTACGTCTAACTTTTCGTTCTTGACCATACTGCTCAAATCGCGCAGATATTCTTTTTTTGGTTCCGGCATTCCACCGCCAAAAAGAGGGTCGCGCCAGTCGTGCAAAACACGTACCGAAACTCCCCACTGCTTGAGAGTGTGGTCTAGATAGCCGCGGCTCGTGCTGTAAAGTGCATCATAGCCAACTTTCAACCCGGCATTGCCGATTCTTTTTAGATCAATTAGCTGTGAGACTGCCGCCAGATATGGTGGCTGTGGATCGAAGTGTTTGATTTCTTCTTTGCTCAGTTCGATTACATCTGGGACATTATCCAGTTGCGTGACAATAGAAGCTGTAATGTCATCTGTGGCGGGACCTGCATATTCAGGAATGTATTTGATACCACAATATTCTGGTGGGTTATGGCTTGCTGTAATTTGCAAGGCGCCATGTGTTTTTTCGTGTTGAGTAGCCCAGGCAATACAAGGCGTTGGCACGTCTCGACTTGCGACTTTGACGGGAATACCCATTGCCATCAGTACCCGTGCACAGCGCTCGGCAAATTTGTCTGCGAGCATTCTTGTGTCATAACCAATCAACATTGGTGTGGCTTTGTCGAGAGAGGCTTTGTGTTTGTCTTTTAAATAAAGACCTACTGCATAAGCCACTTTTTCCACATTGGCAAAAGTGAAGTCTTCGGCAATGATGGCGCGCCATCCGTCGGTTCCGAATACTATGTTATGGTTGGTCGCTTTACTCATTGATATGGGTTCTCCACGAACTAAATTTTGGAATTCATGCCTTGAGAAAATAAAGGGAAATATTCGTATACTGCATCCCATGCGGTTCTGGCTTTCTTACCGTCGCGATAAGAAAATTGTGCATGGATGTCGCGCGAGCCGGAAGGGTAGGAATTATCTGGCGTTTTAGCCATTAAAGCATCTTCGCTGTCGAACTGTACGACTGAGCCGTCGCGACCATAAAATCGGAATTTAGTGGTGTCATTGGTGTGCAATGCCTGAAATTTGCTCGCTAATCGAAAACCGTCTTCAGCCATCAACGCTGTGACGAAATTCCAATTGACGTCGCTACGTTCAATGGCTCTGCGCTCAACCGATAATTCGCGGATGATATCTATGCTCCAGTATTGCCCGTCTAAACGGCGCACGGTCAGAGTGCCGTCGGGCGCGACCGAAGCTGAATGTCCTTGAGAAATAATTCTGCCCATACCATCGCGGACGGTGACAATACGGTCTTTGTTTTCGAGTATGTTGTCGTAGATACATTCTCCAACTGAATGCACATTTCCTGCGCCATCTGTCTTCATCCAATAAACCAGGCGACCGGCAGGGTCATAGGTATAGCTCAAGGCAATCTGGCGCGGCGATTTGACATAGAGCACACGACCCAGTGCATCTTTTATTATGCGAGCACCTTGCGATGTGTCTTCGTATCTGAAGTCGGAGCGGGGTGGAGCGCAATTGAGCGTATCTTCAGAAAGTCTCAAAGGTCGACGCGAGGTCAAGGGCGGTGGAGCAAAATTGAAAACTTTTGCTGGTTCTACCTGGCTAATTTCGTCGGTCAGTATTTCTTTGAGTGCATTACTCAAAAGCTGGTCATTAGCCGATGGCTGACGGTTGCTTGCTTGTGCAGGAGTCGATTGTACAGGTGTTTTGGATTGGGCAGAATTTTGAGCTGACCCATTATCTTGATAGAGAGAGCTTTGCTTCTGGGCTGAGTTTCTGGCTAAATAGTCTAAAAAGCGAGTTTGCTCAAGTTCTTTGGTTGTGTTCAAACGCGAATTACAGGCGCTTGAAACGGCTGTTTTTTGTTCATTGGAAAAGCGCGCGAGTTTATGTCTCGGCAAATGCCCCAGTTCCAAGTACATTTGAACTTGCTCCGAAAGTACACGAAGTACCAGAAGTACGCGAACAAGTGAAGAATTCTACCATTTTTTAGTGGTTTACTACGCGTCTCGATATCTTGAAACTTCGGTCGAGAGCCAACCTCTGACTTGCAAAGATTCTGCCATTCGTATGCCTCTTGTACGTTCATCGTACATAGCCACACAGAACTGTCCAATGTTGATTTTGCCCTGTGCTAGCAGGTCTTCGGCTAATTGGAGCGATTGAATCTCTGCATCAGTCACATATCCGGCCTGCAAGATTAAATCTATAACCGAGATATTTGGATAAAGAGCCATCTGGTTGCGAAGAGCATGAACTTCGGCAACACCAATAATTTGTGCCGCCTTCATTAACTCGATGATCTTGGGCATGACATCGGTCATCGGTTGAGTGGTGACCATTTGCGCTGCTGGGCGCTCCGGCGTGGACTCTTCTGCGACAGATCCGATCATGTCTAAAGTGCCGTCAGGCGGGATGGAGCCTTCTTTGATCAGTTGACCGCGAGCCGCAATCAAATCGTGACTGAGACGAAGACGTGGTTTGCGCAGGATAAAACCAGCATTGAGTATTTTGTAATAGTTGCGCAGGTCTTGCTTGGCGTCTGGATGAGCGCGCAAGAATCGTTTTACTGCTTTGAAATAAGCAGCCAGAACCATGCTCGGGTTGACGTCGCATTCAATTTGCAGAAGGTCGTAATAATTGTCCGGCTGCATTTGCTCTTCCGCTTTGGGCGGCGGCAAAAGGTCGGGGAAAAGTTGGTAGAGTTCCTGGCAGGATTTAATCATGCCTTCGGTATCTGTTGCAGCCCAACTTGCACGAAGGGCAGCACAGAGAATCTGGCTCTCCAGTTCGATACGGTTGGCTCCGCCCGTATTCGCCACTGTTGCTTATGCCTCCCTAATTCTTCCCGACTTCAAAACTTAATTCGGTGTGTCCGACGCGAATCTTGTCTCCGGATGAAAGAATCTGGCGCTTCACAACAGGGTGTCCGTTCAACAAGGTGCCGTTTGTAGATCCCAGATCTTCTATCCAGAACATACCCTCTTCAAAAGTAATCCAGGCATGATGTCGCGAAGCAAATGTATCATCTGCAACTACGACCTGGTTGGAAGGATCCCGACCGATTTTGACTTTGGAGTTTTTCAGAGGAATTTTTTGTCCCGTTTTCTGGACAAAAACATTGACCGAACCAGGTAAATTGGTCCCGTCACTTTTGTCCGACTCCGATTTAAGGTAGTCAGTTTGAAGACTCTTCATGTCCAGGTCGGTAACCGTTGCGCAATAGACGCAACGCTGTCCTTCTGGCTTAGGACGTCCACAACTGGGGCAAGGTTCGCTATTTGAGCTTTCAGACATTGCTGAGTTTGAGATTCCCTGAATAAAAACCGAGACTAATTATACGTAAACAGAATGGATAAATTGCCTTAGTTTATTTTTGCTACAGAAAACAACAAAATTCTTAGCCGTTGGCAGCTTCCGAATCGGGAGGGCTGGCTAAATGAACTTCTTGGTTAGTAGCTTCTTTTGCCTGTAATTCAATTTTCTTGGTTCTGAAGCAGTAGCTGCAATAAACAGGTCTATACCCTTTAGGTTGAAAAGGAACGCGTGTTGGCGTTCCGCACTCTGCACACATAACTTCTGCGGTTTTTTCAGGATTTTCTCCGCTGCGCCTGACCCGGACCAAAATTCTGCAGTTAGGACATCTGCGCGGACGGTTGTAAAGCTCTTTTTGGGCAAAAAATTCTTGTTCACCAGCAGAAAAAACAAAAGTATTCCCGCAGTCGCGACAAGCTAAATCGATGTCTTCAAAAGTCATACTGCTATGGAATTTCCTTTCGTTCTATTAATTGCAATGCCCGTTAAAAATCTCGAATAACGCAATATTGGAGGATTTTTCCTTATCATAATATCATGCGCCAACTATCTTTAGGTATGTTTTGGCATCCAGGTATCACCGTGGAAACTACTGCTTTTTCTTTTTCTGGCGCGAGTAAACACTAACATCCATTCTGGCGTTAAAGTTCATAAAGTGGGCGCAGGCTGCCACCATGACTGCATTGTCGGTGCAATATTTAAGTGGTGGCATGTACACTTTCAAGCCTTCTATTTCGGAAAATCTTTTTCTCAAATCCTGATTGGCGGCAACACCGCCTGCAAGTACTACAGTCTCAAGATTGAGTTGTTTAGCTGCTTGCATAGTTTTTTTGACCAATATCTGATTAGCTGCTTTCTGAAAAGATGCCGCCAGATCTGCCAGAGGCAAATTGTCTTTCTCGCCCTGTTTTTCTAGTTTTTCAATAGTTCGAAGAACTGCTGTTTTCAGTCCGCTATAGCTGAAATCAAATTGGTCTACATTGCCTTCAGGCAAAGCAAATGCATCGGGATTGCCGCTTTTAGCGAGATTGTCTATGGCTGGACCGCCAGGATATCCAAGACCGAGCATTCGAGCCACTTTGTCATATGCTTCACCAACTGCATCGTCTAAAGTTTGTCCCAGTATGGTTGCAGTTTGATAATCCGAAAAATGAACAAGTTGAGTGTGTCCGCCGCTTACAAGCAAACAAAGAAAAGGTGGCTCTAGAGTTGTATCGACATAATTGGCACAAACATGAGCAAGCAAGTGGTCGACGGCAATCAGCGGTTTGGACCATGACCACGCCAGTGCTTTTGCAGCAGAGAGTCCGACCAGGAGCGCACCTACAAAACCTGGACCATTTGTGCAGGCAATAGCCGTCAGGTCATTTTTGTCGATTTTTGATTCTTTTAAAACGTCGTCAATCACCTGGTTAATTGCTTCAAGGTGATGTCGGGCGGCAACTTCTGGAATCACGCCTCCAAAAGTTTGGTGAATAGCTGCTTGGGTTTTAACGCTTTGAGCCACGAGTTTTCTGCCGTCTTGCACTATGGCGCAAGCGGTTTCGTCGCAACTGGTTTCGAGTCCAAGAATTAGTGTCATAATCGGTATATGAACCATATCATGCGGACGAAACTTAAGCAGATATCGCTATAAAAATGGCTTGACAAGTGGATTTATTTCCTTTAATATTTCTCTAAGTTATATATTGTTCGCGGCAGAGCTTCTGCCTTTTGAAATCCACTTACTACAAAATTCATAGTTAGACGCCAAGCGGGCACGAGCTTTTGCTTATGGGCCCAGCCAGGAAGAAGGGTATAAGGTGTTATGAAGAAGAATAGAAAATTTGGTTTTATCGCACTTGCAGCCTTTACTGCGCTGTCGTTTTCTACACCGGCATTTGCCGATGGCATAGACATGGGTGCCAATGGCGCCACTGCCAATTTAGGTGGTGATACAGGTGCTCACAGTACAAGCGTCTTGAACGACGGTAATTCTGGTGCTGGCAATCAAGGCAGTAGTTTTGGCTTCGACGAGAGCAGCCCTGCAACAGCTTCGCAAGGCAAAGAAGGCGATGTCGGTCGCACTACCGATTTTACTCGGGGCAAGTATTACGGCAATACTCAGACCACCAGTCCGCAATATCAAACTACTAAAGGTGATGCGGTGGTCAAAGAATACAACGATATAAACCTGCTTTCAAACTATAGTTTCGACAACTCCGCAGTACCTTCTGGAAGTTTCAGCTTTGGTTTCACTGGTTCTGGCAATCCCAGTCAGATGGGAGCCAAATATGTTGGAAACGGTTGGTATTTGCCCAAAACTTCTACCGGATCGGTTGATTTAAATATCGTCAGTCCTTGAGTTTAGCGGTAAAAGGATTTTCAAATGAGATTCATATTTACAGCATCGTTTGTCTCACTTGTGCTCAGCTCTTTGGTAGCAGCACAGGCTCAACCGACTGTAAATTATGACCTCACCACATTCAAAGAAAAACCTAAAACTCAGTCTGCAATTGATTTTTCTTTGAAGGCGGATGACTTTGGAAAACATAGTTACAAGCGCGCTTTGCTCAAAAGCAAGTTCGGCACTTCAAGCATTGGTCTTGGAGTAAATGGACAAAGTCCTGCATTCAATCCAAACGCTTTTGACTATTTGCATCCAGAAACTTTGAAAGACAATCTGGAAAATGTATCTGATGACGATGCTTATTTTGACGAAGCCTATAACAAGCCCGAAGTGCAAAAGAATTACTCCAATAGCTATGAAATAAACAAACGTTTCGACGACAAATTTTTGCAAAGCGATAGCAAATTTCAAAATAAAAAAGACGACGAATTATTTGGCACTCCGACTCGTTTGCAAAGAAGCAATTCGTCACAAGGCAACTCTGATTCTTCCAAGAAATTTCAATTGAATAAAGACCCTAACCCTGATGACTCCATGTTCTAGAGAGGCAAAACTTACTATGAAACTCTATTCTGTCCTAGCTTCATTATTGATAGTCTCTCTTCAAGGACCGGCATTTGCAAATCCACAGCAATCGGCTGGTAATCCAGGTTCAACTGGACGCAAATCAATGCAGACCGCTAACCTTACTCGCAGTAATGCTCTGAAGACAGCATCACAAAGAATTCGCTTGCGTCAGGCAGGTTTTGGTAATGTGGCACCACAAGTACCTGGCGGTGGTGGTCGCAACGGGCTTCCCAACACGCGTCTTGATAGTTTTGTGCTTAATTCTGGCGGACTTGCCGAAGCAATTTATGGAGATGAAGGTTCTTCAGGACCACCCCCATATTTTGGTTTTGGACAGCAGCACCGTATTGGAACAGGTATTTATAGTCGTGGACTTTCAACTGGTCATGGAAGTGTAATGCCTTCAGCCTGGGGGCATGACGGTGAATTCAATCATTCAGGCGGGTTCAATGGTGGACAGGGAGCTAACTTTGCGCCCAACTTATATATAGACGGAACGATGCGCGGCGATATGGACGGCGACCCGGGTAAACTGGGTGGAGAAGAAAAAGCGCACGAAGGATTCCAGAATAATACGCCAGAAAATGGCGACTACGACAACGAACGTGGAGAAATAGATAACACTCCCGGTTCGGGTGGCTATCAAGGTCTTTAAGTAGTTTTGTCTTGCCTGTAGACTGTTTGACAGTACTTGGTAGTTCCCAAAGGCAGGATTATTATGGCGCCCGATATCATTTTTACCGAAAATGCTCCTAAAGCAATCGGTCCGTACAGTCAGGCTGTAAAAGCAAACGGCTTTGTTTATGTTTCGGGCCAAATTCCAATAAATCCCGAAAGCGGAGATCTTGTCAAAAGCGGCATTCAAGACGAAGTGCATCAGGTAATGAAAAATCTGAAAGCCATTGTCGAGAAATCCGGCTCCAGCTTAAGCAAAGTTCTTAAGACAACTATCTACTTAAAAGATATGAATGACTTCGATGCGGTGAATAAAGTTTATGGTGAATATTTCACCGAGCATAAGCCCGCACGCGCCTGTGTTCAAGTGGCCAAATTACCAAAAGATGTAAGTGTGGAAATAGACGCAGTCTGCATATGTTAGCACTCGATTTCAATCAGATTGCGATACTACTGATAGTGACAGTAGCCGCTGTCATTGATTTCAAAACCAAAAAGATCTTAAACGCAATAACTTTTCCCGCAGCAGTAGTGGGAGTAATTTCAAACGCTATTACAGGCGGAGTGACCGGTTGTTTGTGGTCGATTTTTGCCTGGTTTTTAGGTGCGATCATAATGGTTTATCCGCATCCAAAAGACAAGCTCGGATTTGGTGATGCCAAAATGATGGCAGCTATTGGAGCCTTTCTTGGACCAGTAGGTCTTCTTGTGACCCTTTTGTATTTTTCTATTTTCTATGGAATGATTTCTATCTGGCGCGTGGCCAGTGTGGTTCCATGGAAACAATTTTTCAATGTATTTTTTAAGTTTGGTGGCAACGTTGCTGTAATAAAGAATGACATAGACACAGAACGCATTCTAGCCATGATGAAATCAAAAATTGCACTTGGTCCGCTTATTGCGCTTGGTACATATTGTTGTGTTTTCTTCCAGAAGCAAACACTTTCATTTCTGGGATTCCATTGAGAAGCGGTCTCCAACTTCAATCTGGCTTTCTTTAATAGTGCCTGTTTTCAGTTCCAGTACAGAAGTTGCGCCTTTGAACTGGACTAAAAGTTTGCCAGGCAGAATATTCGACTCTACGCCGACAACGCATAACTGGTCGTCAAAAAATACAGCGTCGATTGCATAAGTCATTCCAATCATATGAATGGCGCCACACGGCTTAATGTATAAACCTTCACCCAAAGCTAGTTCGGAACTGCCGAGCAGACCTTTGAGACGTGTCAAAAAAGTGGTGGCAGGTCTGACCTGTCCTGCTACCAAGACATTTTTTGTTTGATTGAATGCGCGCAAAAATGGCTTTGCGCCCAAATTTATTTAATACCTTGCATAATGGGACCAATCGCCGTAACGATGGTCACAACTGCAGGACCAAGCATCGGAGCCAGGATTAAAGGCATGATGAAAATCATGATTACAGGAACCATCTTAACTGGAACCTTACCGGCTTCTTCTTCTTTCTTACGTTTCAAGCGGTCACGTAGTGCTTCTGCTTGTTGTTGGAGAGGATAGCTTATGTCCGAACCTTTTTGTTCTGCAGCGATTAGAGCTGATGCCATGTTGATCAATTCGTCTACACCGCATCGTTCGCCCATTTCGCGCAACGCGTATGGTACAGACTTTGCAAACACTTTGACGTCGTTGATTAACTGTCTGAGTTCGACTGCCAGGATCGGGCATGAATCCTCGGTTTCTTTAGACACTTTATCGATAGACATGAGCAAACCAAGACCGGCTTGAGCGCATACAAGCATCAAGTCGATAACAATTGGAAGTTCTCTTAAAATGTCTGCCTGACGTTTTTTAGCACGACCGGCAAGGAAGAAGTTTGGAATCAACCAGGCAAGAACTGCAGCTGGAAGTGAGAGTACAAGGTTTATTGGGTTCGTTGTACCTGCGAGAAAACCAAGACCTAGCACCATACCGCAAATAATCGACCTTATACCAATATATATGGCTAAGTGGTCGGGCGTGCGGTAATTAGCCTGGGTTAGAAGTTCCACTGTACGTTTGTCTGCCACTGCAGGCATAACACTCAAAATGAGTTCGCCTACCGTTTTGCAGAGCATGAGTAGTGCAGAATCTTTTGGTTTTTCCGCTGCGGTTTCGTCCGATTCCTTCTTAGGTTTGACCCGCACAGCATACGAATCGACGTAGATACCCAGTACCGGTCTCAAGATTAAGAGCCCAGCGCCCAGGCAAACAGCAAATGTCAAAATTGCAATTACAGTATTACTCATTTGACTTTTATACCTCGAACGTCGTCATTTTCATTAAAATCCAGAACCCGAGCCCTTCCCAGATGATGAGCATGATCAGAACAATTCTAGCGATAGGATTGTTCAAGAACGGAATGATATAACCTGGGGTGGCGCAATATGTAATGAGCGTGATGCCATAAGGCAAACAGCCGATGAACATAGCAGTTGCTTTACCTTGTGAGGTGAGTGCTGCCAAAAAGTCTCTCAATTTGAATCGTTCACGAATAGCGGCAGCGATAACCGATACAACGTCTGCCAAGTTGCCCCCTACGTCCTGACTGATGAACACAGCCTGGGTCAATAGTTTAAAGTCGGGAGCCTTAATTCTGGTCGACATTTCTTTTAGTGTGTCACGAAATGGTTTTCCGAGCTGGAGCGAAACCAGACCGCGTTTGAACTCACTGCGAATTGGGTCAGGTGAAACTTCTGAAATAACTTTGAAGCACTCGAGTACCGGAGAACCGGCTCTTAGTGCAGATACCATTGTTTCTAGAACCTGGGGCAATTGTTCGGTCATTTTTGCCTGACGCATTTTTGCTACCTGGTTGAGATAGAAAATGAATCCGGCAGCACCCGCTGGAATTCCAAGGATAAATCCTACCGGTACCAGTTCCGGTACCATGAAAAACATTGCGATGCCGCCTATGACGCCACCACCAATGGAGACCATGATCCAGTTTTGTTTCATCTGGTCGTATTTGGCTTCCATACCAGCCATACCTAGAATGCGAGCCAGATAGCCTTCGCGTTTGGTAACGAAGATATCTTCGCTGCCTTGAGTTTTTTCCAGGAATTTTTCCTGCATTCTCTTGCGATGCTTATCCAGGCGAGTCAGCTCATCGGCGTGTCCGCCTTTGAGCGCTGCCATCCCCAGCAGACCAATTACAGTCACCGTGGCGAAAATAATTATTGAGACATCCATCTAACTGCCCCTCATAAGAACGTTCAAAGTCCTAACTTTCAATACTCTTATCTCAGCCAATCGAGTTTGAACGGTACCGCTTCTTGCTCCAATTTTTCAAGGAACTTAGGCGGCAAGCCAGATCCAACGTGTTTACATTTGAAGAAGCCTCTTGGGTCGCGACCTTCACGCTCCAGGTTGAAGAGAGTGGAAATTGCGATTGTTTCCCCTTCCATCCCGTTGATTTCAGCAATCTCGGTTACCCTTCTGGTACCATCTTCCAGACGTCGAATCTGGATAATGACCTGGATAGCGGAGGCTATTAGTTCGCGGGCGGCTTTCTGAGGCATTTCTGTACCAGACATCAAGATCATGTTCTCAAGACGCTTGGTACAGTCTCTTGGGTTGTTGGCGTGAATCGTGGTCATTGATCCATCGTGACCTGTGTTCATCGCCTGCAACATGTCGAATGCTTCTTCACCACGACACTCACCAAGGATGATTCGGTCAGGTCGCATACGAAGTGTGTTGATAACGAGCATGCGCTGAGTGATTTGACCTCGACCTTCCGTGTTGGGTGGTCTCGTTTCCATTCGGACCCAGTGCTCGTGTTGTAATCTCAACTCGGCGGCGTCTTCAATTGTAATGATGCGTTCGCGTGGGTTGATGTGAGCGGATAAAGCGTTCAGTAGTGTCGTTTTACCAGAACCTGTACCACCGGAGATGATGATATTGATTCTGCCTTTGACGCATGCCTTCATAACTTCAGCCATCTGAATAGACATAGAGCCTTTTTCAGCTAACTGACCCAGTGAAAGAATTGAGGTACCGAAACATCGGATGGTTACCGTTGGTCCGTCGATTGTTACTGGTGGAATAGTAGCGTTTACACGTGAACCGTTTGGAAGACGGGCGTCCACCATGGGTGAGTTATCGTCAAGTCTTCTTCCTAGAGGTTGAATAATCTTGTCGATTGTCTGACGCAAGTGGCGATCGTTTTCAAAAGCGACGTTCGTTTTTTCAAGACGACCGTGACGTTCTACATATACTGAAGCTACGCCGTTGACGCAAATATCACCGACCGACGGGTCGCGAAGTAGTGGACCTAGAGGACCAAAACCGAATACTTCGTCAAGAACGTTCTGTAACAAAATACCCTTTTCCATCATGGTTAGAGGAGCAGGGTCGGAGTTTACGATTTCACGAATACGTGCGCGGACTTGAGCTTGTGTATCTTCAGAGATGTTGGTCAAACGAGATGTATCAAGTTCTCGTCTGAGCTGGTCAATGATGAATTTTTCGCGTTCACGAATAAGTTGTTGGTTAGCAGAAAACTTACCGCTATCACCGCCTGCATCATCATTGCTTTCACCGCCGTGATAGCCGCCGTATTCATCTTTGGAGTCAACGCGCTCGAAATCTGAGCGTGTTGGTCCTTCTTGAGCAGGCATTGTGCCGCCTGGACCACGTTGTCCACCGACACCGGTTTGCGGTGCGCCACCACCTGGACGGGCTACGCCTGATTGACCTGGGGCGGGACCGCCACCTGGTCTTGCACCACCAACACCTGTTTGTTGTTGGGGAGCGGCTACGCCAGCTTGTTTTGGCTGCGCCGGGACTACTTCGGCTGCTTGTCTTTGTCTTACTAGTTGTCCCATAAGGGACGAACTGGGACGGGCTGGTAGATTATCCTTTTTATCGTCGGACATTTAAGGCTCAACTCCTTTTTCATGTCGCTAGATTCACGTTGAATTAGGCTTGCGCCTAGGTCGCGCTAGCTTTTCTTGCCACCAAACATTGCAGGAAGATTGAACATGCCCTTCTTGTCTTTTGTTTCGGTAAGGAGGAGCTGTTCGCCACCTGCCAGTCTTCTAGCGAGGGAATCTAACGACTTACCAAAAGCTGTATGGCCAGGAGCGATTTGACCCTGGTTGTTCACCCATTTAGCTGTCTTGGTATCATTTGGAATTTCGTGGAATACTGGGTAATTGAGGTTGGCACGGCATTCTGAAAGAACGTCTTGCGGCAACCATTCTGATTTGTTTACAGTAAGTAAAAGTTTTTCCTGGTTATAGTGTGCTTTGAAAGTATCCAGGCACTTTCTAGCGTTCAAGATCGCTGCCCAGTTGTACTCAGTAATGACTAGCACATGATCGGCTAAGTCGAGAGTAGCGATGGCGCGCTCGTCAAGCAAGTTCTTAGGTAGATCCACTACTGTGTAGCGGAATTCTTGCTTGGCTGTATAAAGGATTTCTTGAACCTGCGCAGCATAGATATCGCCGATGTCTTCAAGTTCGGGCGGTGCTGCAAGAATGCTCAGTTTATCGTCGTAACGTGTCATCAGGTTACGCAAATAAGTGGCGTCGAAGTTTGTGTGTGAAAAGTCGATCGTACTTAAACTAAAGGATGGTTCCAGGTTGAGATAGTGCGACACCATACCGAACTGGAGGTCCAGGTCGATAATACAGGTCTCGCCATATTTGCCCAGATAGCCGCCGAGGTTGGTGACCAGAGTGGTGGCACCGATACCGCCGGTGGGGCTAAAGATGCCGATAACTTTACCGGCTGCTGTCGATACCGATTCGGACTGGTGCTTGAGCTGGATACTCTGAACAGCAGCCGGAAGGTCGGTTCTCCAACGTTCTGCATCGAGGAAGTCCGATGCCCCGAGTCGATACGCAGTACGTATCAACTCAGGGTCCGGAACTTCGTAGCTTACAAAGAAATAGATTTGGGGGAATGTTTCCCTCAATTCTGCTAGCAACGACAATCCGCGAACTGGAGCTGGACTTAATTCAATCCAGACCAACTTGGGATGCAAGCTTCCTATCTGTTCTCTGGCCATTGAGCCAGATACAGTGCTGACCAGCGCTAACGATGGTTGACTGTGTATTAAGTCTTCAATTGTTTGACGCTTGTCTAAACCGGCATCACAAACTAGAAGTGTAGTTAGTTTCATAACCTATGCTATCTCTCCCTTTCGCCGACAGCCTAATATGGTTGTACCCACATTAGAGATACGTTCTCATCTTAGTTCTTAGGAACTGAGAGAACATCTTTTTTACTACCAGACCAGATTTCTATTTCATGTAACGGAGGCGGTGGGGATTCTGCTGAACCCATTTCGCCAGGTGCGCCACCACCACCCGGTAGAGGCGGTAAATCGCCATCCGGAGCGCCAGGAACTGGCGGTGGGGGTAGTGCGGATGGTGGAGGCAATGAAGCCAAATCGTCGGCATTTTTCTCTGGCGGTTTAGCGAAGAGAGAAATGACGTCAACTGTAGCCACCGGTGTATGGTCTTTCTCGTTACGCAATGTCAAATAGAGTTTGGAAGCGGAAATCGCTTTCATCAATTTGGCTGCGTCTTCTGGAGATACCAATACTGTTACCGAGTTAGCCGGTGTGGAAGCGGTTCCGCCCGGTTGCTTTTGGTACATTTGACCAACAGCAATAACTTCTACGTCGGAAAGAACTGGTGCGACTTTAGTTTCAGCACCAGAGCCAACCATGGCGTAGATGTCTACTCGGCTCTCTGGGGTTACGAATCCAGAGACACCAGAGTTGGTGTCGATTGCAAATGTGATGGCGCGCATGCCTTCACGCAATCTGGATTCAAAACCAAGGGAAATGCCTTGAGGAGCCAAGTCGTGTTGTGACACGATTTGTCCTTGAGCGATCCCGTATTTTGCAACACGACCGGCGGCCAGTGAAGCTGAAGTCAAAGCATCCATAGGAATCTTGGATTGCTCAACTTCTTTTTCTTCCAGGGCGTCGGAAGGTATCGTTTGGCCTTCAGAAATGTCTTTTACTGCGTAAACGACTTTTCCTTTAGCTTGTAGTTTGGCTTCTAAGTCTTTCTTCTTTTCAGCCAATTCTTGTTCTTGCGATGTCATTTTGCCTGTCACCATCATAGTGACGAGCACCGCCAGACCAATGATGATCAAGAGCATCAATGCTGGAGGCATTCGCGACAGTTGTAAGAACAATGCTCGTAATGGATTCATTACGCTTCCCCCTTCTTTCTAAGTAGAGAAAGATTAACCATTTACTATTAACGCACATCGGCGATACAAGGACAACAGCATCGCCTCTTCACGCCCAGAGTGTATGTACCCCAGAACGCGAATTCCCACACGCTAGCAAGATTCTACAGGGTGATGCGGGGCTTGATATCTGACACTCGGCGCTTGATTACGTGGCGCAAAACGGCATGGTTCATACATTTATAGGTTGGCGAAAGACGCATCGAATGAACATGTCATGACGTATTTTTGCGGCGACATACCACTTGAAACTCGCTCGTTGACTGGGTTTCGTTTGATAGTTCCCGACCTTCTTATATTTTTCGGCAATGACCGATATTGCATTGCTTGGCAAGCTCGCGAATCTAGATAAATGAACGGGTTGCGGGTAAATAAATTTCCGTTAATGTCGCCAGTCCGCCTTCTCTTTTCTTTACCTTACTTACTTTTGGCATTTAGAAATTGTCGAAAAAAGAGACAAGGATTGCTCCTTGTCTGCTTAGATTTATTGATTTGAAATGCGTTTTCTTGAACTAAGAACCAGACGCTAGAGCGGCTGCTCCGGACAAGTTGTTCAACTGTGTAACAACTGACGAAAATGCTTTCGATATAGCTCCAGCCAATGCGCCTTGTGTAATGGCGAATACGACAGCTACCAAGATGGCTACGAAAGCGAGGATGGCACCATATTCTGTAATACCTTGTCCTGATTCGTCTTGGATAAATCTGTTAAGAGTGTCCCTCATACGTTCCTCCTTCAATTCCTTTTTAACGCCTGTCCGAGGCCTGTTATTAAGGATAACAATACAAGCCTATTTATTACAGAAAAAGCATCAAAAATGTGGAATGAGATGTGTAAAGTTTAGTAACAAAAATACAATTCGTACAGCGTGTAATCAAAAAAAATCTGCTTGCTGAGCGCTTCCACCTCCTCGTCTCTTCTATTAACTTGCCCCTTTAGATCCGAAATCTTTCACTTAATCAAAAGTCGTAAAGAAAACTTTTGGAATTATTTCGGACTGTCGAAGGCCGCACTAAAAAAATGCGTAGTAAAAATGACTTCCTAAATCCATTCTATATTGCAGGTTGTCAATCGCCTAGTCCCTTTTTGTTTGTTTCGTACATCTTTCTTGATAACCATCGGGTTCTCCTATTTTAGGGAGGCTCAGGCAAAATATATGAGGGAATAAGAAAAAGGTGGAAAACAAACAGATATCAGATGCCAGAAATTCTCTAGAGAATTATCTGCAAGAAAATTTTCACAAGGACGGTGAAAATGGTTATTGGCCGTACAAACCAAATGGTCAATCTTCGACTGAAGCAACCGCCTGGTGTGGACTTGCATTGCGCAAAAACAAAAATATTGCGCATAGTACCGCTTCATTTATTGCCAAGACTCAGTTGAAAGATGGTGGATGGTCAACTACTCTTGATTCCGGTTCGTCTGATTGGGCTACTGGACCAGCTCTGTTATGTTTTCGAATTCTTTTAAATGAATATCCCGAATTTTTAGAAGAAAAGAAATTTGCCGATTGTTTGCATAGTGCCTTGCATAAAGTTGCAGATAGTCGTGTCACCTTTTATCCGGTGGTGGCACGTTTAATGCGCTTTTTGATTGAAGGACCAAGTGGGCTTCAGTACGCACGCGGCTGGCCGTGGGACCCGGGGTGTTATCATTGGGTCGAACCCACTGCATATTGTCTGATGTCTTTAAAAGTTCCAGGTATGCCTGAGCAAGAACTATATAAGGAAGTCACTAAATACGCAGACAAGTTTTTAATTGAACATGCATGCAAAGATGGTGGTTGGAATCATGGAAATCATTTGAGTCTTGGCACTTATTTGCCACCATATCGATTGACTACGGCCGAGTCGTTGGTTGCTTTACAAGACCACAAAGAAAAAAAAGAGATTGAAAAAGGTCTTTTGTTTTTGCAAAGTCAAACCGATAGTGATTCGTCATCGGTATCGCTTGCATGGTCTGTTCTTGCTTTGAGCACTTTTGACAAAGCCTGCGATAAAGAAGCTAGTTTCCTTCTTTCACGCCAGGAGAAAGCCATGGGTGAAGGGCATGGTCCCAATCTCATGACTACAGCCATGGTTCACCTGGCATATTCGGCCATTCTGGGCGACAATTTATTGCAAATGCGATCTACATATAAAGGATAGGGATTTGAAGCGCCGGGATTTTTTAAAACTTGCCGCCACAACAGCAGCTGCAGGAACTGCTGCGTGTAAATCCTCGGATCCGCTCGAAACCAAAGTACCTGAAGTCAACGCCATTCAGGCAGCGAAAAAAAGAAAGGGGCGATCGAGCGTAGCCTTGATTCCATGCGATTCTTACGACCTCGACATGGTGTCAGTTTTGAAGGAATATGCGCTTAAGCTCAAACTACCAGTGGTCAAAGACAAAAAGGTAGTGATCAAACCTAACATGGTCGAGTTCAGAGAAGACAGACCTATTCACACTAACCCTCGTGTGCTCACCTGGGCTATTCAGTTGATGAAAGAATTGGGTGCCGCTGAAATTGTGGTGGCTGAAGGTCCAGGGCACATGCGCGACACAGAATTTCTGCTTGAATCGATGGGCGTTAATGATGTGTGTCTCAAAGAAAATGTTCGTTTTGTGGACCTCAATTTGGACGACCTGGTCAAAGTCGATAACAAAGACGGTTTCAATGGTCTCAAAAAAATGTATTTGCCTAAAACAATCATGGATGCAGATTGTGTAGTCAGTCTTCCCAAGCTCAAAATGCACCACTGGGTGGGCGTGACGTGTTCTATGAAGAATCTGTTTGGCTGCGTGCCTGGTCGCAAATATGGATGGCCTAAGAATTTACTGCATATAAAAGGAATCCCTGCCACCATTATCGACCTTCAACATATGATAAAACCGGCGTTCGCTATCGTAGATGCGGTGGTCGCAATGGAAGGCGATGGACCCATAAACGGAACTGCAATCAAAACCGGATTTTTGGCTATGTCAGATGACCTTGCCGCATTAGATGCTACTTGCGCGCGCATTGCTTCAATGCCGGTGGAGCAACTTTCATACATGATTTTGGCTGGCAAAAGCGTGGGGAATATCGAGCCGGCAATGATTGATCTCATTGGCGGAAGAATTGAAGACTATAAAAAACCATTCAAGCAGCCAATAACTTTTGCCGACAAAACGCTCTTGAGCCGCGCTGGGCAAGAAGGCAGCTAGAAAATTCGAAATTTATTGTGGGGGATGCTAATTATGCCTATGATAATAATAGGAGAGTTATGCTGCCAGTCCGCCTTAAAGAACTAGCCGAACAAAGATACAGCCAGGAAGTATTTCTTCGTGCTCTGTTTGATCTGGCTCTGGAAGAGCAGTGGACAGACCTGAGTCACATGATTCAGCATGATATGGCAAAAGCAATTCTTGCTGATTATTCTCTTGAAGAAGGTCTTGGATATCTTAATCAGAAGATCTATATGGAATTCTGGGAAGACGTCATAGAAATAGGTTGGGTGCAGTTTTGCCGGCACACCGGACTTGAGCGCGACAAAGTAGACATGCGGCTCAAAGAATTTCGCGAAGCAATTTAAGTGGTATCAACTATAGTGTTATTTGTGAGCGTGCTCAGAGTAGCGAACTACCATCGCATATCCGGCTGGTGCTTGTCCCTCTCCTTTAGACTGGCTTGATAAAAGAGATCCGAACGACCAGACGCCTGGATTGTCAGCCATGAAATCAGCATCCACTCTGTCGCCTGGTTGAAGGGTTATGGTGTCCCTGAAAACATGCGGTTCTAGTGGGTCGGAGCCATTAGTCGAAACAATTTCGAAATGGTGACCGCTCAAATGCAGGGGGATAGCCTCTTTGCTTGCGTTCAACAAACGCAGACGCACACGCTCTCCGTGGCGCAGTTCAATTGGTGGTATATCTGGTGCTGTTTTGCCATTTACCAGATATGTATTTGAAAGGGCTGAGCCTTGATTTTGTCCTGCTGCTTGTGCAGATTTTTTCGCCAGCGCCTGAGAAAAAACGAGTGCGATATCTTGCTGCGGAGCTCTCGTAGACGGATGTTGGGGCTCTACAATCAACATGCCATAGAGTCCATTGTCCTTTTGTTTGCTGTGAATAATCTGGGGGTAGTACCAGAAAGTTCCGGCTTTATCGGCAACGAACTGGTAAGCAAAAGCTGCGTTAGGAGCGACGATACCTTGATCTTTTCGAGGCAATCCACTCACCGAATGAGGTAATTTCAATCCATGCAAATACAGGCTTGTGGCGGTTTTACTATTGTTGTGCAAAATTATTCGAACTGGTTCTCCCTGCAATACGCGAATTGCAGGACCGGGTAGTCGCTCGTTATAAGTAAGAGCGTGAGCGGTTTTTCCTCCTCCGACATCTAACTCTTTTTCTTTAACCAGAAGATGAAATTCACGACAATTGATTTCGCCTGTGCTTGCTTTGCGCTGAATTTCGCCCATTTTCTTCATGGCGTCATCAATTTCTGAGTTGATGTCTTTCATTTCGTTGCGCATTTTGTGCAATTCTTCTTTTTCGGCAGCCTGTTCCTCTGCCAGATCTCCATCGATAAGCTCTGCCAGAGCCGCGTTTGGCTGAACTTGCATAAAGAGTAGAGCCGAGAAAATCATAAATTTTTTCAACTTAAGTACCATTTGTTTTCACTTTTCCCCTGACAACGCAACTGCGATGCGATGATGCAGTAAGATCCTAGCCTAAGTCTACTAATTAATGGGCCCGACGGAGGCATTCTTTGTGATACCGCGATATACAAGACCGCAAATGGGAGAGATTTGGACCGAGGAGTCCAAGTACCAGACCTGGCTGGAAGTCGAGCTTGCAGTGTGTGAAGCGCAGCGTCAGGCAGGGGAAGTTCCCGACGAAGTCATGGCTGAAATCAAGTCCAAGGCTAAATTCGACATCAATCGTATATACGAAATTGAAGCGGTAGTTAAGCACGATGTAATTGCATTTCTCACCAGTGTCAATGAATTCGTTGGTGATTCAGGTCGTTATATTCACCGAGGTCTTACAAGTTCTGATGTGGTTGATACAGCACTTGCACTCAATATGCGCAAGGCTGGCAGACTGCTTGAATCTGAGTTGCAAAACTTGCACGATGCCATTCTTGCAAAAGTGAGAGAGCACAAAGATACAGTAACCATCGGTCGCTCGCACGGCATCCACGCTGAGCCAACCACGTTTGGTTTTAAACTTTCTATCTGGCTTGAAGAAGTACGTCGTCATCAAGCCAGGCTCAAAGACGCAATCGCCATGATTTCGGTTGGCAAAATGAGTGGGGCGGTAGGAACTTTTTCTAATATTTCTCCAGCTATCGAAGAAAAAGCCTGTCAGATTCTGGAGCTTACACCAGCACCTATTTCCACCCAGGTAGTACAGCGAGATCGGCATGCTCAGTTTATTTGGACTCTTGCAGTGATTGGATCAAGTCTGGAAAAATTTGCTACAGAAATCAGACATTTACAACGAACAGATGTTTTGGAAGCAGAAGAGCCATTCACGCAAGGTCAAAAAGGTAGTTCTGCTATGCCGCACAAGCGCAACCCTGTGGGCAGTGAGAATATCACCGGTCTTGCACGGATTTTAAGAGCGAATTCACTTGCCGCTCTTGAAAATATTCCGCTCTGGCACGAGCGCGATATTTCACATAGTTCTGTAGAGCGAGTAATAGTGCCAGATTCGACCATTCTTCTGGACTATATGCTAAGTCGCTTCACTGGCATCGTCAAAGGTCTTGTTGTTTATCCCGAAAATATGAAACGCAATATGGATGTTTTTGGAGGCATCATTTTCTCGCAGGCAGTTTTATTGAAACTGGTCGAGAAAGGGATGACCAGAGAAGACGCTTATGCACTGGTGCAATCGCACGCTATGAGCG
This sequence comes from uncultured Candidatus Obscuribacterales bacterium, assembly GCA_964572515.1. GTDB lineage: Bacteria > Cyanobacteriota > Vampirovibrionia > Obscuribacterales > Obscuribacteraceae > Aved-18. The sequence goes on along the minus strand of CAZNEW010000003.1, from coordinate 224,419 downwards.
TATTCAATCAAGAAGGCAAAAGCTTCAAGGAATCACTTTTGAACGACAAGAATGTGAGTGATAAACTCTCAAAGAAAGAAGTGGAAGAGTGTCTCAGTCCTCAAAACTACTTGCAGAATCTGGAAAAAGTCTTCACAAGACTAGGTGTATAAAATGAGTATCGATCCAAAGAAAAAACTTGCCGGCATCCTGCTTCCTGTCTTCGCCATCAGACGCAAAGACGACCTGGGCATCGGCGATACCAGCGCAGTGAAAGAAGCGATAGATTTTTGCCACCGAAATAAAATTACCGTTTTGCAAACACTGCCAATAAATGAAACTGGCGGAGACAATAGCCCGTACAACGCTATCAGTGCTATGGCGCTTGATCCCGTTTATACCGACATGTCACCATCCGCGGTGCCAGGGTTGTTGCAATCTGATTATGATAAACTGAAGCATTCTGTCGAGCAGTCGGTGCTGGAGGCTGAAGACGTCGATTATCAAATCGTTAAAAAGCTCAAACTGGATTTATTCAGGGTTGCGTTCAAAAATTTCAAATCGACTAAAGAATTTGAAAATTTCAAAAAGGAAGACTCATGGTGGTTGACACCATATGCGGTGTTTCGCGCTTTGTTGGATACGCGTTCGGGTGATACTAATTGGACTCGCTGGCCAGAAGAGTTGCAGCATTTCGAATCGGCTAAAAAACATCTCGAAGCCAACGGTCAGGCTCAGGAAATTGAATTCTGGTCTTACGTCCAGTGGGTAGCTAATGAGCAATGGTTAGCAGTTCGCAAATACGCAGATAAGAATGGCGTTCGCATAATGGGTGATATTCCATTTGGTGTCAGTCGCTATAGTGCTGATGTCTGGCAGAATAAAAAATTATTCGATCTCGAAATGGCTGGAGGTGCGCCTCCAGAGCCATTATTCTTTAACGATTTGTTCACCAAAAACTGGGGACAAAACTGGGGAATTCCACTTTACGATTGGGCGGAGCATAAGAAAGAAAATTTCGCCTGGTGGAAAAATCGCATCAAGCGTTTAACAGCACACTTCCATGACTTTAGAATTGATCACATACTTGGTTTTTTCCGCATTTATGCTTTTCCCTGGATCCCCGAGCGTAACCATGAGTTTGTTGAATTAACCAAAGAGCAGGCTCAAGAGTTGACCGGTGGAAAGCTTCCGGGCTTCCTTCCTCGCCCTGATGAGCCAGAAGAAAACGCTGAGCTCAATCATCAAGAAGGCAAAGCAATCTTGAAAGTAATTGCAGAGGCTGCCTCTAAATCTGGTGCTTTCATAGTTGCAGAAGACCTTGGTCTGGTCGTTCCAGATTATGTCAGAGAGACGATTCACGAGCTTGGTATGGCTGGATTCGCTATCCCTATTTTTGAGCATATCCCAGACAGTCAGGAGTTCAAGCCTGTTTCAACACTTCACCCGCTGTCGCTGGCAACTTATGCCACTCACGATCACCAGACCATCGCTCAGTATTATCGCGATCTGGTCGAGCGCTGGCATGGACCAAACGGTCATGAAAGCTGGCTTGAGATGCGACGACTTATGGGTCTCATAAATCTTGATCCTGACAACCCGCCTGTGGTTTACGATGAAAAGGTCCAATACGCATTTGAAAAGACTCTAGTCGAAAGTCCCTGCTGGCTCGTGGTTATGATGATTTCCGATCTGCTTGGAAGCGAAGACCGGTTCAACCAACCAGGTTTGAGCGGAAAGGGTTGCTGGTCAAAAAGACTGCAAGCTCCTCTTTGCGACCTCGAGAAAGAAACAGCTTTTAAAGATAAAATTTCGGATTTCGCCAAACTGGTGGAAAAAAGCGGTCGATTTCAACTGGTTGGCTCTAAATAGTAGTGGTTAAAAACTCCCTGCTTTAGTAAAGTGAATAATCATGATTCCAGCTTTTCTTATTCGTGCAGCAATCGATTATGTCCGCCATTCACAGGCGCTGAGCGACTCAAACCCATATTCGCGTTGTGAAGAGGCAATCCTGGCGGCAGGTGGACTTGCCAAAGACAAGCTTGGTGATTATGACGAGAATTTGCTCGAGACAGCTGTCGCGACCAATTACTGGGAAGAGTTCTTTCATGCCGAAGATCCGCTGGCAGATGAAAAGGACTGGCGCGAAGGACTAGTCAAACGATCCAGCAATTACGATAATTTCGACGCCTGGCAAGCCTGGTTCAAAGACTCTTACAAACAGGTTTATCGCGAAAACAACATCTGGACAAGCGTTCTCATGACCTCCTGGGCGCACACTCATCAGTATCAGCTCAGCTACAGCGACAACAAGTGGAATTTCAATCCATCGAGATCTTATTTGCCAACCAGCCAGATGTGGAAACTAGAACCCCATCTTGAAACCATTCAAGAAGTAATTCTTGATTGTTGGTACAAAGAATTGCGAGCATATTTTGAGCTTGGCTTTAGAATCGAAACGCGCTCCATTCCTTACTTTGGCAGGGTTGAATGTCTCAACTTCGATACTACAGAAAATATCGTTCATTGGCCCGCTCGATCACACAAAATGCACAACGAAAAGATTGACCTTGGCAAACTGGTTGCCGATATCGTCTTTCCTGTTTCTGACAGCTGGTACAGACACCTCGATAACCTGATTTTTGCTCACGAGCATCTAGACGTGACAGCTTTGATCAATCGTACGAGTTATGTTTTTGAAAGCAAGCGTCATGTGCTCGAACTCTCAATAGATAATGAGCCGGCAAAAGCAAGGCATAAAGCGCAGGCGGAAGGTTGGCTTGTGGAAGAAGTTGATGTAGAGAACGATGTAATGGACGCAGCAGCTGCCGCGTCGGATGCTCAAAGCGTAGCGTCCTAGTTATTTTTTGCCTTTGATTTTTGACCATGCTCTTGGAAAAGTAAGAGGGGTCTGTTTTTGCTTGGTGATAAAGACCAGGCAGTGATTTTTTTCTTCGTTTCCAAGTGTCGGGATGTGTATACTCGGCTTGCCGCCACCAAGTTGCCCAATAAGTGCTTGAGCAGACTCAATTTCTTCACTCAGCCCACTTCGACTTTTATATGTGACGAGGGTTCCGTCCTTTTCAAGCAATGGAAGACCCAGTTCGCCAACTGTTGACATTGCGCTTACAGCGCGGCTTGTAACAATGTCGAAAGTTTCTCTAAAGTCTCGCTCGTGCCCGATTTCTTCGATTCGCCCCCATTCGACTTGTACACGTTTGGTCAAATTAAGCGTCTTCACGACCGATTTTAGAAATTCGGTTTTCTTGCCCACCGAATCTATCAAGACTACCTCCAGTTCGGGGCGTGCGATAGCCAGGCATAGACCAGGAAATCCGCCGCCAGTTCCAATGTCTGCAAGGCTTTTGGGATCTTTTAGTGGAAACTCGTCCCAGAATTCAAGCAGCGAGAGCGAATCGAGAATATGTCGATTCAAGAGGTCTTCTTGAGTCTTGATTTCGCGCGAAATCAAGTTTGTGTGTGCGTTGTAGCTCAAGAGCTCACTTGTATAAGTGTTCAATTGCTCCAGCTGTTCGCTAGAGAGCGAAAAGTTTATCTTCAACAATTGAGTGTTTAATAAATTAAAAGTGTTAGTGTTCATGGAAATATGTCTATAAAGTTGTTGTACTTAGTATTTTCCTTTCCCGCAGGTGAAATGTCGAATCCATGAGTCCGCGCGCATTCCAAACTGTGCTCGTAGCTCCAATGGCGCCAAAAGAGAGAAAAGACCTTGAAAGCCGGGTTTTAGCCGCGGCATTCAAACAAAGTTTTCAGCGCGGGGATACAGAGGGCGCCAATCTGGCGCATAAGCAAATATATCTGCTTTTGAAAGCAGGTGAGAACGAAAGTGCTGCAGAAGCTAATGAAGTAGTTGCTGATGCTGCTGATAATGGTTCATCTCAAGAGCCTGTTCAAGCAAGTTCGAAAGCTGCAAGAGAAGACCGTGCCGGTACGCGCGAAATAAATCTTGGCAGTGTCGAATACGCAAAGTTAGAAGTGGAAGCAATGGAAAAGCTTCCTGCCAAAGCCAAAGCTAAACTAACCAAAGAAAATGCTGCAGTAGCAGCTACAGCAAGTGCAACAGCATCTAAACTTCCTGCTCAAGCACAAGAGCAAACTAGTCAGGCGCAGGATCGCTCGACTACTACTGACCAAGAGCTTCCTAAAGCAAATTCGTATGTTTTGCTACATGTGGAACCAGGTGCCAGTTTCCGTGAAATTCACATATCATTTTTGCGCTTGGTGCGCAGACTTTTGTTCGAGTTCGAACAAGCGCCTAAGAAGAAAAGACGCGGCATGATCAAAGAGCTGCAACAAATCTCAATTGCGCACGATATTCTGAGCGATCCTTTAACACGCACAGATTACGATATTCGTTTCCTTGGTCTAAAAGCGCCAGTTGTTGGTACCACTGAAGGTGTCACCGAAAGTGGTGGCGTCCTTTTTAAAGTCGGCGAATTGCTCGAGTCGGCTGGATTGCTTGAGCCAACCGAATTGGAAATTGCAGCTGATATGCACAAAGCTATGCCAGAAATGTTGTTTGGAACATTTCTAGTAAAGCAAGGATTTATTACCGAAGGTGATTTAGAACAAGCGGTTTTAGGTCAAGAACTGGTGAAAGACGCGCTTATAAAGCTTGATGTATTCAAGCAAGCGATGAGTGGTTGGCTCACATCGCAAACTCCAATCAAAGATTACCTGGTCAATGAAAATATCATTTCGAAAGAAGATATGGACCGTATCGTTTCGAAGAATCTTCAAGAAATACAAGTCCAAAAAGTGGCTCAGGCTCCGCAGCCTGTACGAGGCGGTCCTGCAAGCAAAATACAAGCAGTTTCTTCTGGACCAATGATCAACACCGAAGAAGCTGCCAAAAGAATGATTAGCAAAGGTCATGCAATTCCAGGATGGAAAGACCAGCTCGACTGGAGTCAGCCGGAAGAAGAAGAAATCACAAAATTCGAGCAGGCTGTAAGGCAAGACAAAGAATACGCAAGACCAGATATTGAAGATATCGGCTCTGGTGCTGCACAAAAGAGCGGTAAGAAATCTCTGCGCTCTTTGATGGACGGAATACACGCCCCAGAAACGACTGATGCCCCCAAAGCGAAAACCCGCAAAACTATTGCAGACTTGATGGGACCTCTTCAAGATGAAGATTTCAGTAAGCCAGCAAGTGTGGATGAAATTTCAAACCTGTCTCAATTATTACAACCTGAAGATTTGCAGGTAATAGAGGCGCTTGAATCTATAGATAATGTTGCTATTGCAAATGATGTGGTGCGAATCAAAGATGCGATGAGCGACACTTCTGAATCTTTGCGAAGACCGATGCCACCACAAGCCGAAAAATATTCGGATATTACTGCCGACAAGCCAGTTCCTGAAATGACTGGTCCATCCATATCTACTCGTACTTGGGTGCAAGAAGAAGCCAATCTCGGTTTTGGGTTCGATGAAGGAAGTTATGACGAAGAAGAAGACGTCGAATATGCTTTTGATTTCGATCGAAGCAATGAAGAAGACGAAGAACTTCCAGTTGCACGTTTTGTAGAAGAGAAGCCGATTAGCGAAGATATCGACAATCCATTTGATCATCTAGGCAATAATGAAGATTCGCTTGGAGATGATTTAGACTCTGCATATGGACAAAGTCCTGCACCAGATGTGGTGCCCTCTGCTGAATCTGAATTCCCTCAGGAACAAGATGGATTGTGGGAGTATGTAGAAGATCCCAATGGCAATCAAGCTCCCCCAGCAGCCGAACCGGTTGAAGAGAGTTCTGTAGAATTTTTAGAGGATGAAGCGGCAGTCGAAGAGATGGTCGAAGTCGAGGTTCTCGTCGAGCTAGAAGATGATGAGAACAAAGATCCAACTGGAAGTAAAACACGAGAATTCGAAATCGCTTTGTCCGATGAGCAGATGCCTGCTCAAATGACCGGTAGTGATAACGGTTGGTCTACAGAGCCTTTCAAAGCACCTAACGTGCCATTTGAGAGCATGTCTGCTTCTGTGTCCCCAGCAGAGAATCTTGAAATAACCAAAGAACGAAGCTCGAACCTGGAAGAGACTGGTGCAATTTCGCTTGATTTGGCAAAACGCGCGGTTGCTGAAGGCAAGAGAAAAGCCGAAGAAGAAAGTGCTGAAGAAGCGGATCTTGGCTTTAGCGTCCATTTCGTGCAGGCTGACGAAGATAGCACAGTGGAAGACTTAGATCCGGTGGTTATAACCCAGGAAAACGAGCAGCCTCATATTGAGCATGTAGAAGCTCAAAATCAAGAAGTCGACATGCAAGCGTCCACAACCCCGCCAGGAAATGAAGAAACATCCGAGTGGCAGCTCGTTTATAAAATATCGGGCTCGCTGGCCGATGCTCTCATGAATGATGATGACGACGAAGCAGATATGAGTAATCTTGCACCTAAGTTAGATGACGTAAATGTATTCATAACTCCAAGCCAGTTTTCCGGTCGCCCCATCACCAAAGAGTGGGATCGAGTCGAAGAAGTCGGCGATGGGAAGGACGATGAAGAATAATTCGCAATAATTAAGGCTTCAAAATTTCTTCAATGCAAGGGTCTTCATTGCCTGTGGAAATCGTCCTGTTTAGTCCGTCGAGCCATTGTTTTTCTTTTGGCGTTTTCAGATTTCGTTTACTCAATCTGGTAATGTTTTGCTTAGCTAGATCAATTTGTCCATCTCTGATCAAAACAGCACAAACAAAAAAGTGTGGACGATTGCTGATTGGATAAATCTGGCTTGCAGTCTTCATTTTCCACAACGCGTCTTGTGTGTTACCTGACTTCAGGTGACAGTATGCAGCATAGTAATTGGCGATGTATTGAAGTGGATTTATTTGAAGTGATTTTTCAAGTAAAGTCAGACAGTCTTCTGGATTTGAACCTTTTTGAAGGTCTGTAAATGCTTTATATGTGATAGATGCAGGCGAATCGGCGAGGCCAAACAAGCTTGCGTCTAATTCTTTTGGATAAATTTCGCTGATAGTCTCAGGTTCGACTTTTGAAAGTAAATAATAGTCTGACTCGCAGGTAAAGCCGGGAATAGAATGGGCAATGCGCGAATATTTTAACTGTTGTTCCGTCTGATTTGAAAAAATATTTGTGTTGAAAATATTTGAGAAGTCTTTTTCTAATTCGATTATTTGCTTCTCGCTTGAGGGAGAGTTTCGAGCAGTGCTCAATTCGACTTGTAAATTGTCATCGGTATTTAGTTTGGCGCCTATCTCAATAATTTTGGGACGAATGGTTTTGCCTGCGAAATCAGCTAGAATTGCTGATGGAGAGTTGATTCCAACAGTGTATAACTTTGAACTGAAATCAGGCGTTGAAAAGATATTTTGCAGTCGATTTAGTGTGTTTGAATTTATGCCTGAAACCAGGATTAATTCGCCAGCTTTACGAGGCTGGATCACATAACATTCAGTCGCGCTACCATTGCCAATAGTGAACGCGTTCAAGAGGCTTTGTAGGTCTTGTGACTTCAATCCGTTAAGTGGTATCCACTGTACAATAATGCCGCCTTCTTTGAGATTTTTTCGCGCTAATTCAAAAAATTCATTCGTGTATAAATTGGCAGAACCTGAGTTTGATGGCTCTCCTGGCTGCGATACTATCCAATCAAACTTTTCGTTTGTACTATTTAGAAACTGTCTTGCATCTGCAATTTTGACCTTGCATTTTGGAGACTCCCATGGCTTGTGGTTGTGCGCCGCGAATTCCCTGGCTGCTTCTATAACAGTCTTTTCAATTTCAACGACGGTACAATTTTCAACGTCGCTCAGTCCAATTGCAGTTCCGCATGTCATTCCAGTACCCATGCCAATTACCAGTCCCGAGCTTCGCTTCGTTCCATTGAGCGCTTGAGGCAAAAGCCCCAGCAATACTTGGGTTGGCATGTCTGACATAAGTGGTGGCATGTCGGACGGAACCGGGTCTGGTAGTGAGCCTTCTGTTTTCCCGTTTGTTTTGAGTACAAACAAACCATTTGTGTTTTCTACACTAACCACTGCATTTTGACCTTCTTTAAAGAAACGAAGACTGTCTTTTGGGCTATCGGTCAACGCTGCTTTAGGCCATGGCTGCCTGAGCAATATGAAAGGTGCTGAAAGTACAATGATGGTCAAACAGATGCCGCTAATTAAGGTGATTCTAGCTCGACTGATTAAGTGGATTAGAATCAATGCGCTGGCATACACGACAGCAAGAATTACTAGAAAGCATGTTTCGGTCGCGGTATTTCCCGGGTCGTGAGTGTAATTTTCAAATAGAATCCACAAAGAAATGTAACCCGCGACACACCCGGCAGTATTGAAAGCAAGCAGTTTGGCTGTTCGATCTGAAAATGTAAGCACTAGCGGAAATACGGTGCCGTATACGGTGCATGGGACAAGTATGAGTAAATTCATGAAAATGACTAAAAATAAGATTTTGACTTGAAAATAATCAACATCCCTAAAAGTCGAAATACATTGTGTAAACAAGCTATGAAAATAGTGTGGAAATATGGACAATGCAAAAATATTTGTCATCAAGCAAAGTCCAGCAAGTGTAAAAACGACAGCCAGTGCAGGTAAAGGGTCGATTTTTTCTACCTGTTTGCGCGCGGTGACAAAATAAATTATCCAGCTACCAATACTCAATCCGGCCAGACAAAACGCTACAACTAAACCAAATATGTAAGTATTGGTGCCAGCTAGTAAGCTGAAATAACGGGTCCAGGAAACTTCTAGCATCATTATTGTCCAGCCCGATATAAAAGCTATGGCTGGCAAGAATGGATGAGATGTCTGCAATTCAAACTCTGCTTTAGACTGGTATTCGGTGTTCAGTCTCTTGCGCTTGAAATGAAGAACTGCACCTATAGAAAAGTTGATTGACGATGCCAAAAGTAAAGTCATCCAGATTCCGCATTTGGGCAGAAGGAGGAAGCTTGTGCAAATCACACCAGCCAGAGCACCGGCGGTGTTGAGCGTATAGCTTGCCAGGACTGCTTTGGTACCGACGCTTTGGTTGAGTAAATTAATAGCGATTGGCAAGATGGCACCCATTGCTATGGTTGGAATTAATAATAAAAAGATTGAAATCGCAGTGGCCACAGCCTGGTCTGGAAATGAAATTTTGGACTGAAGGCTTAGATATATGGAAACAATGCCGAAAGCCCAGAGCAGTAATTCCAATGATGCCCAGCTTGTAGCTGGTGTTTTGATTTTGTTCTTACTTTGGGCTATCGAGACAAGCATGGCACCTATTGCCATTCCGCCAAGAAAAACACATACAATCAACGAGACAGACGAGAAGTTTCCGCCCAGAAAGCGCACCAGAATGCGCTGCCATATTATTTCGTAGATAAGAGCAGCAAACCCAGACAGAAATAAAGCGCTTAAAAGAAAGGGCTTATTTAAAGAGCTGGACTGATCTACCATATTAGACATCAAGCTATATCTTAAAGCGCCTGGCATAATTTGTCTTACTGACAAGGAAACAGCCTCTTGATTCTGAGGACTCTTACTCTCCACAACTTCATGAGTTACTCTCATACGACGCTGGATCTCGATTCAGTCGCAGTTGCGTGTTTATCTGGAGCAAATGGGTCCGGTAAATCAGCTCTATTGGACGCAGTCACCTGGGCCATCTGGGAAGCGGCTCGCTCGGGTTCGGACGAATTAATTCGCATTGGCGAGAGCGAAATGCGAGTAGAAGTTGTTTTCGACTACGAAGGGCGGACATTTAAAATTATTCGCTCACGCCAGAGACGAATGTCTAGAAGCGGCGGGGTTGGTACATCTAAGGGTAATCTTGAATTTCAGGTGCTCGAATCGAGTTCTAGTGCGGTGCCGGCTCTAGTGGGCGCGCCCAGTGCTTCAAGCGATGTAGAAGCAGAAGGTGAAATAAACGCGCTTGGACTTGGTCAAAAGCGGGTTTGGAGAAGTTTGACTGGTGCCAGCATGCGCCACACGCAGCAGGCGATTTGTCAGCTTTTGCGAATGGATTTTGATACTTTCGTCAATAGCGCTTATCTCAAACAAGGGCGTGGAGACGAATTTACAACCAGACAACCGGCTGAACGCAAACAGGTCTTGTCGGAAATTTTGGGTCTGTCTTATTTCGATCGTATGCAGGAAGCTTCGCGCCAAAAAGCCAAAGAGCTCAAAATGCGGCTTGAGTTCATGGAAGGCGAGCTTCAGAAAATCGACGAATTGGAAGAACGTATCAAAGAAATCGATAAGCAAAAACTGGTGGCGCAAGAAGAACTGGAAGCAACAGTTAAAGACTGGCAGGGACTGGATCAATCGCGCTGCGATATCAAATTGAAAATGGAGCAGCAACGCTTCAAAGCCGAGCGATCGCGCTTGCTTACTCAACAATCTGCAGAAATCGAGGCAGATGTAGTTGATCTGGTGGCTCAAGTCGAGAAAAATCGTAAGGAAGAAAGTCACTGGCAGGAGACTTTGAGTCAATCTAACTTTATTGAAGAGCAAGCTCGTTTGTTTATCGAGACTCGAAGGTCGGTCGAAGAACTAGACCAGAAGTCGATTTTGTACCAGGGTTTAAAAGAAGAAAAAATAGAGTTTCAATCCAAGTTAGTGAGTTTGCGCAACAATCTCGAATATGAACTTAAACATATCGAGCAGGAAATAAGCGAATTCAACGCTAAACAAACGCTTTTAAAGCAAGACACAGCCGGCAAGGAAAAAACACAGGCAGCTTACAACGAATACAAGTTATTGCTTGAACAAGAGCTTGCGCTTGCTAAAAAACAAGACGAATACATGCAATTGTCCGGTCGTGAAAAAGAATTGCAGTCGGTTTTGTTAGAAGCTAAATTGAAATTGCAAGCCGAACTAGAGCAAAAGAGAAATGCTTTTGAAGAACTCAAAAAGGTCGTTGAATCTTCGTCTACTTTTAGCCAAGAAAGAGAAGCTCTGGAAGAAGAATCAAAAACACTCGATAAACTGGAAGCTGAATTCGAGCTTGTTGAGCAAGAAGGAATTTCGCTCAAATCTCAAATCGAAACGATCGAATTGCAGTCGGCTGAATTTGGGCGCCACCAGAAAGAGTGTCAGCGTAAAATAGACGAGCTGGAAAAAAATATCGAGACCAGCATTTGTCCTTTGTGCTCGGGACCCATTGTAGACAAAGTCAAAGTCATAGACAAATATAAGCAAGACATCAAAAACATGAACTCGCAGCGCGACGAGCTCGTTGTCCGCCAACAGGAACTGATTGACCAGCGCGATGCCATGCGCAATAAGTATAAAGAACTCAAAACGAGCCTTGCCGGGCGTAAAGAGTTCGATACCAGAATTGGTGCTTTTAATCAAAAAGAAAAAGCGATTGTCGAGTCCAAGCAGTCTTTGATCAAATTAGAAACTGATTTGGCTACAATCGAAAAGAAATTGGAAACAGGTAATTTCGCTCAGGTCGAACGCTCGAGTCTGGCAGGCATTCAAGTACAGCTGCAAGAACTTGATTTCGATCCTTTTGTTTTTTCCAATCTTCAATCCGAACTGAGACAAAGACGCCACATTGAAGCAAAGTATCAGAAGTTAGAAAAAGACCTGGCTACTTTGAAAGCGAACGAAGAAAAGTTTCCGCAATTAAAAGAGCGCGAGTCTTTGATCAAAGAAGAATTGGAAGTCGAGTCTTATGGTCAAGAATGGCGCCAGAAGCTTACTGAAAACAGTAAAAAAATAGAAGACTTGAGCTACGATCGTGAAAAACATCTGCAGCTAAAGTCAAAGCTTGGCGAGTTGATGATTTACGAGCAGAAAGCGCAAGAGTTATCTAGAGCCAATCTGGAATTGCCAAAGATCAGGCAGGTTCTTGAAGAAAATGAAGGACGACTTTCTTTGAAACAAAGTCGACTGAGTGAAATTAAAAGTGAGCTCGAGCAACTGTTTCAATCTGAAGAAATTGACGAGAGTGCGCAGAACCTTGATTTGAGCGAATTAGAGCGTCGAATTAAAGAACTCGAAATGGTGCGAGATGAAAAATCTAACGCTTGTGCAGTCTTTGAAAATTCGGCTTTAGAAATATCGAAAGAACTGACTGAGCTTAATAAGAAAAAAGATGCTCAAAAAGAACTTTTGAGCGAGCGCGAAGATTATGTCTTCTTGTCAGAAGCGTTTGGCAAGAAAGGCATCCAGGCTTTGATTATAGAAACTGCAATTCCTGAGATTGAAGCCGAAGCCAACCGGGTGCTAGCTCGTTTGAGCGATAACAAAATGCATGTAGGACTCATTACTCAGGCAAAAACAAAATCGGGTAATAATCTTGAAACGCTCGAGATTTTGATTGGCGACGAGGTCGGTACAAGAAGCTACGAATTGTATAGTGGTGGAGAAGCTTTCAAAGTCAATTTTGCAATCAGAATAGCTTTGTCGCGATTACTTGCAAGACGTGCTGGGGCACGTCTTGAGACACTCATAATAGACGAAGGATTTGGATCGCAAGACGAAAATTCGCGCGACAAACTGGTCAAATCAATCAAAGCTATTCAGTCTGATTTTGCCAAGATTCTTGTCATTACGCACATTCCAGACGTGCGCGAAATGTTTCCGGTTCAAATCCAGGTGACCAAAGAATCAGGCATTTCCAGTTTGCAAATTGTCTGATTGCGACTCTGAATTTGAAGGCGCTTTAGACCTTTTGATTTTTTCAAGAATCAAAACGCCTGTATAAATCAGAATTGCCACGGCACCCAGTGCTCGAAGTCCAATCAGCATCGAGAGATATTCTACGCAGACTCCCACAAGACCTCCAACTATATTGAAGGCAAGACTTGTGCTTGCAGATTTTGTTTCTTTAAACAATATGGCAAACATGACCGAGGCAAAAACCATTGGTAGCAAGAATATTGCAGTGCCCGCTATTTGAGCAGGAATTTCACCCAGTTGTGTAAGCGCGCTCACTTCGGTAAAAGTGGTGCCTAGCAGCGCCAGTACCAGGCATGCTCCTACCGCATACAAATTATTTAGCTTGAATTTGGCCACAAAGTAATTTGCAACCAGAATCACTATCATTACTCCTGAAATCACGGTGCAGTTTACCAACCAGGTTGAGCCATATAGCAAAGAAAGTACTGACATTGCTCTTACTTCAAGCAGCATGAATCCCATACCAGTCAAAAACATTTGCCAGTTCATCGACTGACTCAGTCCTTGTTTGAATTCGCGCGCCACAAGTCCGAATCCAAGTAATAGAACCGAGAAAATAGGCAGCATGTAAACGGCTGGAATTTCTTTCTTGGGCAAGAATAAGAATGGCCAGTCGTCGGTCGAAACCGGCGTGGTCGAATTCATATTGATTGCGCGCTCAGGCATTTCGGTATTGAGACTGCCTTTTCGACCTGCAGCACCCGGACCGCTAACGAGATAACCTACGTCTACGCGCTCGTTATTCAAGCAAAAGCCAAGCGGCTCCATATTAGTGGCATTGCCTAAAGCTTTGCTGTGGCGGTCGTAGAGCCAATCGGCGAAAGACAAAAAGCCAATTACTATAATTCCGTCTTTTTTGAGATGTCGGGCTGCGTCGTTCAACGATTCTTGAGTGAACAAATAATTGTCCATTCTAAGCGATGAAAGCGATGAAAATGCAGCGTGACTATCGACGTATGCAAACAAGATGACATCGTATTTTTTGTCTGATGTTTTCAAAAATGTACGTGCGTCCATATTGCGTAAAGTTACTTTGTCGCTTGCGTAAGGTTGTTCGGGGTGTCGTTTCTTGCCAAGCTGAATAATGCCAGGGTCGATTTCAATTGCGTCTACGTGCGAAGCTCCGCATCTTAAAGCGGCTGCAACGTCGCTACCATTTCCGGTGCCCAAAATAAGAACATCTTCTGGTGTTTTGGTAGGAAACTTGAATGGTCGTTCAAATGCAAAGCGCATTTGTTTTTGAATATTCAAAGGAAACTTTGCAAGGTTTTCTGGCGTGCAATCTACGATTTGCTGGAAATTATCGTAATTGACATAAATGGCATAGCCCCAGAATTTGTTTTCTTCTGGTTTGGAATCGGGCACTCGTTCTTTTACAAGATCAATTCGATAATAGGGCGACCAGACTGTTTCTACATAGTCTGGTCCATAAAAGCTCTTTGCCATAAAAGGCGCAAGAGCGAAAGTGTAAACAAGCGCCAGTGCGATTATCAAAACGTGTATAAGACGTTTTTTCCAGATGAATAATCCAACTCCAACTACTGCCATCCATATTCCTGGAGAGCAATTAAACCAGCACAAGGCTGAAAACAAGATGGTGCCAGCAAGTGCGCCAAATACATTTAGAGAGTACGCCTTGAGTGGCGACATGAGTTCGAACAATTGTCCTATGCGTTGACCATATCCAACGAAAGTCAAAACGCCCAGTGTGAATGCACCAAGCATGACTACAAGCGATAAAAGTGTAGTAAAAACAGGGTTGCCTGGAGCTGCCCCATGAACCCCGGCTGAGCCTACTCCAAAAAGCATGAACTTAAATGGGTCCACAAAAGTCAAGAATGTAAGATGCAGTCCCAGAGCGCATATAAGAAGTCCGCACAAGTAAAGAAAAACGTATGCCGATAATTTCATGTAATCTTTGTTGCGGTTAGTCCAGACAAAACCCAGTCCCAGACCAAGAAAAGCAGCCATCAATGGAAGATTTTTGAAATAGGCAAAGATACGCATTTCTGTCGCCAGCCATCGGATAATCATCAATTCGCAAAACAGGCTGAGCAAACTAATAAGTATCAGCTCACGCTCCAGCTTGCCCAAAAAGCCTGTGGAAGCTGGTGTTTCCTTTGGTTCGGATGTCATAAAATCCTCGTAGCTGCAACAAAATATATCTATTTTAAGCTCTTTACTTCATCTAAAACTAGTTATTATTCATTTGCGCAAACCTCAATCTACTAAGGCGCTCGTTAAGGTAAAATGCACTCAAACAATCTACCTGGGGGCAAAAGCCATGCACTTCAAAAAGCTAGTAATTATGACAGCTTTGACAACACTATCTATCTGGGGTCCGGTCTTTGCGCAGAATGGTAATCCCGAAATATCAGCGGTTACTTTGCAAGTCGTTCCCGGTCCAAACGGCGGGCCACAGTCCGTTATCACCCCCCGAGGAATGGTGGTTCCACTGCCTGGTCCTGGTGTTAATACAGATTCGGTTCAAATTTTTATGGGCTCGCAAGGTGGATATTGGTACGTCGATCGAAATGGTCAAAACGTGGATCTAACAGCCGCAGTCGAACGCTTCAGGCAGATGAGTGGACAAATGGGAAATATGGCTGCGCAAACACAAATCCCTCAGTATGCAGCCGCTCCGCCGGTCAATATATACAATGAGCAAGCACCTTCCAACACTTCTTCATCGGGAGGTGGCAGCGGTGTAGGGTCGACTCTGGTCACTGCAACTGCAGCTGGTCTTGGAGCTATGGCTGGATCGGCTATGACTAATTCGTATTACAACAACGGTTATTATCACGGTGTTCCATATGGCACTCCTCTTTATTATCCTTCTGGAGGAAATCCATACTACAGAGGTGCTGGTGGCAACACCGTTAATGTAGACCGTACTTATAACGGTGGAAATAACACTGCAAACATAAATAATGGCGATATCAGCAGAGAGCACGCCAACACTTTTCAGAAGCAACAAGAATGGTACGCCAATCAGCAAAGACAAAATCCTTCGCAGTTCCAGAACTGGCAAAAAAGTGCTGGTGGAGACAATCCCTTTGTTTCGCGCAATGCTGGTCAGGCTAATGCAGCAGAACAAGGCGGACGACGCGGGTTGTTCAACCGTGGCGGGGGGGCTGAAGGTAATGCCGCTGCTGGCACCAATGCTGGTGGCAGATTCAATCGTGGTGCAATGCAATCTCAACCACAAGCGCAAGGCGGAAGATTTGGTAATGCCTCCGGCGGTGGACGATTTGAAAATGCTGCAGGTGGTGGACGATTTGGTGGTAGGCGCGGACGTTGAAATCTAAGTCAAATATTGTCTTAATTTGTATTCTGGTTCTCCTGCTGAGCCTTGTAACTCTGCCAATTACAGGTTGGCTTCTTGCCCAGCGTGCCCTCCCTGATCAGGAAGGCATCATCGCCATTCCGACTCTTCAGAAAGAAGTTTCTCTGGTTCAAGACGATCGAGGCATCCCTGCCATTCAGGCAACTAGCGATGTAGACGTTTATGCAGCGCAAGGGTGGTGGGTTGCCTCTGAGCGCTTTTTTCAAATGGACATGTTGCGTCGTGCAGCCAAAGGAACTCTGTCTGAAATTTTTGGTTCGGGTACTCTGGCTCAAGACAAGCTCATGCGCCAGGTCGGTATCACTCGCATAGCCAAGGCCCAACTGAAAATTGCTTCGCCTGAAGTGAAAGCCGCATTGCAGGCCTATAGCGATGGTGTTAACGCTTACATGCGCTTGAGTCGCAGCAAAAGACAATTGGAATTCTGGTTGTTGATGAACGACCCTGCGCCCTGGACAAGTGAAGATAGTCTTGCAGTTATGAAATATCTGGAATATTTGCAAGGCGAATCCTGGAGTCTTGATGATTTGCGTCAGCGCTCAGTCAACAAAGCTGGAGCCAAAGCCGCTTCTGAAATCTTTGAGCAGCCACTTTTCGAGGGCAAAGAAGAAGTAAAAGACGCCAAAGCTCAACTTCCAATTTTCGATTACAATGCGATACCAGATACAGTGCGACATCAGGTTGCAAGTCTACCTGGTATCGGCAGTAACGCCTGGGTGGTTTCTGGCAAACTGACTGATACCAAGGGAAATCTGCTTGCTCTAGACAGGCATAATGTTTTTAGCGACCCAAATCTCTGGTACGTTGCTACTCTCATCACGCCTGGCAACAAAGTATCGGGTATGAGTATTCCTGGTGTTCCAGGAATTATGTTTGGTCGCAACGACTATATCAGTTGGGGTGGAACAGCGCTCAAAGCTGATACTCAAGACCTTTATATAGAGTCGTTCTCTCAAAATATTGGCAACAAATATAAAACTCCCACTGGATGGGCACCTGTCGAGGAAATCATAGAAGAGGTCGGTTGTCGCGGTCCTGTGGGCACCAAAGTGTTCCAACAAAAAGTATTGCTAACAAGGCACGGTCCGGTTCTTACTCAATCTGGTGATTCTGCTGTTGTGCTTGCATGGAGTGGGCACGACAATGTAAGACCTTCGCTTGATTCTTATTTGAAAATGAACAAAGCTAAGAACTGGACCGAGTTCCAGTCTGCGCTTCAAGAATACAAGGGCGAACCACAAACATTTTTATTCGCTGATAAAAATGGAAATATTGCAATGCAAATAGCAGGCAATATTCCGGTACGCAGTCTTTCTGCTTATACTCACAAGCTCAATGCTGGTCAGATTCTCCCTGGTTGGACCGGTAATTGCGATTGGATTGCTCGTCTGAATACAAACGAACTTCCAAGCATTTTCAATCCGCCAAAAGGATATTTAATTGGCAAAACAGACAATTTAAACGGCACTACACTCGATGTCACGCCTTATCCGCAAGGGCGCGTGCAAGCTCTGCTTGATGCCAGTATTGCTTCTTCGCGTCGTCCCGGTTTGCCCGAGATGGCTTCTTTCCAGGCTGATGATTACGGTGCGCTGTCTAAACTTGTCAAAGTCATGCTCAAGGATTCCGTGACCAAAATTGAAAATATAGACAAGACTCAAACCGTTTTGATAGATAAATTTGAAGAGTGGGATGGAATGCTCTCTGGCGACAGCGTCCCTGCAACCGCTTATGAAGCGTTTTTACGCATGGCTGCAAGACGGATACTAATACCTAAAATCGGCGAAGAGCTTACCAATGAGTACATCAATAAGTACCCTCGTTGGACCCATTTCTTAGAAGGTGTTTTGCGTCGCAAAGATACTTCGTGGTTACCTCCTGAAGAGCGCACCTTCGATACTTTTATGGTGAGTACTTTTGCTCAAGCACTTAAAGAAGTTAGAGTAATTACCGAAAACGAAAATCCTGACGCCTGGAGCTGGAAGAATCTGCATCAAATTCATTTTCAAAGTGTGGTGCTCAATGGACTTCCCGAGTGGCAGAACCAATTGGGCAAATTTATTAATATCGCTCCAGTAGGCGTTCCTGGCGATGGTGATGCACTCAACGCTTGCAATGTTACATACACTGCCAAAGGCGAATACAACTGCACAGTAGGACCGGTTCAACGCCTGCTCATAGATATGTCCGATCAGGATAAATACTACGAAACCCAGCCACTAGGTCAATCGGGACATTTGCTTTCAAGCAACCGACTTGATCAACTCAAAGCGTGGTTGACTCAAAAGCCACTGCCGGTAGCATTCTCCGAGCAACAGATTGATAAATACAAGCACAAACTGATTTTTGCACGGGAGATCTAATAATGGCATCCTTAAAAAAAGTACTGGTCGCAGATGAAATTAGCGACGAAGGTATAAACGTTCTTTCAAAAGATCTCGACGTTTCGTATCAACCAAAAATTACCCAGAAAGAAATTCTCAAAATCATTGGCGACTTTGATGCAATCCTGGTCAGAAGCCGCACTCAGGTGACAAAAGATGTAATTGATGCCGGTAAAAAATTAAAAGTAATTGGTCGCGCTGGTGTGGGCGTCGATAATATTGACTTAAAGGTTGCCACCGAGTCCGGTGTACTTGTAGTCAACTCGCCTGAAGGAAATACCGCATCTGCAGCCGAGCATACACTTGCTTTGATGTTTTCTCTTGCGCGTATGGTGCCTCAGGCTGACACTTCGATGAAAGCCGGTCAATGGCAACGCAACAAATTTATTGGGGTCGAACTTTTCAATAAAGTGCTGGGCATAATTGGGCTTGGCAAAATTGGCTCACGTGTTGCCCAGGTCGCCAAATCAATAGGCATGAAAGTCCTGGTCTATGACCCTTTCATCAGCAAGCAACGTGCCGAAGAGTTAGATTTGAGAACAGTGGGGCTGGAAGAAATCTGGCGTCAGTCTGACTTTATTACGCTGCACATTCCTAAAACGGCTGAAACCACAAATCTAATAAGCGGTACTGTTTTGTCTCGCATCAAGCCTGGCGTGCGTATTATAAACGCTTCGCGCGGAGGTGTCATAGACGAGGCTGCTCTGGCTAGCGCTATTGCAGAAGGGCGCGTAGCAGGTGCAGCGCTAGACGTTTTTGAAAGCGAACCACCTAAAGATTCTGCTTTGCTTTCGGTCGCAGACAAAGTGATTATGACCCCGCATCTTGGCGCTTCTACAATCGAAGCGCAATACAATGTAGCAATCGACCTTGCCGAACAAATTCGCGACTATCTAATAGATGGAGTCTGTCGCAGTCCGGTCAACTTGCCTTTTATGCGTCCAGATATTTTGAAAAATCTGGGCAAATATTTTGGACTGGCAGAGGCAATGGGTGCAATTGCCGGAGGGTTGGTAACAGGTGCCGTTCGCGGAGTGGAGATTCTAAACTATGGCGGACTGGCTGTCAAAGATACGACACCGCTAACGGTGGCGGCGCTTACTGGTTTGTTCCGTAGCAGAATAGAAAGCGTCACGTATGTCAATGCACAAATCATTGCTAAATCGCATGGCATAAGCGTACGCGAAAGTCGTCTTGAAGATTCGGGGGCAGGAAATTATCGCGACGAGCTGGGAATCATCATTTCTTCGGACGAGGGAATAGTTTCTATGACTGGTACAGTGCTTGCTCATAACGAAGCGATAATAACCAAAATCAACGACCATCCAATCAATCTTACACCGTCCAAATTTATGCTTTTCACCATGCATCAGGACAGACCCGGTATGGTTGCAAAAGTAGCAACTATCCTTGGCGACAAAGATATAAATATAAGTACAATGAGCGTTGGTAGAGTCGATATTCGTCAGCATGCAATCATGGTTCTTACTCTAGATGACCCTATAGAAAATTCGGTTGTTGAAGCCCTTCAACAACAAGATGGTATCCATTTAGCCCGGTTTGTTTCGCTTAACGCAGGCAGTGCTGCTCTAGTACATTGAAGTATTTAAAACAGACACTTTCGCTTTTGCTTCTGCTATCAACTGCAAGCAGCGCCTATGCTCAGTATGGCGGTCTGAATTCAGACGCCGACATGAGTCCGATTTCGGTAAAACAGCTAAATCTGGCTAAAGAAAAGAAAAGTGAGGCGAGTGCTGCACCACTCAATTTCAGCTCGTTTTTTAAAGCCAAAGACATCGAAACTGCATCGTTTCCTCCCATGAATATGAGCAACATGCAAATTCCAGGACTTGCTGCCAAAGGTTCTGAGAAGCTAGGCTTCAATTATTTTGTAGTGGTAAACGATACTGGCTTCAAAAACATGACTGCGCTCTATAAAGAGAATCGCACTTTAGGAAAACCGTCGGTTGTTACAGTAGATTCGATGATGCATCCGTATTTTGCTTACAGAAACGGACTGATAGCAGATATCATTGAAAAGAGACTAAGCGGCGAGCTTAAAGCGATGATGGAAGCTGCTCTCAAGCAATCTATACTCGATTATAAATCTGTCGACGATGAAGAAGTGCAAGATGACATTCAGCGCAATATGGCATTTTTGCTTGTTGCTCTTAGTTATTTCGATGCCAAATATCTGACAATTGATCTTGGTGGCGCAAGTGACCTTGCAAGAGAAGAAATCAAACGTATCAGTCTTGGCAAAAATGCTCGTACTGCAATTGGCAATAATATTCTTGATTTTGGACTTTGCCAGCCCTATGGTTGGATGCTCAAATCACCCAAAATAGAGCAGTTCTGCAAAGCTTATCTTTGGCTTTCTTGCATGTATTTTCCACTGAGCAACGTTAGTGAAGGCACCGCAGAAGGTGGCGGAAATAGTTTTAGACGTTCGGTACTTTTGTATAGAGCTCTTTCAGTAGGGAAAGTCACTACTCCGGGCGGAGACGTATCTGCAATCGAGATCTGGAGTCGCATTTGTAAAGTGATGTCGCTTAAAGACTTGAACGGTCCAGAAGCCAAAAATACTATTCTGCCAATTGATTTGTCGACAGTTTTCGAGTCGTCTGAAATTGATTTGAGCAAACTTTTGAAAGATATCTCAAGACCTCTTTCGCAGACAAAGATGCTTTTGATGGTCAAGAACAAATATGCGTCTTCGTTGCGTGCAGAGTCTTTTAAGGACATTGGTTCGGGAAAATCTCAAAAAAATGTCCATGTTTTGCGCTTCTTCCCTCGCATAGATCCTCCAGAATTTACCTGGCTCAAAGCAGCCGGATTGTTTTTTAAAGAAGGCGCTAAAACGGAAGAAGGCGATGACAAGCTGGTTCCTCTAGGGCTTTTTGTTTTGCATGCTCACGGTTCGCAAGCTGCAACAAATTTTTTGAGTGAGCATCAAGATAGTCTAGACCCCGAGCTTCTCAAAGGCGTTCCCACTCTTTACGAGATGTGCGAATCAAATGATTCGAGCACCTGGCGAATTATTTCACCCTTATTCGAAGCTCAAGATCCAGCAGCCCAGGGAGCGATGCGTACAAACGCTTGGCTGTTGCGTCAAAACGAAACAGCACTAGGAGCCTGGCTAGATAGTCATCTTGTCTGCGCAGATTTGAATGCTCCCAAAGAACCTTCTTCCGACAACGCGCCATCAACAGTACCTCCTGCAGCACAAGGAGCTGCGTCTGCGCCGCGGAAAATAGTCGCTCCAGCTTTCCACTATCTGGAGCCGCGACCCACTGTATACAAAAGAATGGCTGAGGATTGCGCCAATCTTGCCAACGAATTGAATAAAATCGGATATTTCACCGAAAGCTACAAAAAGAGAAGCGAAGATTTCATCAAGCTATTCGGACGTCTTGCCACTGTTGCAACTCAGGAGCTGAAAAATCAACCAGTGACCAGAAACGATTTTTCGATTCTGGCAAATATAGACCAGTTACTTTCGCAAATTGACTATCCGCTTCCTGGTTGTATTTATTTGGGAACGCAAAACGATAAAGAAAACAAAGGTCGGGGAGTAACTCTTGGACTTGGAGACGCGGGAAGACTGTTCACTATTAGCAGTACTACTCAAGGTGCGACACTTTGCCGTGGAGGCGTTTACACCTTTTACGAACAATTTGGCGGCGTGGTCAAACCGACTCACTGGTCACGCAAGCTCGAATTCAAACTCCTACGTCCGCCTGTATGGGCGGGACAATTCGACATTGTGCAAGACTTAAAGCAGACTCGCGAATGACTCCAATAAATTTGTGTAGATAGCTTCATTGAGCTTCATTGCTTAAAATGCGTCTCATGAAGACTGTCCTGATTTTACAAGCGTGAATGTACTTACAATTTTAAGAATGGCTTGACATGAGGCTTTGCGCTTAACCGACTTGTTTAGTTCAGGGTAATCTTAGCGCGCTGTAATGTGAAATTGCCAAGTTGTCGTCGTGCTATCGAATTATGGGATTTATTTCAATTTCCCCGCATCGACGCTTGCTATAGGATTGAATCAGAAAAGGGCGCAGGGATTAGGATATGTCGCAGTCCAATACAAATAGAGTGACACCACATATAGAGCAGCAAGCGATCACTGAATGGGACACACCATTCAACCGTCCCGCCTATGAAGATTCCGAAGCGCTGAGTTATTCAAGACAAGCTTCGCAATACTATCAACAGGGTCGCACTAGAGAAGCTGAAGCTCTCTACAAACAAGCTTTGCAAGTTGCCGAACAAACCGGCAATCAAGACACTCAAGCCCTGATTTCTTGTCTGGAAGACTTAAGCGGGTTTTATGTCTCTTGCCGACAATTGCAAGAAGCCGAGCCGCTCGTTTCAAGACTTATTTCAATCAGGGCTCGTGTATCACAAGCCGATGATTCTTTATTGATGGCTGCAGTCGACAAGCTTGCTGAAATTTATAAGGCGACCGATCGTGTAAGCGATGCTGTCAGTCTCTATAAATTTATGCTTGCACGACAATCAGACAAATGTGGCTCCGGTTCTGTTTCTTTGATAGGAACCATGTCGCGCTTGTCTTACTGTTATCGCGATCAAGGCAATTGGGAAGCGGCTGAAACAATGCTGAATAAATGCCGTGAAATCGAAGAAACAACTTATGGACGCTTTTCGCTTGAAGTAACAACTACACTCGAAGACCTTGCTGACGTTTATTTGAAGCAAGAAAAATTCGATAAGACCGCAGAAGCGCTCGAGCGAAAGATTCATATCTATGAAGGTATTTATGGCGCTGACTCGTTAGAAGTTGCAAGCGTCGTTTTGAAGTTAGCTGAATTATTGTCGAAGGTGAATATGGTAATGCAAGCAGAGCCCCTGTACAGAAGAGTCGTCGATATCTACAAAACCGCACGTGCCAAAGAAGAGTTCATGGGACTCGCCCGCACCAAGACCGGTGAATTCCCTGCAAGCGCTCCTTCGGTCACACCAATCTCAAAGAAGAGTGCCGACAAGCCAGTCGAGCAAGAACAATGCCGCAAATGGGCAGCTATCACACCACCTGCTGCAACACGTCCAGTAGACACAACTCCCGACGTGCAGATTCCGGCTATTCAAACCGCTAACGCAAGATAGAAAAAACAAGATCTTTTCTTTCTTTAGACATTGCGGAAGAAGAGAGCTACTCGATCTTTTGTGAGACATTTGACTTATATTCAGTGTGCGATTTCATCTGGCCAAATGGATCTTTGAAGAGTGAAATCGAAGTCACCAGTGTATTTGGGGAAATAATATCTTAGCTCCCCGTCAAATCCTCCGCTGTAGATTATGCCTCTAACCGATCCTGTATTTCTACCGAATCCAAAGACTGGCGGCGGTCCTGAATGGTCTTCGTCACCATAGATAGCCTGCGCCAGTCCACCAGAGTTTAAAACGAAACTATCTAATTTGGTGTTGGGTAATATCGACGACGACTTTGGTGCTGACACTTTCACGTGTTTTATCTTTGTGGAGCTTTTCTTTTTCAAAGCAAAACTTTTTTCGGATGGCTTTTGCAACTTGCTTTTGTTTTCTCTATGCTGCTTCAAGTGCTTTTCATCCACTTTCCGCGTGTCTGCCAATGCAGAAGAGGCGCTTGAAAGTAGCATAATTGCTAAAACGAACAGTCTCGTTTTCATGGCTAGCAACTCAAATAGTAAGTAATTCCAGGATGCCAAAATTAATGAATCAACGCAAGTTAGATGTGCTGTTTGGCGCCAGCTGACTAAAGTAAAAGATTAATAGAGCGAGAAATGGAATGTTAAAATGTGAAAGTTCGAGAATAGCGAATCATCGAAGCGTTTTAGAATGACACAAGAAAATCAGAATGTTTCAGAAAGAGTAAATGTAAAAAGCAAGAGCAAAAACTTGTTTCAGATAGCTTGGATTCTAGTATCCACACTTGTGCCTTTTATTGTTGTTACTGGTTTTTGGCTGATTCTGGACTTCGCTAACACCTCTCAGGGCGTCGAGCGGGAGCGTGATATTGGTATTCAACACACTATTACGGATAAAGAGATGTTTTTCAAAGCACTGGGCGTGGGCATGAAACAAGGTGGCATTAGCGCTTTAGTCGGATTTGTGGTAGGTTCTGTTTGTGTCTTTATCTACAATCGAAAACAAAAATCAGTGTAGAAATTTGTATTGCGACTCAATGTTTTGTACATGAACTGACTTGGACAAAACACGCAAATCTCCGGTTGGGTAAGCTTTTTCATATCCGCGTAACTTTTCTGCGTCTTTTGCTTTCGGTAAAACATTAGCGTGGAAATCAGGAAGCTTTGAATTGTTGGGATTGTAGTAAACATCAGCATTATAAGCATAAGCTAGTGTTTTGGCTGTTATAGGAACGTTGGGAGCTCCAGTTATTTTGTCATGTGATTTTTTGTAGAAATCAGCAATGCTCTGAAGCTTTGCTCCAACTATCATCGGAACGCAGCTTGGATCCTCCAAAGCTTTCTGTTCATGACCAGAACCAATATAACCTTTTGCAGTTAGAAATGCTTTGAGCTGAGGATACTTGAGTTCAAAGGAGCGCAGACCAAGGGGCGTGATTTGTGCATATCCAAGTGTTTCAGAATCATTTGCTTGACCCTCGGAAGCATTTCTATCGCCTGCAATGTCTCCAGGATCATAATGATGCAATTCGTTGCGAACCAGAGCTTGCATTAGTTTTGCACCCTCCTTGTAGGAAAGAAATTGATGCAATTCTGGGAAACTATTGAATGCTTGGATCCAAGCTTGAGGATTGTCTTTGGTGCATGCTGCTAGATATTCATCTTCGAATCCGCGATAAGGAAATATGAGTCTATCTGTCACACCAGGTGCCATCATTCTTACAACTTCCGTTCTCAGCGCTTGATTTCGAAAGCCCTGGTATCCCTGTCTCACTTTATCCGCCAAATCATTGGCAATTATTGCCTCGGGAGTAGATGTAGGTGAATCGGTTTCTACAACTATGAACTGCTGAATCTGTTCAATGCTTGGGGAGCTTGGAATGTTATTCGTTGCAATCAAAGTTTGTTCTGTTTGTGGCTTTTGAAGAGCGGCAAGAGCATTTTTAGCAGTTATTTTTACCGAATCAAACCAGTTGTTGGATTCGGCACCTGTCTGCTCCTTTTGCTCAATCCCTTTCGCCGTCAATACTTGCCCATCTCCAAAGTCTATTCCAAATGAGGACTGAACAAGAGCCGGAAGCTCCATTTCAGATGGATGCTGGTCTTTTGCATGAGCAAGAGTATTCGCTTGCTGCCACGTTTGTTGGCGACTCTCATCAGTTATAGTGGCTTCTTGTTCCGTCTTTGTATCTGTTTGAGCGAGCTTAAGCTCATGGTTTTCACCGTTTTCTTTGGGAGTATTATTTTCGGGATTTTCAGCCATATCTAGCTTATACCCCGAACGGTTTTTCTCGCCTATAGCTCAACGAAAAGCGTACCTGGAAACGCACACAGAGTTAGCGTCCGTTTTGATTTTGTGAGAAAAGTGTTCCGATTTTACTTCTGGCAGAAACAGATCAAAAAAGACCCAGGTCAAATCACAAAAGATTTTTGTAGCTAGCTTAACGTCTACTGAACTTCTTCAGCGTTTTTATCCACTTTAGCAGGCGTAGTCAGATCAATCAGACCTTTGGCAGCGAAGTGATCTTGAGGATTCATTTCGTTCGCTTTTTTCAGTTCGGCGACTGCTTCATCCATTTGCTTTTCGTGAGCCAGAGCCATTCCCAAATGAAAGTGGGCATTAGCATTGCTAGGATCGAGTTCGACGGATTCCTTGTAATAAGGCAGCGCTTGAGCCCATGAGCCAGCCTTTTCGTAAGCACGAGCTTGAGCAAGAAGAATCAATGCGGTTCCAACTTTTTCGTCTTTGTTTTGCGCTTGAATTTCTTTTTTCAAGGCTTCGAGATTTTGAATCTGAGAATCGCCCTCGCCTTCCAGAGCTTGTGCAAATTGCGCTTGCATGCCTGCGGGCAAGTTTTTGTTTTCAATTACTTCTACATTTTTCAAATCAGCTTTCATGCGTGATGGTTTACCGACCACTTTTGCTAATGCAACTTGTTCGAAAACGCGCATGTCGCCTGCAGGAATCACACCATTTATCTGCAACTCGCCTTTGCCGAATTCACTACCATCGGCACCAGTAAGGACATAATCAAAAGTGGGATTTTTTACATCGACTGCATTGTAATTTGCGATTTCAACATTCACCAGTGCTTGAGTGCCAGTCATAGAAGGCTTCTGGAAGACAATAGAAACATTGCGTAAATATTGATTTGTTTTGAAATTTGCAAAAAACATTACCGCTTGCACGATACCAAATATGATGCCGCCAATAACAAGCGTAAGCAAACCTCGTTTTAAAACTCTGCTGAGACCAGATGACTGATTCGAGCTTGCTGTGTGCTCATAAAAGTCGGTTTCTATTTTTACTTCGTTATCTTCTTGGTCGGTCATTTTCATTTTTAATTTCCTGGCATTGCGTATGATTCGGCTCTGTACTTGTCTAAATAATCAAGTTGAAGCTTGCCGCTCGAGTCTTGATAGTACTGTAGAAGAATTTGATCAAAACGCCATCCGCGCTTAGCAAGCAAGTTTGCGCCGTGCTGACTCAAGCCGCGCGCACCGTTTCCAGGACCGCGACAGGTGAAAACCCAGGTGTCGCCATTTTGACTTACATCCAGAATTCCAGCTGTGGTCAGTCCTAGCATTTTGGAAAGGACCAGTCCGTTCACGTCTTTTGATCCATTTTGTCCCATGATTTGAATAGCGGTGGCGAATCCATTTGGATGCCATTGTTTTACTGTCACGCCAAGAATGTTCGAGACGCCGGTGATAGTTTCGAGTTTTTTGTTTGGCACATAGTGTTTGCGAACGTTGAGATTTTCGTCGCTTGTTTTGTTGCTGCCGCCAATGGTCGCTCGATAAAATCCAGCTTTTACAACACCAGAGTTCTTGAGCACGATACCGCGAGTTTGACGAACCGCATGAAAAGTAGACACTTGCTCGGCAGCAAGTCCCTTGTACATTTGGTCGCGAACGTCTGGAACGAGGTCGTAACCAGTACTCTTGTACCATTTACTCTTGGTTGGTCCCATGTGCGCCCAGGCGTAGCTGCGAGCGGCGACTGCTTGGGCTTTTAGTGCCTCTAGATGCCAACTGGGTGGCATTTCAGCCGGCACGCAGCCCAAAAGATACTCTTCCATGTCGAGCAGGTTGATGACATTGAGCTTGCCATTCACTACGACAATTTCAAGACATCCGCGCCACCAGCCCTTGTTTGTCCAGACCCTGAAATCTGGACTTGTTATATAAGTACGGCGGTCTCTAGGTAGAGGAATGCTCTGACCTGTCGCCAGTTCGGTAATTGCAGACGGGGTGATGTTGTAAACAGTTTGAGGCTTGAGCGCGCAAACCGGGCGCCCGTCTACGACCACTGCACCAGGTGTCCAGACGGCAAAACGTGCCCAGGGTTCTTGTCTGTGGATTCCGACCCTGATAGGGTGAAGCATTGGAGGATAAAAGCTTGGCGCCGCCATTCGGTACGACGCTTGCTGTACTTGACCTCTCCTTGGTTTTTTCGCAGCAGGCTCTTCTTGGGTCGCTTCGGTGTCGTCCTCTTCGTCGTCGGCAAAAGCGGGCATTGCAAAGATGCCTCCAATTAATGCCAGGCTCAGGCTAAAAATGGAAGTAAATTTGGTGATAGAGTTGTAGCGCCCGAAAAGCCGCATATCGAAAAAATATAAACCCTGACTAACGACGTTAGATCTCAATTTTAAATTAGACAGATCCAAAAGAATGTGATTGTTAGCAGCAATTTTATAGAATTAGGACAAATGAAGAAAATACTCATAGTTGATGACGAAGTAGATATTGCCAATTCGATTCAGTACGTACTGAATCAGGAAGGCTTCGTGACCTTCCTTGCGTACAACGGACTGAAGGCAATGGACCTTATTACCAAAGAGAAGCCAGACCTGGTCATTCTCGATTTGATGATGCCTGGCATCGACGGCTACGAAGTTTGTCGTCGCATCCGTGCCACGGACAAAAAGACACCCATATTGATGCTCACAGCGCGCACTTCTGAAATCGATACGGTTGTAGGGCTCGAACTTGGAGCAAACGACTATATTGCAAAACCAGTGCGATTGCGTGAGCTTGTCGCTCGGGTCAAAGCGCATTTGCGCGAAGCGCCAGAAGTGCAAGTGACTTCGGGAGGAATTCGTCTTGGCGAATTGTCTATCGACCCCGAAAGTCGTACTGTCAAAGTTTCAGAACGCGATATCGACCTTACATTTAAAGAATTCGAATTGTTGTTGGCGCTCGCTCGCCAGCCCAATCGTGTTTTTTCTCGCGACCAGTTATTCTCGCAAGTCTGGGGCTCCGACTTCCTTGGTGAAAGCCGAACTGTAGACGTTCATATTAGATATCTGCGCGAAAAGCTCGAAGAAAATCCAAGCCAACCAAATCATATTCTTACTGTACGTGGAGTAGGTTATCGCCTTGTCTGGACCTAGAGTCGTCGCATTAGCAATTGCGATATTGGCTCCGGCTCTTGCTTTAGCTTTGCCTATGCGTGCCGAAGAAGCGCCCGAAAAAATGGGTGAAAAGATCGCACCACGCGATGAAAAAACGGTTTGGAATAAAAAATACGATCGCAAAATGTATGTGTTTGGGAAAAAGCCGAATGTATTTTTTGCCGAGCAATTAGACAAATTGCCTGCAGGAAAATTATTGTTGCCAGCCGAAGGTGAAGGTCGCAACGCAGTGTATGCGGCGAAGAAGAATTGGCAAGTCGATGCTTTCGATGTAAGCGAGGTTGCTAAAAGCAAAGCATTGAAATTGGCAGAAGAAGAAAAGGTTTCAATCAATTATTTTGTAGAAGACGCTTGCAAAGTCGATTTGAAAGAAAATAATTATGATGCCGCGGCTGTGATTTTCTTTCAGCCTCAAGATAATGAAAGCACTTCAAAATTTCTTGGTCGACTTAAAGCTTCGGTGAAGCCAGGCGGTTCGATTATTATTGAAGGTTTTGCCAAAAAACATTTGAAACTCAAAACAAAGTTCGGTCCCAAAGATCATTCATGCATGTATGACAAAGCTTATCTCAAACAAATTTTCAGCGACTGGAAAATCATCCTAATTAAAGAACGCAAAATCGTTTTGGATGAAGGAATGCACGATGGTCAGGCGGTCGTAGTTGATCTGGTGGCTAGAAAAACAAATGAAAAATAATAGTCTAAAAATCAAGTATGGTCTGGTGGCATCGGTTGCATTTTCTCTTTTGCTTTCAATCAACACTTGTGAAGCAAAAGGCAAGCGAAAATTAGCTGACAAAAGCAATCAGTATCCAAGATTGATTTCAGGTTTTAACACTGCCGAAGGCAAAATAGCGCTGGAAGTCGCAAGAGCCGCTTTCAAAGCTAATACTCCCAGGTTGTACGAGTCTGGCGATGAAGTCAAAGATAAGGTGAAATCGGTCATTTTATGTCAGAACAGTCAGGTTGAATTGTGGCACAAAGAAGGTGCCGTAGATACAATTGCTGACAAAGACGGTTTTAGTTTTGTCTATTTTCAGAAAAATAAATTCAAAGGCAATCGCTTTGTGGTTTCGCAATACACGCACAGCTGGCGGGGGGACATGAGCACACTCCTGCGCGTCCCTGAAAATCTGAGCCAGGTTGATACTTTTGGCATTTTGCGATCAAACGGCGGCTCCAATGTCAAAGAAACAAAAGGCTCGCAAGAATTATTCGTCGATTCGTGGACCGGTCCATGGATAGCCGAAAAAGATGGCGTTACCTGCGCTATAACTACCAATCAGCCTTATGTTCCGCTTGGTGAATGGGCAGTTTTCGGTATTGATGGCAAAACCGAACCTGTCGCTGTTATTGCTTTTACCCCTAAAGTGAAAGATACGACAACATTGATTCCAAAAGGTCCACTTCACGATATTGCAGTACTGCTGGACGATATCGTTGGTATTCCTTCGACCGACCAAGGGACTCTAAATGCCAATGGTCGCGTACATGCGGATGTGAAATATCTATGGATGGATCTGGTCTACAGACCGTGGTCTATGGGCACCGCGTATAATACCAGAGGACGGATCGAACGTGGGCTGGTTAAATGGTCGAAAGGAAGCAAAGTCTATAAAGCCCAGTATGATCGTTTGAAATCTTTATATCCGCAGGCTGAATCGCAACTGGCTCAGCATTACAAAGCGCGCTTTGGCTGGAGTGATGCTCGTTGCAAGCAATGCGCGAAGGCGTGGATGGATATGATTTATCGCGCGCATTTTGTATTTCCATCGGACGGGTAAGACACAAAAAATAGCTAATTCAATGACTTTTTACGCTTTACGTAATGCGTAAAAAAAGTTATATTGAAATATGATCAAGTCATTCAAATGCTCGGATACTGAAAAGCTGTTTTATCGCCATCGAGTGGCTAAATTCGCAGCGTTTGGAGAGGTTGCTAGGCAAAAATTGCTTATCCTGAATTCGATTTGTAGTTTAGAAGAATTGAGATCGCCTCCGGGAAATCGATTGGAAAGGATGAAAGGAAATCGAAAAGGTCAATACAGCATTCGAATCAACCGGCAATGGCGAGTATGTTTTAAGTGGATAGGCGGTGTCGCTAATGATGTTGAAATAGTCGATTATCATTCCTGAGGAATTATTCAAATGGCGCGTTATCAAAAAAAATTACCCCCTATTCATCCAGGGCAAATTCTGAGGGAGGAATTCCTTAAACCTTTGGATTTAAATGCAAATCAATTGGCGCAAAAAATTTACGTTCCCGCAGGACGTATTACACAAATATTGAACGGTCAAAGAGCTATTTCGGCAGACACCGCCATACGGCTTTCTAAATTTTTCGGTAACTCACCGCAATTTTGGTTGAATATGCAGTCTCATTACGAACTCGAATTGGCTGAGGATGCTGGGGCTGGCGAAATAGCCGAAAAGATACAACCCTATCATGCTAAAGTGGTAGAAAAGAATAAATCGAAAAACGTGAAATAATTATGCTCCTCGGTAAATTAAAATCCAGAATACAAAGTATTTTTCGATTGAATGTCCCTAAAGTCGCGCATACAGTTCAAGAGCACGATGAGTTAGTGGAAACAGCAGTTGGAATTGATTTTGCATTTTTTTGGACAAGATTTTGCGGATTTTGCTTCCAGCTATTGCCGTTCTTGCAACAAAATGATGGCTCTGACTCTTCAGATAATTCAGGCTAACGGCCGATTAATCTAACCATTTCATCGATCATCGACTGTATCTGATCGTGTAGATTTTTTGTGACGTTGCTTAGCATGCCGTGCGCATCTTGCGCATAGTCGTTGGCAAATGAACCAAGATTGGTTGGTTCGGCAATTTTTACATAAACGTTTCTGTTAGCCAGTTGCTGAGGACGTTTGATTTTGTACAAATCGCGCTCTTGTTTCAAGAGTGCTTCAGCAATTCGATCTTGCGAGTTGCCAGTGCCATAGTAATTCGGGCGCCAGCTGACCATGTGTTCGATAACTTTCAGATCTTCCAGTTCTTTTGCTTTTTGAGGAAAATTCATTTCACGAAGTTCGGCGCCTAGCTGCCACGATTGATCAATCAAATTTTTCTGAGCCAAGAGTTTTTTCTGGTGTTTCTCTTCAATCAGCTGCAGAAGCGCTTCTTGCGTTCGTAAAATCTCTTCGCCCAATTCAGGCTCGTTAGTGTGATCAAGATTGATACCATAATCTTTCTGCTCGCGATGCAACAAAGTCTGCTGAATTCGACGCAGCCGCTCGATTAGAGTTCCTTCCATCTTGGGAAGTGCAAGCCTCGTTTCCATTCGTGTCATGCGACGACTCAGAATATCTTCAATCGGTTCGGGATAATGATATTTGATTGCCATTGGAATTAAATACGCTGACCATTCGGGATTCGATTTACGCTGATCGATAATCGCATCCATCGCAATAGAAATTGCACCAGCATGAAAGCGCTGAATTACTTCGTTTAGATAGAATATTTCACCCTCTGGAAACATGACCAAAACGTCTTTACCGGCTTTGACTAAATCAACTGCATAATCTTTTGCAGGTTTATCGTGCGCGCCACGATTGACCGAGAAATACCCAAGACTCTGCAAAGCTTTGCCAGCAAGCCCGAAGCCTTCGTTAAAAGCCTCGCGGTTGCACATAATCATAAATCGCTTACCGCAACGACGCGCGAGATCCAGGCATACTCGCGGATCCATTTCGTCTGCGTGATTCGACACTAGAACCAAGCCTGCGTCTTTCGGCAAAGCGCGCAATCGATTTAAATCGTCGTCTGAGACAAACACTTTATTAGTCATCGCAAGCTGTGCGCGAATGACAGCCTGTGCTGTTTTGATCACAAACTCAGATGGGCGAGCCGGGAGAAATTGATTTTTGAATGGTGGTTTGTCGGGCATCTGCAAATTATAGCTTAGTCATAGTGGGGTTTCTCCCTCATTGAGCCGTAGATTCGCCATTTGGTAAGTATTCCAATCAGTTATATTGGAAGAACCAGAGGAGTTGTGACCATGATGAAAAACCTTAAGGTTAAGTTGGCGCTTTTTGCTGCCGGATTTATAGTCCTTTTGGCGGTCGCAATTTTCATTTTTATCAAGCTAAGTCTGATTGAGGTTCCTACTACAGTATTCACCAGGAAAGACGTGCAGAGGCTTCCTCTGCCGTATGTTCAGATTGTAAGACTTTTAAAATGGAATCAAAAAATTCTAGTAGGGATTGGGGCTTACGACGAATTCAAGCTTTTTGTTTTGGAATCTAACAATAAAGTTGAGCCCTTTCATCGAATTTCTCCAGGCATGAGCATTAGAGATGCTCATGTCGATAAACAAAATCGATTGATTTTGAGCGGAGTCAAAAATGGAGAATTTTGTATAAATGTTTTGACGGGCGAGAATAAACTGGAGGTTACCAGTGCTTTGCCTAAGCGAATTTCGGATGATATTTATCCAGGAATTGTGCAAACGGTGCAAGCCGGGAATCCATGCGCGAATTCGGCATTCACTTCAACTAATCGGTTGTTTTGGCTGAATGAGCCGGAAGGTAAATTATATTGTTGGCAAATTAGCCCGGAATCTGCCAAAGCTTTACCCACTGTATTTTTACCTGCTATTGCCAAGCTGGAAATTCCTTCCAGCTCAAAAGGTGTGAATTCTAATTTCTGGCGAATCTGGCCAATTGCAGTTAATGAAGCTATGATTTCTGATTGTCTGGGCAATTCAATGAAAATTGACTTGAAGTCTATGCATGTATCCAAAATATCACCTCCAAAGCCGGGCTCGGTTCAACTGATGGACGCAAGCTTCAGGGCGAATCATAAAGACAAATTGGGACGGATTTGGGAAATAAGAGACCTGCAAAGACAGAATAACGGTGAGATAAACTGCGAAATCGTCTGCCTAGAAGGAAAAAAAGTAGTACAAAGAAGTACGATTCATGGTTCAAGAAATGGGCAGATGCAAGCAAACAGTTCTTTTGTTGAAAATTTTTTTGGTGCATTCCATTTTCATAATCTAAAAGAATCGACTAATTGGAATTATCCACCTACTTACTTTAGTGCCATTTTTGAAGATAAGCTTGGAAATATCTATCTAAGAACAACTGATGAAGGCTTTTTCAAGTTGAAGGACAATAAGTGGGTTCGCTATTCTTCCCCGGATAGTTTTAATATCTTTGGACCGACTTTGGCGGAAGAAAATCAAATTATTATGACTGGGCAGGGAGGTCAAATTCTGAGATATCACCTGCAAGAAAATACTTGTGAATCGTTGAGTTTGACCACAGAATCTAATTCTGACCCCTATAATCGAGGACCCGGTTTGGTAGGATATCCAGTGCGACCTCTTAGAATGGAGAATGTAATAAGAGACCATCCGCAACAAGTGTATCCAAGGTATTCATATTGACCGCATTCGCTTTCAAATCCAGTTCAGTTTTTTCTTCTTCGATGCAATTTAGTTTGAAGCTTTTTATATCTTTTTTCAAGATCAGACTTGGCGTCCTCAACTGCTGAAAAATAGCCTATGACGTCACCTTGGGATATTCCAAGTTCCTTTGCTTTCGTTTCAATTTTCAGTTTAACTTCTGGACGAATTTCTGCGTGTATTTGGACATTGCCTTTTGGCGGACGCCCGGGTTTCTGATATTCAACAAGAGTGCCTTCTAGATAAGCCACGTAAGTTTCTTGAAGAAGTTCATTGAACAGCCGCCAGGCATCGACTTCTAGTTTGGCAGCACCAAGTACGAGGTCAGAGAGAGGTGAGCGAACTATGAATATTTTGTCTGTTTCGTCATAGCGGCACAGCGCGGTTCGTTCGATTGCTTTTTTATTCATTCAGTTTCACCAAAGTATTTTTGAATAGAATTTCTGACCTGATTGACGTACTGCTTTCGAACTTCTCCGCCTTTAGAGTTGGAGCCGTGTGTTACCGCAAAGACAATTAGTTTTCCACCTTCAGGAATTATCACCCAATAATGACCTTTGTTGGTTTGCTGGATTTGAAACCCTTGGTCCTCGAGCTCTTTTCTAAACCATCGAAGGGGTACAGACACTTTCTATATTCCTAAGGTTAGCAGCTACGTTAATTTTTGTACAGACAAAATAATAATCTGTACAGCAAAAGACCTGTCTTTATTGAGTATCTCGCAAGCTTTGCTATTTTGATCGTGTTAAATCACTCAAGCAGGCAAGCTATTGACAGTTTGTTATAGTTAGTATGAGTAAAGCATTGGTAATTACTATTGACCGCACAAGACTATCCAACACAAATCAGGCAGCATTATCAAAAAACGTTTGGCATGGAGCCCAAAGTGCATAAGTGGCTCGACGATACACTCAAAGATTTGCCGAGTGATTTTCGCATCTTCGAATTCGAGCCTCAGGAGCCGCGCAACGTCTGGACGTATGCGACCTGTTGCATGTGGCAAAAGGATGACATGACGCCTGCGATACCCGATGGTCGGCATCAGAACGAATTGATCGAGTTGCATTTATTTTCCACAGAGCGCTCGACGTACAAAAGCGGACCTGGCAATCATGTTGAGTTACTTCAGTATCTGGCGCATTATCACAGGACTACCGAGCGCATCGCGCTATCGCATTGCATACCCTTCGAGCGTCCGTGGCAAGACGAATCTGAATGTACTTACGGATTGATAACTTATCCCTATTTGGATGGACCTAAGCTCGAAATGATGGAGCTTGAAGATGTATTCGTGCAGTGTCTCTGGGTGGTTCCAATTACCGAAATGGAATTCGATTTTCAAGCTGAAATCGGTACTTACGAGCTTGAGAAAATCTTTTTCGAAGATCCAAATGTACGGGTTGATTATTTAGATACGCCAAGGCGTAAAAGCTTTGTGGGCTAGCTGCACGTGCCGACAGGCAGAGTTACTCAAATAATAAATGGACAGAGGAGCATATCGGCAGATTTGGGTCTTCGACTGTCGAGATATTTTGGCACCACACCGCAGTTTTGGCTAAATCTTCAATCGAGATATGATCTTCAAGTTGCTCAAGATAAAGTGGGAGAAGTGGTCACCGAAACTATAATTCCATATGAGTTGGAGGCTGAAAAGTGAAAATTGAAATTTATTTGCTATCGTTATTGACTAAAACTCTGATAGCGCCTCTGTCATAGCTGAAGATATTCGAAGAGATCGAATGGCTAAACTTTGCTCTGTTTCTCAAAAGAAATTTGCTCAAGCGCTTCATTTCTTCTTCTGAATTGGCTCGACAGCACAACAATGCATCTCGCGACGGTACCGCAAATGCCAGTTTTCCATCAGCTTCTTTTTGGATGAAATTCATCACTTCGTCCACAAGAATAATGCTTGAATTCAAAGACGAATGATTGCAAGAAAGGGACCAACTGCAGTCAATCCCTTGGTAAACTTGTACTTGCGGTGGAAGGACAATTTCAACCAAATTTTTAAGGGCTCTCTCCATTAAATCTTCCAGGCTAATTTTGGAGGTTTCGAACTGTGAGACCGAAACAATCTGAACTCCAAAGTCCATATCTAATGCCATTAAAATGTCGAGACCGGATGCTACTGAGGCACCAATTGCGGTATCGCGCTCGTTTGAATTTAAATTGAGCGGGAAATCGAAATTTCTTATGACAGGTATGACTTTGTTCAAATCAATCGCGTCCGGAATGTCTTCGACTGCAAGTATATTGGCCAGAAAAAAACTGATTTGTTCTTTTCGGAAACCTGGTGATTGACCGCAATTCATCCAAATATTTGTCAGATTGCAAGTGAAGATTCCTCCCGATTCTAGCCCGACCAAAACTAACCCCTCTTCTTGAATGGTAATGTTGGCTCTAGCTACAGCGTTGCGGCAAGACGCGGCGAACATTTGAGTAAATTCTCGAAAGTTCAGCTCATGAGCTTCGACTTCATCGGGAATGAAATCGTAAAGGTGAGAAAATTCGGGCTCTTTTTTTATTCTATCAGCTGGTGTCTTTTCTCTTATGGATAGGGTGAACAGTGGCTCCGGATCAATGGATGCTTGAGGTCCTAAAAAAACATTCTTGATGTCGTCCCAAAGTGACATTTTCTAATCTACCGGTAAGTTTGGTTCGAGATCTAATGATTCTATTGGCTGATCGAAAGTGATGTTCGAGTAACTGAAGCTGGTACTGAAGTCTGCCAACTCCAATTCATCTGTAGTGTGTTTGGCTAATCGCATGATTTGTACGATTTTTCGGATCGAGAAATCGTTTTTATCTATCCAAACAGAATATTCGGTAATTTGCCTAAAGCCACTTAATAAAAAACAATTGTGACTGTCGATCGTTTCTTCTCTTAAAATCCGGGCGCCATCTAACGCAAGCCAGCTTTTTATGCCGACTTGGTCTGGCATCAGAAGTGATGCTGTCAAAATGACTGAGCCACCAGAGACCCCAGTTGCTGCGCCAATTGTTCCAGAGAACTCACCAAAATTTTTTTCACCATTGGAAGATGCGCAAAAGCTGTGTCGTGTTCCGTTTGACCAGACTACCGAAACCACGTCAGGTCCAGATTTACCGAGGTGAGGGTGATATTGTCTGCATTCAAATCGATATTTATCATCGCGCACAAACGAAGTCTTGAATCGCAAATCACGAATGGCAGCGTCATTATGTGTGCTGGCAACGCCAGTGTCGCTATAGCTTTTGCATTCAGCGTACTTCTGGCAGGTCTTTTCGATTAGTTGCTGCGCGTTAATCAAAAGTAGGTCCTGCCGTTTCGATTTGGCGTAGATTCTGCAAAGATATAATAGTCGGGATTTGGTGTGGTGAAGATTGAAACTGCATTTTATAGCCCTAATTATAATTGGTTGTGCTCTGGCGGCAACAATTGCCTTCAACTCCACTAGACCAATCATAAAAAAGTTGCTGCCAGCGCTGCCAATCGCTTCTCAGGCAGTTACAACCTCACAACAATTTTTAGATTATCATGGGCTGGATTCTTTCGAATTCAATGGTGAAGTGTACGTCGTTCTAATAAACGAACAGTCGACCAAGCTGATGAAGTTTGATACAAGCAAAAGGATTTTGATTCCCGCCAACTTTTTTGCAAAAGAACAGCAATTAATTCAGTATAAATCAGACCCAACAGGGCGATTATCGCTCGTTGTTGAAGAAAAGGGGCGATTAAGTGCAATCCTTTTAGATGACTCGACGCGCATTGAAATCAAACTTCCAGACTTAGAGCATAGGGGCTTCAAACATTCTCTTTGCTGCACCGATATTTTGAGAGTAGGAGGCTCTTTGTATGTTTGGCACGAACGCAGACTGATGAAATTCGACATTTATGCAAGCCCGCCAGCCAAAGTGTTTGACCAGCTTCTTCATTTTGATACAGCTGACAAAGGAAATTTGATACTTAAAAGGGGAAGGGTAATTCTGAACATGCACGATGGACGCTTGCACTATTTTGAAAGCCATAGCGATATTTTTCGCAGTGAAGAAAATGAAAGCATCCGTCGAGAATATGAGAGTTATCCGGACGAAACTGCTGAACAGGCAAAGCCGAACTGGGATTCGAATTGGCCTTCTGCACCGTTTCGTGCAGCTGAGATTTTTCGCGATGACAGAGATCGCCCAGTCATGTTAACTGAAAGCGACGGAATTTATTTATTAGATGATTCGGTTTGGAAGTTAAAAACAGGCAATTTAGCCATTCTAGATTATCAGGATGCGTTTCAATTAAAAGGCGGTAAAATTTGTATGGTGTCGGCAAGGCTCGGTGATTCGAAAAATATAAATCACAGGCGCATAATCATTTATGACGTCGAGAAAAATACATATGATGTTTTGACGCTTGTGTTAGGCAGATCGTTTCAAGATTCCTTGCAATAATCTCTCTTGAATTCCATATAAAAGCCCATTTAGTGCTATCTTTTGCAGACAGGTAACACGGGCAGGCACACTTATGAGGGGAGCCGCTATGGACTTCTATTTGTTTCCGGGGACCATTTTAAAATCCGCAGATCTAAGCCAGGTGGGCGGTAAGGGATATTCGCTCATTGCAGGTTCTGCGTCTGGACTGCCGGTTCCGCCCGGGTTTGTACTGACGGTTGCCTTCTTTAGCTCTTGGCTTGAAGAGCTGAAAAAGTCAGAAGAATGGAAACAATTTTTGCAATCGGCAAATGCAAACAATGGCGATCTTGACAAGAAATGTGCCAAGCTCAAGAAGTTAGCCCTTGCACTAAAACTGAATGAATCGCAGAAAGAGACGCTCGAAAAGGCACTTTCTCAAGTTCCTTTCGAAGGGTCATACAAAGGAAAACAATACGCAGTGCGCTCTTCGTCTCCAGAAGAAGATCTTGAAGGTTCTTCTTTCGCTGGTGGCTATGAAACCATTCTTGGTGTCACATATAAATCGATGGAAGATGCTATTGCGCGTGCGTTTGCTAGCTGTCTCGATTTACGCATTGTTGTGTATAAGCGTCAACATGGCTTCGACATTACAGACCCTAAAATTGCGGTAGTCGTGCAAGAACAAATTGCAAGCGAAGTCTCAGGAGTTGGATTCTCGATGAATCCATTGAATAACAATCTTGACGAAGCTGTATTCAACGCCAACTGGGGACTGGGCGAAACCGTCGTCGCCGGGCTTGTGACGCCAGATTATTATCGAGTCAACAAAATTTCGATGAGTATTCTCGATAAAACACTTGGCTCTAAAGAAACTTCTATCTGGCTAAACGATTCTGGAACAGAAACTAAAGACAATTATCGCTCTGATGAATTCACTCTAGACAATAGACATATCGGTAAACTGGCTCTTTTAGTCAAACAAGTAGAGCGCATTTATAAAAAGCCAATAGACATTGAGTGGGCTTTTGCAAAAGACAGGCTCTATCTTTTGCAAGCAAGACCGATTACAACATTTATTCCATTGCCACCAGATATGATGACTGCGCCAGGCGAGCGCAAGCGATTGTATCTTGATTTGACCATTGCGGCTCAAGGTATGCCCAAGCCAATGTCTACCATGGGCTCGTCAATCTTGACTTATGTGCCTTCTGCTGTAGGCAATATTTTGCACCTGGGGCGCTTCAAAGCTGGCTCAAAGGGCGCGATTGTAAGCCTTGGTCATGGACGGATTTACGTCAATGTTTCAATTCTTCTGGCGCTTGCAGGCAAGAAAAAATTTGTCGAGCTATTTTCCAATATGGATCCGCTGGCAGGCAAAATCATAAATGAGCTCGACGAAGACACGTATAAAGATCACAACCCACTTCTGGGTTTTGTACCTGTTCGCCTCGCTACAGTGGCTCCGCTACTGGCTCCGCGCATAATGCGTGCGCGCTTGCAACCGCAAAGAGCGTTGATGGATTTGAAAGTGGCTCTCGAGCGATTCGAATTCGATGCTCAAAAACTGGCTGATTCTAATAAGCCCTTGCCCGAATTTACGAAGCGTTTGCTGAAAATGGTCGCCGATGTTGTTTTCATGCACTGCGTACCCTTAGTGGTGACGTCGCGTCTGGCTTTGACACGAATGAAAGAACTGGCTAAGAACGAGCCCAAGGAAGTGCTTGACCAGCTTGAGCTTGCTCTACCGGGAAATGTCACGACAGAAATGTCGCTTGATCTATATAAGGTATCTCAACTTTTACCCGAGTCGACCCCGAGCGATTTTAATTCGTGGCTTGCAACTGATGCCTCGCCCGAATTCAAAAGAGCCTGGTGGACTTTCTTAGAGAATTACGGTTTTCGTGGACCTGCCGAAGTCGATATTGCCTCGCCGCGATATTATGACGACCCGCAAATGCTCATAGAGCTCATGATTTCAATGCGCAAGCAGTCTATCGAAAATCCAGAGCAGAGTCAGGTTTCGCGTTTTGCCGAGAACGAGAAGAAGCGTCGCGAAACATTCAAGCGATTGAGCGAAGAGGTAGGTCGCAAAAATTGGTTTTTCAAACAAGAATTCAAATCCTTATATAAGATTGTTGAATCTATTGGCGGAATAAGAGAAACGCACAAGTACTACCTTATTTATGCTTTGCATTTATTGCGCCTGCGTTTGCGTCGCGAGGGCGAGGAACTCGTTGATAACGGGCGCTTGAATGCTGTAGACGATGTATTCGATTTGACTATTGCTGAGCTCGATAGAGGCATCAAAGATAAGTCTGTTGATTTGAAAGTACTGGTTGAAGCTAATCGCAAAGAACGCAAGAAGCTCGACAGTGTGACGGAGTTTCCAGTCTTGATTGATTCGCGTGGATATATACCGCGTTTGCCCGCACCACCTGTGGGGGCTGGCGAGGTGGCAGGGATTCCAATATCGTCTGGAGTGGTGCGCGGAAAAGTTAAAACACTCAGAACCCCTGATGAAAAGCCATTCGAGAAAGGCGAAATTCTGGTGGCGCGTGCTACCGATCCCGGCTGGACTCCACTATTTGTGAATGCAGCAGGTGTCATTTTGGAAGTTGGAGGTGTCCTTCAGCATGGTGCACTGGTTGCTCGCGAATACGGGTTGCCTTGCGTTGCTGGTATTCCAAAAGCGTGTGAAGCGTGGGAAGATGGCACTCTGGTCGAGGTTGACGGGTCGTTGGGTATAGTGCGTCGGGTTGAGTCTGTTCCAGTTAAAGTGCAATAGCAATTTATACGTAATTGCCCCACTGCAAGTTCGGAAAAGCCCCGTAATG
Organism: uncultured Candidatus Obscuribacterales bacterium; assembly: GCA_964572515.1. GTDB lineage: Bacteria > Cyanobacteriota > Vampirovibrionia > Obscuribacterales > Obscuribacteraceae > Aved-18. The sequence goes on along the minus strand of CAZNEW010000003.1, from coordinate 182,819 downwards.
GGGCTTTTTTGTTTCAAAAAAACTTTTTGGTCTTCGTGGTTTTCCCAGTGACACACCCCTTGGAGCTGAGTTACATTGAGTGTGTTGATGGACATGGCGTTTTTAAACCATCAACTTGCTCAAAGAGCAATGGCGTAGACGGGAAAGAATGAAATGGTATCGAGACCAGTAGCACTATTAAGCTTGTCTTTGGCAGCGTCCACCTCCTTCTTCGCAGGGAATGTGGCATATGCACAAAGCGCAAACGGTAGAACCACATCCGATACCGTGTCGTTTTTAAAACAAAGCTTGGATACACTTTCAAGCCAGCCCTCTCACCAAACAAATATAAATGGAATCACTAAAACTACTGGCCATCAAGGAAGGCCGCGGACCAATCTTTCAAGCGATGCTTTTTCTTCTAGATCGCAAGCGGCATCGAGCCCCAAATATTTACCGGAGCTCAAACTGCCAACGCGTGCGGAATTAGCGAAAAAGCAAATGGCAAGCGCATCTGTGAATGTGACCTCACCTTCGGTTTCTCCCGAAATAATGGCGCAATATCCAGATTTGCAAAAACGTAATTTCAGTATGCCACCACAGACGGCACTAGGGCTGTCGGCGCAAAGCAGGGAGGAGCTGAGTAAACTGACAGATCAAGTATGCCTGCAGCAGGGCATGCTGAACGCAAATAGAGCAAATCAAGTTCAATTTCAAGCACCGGCAGAAGGACAGGGTCAGGCTCAAGGAATGAGCCCCAATACACTCTACGACCGCGTAGGTCCCCCGCCTTTTCCTCTGTGCTTGCTTCCAGAAACATATTGGAAGGACGTTCTGCACAAAACAACGGCGAGAAAACCAATTACATCACAAATTGCACCGCAAGGACCAAGCTATGTTCCTGGTCTACTGAGCAATATCCAACAACGAAGAGGTACACTCAAAATGCATACATCTAGCTCCAGTTTTATTTCCACCGCCCAAATGGCTCGCGTAAGCGGAGACGAAAAGGGTAGCCATAAGAAGAAAGCTGGCACACGACAGATGAAGCATACATCTCTTTCAGAGTCTTATTTCACAGTTTCGAGTTCGTCCTCATTCGGCAAGGCGAAAGCGATGACATATCCAACATATTACAGTAGCGTTCAGTTCCCTAACTAAGTGGGACGCGCACACTCGATAAAAACAGATTTTTGGGAGCGCCAAAGAGGCGCGGATTGACAGGGGAAAAAACGGAAACACACGAGTATAAGGGTTTGGGGAAGCGCTTATATTCAATCAAGGCGGACGAGGCGTTTAGGAGGCGCTTACCGCGAACAAAAGACAGATGCAAAAAAGCCTGCGGTTTCGTACCGCGGGCTTTGCATTTTTTTCTTACTGGAATCGAATAGAATATAGTCTGGTTGAAAAAGGAGTGAAGAATTTGAAGCGCAGAGTATATCTATCGACTGTAGTTTCTTTGAATCTATCTTGTTTGATTTTAGGTTCGAATTTAATTTTGCAAGCTCAAGAAGCAAACGATGATGCACCTGTACGCGAGTCACTCACATCAGCTGCAAATGCTGATCCGCTTGATATTTACAGAGAAGCTGGAATAAGCAAAGAGCAAGAATTGAAAATCCGCCAGATGGCAAAAGAATTCGAAGATGTACAGCGCGTGCGGCTTAAGACTTTGTTTGGCTTGATAGAAGATATGCAGGATTTTCAATTGAAGCCAGACCCTGCCGAAGCTGAAGTAATGGCAAAACAGACTCAAATAAACAATCTGCGCTCTGAAATTGCAAATGGAAGAATTAAGTTATTGCTCGACATCAGAGCACTACTTTCTCCAGAGCAGAAAGAAAAATTAGTAGGTTTGCTCAAAGAGCGCAAAGCAAAAGCTCGGCGCCGAGCAAATTGATTTTTGTCAGATCTAACTAGACTTTAGCGGTCTTGGCGCGTTTGAGGCTGGTCAATACATTGACCATTTCGATTGCAGCAACTGCGCAATCTGAACCTTTGTTGCCGGCTTTGGTTCCGGCGCGCTCAATTGCTTGTTCGATTGTGTCTACGGTTAAGACCCCATAAATGGTCGGGACGCCAGTTTCAACGCTGGTGCTTGCAATGCCTGACGCATTTTGGGCGCATACATAATCGAAGTGAGCAGTTGCTCCGCGGATGACTGCTCCAAGACAAATAACAGCGTCATATTTACCTGTTTCAGCGGCTGCTTTTGCTACCAGTGGAATTTCGAAAGCGCCAGGGCACCAGATAACATCGATGTTCTGGCAGTCAGCACCATGTCTTTTGAGTGAATCGATACAACCTTCGAGCAATTTGCTCGTGATGAAATCGTTGAAACGGCTTGCGACTACGGCGAACTTGAGACCAGTGCCAATCAGGCTGCCTTCTATGACATTTGGTTTGTCTTGAGCCATTATTCGTTTTCTCCTTTAGCAGTCAGTTCGATTCCGTCGAGCCAGTGTCCCATTTTTTCTTTTTTGGTGAGCAAATAGCCCATGTTGTGGCTGTTGCAAGCAGGCGGCAAGCTTACACGGTCAGTGATTTCTAAGCCATAACCTTCAAGTCCTACAATTTTGCGCGGATTATTTGTGATAATTCTTACCGAGCTAAGACCAAGGTCGCACAAGATTTGAGCGCCCACTCCATAGTCGCGCAGGTCGGGTTTAAAGCCGAGTGACTCGTTGGCTTCAACTGTGTCTTGACCTTGTTCTTGCAAGGCATATGCTTTTAGTTTGTTGATTAGTCCGATGCCGCGACCTTCCTGGCGCAGATAAACTAGAACGCCTGCTTCTTCTTTTTGTATCAGAGCAAGTGCGCCTTCCAGTTGTGGTCCGCAATCACAGCGCAAACTTGCAAAAACATCGCCAGTCAAGCATTCGCTGTGGACGCGAATGAGTACGTTTTCTTTGCCTTCGATATCGCCTTTGACCAGCGCTAGATGGCAGCTATCGTCGAGTGTATTGCGATAGCAATATAAATTGAAATCGCCAAAAGCAGATGGCAAGCGTACTGATGTTTCGCGCTTGACGAAGCGTTCTTGCTTGAGTCTGTATGCAATTAATTGAGCAATATTGATGAATTTGAGATTATTGCGACGAGCGAATTCTTTGAGCTGAGGAACGCGAGACATCGTGCCGTCATCGTTCAAGATTTCGCAAATCACGCCAGCAGGTGTAAGACCAGCCATGCGAGCTAGGTCTACTGCAGCTTCGGTATGACCGGCGCGACGCAATACACCACCGTCGCGTGCGACCAGTGGCGAAATATGTCCGGGGCGGCGAAGGTCTTCGGGCTTTGCGTCCTGGTCTACAGCTACGCGAATAGTGGTTGCGCGGTCGTATGCACTGATACCGGTGGTGACACCAAATTTTTTGTCTGCGTCAACTGTAATGGTGAAAGCAGTTTGTTGCGACTCAGTGTTGTTTTCTACCATTAGAGGCAATTCGAGTGCGCGAGCTTTCTCCTGGGTCAGTGCCAGGCAGACCCAGCCACGAGCTTGAGTCACCATGAAATTGAGCATTTCAGGTGTTACTAGTTCAGCCGCACAAATGAGGTCGCCTTCGTTTTCGCGATCTTCGTCGTCTGCCACAACAACGAATTTACCCCTGGCTATGTCGGCTAACGCGTCCTCCACAGAATCGAACACATCGTCCTTGAATTCAGGGGAGTTTTGAGTCTGTTTTGGCTCTAGCGTAACCGGTGTTTCCATAGCGAAAGACCTCTTGGTAATTTCTATAGAATTTAACCGTGAAAATTAAGAAACTGGGAGATTTTGTACTACTTTATTAAGGTTTTCAAGATAACCTTCTGCTAACAATCGGACCAGGTATTTAGCCATGATGTCGCACTCTATGTTGCAAACGTCGCCAGGTGCCAGATTTTTCATTGTGGTCACCTCTAAAGTATGGGGGATGAGGCAGACCGAGAATGCAAAGGTGCCATCGTCTTGCTCTGGAAAATCGACAACAGTGAGCGAAATGCCATTGACTGTTACCGAGCCTTTTTCAATGAAATAAGGCGACCACTTTTTATCCAGACTGAAAACCAGAAAACGCGCAAAGCCGTCCTCTTTTATCGATTTAAGGGTGGCTGTCGTGTCTACGTGACCGCTCACTATATGACCACCAAGTCGGTCTGAAACTTTGAGCGCCTTTTCTAGATTGACCTGGTCGCCCGCTCTGAGCTTGCCCAGGTTGGTCACATTTAGAGTCTGATGAGATGCTTCTACGTCGAAAGTAAAAGCTTTCTCGTCCCACGAGATGACCGTGAGGCAAGTTCCGTTTACCGATATTGACTCGCCCATTGCGATGTCTTTGAAAACGTTTATCGCCTTTATGGAAAAACGACTACCCTCTTCAGAGGCTGACACGTTTTCGATTGAACCGATTTCTTCAATGATGCCGGAAAACATTTGATATTTGCGTCCTGTTTTGCTTTAGCTGGGCTTAGCCGCCGCCTGCGGGGGCTGCGGAAAGCTCTTCGAACCCAGCTATTATAGGCTGTTGAGTCGCTTTTGAAATACCTATGAGATAACGAAAGCAAAAATCTTGTTCTTGCGGACCAGATTCGTCAGACGAGTGAATTGCGATTTTGCCTGCGACTGTGCAGGGGATCATGCCTTGCTGGTTTGGGTCTGACATTTGCACCCGATCGAAGCGGATTGCGCAAACCTGTCTTGAGCGTTTGAGCTGAATCGCCATTGCAGAAAGCTCTGCGCCCTGGGTAAGCAAACCGCGCTCTTTGAGATACTTTTTTACACTAGGAGACAGCTCTGCGTCGAGTGCCGAAGTTGAATCTAAGAACGTTAGATATGTTGTGTCGAGTAAATGTGAGGTAACTTGTTTTGCAAAAATAACGAAGCTCTGCTGCATTTGTTGTGGCAGTTTGTCTTGTTTGGGTCTTGTTACCATTTGAAAGAAGTTAACCGAAAGACTCACGGCAAGAGCAATATGGACGGCATAATACTGTAAAAACTGCTGAGGTGTAATTTTGGTCAGGCGCCAGTACATTTTCTTTTACCGCTATTTCAACTCGACTTTGCCAAGGATCCATTTGTTTTGCTGCTTATAAAAGGACAGATGAGCAAGAAATGTCCCGTTGGTGGTGGCGCCATTGGTGGCAATGTTTTGATTGCCTGAAACTTCTACGATAGCATCGTTTGTTGTGTGTTGGATTACTTTAGTACGAACCGAATCCACGCTGGCGTTTGCTTTTAGCTCGGGCCATTCCCAGGCGAACATTGTACGAGCAAGATAATTTGCTTCTTCGCAAATTGCCATGTCGCTTACCACTTTCAGAGTACCCCAGATCACAATAAGAAGGGCGCAAAAAAGGATGAACCATTTATTGAAGCTGAAGATTTTTTCCATCTACTGATTATCGTGTCCCAATCCAAGGAAGTATACAGCTTGTCTGCAAGCATCTGTGTGGGGCAGTTTTGGATCCTTTCTTTTTACTTCTTCGATTTTTTTCAAACGACGTGGAATATCTTTGATAGGCTCAGAAGTGCATATCCAGTAGTCCATGGGGCTTGGAATCAGTTTGATGGTACCATGTACGGCACCAACAATTAACAGTGCTTGAGACTCTTTGCGCTTTTCTTCGTCTTTGGCGAACTGTTCGATCGCATGGACCTCGGCATTGCGCAGTCGCAGCACATCTTTCAAAAGCTTCAAGTCACTTGGATCTTGTCGCAAAAGAATTTTCATGTGTGAGTTTTTGACCACAGAGTCGGCTTCTTCTTGTTGACGGAAAAAGTCTTTCAACTGTTGTGTAATTGAAACCAGCATCATACCGTAGTGACGAGCTCGTCTCGATAAATCGTCGAGCAGTCGTGCTCCGGCTTTGAAGCGCATAAGTGTCGACGCCTCGTCTATGATTGCTGCAAATCGTACTCCGCGCTCTTTTGATTCTGCTGCTTTTCGTCTGATGAAATCAGCCAGGATGTAAACAGCAATACGTTCCAGACGCGGCTCATTTACTTCTCTTGTATCGAAAACGAGCATCAATTTTTCAGTGTCGACGTTAGTGTAACCGTCTACCAATCCGCCGAACGCACCAGCTTTGGTGAAGAGTGAAAGTCCACGAGCAAATTGTGCCAGTCGCTCGCGCTGCACAGGATCGTTTTCTGATGCGGCTGCCTGAGCGGTTATACGTGCCAGGTCTGACATGATTGGAACTTTGCCCATCATGCTTGCTTCCATGTAAGCAACGCGAATCAAGCCGTCTAGTAGCGATTTTTCTTCGACTGACAACTCTTCGCGACCTTCTGGTGCCAGCATCAAATCTAAAAGAGAGAGCAAGCTAGAAACTTTGTCGTGTGAAGGTTCACCCTTCAATGTGTCTTCAGGACCAAGATCAAACGGATTCAAGATGTTTCCAGAGTTAGGACCAAGGTCTACGTAGTGGCACAAATCTGGTCCAAGCAACTCAGTAATAAAACGATAGGCGCCAAATTTGTCGACAGTCTTATCAATCAAAACAAAGCGCACGCCCATAGGCAGAAGGCGCAGAATCATCATCGACACGGCGAAAGATTTACCCGCACCAGTTGTTCCTACGACGAACATATTGTTAGCGTCTTTGCCCGCTCCTCTAAAAAACGGATTGAGCAAGACCGGTTCTCTAGATGCAATAGCAAAGCCGAAAGGCACACCATCAGGCGTTCCGCATGCAGCTGTGAAAAATGGCCAAACAGTTCCAACAATAGGTGACATCACTCTGTGCACCACAGCGAGTTTGTCTACACCCACAGCCAGAGTGGATTGCCAGCTGTCCAATTGCAATAATTGTCCACGATCCAGATTTGCTGATTTATTTTTGAATACGCGTCTGATTTCGTCCAGGTTGCCTAAAAGCTCATCACGACTGTCTGCCGTAGTCGAAATATACATGCTGATGTCGAATGCTTTTGCTGAGCTGCGCAAAAATTCTTTGATAGCGGTCGCCGCTCGGTTGGTATTTTCAATACCTTCAAGGTCTGGTGTTGCAAGCTGTGTACTTGCCACCATGCCAATATGATATTTGCGTTTGAGCTCGGCGCGTACTTTGTCTTGGTTGCATTGATGTATGAATACAGATAGAGTGTATTCGACGCTCAAAGTGAGCAAATCGACGAGCCACCCCATCCAGGTGTCATGCGGCATCTCAAAGATGTACTGCGAGCCTATGTATTTTCCATCGAGCCATAAATATTCGTCGTGCACTTTTAGTGCTGATCCGGCAAGTGTGGAAGCTTCAGACATCGTAGGACTTGAAGGCGGTGCTTCTGGCTCACGGCGCGACAAGCTTGGATTCAAATCGGAATAAATGAGGTTTCGAACTTCGCGTCTGGTCAATATTTTGGGTCGCAAATTGCCTACGCGCAATTGTTCAAAGGCGGTTCGAACGAGGCGGTTTAAAGCGTCTAAATACTCTTCGTGTTTTTGAATTGAGCGGCGACCAGACCAGGCGGACCCCGATTTGCAATCGGGCGGCTGATAGCTCACGACTACATAGAATTGGCGGTCGGGAACGAAACTGCGTTCTTGAATTTCTCGAAACCACTTGTCTGTGTATTCGGCATACCATTTCAAATAGCTGTCATCGCTTTTGATGTGGATCTGGTAGCGAGATAGATATTCATCAACCGATAAATGCTTCGATTTGATGATTATTTGAATATCGGTGTCGCAAGAGTTGGCAAAATTAGAGAAGTGTTGCGCCATCTGGTCGCGGTCTTCTTCGTCGTACAAAAGTACGTTAATGCCTTTAATGGCTATATATTTTCGGAAACTGCCATCTGCAAGAACAACTACGCCTTCTTCCTCGTCTTCGCCAGGAATAGAGTGAATAAAACAAACATCTTGCCAGCTTGCGCCACCACGCTTATCTTTGGGCGGTCCCAGGTCGCCGCCAGACTCGGCGTCTTCGGGGTCTACCCCAAACGGAAGTGCGTTGCGCACAACTGCGGGCAACGAGTTGTGTATTCCTGCTAAAACGTTAGTGGGTGACGGATTTGGAGTCAGGGGCATCATTTTCCCCGTCAGTTCAGGCTCCGGAGCGGATTTTTGTTTGGAAGGCACGCCGCGGCTGGCGCTTGAGCGCCCAGTGCGTTTTCTTCCACCTGAGTAACTTCCGCTGGCCACTGATTTCTTGCCTAAATAGACTCCTTAATTTAATAGTACCCAAGATAAAGGAATGAGGTCAATTAATCCTCATTTCCGGTCTCTCGACTAACGCCTTGAGCCGATAAAATAATCGTCCTCGCCTTTGTCCTCATCTTCCATATCGCTTGAAGGGTAAGGCACACGGGGTTCGGGGCGGGGCATGTAAGTAGTTGGGCGCATGCCCAAGCGATACATTAAACTATTTCGCCACCATGCCATCGGCTTCAAATCGGTGAAAAAACCTGCCACTATGCCTATGCTCACACAAAAAATGAAGGCAAAAAGAGCCACTGGTAAATTGCCAATTTTCCAATCGCCAGGGACTTTGCTAATCGCCAAAAAGCCAAGCCCAATACCTATTGCCAGAAAAATGAGCTGACGAATGGTGAAGCCAAAAAGTTTGACTGGCTGTTTAAGGTTAATGACCTGGTAAGTCTGTGCCATAACTCAATCAGCGCCTTTTAAGCGACACAGTAGTGGTACCGTCGCTCATATTGATTGTCAGTCTGTCGTTCCAAGGTTTGCCAAGGATTGTGATTTTGCCTTTTACTTCTTCGTTTGGCTTAACTGTAAGCGAATCGAATTCTGAGCGAAGAGAGGCGTCTTGAATGCGTTTATTACCTTCGGCAAGGCTTATTTCGTCTGGAGAAATCTTAAAATCGTCGGATCCTGAGTTGCGAACTGAAACGGTGAGGATAGATTTTCGAGCTGTAATGTCGATATCTTTCAAATCGAAGCTTATTGGCGATTTGGGCGCAGCTGGAGCTGGTGGAGTTGCCACTGCTTTTGCTATTGTTCTTGGTTTTTCAGGGGCTGAAGATGGAGATAAATCTTCGTCGTTATCTTCTGACTTAGATTTCTTCTTTCTTGCTTTATCTGCCTTATCTGATTTGTCAGCTTTTGCAATCTTAGCCGGTTTGATTTCTTTGACAATCATTTCTTTTGATTTTGGAGCAGGACTTTCTTCGTCGTCAGACGAATTGTCTTCGTTGTTTTCTTTGTGTCCGCCTCCAAAGATGCCTCCCAGTCCAATAGCGTTGAACATGCCGCCTTTTTTCTTGCTGACTTCGGGTTGTGCCGCTTTTTCGGCTGAAGCAAGCGACGCTACAGGTGGTGTCACGCCCGATACTTTGCCAATAATGGCGGAAGCCGCTCTAGCTCCGGCATTGGCTGCAAGTTCGTACTGAGCCGTATTCATATCTTCTTTGGCCGATTCGGCTTCGTTTTGAGCTGTTGCAAGGTCAGCTGCTGCGCGTTGCTTTTCTGCTTTCGAGCTTGCTACATCTACTTCTTGTTTGCGTGCTGCCACTGTTTGCTGGGCCAGAGAATATTTGTTGTATTCGAATAAGTAACGATAATAAGACTGAACAAGCTCGCTTTGAAGTTTTTGCACTTTTTCGGTGCTCTTCTTGCCCATGTCTTGCGGTCTGAAGACCGAATTCACCACTCGTGGCGTTACGCTAAAAATTCCTTTGGTGGAATCTGGAGGCAGTCCAACATTCACTTGCTTCAGTCTGTTTTCGAGGTCGCCATCGGCATCTATGAGATTTTGATACTGTTGGGTTGCTATGGCTCCGTTCCAGAGTACTTTTAAATCGTCGCGCTGCTTGTATTGGGATCGCGCCGGCATGCCGGTTGGTTGAATTGGGACGAAATTATCCTTCTTCTCTTTTTCTTCATCGTCACTATCCGAAGAGCTGGACTTTTTGCTGGAATTGGATCCTGAACCAAATAATCCACTAGGGCGTTGCTGCTCTGCAGGTGGTGCCGCCTGTTGCATTGCCATAGGTGGAATGCCCCATGGATTCAGGGCTGGGTTGGCATATGGATTCATGTAGGGATTGGCATTTGGATCGTTGTAAGAAATATTGGCTTGCGTTGAAAGTGATACTGCGGCCGGTGGCGGTGGTACGAGTCCGCCTGCTACTGCCCCTGGTGGCGGAGCTGGCACTGAGCCATTGCCGCCATATCCATTGTAGGCTCCGTATGTAGCTGGCTCTGCTGGGGACGCATCTCCAGCTCCTTCAAATGGATTGGCTTCACTTGGTTTGTTGCTGGTTTTCTCTTGAGGCATCATGGGATTGTCGTCGCTTGAAACGCTTGAATCGCCACTTTGCGGTGCCCCGCTAAGCGCAGCTGAAATGGGGTCCATAGAGACATTTGGCAGGAATCGTCCTTGCGCATTGGAATTGTCTTGCAACCCGCCTTCTTGCATTTGCTGCTGGTTCATCATCTGTTCTTGCTTGAGCTGGGCCAATAGCTCAGGATCCATCTTGGGTCGCACTTTGCCAAGGACGCTTGATTGCGACCCGCCACTGGTTTGACCGGAGTTGTTTCCGCCTAGCATTTGGCATCCTCCAAGCAAAAGGAGGGAACCTGCAGAAATTAGAAAACGGGTGTAATTCATTTGGAAAAAGCGGGATTACTCCTACTTACCTTTTACTTTAGTTAAGAGCGAACCTCTAACCATAGTGTCAGTACGTGAGCCGCCGCTACCTGAACCATAACCGCTTCCAGCTCCATAGTTTTCACCATAGTTGGCTGCGACAGGGCCTTTAGCAGCTGGAGCGGCATTCATAGAACGAGCTGGTGCTGCTCCGACGCCAGATGGACCTGTTTGTTGTTTAGGGGTCATCATGCGACCGGCTAAGCGGTTGGTGTTTGTACCATCGGGAAGCGCATTCTTTGGGGCCATGCCTCCTGCAGGAATATTAGTTTCGCGACCAAATCCGGACTTAGGTAAAGGAAGAGAGCCTGCACTCGAGGGACTTCCACTTCTGTAAGCTGGACCGCTGCCACCCATTTGCATTGGAGCGCTGCCACCGCCAGAAGGAATGTCGCCAGCAGCTCCGCCACCATTGCCACCATATCCACCGCCTGCACCTTTTGGTCCGGGAGGTAGTGGTACCATTTCTGGTGCCGAAGGTGCTTCACGGAAATCTTTGATAAATGGGCGCTCGTCCAATATTTGCATTTCGCGTGGTGCGTGGTAATACTGCACTTTGTCTAATTTATTCTTTTGAATTTTGAAACCACCTTGGGCAAAAGCCGCGTCGCCGCTGCCTGCGAACAATGATAAACCTGTTGCGCAGAGGGTCAGGTTGAGTAGTAATAGCTTTTTCATCTGGTTTCAATCCTCTTTTGATTAGACAAATTCCAACAAAGTAAATAACCCATTTAGAAGCGCATCATTCTCATGCCTTGCATCATGCCTTTTCTCATCATCTGATTCATCATGCGACCGGCATAGCGGCTACCTCTTGATGGAGGTTTGCGTTTGATAAAGTCGTCATCAGGTAAAGAAAGGTCTTGAGTCGATGCTTGCGAAAGCGAAACTGGTACTGGAGCAGATGGAGTCGCTGGTCCACCACTTCCGTATACATCGTCTTGCAAGCGTGGCTCTTTCCCTAAAGCTTTGAAATTGGGAGATGAAGGAGCGCTTGGAGCATCGTTTGCTCCAAATGTGTCACTGCCTCGCCCATCGCTGATTGGTTTGCCACCAAGTGGTGCTTCACGAGCTTTGTAATATCCTGGGCTCTTGTTTTGCACATAAGCGCCTGGTGCTACGCGACCGTATCCTTGCTGCATTTCGACGCTTTTGCCAAATGGTTTTCTGACTTCGTCTTTCCAGCTTTCGTCGTCGCCTCCAGAATATACTGGTCCGCCACCGCCGCCACCACCTTTTTCAAATGCGCCAGGGGCAAAGTGACCGTAGCCTTGTTTTTTGCCTTGAAAAGACGGAGCACCGCCGCCGCCACCACCGCTATTACCCGAACCACCATAAGAGCTGCTGAAAGTACCGGCAGTTGTGGCCATAACTCCAGGTAGGTCTAAACCGGTTGGAAGAGGCGGAAAATCTGATGGGACAATTGGTTCGTCGGCAGGAATGGGTTGCAGTGATATATCTGGTTTTGGAGCCGAAGGGGCTTTTTGATAATTGGTCGAAATTGGAGCAGGACCTGAAACTCGCAAGTTTGGATTTATCGGTATGTTGTTGACCGGATGGCGCATTCCTTGCTGCTCTCCGCCATATTGATTATCACCAGGAGTGTGTACAGTTTTACTCCAGGTTGTAGGTGGTAACTGAGCACAAACGTCATTTATGCAAACTGAAAAACTCAACGCCAATAAAGGTATTAGTAGGCAGGAAGAGAGCTTCATTGTGTGGTCCTCGTAGTAATCTGCCTTCAGGCAGGTCGAAATTCTTCAAACTTTTCGAAGAAACTTTGTATGCCGGGAATCACCCTAGTTTGCAGTATAAGCCACCTTTTAAAAGAATGCTGCAATAGCATTTTTCCCGCCCGGGGCGGTTCTAATCTCATTCTTATATGTATAGGAATAGATCATATAGAAAACGTAGGGGTGCCATGTCCCAAAAGGGCTTTGGGGGCGGATTTGTAGCGGGATGAACAATTATTAACTATTTTTTAGGTGGAAGTCAATAGGGTTTTGGATAGGAAAAATTTTTTTGGCTAAAGTGGCTGAATTGCCAGCAAAAAAATGCATTATTCGATAAAAATGGGTATTAGGATTTTATCTAGACTCAATTTAGTACCGGTACAGTACCAGTGAATATCAGCGCATATAAGCTCATTCTATCGGGCGTTCTTGCTCTATCCGTCTCTTTGACTGCATTTCAAGACTCAGATGCTCGCGCGAGGCGATCGAGTGGTGGCGGAAATGGTGGCGGAGGAGGAGGCGGCGGTGGCGTTGTCTTACAGACGCCTAACCCCACAAATCCGATGGAACACAACAACCGCGGGGTAGAGCTTGGCTCTAAAGGTCTCTGGCCCGACGCAATTAGAGAGCATGAAGCCGCGCTTAATGGTGATCCAAACAATAATACTTTTCGGCAGAACCTCTCCAGTGCCCACTTGCGTTATGGTGATTTGCTTGCTGGAAAACATAGATGGTACGAAGCAATTCGTGAATATAGAGAAGCCCTTTATTGCGATCCTAACAACGCACCAGCTGATTACAACCTTGATAATGCTATTAAGGCATTGGGTAAAAATCCAACCGACTACAAAGTTCGCGAAGCAATGGCTGATGATGCAGATATCTCAGGTCAGTTTCCTGTAGCCATAGTTGAGTTTCGCAAATGTGTGCGTATGCGCGATAACGGTATGAGTAACTACAGACTTGCTCGTGCTCTATATAAACAAGGCAAAACTGTAGAAGCTTACGAACAGTTGCGCACCGCCATAAATAAAGAATGGAAATTGCCAGATGAGAAGAAAGAACTTTCTACCTGTCATCAATTGATGGGAGAAATTCTCTGGGATGTGACTCAGGCAGCCAAAAAAGATGGACGCGGCAAAATTTATCTCAAGCGCCTATATAATGTAGGCACGTGCTACAGACGCGCAGTCACGATCAACAAAGACAACTCAGATGCTGTCAGGGGCTTGATCGAAGCCGCTAAGGAAGCAGTTGCAGTCAAGGATAGTTTTGATAATCATATGATGCTTGCAGGCGGTTATCTGCTTGGTGGCGACTTGCAAAGAGCCAAGGCCGAATACGCTCGATGCTGGCAGTTAGCACCAAAATCTCCTGCTTTGCACAAAGCTCGACGTGTTTATCATATGATCGTGGTCAAGTCGCCGATTGCGTCTCCAGCTTTGATTCAAGACACTTTGACCAAAGTGCAAAAAGAACTGGATGTATCACCCGACGATCCAGAATTGCTCGTCATTTATGCATATGGCAAACAAAAACTTGGCGATGAAGAAACTTCCAAAATGGCTTTCAAGAAGGCTTTGTCTATAAATCCTTACATTTTGCAGGATGATAAAAATACTGGTCTGAACGTAGAAGAGCAACTAGCAAAAGAAAAAGCGAAGAAAGCTAAAACCAAGATTGCTAAAGCCGAAGGTGAAGAAGCCGAAGGTGCCGAAGGCGAAGAAGATAAAACAGCTGATGCATCTGCTGGTGAAGATGGTGCACCTACAAAGAAAACCCCGCCCAAAGAGCCCGAAAAACCGAAAGTGGCTAAAAATAAGGCTTTGTATGACGAACTCGAAGGTTATTTAGCTAAAAATGATTTTGACAATGGTCTGAAAAAAGGCAACGAATACATAGATAAGAACCCTGAAGATGGACATATGTGGCTGCTTCTTGCCCACTTGTATTACAAGAGTGGTGACTTAGATGCTGCCCTTGTAGCATATAGAACTTCTGATAGTTTGAAAGAACCTGGTGTAGACAAGCTTGTTACTCAGGTTGAGAACATGCGAGTGCAGAAAAAGATTTATGATGCTAAAGAGTTTTTGAACAAAGGTGAGCTGGTAAAGGCTCGCAATGAGCTCAAAGAAGCAACTCAATGGGCGCCAAAAAATGCCGAGGCTCATCGCTTGTATTCTGAGGTACTTAGAAAGCTTAAAGAAGTTGCCGAGGCAGACAAAGAGAAGAAAATTGCTGATGACCTCGAAGGCATAGCGAGTGCTCCAGCTGCGGCAACTACTGCTGGCGAAAAAGTCGGTGATCCACCACCGAAAAAAGAACAAGGTGCCGTTGCAAAGCCGCTTGAGCTTAAATTAGATCCAAAAAAGTTCCCCAAAAAAACATCGACGGATCAATTGAAAAAGATTAGTGATAAAGAGGACGAAAAGCTCTGAAGACATATATGACTAAAACAATTGGATTTAGAGCAAGTTTGTTATTTATGGCGTCTGCTTTCATGCTTTCGTCTTCGTTGCCACTATTGCCTGCTTATGCAGCAGATGAGGATACACCTGTTGTGACTCCGCTTGTAGAGCCAGGAACTGTAGTGGAGCAAGAAGATTCTGGATCCAAGAAAAAGAAAAAATCAAAATCTGGCAGCAGTTCCAAATCTAAAAAGAAAAAGTCCGAAGAGACAGTAAAAGAAACGCAAGAAGATTTGCCAAAGGCAGCTGACGCTGATAACAAATCGGATAAAGAAGAACCAGCAAAAGGCGCAGCAAAAGTCGAAGAGAAGTCTGCGGAAGCTTCAACCGAAAAGACAGAAGCACCAGTTGAGTCGTCTGAAACTAAAGGCACTGCTGCTGATACCAAAGAAGAAAAGCCGGCAGAAGATAAAGCAGAAGCAAAAGAATCGAAAGAAGAGAAAACGGAAGAAACAGCGTCTGAGTCAGAAGGTGATTCGGCACCCAAAAAGACCAAGAAGAGCGGATCTAAGCCAAGCCAGAGTATAGCCGAAGCGGATGAGTTGTTGCTCAATCACAAATATTGGGATGCCGAAAAAGCTTATCGTGCTCTTTTAGATACAGACGAGAACGGTGATGCTCACGCAGGTCTGGCTGTGGCTCTTGCAAGGCAGAATAACGCCAACAAAGTAATTGAAGCAGAGCAAATTTTGCGCAAAGGACGCGAAGAATTTTCGGACAATCCAAACATGATGGCTGCTGCAGGTTATGTTTCATACATTCATTCCAAGACTGTAGCTTCGCCAGCCAAGCGCGATCTGTATCTGGAGGCAGCAGAGACATTGTCTAAGCGCGCTGTGAAAATGAATTCGGACATATCGATCGCTCAGCAGACCCTTGGTGCTGTAAGACTTTTGCAAGACGATGCTGAAGGCGCAATCGGTCCATTGCGCAGAGCTTGCGAACTTGCATTGAATCCACAAAACCTTGCGTTTCTTGCCGAAGCATTACTCAAGACCGATCCAAAAAACAAAGAAGCGCGCGAACTCGTCGAGCAGGCGCTCGAGATGAATCCTAAAAACTGGTCTGCGCGTTTGCAAAAAGCATTTATCCTTACAAATAGCGGCAAGCACGAAGACGCATTCGTCGAATTGCAATCAATTCCTCGCGACCAGCGAGGCTCTGAATGGCACAATGTGCAAGGCGATATCTATCGCAAGCAAGGCGATGGACCTTCGGCACTTGCAAGCTGGAAAGAGTCGAACCGGTTGGATCCGCGTAATGCCGAGCCATACAAAAGACTTGCAGAATACTATGCCGTTCGCGGCGATGGAGAGCTTGCTATTGCCGAAATGCACAATGCTCTTGAGATTTTGCCCAATGACTTGAACCTGCGCAGTAAGCTTGCTGAACTGGCTTTGCGTCAGGACAAACTTGATGTTGCCGAACAAGAGTATCGGACCATTCTAGCTGTGAAACAAGATGATGCTTCGGCTCTGCTTGGGCTCTCGCGAGTTTATTTTAGAACCGCTCGTAAAGAAGGTCAGTATCCTCAGGGCTGGCAAAACCTGATGGAACAGCTTCAAAACGTCATGACCGAACAGTCTGTAAAAGGCGAATTGGTAAAAGGAGCCAAGAATCTCAAAGAGAAGATTCAGTTGTCTGAAGCAGAGAAAGCGCTTACTCAAAATCGTTTTCGTGAGGCGCGTCAAATATTTTCTCAAGTGATAAACACGCATAAAGAAGAACCGTATGAGCTTTTGACTCTTGGAGAGCAGGCTTTCAATGACGGTGACCTCAAATCGGCAGAGCAAGCTTTTACTTACGCACGCGAATTGCCCGATGTTGCGCCTCGAGCCGAGCAGGGAATCAGCAAAATAGTTTCCCAGCGAAATGAAGCTATGCGCCAGGTCAAACTTGGCGATGCCACGCTCAAAATCCCTGAAGTTGCAGTTGATCACTACAAACAAGCATTGATTGCAGATCCTCAGTATCCAGAAGCTTATTATGGCTTGTTCAATTTATTTTATAGGACGAAGAATGAAACTGATAAAGCAATAGATTACGCTCTATGTTTTCTAGAGGCATCAGATGAGGAAAATCCTCTACGCAAGGAAGTCGAGACGAATTTATCCAAGCTAAAGAAGAGTCGCAAAGAAAAATAAGAGGGTAAGATGGAAGAGCGCTTACCAGAGGACGACAAAATATGAGCCCGGCAGGTCCACGAGGCAGCAAAAAACGTAAGAAGAATCCCGGCGCACCGCCGCCCTCCGCTCGTCGTGGCGGAAGGAGAGGTGCTGCTAGCCCTAGTGACGAAGGCGATGAAGATATCGAATTGAACACTGACGCTGGCAAACAGGTTCCATCTGTTCCCAAACGCTCCAAGGAACAAAAGAATAAGGAGATGTGGACCCAGGGTAAAAAAGGACTATCCGATATCTGGGAAAACTATGTTCAGATGCTGCGGCGCGATTTTCAAAAGCGTCCGCGCGGATCGCAAGAGCAGCTGATTTTGCGTCTTTCACAGGTTCTCACCATCGGCTGCGTGGTGGTGCTTTTGAATTTCTTTTATTCGTTCATTCCTTCTGTGATCAGGCTTTTTGCCTTTCCACTGTTGCTTGTAGCGGCATGGTTTGTTGCTACACGCGCGATTGCACCAATGATTGTGGTGCGTTTTGAGGATCATCTCAACCCCAGAGACGACAATTATGAGGATGAAGACTCTTAAATTTCTGGGTGCGGGACTTATTGTGGCATGTGCGTTTGCCATAATGCTTCCCGACGTGATTACTTATTTGTCCGGATTGTGGCGGATTATTCTTTTAGTTGTCACAATGGTATTAGGCGCTTCTGCTCTAGTATTCGTTTATCATAGAGTGCGAGCAAAAATTAAACCAACTAGCAATGACGACGCGGCGGACTGAACTGATGAATCGACAAGCAATACTCCTGGGATTATCTGTAAGCCTTCTTGCTTGCGGTTTCTATTTTTCTGAAGCAAATGCTCGTCCCAGAGGTGGTGACCCTGAAAAGTATTTCAACGCTCCTCAGACGCTTGAAGGAAAAACAGTTATCATTCCTATTGGAACCGTGATTGAAGGTCGAATGAATTCGACTATAAGCTCTAAAGATAGCAATCAGGGCGAGAAATTTACTCTTGAAATAACCACTCCTTGTATGGCCAACGGTACCGATGTGGTGATACCAGCTGGCTCTAAGATTGAAGGTGAAGTAGTAGAAGCAATTCCGGCAAGCAAAATATACAGACGCAAAGGAGTGCAACAAGGAAAACCAACAGGAAAGCTTCGTACACAAATAAATACTTTGCGCACTCCCGATGGGGTTTCGTATCAGATTACTGCATCCATTGCAGGCGAAATGATTTCTGCTGGAAAAGGTCGTTTGCAACAAAACCCAGAAATTTCCAAACACGATATTGGCTATATGGGTGACGTTACAAGTTTTGCTGCAGTGCATCCGGGAGTGAATGCTTCTAACTCGGTAAATCCACTAAAAGTGGTCGACCGCAGAGCCTATATGAAAGATCCAATCTTGGGCACTGAAAAGCCAGATGCGATGAGTCGTATGGGAAGACCTGTCTTTCGCTCGTTGGTGCGAATAAAACAAGATATTTATATCAAGGAAGGTTCTCCGCTCAACATAAGATTGGATTCGCCATTGAAGATTTCGGTAGCACCGGCTCAGGGGCGCATGTCTATTGATTATTCTCAAATGATGCCAGCCCCAACCGAGGATAATCGTGACCGCAATTTTCGCCGTTTCAAACCTGTTTCAAGTGGTGGCGGTAATGGTGGCAATTCTGGTGGTGGCTATCAAGATCCAAGTGGTTTTCCAGTTCAATCAGGTAATGCAAACCCTGCCGAGCAACCTCAGGCGCCAGTGCAAAGGCAGGCTCCACCACCTCCTGATCCTGAAGCACATTTGCCGCGTTTCTTGCGTACCCCAAAAAATAGTTTCAATGAGAAATATGAACCACCTATCACCGCTGGTGATGGCTACGATGTAAATCAGAACCGCAGCGCCAATCCCAATAACAATGGCAATGGTGGCGGTGCACCTCAACAAAAGGGTGGAGGCGACGATTTTTAAAGCATGAGTGCTAACAAGAGCGAGAAAAAAGAACTACCAGTAATTCTTGCCATGACTGGTGCCAGTGGTGCCATTTATGGACTGCGAATGCTTCAGTATCTTGTCAGTGTCAAACAGCCTGTGGAGCTTGTTTTGTCTAAAGCCGCGATTCGTGTGATGCAAGAAGAGCACGATTTGAAAATAGACCAATCGAAAGACGCTTTGGAGAATATTTTTCATTTTTTGAATATCGACAATAACTGCAAAACTGTAAAACTACATGACTTGCACGATTATGGTGCCACTATATCTAGTGGCTCATACAAGACGCGTGGAATGGTGATTTTGCCTTGTAGTGCTGGAACGCTTGGAGCGCTTGCTCACGGATTGTCGGAAAATCTGGTGCATCGTGCTGCCAGCGTCTGTCTTAAGGAACGACGTCCACTTGTAGTAGTGGTCAGGGAAATGCCTTTTGGTCAAATACAGCTTCGAAATATGTTGGCTTTAAGCGAAGCTGGCGCGATTGTATCGTGCGCGTCGCCTGGATTCTATCATCGTCCCCGAACTGTGATGGACCAAATTGATTTTGTTGTCGGTCGTGTTTTAGATCAGCTTGATTTAGACAATTCGCTATTCAAGCGATGGAAGGAAGATTCTCCTCAGTTCGTTTATGAGTGATAAAGAATCTAAAAACTTCGACTGTCAGGTGGGCAAAATAGTGGGTGCTCATGGAGTGCGTGGGCATATCAAAATCCGCCCAAGTTCTAATAATCCGCGCCTTTTTCTCAGTTTGAGATCTGTTCTTTTGCAGAAACAAAAAAGCGACGACAAAAAAAAGATGGATATTCAAAACATCGACTTTGAGAGAAAAATGTTTTTCGTCAAACTAAAAGAGTGCGACACAAGAAATGACGCCGAGGCGCTTGTGGGTTTAGACGTATACACTCAAAAGATTCAGCTCCAGAAACTTAATCACGATGAATGGTGGATTAGTGACCTTATAGGACTTAGTGTTTATTCCAAAACTGGCGAAAAGCTCGGTCTGGTGTCAAATGTTTTTGGTGATCAGGGTGAGTGGCTGGAAATAAGTCTGGATAACAAGGAAGGTAAGACAGCACTCATTCCTTTTGTAAAAGAAATTGTCCCTGTAGTGGATACGGCTCAGGGACGAGTTGAAATCAACACTGAAATTCAAGGTTTGCTGGACTGAAAATTTTCGGTAGCTATCTTAATTTTAGTTATCATAAAATGCGCTCTTGAGTACTTGAATACTAACCGGTATATACCTTACCTTATATAGATAACTTATTCGTTCGATTCCAACCCAGAAGTTCAGTCGAGTCACAGAGCGACGCTTCCCGCGGTTTCGATTTTGGCGTCCATTTTTATAACTATTCGTCACTCAAAAGAGCTTAGATGTCTACAGGCACAAATCCAAATTTATCTATCAATTCAGCTGCTTCAGCCGCGCTGGACAATAAGAGTTTCGCTTTTCCTCAATTAAAAAACATTCCACTCGATCTGGCTTTGCCGGTCCTGAAAGTGTTTTCTTACGGTGGTCCTGGCGATGTACAAGGAGTTCCAGCTACGCTTGAGGTTCTGGTCAAAAGGCTAGGGACTGACGTGCACTGGTTTTCAGTCGAGTCGCAAGAAAAGAATGACACCACAACTGGTGGCGGTGCCCGTAATTTCACTTTTTCAATTTACGAAACAAAAAACGCTTCTGCTGGTTTTACATTTCACGGTGCGACGCTGACCAAAGACCAGATTGAAAAGCACAAGCGCGTTTGCACTAATTATCTCTGGCCTTTGTTTCACGCAATGCCAGAGCACGCACGCTTTAATTTGGAAGACTGGCGTGCTTACAAACATGTGTGTCAAGAATTGGCTGCTCAAAGTCAAAGTGTTACTGGCGCAAGTTTTCCAAGTATTTCCTGGATACACGATTTTCAATTCGCTCTGAGCGCTCCTTCCATGAGCATGGAGCATGGAGTGGTGGTGTGTCAGTTCTGGCATATTCCCTGGCCCGATGCCAAATTTATTGCAGAATCTAGAGTTGGTATTGAAATCGTGCAGTCTTTGCTTGCAAACACATTGCTTGGATTTCACACGCTTGAATACGCAATCAATTTCATGGATACAGTCGCTCTTCTTTTCCCTGACGCTGAGCTCGATGGCGAAAAGTTGACGGTTCGCTATAAGGGGCGTACTACCCGTTTAAAAGTATTGCCGCTTGGTCTTGATTTGGATCGCTGGCAAAAACTGGCGATGAAGGCAAGACCAAAAGCCGAGTCGCTGGCAGTCGAACATCGACTATCCAATTTCATCATGCTTGGAGTAGACAGGCTCGATTACAGCAAAGGCGTGCTTGAAAAACTGCTTGGTCTTGAATATTTTCTGCAAGACAACAAAGAGTATCTGCGCAGATTCCACTATGTACAAATAACCCAAAATCCACAGTCTGACGATATTTCGTACAGAAGTTATAGCCAGGCGGTTAAAGACAAAATTTCCGAAATCAACACAAAATTCGAAGTGGACGGTTGGAAACCAATTCTGCACCTTGATGGCTTAATCAGCCAGGAAGACCTTGCCGCCTGGTATCAAGCCGCAAGTGTGATGGCAGTGAATTCGCTCAAAGACGGGCTCAATCTTATTGCCAAAGAGTTTGTATCATGCCGCCTCGACCAGCAAGGTGTACTCATTTTGAGTCAGGAAGCAGGTTGTGCAAACGAGCTCAAATCTGGAGCGGTAATTGTGGATCCTCAAAATCCAAAAGAGTTTGCCCAGGCTCTAAGTTATAGTTTCTCTATGAGCATTGAAGAGAAAAGACGTCGTGTGGGTTCAATGAGACATGCTCTTGGATGGAACCAGCTGCACGATTGGGCTCTCAACTTCTTGTCAGAAGCCCTAGATTAGTCGCAAGATTAGATTTCTTTAGGAAAATGCGAGCTTCAAATCTCGGTACATTCCAATTTTTGTATCTTAATGTCATACTATTAGCCTTCGTTTTGAGCGAGACGTGCACTTTTGGCACAGGAATCCCTTGTTTGGCTACAAACGAAATTTGATGAGATTAGTTTAGGTGGTTTGAATGAACAAGTTATACGTAGGGAATCTGCCCTTCAGTCTTACTGAAGAACAACTGGAAAAATTGTTTGCTGAAAAAGGCAAAGTCGTATCTGTAGCAATGCCTATAGACCGCGAAACTGGCCGCAAACGCGGATTTGCTTTTGTCGAAATGGAAAGCAAAGAAGATGCTGAAGCAGCGATTCAGCATTTCAACGGTGAAACAATTGATGGACGCAAAATCGTTGTGAATGAATCAAGACCGAAAGTTCGTTCAAGATAACCACAATTAAGTCGTAAAAAAATGAGCCTCGAGATTTTCTTGAGGCTCATTTTTTTGATGCTGTTTTGCGCCTTAGTGTCTTACCACTTAAGCAAGTTGAAGCGCTGCATATCGACAGTCGACATATTGCGATAAAGAGATAGCACGATAGCCAGACCGACTGCGGCTTCTGCAGCAGCTACGGTAAGAATGAAAATGGCGAAGAGCTGACCTTTAACATCTGCAGGATCGACGAAACGAGAAAATGTAATCAGATTGATATTGACGGCATTTAGCATCAATTCGATAGACATCAAAACTCTGACAGCGTTGCGCGAAACTACCATGCCATACATGCCGATTGCAAAAAGCAGTGCGCCAAGAGTCAAATATTTGATGATTGGATCCTGACCTACGGTCAAGACTATGAAAGAACCAAGTGCGCCGGCTGCAAAACAGAAGGATGGCGAGCAGTTGAGCATGTATCTGAAAGTAATTCCAAGCACTGTGATAATGAAGAAGAAAATCACATCCATGTTGTTGTCTTGGATGATTTTTTCGCCGCCACCATTGGTCGAAATGCCGAAAATGAAGCAGCAAGCCAGGAATACAATGCCGCAGTATGCGTAGGTCATTAGCATGTTTGGTTTTGAATTTTCCACGACTTACTCCTGGTTTTGAATTTCTGACTGATCCAAATCTTTATTTGATTGAGCTTTTGCAAGCATGATTGCTCCAATCAGGGCTGCAAGCAGCAATACAGACGCGAATTCGAAAGGCAACGAATACGATGTGGTGAGCGCAGTGCCGATTGTTTCCAAATTATCTACGCCTTCTGCTGCTTTGTTCAGCGGTATCCAGCCTTCGGTTCTAAGCGAAAGATAGATGGTGAGGAAACTGAGCCATGCGACCACAAAAGGAAATGCTCTTTTGGTTTTGTCTATGAGTTGCATTATTGCAGGCTCGTTTTCGATGTCCTGCTCTTCGGAAGCAATTTCTGAATTCAGTTTGTCGCTCGTCAACATCAAAGCGATAACTACTACAAGTGTGATGCCTACTGCATAAATCATCAGTTGAGCCAGGGCTAAAAACTGGGCTTTCAAAAGCAGGAAGAGTGCCGAAATACCACCAAACACACCGATCAAAAGAAAACCGCTTCGAATGACATTTTTGTCAAAAATCACACCTACCGCAAAAGGAATTGCGATGATTGCTATGAGATAAAACAAAACCATTTCTGTTTGCGGCGCGCTGACTATATCTTGAATGTTGAACATTAGGATGATTTTTCCTCGTCAGTCTTAGCTTCTTCTTTCTTAGGCTCTTCAGCCTTAGCTTCAGCTTTGGGCTCTTCTTTTTTAGGTTCTTCAGTTTTTGCTTCAGGTGCCTTAGTTTCGGCGGCCTTCGCTCCTTGGGGTGCGGTGGCTTTTGCTCCAGCTGGTGCTGCCGCTGGGGCTGCGGGTGCTGCGCCTGCTGCTGGTTTCGCCGGTTTTGGTTTTGGCTTGGGCATTTCTTTGCGTTCGAAATAATAGCCAGACTCTTCTTGGGTGAGAGTCAAACGTTTGATGTCATAAATGAGCGACTCACGTGAATAGTCAGCCATTTCGAAATCGTTTGTGTTGATAATGCACTGAGTAGGGCAAACTTCGGTACACAAGCCGCAGAACATGCAAAGTCCGTGGTCGATTCTAAAATCGATCAATTCGAGCTTGTTTGTTTCGGGGCTTTTGTGCGCGTTGATATCGATACATTTATCGGGACAGACACGCTCGCACTGACGGCAAGAGATGCACAAGTGTTCGCCCGTATCTGGGTTGACTGTCAGAGCCAGACGCCCGCGGAAATGAGGTTTCATTTCAGTGACAATGTCCGGGTAAACGAGAGTAATAGGCTCTCGCAGCGAGTGCATCAAAACGGTTTTGAGACCTTCGCCAATGCGCTTGAAGCTTTCGATTGCTCGATCTAATAAGTTACCCTGCATGACATACCACCGCGACTCTTGCAAACACAACAACTAAGAAGGTGATTAAGGCTAGTGGAACGAGACGTTTCCAACCAAAATCCATGAGCTGGTCAATACGGAATCTTGGTAAGGTTCCGCGGACCAGTACTGCAAAAAATACAATTGAATAAACTTTGACTATGACCCAAAAAGCATTCCAGAATGTTTTGGGATCTAGTATCTGTAATTTGTTTATTGGAATATCGAGCAACGCATTCATCATTGCTGAAATCTGTTCCATTGGAAGCATGGCAAGAATCCACTGGGGAATTGGGTTGCCGCCGCCACCAAAGAACATTACTGTGGCAATGCTTGAAACAATAAATAGGTTAGTGAATTCTGCCAGGAAGAAAATAGCGAATTTGATTCCGGAGTATTCGGTGTTATAGCCTGAAACAAGTTCTGATTCAGCTTCGGGCAAGTCGAATGGAATACGGTTGATTTCAGCGCAAGCGCCAGTGAGATACAAGCCACACAAAATGATTGTGCAGACAACCAGAATCACAGAAGCCAGTGCTGAAAGAAATCCATGAGGATAATATTTTGCAAGTGTTGCGCTCCACTCGGCTGCGTTGCCGGAGAACAGCGCAGGCAGGGCTTTGTCTAGCCCAACCAGGGCACCGCCACCAAAAATATTCCAGTTGAGAATTCCGCCGGCCTGCTGTTCGGCTATTTTCACTACATCGAGTGTGCCTGCCATCAAGCACATGGTAACGAGAGCAAGAACTAGCGGTATTTCGTAACTGACAGCCTGAGCTGCTGCACGCAGTCCGCCTACCAGAGAGTATTTGTTATTACTTGACCATCCTGCCATCACCAGCGCCACCACTGGAAGTGAGGCTGCAGCTAGTATGTAGAATACCCCAGTTGGAACGTTGACTATCTGGAACAATTCATGGTTGCCTGTGATTGCAGCAAGCAGAGGAAGGGCACCAAAAATTGAAGGAGCAAAAAATATGATAGGAGCTAGTGTGAACAAAACAGCATCGGCACCAGTTGGTGTGATGTCTTCTTTGAAAAGAAGTTTGACAGCGTCGGCAGCTGTCTGAGCCAGACCATCGAAACCAGTACGGTTAGGACCCATACGCACAGTGAAAAGGGCTAGTGCGCGACGTTCGAAAAGAACCATGAACATCGCATTAATAGGAATGAATACTAATACAGACAATATTGGAGTAAGTGTTCTGCATAAGTCAGAGATGAACATCAAAAGGTTTTGTGCAGAACTATCTTTGCCAAGTTCGGTCAAAATGTTTGGTATTAAAATTCCGACTGCCCAACAGGCACCCCATACGGGGATGAAGATCAGACACAGCCAAACGCCGGTCAATCTTGTCAGTTTGAAAATTTCCTCTGCATTCATCGCTGTTTTGATTTTCCTTTTATCTGTCTACGTCGGGAAGAATAACGTCGATTGATCCAAATATCGCCATGATGTCTGCGATTGGATGTCCTTCTAGCAGTTTGCCGCAAACCGACAAGTTGCAGAAGCTAGGGTTGCGCCAGCGAAAACGAACTGGTTTGTCAGAACCATTCGATGTCACATAACAGCCAAGAATGCCGCGTGGCGACTCGACTGCCGAGAAGCCTTCTCCTGCTTTCACACGAAGTCCGGCAATTTGTTTCTTGGTTATGACTGGACCTTCAGGAATCATGTCCAGACACTGTTGAATAATTTTGTTTGACTCGCGCATTTCGCGAATACGCAAAATATAACGATCCCAGGTGTCGCCGCCTTCGGGCTTGTTAATCCATTGAACATTGAAATCGAGTTTTGGATAAACCGAATATGGTTTGGTTTTGCGCAAGTCCATGTCGCTACCGGAGCCGCGAAGGGAAGGACCAGTGACACCAAATTCTTTTGCCAGGCTCAAAGGCAAAATGCCAACGCCTTTTGTACGGCGCAAGAAGATTGGATTTTCGGTCACGATTGCTTCGTATTCGTCTACACGATCGTTGAATTCTTCGGTGAATTTTCTCAAGCGCTGAAACCAGGTCGCTTTAGGGTCCCGCTGAACTCCACCGATACGAATATAGTTGAACATCATGCGCTGACCGGCAATTTCTTCAAATAAATCGAGTAGCTTTTCTCTTTCTCTAAAAGGATAGAAAGGAAATCCGAACATGGCACCAAGGTCAATAAGGTAAGTTCCCAACCACAATAAGTGGGAAGAAATGCGGTTCATTTCCGAAACCATGACGCGAAGCCATTCTGCACGCTCGGGTATGGCTTGTTCTTCAAGTACTTCTGCAGTGCGGCAGAGTGCCCATGATGTGAACATGCCAGAAAGATAATCGACGCGGTCGATAAGTGCTTGATACTGAAACCAGGTGCGGTTCTGTCCTTGCCATTCCTGAGCTCTGTGTAAGTGCCCGAGTACAGCCTCAGCGTGTTTGACCCATTCTCCATCGAGAGTTAGAACCATTCGCAATACACCGTGCGTGGCAGGGTGTTGCGGACCCATGTTGATAACCATTTCGTCGGTCTTCAGTTTGGGAAGACTGGCTCCTGGTTCCTGGGTTGTTGTAAGTTCGTGGGTGGACATTGCGATTTCCTACTTGAATTATCTAAACGAAATGGGGTTTTTGTCGTTGAGCACATCGACCGGTTGTTTGTAGTCTTTGCGCAGCGGGTGTCCATCCCAATCCCATGGGTTTAGAATGCGACGCAAATATGGATGACCAGTAAAGCGGATACCGACTAAGTCGTAAGTTTCGCGCTCGTGCCAGTTTGCAGCAGGCCAGAAATTGGCGATACTTGGAATTAGGGGTAGTCCGTCTGCCGGTGTTTCGGTTTTTTTGGTCAAAACTTTGAGCACCAGCTCTTTGTCATTTTCGTATGACCAGAGATGGTAAACGGTGTCATAAGTATCAGGCGAATCAACACCTGAAATTGTGATGAGCAGGTTGAGTTTGGTCTCATCGGCACTGCGCAAGATTTTCAAAATACCAATTAGATCTTTTGCTTGAATTTCGAGTGCTTCGCATTTGTTTGAGTGATCAGGCAGGCGGGTTGACTCAAAACCATGTTCTTTGAGGAATTTTCCAAAGAATGCCGGCTCAAGTGGTGCGGGTGGTGCCGCAGGTTCGGCAGCGGCAGCTGGTGCAGCCGCTTTAGCTCCTGCAGGTGCTGCTTTAGCACCGGCGGGGGCAGCCTTGGCACCTTCTGGCGCAGCCGCTTTGGGAGCTTCTTTAGCTTCTTCTTTTTTCTCTGGTTCTTTAGGATCCGCTGGAGTATCAGTCATTTTTATTTCTCAATTAGCTTGCTTTGTCTTGTTCTTTCGCTTCTTCTTTGGTTGCTTCTTTAGTTTCGCTCTGGGCTTGTGCTACAAGGAGCTCGACTGGAAGTCCTGTATCGTAGTCGACGTGACGAATGGCACGTTGAGCATAAACGCGACCAGCACGTTTTTCGTAAGTTTCAGTGCGAATTTTTTCTTGTAGTTTCATCAGGGCGTCAAGAAGGGCTTCTGGACGCGGAGGGCAACCGGGCAAATAGACGTCTACTGGAATGATGCGGTCGACACCTTGCACGACAGAATAAGAATCGTTGAACATGCCACCAGTTACGGTGCAAGCGCCCATGGCGATTACATATTTGGGTTCGGGTAATTGCTCATACAAAGTAATGAGAGCAGGTGCCATTTTACGAGTAATGGTGCCAGCAGTAATGATCAAATCAGCCTGGCGAGGGGTGGCACGAAATACTTCAGAACCAAAACGAGAAATATCGTATTTGGACATGCCTACGTGCATCATTTCGATGGCGCAGCATGAGGTTCCGAAAGTCAGAGGCCATACCGCTCTTGAACGTGCCCAGTTTGCAATTGGCGAAATTACTTTCGACAATGCAGAAGTCAAAGCACTAACCGAGGTCAGGGTAACTGTGTCCTTCAGCTCCTCTGCCACCGGAAAATTGATTGGATCTTGCATTTCCTCTTGGGACATTGTGCTGAATTCTCCTTTAGGGATCCCACTCCAGCGCGCCCTTCTTCCAGGCATACGCTAGACCGAAAACAAGTATGAACATGAATACGCCGATTTCTGCAGGTCCAAGCCACCAGGCGCCTTTGCCTAGAATCGCAGGCAGGCGGTCGGTGGAAAGAGCCCATGGAATGATGAAAATGATTTCGATGTCGAACAATATAAATAGTAAGGCGTACAAATAGTATCTGATGTCGAATTGCAGAATGGCTTCTTGAATGGGTTTCATACCGCATTCGTAAGGCTGGTTCTTGATTGGGTTAGGGGTGTGATAACCCAGAACTAATTGCAGAACCCATGCCAGCAGTATCATTCCAAGCGCTGGCAGAGCGAATCCTACTAAGACGAAGATGAAGATTTGAGAAAGTTGCAACTCGTACATCTAATTTCCTTTGAATTTCTTGCTTCGTTGGCGCGCAGTCAGGCGCTTTTCAAGAGAAACTACCTATTTGGTTACTGTTAAGGATACCAGCTTGAAGACATCCCGACATCGCTAATTGGTCATCGGGACTTGATTATAGTCACTTCAGATTAGGCTCTTTGCAGCGCTACACGTCAATTCACGGGTAATGAGCCAGCTTTGCCCATGTTATAGATTCTGTATATAAGTTTTCTAGTGTAATACTGATTTACAAATTGGTGAAAACTAGCTTGATTACGGTATCTTGCTTGTAAGGATAGTTCTAAAGTGGGATTTATAAGACTTGAAGAGTGGAGTTGCGTTGAAATCGGTGGCTACCTGTGTGGTGCCTGGACCTAATATGAATACAAGCGTTTACGAGATGACGCCTAAAAGAATGACGCAACTGGATCAGTTGCTTGCCAAACTGCATGTAACGTGCGGTCGCATGGGGCTTGTGAACGAAGCGCTTACCCACAATTCGTACGTAAATGAAAATCCTGGCGCTGTCGATTACGAACGTCTTGAATTCTTCGGCGACGCAGTGCTCAAATTCGTTATTAGTGAATATTTACTAGATCGATTTGGTGACTATTCTGAAGGGCAGTTAACCGAAATCCGCGCCGCCCTTGTTAGCGACAAAACGCTTTCTGAGATCGGACTTGCAATGGGACTCGATCGTTATATATTGTTGGGACGTCAGGTTCAGATGAAACCGTCTATAGTGGCGAACGCTCTGGAGGCTCTAATTGGAGCCATTTACCAGGATCAAGGACTCTTTATGGTTCAGAACCTGGTAGTTAGTTTGTTCGGCTCGCACGCTACCTCTATAGATAGAAGCGAAACCAAAGACAATTTCAAAGCCCACTTGCAAGAGTACACTCAGGGGCGTGGACTTGGCCTTCCTATTTATACAGTTTTGTCCAACGACGGTCCTGCTCATTCGCCTTCGTTCACAGTGTCTGTAAGTGTTTCTGGCGAGCCCAGAGGACTTGGTACAGGTCCTTCCAAGAAAGCGGCAGAACAAGAAGCTGCTCGTGCTGCTCTGGAAATTTTAGAACCAGCAAAGTGCATTTAGGTCTCGATCAAAATTGATTCTGTGGCCCGGACCCCGGGGGCTGGATGATAGACATAAAACAAAAAAGACCCCGACATAGTCGAGGTCTTTTCAATTTTGGATTCAGTCGCCGTTAAGGAACGATTGAAGGTTGTTCGAGCATCGACTGTGAAGGTGTTTGACCAACAGGAGCCTGAGCTTGTGGTGTCAGATCCTGAGCGTTGAAATCGGTCTGTTTCAAACGTGTGCTTGAAAGGTCTGGTGTTTCAGCTGGAGTTACAACTGGTGCAGCGGTTGCTTCTTGTTTTTCAGCTGATTTTGCTTCAGGGTAAACAGCAGCAATCGATTTTGGTGTGTTTTGTTTGATCAATGCTTCTGGAATTTCTGGCAAGCCCGAGTTTTCAGAAAGCTTTTGAGCCTGGGTGTCTAAAGTTCTGGCTTCATAGTTCGCTTTTGCAGCTTTGAATTCAGCTTCAGCTGCTTTCAATCTGATTTTTGCTGCGTTGACTTGTTCTTTGGAAATGTCCAATCTTGCTTTAGCGCGTTTCAGGCGCTCTTTTGATTCTTCAACCTGGAAGTTACTTTGTGTGTCTACTCCCTCTGCTTGTGCCTTAGTCGCTGAAATGCTCATTAAGGGCATCGACAGGGCTAATGCCATTATCAAAGCTTTGTTTCTCAATTTCATGTCGTCTGCCTCATCTCGTTCGATTTGATGAACTGGGTCCGGAAAACAAAATTATAGGCAACTCAAATGTCTTATTTTCATTTATGAAAAACCTTACAAGAGTGGCTTATATAAAGGGTTTTCGAAGAGTATGGAAAAGTGATGCATCAATACGAGTTTGCATATATCGAGTTTTGATCGAGCATCATGCACAAAACACTTGTCAGGAATTTCACGACGTCTGAAATGACAAACATCTAATTTGAGCATTGTCAGTTGTTTAATTGGCAACGAACTTGCAACAAAAAAGAGATTTTCGGTAAATGATTTAGACATAACTCTTGAAGTCTTTAGAACATTTACTCTATATTTGGTAGCTTCGCTACGTGACTTCTGCTCTTTTTTGGGCGGCAGTCAAAACCATCGAAGCCTTTCGATTGGCATGTAGCGGAAAATTAGGCCAAGAGAGGTTACAGTAAGTAGATATGCCCCAAGTTCTTCAGGCTAAAGGAGAAGCTAACTCAGTGTCAGACCAACAAAATCAACTCAAAGAGGAGTTTGAACGTTTATTAGAAGAAACGCTTCAGCAGAAATACGAGCAAGGCGACATCGTCAAAGGCGATGTGGTTCGTGTTGAGCGCGATGGAGTTCTGGTTGACGTTGGAGCCAAGTCTGAAGGATTCGTACCTCAGAAAGAAGTTTCAAACGTTCCGGTCGACAAACTGGATGATGTAGTCAAAGTCGGCGACCGACTCGAGTTCTACATATTGAAGGAAGAGAATGAAAATGGTCAGTTGACCCTCTCGCTCAAACGTGTAGCTCAGGCTCGTGGTTGGGTCTTGCTTGAAGACCACAAGAAAAACGACGAAACAATCAAAGCCAAAATTTCCAATGTGGTCAAAGGCGGCGTGGTTGTTGATGTATATGGATTGCGCGGTTTCGTTCCCGCCAGCCAATTGCGCGTAAAAGGAACAACTCCAGAAGAATTGATTGGTATGGAAATTCCAATGAAGATTTTGGAAACCGACATCAAGCGCAACAAATTGATTTTGAGCCAACGTCTTGCCATTCAGGAAGAAAAAGCAGCTCAGCGCGAAAAAATCTTGGGAACACTTCAATCCGGTCAAATCGTATCGGGCGAAGTTGTCCGTATCGCCGACTTTGGTGCTTTCATCGATCTTGGTGGATTAGATGGTTTGCTTCCAATTTCCGAAATTTCATGGGAGCGCGTATCGCACCCATCCGACGTTTTGAAAGTTGGTCAGGTAATCACAACCAAAGTATTGAAAGTAGACCAGGAGAAAGGTCACATCAGCTTGAGTCTCAAGCAAATGCAGCCTGATCCTTGGCAAGAAATCGAAGACAAGTTCCAGGAAGGTCAAACCGTTTCGGGTACTGTCAGAAAGATTCAAAGCTTCGGCGCTTTCGTTCAGATTTATCCTGGTGTAGATGCATTGCTTCCTACAGTGGAAATGTCTGATCAGACCAACATCCGTCCTGAAGAAGTAGTTCAGGTCGGTCAAGAAGTGAAAGCTGTAATCAAAAAATTCGCTCCAAAAGAGCACAAAATCAGCTTGAGCCTCAAAGGTACTGACGTAAGCGACCTTCTCAACAACGAAGTAGCTTCAGTTTAATCAACTCCAGCACAACCAAGAGTCAGTTAAGAGTTTCGGCTTCTTGCCGGAATTATCTCGGCGCCTTGTCTTCAATCTGAAATTCACTCGAACTGGGCATATAGAGATCGGTCTGAACTTTTCTTGCTCTGGAGATACTGAATTTGGCTTCCGATGGAGAGCAACAGCCAGAATCCGCCGATGGTAGAGCTGTTGGTGGCACTGCCAGTGAAGACCCTTCTCCGCGTATGATGCAAGAAGTAATTTCAGTCCTGGACCGAAATAACAGCGGAGCAGTTACACCTGACGAGGTCAATTCTGAACGTGGAGCGATTACCGCTCCTATTACAGGTTTAACGCGCAACGGGCAAGACGTTACAGCCGCATTTGGTTCCATTGGCGAATTCATTGGCGAAAAAATAAACGAAATAGCTGGTGATAAGCCACTAGGACAGGGAATAAATGCAGCTGATTTAAGAAAATATTTGCAGACACCTAGTGGTAGCAAGGCTTTTGAAGAATGGCTTGCAAAAGGAGAAGCCGGCCAGAATTTTGCAAAAACCGAATTTGGTCAGAAGTTTATAGAGACTTTTAATAGGCTGAAGCCTAAAGAAAAGCCCTTGGAAGTGAAAGACTATCTGCTCGATTTTAGTATAAGGAAGGGTCCTGATCTTCGAAAGATTCTAGAAGGAGCAGGTTCTCCTGATGGTAAAGAAGCTAACCTGATGATCTCATCAATGGATGCTTTTGAAAACTGGATGAAAGAGTCTGAAAGAGGCAAACAGTTTGCTAATACAGATCTGGGTGGTGCTTTAGGAAAAGTTTTCAAAGGACAGAATTTGAGCGAAGACGAGCGTAAGCGTGCCCTCGACTCTGTTCCTCCTGAGATGCGTGACTCGCCGCTTGGTTCGATGATTTCAGAAATGCTCAACTCGTCTGGAAATCCCGATTCATCCATGGGGAAAATGTTGCAGCAAAGAGCAGAGCTTTTGAAGCAATTTCCGCCTGAAACAATAAAGGCTGTCGGTGCACAAATCAAAGGACCAGGTTCTGACCTTGGAAAAATTGTTCAGTCGTTGTTGGATTTTGGAGACACTCTAGACAAGTTGGATCAAGATTTTGGACAGGGTGCAATTTTAGACAAATTGATGAATGGCGAGCAAATTACACAAGCCGATCTCAAAGGATTGATTGAAAATTTTCCAGATGATTTGAAAGAAGCACTTCAAACTCAAATGAGTAACTTACCGCCGGATCGAATGGCGTCGATTTTAAAAACAATACTTGGCTCAAGAAGAAGATAAGTCGTTATTTACTATAAAATGCCTGTTGTTCAAGATCAGCCTTAAACTTTGGATGAGCGATTTCAATCAACGCTTTAGCGCGCTCACGCAAGCTCTTGCCGTGCAATTGAGCGATTCCATATTCGGTAATGACATAGTGCACGTCTGCTCGCCCAGTAACCACGCCGGCGCCGGGAGTCAGTGAGGCAACTATTTTTGAAATGCTACCGTTTTTAGCTGTTGATGGAAGAGCAATTATCGGTTTACCTCCAGGTGATCTGGCGGTGCCTCGCATAAAATCGACCTGTCCACCAAATCCTGAATACAATCGCGAACCTATGCAATCGGCTGCTACCTGTCCAGTCAAATCTACTTCTATTGCCGAATTGATAGCGACCATTTTTTTGTTTTGCGAAATGATGTACGGATCATTTATATAGTCGCAAGGATGAAATTCGACATTTTCGTTTTCGTGCACAAAATCATAAACACGCTTAGTGCCAAGAACGAAAGACACTGCAATTTTGCCCGGCAAAACAGTTTTGTATTTGTTAGTAACTACACCGGCCTCTATAAGCTCAAGCAAGCCATCAGAAAACATTTCGGTATGAATGCCAAGGTCTTGTTTGTTTTTTAGAAAACCAATAACTGCATTTGGGATTGATCCGATTCCCAATTGCATGGTCGATCTGTCTTCGACAAGAGTGGCGATATTGGCTGCTATGGCTTTATCTATGTCGGTCGAAGGTCTTGAAATCAATTCAGGTATTGGTCGATTTGTCTCGATAATCTTATTTATTTTGTCAAGCGGCACGTTGCAATCACCACGTGTTCGAGGCATTTGCTCATTTACTTCAGCAATGACATATTTTGCACTCATCGCTGCTGCAAGAGTAGCTTCTACAGCCAAACCCAGGCTGCAATTGCCGTTCTTGTCAGGTGGGGCCACTTGTATAAGTGCTACGTCTAAGTCGATTGCTCTTGATTTGAAGAGCTCGGGAATCTCGCTCATGAACACAGGAATATAATCACCGCGACCGCCATTAACCGCTTCGCGCGTGTTGTGACCTATGAATAAAGACTGTACTCGAAAAGAATCCCGATATTTTTCGTGGGCGTGTTTTGCGTCGCCAAGACTCAAGAGCTGAAATACATCTATGTTTCTTAGTTCTTGGGCGCGCTCTACCAGCGCATCTACTAAAGGGAACGGATTGGAAGCGTTTGCGTGAATAAAAATCTTGTCGCCAGACTTTATTGTGGATACAGCATCAGATGCGGTAGTGCACTTGTTTTTGAAATTAGACGCCAGAGTTTTTTCAAGCATTTCAATAGAATAGCAAAACGTCTACGTAGTTTCCCTTATCGGCATGAAAAATGGGTCTTGTCTAATTTCAGCTCTTCTAATAGACTGCCATTGAAGATCTAAAAACTTGGTTATTTATAGTTTTTGATTACCCGCTGAATTTTTACAAATGGCGTTGGCGGGGCTTTTAAGTCGTTATTCAAAATATTTAGGCGATAAGTAGGACCGTGCGTCTGTTTTGGCTGCGGCACTTTGATAGTGTTGCAGTCTGACAGTTGTTTGTGTGTCACCGTATCTGGTGCTCGAATCAAGATTCGAGTGGTCGTGCTGCGCTTTGATTTATGCAATTTCACGCAAGGAGTGATTTATATATGAACGCGGGGATAGAGAATAATCTTGCAAATTTTTCTGGAGAATGTAGGCCTTGTCCGTCAACATTTGATTTTATATCGCCAAACGATTTTGTTAGCTTGCGCAGTAACAGACAGCAAAATGATTCGGGACAGAGGAATTCTTTTGAGTCGTCTACGCTAGGGGTTTCTCCGGTCTCTGGTTCTCATCAAATGCGTCCAGAATTCATGATGCGACCGGATATGTCAAGGCAATCTCAGGTATTCAACCCTTACGATAGACTCTTGCAGCCGAATACTTTTATGCAGCCAAATGTGTTTAGTTCGCTAAACAGACCTATGCGTCCGAACGTCTTTATGCAGCCAGATGTTTTTAACCCGTTCTATAGACCTATGATTTCTGAACACTGTATGCAACCAAATATGGTGCAGAATCAACTTCATCAGGGTTATGACAGTTATTGGAAGAATTACTGGCAAGAATACTATAGGCGAGCGGATCGTTTTGCGCCGCCTCAGCGATGGCAAGACGAATCATGGACCGAACATCCCTACGAAAATGAAGAGCACGAGTACGAAGAAGAGCACTCGCCTTTGCCGCAAAGACGAAGGCCCAATCACAGGCACAATGATAGACCTAATGAAAGACCCAGCCCTGGTTTTGAAGAACCACAGGAACGACCCAATAGGCCCCAATCTGATCGCACGAACAGCATTACTCAGGCGGCCAGAGATTCTGTGGGGCAGCAACTGTTCAAATTCATTCCAGGAACACCCGGTAGATTAGGTTGTGCCGCGTCTGTATCTGCTGCTCTCAACAAAGCCGGATTCAATTACGCAAAACATGCAGGGGTAGCTGGATTGAGTCAGATCCTGCAGCGAAACGGATGGACTAAACAGGATGGGCTTCAAAACGCTCAGCCAGGCGATGTGGTTGTGATAGTTCGAAGATCCGGATGGGAGAACGGTGGAGGCGGATCGCATATAGGAATAGTTGGAGAAAATGGAAAGGTTTATCACAACAGTTCAAGCAGGCAGCAGTGGATAGAAGATTCATTACAAAGAGTCTTTGGTGGCGGAATTCAGCGTTTTATATTGAGACCGCCGAGGTCGTGATTTGAGAATTCTGAAATATAAAGGCAACCTTAACGCATATGCTTTTAGATGGGCATGAATAGTGCGTTTTCATCTTTCCTTAAGATTGAGAAATCCGTTCAATATCGATTCTTAAGTTCTTTAAGCAGTGTTGTTTACAAGTTTACAAATCGAAGAACGGCAGCACATCTGGCTTTAGAAAAATATCTCAACAATATGTTTAGAATGTGAATGGGCGTAACGCTTGCGTATAGGTGTCAACGGTGTACGATAAGCGCATCACAAAGAGCCGAAGGGAGAGGTTATGCGTCGCTTATCGAGTTTATTGGTTGTTCTTGCCACACTGTATTTGAGCAGTGCAAGTCCTGCCGATGCTGCGCAAGTGCATTGCAAAACAGCCAACGAAAGCCGCGTCACAGAGTTGAGCGGTTTTACACGCACAAAAAAAATCGGACCTATTAATACAAGTCAGGCCGAAGTCATTATTGCTAACAACCGAGTAGACCTACTACCTAACCAGGTTTACGCAGATCCAAAAGAATTCAAAAAGGGCAACGCAGATTATTTACTCAGCGGAGTCCTTTTTAATTGCAAACAAAATTCTACCGACGCTGGAGTTGTTGTAGAAGGCAAATGTTTATTCAACGCTGGTTCTAAAATCAGTGATATTGCGCCTGCAAGCGATAATGAGGAAGTAATAAAAACGCGTTTTGGTAGAGAATACAAAGGCAAAATCGTTTCTGTTTCACGCGATAAGTTTGTATTCTTGACTTCGCAAGGTAAGCAACACAACTTGCCTGTGCAAGATGTAATTGCAGTTTCATCGCCTCGCGTATACAACTTCGTCATGAAGCTGTCGCAAATTTCTAAGTACGATGCTGGCGTAATTGGCGAAACAAATCAAATCAGCTTTTTCAACTAATATTGATTAAGAAGCAGGAAGAGTTCCTGATTCCACTAATTTGTTGAAAGCATCTACAACCTTGGGATCGAACTGAGCACCAGAGCCGTCTTTGATGATTTTCTGCGCTTCGGCTTCAGCAATTCCTGGTCCATAAGTTTTGGTTGCTACAAGTTCGTGATAGCGATTTGCCACGCAGATGATACGTGCCAATATTGGAATATCATCGCCTTTTAGTCCTTGCGGGAAGCCCTCGCCATCGAATTCTTCGTGGTGGGAGACGACAATCGGTGCCAGGTTTGCAAGATCAGGAAAGCTCTCAAGCACTTGGGCACCAGCTGCGGTATGACCCATTTTTGCTACGAAATCTTCGTCTGCAAGTTCATCTTCTGGCTTTTGCAAAATGTTTTGCGGGATCGGCAGCTTGCCAAGGTCATGCAATAAAGCTGCCAGGCGAACTTTGTTTTGGTCTTCTTCGCTCAATCCCATCTCTTTTGCCAAAGCTACTGAATACTGAGCGACATGTCTTGCATGACCGTTCTTATAACGATCTTTCTTTTCTATTTGAGCGATCCATCCATCAATTCTGCCTGCAACACGCATATCAAGACCCGGTGTAGCAAAAACATAATCTGATGTTTCGTTGCTTGAAGAAGAAAGTATTGCGTCGAGTTTTTGCTTGGCTGCGCCTTCGTCCAGCGGTTCTGACGATTGCGGTGCCGGCGCACCCCCACCAGCTTCTTTCTTGCGAAGACTGGACATGAGTGGACTTGCAGCAGATGTTGCTTTCGCTTTGCCCATCATCGAGCCACGAAGACCTCCCCCGAGTCCTCCGCCACCAGCTGGTTTTGAAGGTGCAGGTATATCGTCGAGATTGCCCCAGCCGCCAGTTGGTGCTGTGGCAGGTGAAGATTTTGAAGGAGATGGAATGGCGTC
This sequence comes from uncultured Candidatus Obscuribacterales bacterium, assembly GCA_964572515.1. Classification (GTDB taxonomy): domain Bacteria; phylum Cyanobacteriota; class Vampirovibrionia; order Obscuribacterales; family Obscuribacteraceae; genus Aved-18. The sequence goes on along the minus strand of CAZNEW010000003.1, from coordinate 145,059 downwards.
GAGATTGCCCCATTTAGAACCGCCTGCATCAGCTGCGGGTTCTTCTTTTTTGGGCTCTTCGACTTTTGCTGGTTCTTCAACCTTGGCAGGCTCAGCCACTGCTTCAGCTTTTTCTTCGACCTTAGATGGTTCTTCAACTTTTGCTGGCGCTCCAGCAGCTGGCGGAGTGGCAGCCGGCAGCTTGGTGCTCGACATTTTAGCTAACGCCGCTTTGGCTTTAGCCGCAAGGTCGTCGAATGAAGCTTTGGCTGAAGATTCTTTTGTTTCAGCTTTTGCCTCTGCTGCCGGAACTGCATCTACTTCGGCAGATGCTACTGCCCACTCACCAGATGTGGTGGACTGGGCTGGACTGGCATCGAAGCTTCCAGAATCGCTCGGTTTTTTGACGATTTCGGCAACAGCGGCTTCTGCAGCTGCCGGAGCCTCGACTTTGGGCTCGATTTTTATTGGTTCGACATCGGTTGTGGCGGTACCGGCTGTGGTATCGTCGAGGTCGCCAAAATCTCCAAAATCGAGATCTGCATAAGGGTCTGCTTCTTTTTTCTCGGGAGCTTTGGGCTCGGGTGCTTTTACTTCAGGTTCGGGAGTCTTGGTTTCAGCTGGGGCAAGTGCTTCGGCAGGAGTTTTGGTTTTGCTCAAGCCACCAAGCACACCGCCAATCGTTTTTCCGCTTTCCGATTTGCCGGGGTCAACTCCCAGATCCATTGCGTCTGAGGCTTTTGCTTTGGCAGCTTCCGCTTCGACTTTGGCAGCAAGTTCGCTTTTGACTGTAGATACAGAAGGTAGAGTTGCCGGAGGTGGAACTACCGGTTTGACTACTGGTTTTGGAACTGGAGGAGGCGGCGGAGGTGGCGGGTCGTTCGATTTGCGTGCGGTAGGAATTGCCTGGTTGCCTACAGCACCTTTGAGTGCTCGGCGAACTTCAAGAATCGAGCGCTCGGCAGTGGACTCATTTTCGCTCAATGCCACAACACGCTGGTGCAATTGCATAATCGGCTCGCGTGCCAATTTTTCTGCTGGCAATTTAAGCAGTGCTTCGGCGAGCTTGTCAGCGCAATTTTGCAACATGTCTATTTCGGTGCGCGTCCAGGCTCTTCTGTAATCGCATTGTTGAACGATTACACAACCGTGGGTGCTTTGGCTGCTGCGCAGGGGAATGCCGAGGAAAGACTTGACCCCTATAAACTGCAATTCTTCTTGAACTGGAGAAACATATGAATTCTCTTGTCCTTCATAAACAATGAGTGGCTGTTTTGCTAGCAAAGTTTGAGCCACTATGGCTGAATCTGAAGATGGCCAGAACATCTCTCTGCAGCTTTTGATTTTGTCTTGAAGCCAAAATTCGTAGCATTTCCAGCCCGCCTGATGGTCGTCTGTGCAGATAAAAAGGCAACGGCTTACATTTAAGGCTTTGCCAAGGATATTTACGACTACAAATAAGGCATCGCCAATTGCAGGCGAATAATTCATGACATTGCCGATTTCAAGCAGTAGGGCTTCTCTGCCTGAGTCGCGCTGGACAATGTCATTAACTTGAGCCAGGCGGATGACTTCTTGTACCTCGCCTGCAGTCACGCGCAGTTCGGTTAGCTCATCGTGATTAAGTTCGGGCTGGCGGCTGAAGCTGACCGAGCCAAAAGTCCGACCCTGTAATACGAGCGGAATCGTAAGCGGGGTCACTACTGAACTTATGGCTTCTTGAAAGTCTGGCCCCGCTTTGTCGCGATATTCGCAAATCGAGGTGAAATTAGGGTCAAGAGGGCTGGAAAGCATGACCTGGCAGGACTCAAGAGAATACGAGTCTCCCAGTTCGTTGACTGTGATTTCAAGTATCCGTTTGAGGTCTCTAACGCCGCTGAGTTTTTGAGCTAAGGAATTGGGCATGTTTAAATTTGAAAGTTCACTTCTAAAATACAATACGCCAATTACATAAAACCCAATAAGTAGAATCGGTAAACTTCTTGAATTCACCAACGACTAAAGGATCCCAACCAGACTCGCAATCCGTCGGTGATTTGGTGGGGCGAGCATTCCAGATTTATCGGGCTAATATTTCAAGTTGGTTTAAATTTTTGCTTTTTCCCACCCTGTTTGTTTTGATTGCAAGGGTGCTTTTTCAGGTTTCATCGTCCGGAATGATGGCTTCCAAAGCAGCCCCTGGAACCAAAGCACTGATGGTTTTGCTTTTTTGTGCAGCCTCGCTGGTTGCTTTTGGCGCCAGATGGTTCTTATATCTTCGACAGCTTGCGATTGTGCGAGTGGTAAACGGGCTTTCAAGTGAACTTGTCGATTCTTTAAAAGTGGTGATGAAGCGCCAAGGCGCACTTCTAGCTGTGGGATTCTTAGTAGTTTTACTGATTATCGCTGCTTCAATAGCGTGTGCGCTTACGGTAATTGTCAGCGCTTTTCTTTTTAAAAAGGGCTCGCCGCTTGCTTTTGTGCCGATAATAATGGTTTATGCAAGTTTATTCTCGTGGCTGACTTCGATGGGATTCATTTATACAGCCGCTTTTCTTGTTTCGTGTGCTGCTGTTTGCGAAAAGATTCCTGTTTCAAGAGTCATTGCTAAAGGTTTGTCTCTTTCCGTTCGGGCTTTTCCAAGAACGTTACTTGGTGGCTTTCTTATAACTGTTGCAGTCACAATTCTTGGACCGCCGCTCTATCTGCCTGTAATCATTTTTTGTGCAGCGGATGCTTTCAGGCTTGGCTATGATGCTTCGGGCGGAAATATACCCTTACACTGGCAGATACTCTGGTCTGCCTGGGAATCGATAGTAGATATGGTTGTCTGGCCTGTATGTTTTATTTTCTACGGGCTTTATTATGCCGATATGAAAGTTCGTCAAGAAGGTCAAGATATGGCTGATGAACTTGCTGTACTCAAGGTGAGATACGAGTCTGAAAACTCTGGCGAAGCGGGAATAGGTAGTACCGCATGAAGTATCAAGATGTTTCTAAGCCTTTGAGTCAAATGTCAGGCGAATATCAGTTTAAAGATCCGCCTGAAATTCTTGTTACAGCCCAGGATTTTCTGGCAAGACTAATCAGAAATATTGTCGATTTTTTGCGACAGTTCAAAATAGATTTTGGTGATGTGGCAGATACTAAATCTGTAGGCGACATCATGCAGATGCTCATCATTGTGGCAATGATAGTAATCATTGTGCTCGTGCTGTTTACTCTTTACAAGCGAATGAGCGATTTGCAGCGTCAGGCACAGTTGGCCAAAGTTGGTTTGGCTTCTGGGCTTGAAATTCTGGATAGCAAAGCCTGGAAAACTAAAGCGCAAGAGCACGCTAATGTTTCAGATTGGAGAGAGGCTTGCCGTGCTGTTTATATGAGTTCGTTGTATTTGATGGACGAAAATGGCGTGCTTAAATTCGTTGCGACAAGAACTAATTACGAATATTATTACGCGCTATCGTCTTTCAAAAAACTCAGACAACCGTTTCGAGAGCTGGTCAATATTGTAGAAGGTATCTGGTTTGGCAACGATTCTGCTACCAATGCAGAGTATCAAAAATGTCTTGAGTTTTTGAGCAAAATCGAAAATGAAATAGCTCAAAAGGCTAAGGAAAAAAACTCGGATGTTTAAGTTGAAAGAGCGTCGACAACTTACAATCCAGCTGTCTGTGCTGCTTGCGGCAAGTGCGCTTTCTGTCATTACAGGTGTAGTATTCCAAAAAGAATTGGACAAAATGATGCCAGACAGACGTTCGTCTTCTACGTTTAACGAGAAGGCAAGCGGTTTATCGGGTTTGTTTGAATTAACCAGGCGGCTTGGATACAAAGCTGCCAGATTCGAATTGCCCTACAGGCAGCTGCAAGGCTACGGGCAAACACTTATCACAATTGCACCCAAAGAAACGCTCAAAGAGTTCGAAGTCGATCAGATTATCAAATGGGTCAAGAAAGGAAACACCTGGATTTATCTCGACGATTTTAGCTTCTATTCTGCTTCTGACATTCTGTCTAAATTCAAAATGTCTGCAAAAACTGCCGGAATGAATAAAAAGGTCGACCAGAAAGTGAGTAAGCAATCGAGTTTAGATGACCTCGACTTTAAGCCTGAAATGATTTATGTGCATCCAATCGAAAAATTCGAAGAAAACAAAGATGTTGGCGGTCTCAAATTAGAGCCTACTTCGCGCTTGAGTGGTGGTCAGCCAATAGTTGAAGATTCGCTAGGTCAAATAGTGAGCTTTGTTCCGCTCGAAAAGGGTAAAGTCATCATCGGTGGGCTGGTCAGCATCTGCGAAAACAGAACCATTTCTAAAATAGAGTACTGGAGCAATTTCCAGTTTTTAGAAAACTGGATGAGCACCGCTGGCGGTACTATTCTTTTTGACGAACGAGCGCATGGATATACCGGGGGCACCAATGTGTTTATACGTCTTTCTCGCGGACCAGCTGGTCTTGTAACCTTGCAGTTGGCTCTGATCTTATTCATTGGTATCGCAAGTGGATTTCAGCGCTTTGGGCGCGCAGTGGTAATTGATTCTTCCAGACGGATTTCAAATCTCGAATACATTAACGGTCTTGCCAACACCTGGTCTCGCGCCAAAGCAAACAAATTGATTCTTGAAATTCTATTTGCCTCTTTCAGGACCAGGCTTGCAAGGGCGCTGGGTCTGGCAGTTTACGAAAAGGATGACAAATTCGCAGCAACTCTGAAAGAAAAGTTGAAATCGATTAAAAGTGAAGCTGACGCCAATGTTTTTGAAACATATCAAGAGGCGTTGAGAAGTGATGCACTCAAAGATGAGCAAGTGAACGCCATCGTATCGTCATGCGATAAGATAGGCGCTGATTTAGGTTTAGGTAAAGTCAAATAACAAAGAGACAAAAAAATGCAAGAGCAAGTCGTCGAAAGAGAAGATGTATCGTTGATTCCTAAAGTATTCAACCGATTGAAAGACAGGTTGAACGAGATCATCGTGGGACAAGAAATGGTGATCGACCAGATGCTTGTGGCCATTCTGGCAGATGGTCACGTGCTGCTCGAAGGCGTACCGGGAACGGCAAAAACGCTTGTTGTGAAAACGATAGCAAGCTTGATGGGCACTCAGTTTGGACGAATTCAGTTGACGCCAGATATGTTGCCGTCAGATATTCTTGGAACTAGCATTTATGATTTGACTACTAAAACATTCGCCTTGAAACGCGGTCCCATTTTTACAAGTTTCTTGCTTGCAGACGAGATCAATCGCACTCCGCCAAAAACACAATCGGCACTGCTTGAAGCAATGGAAGAGCGCCAGGTCAGTCTAGAGGGCGAAACTCAAAGTTTGCCCGAATTGTTTTTAGTGGTAGCAACTCAAAACCCGATTGAATTTGAAGGCACGTATCCTTTGCCTGAAGCGCAGCTAGACCGCTTCATGTTCAAAATACAAATGGGTTATCCAAGTGCTGATGCAGAGCGGACAATGCTCAAGAATTGGCAAGAGGGTCATTATCGCAGATACTCTCCAAAGCCAGATGCAATTCTTGAAGTAGCCGAAATCCTGGCATGCAGAGAGGCTCTCAAGCTGGTAAAAGTAGAGGACAGCGTAATAAATTATTTGCAGGAACTGGTAGACAAGTCGCGCAAAATGTCCGATCTTGCTCTTGGTGCAAGTCCACGCTCTGCCTTGCTCTGGCTGGGATCGGCTAAAGCGCATGCTGCGATCGAAGGAAAAGATTTTGTTACTCCAGACAATATAAAATTCGTTGCCGAACCTATATTGCGTCACCGATTGGCGCTTACGCCCGAGGCAGAACTTGAGGGTATTACAATCGAGCAAGTGATAGCTAAACTGATGAAACAAGTTACCGTCCCGCGCTAAGTAAGAATCGATGATTGCCAGCAAAAAACTATATTTAGCTTTGGCATTCGTGCTCGTTCCTTTTGCGCTGAGCGGCTTCTATCCTGTTTGGGCGACAGCAGGTATCGTACTTGACTGCTTGTTGCTGGTGCTATTGATAATAGATTGGAATTTGACTCAGTCACCACATTTGGTGAGTGTAAATAGAAATTTTGCTGAAAGATTTTCCATCGGTCGCGAGAATGACGTTGATCTTTTTGTCACCAATAGCGGTGCTAACAAGCTCCATATGCTGGTGAAAGATGACTCTCCGCCTGGTCTTCTTAAGAGTATCGACTATTTTGAAATTGATATTGAACCCAATTCTACCCAAGCGTTAGCTTATACAATTAGACCACGGCGACGAGGCAATTATGAATTTGGTAATGTCACGATCCGCTATCTGAGCTTCTTTGGGCTTTTCTGGCGACAAAAAAAGATTGACCTCAAAGCTTCAGTGAAAGTTTATAGCGACTTAAAAGCCTTATACGAACTCTCAATAAGATTGGCTCACTCTACCGAATTTGGTGAAATCAATCGGCGCAAACGAGGCCAAGGAACCGACTTTGCCACTCTTCGCGAATACACCATTGGCGATGACACCAAGGCGATTGACTGGAAAGCTACTGCTCGTCGCGATCGCCCTGTAGTGAGAGCATACGAAGCTGAACAAGAGCAGAAATTGCTTATTTTGCTCGATGCTGGACGCATGATGGTTTCGGATCTCGAGGGATTGAAAAGATTCGACCATGCGCTAAATGCCGCTTTGTGTCTTGTGTTGACCGGGTTGTCGAGCAATGACCAGGTTGGCTTGGGCATCTTTGCAGACAAGCCCTTGGTTTATGTTCCGCCGCGTCGCGGAAAAGCGCATTTGACCAGGATTCTTGAGGCTACTTTTAAGGCTGAACCAGTAATGGTCGAGCCAGACTATCCGGGCATGTTGGCTCATTTTTCAAGACAAGCAGGCGGGCGTTCGCTGATTGTTGTATTTTCAGACTTGACCGATCCTTCGGGTTCAAAGGCTTTATTAGCCGGTCTTGGTCGCATGAGTACCAAGCATTTACCCTTTTGTGTAACCCTGAAAGACCGCCAGGTAAATCAAGTCGCGCATGGCGGAATTCATTCGCCTGATAAGGTCGAACAGCTGCACCAGACCTTCAAACGAGCTGTGGCCACCGACCTGTTGCACCAGCGCGAAATTGCTCTTAGTGTGCTACAGAAAAAGGGATGTCTGGTGCTGGACTGTCCGCCTCAAGAATTATCTGAAAAGGTTATTCAGACCTATCTGGATGTGAAAGCTAGAGCCCGACTCTGACCTACTCGCTAATTATTAGCAAAAATTAATAATTCGGTGAAGCGGCAATTCGCCTGACAAGTGACAATAAGCGCCAAATATTGGCGATTTTGCCTGATTCGACCCCTTATTAAAGTGGTATAAATTTAATGTAAGTAGGTCTATTAGTGAAGAGCATGATTTTGGAATCCAAAGTAGTAAAAAATCTACGCCGTCAGTTTGGCAAGAAATTTGTCGAAACCGCTCTGAAGTGTCCTACCCTTGTCGAGGACATCAGAAAAATTCGCGAAGATGGCGTCAAAATCAGACTCGTGAATGGACCTTGTCGCGCTTATTACGACCGCGCAAAGCGTACGATTTACATCGGTAAATGGTGTCCTAGAAACTATAAGCTAATAAGCATAGCCCACGAATTTGTGCACGCCATAATGCGTCCGACTATAGATCCCGTTCCAGGAAAAACTGGGCGCCAGGAGTTTGTTGACAGATGTCTTGAAGAAGAGACTGAAGCCATTGTGCATGAGATTCTAATCGTCAAAGAATTGCTCGAAGCAGGGGTGAAAATTGACCCGCTTGAATTAGAGTGGCTCAGACGATATCGCCGTGGAGGTCGCAGGGCGGTCAAGCGTGCTCTTCAGAACACTATTACGTCGACTACTGGTGAAGACTACCCAGACTATTACGGCAGCTGGTACGACGAAATCGTTCCTCAAGCCAAACGGTTGCCTTAGGCTTCTCTTGTCTCTTAGCTAATTGCAAATGCAGAGTTGAATCTTGATTCTTCCTGGTCGACTGAGAACGGCTCAGAGGTCAAGCAGCAAGCGTATGGAATCATTTTTCTGATTTCTTCGGCGATGTATGCTGCATTTGGAATTTTGGCGTGCATGTGCAGAGTTTGAAAATCAATCGGCAAGGGAGTTCCATCCACTGCGATGACCTGACCTTTTTGAATCAAATTTCTAGCTTGACGCAAAATTTCGTTTGGATTCTTGATGATTGCTCGGCTATGAGTGTGTGGCAGTAAATTGCCATTGTTGTCGTACGTGCGGTCAACCCAGGCTTCCAGAGCCACTCTGAGTCCTGCGCGTTCACCAGCTTGCAACAATGTCGGGCTTGCTGGACCGATTAAAACCAACCACTGATCGAACTCTGCAATAGCCTTTGCGACGATGCTTGCGATGCGTTGGTCGTTTGATAGCTGTCTGTACAAGTATCCGTGTGGGCGAACCTGAGTAATCTCAAAACCAAATGTTTTAGCCATTCCAGTGAGAGCGCCAAGCTGAAATAGTATGCTTGCTCGAAGTTCGTTACTTGGTATGCGAATCTCGCGGCGACCAAACCCAGCTAGGTCTGGATAGCCGATATGTGCTCCAAGTGACAGTCCATAATATCGGACCATTTCTAGAGCTTCTTCCATAATCACAGGGTCGCCAGCGTGGGCTCCGCATGCGATATTTGCTGAGGTGACAAAAGGAAGAATGACGTCTTCGCCTTCGATGCGGAAAGGTCCAAAACCCTCACCCAGATTAGTGTTGATATCTATGCCGTGCTGCATGAACAAACGTGCAGAGGAGTCGTTTTGATAGCCACTACCTGTACCGGTAGACTGTGTTCTGTGACCACGACTTTTTTGCTGTCTTGAACGACGCATTGATTTGCCTCTAGCGGGGAAAAACATATTCTAGACTTTTTTACTTATTTATGTGCAATTTGAGCAATTTGAGCTTAAAATATGAAATGTAGCTCACCTTCCCTTAGTAAGCGAGACTTTTGATGCTGTTCAAGCGGCTCTTGTCTGCCATCATGATAAATTTGATGGTCATTTCCGGTCTTCCGGCAATGGCGATAGAAAAACCTATCTCGCTGAGTGATCCAAAAAGTCTCAGACAATCCGCTTTTGAGTCATATCTGCAAGGCAATTATGAGAAGGCGAAAGTTTATTACGAACAAGCGATTGATCAAACTCAAAAAACTTATGGTCCTAATTCGCCATTTCTAGCCGATCTTTATTACGAGCTTGGCACCATATCGCTTGAGCTTAGCAAATTTACCATTGCCTCTCACTATCTGCCTTTAGCGGTGGAGAAAAAACCAAATAGTTTGCAAGCCAGACTGAAACTTGTTGAACTGGATATGTTAACAGGCAAAGAAGAAGATGCGCGCATTCAGTTGGATGCAGCTCAGAAAGCTCATCCAAAGTCACCAGAGGTTCAGGCCGCCGTGGTCAAATGGATGATCAAGGAATCTAAAAAAGCGCGCAGAGAAGAAGGCAATCCGCAAAAAGAACAAATGCTTGCAATGGCTTCAGTAAGCGGTTCGTACTATTTGCACAAGCTTGTTGAAACGAAACCTCCGGTCGCTCACAATTCTGTTTCTCCTGCCGCATCAAAGGCGCGCCGTCATCAGGATAGTCAACCGCACAGATCGACCATAAACGAAGGGCTATCTCGATTTGCTGCTCCTGTTTCAGAGGGACCGCCCGAGCCCAAAGTCAAAGAACCTGTGGCGCCACCACCAGTGAAGGTTGAAGCCGCACCAAAACAAGAGAAGGAAAGTCCGGTACAATCGGCTTTGAGTTTGAAATCGAGAGTATTTCAACAGCCGAAAAAGGTAGAAGAGAAAAAGGAACCGCCTCCGCCAGTCACTGCGAAAGCTCCTGTCAAGCCTGCACCCAAACCAGTCAAGAAAGAAAAACCAAAGGCGCAACCACCTGTAGTGGCGGCAGCAAAGCCTGCTAAGGTTGCTAAAGCTGCTCCGGCAAAACATGTTGAGCGAGCTCAGGCGCAGCAAATGCCTATGGGTGGAATGGATATGTCTATGATGGTTCAGACCATGCCAGTACAGATGCCACCGGTTGGTAAAAAAGGTAAGAAAGGTCCATTTGTGCCACCGCCACCACCAATGATACCGGCTTATCCTGGTGGACAGATGCCTAGTATGTATCCAAGCATGATGCAACCTCAAGCGCGTCTTGAAACCAGAGCAAAAGTGCAAGAAGAACCTAAACGCAAAGCTAAGTCTGCTCCTGCCGAACAAGCAAGTGAAGCGCCTGCAAATTCTGAAGATCCAGAGTTTATTTTAGAGTGGGCTTCGGTCAAGAAAAAGAAAGGCAAAGCTCAACCTAAAGAAACCAAAGAGGATTAGTTTATTCGTTCTTTGGTTGTATTTGAGCGGATGTTTTTCGCTTTGGACCAGGCAAATTGGTTTCGGCCAATTTCTTTATTTGCTCTTCGCTAAGAACCGACCGCACTCCAAGAAAGTCATCAATCATGATGTCGTCCATTTGATTTTGCAATCCTCGCAATTCATTTCGTTTGTCTTGCAGTGCCTTGCGATTCAGGTCTGGACTAAATAACATGTTGCGCAATTCCATCCGTTTGTCGCGCAAATTTTTCTGTATATTTTTCGCTTGTTCAGAGTGTTTGGCGCGTAAAGCAAGAATATTGCTTTTTTGTTTCTCGCTTAAATTGAGTTGTGTTAAATCGAGCGCTCTGCCACCAAAGCCAAAGCCTTGTCTGCCTCCGCCTCCTGGACGTCTCATTCCGCCTCTGCGATTTGCAAATGGTTGTTCGCCTCCAGGAGGACCTCCTAAACCTGGACCACCTGGAAATCCTTGATTATTTGGAAATCCTGGATTGCCTGGAATACCGGGGGTACCAGGTATTGCCTGTCCTCCTGGCATTTCTTGCATGAATTCTTGATTTGGAAAGTTTTGTTGTTGTCCCCGTCTTTCGCGCATTCGCTGCATGAACATCTCGCGCCTTTCGGGAGGCACATTCATCATTTTTTGACGCCATTTTTGACCACCACGAAAGCCATTTTGCGTCTCGCCACCTTCGTCTTCGACAGGCTGAGCTGAAACATTTGGCGAGACGGCTAGAGCCAGACAAAAGGCTAGTGCAAACAATTTATGCAGTGATGCATTTTTGTTTTTAGAGTTTGATAGCATAAAGACCGTCCTCGTCACATCCAAATCCCATATCGTCAAACAAACCATTCTCGCTGCTCAGATCGCTAGTGTTCAGTGCGATATTCACTGGTTCTTCGGGCTTGTTCTGTACCTGCATCGCAGTCTGAATCAAAGTCTGATTTTGACTTTGATCTTGTGACTCTTTCTTGCTGCTTGCTACCTGCACAGTAATTTCTTTTGCCTTTTGTACGGGCTTTTGTTTATTTGATTCGTCTTTTGATGTTGCTACTTTTGCTATTGGTTGCAACTCTATTTTATTATTTTCTCTTTGGATTTTTTGTTTTAATTCAGCTTTGTTTTCCGGAATGCTTGCAATGTTTTTTTCGACTTTATTATGCTCAAAATTTGATAAAGCATAAAATCCTATGATACCGGTTAGCGCTATAAAGATGGCTGCCAAAGCTGTTTTTGAAAACTTGCCAGCTATAACGTTGCCACCATTGGCTTTAATTCTTTGCTCAAGCTCACTTGTGAAATCTCGTTGGGAAATGCTTGGAGGAAGATTGACCAACACGTTTTTTGCATCGGTCAATTTTTGCAAAACGTCGCTGCAGTGATGGCATTCGCTCAAATGACTTTCTACGCCTGCTTTGTCGACATCTTCGTTGTCGATATAAGCACTGAGCGATTCTTGATATTTGGCGCAATCGTTATTGAGTGACATGTCGATCTCCTGGCTTAGAGCCGGTTTTGCTTGAATCATTGGTTGAACTGGAAGAAAAATAGGGATTGAGAAGTTCTCTTAATTTCAGACGACCATAATGCAGTCGGGAGCGCACTGTGCCTATACTTGCACCTGTAATTTGAGCAATATCCTGATAAACGAAGCCTTCGATGTCGTGCAATACAAGCACAGTACGTTGTACTTCTGGCAAAAGGCCAAGTGCTTTCAATACCATTTGGCCCTCTTCTTCTATGTCGAGTTCTTGCAATGGATTGAGACTTGAATCGGCTATTTGCCCAATGTTGTCAAAATGAGATGCGTCTTCTTCCTGGTCGTAGAGTGGTTTTGAATTGAAAGAAAAAATCTGCATGACAGAGCGACGTTTGCGAACACGCAGTCGGTCCATACAAATATTGTTTGTGATGGCAAAAATCCAGGACGCAAAAGAAGACTGTTTCTTAAATTGATTCAGACTCAAATGTGCTTTTAATAGAGTGTCTTGAACCACTTCCTCCGCCTCCTCCGGACTGCCCATAATGCGATGCGCTGCATTGAACAATCTGGATTGATACCGACGCGTGAGGGCTCCAAAGTACTTGAAGTCCTTGGTCTGCCGATATTTTTCGACAAGCGCTTCGTCGCTGATATCCACTTTTTTCTCCAAGCCGACCCTTTTGAAATCGGCCTCCACTCTTATTAACGATATAAGCGGCGAAAAGGTTCAAAAACCCCGTATTAAATATATCTCATATTATTCTTGGGCAGCGAACCTTTCCACACACGACGATTTTGCCGTACCTGGCTGAGTTTAGCTCTGTGCTATTCTGCATCATTTTTGAAAAGGGTATAGAACTTACATGCTCATTTTCTGGTCAACCAAAAATAAAGTAAATCGCGTTTTGAATGGGCGTAGAGAAACGCACAAATGTTCGGCGTGCGGCAAGACGGCCACTTTCTATCAGTGTGAAGTTGATAAAGGCGTAAAACTTTATGGTGTCGTGACTTTATTTGGCAGTCAGCAAAAGGTCATGCAATGCGGAGAATGTCTTGCTCTTTTCAAAGATGAGGAAGACGAAAAACTGAAGCGCGCTGAATCAGAGCGACTTGCAAAAGAAGAGGCGAAGCGAGAAGCCGAACGTCAGAAGATCAAAGACGAAGAATACAAACAGCGCGAGGCCGAAGTCGATGACGAACTAGCAAGACTCAAGAAGGATCTTGGAAAATAGATTCTTTTTTGAATTGATGCTTTCAGTTGCCTGGAACCGGAGTCGCAGTTCCCGCTCCAGGTTTGGGAGTAAGACTTGCGTTAGGCTTCATAGTCTCTTCTATTTCAGCCAATTTTTTAGTGGCCAGTGTTGACCATGGATAGTATTTGATTATTTCTTTGAGTGTTTTTACAGCACGAGGATAATCTAGGAATTTCTCTTGTAGTTTGAACTGATACCACAATCCCTGCCAGTTGGAGGGGTCAAGAAACAGCGCCTTTTCAATGTATTTTTGCATTCCGGCAAACTGATTGTTTCTGTATTGATGAACTGCGTAGTTGACGTTTACCTGAGCATCTTGCGGAGCTAACAAAAGAGCTGAATTTATTGTTCTGTTTGCTTCGTTAGGCTGTCCGTTGTCACTGTATAGCAAGCTCCAGTCGGACAGAATCCTTCCCTCAACATCTTTGGCGCCAATTTCTTTGGCTAGTTCTTGTGCTTTGACAAAATTAGCGTAAGCAATCTTTGCGTGTTCTGGACGGCTTAATTCTTTTGCCATCAATCTTCTTGCATTGGCAAGACGTCCCCAGAGCATCGCTTCGGAACGCTGGTCTTTATTGGCTGTAGCAATGCCCATTGCCTTTTGGTAAGCGGCTTCAGCCAATCTGTAATCGCGATAAATCAGTAGTTTTTTATCACCGATATCTACTTGAGTGTTTATTTGTTCGCGAATACGAACGATGGGATTCGGCTCCAGAAGCAAGCGTTGGAACTTGTAGTCTACATAAGTAATATAGTTTTGGAAAAATGGATTCCCTAAAATTCCAAGTCCGGTGCTGCGGAAAAATCCACCTTGTTTTTCGACTCGGTCTGAATTTGAATTTGATTTAGCGTTAGCATCATATATATAAGTAAAAGGAACGTTGCTCAAAACCTGGCTTTGCAGCGAGACCTTTTTCACAATCATGTTTGCAAGCTTGATTGGTTTTCCATCAAGTCCTGTGCCCTCGGTCATATGACTTGGTTTTTCTTTGTCTTGACCAGTGGTGGCAAGCAATTTTTTTGCAACTACGGATGGCAGGTTGTTGAATGCAGCGCCTGTATCTGCGAGCATGGGCTGGTCTATCAGACCATTCAGTTTGGCTTTTACTACAGGAATATTGTGTTCTGTAAGTGGAATTACAGTCGAGTTGGCTGGTGCTTTGAATTTGTCTGAATCAATAAATGTAAGAGTGCATTTACCATAGTCGATTCGAGTAACAAATTTTTCAATTACGTTTGTGCCGATGATACCAGCCAGCGGGCGCCCGAGTTGTTGCGACTGACCTGCCAGCGAGTGAATACGCGCATCTACATTGTTCAAAATCAAAGAGCCAATCTCTAAGCGTTTGATTGCACTATTTTCTACATTTACTGAGCCCGACGCCGACAGCATCGAAGCTTTGCCATCTTTGAACAAGTAATAATCAGCGGCGGTGCGACGGTCCACGATAGTGTCGCTAGCTCCAGTATCAAACAAGAACCAGAGGTCTTCGCTTCCATTGTCTATGCGACATTTGACCAGAATTTCTTTTTGAGCATAGTCGAATTTAACTGTAATATCGCGGTCTAGACGAAGAGCCCCAGCCACTTGCGGGCGATCAAACAAAGCTTCGTCTATGTTCTCGCCAACCGATATATTGCTAACTATCAGGTCTGATGCGGGCTTTTGATTGATGAATTTGGTTTGTTGAAATGGAAGCAGTGTGCCAGCCACGGGACGATATTCAGAATATTCGGTACTTACCGATTCGGTGGCGCTTGAGTCATATGAAATACCGACTATCAGAAAGTTGCGTTGATCCAGAAATATAGTGGTCGGACGCTCTCTGCCTTCTTTTCCATACAAGAGTTTTACTGCAAACACTGGGATTTGGCGAAAAGTAGTGCGACCATCGAGACTGAAATCATAACCTGGTTGTTTCCAATGACAGATTATGGTTGGTTGTCTTTCGTTATCGTCGTTTAGTGCAGTCAGTCTTGAAGCCTGCATGTCCTGGGCTTGATTGTCGTTCAATCGCCAGCCACTGTAGCCGTTGTAGGCAAGAACACGTTTGCCGCCTGCATCACCTGAGCCACCATCGAGGTCTACTCGCCATTTGCTCGATTGTCTGAATTTTCGGTATTGAAGCGCGTCTTCTTCGTTGTGTTTATCTGTATTTGCAGCACCAGCTCGGGCTGGATAGAATTTGCCATAAGTGACAGAAGAGTTTTCTACTCTTTCAAGAGCCGAAGCTCCGCCGTAGGCATTCAAGGCTTTGACCATCACTTCGTCAAGCTGGAGCTCAGCTCCTTGCTGGGCGAGTCCAATCGACCCGGCGTGAAGAATCGGTTGAGCCGATATAGCCAGAGCTGAAATTAGAGCAACTAAGATTTTCACTTGCTTAAAGCCACTGATTGACACTGTGTATGGTGCGAGCCCAATTGTAATTCGGGCATAGATTTGACTGTCTCGTGTATTTTCAAGCATTGAGCAATCAGGTCTTCTACTTGTGAAAGAGCTACCTGATTGGGTCCGTCGCTTTTAGCTTCGTCTGGATTTGGATGAACTTC
Source organism: uncultured Candidatus Obscuribacterales bacterium (assembly GCA_964572515.1). Classification (GTDB taxonomy): domain Bacteria; phylum Cyanobacteriota; class Vampirovibrionia; order Obscuribacterales; family Obscuribacteraceae; genus Aved-18. Next base: position 129,491 of record CAZNEW010000003.1, on the reverse strand, counting down.
CATGAACATTCCGTCTATGCCAACAGCGCATGCAGCACGGGCGAGATGTGGAACGAATTCGCGTTGTCCTGCAGTGCTCGATCCGCCTGAACCTGCACCGGGCAACTGTACGCTGTGGGTTGCATCGAAGATGACCGGATAACCTGTGCGTTTCATAATTGGAAGCGAGCGCATATCTACCACCAGATTGTTGTAACCAAATGTGGTGCCGCGCTCAGTGAGGAGGATATTGTTGTTTCCTGCGTCAGAAACTTTTTTGACTGCATTCACCATGTCTGTCGGTGCAAGAAATTGTCCTTTCTTGATATTGACGCATTTATTGGTGCGCGCTGCTTCTATCAATAAATCGGTCTGACGGCAGAGGAAGGCCGGAATCTGCAAAATGTCGAGTACTTCGCCTGCAGCTTTACAGTGGTCGATTTCGTGTACGTCGCTCAATAGTTCGACGCCGAGTTCTTTTTTTACATCAGCAAGCATCGCAAGCCCCTTTTCGAGCCCTGGTCCGCGAAATCCGTTAATAGATGTGCGATTGGCTTTATCGTATGAAGATTTGAAAACGAGCGAGAAGCCTAATTTTTTCGATAATTTCTGTAATTCACGAGCTGTATTTATGGTCGTTTCCCAGCTTTCGATAACACAGGGACCAGCGATGATGAAAAAGGGCTTGCCGGCTCCTACCTGGAGTGATCCTACTTTGACGTCCATAATTTTTTCCTCGATTACTCGACCAAGCGAAATTGCATATTAGGGTATAAGTTATCACAACCCTAGAAGGCTAAATTATCCCGACCTAATTTTATTAGCGATTGAGGTTGCGGACCAGCTTATAGACAGTGTGGCCAGACCTCTGACTTACTGGCATCACGATGCCTTTCTTTAGAGCTTCTGCCAGAACCGGACGCAATTGCTTAATTCGTTTTTGCTTGCGAATTCCCCCGGCCATTTCTGGCAGGGTCATACCAAGAGGATTTTTTTCTAACAGCTTTACTACCTTGTTTTCTTCGGCTTTGGCTGCATCTGTGGCTATTTTAGCCTTTGCCTTTTGAATTTTTGCCTGTATTTCAGGATCAGCAAGTTTACTCTCAACCGAGTTGGCGTCATTGACGTCTCTTTCATCGGTTTCCTGGTCAGGGCTCTGGTTTGGCGGTTCTTGATTATTGATGGTCATCTTCTAAGGATACCGCATAAAACCTCAAGAATAGTAAAAGATGGTAGTCATAACCTTCCAATCAAAATATATAGTTGCTATATTCCGACGAGCGCACTCAGTTTCCGTGTTTTCGAGAGGTCAAGTAAGTGAGCATTGGTTCTTTTGTATTTATGCTCCACAGCCATTTGCCGTATTACCGCAAAGCCGGTATGTGGCCCTTTGGCGAAGAAAGCGTCTACGAGTGCATGGGCGAAACTTATATTCCCCTGCTCAACATGATCGCTGACTTGCACGACGAAGGAACGCCGTGCAATCTCACTGTCGGCATTACCCCGGTACTTGCGGAGCAATTGAGTGACGATCATTTCAAGAAAGGCTTTCTTACTTATTTAGATGCACGTCTTAAGGCTGCTGAAGGTGATGAACAGCGCTTTTCTCTTCGTGGTACAACGCCAAATCCAGAGTTCTTGCGTTTGGCCAAATTTTACGTAAATTGGTTCCGCTCGACTCGCGATTCTTTTGTCAATCGCTGGAATCAGGATATCATCGGTGGTTTCAAAAAATATCAGGATTTAGGCACGATTGAAATAACCACATCTGCTGCCACCCACTGCTTCTCGCCTTTGCTTGCCGATGATGCATCATTGCAAGCTCAATTTCGTTCTGGTGCAGACAATTACGAAAAACATTTTGGTCGCAGAGCCAAAGGTGTCTGGTTGCCAGAATGCGCATACAGACCAGCTGAAGACGGACGTCCCAGTATCGATAAATGGTTGCACGATGCAGGACTTGGATTTTTCTTCACCGAATCCACAGTGATTGAAGGTGGCGAACGTTCAGGAATTCGTCGCGTTTTTGGTCCTTACGGAACAATCGAATATTTGCCCACTCCGGATTATCCAAAAACAGACTACGATACTTATGAAGCCTACTGGTTGAAAGATTATCCTGTCGCTGTTATGGGTCGTCACGAGCAGGCTGGATACTCAGTGTGGTCGGCTGACCATGGCTATCCTGGTGATCCCAACTACAGAGAATTTCACAAGAAAGATGATGTTTCCGGTCTGCACTACTGGAAATTGACTTCGAAGAATACCGATCTTGGCGATAAGCAAATATACAATCCAGAAGCCGCGATGCATCGCATCAACGAAAACTCCGACCATTATGTTGGAGTTGTGCAGCAGGTTTTGCATAGCTATTTCAAAAAGACCGGCGAACAGGGTCTCGTGATGGTGAGCTTCGATACCGAATTATTTGGTCACTGGTGGTTTGAAGGTATTACTTTCATCAAACAAGTTTTGCAAAAATTGCATAAATACACCAAAGTGAAAGTGCGCACTGCAAGCGATTATTTGGAAGTTCGTCCACCCAAGCACACAATTGAATTGCCTGAATCCTCATGGGGTTCTGGTGGTCATTATCAAGTCTGGTTGAACGAAGATACCAAATGGATGTGGCCTGATATCAATAATCGCGAAATGCTCATGCACAAACTGGTAGAGCAATACGCAGATAATAAAGACCCGCTTGTTGTTCGAGTTATGAAACAGCTTGGTCGCGAGCAATTCTTGTTGCAGTCCAGTGATTGGCCATTTCTCGTCACCACCGGACAAGCCAAAGTTTATGCCATTGAGCGCTTTACCGAACACTGTCAAAGGTTCGATACTCTAGCTCAAATGCTCGAGCATGGCGTCAAAATTGATGTCAAAGCGCTTGAAGAAATTGAGTCCATCGATGTTTGCTTTAGCGAACTGAATCTGGATAATTTTAAAGAGCCGGCAAATGTTGGCGAAATAACTACAGTCAAGTAAATTCTGAGATAGGGAGCCAAATCAGCGTGGCCCGTACAAAAATTGTGGCGACTATTGGTCCATCCTGCCGGGATGTGCCTATTCTTGAAAAGATGATTCAAAAGGGCATGGACATTGCTCGAATCAACTGTTCGCATGCAACACATGGGTTTATCCGCGATGTGGTCAAAGACATTCGCGAGGTTGGAGAAAAGCTGAACGAGCCAGTTGGCATCTTATTGGATCTGTCTGGTCCCAAATTGCGTACGCGCAAATTGAAAAATAGCGAACCTGTTACTTTGATTGAAGGCAGTCAATTCACACTGACCAGTCGCAAAATCGAAGGTGATGCCACTATAGTCAGTACCAGTTACGAACCTTTGTCGCGTGAGGTGAATCCTGGCGATACACTATTGTTGGATGACGGGTTGCTCGAGCTTCGAGTGATTGAAACCAATGAGACAGACACCATATGTAAAGTAATAACCGGTGGCATTCTCAAAGACCACCAAGGTCTCAATATTCCAGGCGTGCGTTTATCCATTCCAGCGTTGACTGAAAAGGACAAAGAAGATCTTGCTGTCGGGCTTGAGGCTGGTGTCGATTTCGTTGCCTTGTCTTTCGTGCGTGATGCAAAAGATATTCTTGAATTGAAAGCTCTTACTGCAGACCACTGGCCCCAGCCGATTATTATTGCTAAGCTCGAAAAACCAGAAGCGATAGACCACCTTGATGAAATCATGGATGTGGCTGACGGTGTTATGATTGCTCGTGGAGACCTCGGTGTAGAATTGCCACCAGAGCGCGTTCCACCAATTCAAAAACTAATTACAAGAAAAGCGAATCAAAAAGGTAAGCCAGTAATTACAGCTACCCAGATGCTTGATTCGATGGCTGACAATCCTCGTCCAACAAGAGCTGAGGCTTCTGACGTTGCAAATGCCATATTCGATGGTACAGACGCTGTAATGCTTTCAGAAGAAACCGCTACAGGCAAATATCCGCTTCAAGCCGTAGAAATGATGGAACGTATTGCTAATTCGGCTGAAGCTGCAATGGAAGGCAAACAGTTGCACGAACATGCACTCGATACTCCGGCATATGCAATTGCCCACGCTGCCTGCGAAATGGCGCGCGACACCAAAGCTAGATTCATAGTTACATTCACTAAAAGTGGTGCCACCGCAAGATTGATTTCGCAGTTCCGTCCTCACACGCCTATTATTGCTTTGACTCAGCACCATCATGTTTATAACCAGCTGTCGGTTTTGTGGGGTACGACACCTATAATGCTGACTGAAGTATCTGATTCTATTTCTACTTTGAAAATGGTCGAACAAATTCTGTTGCGCAAAGAACTTGTCGCTATTAAAGACAATATCGTTATCACAGGTGGATTGCCTCTGGCTGCGCGCGGACCGGCAAACTTCGTCAAATTATCTACTATTACGCCAAAGCTCCCGACCGCTGAGTGGGAACTGCGCGGAATCTAGTTTTGTCATAAATAAGTAAATAGATATATCTATTTAGAAACCTATACGCATTTATAAGTTTTCCGCGACTTTGGTTGTATTAGTCTGCGCTAATATGGAATTTGAGGTCTAGTTTTTTACTATCGGAGAAAACTGCATGTTTACTAAAATGCGGACCTATATTTCCAATATGATCGAACAGTACCAGGAGCGAAGAGCTCTATTAGATCACCTCAAAAAACACCGTCACAATAAACCAATCAAAAATATCGAGTTGAAAGCGGTTAATCATCTAGAATTCTTGCACCGTAGAGCGGTGCGTCAGCAACGTTTCACCCATTTGCGCAAACTGTTTCGCAACCACAAGAACGAGCACAATCTTCCTGCAACTATAATGATTATGGTTGTGAATAACCTGGGCTATCTGCCTTTTACATTATCTGGATTGTCGAATCATAGACACAAAGACGTACGTGTTGCGATTGCAGAAAATCCACTTACTCCAGACTCGGTGATGACCAGACTTGCATTTGATGAGAATCCCGATGTTCGCTATGCAGTGGCTGGAAGCTATAACACTTCAGAAACAGTCCTCAATTTTCTTTTGAATGACGAAAATCCGTATGTTGTTCATCGAGCACAAGTAACAGTGGATCATATTAATGGCACCGCTCCAGTGAAAGAAGCCCAAAAGTCTGTTGCTGCAGCCGATTCTGCAAGAGTACGTCGAGTGCTCGTGGTCGAAGACAACCCGACCTTGCGAGACGTTACTGTGCGTCAGCTCAAAATTCTGGGCTTCAATGCAGCTGCAAGCGAAAACGGTAAAGATGCTTTGGTTCGTTTGTCTCAAGAAAAATTCGGTCTTGTACTCATGGACTGTTTGATGCCAGTGATGGACGGTTTTGAAGCAACTATGGCATTGCGCAATACCGAGTCTGGAACTCTAGGTCATATTCCGGTTATTGCACTTACAGCTCGAGTCATGGCTGGAGATAAGGAACGATGCTTAGCTTCTGGTATGGACGGCTATCTTGAAAAACCGGTTGCGCTTGATGAGTTGCGCAAAATACTTGCCTATTGGTTTGACCAGGATTCAGATGAGAAGGCATACAAAGAAGAGCTTCGAAATACTGTAAGCAATCTCATTGATATCGATAAACTGGAAGAGATTCACGGAAATCAGCCGCTGGACCAGCTTGTCGAATTGTTGAACAAAGGCGTGCGCGAAATTGTTTCACGTCTGTCCGATTCGATTTATGAAAACGATCGAAGCGATTTGCCGCGAATCGCTCATGAACTCAAGGGGTATGCAGGTGTTATGGCATGCAAGAGCATGGAAGACGCTTCGCTTTCGCTTGAAATTGCTGCGCTTAAGCACGACGAGTCTGCAATCATGCGTAGCTATAGAACAATTTTAGAAATCGTGGAAAAACTGGAAAAAAAAGTCGCAGGCTCCGTGCAGTCGGAGCCGGTCAAAAATCAGGAATTCTCTAAGTCCGGCAAAATGGGATAGGTTATTACTATGAGTCAGGTCGATATTTATGGGCTGGCTCTAGTGGTGGTGCTTTCGGGAGTTATAATCGCTTGGGTTTATACTTTGCAAAAGAGAAAATATGCTCTTTTGCAAAAAGAAAATGCAAGGCTGTTGGAAAACTTGGCTATAAGCCAGAAACAGCAAGAATTGTTCTTGGAGAAATCGGGCGAAGGTTATGTAGAAATCGATAACAACGGTCGAATAACCGAATTCAATATCCACGCCAATCATCTTTTGGGATTTAGCCGCCAAGAAGTGCTGGATAAGCCCTTTTTTGAGGTCCTTGTCCCGGAGCGATATAGTTCGATTGTGCAAAACGGATGGGACAAATATAAAACATCAGGCAAATTGAAATTGACCGAAAAACAATTTGAACTGACTGGACTTTGCAAAGACGGACAAGAAGTGCCGCTAGAGATTTCTGTCAGTTCGATAAATAATGGATTCTGTGCGTTCATGCGCGATATCAAAAAGCGCAGGACTATGGAATTGGAACTCAATAAAGCCTTAGATCAAGCAATTGAAGCCTCGCAATCCAAGTCGCGTTTTTTGGCAAATATGAGCCACGAAATTCGAACACCCTTGAATTCGGTAATAGGCATGCTCGATTTGCTTTTGCGCAGTCCAATTACAGTATCGCAACGCGAACAAGCTCAAATTGCCTTTGAGTCGGCAAAATCATTGCTTGATGTAATCAATGACATTCTCGATTTTTCCAAAATTGAAGCTGGAAAATTGGAAATGGAAGAAATGGATTTCGACCTTTTGCATCTGGTTGAATCTACTGTAGAAATTATGGCTCAAAGCGCGCGTGATAAAAGGATTGCGCTTGATGCATTTCTTGAGCCAGGATGCATAAGAATGCTTAAGGGCGACCCGGGCAGATTGCGACAGGTGTTGTTGAATCTGGTATCGAACGCGGTCAAATTCACAGATAAAGGTTATGTTCTTTTGTCTGCTAGTGTTGATGAAGCGCATTCTGTTTTAAAATTGAAAGTTCAAGACTCTGGAATCGGCATTCCGCAAGAAGCAGTAGAAAGGCTTTTTCAACCCTTTGAACAATTCGATGGTTCTATCACAAGACGCTGGGGCGGCACTGGTCTTGGGCTTTCAATAAGCAAGCGCTTAATTGAGTTGATGGAAGGCGAAGTTCAAGTAAATTCGACAGAAGAACATGGTACCGAATTTAGTATTACTCTTCCGTTGAAAAAATCGGAAGCCCATTACAAAGAAGATTGTCCTCCAAATCGCTTGCGCGGGGTGAGAATACTTTGTGTCTCAAGTCTTGAAGACTGGAGTCTGTCCTTTGTAAACACCGCATCATCGTGGGGTGTAGAAGTCTTGCAAGCAAGTTCTAAGTCTCAAGCGCAAGAAATTCTGGCTCTGCAAGAACGCGAGAACAAACCGATTGAGCTTGTATTGTTGGACATGTATTTACCAGATTCAGACGAGGACGCTTTTTCTTTTATAAAAGAACTGGAAACTAGCCCTCGAATGTCCAGCAAAACGATTTTAGTCTCAAGCTATTCAAACGAAAAATTGCTCAATCAAGCACTTCAATCCGGATTCAGTGATGTGCTTACAAGACCGCTGCGTGTAGATATTTTGCTTGGCTCTATTGTAAGTGTGCTTGGTTGCGATTCTGATTCTGGTGAATTGAAAGTGCCTTTGTCTCAAGCGCCCGAACTCAAAACGACGCTGCCTGTTTTAGTTGCCGAGGATAATCCAGCTAATCGCAAATTGATTTCTATTCAATTGAAGAAACTGGGATACTCGTCTTATTGTGTGGCAAACGGGAAAGAGGCGGTTGAAGCAGCGCAGCGATTCAATTATGCATTGATCTTAATGGATGTCACAATGCCAGAAATGGATGGATTTGAGGCTGCACGCGCGATCAGACGCAATGAAGAAGCTACCCATGCTCACGTTCCGATAGTTGCTGTTACCGCGCTTGCCATGAAAGGCGATAGAGAAAAATGTCTTGCAGTTGGTATGGATGATTATTTGACAAAGCCAATTATTTACGAAGAGTTGGAGAAAAAGTTGAAACAGTGGATCAATCAGACCAGTCCGACTGGGTCTGTTTATACTTCTGTCAGTCCACAATCTGACGACTCTAAATTGTTGACATTGAAGACTGGCAATTTTGAGTCTCTCAAATCTTCAATGGGACTTTCAGAGCTGCCTATCGACCTTGAAAAACTAAACAAGATCTGGATGAACGACGATTCCTGGAAAGATCTTTTGACTTTGTTTATTGCAGAGCTTCCAGAGCAGTTGAGTTTGCTCGAGTCTTATGTTCAACAAAGAAATTCAGAGCTAGCCTCAGACCAGGCGCATAATATCAAAGGTTGTTGTCTCACTTTTGCCTGCGATCCCATGGCTTCGTTTGCCCAGCGGGTAGAAGATGCAGCGGCGCAAGAGCGCTGGAGCGACGTGGACGCTGCATTGTCTGCTATGCGGCTTAGCTGCTTTCAAGTACGTGCTTTTCTTGTCGTGAGCGGAATGCGCAAACTAGTCAAAAAATCTTGAGTATTTCGCTATAGCTATCTAGACTTTCACTGCGCTTGGCTCTGAACTCGCCTTGCAATTTGTTTCTTCGATTCCGGTGCCTTTTACTTCGCCATTGGTTTCGGGCAGAAAATTGGCAGCTACAAAACCTATTGCATAAACTATCGCCACTGTGGCGCTAGCCATTGCATAAGAGCCGTGATACATCGAAATTAATTGACCTCCTCCAACTGCTATCAAGGCGGCAAAGATACGCCCGGCTGAAAATGTGAAACCAGATGCGGTGCCGAGCACATGGGTGGCAAATGCTTCTGGAATATATATGCATAGAAAAGTGAATTGAAGTCCGACCGTTAGTCCGATAAGAGCTATGAGTGCTAGCAGTGGCAAGCAGAATGTTTTGATCATGACGAACATGACCATGACAGCAAGCATGCAACCACCAAATGCAAATCGAATTGTATTGCGTCTTCCAAGCCAATTGAGCCAGAGCGGCGTGGAGACTGCCCCTATGATGCTGCCTACACTTAGCACATTTGTAGCCAGACTCCGCTCGCCAATAGCGAGCTCGCCAGTAAGCTGATTGATCCATGGTGATATCCACGAAACGCAAGACCAATAACCGATAATGGCGGAGCTTGCAATGCAAAACAGTGCGACGATAGTGGTCCTGTATTCAGACGAAAATAATTGTTTGAATGGCGACTGCAAATAGCGCGATTCCGATTCGCTAAGATCTTTTGGATTTTTGTTTTTGAGCAATTCTTTGTGATTGCGCATGGCTTCAAAAGAATCGGGTTCTTTGAGCGTGTATCTTATATAGAGTGTCGCAAGTGCAGGCAACATACCAATTACGAATAACCAGCGCCAGCCGTGACCTCCAACCATCAGGTTTGCACAAGAAGCAAGCACGAGCCCCACACTGAAAGATGTATCAAGCCATGCAGTTGCCCAGATGCGCTGTTTCTTTTGTTTCCAGTATTCGCTTACAATTACGGTGCCAAGGCTGATTTCGCCGCCAACACCCATTCCTACAAAAAATCTGTATATTGCCATTTCCCACCAGCTGTGGCTTGTTGCACAAAGACCAGTGAAGATTGCATAAACTAGAATGGTGAATGCCATTGTTTTTGCACGACCCATCCTGTCGGCTACGACACCAAATATAGTGCCGCCAATTGCCCAGCCAAGCATGAAAGATGCCAGTATCAATGAGCCGTACCAACCGATAGCGGCATCATTTTTTGAATTTATCAATTCTGAAATTGCAGGATAAAGCACTATAAAAAAGATAGTTGCATCCATCGCATCGAAACATTCGCCAAGATAGCCAGCTGCCCAGGCATGCCACTTGCTCATGTCTTTCTTGTTGGCTTTTGCGCCAAAGCTAAGACTGGTTGTCATTTCTGGCAACCTCCTTTTTATATTTTTTCGCCATTTGTGTTGAACGCCTCAAACACTATAAATGCAAAAGGGGTTGTCAAGCAAGTGAATTCTTCGTAGAATCACCAGCGATTTTCATTAGCCAAACATGCTTGAAATTACTTATTGTCTTTCTGGTCGGGTTAGAGTCGTTTTAAGCTAGGTTGGTCAGGAACGAAAGTATCGACAATTTATAAGGATAGGAAATTGGAATTTTCCTCATTTCCTTTAAAGCATGTTGAATTGACAATTTGGTAAGCTCATCTCTTGACATTTTTGAAATCGAGTTTACCATTTGTTCAGTAGTTGAATTGAAGTTGATGGCGGCGCGAAGGTTTTATTGACGCGCAAGGGATGTTTGTATGGAAAGGTCAGATGTGCAGTTCAAGCCTAATGGCAATAGATGGCACGTTCTATTAGCAACTTGGCTAGGAGAACTTTTTGATGGAATGGATGCTTCCATTTTCGTTTTGGTGTTGTTTCCAGCTTTATCTGAACTATTGCAGACCCAGTCTCACGCTGCAGTGGGAGCCACTGGCTCAATCATGCTTTCACTTTTCATGGTTGGGTGGGCAGTTGGCGCTTTCTTTTTTGGGATTGTTGCTGACCACATCGGTCGTTCTCGTACGCTGCTTATTACCATTTGGCTTTATGCCATTTGCACAGGGCTATGTGCTCTTTGTCAGAATTGGATGGAGTTGGCGGCATGTCGTTTCTTGGTTGGATGTGGAATTGGTGGCGAAATAAGCATTGGAGCTGTAATGCTTGCAGAATCTTGGCACGGCCGAGCTCGAGTGCATGCTTTGTCTGCCCTGGCTACATCTTTTGGTGCCGGTTATCTTATTGCTGCATTACTTAATTATGTTCTTTGTCCTTTGGGGTGGCGTTGGCTTTTTGTAGCAGGTGTAGCGCCAGCTCTCATCACAATTTATGTAAGGGCAAAATTGAAAGAACCTGATTCATTTGTAGCTCTTCAAAACAAAAAAGATAAACTTAAAGGTAAGTCCGCAAATGAATTGAGCAAAGAAGAAAAAGAGATGCTTATTCATCCCCTAGTTAAACTTTTTCGAAAAGAACATCTGACATCGATTTTGACAGTAATTGGATTGGCTTCCACGGCTATTGTTGGATATTGGGCAGTGTTATCTTGGATCCCTGCCTGGGTCAATCAACTTACTGGCACTCAAGCTGTTATGGAAAGAAGCCAGACTGCAATAGTGATGAATATTGGTGCCATCATCGCATCGGCACTAGGTGGGCTTGCGGTGGAAAAACTTGGAAGGCGAAATTCCTTTCGTCTTTGCTTTGTGGGTGCACTGACAAGTTGTCTTGCCATGTTCTTGGGGGTTAAAAGTTTCGGTATTTTTCTTTTGACGTCTGTATTTTTTGTTGGTGCCTTTGCCACAATGCCATTCGTACTCCTATTTATTTATGTTCCAGAATTGTTTTCTGCCGAGATACGTGGTACCGCATTTGGTTTTAGTGTCCAAGTAGGAAGAGTCTTTGCTGCTTGCGCTGCTTTAGCTGGAGGACAGATCATCCAGAATTTCGGAGGGTCTTATGCCTACGCTGGTGTTAGTGTGTCGCTTTTCTATTTATTAGGAATTGCATGTACTTTCTTTATGCCGCAAACTGATTCGGATTCACAGACTGCATTAGATCGTGATTGGGTTGAGTTGGTTAGAGCCAGAACTCTTGATGGCACCCAACCCGTTTGACTAGTTTCATGACTGAGGCTTATCAGCTTTGATGAACCAGATAACCGCAAACAGGGTCATTTTTTAGCATATATTTTTCGCGCGTGACTTTGACACCAAGCAGACTTTCCATCAATTTAGGCTCTAGAGCGCAAACCTGGCGATATTTCTGAGCTACGTCGTGTACAGCGCAGTGACGTTGAAAAATGAAAAAATTGCCGTCGGGAAGCGATTCCCATTCAGTCATATAGCCGTCTTCAGAAAAAATTCGAGAAACTTCACGCACGCGCTCTTGTAGGTTTTTGTCTTCCAGTCTGGGACTGAGTGTGCTCAGACGTTTCTTATTGCGTATGTTCAGTAAATTTAAAACACCTTCGTGTCCAGACTGCTCATAAACTGCATCGAGCAAATCCATTGCCAGGTTCTGAAAGCCTGAAGGGAAGAGGTTTTCGGCTTTGTGAGTCAAGCGATACTTATAAAAGGGGCGACCTCTGCCGTGACTTCTGACCAGTTCTGCATCAATCAGTCCATCGCTCTGCAACACGTTTAAGTGGCGGCGCACAGCCATTGATGTGATTTTCAAATAGTCACAAAGTTCTGACACCGTCACTTCTTTGTTCTTCTTTATGAAGAGAACGATAGAGTCCTGGGTGGTTACGTTGTCTTGTGATTGTGTGAGCTGGTGGTTAATCATGAGCTTTTTTTGCCATTAGTTTGTCCGGGCATTGCCTATCAATATATAAGGTTCTGTTAATTCCCGGATAACCATAATATATTTTTGATACTATTATATCTATAAAACCCTTTTAAGGATACAAACCGGTAATAGTTAAGTCCGTTCCAAGGGAGTTTCGCCAGTATCTAGTAACATTTTTAGCGTTCAACGAGTTTGTTCAACAAATAACTTAGGAATTAGCAATGGCTGCAAAAACAAAAGAAATTCTACGCGTAGAAGACCTGCATGTCGAAGTCGACGGTAAAGCGATACTAAAAGGTGTCAACTTGACCATAAATGCTGGTGAAGTGCACGCGTTGATGGGAAGAAATGGATCCGGCAAGTCCACTCTTTCATACGCTCTCATGGGGCACCCCAAATATACTGTGACCAAAGGAAAAGTCTTTTTCAAAGGCACAGATATCACCCAAATGACAGTAGATGAGCGTGCTCGTCTTGGACTGTCACTTGCATTCCAGTATCCGGTCGCCATTCCAGGTGTCTCGGTTTCTAATTTCTTGCGCGCTGCTGTCAAAGCCAAGCGTGGAAAAGATGTACCTGTCAAAGAATTCCGTGCCGAATTGAAAAAGGTCATGGGTGAGCTTGGCGTTCCAAACGAATTTTTGTCCCGATATATTAATGATGGTTTTTCGGGCGGTGAGAAGAAGCGTCTAGAAATAATGCAACTCTCAATGCTCAAACCAAGTTTAGCTGTACTTGACGAAACAGACTCCGGGCTTGATATCGACGCTCTCAAAACAGTGTCCGAGGGTATTAATCGACTGGTCACCCCCGAATCAGAATGTGGCATCCTGCTCATTACGCACTATCAGCGTATTTTGAACTATGTCAAACCTGAGTTCGTGCATATTTTTGAAGATGGAAAAATCATCAAAACTGGTGGCAGCGATCTTTCATTGAAGCTCGAAGAACAAGGCTATGAGTGGGTCTCTGGTTCTAGCCAGACTCAAAATGCAAGTCTTGATCTCGCTTCTAAATCCTAAGCAGGAGGCAACATGGTGACTGATTTAACCAACACAGTGCCTGAAGGCGGCCAAGCCAATCAGAATCTTGAACTTCAAGGCATGGGCAACGATTACAAATATGGATTTCATGACAAAGAAGATTATGTCTTCAAGTCGGGTCGTGGTCTGACAGAAGATATCGTTCGTCAAATTTCTAAAATGAAAAACGAACCAGAGTGGATGCTCGAGTTCAGACTGAAGGCTCTCAAAACTTTCCTTGCGAAGCCAATGCCCACCTGGGGTAATACTGAGGCTTTGAACTCGATTGATTTCGATAATATTCACTATTACATCAAGCCTTCTGAAAAACAGGGTAAGAACTGGGACGAAGTACCCGAGGGTATCAAACAAACTTTCGACCGTCTTGGCATTCCAGAAGCCGAGCGTAAATTCCTTGCTGGTGTAACTGCTCAGTATGAATCTGAGGTGGTCTATCACTCTATTCGCGAAGACCTCGAAAAACTTGGTGTCATCTTTACTGACATGGATACAGGTTTGCGTGAATATGGTGACATAGTCAAAGAATATTTCGCATCGGTAATTCCGCCAGAAGACAACAAATTTTCAGCGCTGAACTCAGCTGTATGGTCTGGTGGCAGTTTCGTTTATGTTCCTAAAGATGTTAAGGTGGAAATCCCGCTACAAGCTTATTTCCGCATTAACGCCGAAAATATGGGACAGTTCGAACGTACACTGATTATTGCTGAACCTGGCAGTTTTGTGCACTATATCGAAGGGTGCACAGCGCCTGTATATTCGAGCGATTCACTGCACTCTGCGGTAGTCGAACTGATTGCATTGCCCGGAGCGAAGATTCGCTATACAACAATTCAGAACTGGTCTAAAAACGTTTACAACCTGGTGACCAAGCGTGCAGTCGCTCACGAAGACGCTCGCGTCGAGTGGGTTGATGGAAACCTGGGTTCTAAATTGACCATGAAATATCCAGCTATCTATTTAATGGGACCTCGCGCTCATGGCGAAGTTCTTTCGGTAGCATTTTCAGGTGAAGATCAGCATCAGGATGCAGGTGCCAAAATTATTCACGCAGCACCTGATACCACATCGCAAGTTTTGTCCAAATCAATCTCCAAAGCTGGCGGACGTTCCTCATATAGAGGATTAGTCAAAGTCTATCCTGGAGCAAAAAATTGCAAGACTTCGGTCAAGTGCGACGCTTTGCTGCTTGATGAAGCATCGCGTTCAGACACATATCCAACAATGGAAATTGATGAAACAGATTGCTCTATTGAGCACGAAGCTACCGTTTCTAAAGTGGGCGAAGAGCAGCTCTTCTACTTAATGAGCCGTGGTCTTACTCAAGATGAAGCGACCACAATGATCATAAACGGCTTCTTTGAGCCATTCACCAAAGAGTTGCCGCTAGAGTATGCAGTAGAACTCAATAGATTGATTCAATTGGAAATGGAAGGGTCTGTAGGATAAATGTCAAAGCCTTTAATTCTCAATTCAATCACTAAAGAAGGAGTAGACAATTTGGCCACCCAGCAAGGTGAACCTGCCTGGTCTAAAGAATTGCGCACCAGAGCATGGGAATCGTATTTGAAAAAACCTTTTCCAAAAGAAAGTGATCCCGGTTGGAAGAAAACGAATCTTTCGTTGCTTGATTTTTCGCGTTTGAGTGCAAAATCGTTTTCTGCTTTGAAAGATAACAGCGCCGACCCACTATTGACCGACAATTTGCTAGATCATTTCGCAAAAGTTGGCGGACTGGTTTTTTCTTATCAGAGTCAGGAATCTTCTTTTTGTCAGGTCAAGCTGTCAGAAGAAGCTAGCGCTAAGGGTGTGAAACTTGCCACAATCCCTCAAGCTACACAAGAAACGCCAGATATTCTAAAGCGTTTCGAGACTAGCGAACCTGAGAGCGAAAATGACAAATTCATTTTGATGTCACGCGCTCTCTTCAATTGTGGCGGTGTTCTTAGTGTTCCAGACAATGTCGAAATCGAAGATCCATTTGTATTTGTCACCAATCTTGCTGCAGACTGCGTTGATGGCGCACTTTTCCCTCGGATTATTGTTAGCGTAGGAAAGAATTCGCGCGTCAAGGTAGTGAATCTATTCACATCGGCTGGCTCGAATGAGTCTTTGCAAATCGTCTTTTCTAATGCACTCACTCAGATTCAAGCTGAAGATGGTGCGTATGTTTCTTATGTCGAAGTACAGAATTACGCAAATAACGTGTTCTCGCTCAACCGACAATTCAATAATCTCAAAAGAGACGCAAGAATTTATTCGCTTTCGGTTGGACTTGGTGGAAAGCAGTTGAGATCTGACATTACGACTCAAATGTCACACACTGGGGCTTTTGCATCCATAATGGGCGTAGCTCTTGCTTCCAGTGGACAATCAATTCACTTCAACACTATACAGGACCATGTAGCACCACATACGACATCGAATATCGATTTTCGTATAGCGCTCAAGAATCATGCAGTGTCCTGTTATCACGGAAATATCAAAATATCGAAAGACGCGCAGCAAAGCGATGCCGTTCAGTCGAGCAAGAACTTGCTTCTGGGCGAAGATGCAAAAGCTGAAGCTGTGCCGAATCTCGAAATTTTAGCCAACGACGTAAAGTGTTCGCACGGAGCAACGGTCGGTCCCGTGGATAGAGAACAAATCTTCTACCTCAATAGCCGCGGGCTGGATAAAACCACCGCAGAAGAGCTCATAATCACCGGATTTTTTAATACAGTGCTTGCTACCAATCCAATTGCTGGAGTGGATGCTTTCATTCAAGAGCTCGTTGCTAAAAAGGTTCAAGACCAGAATTAGATTATATAGAGCTTGAAATGGCAGATGGCGACTCGTTTTTGAAAATTGCGCAAGCAGGCGAAATACCTGAAGGCGAAGCTCGCAGTTTTGCTTGTGGCGATTCTGAAGTGCTTGTTTGCAAACAGAATGGTGAATTTTTCGCAGTTGAAAATATGTGTTCGCATGCAAGAAGTCCACTTGAGTCTGGTCCACTGGCTAAAGAATTTCAGGTTAAGTGTCCGCTTCATGGAGCACGCTTTGATGTGCGAAACGGAAAGGCAATGTGTTTGCCCGCTGTGATGCCTATTAAGACCTATGCTGTAGAACAGCGCGGTGAAGACATTTGGTTGGAAAAGAAATGAAAAGTTGGACAAAAATACGCAATGACTTCCCGATATTGGAGCGCAAAATAGACGGCAAACCGCTTATTTATTTCGATAACGCGGCCACTTCGCAAAAGCCCTTGCAAGTTATAAATGCACTCACTAATTATTACGAGAATTACAATTCGAATATTCATCGTGGCTTGCATACAATGAGTGAAGAAGCCACTCTTGCTTACGAAGGCACACGCGAAAAAATTGCTCGGTTTATCGGTGCGCAAAGCGAGCGCGAAGTTATTTTTACTCGCAACGCAACTGAAGCTATTAATATCGTGGTCGAATCCTGGGGTAAACACAATATCGGTGCTGGAGACGAGATTGTAATTACTTCGATGGAGCACCATTCCAATTTCGTTCCCTGGCAAAAACTTTGTGAAGACAAAGGCGCCAGGCTCGTTTATATCGAAGTGGCTGAAGATGGCAATCTCGATTATCAAATGGCTGAACGTTTGATTACCAATAAAACCAAGATTGTTGCTGTAACTCAAATGTCCAACGTCATGGGCACAGTAGTCGACCTGGAGAGGTTGGGCAGGTTGGCACGCTTGAATGGTGCTAAATTCCTGGTTGATGGTGCGCAAGGTGTTCCACATTTGCCAACATCGGTGCAGAAAATAGATTGTGATTTTCTTGTTTTTTCGATGCACAAAATGCTTGGACCAACAGGTGTTGGAGTGCTTTGGGGCAAAGAAGAATTGCTTGATTTGATGCCACCAATGCTTTATGGCGGCGACATGATAAGCTCTGTCACGCGTGAAAAGACTACTGTTAATGAGCTTCCCTGGAAATTTGAAGCCGGCACACCGAATATTGCCGATGTGATTGCAAGCGGCGCTGCCATAGATTATTTGCAGGAAATTGGTATGGAAAATGTTCGAGCCCATGAACTTGAACTGACGCGCCATGCAATGAATGCCATGCTCAAATTGCCTTCGATGAAAATTTATGGACCGCAAAACCCCGAACTGAAGGGTGGAGTAATATCGTTCAATTATGAGGGTATTCATCCGCACGATATGGGTCAAATTTTAAACGAATCAGGCATTGCAATTCGTGCAGGACACCATTGCTGTCAGCCGCTCATGAAAACACTTGGTGTAATGGGAACTGCTCGCGCTAGTTTCTATATCTATAACACTAAAGAAGAAATCGACTTCTTTGTCGATGCGTTAATCAAAGCAGAAAAGGTGCTCAATTATGTCGCTTGTAGATGATCTGTATCGCGAAACAATTCTCGATCACTATCACAATCCAAGAAACCGAGGGACTATAACTGATGCCACTGTTTCGACCGAAGGGGTCAATCCTTTGTGTGGAGACGAATTGCGATTGTTTTTAAAAATCGAAGACGGCGTGGTTCAAGACATTAAGCTTGAATCGCGTGGCTGTTCGATTAACACTGCATCTGGTTCGATGATGAGCGAACTTGTATTAGGAAAATCGCTTGAAGAAGCAAAAGCTGTAATTTCAGAATTCAAAAAAATGATGCTGAACAAAGGCGAAGATATCGAGCTTTCAGAAGAGTTAGAAGAACTGGAAGCGTTGCAAGGGGTGAAAAAATATCCAGTGCGTATCAAATGCGCGCTTTTGCCCTGGAATACGCTTGATGAAGGTCTAAAGAGCAAGTAAACAGGAGCGAGTTGTCGACATGTCCAGCCTGCAAGAAGATGTAGTGAAAGAAAGTCTTAGAACCGTTGTAGATCCGGAGCTTGGAGTCAATATAATCGACCTTGGTCTTGTGTATGGCGTTGAAGTAAAAGAAAATGACGTCAATGTAAAAATGACACTTACAAGCCCAGCTTGTCCTCTTGGCGCAGTTATTCAATCTCAAGCTCATCAAGCAGTGAAAAAGCTGCCGTGGGTCAAAGAAGTAAAAATTGATCTGGTCTGGACTCCGCGCTGGGATCCTAAGAAAATGGCTTCTGAAGAAGCTTTGATGGATCTGGGAATTTTATAAAATCAAGAAAAGTGTAAGTAAAGCACTTTTAGTGGGTCGCAATAATCGTCGGTCCACAAGCGCATTTTGTCGTCTGGTTCGACTTCTTGCCAGTGATATTGATTCTTTAGTTGTTCAAGTAATGTTTTGTTTTTTGATATTAAAATCCAGTCGGTAGGTTCTTCAAACTTTGTTTTAGTAGCTGTATATGTATCTCTAGCGACTGCTTCAAAACCTAGTGACTCAGCTAATTTGGCAATAGGTTTTTTTAAATCATAATATGTATTTGTGACGTGAAATAAGATGCTTCCGTCGTCTTTTAGTTTCGATTGATACAAAGACAATGCTTCTTTGGTGATTAAGTGGAGTGGAATAGAATCTGAGCTGAAAGTGTCCAATACAATCAGCTGCAAAAATTTGTTTGGCGCCTTTTTAATATTCACTCTTGCATCGCCGCTTTGTATCTCTATTTTTGCGCCTCGTTTTTTTGCTTCGTGCAGATAGGTAAAATAAAATGGATTGGATGCTATATCAATTACTGTCGGATTCAGTTCGTAGATAAGCAGTTCTTGACCAGGCTTCGCAAAATGGCTCAAGCCGCCGGCTCCAAGCCCCAGCATTGCGTATGGAGGATTTTGTCTGGTAAGCGCATTGTGCTCATTTAATACTTCAAACACGTCATTTACCGGGCTTGATTCGCCATAATAAAAGATGGGCTTGTTGCGCCCTTCTTTGTCGATTATTTCTCCTCCGTGCAAAGTGACACCATTCCAGATCTGGCTAGTAGTCTTAGCTGAATCGGTTTTGATTTTTACGACTCCAAAGAAATTTCTCTTAGAAACAATGTCTCTTGGATCTTCATTCATTCGACAGATAAGCAGAGAAAGAACGACAGAGCCAATCACAACGAGCCCCCACTGCTTGACCAGTGCTTTTTTTCTTTCGAAGTGGATACTGCAAATTAACACCGCAGCGCTTGCTGCCAGTGCAATTTGATATTCGAAATAGTCATTCAAAATAAGGGGAGCAATAAAACTATTGAATGAACTTCCCATTATTCCACCAAGGGCAATAACTAAATAATAGGAAGTCAGATGTCGTGGCTTTGGGCGCGATGACGCGACTTTGGCATGACAGGTTAAAGATACGATGAAAAGACAAATCAAATGAAGCGAAATGCCTGATGTTACAACACCTGCAGAGACAGTTTCGTTGTAATTGACTTTTGTTTCGTTGAACAGAAAAACAAAGATAATGAAAGCTGCAACCACGCTTAAAATGACCATCTCTTTTAAAAAGCGTTTGCAATCAAAAGTAAATGCAACAGTAAATGTAAGCATATAAATGGCAAGTGGAACCATCCAGAAAAGCGGAATGGAAGCAAGTTCGCTTGTTACATAATTTGTCAGACCAAGCATTAGACTTGAAGGTAGCGCTGTCAAAAGAATCCACAACAAATAAAGAGAACTGCTGGTCTCATCTTCTTTCTCGATTTCGCTGTCTTCTTGCTTGGTCACCGTATCTGATACTGTACTCTTGAGTGCACTCATCGCGCTTACGCTAACTAAAATTGCAAATAGCAGGTAAATGGCGCTTATTGCGTTCAGTTGATTTGAAAGCGAAATGTTCGGCTCGATTGCAAGCGGATAGCATACTAATGCGATAAGACCAGCCAGATTACTAATCGCATAAAGAAAGTAAGGGTCTTTGGATTGAGGCAGTGATGAGTCTGCCAGCCATTTTTGCACAGTTGGAGCTGTAGTTGATATGGCAAAGAAAATAGGACCAATGAGATAAGCGAGTGTACACAAAAGCCAGAGATAGGGATGGTCGGCAAAAGGTTCATCAATTGGTGGACGCAGAGGTAGAGTCAAAATTGGCAGCCAGACAATAGCTAAATGAATGAGTATCTTTGACTTGAACTTTAGTTTCGATTCGTGCAAAAGAAAAACGTAAACGTAAGCAGAAAGCAAAACACTCTGGAAAAAAACGACACATGTATTCCACACGTAGCTTGAGCCGCCAAGCAAGGGCAAAATCATTTTGGAGGAAACGGGTTCGACTACGAACATGATCAGCGCAGATACAACCAGTGTAACTGCAAGAAGTGGAATATAAAATTTCGTTTGTAGATTACTCATGGTTATGAAAAAGGAACACGCAATACGCTCAGAATGTCGCAATAATCGTCTGTCCAGAGTCGCTGACGTTCGTCAATTTTTATTGGTTGCCATTGATATTCTTCTACTAATTTGCGCACGAGTTCTTTGTCTTTAGCCAGAACTACCCATTTCGAGCCCGCTACTTCGGCATCCAAAGACTCTGAATCTTTATAATCATCGAGTCGTAAGGCATATAAACCAAGACTTTGAGCGGCTTTGGCAAGTACTCCACTCACATCGTAATATGTACTGGTAATGTGGAAAGCGATTGCGCCACCTTCGGCAAGTTTTTGATTGTAGATTGCAATTGCTTCTCTGGTCATCAAATGAAGTGGAATCGAATCCGAGCTGTATGCATCAACAACTATGTAAGAATAGCTTTTATCAGGTTCTTTCGCTATTTCAAGACGACCATCGCCTGTTTTGATATCGACTTTGGCTTTTCTTTTTACCGCATCATAAATGAAGGTGAAATAAAAGGGATTAGTGGCTATCGAGACAACATTGGGGTTGATTTCAAACATTGTCATCGTTTGACCTGGGGCCGCGTAGGCAGCCATGGTGCCGGCTCCCATGCCTATGCAGGCGTGTTTCTTGAGTCCAATTGAATGAGTGAGAATTTTAAGCAAGCTCCAGATAGGGCTTTCTTCACTATAGTAGTAATAAGGCTGCATTCGCTCTTGTGGGTCCAGGCTCTGACCGCCGTGAACTGTGGCGCCGTCTAAGATTTCGCACAAATTATTGTAGTTGTCTACTTTTATTCTGGTAAGACCAAAAAAGTTTCTTTTACTCAAAACCATTCTCGGGTCAGCGCGATAGTAGTTAACTAACAATACACATATGACCGAACTTGACACTACCCATGGTACTGCTTTTTCGGGTACTCGCCATTTTCCTTTTTTCATGCTTGTAAAAATCAAAGAAGCGCTGATGGCTAAAACGATTTGGTATTCAGACAAATCGCGCAGTACAACAGGTGCAAGGAATGTATTGAGCGAGGTGCCGATTATTCCCCCGATTGCGATGCATAAATAAAAGTTGGTCAAATATCGAGTTGACGGACGACTCAAAGCCACCTGGGCGTGACAGGCAAGGCTGACAAGAAACAAAACCGTCAAATGCAGTGAAACGAATTGAGTAACGTAGTCTGAGTAAGTATATTCATTTAAAATAATGGTCAGTAAAAGTGCAATAGCGCCAATTGCAGCCAGTAAGCGAACTGGACCGAGTAATTTTTTGGGGAAATAAGAAAACGCCACAATGAAAGACAAAATATAGAGTGAAAGTGGAATCATCCAGAAAAGCGGAAATGCGGATAGTTCACAAGTGACAAAAGAAGTCATCCCTAACACAAGACTTGCAGGCAGAATGGTGAGGTAAAGCCACTGGCAATATTGTTTCTTGCTTGGCGGACTTACTTGATCAGACGATTCAGACTCAGACCAATCTGATTGTTCGAGTTTGTTTTTGTCTTTTTTCCCTTGATAGGCATAGAATGCGGTGCAGAGTGTTACTAAACAGGCAAAGAAAATGTAGACACTGCTTAGAGCTTGAGACTGCATTACCAATCCCATCTGTCTTTCAATAACTAAAGGGTAAGAGATTAGCCCTGTGAGTGATCCAAGATTACTTGCTGCATAAAGAAAATATGGATCTTTTGCTTTTGGTCCATTAGTGCTCGCATACCATTTTTGCAGTACGGGAGCGGTTGAAGCCAGAGCAAAAAAGATTGCACCTGAAGTAGAGCCAAGAACGCCCAAAAGCCATAGATAAGGGTGTTTTGGGTCAGGCGGGGCTAAAGACATTTTTAGCGGTAAAAAATAAACTGCAAGCCAGATTACGACCAGGTGAATAATGGCTCTTTTTTGTGCGTTTAATTTGCTTGAATTCAAAAAATGAGCGTAAAGATAAGCTAGTAAAAGAATGAGCTGAAAGAAGAAAACGCAGGTATTCCAAACGTTTCCTGCTCCACCTAATAACGGCAAAAACATTTTGGCTATCATCGGTTCGATAATGAACATGGTCGAAGCCGAAACAAAGATAGACATGACGAAAACCAGGACCAAAAAAATGGATGGCAGAAGTTTCATGACTATCGCTTTATATTCAAAAGGAATATTTGATTAGGATCTAATTAGTGACCGCCAATCAAATGTATCATCTATATGGAGTTATCAGGCGCAATTTAGCGTCAGCGCATCAACAAGGCAGGTTTGGCATGTTCGGTTCGAAAAAAATCACCCAAAAGCAGGTGGAGGAAGCACTTTCCAAGGTCATGGACCCTGATTTGCATCAAGATATCGTAAGTCTTGGCATGGTCTCTGCTATCAAGATCGACGGCGGGAAAATTAGTTTTAAGCTCACACTGACAACCCCGGCGTGCCCGCTAAAAGAAAAAATTGAAGGTGACGCAAGAGCAGCACTGCAGGCAATTCCTGGGGCTGAAGAAATCACAATCGAAACAGATGCTCAAGTTCGCTCGCCTTTTAACGAAAAGAAATCGATTGAAGGTGTCCAGCACATTGTTGCAGTTACTTCTGGCAAAGGCGGTGTAGGTAAAACTACTGTCTCGGTCAATCTGGCTGTAGCGCTATCGCGCCTGGGTGCTAAGGTCGGTCTTCTCGATGCCGACATCACAGGCCCTAACTGTCCGTTGATGCTTGGGGTACAAGATTACGAGCCGCTGGGCAAAAACAATCGTATTGTGCCGGCTGAAAATTACGGAATTAAATGTGTATCGATGGCGTTTTTCGTTGCCAAAGATACTCCAATCATCTGGCGTGGACCAATGCTCGATCGTGCCATCAAGCAATTTTTGAGCGATGTCGACTGGGGCGAACTAGATTACTTGATTGTCGATATGCCACCTGGTACTGGCGATGCACAGCTTACAATGGCTCAGGCAACCAAACTTTCAGGCGGGATTATTGTGACTACACCGCAGGAAGTGGCGTTGCTTGATGGTCGTCGTGGTCTTGCGATGTTTAATCAAATGTCGGTTCCCATTCTTGGTTTTGTCGAGAATATGAGCTATTTCCAGCCAGAAGGATCAAGTGAACAGTTTGAAATTTTTGGTCGTGGCGGCGGCAGAAAATTGGCTGAAGATAGTAATGTGCCTTTCCTGGGTGAGATTCCACTCGACCCTAAAGTAAGAGTTGGTGGTGATACCGGTGAACCTATAACCAATAGTGATCCTGAAAATCCTACCGCCCAAGCCTTTTTGAATATTGCTAAGCAAGTGGCACATCAAATTAGTGTGCATGCGTTGACGCCCACACCAGCTGCCGCTTCTGCTAAATAGGATCGAAATAATAGTCTGATTCAAAACCATATCCGTTAACGGATATAGTTTTTGTTTAGTAATTAGAAAGTAAAAACGACAAGGTCATCTTGTCTGATTGTGCATTTTGCAAAGCACCATAGGGTTCACAAATTGCAGCTAGGCATTATACTGGTGTTAAGTTCGGTACTAGTATCACCTTTGACACCACTCCTATATACAAAATATGCTCAAAAGCATTTGCATAAGAGATTTCGCTCTAATTGATAACGTCAGTCTCGACTGGCATTCCGGATTAAATGTTTTGACCGGAGAAACCGGGGCTGGAAAATCCATAGTATTTGATGCCATCAATATCGTCCTTGGTGCTAAATGCTCAAGTTCCAACATTAGACATGGAGCCAGCAAAGCATCCATAGAAGTTGTATTCGAGCCATCCAGCGTAGTCTGGGCGTGGCTAAAACAAAACGAATTGATAGAACAAGATCAAAGTGATCAGGAAATTGTTGTAGCAAGAGAAATCACCACGACTGGTTCGCGTTCGCGCATAAATGGAACCATGGTGAATGTGTCTACCATTCAGGAGTTGCGCAACTTGCTTCTTACATTTCATGTTCAACATGAAATGCGAACTTTATTTGCAGGCAATACTAAATTGTCTATGCTCGATGCTATTGCAGATAAAAAGCATCAGCAATCAGTAGAAAAATATGGCACTGTTTTTTCTCGCTATCAAGCTGTAAAACGCCAAGCGCATGAATACGAGATGGATGAAGAAGAGCGGCTTCGTCGGCTCGACTTCTCGCGTTTTCAGTTGAACGAACTTATGCAAGCAGATTTGAAAGACGAAAGTGAATGGGACGAACTTGAAAAAGAAAAACATCGTCTTGCAAATTTGGCTTCTATAGAACGAGCAGTATTTACTTCGATGTCATTACTTTTTGATAGTCCAGAATTGAATAAAGACGAGAAGGCTGCGTATGACTCGGTTTGCGAAG
This sequence comes from uncultured Candidatus Obscuribacterales bacterium, assembly GCA_964572515.1. Taxonomy (GTDB): domain Bacteria; phylum Cyanobacteriota; class Vampirovibrionia; order Obscuribacterales; family Obscuribacteraceae; genus Aved-18. The sequence continues at coordinate 104,635 of CAZNEW010000003.1, read as the reverse complement.
CTCTCAAAGAGTTGGAACGTGCCACTAAATTTGATGAAAGTGTAGATGAATGCAGTCAGATTTTGCAAACAGTGCTTGCCCAACTTGATGATGCGGCTAAGATTTTGCGACGCACAAGAGAAAGTCTTGATGCAGATCCAGAGCGTCTTGATCAGATAGAAGATCGTCTGCATTTGCTCTCTACTATAAAGAAAAAATATGGTCCAGCACTAAGCGATGCTGTGCAAAAACGCGACAGTCTGAGCGAAGAAGTGGATAAGCTCGAAAACAATCTTTATCGTGTAGAAGACCTCAAAAAGCAGACCGAAGAGCTATGGCAAGAATGCACAGAGCTTGCCAATAAAATCACTGCTGCAAGAAAAGTTTTGGCGCAAGAGCTAAGCAAACAAGTTAGTCATGAATTAAAGGAATTGGGAATGGAAAAGTCTCAGTTCAAAATGGAAGTAGAAGCGCTTGACGATTTGAATGCGAATGGAAAAGACAAAGTCGAATTCTATTTCAGTGCCAACCCCGGACAACCACTGCAACCACTTGCTAAAGTCGCGTCGGGTGGGGAGTTGTCGAGAGTCATCCTTGCGTTGAAGGTCGTTTTCGCCCGCTTCGACCAGGTGGCAACTATAGTTTTTGACGAAATCGACGCCGGTACTAGCGGTGCAGTTTTGCAAAGGATTCGAGATAAGCTTTGCCAATTAGCAGGCTCTCATCAAATATTGTGCATAACTCATCAGCCTCTAATAGCTTCAGTCGCTGACAACCACGTTATGGTTCTTAAAGTTCAAAGTGATAACTCAACTAAAGTCAATTTTCAAAATTTGAGCGGTCAAGACAAATTGAAGGCACTCGCTTTGATGGCAAGTGGAAGCGAAAAGCAAAGCGCCATGGCGTTTGCCGAGTCTTTGATGAGCGAGGCTCAAAATATTAAAAGCAGTACAGGACATGTTTAAATGTCTTATTAGTGCTTCAAATCAAGTTAGATCTCGTTGACATGTAAGCTTTGTACTTACTAAAATTCATGTTTCAGCCCGTTCTTTCATAGTTCGGAGCTGGGTCATTCAAATGACCGTACGATGGGGTGTCGCCAAGCGGTAAGGCAGCTGGTTTTGGTCCAGCCATTCCGAGGTTCGAATCCTTGCACCCCAGTGCTACCAGTAATACTTGCGAGAAAAAAATAATGGAAAAGCTTTCCCTAACAGTCACCAAACGTGAGACAAAGACACCCAACGCGCTTAGACGTGAAGGTATTGTGCCTGCCACATTGTATGGTCCTGGTGCTGCGCCTGAGAGCTTGCAGTTTTCTGCTTACGACTTCTCTAGACTTCCTGCTGAAGCTTTCTCACACGTTATCGATTTGAAAGTAGAAGGCGGTAAGCCAGTGGCTGCTCTGATCAGACACGTACAAAGAAAATCGACAACAGACAAAGTACAAAACGTCGAATTCTACAGAGTGAGCACTGACAAGAAGCTCACAGTGACAGTCCCGACTAAACATGTTGGTCAGGCTCAAGCCGTTGTGCTTGGCGGTCAGTTGCAAGAATTTGCAAGCACAATTGAAATCGAATGTTTGCCTGGTGATATCCCAGACTTCATCGAAGTAGATTTGACTTTGCTCAAAGAAATCGAAGATTCCATTCACTTCAGCGACTTGAAAGTTCCTGCTTCAGTCAAAATCCTGAATCCAATGGATGGCATCGTAATTAAGACTGTAGCTCCAAAATCAAGTGGTGCTGCTGCTGACAAAAAAGACGAGAAGAAATAGTCCGCTTAAAACCGACTTTTCAAAACTTTCTTTTAGCCAGTTGCTCGACAGAGATGGCAGTATTCCAGCCATCCGGCTAAAGCTATTGCCAGTAGGGCGATTAGCGTTATCAGCGTGATGTTTCCCATTTCTTTTAGTGCTGTCTTTTTTTGACTAGTCGCAGACTTTTTGATTTTCGAATTTATGACTGTCACTTCTGCCACTAACAATGCAATTAATGCCGGCCAGACTGCACTTAGAATCTGCAAATAAGACGGTTTGCCCAATTTTTTGAGCCTTTCAATCAGGTCATTGAATTCAATGATGCTCTGGTCCGCGCCGCAAAGCACCATTCTGCCAAGTCCATCGAAGGTTTGCTGGGTATAAAAAACAACAATTGCAAAAGCTATTGTGCAAATAACTAACGAAATTGCAGTAGCTTTTAAAAGATTGGATAGTTGATCATTCTGCAATTTTCGCTTCTTCTTCTGTTTCAGAAAACGGCAGAGCGTCTTTGTCGTCGTCGTCTGTCTCGACTTTAGCCATTGGCAGCTTGACTGTAAAAGTCGAGCCTTTGTTCAGTTCGGACTCGAGTTCAATACTGCCGCCATGCGCTTTTATAATAGTCAAAGCGATAGCAAGTCCAAGACCGGTGCCTCCACCATATAATTTACTGCGTGTGCGTGAGCGCTCTACTCTATAGAAGCGGTCGAAGATGCGCTGCTGGTCTGCTGGTGCAATACCAATTCCGGTATCGATTACTCGCACGATTGCAGTATCATTACTCGCGCGCAATGTGACAGTAACTTTGCCACCTGCTTGAGTGGCTTTGACAGCGTTATTTGATAGGTTCAAAAATACTTGTTTCAGTTTGTCCATGTCAGCATCAACCCAAACTGGCGATTTAGGAACAATAAACTGAACCTCGACCTGTTCGGGAGCGACCATCGTCACTGTGTCTTCGACGCTTCTAACTACATCGCGCAAATCGATGATTTCTTTTTGGGCAATAATTGATTGACCAGCATCTGCTCTTGCTAATTGCAAAAGGTCGGACACAAGCCGAATTAGACGACCCGATTCGTCGGTTACTGTTTGCAGAGCTTCGGACAATAATGAAGCGTCTATGTTGTCGCCTCTTCTCATCAGCAATTTGGTATAGCCTTGAATTGAAGTCAGTGGTGTTCGAAGCTCGTGACTGGCATCTGCTACGAACTGGCACTGACTATTGAGTGACTCTTCAAGACGATTGAGCAGTTTGTTGAATGATTTTCTCAGTTCAAGAGTTTCAGTCGATTCGTCGGCATCGGTTTCAAGACGTGTTCTGATATCCATTGAAGCAAGTTTGGTTGCTGCTTCAATAAGTCTATTAATTGGTCTCAAAATCAGTTTGGCTAGAAACCAGTTGACCGCGATTAAGAGCACTGCAAGAGGAAGATACCAGGGCAAAAGCGACATGAAAGTTGGAATGATGTCATGCGAGGCCCCAAACATTATTATGTGGCAGCCGAAGATAGGCACAAGCCCAGACAAAGTCATCGCCAGCGTCATACGAAATTGCAGAGTTTTGGACCAGCCGGCTTTATCCAACGAAGATTTCCTCAAATCTTGCGCAATTTTACTTTATAACTTGTTTCAAGAAAGCAAAAACTCTCTCAGGGTCTTGCCTATGCCCTGGTTAGCAATGACGCAACTGCCCTGGAAAACGGACTGCCCACCTTCGAAATCGAAAAATACACCACCAGCTTCTTCCACCAAAATTTTCATAGGAGCCAAATCCCACGGTTTGAGTCCAACTTCGATGGACGCTTCTGCTTTTCCTTCCAGTACAAAAGCAAAACTCAAATAATCGCCAAAGCCCCCTTGACGAGCTGTTCGGCCAATCAGGTCGGTTAGTTTTGGCCAATAGCCCAATTCGAGTAATCTTTTGGGGCTCCCGTAGTTGAGCATCGACTTAGAAAGGTCGCTGATTGTGGAAACGCTTAGTTTCTTTGCGTTTTTAAATGCACCTCCGCCTTTTGAGGCGTAATAAATATCGCCTAGTGCTGGATTGTGTATGACACCAAGAATAATATCGCCGTTTTCTTCAAGCGCAATCAAAGTTGAAAAGATGGGAATGCCGCGTGCGTAGTTGAAAGTTCCATCGATAGGGTCGATTATCCAGCGACGCTTTGAACTCTTGACCTGAAGTTCTTCGGCTTTGGACTCTTCTTCACCCAATATGATGTCGAGAGGAAAATTTCTAGAAATAGCATCTCTTATGTAACGCTCGATTTCCTTGTCGGCACGTGTGACCGGGGTGCCATCAGCCTTGTCCTTGACTTGGGACACAATATCACCCTGGTTGAAATATCTCATGGCGATGTCACCAGTGGTGCCACAGAGTTCTTTGACGAATGCAAGTTCTTTAACCAGAGTTGCGGTCATTTTTTCTCAGCCTCTTATAAGTACAGGCAGCAAGAACTCCCGCTAGAAAACTAGCGGGAGTCCAAACTATAGACTAGGTCAGGTCCAAGTTCTTAATTAGTTCGATTTGTGAGCTTGTTGCGAGTTTAGAACAAGTACTCGTACACAGCGCGAGCGCCGCGACCGACACCGACTCCGATATCACGAACGTCGATGAATGTACCTTTCACTACGCGCTCCCAGAGGAAGCCTTTTTGACGCTCAGCATAAGCAAGGCGCATATCTTGCTCGAGGTTTTTGTCCTCAACCAATTTCATACGTCTTTCCAAGTCGTCTACACGGGCTTTGAGCTTAGCAAGCTCGCCTCTGAACTCTTCCAATAATGCTGCAAACTTTTCAAGGTCTGCCTTATCAGCTTTCTGATTCAAACGCTCGACGATGCACTGCTCGTATTTGTACAAAGCAGCAGCAAGTTCAAAACGTGTTGCGGACTTTTGACCACGGAATGTTCTGTCGGGATAACCGACGAGGATGTGGCATGGGTTGTTGACGAGCTCTTTCAGAGCGTTGTAAGCCCATTCGTTACCGACAACATCGGTAAGTTCGCTGACATCGTTGGCGCCTTGAGCGTTAGCTGGCGTTCCTATTAAGGTGCTTAGACTTACGGCAGCGGCTGCGGTAAGTAAGACCAACCCCTTTTTCATATAGTAATCACTCCCTCGCATTGACCTAATCTTGAAAATATCGATCAAATCTAACGTTAATCGATGGTGGAATCATAGCTTAAATATTCCTGCTGAATGAAGTAGTTAACCCTAAACTTTGCGCGCTTTTTTTACTCATTACTAGAAACGGTCATAGAATCGGCTCCAGTTGCGGGTATCGCGAGTATTAAATAAAGCTAATATTTTAAGCTGTTATATCCCTTTTGACTACCCCAAATATATCCGGACGAAAAGCTGGAACCTCTTTATGTCAAGGGTTCTTGGGGCTTTGAAATCAAGTGGCAATAAATTTTGAAATCGGCCTGAATTATCAGATCTTGAGTTATCGCTTTTGCACTGACAACTCTTCTCTGAAAGGCTCAACTGGCAACGAGTCCATTGAAAACAGGTTTGCTTCAGGATTATTGTCCCAGGCATAGGTGAGTATTTTGGGCGAATTGACCTCAGGTGACCAGACAAGCACGCTCTCACCATCTAATTTGGCTTGAGCCCAGTGCAACTTTTTGTCACCACCGGCAATGGCAAAACCTTTTAGCGAAGGTCCGTTTACTTTGAGTCCCTTACCTATATATTTAAAACTCACCCGTACTTTATTGTCTTCAAGACGGCACTCTTCTACTTTTGGAGATCGGTAGATGGCGGGTTTTCCATACTGTGTGGCAAGTGCTGCATTGCACATGCGAGTACCCAGTAATTTCTTGTTAGAAGCATGAAAGTTGGGATTTTTTTGATTGTTGCAGCTATCGATTGCTGGAATCATAAAGGTGTATGGATAAAGGCTAGCCTTGCTTTGGATGTTGCGGAAAATGGCTCCTACACTAAACAAATTAGGAGCCGCGCCGCGTTCACCAAATGGTGGCATCTGAACGAAAAGGAAAGGTAATTTGGGAATTTCCCAGACAAAACGCCAGTCTTGTACCAGTCCGGTGAAAAAACTTAGATATGAAGCCGGCTCGCGCATATTGGTTTCGCCTTGATACCACAATACGCCTTTGATTGGAAAACCAGCTACCGGAGCAATCATCGTGTTGTAGATCGAAGTTGGCGACTTGAAAAGAAGATAACTCCTGCTCGAAACTTTTTCCAGTTCTTCTTTGTTTTTTCCGCCGCCGCCCTCTATCAAAATACGGTGTACTTCGTGGGGAAAGTCGAGTTTTTCTGGATTTGCCCCAGCTTCTGGAAAGTTTGTGTTGAATTCGGCAAGGGCTGCTCGTCCTTCGCGAAATGTTCGCAATCCTTGCATGCGTGAAAGCGATTGGACTTTAGCACCAGGTGCGGCACACAATAGAAGACCTACTGGAACATTCAAAGTTTTTTGCAGCTTGGTTGAAAAGTAATAAGCAAGTGCCGACGCATCTGGAGCCGTGCTTTCATCCAGTATTTGCCATTTTGTGTCGTTGTCATATTCTGGTGCGGTGTTTAAATGTGGTTCGGGGGCAAAAAATCGAATAGTGGATGAAAAGCCCTCTTTAGTGGCATCTGCAAGCAGCTTTTCTTCAGTTAGCGAGGTCAAGAAATTAGATTGTCCCGAGCAAAGCCACACTTCACCAAAAAATAGATTTGTCGATTGTGCTTTGTCGGCTCCATCACTAATTGCCAGCGTGTAGGGACCGCCTGCCTCTTTGGGTTTGAAAACTAAATTGAATTTGCCAAGTTTGTCTGCTTTGGCAACCATTTTTTCGTGTTCTTGTGAATTGTCACTTTGAAGAATGCCTTCTATATTGGCATTTGGTTCGCTCCATCCCCAGACTTTTACAGGCACGCCTCGCTGCAAAATAGCGTTGCTGCCAAATACCGCAGGAATCTTCACTTTGGCATGAGCGGCGCTCGTGCTCAAAAGTAAGAGTAAAAGCAAAAGGATTGATTTAATCATTGGCGTCGATTTTTTACTTGTTTTCTCTTGGCAACGTGGTATCCTGAAATCATTCGTTTAACTTTCAGGCAACTTACTAGTTTCGCTATTTTCAAGCATTTTCTTGCTTCCTGCCCTGCTTATCTATTCAGATAATGCAATTTTGGGCATATTGTTACTAACTATTCAGCCACAGGTTCTTTCTATATGAATATCTTAAAAGAGTTGCAAGTTTTGCCCTTTGTTGTAGGGCTGGCAATAGGCCTTGCTGCATCCCCCGCTTTCGCTCAAAACTATTCATATAACTATGGTAGTTCGCGTGTTACCAACCAGGGGTCAATCGGATTGAACAATCACGATTCCTCTTATATCTCTCCTGGCACCATGTCTGATTCAGCACGAGGAGTAAATAGAGGATATGCGCTCAACCCCAATCTTCCGTCTGTTCCACTTGGTCGCAATGTGAAGACTGCAGGCGACAACTTTTATTATGGAAATGCGCCTGACAAAATCAAGCCGACTATTCCGCGCAAAGTGATGTACAGGGTGAATAATCAACAAAACCAACAAGGAAGACAAAATCGTCCTCAAGGCAATGTTTATTATCCCGGACAAAATGCTAATGCTTCAATTCAACGAGGAGCTGGTGGTGCTCTTCAATACAATTCAAGCGGCGGCGCCATTACATATGCCGATACAGATGCAAGTTCCAACTCGAATCAAAAGCAGAACAATCAGACTCAAAACCAAAATCAGAATCAGAACCAGAATAACGGGCAGTAAGCTAGGTCAGCGCCCCTTCTAGTTTGAGATTTTCGAGCGTGGCATCAAGACTGTCTTTGTCGCTGATGTTGAACACGCGTACATTGGGATTGATTTTTTTCACCAGTCCAGTAAGAACTGCACCAGGTCCGATTTCTACAAAAGTGTCTACTTGCTGGCTGACCATGTGTTCAATAGATTCATACCAGCGAACAGCATTTTCCATTTGTTTGTCTAAGTTTGCTTTGAGTTCATCACCCTTTTGGTGGGCGCTGGCATCGAAGTTTTGTACGACTTGAAATTTTGCATCAGCAAAATTAGTCTCTTTGAGTAAGGAAGAAAATGTCACTGAAGCTTCGTGCATGAGCGGTGAGTGGAAGGCGCCACCGACTGGCAAAGGAATTGCTTTGCCTCCTTTTTCTTTGACTTTAGCGCAGGCTTCGCTTACAGCGTCAGGATTTCCTGAGATTACCAGTTGCTCGTGTGTATTCAAGTTTGCAATTACAACTTGCTTTTCACTTGTTGAAACTGAGTCCACTACTTCTTTCAATACTTGAGCACTCAATTTTAAAACTGCTGCCATCGCACCTTTGGGACAATTTTCCATGAGCGATGCACGCTTTAATACAAGCTTGAAAGCGTCTTCGTTGTTCAGTGTGCCAGCGGCTGCAAGAGCAGAAATTTCGCCAAGACTGTGACCGGCTACAAAATGAGGTTTGGGTCCGCCGCGCTCGACATAGCATGCCCAGGCTGCTAAAGATACAGCCATGATAGTGGGCTGGGTATTTATGGTCCGCTTTAATTCAGTATCTGGACCTTCAAAACAAAGTTTTGTTATTGCTGCCTGCATCGAAGAAGCCTGGCTGTACTGGTCAAATTGATCGAGCAGCGATTTTGCTTCTGAAAAATTTTCATAGAGATCTTTTCCCATCCCGACAGATTGCGAACCTTGTCCTGGGAACAAGCATGCTAACTTAGCCATTTCATTTTTCCTTTTGAATGCGCCACTACATTTAGTACTAGCTATCTGCTTTCAGCTGCACTAACTTTTTTTTTACCATCGGCGTCAGCATCATTTGGTCCGCTGCCGTTGCCGTTTTGAGAGCCTTCTGCTTTGAGCGCCTGCTCCATTTTTTTGATTACGTTGGCTATGACCATATCTTTGGCTACGCGAATGGCATTCTTAATAGCTGTGTGTTTGGAACCGCCATGCGCAATTACATAGACACCTTTGACACCAAGTAATAAAGCACCACCTAATTCGTTGTGGTCAACTCTTGCTTTAAGCGCCTTAAGATACGGCTCTGCCATGATGCCAGCAACTTTGCCGCGAATAGAACTCATCAATTCCTGACGCAAAATTTGGCTCATCATGCGGGCAATGCCTTCGGCTGTTTTGAGTGAAACATTGCCTGTGAATCCGTCGGTTACAACTACATCAACTTTTCCAAGAGGATAATCGCGACCTTCGACGAATCCTATGAAATTGAGTTTGTTGCTTTCGGAAAAAATCTTGTATGCGTCGCGAACCAGGTCGTTGCCTTTGGTTTCTTCTGTTCCGATATTGAGCAGTCCCACTCTTGGTTGAGGAGTGTTATAGAGTCCTTTAAATAGAACGGATCCCATTACACCAAAGTGAAAAAGTTCTTCGGGGCTGCAGTCTACGCTTGCACCGCCGTCGAGCAGTAAGCAAGGTTGATTGCTAATTGTCGGCATACCTACGCAAATGGCTGCTTTGTCTGCGCCCTGCAATTTACCCAGAGCAATTTGAGCCGCAACGGCTGCTGCTCCGGTGGATCCGGCAGCGACTACTCCGTCGGCTTCACCCTTTGCTACTTGTTTGGTTGCTACTAATATAGAACTGTCTTTTTTCTTGAGAACCGCCCGACTTGGCTTTTCGCCCATTTCAACCACTTCGGAGGCGGCTATGATGCTTATGTTCATAGACTCGGGACTGCGTCCGCCGAGTACTTCTTTGACTGAATTGCGTTTCAATTCGGCGCTTATGACATCCGGAGGACCCACGAGCTGAATCGCGATTCCATATTCTTTAGCCGCGATTACCGACCCAAGGACTACCTCTCTGGGGGCGTGGTCGCCTCCCATGGCGTCAATGGCAATTCTTATCATAGTGTGCTCAGATCCTTGCCCCAGGCTTTCAAGAAGAAAAACGACGTGATTTAAGTCTTAAAAAACCGAATCGCTTCTGAAAGCAGGACGACCACGATAGTAATCGCACTCTGGGCATACTTGGTGAGATTTAGATGGAGAACCGCAGTTCGAGCATTTCGAAACTGTGGTTTTGATTGCCTTCCAGTTTGCTCTTCTGGAATGTTGTTTTTGGTGAGAAGTTTTCTTCTTCGGACAAGCCATTGTTTGCGTTCCTTTCTAAAAGTGACGCTCGAAAAAATTCGGGCGGGCGATATAAGCAGGTTAGTAATTATCTACTAAATATGCCTATTAGTACATCGAGAAGACATCAAATTTCTTTATTTTGAAACAGACTCTTCAAACTTTCCCAGCGAGGGTCGATTTTGTTGCCAGATTCGGGCTGTGTGGCTGCCTGGGTTCTTAAGGGGACGCCGGGGCAACCCTCGCCACAGTGGGCGAATGCGGGCAGGCTCAAAATTACTGCCTGATAAACAATATCGCTAACGTCGAGATTCTTGTCATCTGGCAAAACTTCATAGAAATCTTCTGGATTAAGTTCTTTTTCTTTTGTGTAAGCGTGATCGTCTTCGTCGTCGTCGTCGTACTTACCTTTAACTGGACCGCTGACCTGGGCCCGTTTGTAGACAAATTGTTCTTGCAGGTCAATTTCAAGAGGAAGAACGAAGGGTTGCAAGCACACGTCGCACGTGAGTTCTAATACTGTGGCCAGGGTGCCAAGCATTTTCACTCCGCCAGCATTGATAGAAACAGTTATCGAACCACTGACCGTGCCTGGATCTTCCAGCTCGGCAATTTCCATTTCTTCGCAAAAGTCTACGGTCAAGCGTTTTTGCTTGAGCGATGCAATCTCGTCTATATTTAGTTTCACGCCGATTGCTCCAGGAGACTTTGAGAATTTTATCACAAGTAATCAAAACCAAATGGACGCTTGCTCTAGATGAGCATGGCGAGCTCTGCCCTTTAGAAGATAATTTCATCACTATTGAAGATGGGCGGATCAAAGATATTTCGCCAGTGCTTCGAAGCGATACCAGTGCATTTACCGATTACGGCGATTCCATCGCCATGCCCGGATTGATTAATCTGCACTGTCATCTCGACTATTCTAATTTAAGTCATACAAAGATGCCAGCCAAGAAAGACGCCGACTCTGGTTCTATTTTGTTTTCGTGGATTCCAGATTTGATTGCTAAGACATCGAGTTGGAGTCAAGATGACTACTTCGCTTCTGCTCTATTAGGTGCCAAGCTTGCTGCATTGAGTGGTACCAGTTTTGTTGTAGATAATTCGTTTCAGGCTGTCACTGGACTGGCTGCCCTCGAGTGTCTTGGGCTTAAGGGGCTTGTTGGCCTTGAATTATTTGGAATTGATCCAGCTCAAAGCGCCACGCAATTTGCCATGTGGAAAGAGAGATTTGAAAAGGCTCGACAATTTATATCGAATAAAAACAGCAATCTTTTATTGACTGTTTCTCCCCATGCACCGTATACGGTGTCTCCACAATTATGGCGTCTGGCTGCCGATTTTGCTTCATCTCAAAACACTAAAGTGCTGGCTCATGTTTCAGAGTCGCAAGTTGAATTTGACTGGTTTAATAATACAAATCCTGATAAGAACCGACAAATCGACCAATTTCTACTTGAAGCATTTACTCGCTTTCGCAATCAAGATGGGCTGATGGAGCAAGTATCTAAAATGATTGAAGGGCTGGCGTGGCGGGCATCGGGCAAAACTCCTATCGAGCATTTGAATCAATATGGATTGCTTGACGCCAATTTACTGGCAACGCACTGTGTTGTTGCAACCGACCAGGACCTGGAATCTATGCGCCTTAACTCTACTTCTTTAGCACTATGTCCAATCAGTAATTTTCTTCTTGCAAATGGAAATGCCCCAATCGAAAAATATGTCGCAAATAAAATGAAAGTGGGTCTTGCAACCGATAGTCTTGCGTCGAATTACAGTCTGGATTTGAGAGAAACAGCCCGTTTCGTGCGTGAGAACGCAAGCCTTTCAAGCAAGCAAATCGTGTCTTTGCTTACATATGATGCTGCAAGAGCACTGGATAAAGAAAATGAAATTGGCTCGATTGGAAAAGGTAAAAGCGCAGACATTTTGATTCTGAGTCTGGCGCAGAAAAATAGTTCACCTGACACTGTTTTTGATCTGGCACTTTCATCGAAAACGCAGGTTGAAGATCTTTTCGTCTCTGGCTCAAAGGTTGTAAGTAAGGGAGTTCTGGTCCAATCGAGCGTTTTGTAAGACCAGGTCGACCGGCGTAATATGGATTTTAGTTACTGCTGAAAATATATTTATCTATAGGTTTATAACTATAGGCGTCATAATTTACTCTCGTTGACACCAGTGACATCACGAGTAAGGTTTGATTTAAATGGCTACAGGAAGAACCGACCACATTTGCAGCGGACGTACATGCATGTTTTGCCGGGTGCTCGAAAACCCAGCTGGCGTCAAACAGACTGGAGCGAGGTCCTATATGGACAGCCAGGTCATAGAACGTGTCAAAGAACTCGAGCAGCGCTCACTTTTGACCGGGTCGGAACAAGCCCCACCTACAAGCAAAGGCGAAGAAATCGAACGTCTTGCTCTTCTAGACATGCTCACCGGTCTTTATAACTCGCGCACATTTTTGAAAGAACTGAAAGACGAATTGAAGCGTTCTAAAAGATACAAAAGACCTGTATCACTATGCATGGTGTCAGTGGACAATTTTAAAGATCTCACTCGTCAATACGGCGCGCTGACCTCTGATGCGGTGGTCAAATATGTAGGTGAGATTTTGAAAGGCGCGACCAGAGACGTTGATATTGCAGCTCGTTATTCGTCTGAAGAATTTGCTCTCATATTTCCCGAAACTGGTGTGCAGGGCGCAACTGTAGTTGCCGAGCGCATCAGACAAAGAGTAGCCAATCAATCTTTGAGCGCAAATTTCAATAATCTCAAAGTTACAGCAAGTGTGGGACTGGCTGCCTTTCCTACTCATGCAAGAGAACATGATGAGTTGCTGCAACGCGGCATCGAAGCTTTAGAACAAGCACTGAACGCTGGTGGAGACAGAGTTTCCCTGGCACAAGCAGTTAATCAAGGATAAAACATGGCAAGTAAATCGTTGCTTTCTAAGATAGGCTCCTCGGCTATCTTCAGAGACTGGAAACCGTGGGCGGTTGTAGTTGTATTTTTCTGGTCTGTTACTACGCTATTCAAAATCGAGCCGGAATCCACTGTTAATCACTGGATCGAACTTTCGAACATGAATACAAGCGAGCTGAACATGGAGATTCAGAAGCGTTGTGTCGCCATGCCGCGCTGGCAAAAAATGAATATTTACGAGAAAGAGCATGTAGTCAAAGAAGAGCTTGAGAAGGCTCAAATGGCGAATAATATCCAGATTCTAAAACGCATCGGTATCGCCAGTTTGGCTCAATCACTCAATTTGGATAAGAAGATACCAACCAGGTATGTTTTATTTACCAATTTGAAACTGGGTCTTGATTTGCGTGGTGGTTCACAGCTTTTGCTCAAAGCCATGCCCGCACCACCCCAGGTGCCAGAAATTACTCCTGAAGTAATGAACGGTGTTGAAACAGTCATCAATAACCGTATCAATAGTCTTGGAGTTTCAGAAACGCTGGTTCAGCGTGCGGGCAAAGACAGGCTGATTGTCGAAATGCCTGGTATCAAAGATCCTCAGCAAGCCAAAGATCGAATTGGTACCACCGCTTTGCTCGAATTTAAAGAACTAGCCATAGCTCCAGACGGAACGGCAATGTGGAAAGATTGTGGTCTTACCGGTGCTGATTTCAAACGTGCTCAAGCAACAGCGATGATGGCTGGCTCGACATACAGAGTTAGCTTTGAATTCAAGCCCGAAGGTGCAAAAAAATTCGGCGAGTTGACCAAGCGTCTTGTGGGACAGCAAATCGGTATCTTTCTTGATGGTGTGCCGACCGAACGTGGACCGGATGGTCGTTCGCTATCATTGCAAGAGTATCGTGGAGTTACTGTAAAAGAGCCGATTCTTACTGGTACCGGTGAAATCACCGGTAGCTTTACTCAGGATCAAGCAGTAGATTTATCTGTAAAACTGAACGCTGGTGCCCTTCCTGTTCCTGTTCAAATCTTAGAAGAGCGTACTGTTGGTGCCACACTCGGTCAGGACTCGATCAATAAGAGTTTGATTGCAGGCTGTATTGGTATTGCCACTGTCATGGTCTTCATGCTTCTCGTCTATGGCTGGGCTGGACTTGTTGCAGATATTGCACTTATTTTGTATACATTAGCCACCCTAGCAATATTTATTTCAATGTCTGTCACTCTGACATTGGCTGGTATTGCCGGTTTCATTCTTTCAATCGGGATGGCGGTAGACGCAAATATCCTGATTTTCGAGCGAACCAAAGAAGAATTGAAAAATGGCAAAGCGCTTTACTCAGCTATTGAAGCTGGCTTTGGTCGAGCTTTCTCGGCGATTTTCGACTCCAACGCGAATAGTTTGATCGCGTGTGCAGTGCTGATGATGTTTGGAACTTCAATAGTAAAAGGTTTTGCAGTTACCCTAGCTATTGGGGTTGCAGTCTCTATGTTCACAGCCATTACTGCATCGCGCACGATGCTGCATTTGATACCGCGCAGTTTTGGACTATTCGGACAAAAATTCGATTCTAAATCTTCAACCACTCAAAAGCCTAAGCAGAAGGAGGCCGTGTAGTGAGTACTAAAGAACAGGACTACAAAGTGAAAGTTGATATTGTCAAATATCGCTGGATCTGGATCGGGATTTCGCTACTTCTGACATTGCCAGGACTTGTTGGTATCGGGCTATCTTATGCAAAATATGGTACACCGCTTAAGCCTGGGATTGACTTCACCGGCGGCTCAATTCTGCAATATCAATTTGATAAGCCAGTAGAACTGGAGCCAATTCACCAGGTTCTAGAAGAATGCCATCTTCCCGGTTCGCAAGTTCAAAAGGCTTATATCTCGGGCAAAGAAGCAGTGGTACTGCGCACTAAAGCACTTGATGACGAGAATTTGAAAAAACAACTGGACGCGGCGCTTGAAGCTAAACTCGGTCCTTTCAAGCAATTATCAATTGATAAAGTTACAGCTACAATCGGCCCTGAGCTTCTGATGAATGGCTTGATAGCGCTGTTTTCTACTTTAGCTGTGATGATTTTGTATATCTCGTACAGATATAAGCTCGATTTTGCAGTTTGCGCAATTGTCGCTTTGTTGCACGACGTTATTGTCTTGTGCGGCTTTTATGCCATTCTTGGACTGGTGATTGGTGTCGAAGTGGATAGTTTATTTCTGTCAGCTGTTCTCACTGTTATAGGATTTTCGGTTCACGACACTATTGTTGTATTCGATCGAATTAGAGAGAATGCAAAATATGTCGGTAGCAAAACCAAAAACCCCGTTACTGGTGAAGAATACAAAAAGACCTTTGGCGATGTTACAAATGATAGTGTCAATCAAACACTGGCACGCTCTATCTATACAAGTTTGACTGTTGTTTTCACGTTGACCGCTCTTTATTTGTGGGGAGGGGTTACAACCAAAGACTTCGTACTGGCGATGCTCGTAGGTATCATCTCTGGAACTTATAGCTCTATTTTCAACGCTAGTTGTCTTTTGGTCCTCTGGCGCGAAATCAAGCTCAAAAAGCAAATGGGCAAGCCTGCAGTGGCAAGAACCTAGTTCACTGATTCGGGCGTTCTGTGATTGACTGAGTTGAATGAATTCGGCCTTGTTCGTCTTTGTAGGTGAAGCTCAAAGGCAGATTCTGGCTTTTCATTTCATCAACGAATTCTGCTAATTTTGCATATTCGTTTTGATTTTTTGCGCTTATTGACCAATTTGGCTCTATTACTTGACCAGTTATTGTTTTGATAATGATTCTGTACCAGTTCTCGGGTCCGTGTTTGCGCTGGGTCCATTCTTGTTCTACAGCGATTGACTGAAGCTCATTTCTTTTAATTTCAAGCGGGTTTCGGACAACAGCAAAAATTGCTGTAATCGAAGAATTTTTTGCATCATTCGAGTCTTTAGACAATTGCAAGCCGGTATAAGATGTCACAGACAAATAGCAGTAGTAACTTGCCAGAGCAAGAAATATGGCGCAGTTCAACCAGGTAAAAACATGTGTGACCGGGCGAGGCGGGACCTTAATTATTTTAGGTCTGACAAATGCCAAGACCCCGTTGAAAATGGCGACCAGAAAGCAAAATAAAATGGTGAAGGAAAGAAAGTTCGAGCTGGGATTTTCTAAGAGCATGTTGGGATCATAGCTTTTATTTTGGTAGAATATCCAGCCACAGCAGGGACGACCTGACAAGGGGAAAGTAAATGAGTGACGCTCAACAGCCCGACGAAAACCAAATAAATTTGTCAGACGAAGATAAGTGGGACATACTCACTCGCCCTGAGCGACTCGGCGAGATTTTGCTCAAGCACGGAAAAATTACAGTCAGTCAGCTTGAAGAAATAATCAAAGATCAAGAAACGTCAGGACGACCTCTTGGTGAATTGATCCTTGCTCGTGGTTTGATGTCACGAAGCGAATTGCTTACTGCCCTTGACTGGCAGCACAAAGCTGACCGTGTGATTATCGATTCATTGACCGAATTGATTAATAGCCCCAAGAAGAAAGATTAGTCGGTCAAGTTGAAATTCAAAGACAAAGTAGCTGTTATAACGGGTGCTGCCTCTGGTATTGGCAGGGCTACCGCTCTGGCTTTTGGAGCTGAAGGCGCAAATCTGATTCTGGTCGATATCGACGAATCGGGGCTTGCTGAAGTTGCAGGTAGTCTGCCTGCCGATTGTCAGTTCGACTTGATTGTAGGAGATGTATCCAAAGAAGAAACTTCTTTGTCTGTCGCTCGTGTTGCTAACAAAATTTATAAAAGAGTCAATTTTTTGTTCAATAACGCTGGTGTTGAAACTGTTGCCCCGCTGCATGAAACCACTGAAAAAATGTGGGATAGTGTCATGGATACTAATCTAAAAGGCGCTTATTTCATGACCAAGCATTGTCTTGCTTTCATGATTGACTCTGGTGGTGGTGCCATTATTAACAACGCATCTGATGCAGGACTTCGCGGTATCAAATATAGTGCCGCCTACTCTACGTCCAAAGCAGGGTTGATTCATTTTTCTTTGTCTACTGCGCTTGATTATGCCTCGAAAGGTATACGTTGCAATGCCATTTGTCCTGGTTGTATTCGTACTCCTTTGTGTGAGCGCTTCAACGAAAATGTAGGTAGACGCAAAGGGATTTCTGGGGCTCAAGCATTGCAAGAATTTGTCGATGCAAATATCCCGATGAAAAGAGTTGGCGAATGCGACGAAGTCGCAAAAGTAGTTTTGTTCTTGTGTTCTCCTGAAGCAAGTTATATTACAGGTGCTGTCATTCCCATAGATGGTGGACTTACAGCCGGCATGTAGGTGTGCCTTCGAAACGAAATTTTTAAATGAAAGCTTCGTGGGAAGAAAAGCTTTCACTTAACTTTTTTAGTTTTGAACCACCTCAAAACCAAAAGTTTAAAACCTAAGGTCTTTTGTCCACACCTTAGGTGTGACTCAAATGGATTTAGGGGGCTCAGTATGTTTCAATAAATCTAAAGACGACATTTTATCGAGCAAAAAACGCGCGCTCGAAGAAGTCGATTGCGAAATAGCCCAGGCTGCGTGTTCGCGCAGTATTGGCTCTGTTTCATTGGAAGCAAAATCAAAAAGCTTTTGCAGAGCAGATTTGTGGTCATTTCCCAATGCTATTTCATTGCCGATACAAACAAGCGCATTGCGCAAAATTCCCTTGCGCTTAGGGCGCGATAAAGGTGTGTGGGCATAGAGCGATTTGAATTCTGCCTGGGTTTTAATTTTAAGCAGCGAAAATAAATCTAAATAGTGACCGACTCCGGCTTCTGGTTTGAATTCGCTCCAGGGAGTGGTCGGTGTTTTGGAATTATAAGGACAGACTTCCTGGCAGACGTCGCAGCCAAAGACCCAGTTTCCTAATTTTGAGCGGAGCTCAAGCGGGATGGACTCTTTGTTTTCTATGGTCTGGTAAGAAATACAAAGGCGTGCATCGACAAAATAGTCGCCATGATTTTGAATGGCTCCAGTTGGACACGCGCTGCCGCAACGAAAACAGTCTCCGCATGTACCTTTGTACGGACCGTCAGATTCTATTGCAAAAGATTCAAGGTCGATGTCCAGAAATAATTCGGCTAAAAAATTATACGAGCCAGATAATTTAGGACCAATTATCAAAGTGTGTTTGCCTGAAAAGCCGATGCCGTGTCGGGCGGATAGACCTTGTTCGTAGACTGGAGAACTATCTGTGCAGATTTTGAAATTTGATTCTAGATTTAGTAGTTGTTCTATTTTTTCTTCCAGCAAAGCGACTTTGTCTGGAATGACCAGATGATAGTCTTTGCCAGCTGCATATGAAGCAACGGCTCCAAAGAAAGGTCCAGGTTTTTTTTTGCGTGGAGAGTAGTAGTTAACCGCAAGTACAATCACTGATTTTGCCCTGGGGACGAGTAGACCAGGATTCAGTCGTTTTTCGGGCTCGCGCGCCATATAATTCATTGTGCCTTGAAAACCCATGTCCAGCCATTTTGAAAAATGCGCGCGCTCATTTTCAAGTGGAGCAAGCGACGCAAAGGAGACCTGATGAAAACCCAGGTCGTTAGCAATTTCTTTGATTAGCTCTTTGTAGTTAGGCACGTTCTATAATTCTACCCATCATGTCATTGAAGCTTGAAGATTTAGATTACGATTTGCCTGCAGAACTTATTGCTCACGAGCCTTTGCCTGTGAGACATGAATCGCGCTTGCTTGTGCTCGATAGAAGAAATAAAAGCTTGGACCATAAAAAATTTAGCGACATCAAAGAATATTTAAACCCTGGCGATGTAATCGTAGTGAATAACACCAAAGTGCTTGCTGCGCATCTTGTGGCAAAGCGTAAAAGCGGCGGATTGATTGATCTATTGTTTTTGCGAGCGATGCCTGAAAAAGAATCGGGTGGAAAAATCTGGGAAGCTATGGGCTCGCCCATAAAGCGTCTTAAAGAAGGCGAAGAGCTCGATGTCGAAGCTGAAGATGGCACCATTTACAGTATCAAAATCGCAGGTTTCATGCTGACCGAAAAGAACGAGCGCCGCGTACTCATTGATTTGAGTGCTGCAGGAAGTGCTTTTGAGTTTTTTTCAAAAGTTGGTTTTGCGCCGTTGCCTCCTTATATTTTGAGCAAGCGAGCCTCGCTGGCGGAGCTTGGCGAAGACTTCAAACGAGGCAAAGACATAGACCGCTATCAAACGGTGTTTGCCAAACATCCAGGCGCTGTGGCCGCACCTACAGCCGGTCTGCATTTTAGCGATAGCTTAATGGACGAGCTTAAGCGTATGGGTATACGTGTCGAATATATTACTTTGCACGTGGGCGCAGGCACGTTTAAGCCAATTGCAGACTCGGTCGAAGATCACAAACTCGAGTCGGAACAATTTTTTATTTCCAAAGAAACTGCAGAAGTCATAAACAAAGCCAAAGAGCGGGGTTCACGTGTTTTTGCTGTCGGCACCACGTCGCTTAGAGCACTCGAATCGGCAGCTTTGTCTGGGTTGCAGACTGGTACTAAATACAATACTGTTCGCGCAGTCGATGGTGAGAGCACTTCACTGTATGTTCAGCCAGGTCACGAGTTCTTGATTGTTGATTCACTCATTACTAATTTTCATCTAGCCCGCTCCAGTCTACTTGTACTGGTTGCATCGTTTGCGGACAAGGAGTCGATTCTCGATGCCTACAAACAGGCTGTAGAGCGAGAATATCGCTTTTTTAGTTATGGCGATGCAATGCTTATTTTATAGATTGATCTCAGCGCTTTGATGTTTCGATTTTATGGACAGAAAGCTGTGCCATTGCCGCCGCGCTCGACTACAAGGTCGCATGCTAAGTCGGCTTTGGCAATCAGTTCTTGTGGTGCTGTACCGTGGGCTGGAAAATATGCGATACCGATACTTGTCTCCACCCAGAGCTTGTGCCAGTTATGTTCGAACGGCAGTTCCAAAAACTTTTTGCGAATACGGTCAGCCACTATGACGGCGCCCGAACCGGGTGTTTCAGGTAACATCAAAAGAAAGCGATCATCGCCATAGCGCGCCACCATGTCTATGTCTGTGCGAGAAGCTGCATTCAACTGATTGGCTACGAAAATGAGAGTGTTCAAGTGAATCTGGTCGCCAAATTCTGCCTGTATTTTTTGTAAACCGCCAATAGCCACAATCATAATTGAAAGGGGGCGATTGTATCTTTTCGAGCGGCGCACTTCGCGGTCGAGTTTGCGAAGCAGATATCTAAAATTGTAGACAGGGGTAAGGTCATCATAAAAAGCTATGCGCTCGAGGTCTTCTTGAGTGAGAACTTGACGCCCTTGCTGAGTTTGAACTTGTTGTTGCAGTGTCTCTGGCTGTCGTTGAGCGGGAGCGTTCATTTCTGCAAGCGCTCTCAACTGTTCGAGCGAAAGCTGATTCGTGCGAACGTTGCTGACCTGTCGGTTAAAAACCGAGTCGGCAACGATCGGCATATTCAGTCTATCTCTATCTCTTTCTCGGTTCCTGTCCATCGGTTCTGCAATCTCGTCTAAGACGATTTTACTCCATTTATAAATACCCATTACTTATAAGCTTAATCAAACAAGATAGAGCCTGAGCATGTTTAGGGCTTCTTTGGCTGTTCGGGTACGGATTTCTTTGCGAGATAAATGGCTTGCTATATGCAATTCTTTGGTGATTGTGTCTTCTTGCGTGTCAAGGGCAAGATAGACTAGACCGACTGGTTTATCCGCCGTTCCTCCTTCGGGGCCAGCTATTCCTGTGATAGCGTATCCGATAACGGATGAGCTCAAAAGCCTCACCCCGCGAGCCATCGATTTTGCACATTCTTCTGAAACAGCTCCATGCTCCACCAGTATTTCGTGCGGGACTCCCAGCATTTTTTCTTTGGCTTCATTAGCGTAAGTGACAAGGTTCAAGCTAATAAATTTGGATGAACCGGCAATGTCTGTCAGAAGCTTACTCATCAAGCCTCCGGTACAAGATTCGGCTAGTGAAATAGTAAGTCCCTTTTGAGTCAAGAGCCTTGCGCACTCAGTTTCGAGATTGGTGTCATCGAATCCGTAAAAAAGAGGACCACTTCGCTCGACTATTTGATCTACTAGAGGCTGTGTCAATGCTTTGGCTTCATCCAGAGTCGGTGCTTTTGCGGTTACTCGAAGTCGACATTCGCCATGCCCCGCATATGGTGCCACTGTGGGATTTGATAAATGCAAAAGGTCGGCGTAACGCTCAGCCAGCGCAGACTCACCGATGCCGTAATGTCTCAAGTCTATCGAGTAAATAGTGGCGCTTCCAGCTTCACCTTGCTGGATTAACCTTGGAGTTACTTGTGTTTTGAATAAATGTTTTAATTCAAATGGCACACCGGGTAACGCAATCATCGTGCGGGGCGACTCGATATTTTGTTTGTTCAGTAGCCCTGAAGCTATATCCCAATAGACACCAGGTGCGGTGCCGGTATCGTTTTGCAAAGCCTCGGCGCCTTGAGGTATCAATGCTTGTTTTGCATTAGTCTCTGGCATCGCGATATTTCGGGACGAAAAGAATTTTTTGATGTGTTCAAGCGACGGCTGATGCATCTCAAGCTCCACGCCAAGAGCTTTTGCCATGCATTCGACCGTTAAGTCATCGGCTGTTGGTCCCAGGCCTCCAGACAAAATAATAAGGTCCGCGCGCCTGAGTGCAGCCCTTATACAAGTGATGATGCGTTCAACGTTGTCGCCCACTGTGGTGTGATAAAAGCAATTGATACCAAGGCGTGCCATCTCTTGGGCGAGATGTTGCGTATTAGTGTCCACTATCTGACCAAGCAATAACTCGGTGCCGACAGTAATGACTTCAGCAATAGATTGTTTGGGTTTTACTGTGACCAAAAATTAGTGACCAGCAGGTGCAGCTGTAGGAGCTGGTTCGTCAGCATGATAGTTGAACATTGCCCAGACGCCGAGCGCCAGAACCGAACTGGCAAAGCAAACAAAAAAGAAAATCAGCCAGCCGTGGCTAGAATCGTGATGTTTTGCTTGGCTCATTATCCCTGACTTCCCTCATCTGAATTTCAAACTACCTAATAGTATATTCGCTTGGATTCGTGCATGTCATACGGCACTTAAAAAGACTTTATGCTCTTGATAAGTTCCATGCTTGGAGCCATATTGAATTTTTGATTGTCAACTTGAACCGCGTAGAACAAGAATGCATGACCTTTCTCGTTGACACAGCTTGCTACCAGCCCCTGTTTTTCCTGTCCTTCGGGTGTTTTGACTTTGCCAAGCATATAGGGCATTTCTTTGCCTAAAAGCTGCCAGCTGCCTTCTTTTATCAAAGAAGTAAATTTTCCGACCACTGAGGGAGTATTCATTCCGTAGGCATATGCGTCTTCGGTAAATTTTTTCGCCTTTTGATTGGTCGAGCCTGGAAAATCGTAAAAGGTATATTGCTGCATCGCATCGCGATTTATAAGACTTACCAGTCGCAAAAAGCTCATATCCATACCAACCTGGTATTCAAATCCGCTTGGCAGAGGGTCAGGCAGGTCGACGATTTTTTTGCCAAGACTGGCGACATATTTAGGATTGCCAGCCAGCTCGGCTATTCGCTTTATCTCAAGAGAGCCATACACAATTGTTGCAATCGAGCCCAGTATGCCACTTATTGTCAGAAAGACAATTATTTTTGACCAGACTGGAAGGCGTGCGCCTGTTGCAATCGCGCTCATAGACTTAGTTTAAACCCATACGCTTTTTGTAGGCAAAAATTGTGTTGCACAAAAGTTGAGTCACAGTCATTGGTCCGACACCACCTGGCACCGGAGTAATTAGAGATGCTACTTTGGCAGCCGGCTCAAAATCAACGTCTCCATAAATGAGAGACATGCCGTCTTCTTTTTTCTCATGGTGTATGCCAACATCAATCACCACTGCGTCTTTTTTGATCCAGTCTGCTTTTACAAATTTTCCTTTGCCCATAGCTACAACAAGAATGTCCGCTTTGCGAACTTCGTCAGCAAGGTCTTTAGTGCGACTATGACAGACTTTCACTGTGGCATTTTGTTCCATTAACAAAAGAGCAATTGGTTTGCCCACTAGTTTTGAGCGACCAATTACTACCGCGTTTGCGCCCGACATTTCGACTTTGTAATGTTGAAGCAAGGCGATAATTCCAAGTGGTGTGCAGGGCCTCAGTCCAGGCTTGCCTTGCACTAATGATCCAAGGTTATATGGATGCAGACCATCAGCGTCTTTGCTTGGGTCCATGATATCTAGAATTTCTTCTTCGTTTAAATGCTTGGGTAAGGGCAACTGGACCAGAATGCCGTCGATGTTTTTATCTTCATTCAAACTTCTAAGGCAAGCTTTCACTTCGTCCATTGAAACGTCTTTGTCGAGCTGTTTCAAAACGCTGTGAATTCCCACTTTTTTGCATGAATTTATTTTGTTTTTGACGTATAAATGCGACGCCGGGTCGTCTCCTACAAGCACTACTGCAAGACCTGGTGGACGCAGACCTTTGGCTATAAAAGAATCGACTTCAATTTTCAAATCGCCTTTGATTTTTTCGGCAAGCATTTTGCCGTCAATGATATGACTTTGTGTTTGAGCAGTATTTGTCATTGCTTGTCACCCTTTTTGATTCTTTTCAAAGTGATTGAATATCCTGTCCATATTAAGGCAATCGACCCATTGAGATTGGGCAGTTTGAATTAACTTTACCGAGCCTGGGGCATTTTTTTTCACTTTGCCAATTACATTGAGCTGATCACAAGGCTCTTTTAAAGAATTCTTGATTTCTGACCAGTCGCAAGCGCTCACACAGGCGAGCAGTTCGTAATCTTCGCCGCCATAAAAGGCCAGTTCAAACGGATTCAAGCCAAGCAGTGTTGCTGCATTTCTTGTTTGTTCGTGAATTTCGATTTTGTCTAAATCGACTTCAAAACTGACATTTGACGCTTTGCTCATTTGCATTAATGCATCTGCCAGTCCGTCACTTGTGTCCATCATCGAAAGTCGTTTGCTGTGTTCAATCATCTGCCAGGATAACTCAAGCCTTGGCTCTGGCTTATTGTGACGTGTGATGCAGTAAGGAAAATCAGTTTTTGCTCTTGCTTTCAAAGCATTATCTTTAGAGTTGAGCAGGTGAAAACCGCAAGCACTTGCACCAAAATCGCCAGATGCCACGATTAAATCACCGTCCTGGGCGGTGTTTCTTTGGGCTATGCCATTTTGATGCGCTTCTCCAAGCACTGTGATATTTATTGAAAATTGCTCTGAGCTGGTTAGATTTCCACCAGCAATGACAGTGTCGTAGCGGTTACAGCACTGGGTCAGACCGGCGTAAAAATCTTGCAAATGCGTTTGGGTTACATAAGCAGGCAATATTAAGCTGATAAGTACTTGTCGGGGCTTTCCCGACATTGCTGCAATGTCGCTTAGATTAACTGCGGCTGATTTATAACCCAGGTCGAAGAAAGACGTGGTGCTCAATTTGAAGTGAACGTTTTCAACCAGGCTATCGGTGCTTGCAAGGACTGGACCAGTTAAAGAAAGTATGGCGCAGTCATCGCCAATAAATTGTGATTGGGTCCATTTTTTGATCTCTTCGATGAGACCTAGCTCTGTGCTTAATTCCATAAAGTGATACAATTCAAATCGGGTTTATATTTTATCAACAGGAAAAAATTCTATCCCTATGAGTTCAAATCCACTGGCATTGGTCCTGACTAATCTTTTAGGAATTTTCCAGATTCTGCTAGTCATATGGTGCCTCTTGAGCTGGTTCCCAAGTATAGACTGGTACAAGCAGCCCTTTGCGCTTTTAGATCGCATTGTCAGACCAGTAATTGAGCCTTTTCGTAAAATCCTGCCCCCTATGGGTGGAATGGATTTTTCACCGATAATTGCAATCGTCAGCTTGCAGTTTGTGACTAACTTACTTATTAGTGCACTTAGATAACTGTAAATATGCTGAGTAGAAGAAAATTTCTTTTGAGCGGTGCTCTAAGTCTTTTTGCTTCAACTGGTTTTGACGAGCTGGTTTTCGCAAAAGATAAGGGCAAAGCTAAAGGTAAAAAGGTTGTTGCAAAAGGTCCTCATAGTTTGGGTAGGCAGAGCTGGCCGCCCGCTGTAGCAGCCGATTTTCTTGGCGTGCCTAACAAAGGTCAACTTGTTATTTGCGATGGCAACGGCAGACTGTCGCTTGCTGAAATGAAGACAGCAAAAGGCTTTGCGCCTTCGTTTGAAGTGGTGGCAGAATTGTCTAACTTTGCCCGCCAGGTCATCGATATGAAAGTGCAGCAAGGCATGGCATATTTCCTTGTGCAAAAGCCACAGAAAAATCCTGACTGCAATCTTGCCCTGCTTGCTATCAGGCTGGCAAAAGGTGTAGTACCACAGGTGGTGCTTTGTGCTCCGCTTACACAGTTTAAGGACGCTTCTAGTATATGCTTTGATCGCAAAATTGTGTATGTAGGTGGAGTATCGGCTAATCAGGAAAATCTGGTTATGAGCTATGCTATCAATTTGCAAAAGAATTCTGGCGACTTGAATGCTCTTGCTTCAATCAGAGTAAATCAGCCGGTAAGCGACATTGCGGTTCAGAATAAAATCTTGAGCGTTCTTCAAACCAATGGCGCTGATTCTAGAATCGACTTGCTCAATATTGCAAATCCGGTTTCGCCCCAGCCTAAAGACGCAATAAAAATGGATGGCGAATTCGACACTCTAGTCCAGTATAAAGGCGGATTAGTGGCAATAGGCAAGGCGGGCGGTAGCCTCGAAGCTCGAAGTGTCGCCATTACTCCAGCACCAAAAGCGGTGGCACGTACTGCACTTGCTCCGATCAATCGTTTGATCTCGGCGTTGCCTTTGCAAAATCAAATCGTTCTTGTTGGCGAAAGCAAAGACAAGCTTGCAGTGATGGCATTGAGTCTTGATAAAGGGCTCAACTTCACAAGACCAGATATTGGTACTTTCGATATCGGGCTTAAATCTTACGGAAAAATTTCAGCATCGAGCCTTGCAACAGATGGAAAAAGTTTGTACCTGGGTAACGGCATTGCTGGACTTGAAGTTTTCAATCGTGAAACAGGCAGTTTTCGCCATGTTTTTTCATACAAAATTCCGCGTCTAGCTGCATCGCAAGTATGTGCATGGGGCGACCTTGCAGTGATGTTGACTAGCGAATTCATGTCATATGATATTTCAGAACCCACAAGACCAAAACTTGTTGCTGAAACATCTACCCTTTCGCCACTAAAGGCAATAAGTGGTGCAGGAAGCTATGTTCTTTGTCTTGGTGGCAGAGGCGATTTGAGCTTGCGACGCATGAACAAGCTCGATGACGTTATTGCCACCGCTAACTGCAATGGAAAAAGTCTTACTTTTGATAAGAACAAGCACTGTGTCTATGTCGTCGACCCGGCTGACAAGCTAACACGTGTCCATTGTTTCAAGGTCTATTCCGACAAAATGGAAAACTTCGAAAATATTGAAGCGACTGGCAATTATTCGCTAATAAAAGCATCTAACACAAATCTTGTAATCGCTGGTTTGAATGATATTGCAAGTTACAGCATAGAAAATGGCGAACCTCAAGCAGGTGCATTCAAACAAGGCAGCAAATACCATCTAGATAACCTTGCAATCAGAGACTTTTGCCTTGAAGGCGATTTGATCATAGCCAGTTGTGTGGACCCAAATTCGTTTGGATTTCTGGTTGTACTAAAAATTGACTCAAACGAAATCAAATTGCTCTCTAAGTTTGATTTGAAGCATGATGGAATGTCTGTCACTTCAAATGCAAACACAGTAGTTTGTGTTGGAAAAGACAAAACTGGTGAGGATCTTGTCACAATACTCGACATCGCTCAGCCCCACGCTCCACAAGAAATAAAAACCATTGCCACTATTGACTCGGCGTCCGCCACAATTATTCAGCCTCAAAAAAATCTGGCAGTTGTGGTCGGTCGAGGTCTGGAAGTGTTCTCTTTAAGTTAAATATAGGGTTGACCCGGATATTTTGCTTTTGGTTCTCGGGTAGAACTAAAGTAGGACTTTTATGAGGATCCAGACAATATGACTGCTGCCATCACCAAGAAGAAATTTCCCCGCATCTCGTCAGCTGCTTTCGAGCATCCTGCCGACAAAGCTGCACTTGAAGCGGTTCGAAAAATACCGGTACTAGACAAGGTATTTGCTCGTCTGACCGAACTTGGTTTTGAGCGCGTCGTGCGTATATCTCTTTTGGGACAGGCAGTGCATGTCACACCTAAACAGTGCGGCAAGATCTACAAGCTCTACAAAGAGGCTGCCGAGATTCTCGATATGCACGAGCCCGATCTGTTCATAGCGTCGAATCCCGTGCCAAATGCCGTTACTATTGGCGTAGAGCGCCCGGTGATTATTCTTTATTCTGGACTGGTCGAAATGCTTACAGAAGAAGAATTGATGGCTGTTATGGGTCATGAACTCGGACACGTAAAAGCTGGTCACGTTTTATACAAAACAATCGCTTATTTTCTGGTGAGAATGGCACAGCAATTGCTTGGCGTGGGTGCAGGCGGCGTAGCTGGTGCACTTTTGCAGGCCGCACTGTTTGACTGGTCGCGCAAGTCCGAACTTACTGCAGACCGTGCAGAAATGCTTGTAGCTCAAGATCTCGATGTTTGTATTCGTTTGCATATGAAGCTTGCTGCAGGCAGTGGCAAGATTTACGACCAGATGGACACCAAGGAGTTTTTGCGCCAGGCAGACAGCTACGAAGACCTGGATCACAGCACTCTCAATAAGTTCTACAAGATATTGCAAGAAGCTTCGCTTTCGCATCCTTTGTCGGTTTTTAGAGCCAAAGAAGTAAAAGCCTGGTCTGAAAGCAAACAGTTCAAAGAAATTATGGAAGGTCGCTATCCCACTATGGATCAAGATCTTAGCGTGCGCACATGCCCGCATTGCGAAGCCAAAGTGAGCCCGTCTTTCTTCTTCTGTCCTGATTGCGGAAAGAGCACCAGAGTCTAGATTGCTTACGTTAGTTGAGTTTTTGGATTTCGCTAAGCATTTGCCATTGCATTTGGTGGCTTGATTTCTAATGACGAATGTTTATTTCTTTGCTACCAAAGAAGACTTGCCGCCTATTCTAGATTTCCTGATAGGACAAGGCTGCCAGATTTTCGATACTCAATCTGAAATCAACGTTATCGCCCCCGAAATTCAAGCTGGGTGATTTCTATTACGTTACCCAAGGCTGGGGATTATTCGATATAAATATTGACGGGGTCTGGGAGCAAAAGAAAACTTTAGGACCATCGACTTTTGGTGTGAATTCCGAGAAGCGGGCGCTGGGATGGCAAGAAGCATACCTGGATACGTTGGGTTCGGTATCCGATTGGGATTGGGCTCTAAACAGAAAATTGATGAATGCCGTTAGATATCACATAAATAAGCGTCTATCTGTGGAGAAAAATGCCTCGCGGTCGGTTTTACCTGGAGCTCTAAGGTTGAGGAAAGCTGGTTACAAATTTGTAGGTTAGAGTCCGACTGGATAGCAAAGCCTGCGTACTGAATTCCTAAGATTCGGCTGTTTCTACATCAATGGGCTCGTCGGAGCTTGCACCTTTGAAATTGTGTCCGCAAGAAGGACAGAATTTCTTTTCTTTGCTTGCAGGTGTCTGACACTTTGGACAGTTGAAGCCGGGGGTTGGCTTGTAGCCAGCTTTGGCAGCCGATTTTCTAGACGAAGGTGCTTTAGGGTCCGATTGTACTTTTATGTTGTCCATTTCAGCGTTAACAAGCGCGATTTCATCATCGACAGCAATCACTTCTTCTGCCAGTGCTTTTAGTTTTTCGTCTGAAACGTCTTTGCCATGTCCGTATTTTTCGACTGCTAGTCGACCAACCTCAACCAATTTAGAAGCTTTTTTGCGCTCGAGGTCTTTGACCTGATTACTTAAATTGTAATTCTGCAAATGCTCTTGAGCTTTCTCCTGAATATTGCTCACTTCTTTGCTAAGGTTTTTAACTATGTCGTTGAACACTTTGTCTCTCCTTTGGTTGAGCGATGCTTAAGCTATCTCAGTTGTCACTGCTGGCAGCGGATTTCCATCGGGCCCCATACTGGACACCCTAACACAGTTGCGACCGTCTTGCTTGGCTTTGTACAGCGCTTCATCTGCCCGCAAAAATAGCGCGTCTGCAGATTCTGCGTGCAAAGGAAAGCAAGAGACACCAATACTTGCAGAAATATTGAAACCGAAGTCTTGTCCTTCGATCCTACAATCGTTAATACGTCTGCGTAAACGTTCTCCCAGTTCTGATGCCATTACCGCGCCGGTATTAGGTAAAAGAACACAAAATTCTTCTCCGCCGTAGCGTGCTGTAATGTCGGTCGAGCGTGACGAAGCAGCAAGAACACTGCCAATATTTTTGATTGCTTCATCACCAATCTGGTGCCCATAGGTGTCATTGATTTTTTTGAGAAAATCGAGGTCCACTACAAGAAGCGAAAGCTCCTGGTTATAACGTTTGGCACGGTCAAATTCACGCGTTAATGAGTCGTTGAATGAGCGTCGATTCGATACTCCAGTCAAACCATCTGTCACCGCTTGAGTTTCGATCTCTTTGTGAAGCTCTGCATTTTCGATTGCTGGGGCAAGATTGTCAGCCAGACTTCCAATCAGCGAAATGTCGTCGATACTAAAGTCGGTGAAAACAGCTGAGTCCTGTAAGAATAAGACCCCAAGCACTTTGTCGCGCATGATAATTGGCACCGCAAGTCCTGAGCGCAAATTTAGCGATTTGAGAAAGCGGTTGTTGTCAGGGTCTTGTTCAATCTGGTGTTGTTCGAAGTGGGTTGGACTTTTCTGACTCAAAATATATCGAGTGAAAACCTGACCTTCATCGCTCAAAAAAGAATCTCTAATTGTGGGCAGCGCATCGCTTTTGTATTCGTATACTGCAACTGAGTTGAAATCGTTACCATGCAGTATGTGGCAGTAATTCAACGAATAATTAGTGCCTATCAGTTTGACCGCTGTTTCCAGAACGTCTTGCAAACGAAGCGAACTGCGCACTGTGTTGCTGATTGAATAAACCAGGCGCTCACGCTCTACGTGCATTGTTCTGATTGAATCGCGTGCGGTCAAATCGTGAATCAGACGTCTTGTTTGTTCTTCTAACGAAGACGTTTTATTTTCAATCTCATCGTAAGAGTTGCGCAGTCGCTCATTTTCGCGCAAAAGCTCAGTGTGTTCGAAAGCGTTTTTTAATGCTGTGGCAAATTGAAACTGCTCTAGAACTCTTTTCAGCTCGATTGGGTCTGGATCCCCTTTTTTGAAATCGCTCATCACAAGACAAGCTATTAGCTCGTGATCTTCGTCGGGATCGGGATTGTAGAAAGGCATTACAAAAGCAGTTTGACCAGACTTGAGTTTTTCTTCGCTGAGTTCGCCGTCTTTCAGCTCGAGCGATTCTGGGTCACTGGCAAAGTCTTGCATCAACTTTCCCATTGTTTCCTGGTTTTTGCCTTCGGCAAAACAATCGGCAAATGTCTCCATGTCATTGTCGTAGAACATGCAGCCAATACTTTGACAACCGGCTATTGCTGGCAAATATTCGGCAATCGTTTTGCACAGCCCTTCAACCTCAAGCTGGCTGAGCATTTTTTCGCTTAGATTGACTGAATTTTCCAGGGGGTTTTGTTCCATGTGTTAGGTTCTTATCTTGAATGAAACTTTCCCAGTAAATTCAAAAGTTATTCAGACTATAATCTTAGTTATGGTCTGGATTAGAAATGATGAACCCGAAATGCTTGAAAAGGTAGTGGCCGCTGCCACTTACCTGCCGTGTTGGATTGGATTTGGCATTGGCATCCTTTTCATCTTGTTCAATGGCAAAGGCTCTAATAACCGCTTTTTTCGTTTCAATTTTTATCAAGGCGCGCTGCTTGGGCTATTGGGCTCGGTAATCATTATGGGTATGGGTTATCTGGTCGGACTGGTTCAGGGCTTGCTAGGTATGGCTGGGCTTTCCATGGCTGAAGCTGGAGAAGCGGCAGGGCTTGTAATTCAGTCTTTTGCCATTGCTTTTCAGCTGCTAGCGCTATATGGACTGGCATTTTCGTTAATGGGCAAATTTGCCGAAATTCCCTTTATTTCAGATGTTATACGCCAACATATTCGCTAAGCCGGCAAAGACTCTGTTTTTGCTCGCCTGGCTTTGTTTTGGATTATCGGAGCCTGTCTTCGCCCAGTCTATACTGCCGGCGCGCCCTGAGGCGCCTGGGGGTGGAAATCCTTTGGAAGGTCTTGGGCGTCCCGACGACCCCAATCCAAGTAGAGTAAAATCCCCCGAAGCTGATACCGCAAATGATGGCTCGTTGCCTCCCGAACCTGATACTAAAAGCAGTGTTAAAAAAGATACGAAAAAAACAAAGAATAACACACCGCATTTAGTGCCTCCGCCATCACCAGTGGTGATGGAAGGGTTCTCTTCTGCAGATGATAAAAACCCGATGAAACAAGCTATCTTGCATATTGGACGCAAAGAATACGAGAAGGCACAAGCCGAACTTACTGCCATCATCAAAGACGATCCAGAAAACTTGAAAGCTGTGTATCTGGAAGCGGTTGTTTTCGTTCATCGCAGAAAGTATTTGGAAGCTGAAAAAAACTACAAAAAAGTGCTCGAATTATCCGATGACGACGATTTGAAAAAAATGGCTGAACTGGGACTGAAAAAACTGGACGATTTGTCAAGCGACGGGTCGTTGTAATTTAATCTAGAGTTTTCGATAGAGCCGTAGGTCAGTAGAAGCGATAAGCAGGCAGAAGCAGAAGCAGACAGAATTATTCAGGATCGCAAGCTTTGCCAGATGCTTTATTCGTCTTTTACTCACCTAGTGAGTTGAAGAAAGTGCTGTTTGAAATCCTTAACTAGACTGGGTTTTAGAGCCTGGTCGAAAGAAAAGTGTTCCAAATTTACTATCTCCTGAAGGGCGTTGCTTTTCAGGCGATAATTCCTCGCGTTGTAGTAATAAATTAGGCTGTTCATCTCGTCTTAAATCCCAAACAGGTTCAGCAGCTTGTAAAAATGGACCATTTTTCTCACAAGTGCCATTTGAAACCCTTACAGGAAAAGGGTTTTAAGACGCGGAAATATTAACGCTCTAAGCACCAAAGAAGGTATTTCGCCTGTGCGATGAGATACTTGCCTAATCTAGATGCATGCTGGATTTTGGATTATGTGCGACAACTTGAAACCTAGCTAATAACTTGAAACCCAGGTAATTTAATCTTTCAGCGTTTGGAAAAATCAGATTTCATTTGAATCAAAGCTTATATAACTAGATACTTATCTTATATGGAAATAATATTCTTCGGGAATGTTGTTCTAGCGGGTCTGCGTCTACAGATATGGCATTTCGGTGTGAATGGGCGACGATACTAACAACGCAAAAGGTGCGACAGACGCAAGTGCGCCGGCTAAAGACGAGCCGGAAAAAGTTGAATTGGCACAAAATTCGCCTTTTCAGACCGCGGATTCGCTTTTAAGAGATAGCCAGTTATTGCAGGCTAACCAGACAAGACTGCTTGCTGACGCTCAGTCAAAAGTGGGTCAGCCTCCAGAAAATCAGCTTGGTCAATTGCAGCAAGACCCGGTCAAAAGTTTATTTGAAATGCTGCTTGCTCAAAATCGGATAACAGATTTGCCGGCTGGCACAGCAAAAACTCCTGGTCTGGGCAGCTTGCAAATCGATATTTCTGTAGCTAAGGATGGCTACAAAATTTCTCAAACTAAAAATGGCACTGTCATTTCATTCGATTCGCCAGAGTCTAGAAATGGGCTTGCCGAAATTCGCAAGTTACCAAACGGCGATCTTGTCGCTGTTTATAAGAACAGACCTGATGGTCTGGTGCAAGAAAAGATCAGCAATGTTGCTTCCGGTATCACCAAAGAGCGCTCGTTTGAAGGCAGTCCTGACGGTATCAAACGTGAAATTGTGACTGCTTCAAACAGTGGCACAGTCGAATTCGAGCGTAATTTCATGCCTGGAGCAAGCTCGAGGCAGATTTTGTCAGAGTCTGTTATTTTCGATCCCGAAACAGGTGAGCGTAAGGTTCAAAGATTCGCTGGTGGTCGTGAACGTGAAATAGTTACTCTCAAAGATGGTTCGGCAACCGAGACTGAAAAGCTTAATGGACAAATTGTTTCGGTAAGTCGCCCCGATGGATTGGCACTGACTCCTATTCGTCAGGAAGGTAAGATAAGTCGAATAGAAACCAATTTCGACCCTGTTCAAGCTGGTCTTCTTAATTTTGATGTGGCTAGTGATAATCCCGATAGAGTGAACACCCGGATGGGATCGGTTCAAGTTGCGTCTCTTTCGGGAGATATTTTTGTGAGCCCCGATGGCTCATATGGTGTGCAAGAAAATCCAACACGGCAGACTTTAGCTAATGCGGCAAATGTCATTCGAGACCAGCAAACGGGTGCTATTCGCGAGATCAAAGCCAATGTGGTTAAACAGGGTACTGATGGAAAGCCCGTTACATTTCCACTCTGGACCGCCAGATTAAATGAAAGCGGCAAACTTGACTCAGCCCAGATTGGCAACAAACTATTTTCTAGAGATGCAAGTGGTGCCTGGCAAGTACAGGAGATTGCGGAGACCGGGACGCCTGGTCCGCGTAAACCCGCAACATTAGCTAATCTTGAAATTGACTCTTCCGGTAATTTAGCTATTACAGAAGTGGTTTCATCAAATGATGGAACAGCTCAAGCTAAGCGGATAGAGGTTATTCGCCAGGACGGAGCTCGCATTATCAAGTCAAGCGCTATGGTCGATGGGCGAAATTTAGATATCGTTTTGGCAACTGTAACTGCAGATGGTGGCATTTACAAATTTTCTTACGACAGAAGTGGAAATTTGGCTGAGATCGAAACAGCTGATGGTCGGGTTTTTAGAAAAATAGCCTCAATATCACCTGCCGACAATACCAGTCAGGCACAGCCTCAGCCTCAATCAGATAGATGGATGGATCTGGCAACAGGCGCCATTATGCATGGCAACGCGCAAATCACCAATCAAGGCGATTTGATTATGGGAGCCAATACTGCCACTGAGCAGAAATTCACCTTATCTGGTATGAAAGTGCAAGCCAATCAATTTGCCTCGTTGGATTCAGGCATCACAGTTGCGCAGGCTGACAATACATCGCTTGTCTCTTTGGATGGAAAAACAATTCAAAAAGACTCAAAGGATCGCATCATTTCATCTCGTGGACCTTCCGGTGCCATTACCTATGAATACGAAGGCGATACTCCGTTAGTAAAAGCACTGAGCATCAATGGTAAGAGATTTGAACTGGATCCAAAGCTTAAGGAAGCCGGGCGGCTTGGATACCGCTTAGTCGGAAGCGATGGCAAAATTGATCTAAACGCGAAATTTGACCCGCTGAAAGATATTCTTGGTCAGGTAACTCCGATGCCCGATGGGACTGTTCGTGTCAAGTACGACCCTACCCAAGAAACCATTATTCGCCATGACTTGAGCCGATTTTCCACTGCCGATAATGGCAGTTCTATTTTGCGCAGTCCCGAAGGTCGGGTGCTTGAGACTACCGACAAAAATGGGCGCAAAGTGCAATACGAATACGGTTCGCTTGCTAATCATGTTCTGGGCAAAATAGACTCGCAAATAAAATCAATTACTGTAACTGAAAGTGGAAAGAATGAGACTTGGAGTACACAAGACGGTTTCAATTGGACCAAATCTGGCGACCCGACAGCGAAGTGGCAGGGATTTAGGACTGTCAACCAAGACAGTGGCAACTTGACGGAGCGCACCGCAGATGGTGCAGTGGTTGAGTGGCGAACTGAGAGTGGGCAAACTAAAGCTGGCAGCCTTAATATCCCTCAGCGTGTTGATGCGCTTAAAACTGCCATGGCTTCTGGTAATTCAAAGGAAGTGCTTGATGCTGTACGTCAACAAGTTCGTGAGTTGGATGCCGAATCAACTTATTTGTTAAGGCTTAATTTCAACGCCCAAGACGACAAGGCTTTGCCGCTTGCGTTGGCGAAAGCGGTTGGAAACGATTACAGACAGCTAGAAGTTTTAGGTTATTTTAGCCGCACGGGTAAGCCTGGCGAAAATTATGCTTTGCAATTGACTATCGATGCGTATGAGCAACAAAAAGGTTATTTCAGCAAAGACAGATATGAAAGTCAGCTCCTTAAATCAACAAGACATATTTTGGGCAGTCTTTCCGAAAAGGAAAGAGTGGATATGGATTCCG
This sequence comes from uncultured Candidatus Obscuribacterales bacterium, assembly GCA_964572515.1. Classification (GTDB taxonomy): domain Bacteria; phylum Cyanobacteriota; class Vampirovibrionia; order Obscuribacterales; family Obscuribacteraceae; genus Aved-18. The sequence goes on along the minus strand of CAZNEW010000003.1, from coordinate 69,555 downwards.
CTTTCAAATCATTGCAAGAACAACAGCAAAAATTATTTGGTGCGCAGGCAGCAAATCAATTGGTGCCTTCCTCTTTGAGAGAGCTTTACGGTCCAAATGGTCCAGGCAAAGATATCGCAAATTATGACGATTATCATAAAGCCTTGATAAAGACTGCGATTGAGCGAGGATTGGACAAGCGCACTCCGGCAGAACAAGCCGCCATTATTAAAGCGGCGGTAGCAGCCGATTATACCTATGCGATGGAAGCGATGAGCCGCGGCATGTCCACAGAGGAAGGACGGAAAGAATTCTTGCGCGCGGGTGGAAAAGACTTCATCAATCAACAGTACAACGGCTATACCAATAGCTGGACGGGACGCGCAGAGCGATTAATTGGATTTGCAGAGCGAGGAGCAATGAATCCAGTAGATTTGTTCGAGCGATCGCTTGGCTGGGTTATGAGCAATGATGAAAAGGCATTAGAGAATGCACTAGAGCAGTTTACTGATGAAGACCGCGCCATCTTTGCTGCTGGGATGAGGTTGCGACAAGAAATTACCGCAAATAGGCAAGCCGAGAGTTCGCTTAGCAAAGAGCAAAAGGACAATCTGGAGTACTACGACAAACTATTGGGCGTGTTGAAAAAAGCTCACTACACATTTTTTGGTCTGCTAAATTCAGATCGTCAAATATCGGGTTATGTGGACAAAATTCTGCGCAAAGGCGGAACAGATGTTGCTGAGAAAATTCAAGGCATTGGCTCTCCATTGAGTTTTGGAACTTATCAAAATACATCTACTAGAGCAATTGAAGACATTGGCAAAGGCAGTTTTGAAGCACTGATACGCGGACTGGGCAAAGACGCAAATGGCAAGCTGGTTTCGAATTACACGATAGAAGCCGAGCGTGCCATAGATTTAAATATTGGCAATATGTTTATTCGTCCAAATGCCGCTCAGGAAGCCAAACAAATTCTTGAAAGTCAAGCTCGTTATGTGGCGGAAGTTAGAGATCTTGCAGAAAAGATATCTCAAGGAAGGGCTGGCGAAGCTGATTTTGTAGCTTTAAAAGCAAAAGTTCCGGCGCTACAAAATATTTCAAGTGAGCAATGGGGACTTTTAGTTGCCGGATTCAAAGAGGCGCGGAAGTTTGAACAAGCCAAAGCACGCAATGAAAACTATCAGCCAGATGCCCAGGTGAAACCAGCGCTGGAAGCTTATGTAAAAGAGAATGCTTTACGTACTTTTTTGGATGGAAGCAAGATAGATATCGCCTTGAATCGAATTGAGACAGGTGAGTCATATCAGGCTTTGCAAGCCGCCATTCAAAAACCTGAAGCACAAAGAAGTCCGGCTGAACGCGAGCTTGTAGCCCAGTTCGCTCCATTACAGTTAGATATGGAAAAACGGACAGTCGCTATTGAAAAGATGCGTCAGGCATTTATTCAATCTATTGGACAAGAGCCCGAGAAGACTTTTAACGCTTACAAAGACCAGCTGCACGTCGGCGTGCGGACAAACGCTAGACGTGACGTTACAGCAGCCATTCGAGATAGTGCCGGAACTCTTATGAATTCAAGCACTGATGCTGTTTCTATACTTAACGCTATTAAGTTTATGTCAGCCGCTGATCAAGAAAGATTGCGTAAGGAGCCAAACTTCGGACAAGGCTTGATAGCTTTGATGAATGAACATCTGCCTTCAGATTCGGCTGCGGTCACTCATGTCGCTAAGGCTCTAATCGAACAAATAAAGCAGGGCAATAATCCCTTTGCCACTCAATCTAAGCCAGACCCCACTGCCTTGACCATTGCCTCAGAGCTATTGGAAAAGCATTTGAATGGTGGTTTGGATAACAAAAAACTGAGCGAAACAATTCAGAAATATTTGGCAGACGATAAACAAGGAAAACTAAGAGAGCAATTGCTCAAAGATTCTTTGCTAAGCGAGACTGTAAAACTGATTCTCAAAAACGATTCGGCTTTTGATACTTATGTCAAACCATTGCTCGAGCGGGGGACATTGCCGATTGAAACGCTCAAAGTTTTGCACGGCATAACAGGTATTGGTGGTGACAAAGATAATCAAGCAGCTTTTTTCAAACAAGCAATATTGCAGGCGAATGAAGCTGGACTCTCGCATCTTAAGCTCGCTGAGAATGCAGAGCAGAAGATTGCATTGCTTAATTCTTTATCCCAGCCCGCAAGAGCAATTGCCGAGGCTGTTATAACCCAGGGGATGCTGAAACCGGAGGATAGAATCAGAGCTTTTGTCACTGAAAGCGGTGTCACTAAAGAAGAGCTGAAAGAAATTCTGTCAGGCTTGAAACCAAGCGAACGAATGGAGATGCTTCAAAGTTACACTTTGAAGTACGGCGGGCAAATGCGCGCTCATATACTTGAAAAAGTTCCTTCTGCAGAGCGCGATGAATGGCTGCGCTTAACTCAACCCGTTGTGTCAACTGAAATTAGTTACCTGAATGCATTGGAAAGAGTGGTTTCCACCGATACTGGGGCCGCAGCTTGGGCCGGGCGCAGATTTAACACAATGCACTTGTCTGAGTTGTCTAATTTTGAAGCTCAAAAATTGAAATATGAAGGTGAAATACCTCCAGCTCTTCAAAAGTCTATAGATGAGAGTGTCGACAAGGCGCTTCAGGCCTGGATGGAGTCGAAGAAAGCCACACAAGAAGGTTTGATAATGGCAGCCACCATGGCATTAACAATGGCTGTTCCCATGGCTGCTCCTTGGTTGGCTGGTGCTCGCGGTTCTCAGTGGGTAGCCATGATGTTTAACAGCTGGAGAGGTGTTCGCAATATAGGTCTTGGGTTTGGCGCAGTATCTACGGTAGCCAATGAAGTTATGTTGGCGAACGATAATAATTTTTCTAAATTCGCTCAAGGTGATATGAATGCTGGTGGCCGATTGCTTGCAGACTTCGTGAAGTTTTCTATCTTGTCTGGCATCAACGTAGTGGGCGGAGAACATTTGAGACTCGCTTCCAACGGTTTGTTTAAAGTTTTTGGAAAAGACGCGGTGGGAGCTGTAAATAGTGCAACATTAGGAACACTTTCTGCCTTGAAATCTGATTCGGCTATTGCTGCCATAGTCGGCACCAAAGCTGAGCAAGCCCTGTTATCACAGATGCGATTTGTCTGGGCGAGCGCAGTCGCTAATGGTCATAAAAGTATTGAGGATCCCATTCGCTTAGCCGTTATGGGTCTTAAAAACCGAACTAAAAATGGAGTTCCTGTGTATGGTGAGCTCAGTAGATTGAGTGATGATGCGGTGAATCAGCTTGTTAGCAAGCTAGATTCATCTATTCGTTCTCAATTAACTAATAGATCTGCAGTCGAGTCTGGAAAAGTTTTTTGGTCCGAACTTGCAAGAAGACACGCGAAATCAATGGTTTATATGGGGGCTGCTGGTTCTGTAGGAAACGTTGTTTCTGAGGCTGCTTCGATGGGTTTAGTCGAGCATCATTTGGATTGGCAACGTTTGAGCATGTCTGCTGGCATGGGGCTTGGCATGGGGCTTGGTTTTGGTGGCGTATTCAAAGGGGTTGGACTGGCAGGAATACTCGCGAAAAAAGGTTATAGGAGCTTACATGGCGATCAGGCAAATACTGCAGGCGAGCATCTTGCTTCACAACAAGATGAGCTTGCGAAACTCATGGCCGAGTTTGAGCACCTTTCAAAAACCGAACAAGCCGAAGCACCTAGTGCTGCTTTTGAGCAAGCAAAAATTGACAAGGCACTGAGAGCTGCCGGAAAAACTGAAAAAGATTTGTCGAATGCACCGTTCTTCTTATCTGGAGACAATGTTGTATTAACATCGGGTTTGAAAATTGGGGACTCCGTCTTTGTCGGCGATTTATCTGCGCCTAATGCAAACTTAGTGGGAATGATTCAGTCGCGCAAAGGCAAAGCGGCATTGATCGTACAAATGAAGGATCAGTCACCTTATACGGTGCCAGAGATTGCAGTGAAAACTGAGAAGTTAAGTCAAGTTCCACAGCAAGTGACAGCCGAAGGCACATTTTTTGTTATTGGCGGAAAAATTTATGAGCAAGCTTCTGTGCAAGGCGAGAACACGCTGCTTAAGCCAAGAGCAGATTATCGGGTTCTATCGTGGCATCAAGTAATTTCTCAATCGAGAAGAAACGAAATACTTGCTCATGCAAATGATAATCATCCATTTGCACGACGAGCCGAAGCGCATCCGCCAAGTGATGTCACTCCTGTCGCGGATGCTAATACCACTTACAAAGATTGGGTGATGGCAGGCAACGATAACCTTTCTGCCACTAAAGTAAAACTTGACGACGGTAAAGAAGTTTCAGTCGAGTTTCTAGGAATCAACTCTGATGAATCTGAAGTCAGAATGTTTATCCAAGTTTTGCAGGCACGATTGGAATCCCTAGGTCCCAGTGAGCGTCAATGGTTAGACACTCCTGAATTCAAAATTATAGTTGCCGATACGTTGCATAATTATCAACGTCATAACAATATTTCGCCCAGTCATCTATCGGATGCAGAAGCCTTCGGCTGGGGACCTGGAGCAACATTCGAGAATGTTGCAGCGCTTCATAATGATGGACATGCCGTTTTCTTCATGAACTTCAAAGACAAGGATGGAAAGCTGGTAAGCCTGTCAAATCTGAGTCCTGAAAAAATGCGCTCCAATTTTGAATCGCTTGTAAATCACGAAATAATTGGTCACGCTCAAGATTGGGCAATGAAGCGTGTTTCAGACAGTCCTGAGTTTTATCAAATAGCTTCGAACACAGAAACGTTGAAAGCTATTGCTAAACATCTTGGAGTCTCAATCGAATCGCTTCGAATTGAACATCCCCAAGTCAGCGCCATGATTAGTAATAAGGCCCGACCTCAAGAAGTTCACAGTTTGAGATTGGCTTACAATCCTGATTTGCAATCCGCTTTGCGTGAAATAACGGCAGATTTACTCGCTAATCCCAGGCTGGCACTGAACAACCCTGAGCTGCAAGCGTTGTCTAGTTATCTGCACACTCGAGCGCGTTTGTTCAACGCACCGGAGCCCATACAAGGAAACGTATCCTCTCAAATGGCTCATTTGGAATCAGTCGAACGCGATATTATGCTACTTAATGCTCTTCATGCTGAGGATGGTATAAGGCGTCAAACATCAGTTCTTAAAACGTTAAGAGAAGAGTTGAAAAATACCGGATTGGAAGCTGAGGGATGGAGAATTTTTCCTACTCAAGAAGGTTCGCCGGCTGACAAAGCTGGCGCAGACTTTCTTATGGTGCACCAGAATGGCGCAGTACATTTTCTCGATTTGAAGACCGAATCGCAAGCTAATGCGGCTAGATTTATTCCAGGAATTCGTCAAGCAGGTGTGATAGAGGTTCGTTCATCTGATTTCGTCAATTTAGATTTTTTCCCCAGGGAAAATTTCTTGCGCATCAATGGCGAGCATCAACTGTTAGCGCTTGCTAATAGCGAGGCGCCATTTAATTTTAATTCGATGGCTATACCAAGTGTTTTGAATAAAGGCATAGATCATGCGATTGCTCAGAACACAGCTTTTGTTACTTCTTTAGGTAATTCTAAATCACTGAGCATGGAGCATAGAATTTATGCTGATTATTTGAATAGAGAAGTTGGCGATTATTTGCGCAGTGTAAGTACAGCATCTATTGTCGCTCAAACACAGATGGTGGTGCGAGATTCAGTAATGACTTTGATAAGCGATCGTGTCCTTGCTCGGTTGGGAATTAAAGTCGGCGAGCGTGGGTCAGTTGTATTAAATGAAGTGGAAATAAAACCAGGCGCTGATTCTAAAGGCAAGGCAATTTATAGCCTTAAGCTCAGAACTGGCGGAGGGCAAACCGCTCAAGTGGGAGATGTGGCTCCAATTATTGCAAGCGTGATGAGAGGTCCAAAAACTAATTGGAACGTCGCCGAGCTGAAAGAGCGCATATTAGATCGAAAACAGTTGATCAAGGCGCGCCGCAAAGATCCAAAGAATGCAAGGCTTTCAGATGCAGCCTTGGAGAATGCCATAAAAGCAGAATTGACTGCGTTGAACAATGCAATGCTTTTAGATCAGATGGGAAGGGCTGAACATCCAGAGTATCAAGCTTTTTTGAAAGACTTAGAGAAGTGGGTAAAAGACCAAGATATTACTTTGCGTGCAGCGTCTTTGCAGGGCACTAGATACGGTGCCGCAATTGATCCTGCTCAGCCTCATACAATGTCTACTCAAGCTTCGACGGGGCAAACAGCGCCCATCCAAATGTCGCGCTCCAACCCTAAACGAATTGAAAATTCTGGTCCGGCAATTGATTTGCGCCCTGAATTCTATAAGCCAACTCCTGAAATTATTGAGCGATTCTATCCTCAATTCACTAAGCAGAACATGAGAGAGCTGTTTGAGCTCATAGAGAGAGTAAGGGGATCTTGGTCTGATTCTGGACAATTTTTTGCTGACTTGGGAGTAGCAAGAACGTTGTCTCGAGAGGTTTTTGAATTAGAAGGACAAATAAGAAGTCTTGAAGGCAATACAATCAAGAATCGAAGCGCTGCTGCTACGGAAAAGTTATTACAACTGAAGTTAGATTATGTAAGACAAAGAACTCATCTTGATGCTATTTCGAGAAGGTTACGAGATGAGATAAACGGGCGAAAAACATCAATTGAAGATGCTGTTCAACAATTCGTTAATGAAAAAGGCATTACTCAGTTAACCTCGCTTCAACCAACTAAGCGCTCCAGTATTTCGCTTGGAAAAATGATGCGAGAATTTTCCGGCGTGTTCAATATGTGGACTGGAAAGATGGGCTTAGATTGGAAATTCTTGTTTTTGCCCACAAGTTCCGATGCTATCGCTCAGGTAATTGGACATGAACTTTTGCACAATGCTCAGCAGACTCGTAAAATGCAGAGAATTTTTGCATTAACTGGTCTGCGCAACCGAGAAATATTTGAAATTTACACCAATACTCAGTCAGTTATTTCAGACAAACTATTAGGTGCAATCAACCTTGAGCGTTATATGTTTGGTGAAGGCCCAGTTCAGTTTAGAGCGGCTCATTTTCAAGATGTTTATCGCAAAATGTTGGATGATAATCCTGAATTCTTTGTACAACATAAGTACGATGATCCAAACATTATTGCTTCAGTCAGTAAAATCGTAAAAGAATATCCAGAGCACTTTCCTGATTTTACCCCAGACAAAGTCGCGAAAGGTATTCTACCAAGTGAGATAGACGTTTTTAAATTTCTCTATCGACGCCAGATGTACAAGCTTCATGGTGGAGATAATCTAGATTCGGATTTATTGGGTGCTCAGTTTTTGTACTATCAATTAAATCCAATGTCTTCTGACTATTTGAAAAATATGTTACGAAGCACAAATCCAAGCGATTATATCTTTGGACATGAATATGTTCCGCAGCAATTCAATGGAAAGAGAATCCCCTCTCCAGACGAATTATTAGCTCATGTAGAGCTGCTGTTTGATGATCAAAAAACGTATTCTTCTGGTATCAAGAATCTTCCTCAATTGCTTGTTTCGCAAAAGAAAATTCGAGAATATTCGCAGAAGCTTTTTGCTGTCTCTACGCCCAAGGAGATGGATTTGCTCATGCAGGAAATTTTTGGAGCAACCAATCTAACAAATGGTGGAATTTCAGCAAAGCCTCTTGAAGCAACTAGAATAAGAAACTTACGAAAGCAATTATTTGGAGAAAGAGGCAATGCCGAGATTTCCGCCTGGGTTAAACAATGGCGCGAAGCCGCGCTCAAAAGCAGTCGAGGAGAAAAATCAAGCTTTAGCTTCGCTGCGTTTTCCGAATTTTTGAAGGATCATTTTAATGCCGAAGAAAAGAGAATATATGATTTGATTTATGGCAGCGATAAGCATTATAGAGACGCCATTATTGAACTTGAAGCTTTCGCCATTATGGACACTGTACCAAATCCTGGTGCATCTCGGCTGTCAAAGAAAATCACTGATTACAGATCTGTCGCCAGAAGCACAGCTGAGTCAATTTACAAAAATTACGATCAGACCACTACTTATATAGATTCAGCGGGTGGTATTCGGGTTCATGATCTTAATGATAAACCTACTCAGCTTGTAATGTCTGATGGGCACACAGATTTTCCAATAAATGTTTTTTACAATCAAGACGGCAACGTCAGTGTTATTACCCACGGTGGCATGATTTTGTTTCCGCTTACTCAAAGCGGCAAGAAGTATTGGGTAGTACAACACTCTAACGGCAGAGCCAGAGTACTTTCGCATGAGAAACTTTCGCAAGGAATTTTTGATGCTATCACTAAGGACGACATCTTAGAGTCGGGAACCGCTTTTGAATTCTATCAGCGTGGAGTGAGAACAGGTGAAGATATCGGACTCTTCGCAGGTGAAGTGATTGTTGCAAAAGACGGTAGTATCAATTTTGTCCGTGAAGGCGCAGATAGACCAGACTTTACTTTGAATTTAGATCGAAGCGAAGAGCATAATTTGGCAGGAAATATTCTTCACTCCAATCTAGATTTGCAACTAGAGGAGACTGCTGTTGCTAAACACGCGAAATTGATAAATAACCAGAATAATGAACCAATTGCGACTCTTGAAAGATACGCTATTTTCGCCAAAGAAGCCAATTTGAATGATCAGCAGATCGCGCTGGATTTGCATCGTTTCAGAAAATTGATCACTGATAGGTCAGAATCTCCTAAGCCTGTCGAGCAACTGATTGTGAATGGAACGACTTTTCTCAACGAAAGACTGAGTGCCTATGAAATAGCTGCAGGTAAATTTGCCGGCGCAATTGGTGATTCTTATACCGCTCACCAGTCTGGGTATTATGTGCACGATGTATCTGGTTCGACTATTAGTCTTTCAGCGCATGGCCAAATGGAAAGCGTGGTCTTTGCCAAAGACATCGGAAGTGTCAAACTGGCTCGCAATGCGGCTGGTCAATTGACTCAAGTAATTTTTCAAATGAACCCCACCAGTAAGACGGTGGTTATGCTTGAGCACATCTTAGAGAAGAATAGAGGGTTTGAATCTTTTAACGGAAGTAAATTGAAACCTGACGAATTGGCTGGTCTTAGATTGGAGCAGATTGATGCAGACAACTGGACTGTCTATTCTGGCTCAACTCCAATAGGTAAATTGAGTGGTCGCATAGAAGTTACGAGATTACACGACATCTTGATTCACTCTGGTGAAGATTTTAGTGATACTTTTACATTGAGAGCTGATGGATCAGGTAAGTCAAAGTTTGCTGAACTTGCAAGACCCACGGTTTATGGACTTCATTTTGATATTGAAGAACAGGCTCTTCTCAGAACAATTCAAACGCTAGACGATCCTAATCTTTTGAAAATTGCGTTGCAAACGATCAAAAAAGGTAAAGATGCGAATGTACACGAGCATATACTGGCTTTTGACCTTAAGAGAGCAAGGGAAATTTTAAGGGACAATGATTTGAGTGGTGAGTCACTTGCCTCACGCACACTCTCAGTGATCAATTATTTACTTGTTAGGCAGGAAAACTATCAAGGTTTGATGAGCGCTGCCAAAGATAGTATCGAGCTTCCCTCAGGATATTTGCCTGGTCAAATCATAAAGATTCCACGAGACGCACCAACTCGTCATCAAGTTGAAGTGCAAGTTAATGGTGATGTGTCGAAGAAATTCTTCCGCCAAGTTAGTAAGTATGTAATGTCTCTTCCTGAGAACATCCGAGAGTCTCTTGTGCGCTCGAATGTTAAAATCATCATCGCAAAAAATAAGGAAGCGGTGGTTCCCGGGCTCGTTAATAATGGTTCGCCTGCCTGGCATTTCAATGGCACGGTTGTCTTTGTTGAAGAGGTTGCCACTACAGTTAGTGGCAGAAGTCTTTTCTCTAGATTATTCAGTACTAAAGCGACTAACTCTACTGGCAATAGGTTAGGTGAAGTTTTACCACATCAATTAATTGGTCACGCCCTTGAATATGCTAATCCAGTGCAGGGTGAATCGCGCTTCCCTATGAGTGCCATTGATTCTGGTGTCAAGTTGCGTCGAATGGCAGAGACCGCTGATTTTGAGAATGCTTATCAAAAGAGTATCTCGCGTTGGTCTCTTTTGAGTCGCAGACTACCAGAAGGATTAATCGACACAAAAACCAGACCCGATGCTGATGCGTTGAGGCTTGCATTGTCAAGCCCAGATGAAAAGATTCGATTAAATGCTATTCGCGAAATAGAAGAAGCTGTGACTATACGGCGCAATGTTATTGCCGAGGTATTAGCGGCTCGTGACCCTGCAGGAACAATGCCACCAGCTAGAGCACGCAGTATTTTACGTCGCTTCAAAGAAGTCGACGACTATATACAGGAAAGTATGTTTTTTGCCTCTGAGCGTCTCAATCCATTTGGATTGGATAATTCAGCTGGTCGGCGCGATCTTATCGATTTCTCTCCTGAAAAACCTGCGTTTACTGCAGTCAATCGTCCAGCGAGTGCTCCTCGGGTTGAGCGAACAAGTAATAGAAAAACGACGAAAGCTAGCAAGCTTTCTGATCCTGCGGTTGCAGTTGAATTTCCTAACGGCACTGTTCTATATAAAGAACTAGATCTTGCAAGCGAAATTGCTCAAATGCAAGCTTTTCTTGTGGACATGGGACCCGATATAGTGAATGCAATTGGACCGCATCTGCAAGCGTTTAGTGATTTTCAATACACACACTCAGCACAACTTCCAAGAAACTTTGCTTCTTCTGTATTTCACCATGCACAAATGATGCTCGAAGGTAAACATGGATTACACAGGGTTGATCTAATCTCCGTTGAGCAACTTACGATGCGCGAGAGAGTCGCTCAAGCAGCACAGTTTTTAAGTATGGTAACAAACATTGCTGCGCATATGGTTGAAGGTAAACAGAGATTCAATTTGGATTTCGATTCGCCGTCACTAAGAATAAAATGGCCGGCATCTTCCATCATGAACACAAACGCTTCAGGTTCAATCATTCTTGAAACTGTCGGAAGGTCTATAGAATTTCGTCACGACATAACTGGTTCATCTCATTTTTTCATGAATGGACAGCCAGTAAAGTCCATTAACACTAATGGTGCTGAAAATATTTCTGTCAATTTCAATAACAAGGGTCTTGTTGATAAAGTAACCCACCAAGAGAATATTGTTCTTGTTTTGGATCCAAACCCGCAGCCCAACAATGGACGATATATTTCATATCCTACAGATGGGCAAATTACCCCTGCCTTTGGCGAAGTTACTTTTGCTCGAGACGGTAGTATTGTATTTTTACCTGACGAACCTTCACAACCCCGGATTGTGTACTCGCACGATGGAACTGTCGCAGTTCACTATCAAGACAGCATCGAATATAGAAATGTAAATAAAGCAAGAGAACTAGAGAGTTTGTTCAGGCTCATCGAGCGTGATGAGATGATGAGAACAAGTGGATTAGAAGCGCTTTTGCGCGACTTTGAACATCGTAGTCTCAGTTCTTTTGCGCCACCTGAATTAGTTGCTCAGCAACTGAGACATACTAGAGCAATTTTGGAAGGCGTTTATCTGGTTGATGGTGACACTAAAGTAGATCCACTTGCTATGGCTAGATTTTTGCCTCAGCGAATAGAAGCAGCTAAGTTATTTTTGAAAGAGTCCAATCTTGAAAACGAAAGTCTGCCAAGCTTACTATCGGCACGTCTTGGCGAAGCTTCTAGTGCCAATGCATATAAACGTTCAATGCAAATTGCAGGAGATACAAAACCGGTTGTATTAAATGCAGCAGAAACGCAAATTGGTTTTGATCTTGCTAGCTCGAGATTTACGCATACAACTGCGCGTAACGAAGCTGATCTTCAGGTTCTCAACGTTAGAAATAATGCGGCGAACGCGACTATAATCGAAGTCCGCGATTGGCCTAAACAGCAAAATGGCGGCAAAAGAGTAGAGAGTGTAATTGTTCAAGTTACTGATCAGTTTGGACGAGTCGATTCTTTGAATAAAGGCGATATCCACGCGTTGCGTCCTGGCGACAAAATTTCAGTTCAAATTACATATAGAGACCCGATTGTTCAACCAGTGGTGGTCGCCAATCGTCCCGGACTTTTGCGAAGATTTGCTAGCGCCATAGGTCTTGTCTCAAATAAAGACAAAGTAAGTGCCAAAGTGAAGTTGCCTCCGACTACTGTTGCTAGAACAGAAATCGTTTATCGAGGCGAGACTCCAAATCACAGACATCTACTCAAGCGCCATCAAACCGACACCAAAATCAACGAAGCCATCTACACCGACATGCATCGCAAAAATGAAGGGCTGCTTAAGCATGTGGTGGCAGAGGGAAATGATCCACTATATCTAGTGCAAGTCAAAAACGTTAGTGAGTGCCCAGCGATTGAAAATATAACGGTCGAGGGTGATGTCGTAACTTATCGCGATGGAAACAGATTTGTAAAAGCTCGAAGGATTGAATTCGCTAAAAGTGACCCGATTGTAAAAGAAGGCAAGCTGGTTAACCTCAAATCTAAATATTATTTGATCGGTAACCAAGTCTACGAGTTGACGGGTATGAAGAAGGTCGGCCTTTTCAGAAGAGAATTGGTGGCTGGTGCCGATACCCGACTGGTACCAGTGAGAGGACTAGAGTCAGTCAAACAATTTGAGCGAAGTGGAATCAATGTCACGGAACAGTTCAAATTAGAGACAGCGGGAAGAGTTGAGCAAGTTTTTAGGCATGGTGATGTTTCGACTAAATTTGTTGAGGCATTAGGTAAAGCCCTATTCAATACCAATTTGTTTTCAAAGAACTTTATGAAAGCCGCTGGTATCCAACGTTTGCATATCGCGAACTCAATTGGTGATTTCAGTCCGTCTCTCATTGACGTTCCTATTTTTAAGAAAGGAAGAGCGGGCGATCCCGGTTTTGAGAGCGTTGTGGGCTTTTGGAATCCAACAACTAGAGCAGTTGTCATATTCGAACATTATATTGAGGCGGGCACTGGAGTTGTTCACACCACTACTCTTCAAGAAGGCATAGACGCTCTAGGGCATGAAGTCAGTCATGCCGTTTTGGATGGTACAAGTACAAGTCAGATAGGCAAATACAGAAATGACGTTGATAACCTGGTCGCAAGAAAACAATACGATCAAATATTTGAGCAGACTTATTTCTTGGCGAAAGAGTCCTCAAGTAAGAAAACTAGTTTGGGCGGTATGCATGAGACTGACGTTTCTGCTTATGGTGAAGCAAAGGTAGAAGCGCTCAAAAATTTGATTTTTGCCAGAGCACGTGAAAGAGTTGCTGGGCTTCCACCAGAAAACGCGAATTTCAGAGCCTCGTTTGCGCTTTTACATGAAGGCTTGGAGGGTGTCCTTAGTCACCTAGACCGAGGCGGAAGGCTACAGAATGCATCTTCTAGATCTGAGCGCTCATATGGTATTAGTGCGTCTATCGGTTCGCGAAGATCTAGTTCTGATGCGCTTTCGGTTATTCAGGAAAGAATGATCGAAGGTACTAATTTTGTCGATTATCATGTGCCTGCTGATACATTATTGCCCACCACCAATGAATTGAAAGTTCGCACGGCGGCTCTGGAAAGGGGTATCAATGCAGTGCCGGCGATGAATGCATTTTTGCGGGAGGCAGAGAGACTTGGTCTTTCTGAAGCTCAAAAAGTTTCTGAACTTTATCACGCCTACGCCATTATGGCTCAAAGAAGAGAGACTAATTTAAGTAATCAACTGCGAACCAAGGCTGTTCAAGCACACTTGCAAACAGCTATTGCTGCGTATCAAGCTTTGTCTAGAATTGATGCCGGTAAGAGCATTTCAGAGATAGTTTTGGCGAAACCAAGATCTGGAGTTCCGCATGAATCCGTCTGGGAGCATGGTGGATTTGAGATTCAAGAATTGGGCACCGGACGAGTAGTTCGTAAAGACTCGACCGGCAACGTTCGAATCACTGATGAATCTAACAGGGTGCTTTACGCAATCAGTGAAAATGGATCCAATGAGATTTTTTACAACCGACAAAACGGTGTCGTTTCTTCAGTTATTCATCAACCTTCTGGACTTGTGCGAGAATTTGGAGCAACAAGCACAGTAGATAACGTGGCTTCGCTTGCAGCATCTCACAGTGCTTTCGATTTACCTGATGGTGGTTATCGTTGGGGAAGCATCTTGAGCCACGATACTCATACTATCGATGGTTCAACTGGAACGTTTAAGCCTCGCACAGGCGAGCTGTCGTATGAAAATATTGGTCATGCGATAGACTTGAATACACTTCAGAATGTTGTATTTGCATCGGAGCTGTCTCCATACTTCCGCAAATTCCAAAGCGATTTTTCAAGAGTCTTTAGAGATTTACTGCAAAACGAAGCAGTGTTCGAGCACATTCCCGATGACCGACTGATACCTTCGTATTTAGCTCTTCTTCAAGGTGAAAGCCCGTCTAGAGATATAAGATTTCAGCCCGAATTAATCAAAGAAGCCTCAAGCGATATTTTGACTCGCCAGACGGCTCTGGCTGAAGTCATGCACCATGCGCGTATGATGATTCAGGATCTCCAACCAGGTGAAATGGAGCCTAAAATCGATGTTCGACTCAGACACGCAGTTGCGTATATGCGGGCCTCAGCCGATTTGTTCAATGTAGTAGCTGCAGCTCGCGCAAGCCTTGGTGATCTCATTCCTGCGGATTTGCGACTGAAGCTTGCAGTAAATGGATTTAAATCATCTAAAACCGATGGTCAGTCGGAAATTGTTTTCACCTCAAGCAAAAGAATAATTCTCAGAAAATCGCGCGATGGGCAAATTGAAATTTTGCTTGGCAAAGAGAATGAAAATCTGGAAGTTACTGCAGCAGAAATACAGGGACAAGCTCAAAAGGCTCAAGAGAACGCCAAAGTCCTTTATCGCACAAGTTCTGGTGGTGAAACTTTTGCTTTCGCACAAGACAATACGCTTATGCATAGCTCTGGTAATCGCTACCCAATGGCATCGGGTAACGCAAATCTTGCTTCACCGCCACCTTCACTAAATGCGATACCGCCAAATGGAACTGCTTATCGACTTGATGCAAAAGGAAATATAGTTTTCGAATTTTCGGATGGCAGTCGCATCGTGTGGAGAAAAGAAGGTACGCATGAAATAGTCAAAGCCGATAGTTCGATTCATTATCTCAATCTAAGCGCTGAACGAGAGCAGCGTGCATTGCTTGATTTTATAGCCCAGGACAGCGAACTTAGCTCAATGCGTTTGGAAGACGCAATAAATTCTTTTGCTTATCGACAAGGCGTTTTGCAAGAAACCAAAGCAGCATATTTGCGTCATGCATTTATGATTTTAAATGGAGAGAGGCATCTTGGCACGCAAGAAACATTGCCTTCTTTGACTGAGCGCGCAATGTCGGTGCGAAGAATGCTCAGTCAAGC
Source organism: uncultured Candidatus Obscuribacterales bacterium (assembly GCA_964572515.1). Lineage (GTDB taxonomy): Bacteria > Cyanobacteriota > Vampirovibrionia > Obscuribacterales > Obscuribacteraceae > Aved-18. The sequence goes on along the minus strand of CAZNEW010000003.1, from coordinate 54,125 downwards.
TGCAAGTATAGATTCGCTCTGGTTTGCCACCGCCAAGCATTATCCAAGAGAGCGTCTTGCCGTCGGATTTAGAGTGAATGCTGATGGTTCTATCGGACAATCTATCGCAAATTCGCCAACTCGATTTTTTGGCACTGGCGAGCCCCATATACATTTCGAACTCGATACGTCTGGAACCATACGCGGTTATAGAAATGGTCGGGTCATATCGGTGCTTCCTTCCGATGGGCTTGCTCCGATCTTTTTCAAATATAGCGCGTCAGGTAAGCCAACAGAAGTAATACTGGCTACAGGCGATTCGTTTACAGGCAAGACCAAAGTGATGAAAGACGCCGATGGTCCTTATGCAGTCACTGTTATTCCCGAAAACTCAGCAGATGTGCAAGTGTTTTATTTCGATGGCGCTAGAGAAGTTTTGACACGCGCAGCAAACAGGTACATCGACGGAGTTGAAGAAAATTTCCAGAGCCGAGTGAGTGTAAGACCAGACGTCGAGCGTCGTATGATGCAGTCGCTTGAGTCGAGTAATGCCTTTTATTCTGTAGTCAGAGATGCGCTGAGTAGTAATTTGACACCTGAAGATCTCTTTCAGGTTCGCATGATTTTGCAAGGACGTCGCACTCCTGGTGCGTCAGAAAGCGAACTTGTTGCTCAAGCTCAGGGATTGGTCAGGACGCTTTCGTTTTTGCGCGGTAAACACAAAGACAATGTCGCTGTACACATAAGTGACGATGGGGTTGTTCGTGCTTTTGGTATTTCTGGCGAAGGAGCTAATCCCGGTTCTGCCAAGATTTATTCTTTCGAGCCTGAAGAATCTACTCAACGATCGGGGGCAAGGTCTAGAACCAATGGAAAAGAAGCAGAAGTAATCGATTTTAGAACAAGAGAAACAGATGCGGCTCAGGTACTGGATTCTACTCCTCATGCCAGTGCTCAAGGATTCGAAACATACTATAGTTTGCCCAACAATGTTTCAGAGCGGATTCTGAATCGTTGGAAAATTTATGTATCTCAGGGTCTCAGACCAAATACGTCTATGGCAAGGGCTGTCGCCAATGTTTATCCTAGAATGCGGCAAGCTATAGAGAGGCTTGAAGACGCCTGGCATAATGCTACTAAAGACGGTGCTACTCGCGTGCAATGGCAACGTGATTTGCATAAGGGAGTTAGCGAGAGAGAAGCGCTGGCTCTAAATGCGAAGAATGCCTACCTTTTGCTAAAAGCTGCGTTGGAAAATCTGAAAGAATCTCCCTCCGATTCGGTTCTTCAAGCTGAAGTCACCATGCGCAAGGGAAATCATACTCGGGCAGCAAATGCTTATCGCAAAGCCTTAGAGCCAGATTTAGTCGAGTATAAAAGAAGAGAAAGCCAGTCGAAAGTCATTCTAAGTCAATTCGTCAAAGACCTTGGACTGCGCGAGAATAATTTGAATTTCAAATCGATGGATGACTTCGGGCACTATGTCATCGGCTCGGGCGACGTCAATCTGAATCGACAGTTGTTGCTTGATTCATATGGAAGCAATTTGCTAGGCGTTGTGTCCGCGCACGAAATCGCCGCCCATCTTGCAGATGATACTCTGATGGTGAGAGCTGCAATTGAGAGCGTAGAAAAAAGGTTGAAGCTGAAACTTGATGCGACAAATGCTGAACATCTACGTGCTGTACAAAGAGAATATGCACAAGCCTTAGATGGCAAAGCAAACTTGCAAGAAGCCTGGCTGGTCAAGCTGTTGGAGGAGCGAAGCCAGCGACCAGAGTGGCAGCGCAATTTGACCGCTGACGAAATCAAACATGCAAGTAAAGTAGTGCAATCGTTCCTTGAGCTTTTGAAGTCAAAGGATATTCCGCTTTCTCAAACGCGATTGGGCAAGATTTTAGAGCGTTCGAGAGTGATTGCATCTTATGGAATCAGACTGCAATTAGAAGCAGAACAACGACTCGGTTTTACCGAACTGCATAATCTTTTATTCGAAATGAGCAGACGTAATAGCAAGGCTGCAAGTAAGTTGTGTGCCGAACTTTTGGGTCCTGGCGCATTGCCCAAAGAGTTGAAGCGTGCGCTCAGAGTCTATAGTCGACTTACTCAAGATGAACGACTCAATGTCTTTACTTTTGCACAGCAAAAAGAGCGTAATATCGAGTACGCAAAAGTCCAGGAATACTTGATAAGTAGAATCCTTAAACAGCTGGAGCGAAACAATAAGAAGGCTGCTGAAGCAGACTTGACTGAGAATTATTACACCTCTTTTCGAGAGCGCACGGCGACTCGCGCGATGGAGCCCCACAGCGGATTCAAGCATTTCCTGGAGGCTTATCAACGTGGAGTCGAGCTTGGAAGATGGATACAAGCAATCGATAAAGACGGTAAGCCAGTTGGGCTTCTTGCGCGCTCTAAAAACAAGGGTCTGGTAAGAATAGAATCTGGTGAACAAGGGCAAAAACCACGAGTTGTTTCAGCTGAAAATTCACGGACTTGGCTCGAGGTAGAGCGTCCAGAATCTCTTAATGTGCATTTTATCCCGGATGAGCGTATTGAAAATTTCGATATTGTTTTGAGCTCAAGTGGAGCTCAGACAGTTGCACACCTGGGATTTTTAGCTGATTTAGAAAATCGTGTTACGCTCAACAGCCCAGATAAAAAATTGACTGGTGTTTCAGGCGGTGCTATCGTTGCCGCTTTTGTGACGAGCGGATATAGCTCCGCTCAAATAGCCAAAGCCATGCTGGAGCATTCACATTTTCTCCAGCCAGATTTATTCAGCCTGATGACCTCGATAACATTTAGCGGACGCTATTCAATGAGAAGCTGGCTTAGAACTCTGATAAGTAACTTTGACCTGGTGCCTGGACCGAATTTAAGAATAGCAGCGGCTGAGCGATTACCAGACGGCAGTCATCGCCCCTTTGTTTTTGAGTTTGATAATGTAGATCTGACCGATCCGGCAGTTCGAGCTGCTCAGCAAGAAAAATTGCTCATTGCGTTGACTGCAAGTACGGCTGCAATTGATATGAATATCGAGCCTGTTTATTTGATGAGGAATGGTCGCGAAATAACCCTTGTGGACGGAGCCTATTACAGTCCAATAGGTGATGCTGTGCATAGCAATCGTCCAGCGCTCGTGTCATATGTTGGTCCGGGAAGCAATCCTATTCTAAAAAGAATGTATGAAGCAACTCCTGAGTTTCCGACCCGACCCGACTTTATAAAGATAGAAACTCAGCATCCTGAGATAGACACAGCTAACTTTTTGCTTGGAGAAAGACAAAAGGCTGAAATTATTGCCCAGGCGAGAGCGCGCACCAATCGAACCATAGACGAACAACTTGAAGCAAGTGCATCGCCGCGGACCTTGAACAGCAACTCAGAAGCTGCGGGAACCAGCAACTTAAGCCGTGATAACAATCTATTCAATGCTCAAGCCTCAGTCAAAACGAAAGGACTTTTCGATTTTGAGCTGAACTATATGATGAATGAAATTCGCTCTTCCAAGCACTGGCAAGGTGAAGAATATCACGCGGTATCGGATCTGGTATCAAAGATAGAGGCTATTTTACAGGCGCGCCGACAATATAATATTGGTTTGAATGAGTTTCATTCTGCTGTAGACGCCCTGGTGGATCAGGGTCTCAATATTATTGAAATTGGCGCACAAAGACGCGCTTTGATTTCTAGACTCAAAGCAAGCGAAATGGAAATTGGCAGAGCTATTTCGGCTCTTGACGATTTAGAGCCCTGGATGCGAGATATAGTTTCTAAAAGACTCGCTCCACAAGCAGAGCTTTTCCCGCCTAGAGCCGAAGGCACGCTTAAACGAGTTGAAACTGCGACAAATAACGAAACGCCGACCTCCTCAACTTCGGAGTTGTGGCGTGAAATAGAAAACATAAGACTTTCTACCAGAAGAAGTGAAATCTTCAGATTAATAGAATCTGCAATTCCAGAAATTTCTAGAATTCCCAGTGAACGCTTTGCTGAGCGTATTATAAAAATGATGTCTGAACCTGAATGGGCAAGTGACAGATCACTTTTACTTTCAGAAATGCGAAATTTGCAGCGCCACATAGACCAGCTCGATTCAAACGCGAAAGCCTTAGAGCGTGCAGGCGATTACCAAGGAAAACAGGTTCTAGATTTCGAACTGGATAAGTTGAGAATAAAGCATGCTCTGATTACTAAGGAAATTGCAGAGATTGCCCAACAACGGCTTGCCATCTTGCAGAGAGTGAGCGATGAACTCATGGATGAGATGCGACTTCCAAGGGTGCACTACAAAGCAGAGATGTTCTCACATTCGGGCGGTGGTTATATGCCCGGGCGAGGGGAAGTGACAATCCGCTATGACATGCTCCTCAAGTCGCATGGTCACGAGGGATTGGCAACTATTTTGCACCACGAACAAGTCATGCACAATTGGCAAGACCAGTTAGTGGTGCGACTTGCAATTGAATCTGTAATTCCTAAGTTTGAAAAACTCAAAGATGTATCGCGTCAGATACTTTCTGACAATGCCATTTTTGGCTCTATTGCTAGCAAATACAAAGAGTTAACAGGCAGGGATATTTCGCAAGAGTACATGGCTCGAGTTTTGATGGCAGCAAGAGACAAGGGACCATTGAGTCGAGAGCCAAACTTTGGACAGAGCGAAAACCTGTCCATCACTCATAAAGTTAATGGTATGAAGAAGGTTGCTGCAAATGAATATCAGTTGGCAGAAATTTTTGCTGATTCATTTAAGTCTGTTGGTAATTTTCTTGAAAATTCAACTCAATTGTTCAACTTGCATCGCAAGCTAACACTTGTGATTTCCGACCTTGTAAATCCTGATCCAAACATTGCTATCAATGCTCTTCACGAACTCAGCGAGCAATTGAATATGAAGGGCTCTACTGCCTTAGATAGACGTATTCATGCTGCCACAATCGCGCAATCTTATTTTGATCGTTTCGGGGTGCCTCCTGCTCTGCGAAAATTCCTTGATTTGCCATTGGGTACGAGCGAAGCGAATGCTCAGGCGCAGGAGTATGCTCGTGAAGTAGCAAATATTCTGGAGCGAACAAGAGCCAGAACAGCTCACAGGCTGGTGCAGGAAGCACGACAATATTATACGAGCGCAATTGAGGAGTGGGCATATTCGGGAAGTGATTTGCAGGCATTTCTATATTCTAAGAAACTTGCTGAGCAGCTTGGTCTGGAGAGTAAACCTATAGCGCCAATTGCTAATGCGGCTGCAGGCGATATTTCAGTGTCTCGATTGATTTCTATAAGTAGCAGAGACAATTTGGCGCGAGAAAGTTCAAATCTCGATTCAATGTTTACTGAAATTTATGCAGCCCTGCAAATAGTTGAAAGTAATAGAGGTCGTGATAGTTTCGACGAGATGTTGAGTCATGCAACTCGCTTGAAAGAGCCCGAAGTTCAACGAACGCTGGATCAGATTTATATCAATGGAATTGGCTCTGTATCTGTTGCTCCTGAAATTAAACGGCTTCAGACTATTTTGAGCAAGCCTGAATTGATCAGGTCTCTTCTTTTGTTGTCCGAGTTCCCTGAACATGCCAAAACTGTCAGAAATATTCTTGACGATCAGAATCTCTGGCAGGCAGATGGACAGTATTCATACGCATACTTTGGGCAAAGAATGGCTCGCTCGGATGGAGAGCTGGCAGACCTTTCACCATCTGCGGTGCAAGACAATAATGTAGTTACTCCAGACTTTTTTGCAAGTAGGAATTCTGCCAGAAATAATAATGGTTCACCTGCTGCTCCGTTGCCTGGTTCCAATGCTCAGCTCTTCAATCTTGCCGACGCGAAAGCCCGAGCAAGTGTAAATCAAGCTCGTGCTCGCAATGCTATGAAACCTCAGAGTGCCGAGGGCATTCTTCGCGAAATTGAGAATTCTGGAGTGAGTCCAGATGTTTTAGCTCGCTTTAAGGAGCATCAAAAACGAGCTGAAATACTGGATGTTTCACAAGAACAAGTTATCGCTGACTTGCAATATGCACTAGAGTATGTCCAGGCCAAAGTCTCAAGAGAAGTCGACGATGCTTATGCTGGACTGGCTGGTGATGTGAATCCCCAACTGCAAGCAAAACTGGTTGCTGACCTGCTTGAGCGTGTACAGAATTTCTATGTTGATCTTGCAGATGCAGGACTTTCTTTGAAAAAAGTTGCGGTCGACTATACTTTGAGCAGTTCGCCTGGAAGCATTATAGATAACAAACCAGCACAAATCGTAGCCAACACCCCAGAAAAAGGACAAGTTCTTTATGTAAGAGATAGTCAAGGCAAGGTCGTTTTGCGCGAAAACTATCAGCATCTTGAAAGTGATGGTGTCATTTTCTATGCAAGACATGGTCAGCGCTCGCCTTTCATTTTCGTTCGCAAGGATGGACAAATTACGCAGGTTAGAAGTGTTCCTCTGGATGCTCGTGATTCTCTTGCTTCTATTATTTGGCCTCGCTCAAGCGAAGTCGAAAACGTAGTAAGCATTTCCAAAGTGCAAAAGGTGGAAGTTCTAAATGATGGAAGCTTTGTCGTTTTTTCTAACGGTGAACCACTTGAAATTCACAGTCTTACAGGTGACCATGCTCGGGTTGAAAATGGTGGACTCAGATATAGTCGCATAAACGTGGTTGATGAAATCAATCGAGTTCTAGATTTGTATCGCGATAAAAGCGGTGGAGAGGTTTCACTAGCCACCAGTCTAGAGCATCCTTTGAGGAAATACTTAGGCTTGCTCAGCTTAGACAATCCAATGGTTTCTGACTCGATGGTCGTGCCGTTTTTGGAAAAATATTTAAATCTGTTCCAAAATCCAGCGGCGCTAACTGGAAACAGTGGCTTGATTCCGAATTATAGTTTTCTTTTGAAAACCAAAGAGGCGCTAGGAGCAACTCTTCGTCATGTGAGAGCTCTTTATGAAGGTGTCTATACGCCAGGTGTCGAGCAAGCTCACTCAGCTGTGCGTAGTGATGCTGTCAGATCTTTCTTGGATACGTCTATTCAAATTACACAGCTTTTGTATGCTGCAAGACAAATCGAGCCAGGTTTGGTGGCAGAGCAGACATATTTTACTCCTCATTTCGATTGGCAAAAGCGCGTTTTAGTAGACGACTCTAAATTTGTCGAGTTTGCAACAAGTGATCCCACTGTCAAAGTCAGACGAGATGCTGGAGGTAACTGGATTTTACTCAAAGACGGTGTGACTAGATTTATCCAGGGGCGAAATAATTCTGGTCATCTACTTCTCTCAGCTGACCCTTTGAATCCGAGCATTTTGAAACATTCTTTCAATCAAAGTTCAGGCATATGGTCGAGTGTGACTCGTGCTTTGAGAAGTCGCAACGCCGACGCGATTGAAGGATATCCTCCTTCGGGCACAGCGTTTCAAATCGGTGAATTCAATCGAGTAATTTTTAACGAGCTTGGTGATTCAAATAAGACCAGAATAGTCTGGTCGGCTGATGGTGTTCGAGAAGTGAGTGGCAGTGACGCAATCGTCACTTATCACGGTTTGGATTATGACGTAGCGGCGAACAACTTTTCAGATTTAAGACACAATGTGCCTGCGTTGAAAGAAAAGAGCTATGATGGAATTTTGAGCCGATTCTCATTCCAGGTGCCAAAAGAAGAAAGAGCTGCATATTTACACCAGGCTAATTTGATAGTGCTTGGTTTGCGTTCTGCAAAAGATGCTCCTTCTCAAAGCTGGGCACAAAGATTCGATAAGGCTATGGCTTTTCTCGAAGAAGCAGCAGCAGTCTCTAATCTTATTGCCCACGCTCGTCAAACTAATGCTTTAGCAGCCAAAGAAAAAGCCCAACTGCAAATGAGAGTGGATGGAGTTTTTGGTGAGCAATTGCCTGATGGAAGAATAATTTATCGCACACAAGACCCTGCTTTGGTCGTAGCAAAAGAGCCTGATGGAAAACTTGTTTTAACCAGAGATGGAAAAGAAATTGCATCAGACGCCTCTCGTGTCGCACTCGAAAAGCCCACTGTTCCATTACAGCCATCAAATGTAGTGCGCCTGGTTAAGACATCTCCATTAGGTAAAGACAGACCAGGCAATCTGCTTGGTGCTGGCGAAGCTCGTTCGCGAGTATGGAGCCCCGAGATATTGCCTCTAACTAAAGAGGAGTTAGCAGATATCCAGAGATTCCACTGGTTCTTTACAGGCAATTCTGTCGAGCGTATTCGAAGGGATATCGATAGAACGAGAAGCACATGGGCTTCACTCCATCCATTGATGGAGCAAGTCGATACACTTAGATATGATGCATCGAAAATTGCAGCCGAACTGAGATTTGAAGAATCCAGACTCAAAGACGTATACGGCTATACCGAAGCACAGATTGATAGAGAATTCAGAACTCCAGGCTCAACTTTGTATCGCTTGAATCGAGAGTATGATGAGCTGTTGGCCACGCGGTCGCGATTGGACAGGGTACTTGAAGACGAGCTGGAATCGCGTGCTCTTCAAATACAAAACCTACTCGAACGCCATGCTGTTATAAGAGACGCAAATGGAAGAATAATTAGTCACGACCTCACTTCACCGCTGGTAAGAGTGAGCCGGTCTGACGACAAAGGAAGCTACTATTTACCCCTAACCAGGCGGATCTATATAGATAGGCAGATGCTAGCAGGAGAAGGTGGCAGTCCTTTCCTTGCAAATACAACAATCCATGAATGGGATCATTTGATTCAGACTGAATGGTCCGCCAGATATTACATAGATCAGTTTTTACGTGAGAATCCGCCTCGTTATGTCGGAGAAGCGCCATTAATAAATCCAAGAGCAATTTCTAATTATGCACTTGAAAAATTAGCTCGTAATTTGAATTATTCGCGTGAAATAATTGAAGAAATCAGACCTGAGTTTGAAAAGATTGTCGATTCGATATTCTCGATTCACAAAGACAGACTTTCACTATTGCCGGAAGAACGAATTCACGCAAGAAAGATTATTGACGCGTCTATTGTTTATCGGACCACCACTCAGGAAACCGCAGCGGCAGAGCAGTTAGCGCATGGTATTGATAGCTTGCTCAAAAGGATTCAAGACCAGACTCTTTTTGGAAAATCCACTGTTCATTCAAATTTGAAAATGTGGCAACAAGCTCTTGAAAGCGGACAGCTTGACACACTAGCTTTGTACTTCGACAAAGGCGCGGATACGTTGATTCCTTTGCGAAAAGGCAACAGCTCTAAGTTTTATACATTACGTGAAATATTATCTGAATGGAACGCCAAGACTCATGGTCTGGATGGTTACAAGGCTGATTTTGATTATGCTTCAGCCAGTGCTGCTATTGCCAGTTATTTAGAATTTCGCTTGCTTAGATTGAATGAAAAAATCCAGCAAGACTGGAACGCATATTTGAATAGTTATCTGGAGAGACTTTCTACAGGACTAGACAATTTACTGGGTAGACCTAGTGGTTTCGACCATGTTACTGGATTGTGGATTGACGAAAGCATTAAAGTTCCTTTTAGCGATAAGAATGCAGTTCGAAGTGCTCAGCAAGCTAAATATGCTCCTCACTTGACTGAAATGATAGCCATGCCACCGACTGCAGTGGCAGAGATTGGTGGTGTCAGACTTTCGAGTACCCCTCAGGTTGATGCGGTGACTTTGCACTGGGCGGGTGAAACCTTAAGAGAAATGGGGCAGGATATTTCAGCTAAGTATCCTGGAATGGAAGTTGTAGTAGCAAGCCATATCTACTCGGTCGCTCCTCCAGCCCAAGGAGTCTGGTCGCAAGGCTATCATGACAGTTTGCCTATATTTATCGATGGGCTCAATAACAGAATATATATTATGGAGCGTTATCGAGACCGTGAAGGAGCTTGGGTTTACGCTGATGGAAATTCAATTTATGAAAATATGAAAACTCTGGATTATCCAAGACTCGCACATTCTCTGGTGTTGGATGATTCGACTTTTGTCAATTACGGAAATTGGAGCGCACAACCCGCGCGTCTCATTGAGGCTCAGAATCTGCGCACTGACTTAAGAGTACTGCAAAGCGAAAGAGTAAGCCCAGAATTTGTTCAACTTGTTGATCGGGCATTAAATGAACATTCCAGATCAGGTTCTGTGGAGCAAGGCAATCTGAAGAAGGCTTTGGTGCCTATTGTTGTAGTGCATAACATAGAAGAAATTTTACCCGGTATGAGCGCGCAAACGCCTATGGGTTGGAATGTCAAAATGGGTAATTTTGGCGATCTTCAGGCGTTTTCAATTATTGACAGGCAAAATCCTGCAAACACTAAAATCGTCATTATTGAAAAGCCTGGAAATCTTCCCCAACGAGTAGTGAATGAGAATCTGGAAGCTAATCTGACTCACGAAATTGGACATTTGCTCAAAGAAATGCAATCTGAGCCTGGTTTTGATTCCAACATAAGAAGTGCAATACAAGCCGATGTAGAAGGATGGCCCACTCCACTCAGGAAGTTGTTTGAGGAGAAATTCGCACCACTGCTCATGGCAGAGCAGGGTGGAAATCATTTAAATATAGAAGATGCTGCTCACGAATGGTTTGCCACCTTTTATGGTGCCGCTAGAGAAAAGCCGTTATTTGGTTATTCCAAAAATGAATTGCAATCTGCATTTCCAAGTGCGTACTCGTTGTTTGAAAAGTATCTGCCCGATTTGAATCTTTCGGCCAACTCAGAACTTTTGATGTCCAGTCGACCTGATGGCGAATTGGCTTTGAGAGCTGCACATCCTACAAACAACCAAGGTGGCACAGTCATAGATTTTCAGGCTATGAGACAGGCTCGCAACCAGGCACCACCTGAGACTGTGGTTCCACCTGGCTCGAAAAAAGCTGCGCTTCCACCTATACGCCCCGAATTCGATAATGGGCGAGGTGCTCGTCAGGGCGGCGGGCATATATTGCAATTCAATCAGTTCAAAGAGAATGATAATTATTCATTAGAACTGGTAACTTCTCATTTGAATAAATTTGCAGAAACACTCAGAGAAATGCCAGATGGTGCGCGGGTTGCGGACACTGTCATGCACGAGGCACAAAAATATCTGCGTGCGGCTAGCGGTCAGGAATTGATTCCTGGTCATCCTGTAGTGAGCGTGCCTGTAGCCGAACAGGTCAAAGACCTGGCCAAATTCATGTTTATGTTGCAACGCGAACTTGAAACTATTCCTGGCGGCGAAAGTATTAAAACTGCCGATTTGAGTCGTTTGGTTGAAATGGGTCTAAAACACCCGGTCGACACTTATAGAGCAATTGCAAGTGCAAGACTTCAAGCAGATAAAATTTTGCACCACCAGCAAAACAGTACCAATTTACTCGATGACAAAATCGCTCTAGTTAGACTTGAGCGCAGCGAATTGTATCACGGTTCTCTTAATGGAATAAGCCAAGAACATCTGGTCAAGCAAGTCGCATCCCAGGGTGGACTAGTAACGGTAGTATTCGATCGACTATCCGGCAACGCTATGGTCCGCGATGGAAATTGGGCTTATGTCCTTGGACCAAAAGGTGACCTTTCGCTCATATACGAGTTGCACCCTAATGGAAACGTCAAAGCTGTTTTCAATAGAAACGGCGAATCGCTTTTCGATCAAAACGATTGGCCTGGTTTTGGTGATAGTAATGTCGCATTTATGCCGACGAACAGAAATGAGATTTATTCGACCAGTCTTAAAGAAGATGGTTCTTTGCATTTCATGATTGCAAAAGACGCGAAAAGTCCTGCCAGAACTGTAAAAATCTTGCGTCCAGAAGGTGGAATCGAAACACTCACTCATAGCCATGATGGAATACCTGAGACAGTTAGTTATTCCAATCTCAATTATGCAAGCGAGTTGGTGGCACTAAATGAAATGTATCGCGAAGGAAGTCGGTGGGACCCTGATTTAACTGCGTCGATCCGAAGTTATATTGAGACTGTTGCAAGAAAATTTGACGCAGATCTCAGCCAGGAATCACGCTTTTTAGTTATTCCAGAATTCGTGCGTCTTTTCAGTAAAGGCGGCTTTAGCATGACACCAGAAATTCAAGCTGAAGTGGCTGCCGTTGCGCATCACGTAAGATCGATATTACAAGGACATAATCGAGTCGATGCTACAAGTTCAGCTCGTGTCAAGCAAGCGGTCAGTTTTATCGAGACTTCAAGAAAATTGTTTGCCGCAAGAGAATATGCCGCTCAAAATAACTTGGCTGAATTTCCACCCACTTTGACAGCTCGCGTGAGCTTATCCGATAAGCCAGAAATCTCTGCGCGCGATGGATCGATAATTCATCCGACCAGTGATGCTCGCGTTTCAATTTTAGAAGACATTTATGGAAACGTTTTGTACAAGTTAGACGATAAGTTTGTGATGGCTGGATATTCTGGCGGTGGATTTTTCGCAAGACAAGCAAATGGCAATTTAACAGTACAGACGCCATCTGGAATAAGTTTTACTGCAGTCATAGATCCAAATGGAAAGAGCACTACTGGAGCTCCAGTTCACGTTATTACAGCAGTGCAGGGTGCACCTGTGGATAGTCTTGCAATAGGTGACAAATTCATACACATGGACGACGGAAGTTTGGTCTTTGCCCGTCATCCAGAAACTGGAGCACGTCAGGTTCTTACCACAGGTGGTGAATTTTATCGAATCAATTCAGATTCCAGTATTACTTATGGCAAACAAAGTTTTGAAAAGGAAGTGAAAGCCCTTTCGCAATTGCTCGAAAGAATTCCAGAAATTAAACGAACAGGTAGTTATGCGATTCTAAAACAGATTGTAGACGGAACCATCGCAGAGAATCTAAAAACTTCTCAAATGGCAGCAGTATTGCACCACATGCAATTGTTTTTACGCAGTAGCCATGAATTGATGCCTGACAATATATCTGCCTTTACAGAGCGTTTTGTGGCTTTGACAGATTGGCTAACTGCTGCCAAAGTCTACGAACGTCTTGGTGAACTTAGAAAAGTCGTTCCCGATTTGATCGGCGAAGATCTTGATTTGCGTCTTGTGCGGAGCGGAACAATCGAAGAAAAATTTGTGGGCGATATCAATGTTGTTGCCACCACTGATTCTTCGATTGAGTTGCATTTTGACTTGAGTGATCAAATGCAAGTTCACAAAGATGGTCGTTTTCTTTTAGCTAAATCGACAGATGGTGTCAGAGATTTTGTTATTCGAGCAGAATATGGTCAAGGAGAACAATTAAACGGCTTTAGAATTCAAAACATCACAGATGGTGCCACCGAGTTGGCAATTCTATTGGACGAGCAGTCGAATTCTTATATCCTTAGAAATCGCTTCTCGTCCAGTCTTCAGGACGAAAATTTAGGACCAGGCAAATTGACTCTGGTCAATAATCGATATTTTCAATTCGAACCAGAATCTGCAGGCGTAGTCAGAATTTTTGGATTGGATGGCACTCGCGAAACATTTACTGTCAAGAATGATGGTGTTCGCCAGGTTAGAGTAGATCGACTGGCTCACACCCTTGAGCAAGAGCGATTGGAGCAGGTACTAAAACAGCTGTGGTCGGCGGATGATGTGGTAGATCCCTATTCTAAGGTGCGAGACAATCTGCTCAAAGCGATACCGAGCCTAATAGAAGAGTTGCAAAATTTCGGTGTCCCCGATTACAAAATATCCGAGTTCTTGTATCAGGCTAGAAGAATCGCTTTCGGCGACAAATCTTATTTTGATCCTTTGATGCTCAAGAAAGCTGCTGCAAGCAATCAACCTCTAAACGCACATCCAAGTGAACAAGTACAAATGTTCTTGCAAAATATTCAAGATACTGTTCGTCGTCGCTTCCAGGCTAATCCAGATAATCCAATATTGAATGCACCTGTTTTCAAAATTGTTGAAGGTAGCAGATTGGAAATAATAGGTAGCGAGGTTAAAGACGCTCAAGTATTGAGTTTCAGGCAAGCTGCAGATAGAGTCGAAAAACAACGACAAAAAGCGGTTTTGCCAGAAATTCTCGAAGCAGATGAGCCTGTGACTAATCCTGTGGTCGCAAAGCTTGCGCCAGAAGCTAACATGAAGCGTTGGGAGCAGTATATACCTGTCGGTCTGGAGCAGGCTAGGGGTACTCAGCTAGAGGCTTTAGAGCGACAATTCAGCGAGTTCTATCCCGATGCCCCAGCTATCATCGCAAGATTAGAAGACGTCGCAAATCGCATAGCTAGAGAGTTACAAGACGAGTCATGGGCGAAACTCGAGCGTAAGGATTTATTTGGAAGTTCAAAAGAGAAGTGGCTTGCGTTTGTATCTTCTATGCAAAATGCCCATGATTACTTGATTACGTCCACGAGAGAATTTTGGCGTTCAGAAATAGGTCTCAAGTTTTTGGAAGAGCCAGGTGTTGGCGAAGCACCGTATTTGAAAAAAGGGGATCGTAGTCCAGAGTCGATTCAAAAGGCAATCGATACTTATATTGAACGAACAATCATAAGCGCAATCGAGGGAACGAGGGCGAATGCCACCGGAGTTGTTGATGACTTCGCAGACATAATCAATCAGCAATTCAATTTGGCTGGTTTAGATAGAGGCATGACTCTGGCACGCCTTGAATATATGCGAAGCGCACGAGCTCAGCAACTTGAAATGAGCAGAGTCGCTCGCGAAAAGGTTGCAGTTGAGTTTAATCAAATTTTGCAAGATGCTGGCTATCCACCAGCTGATTTTTCTGTTCAGTATTCTGCTCATAATTGGGGAACTTATTTACCTGGAGAAGGTAAATTCAATCTAAATGCATTGATGTTCATGAGACCAGAAACCATGCCGATGGCACTTGCTATCGTGTCTCACGAAAATGTCCATATGCTGCAAGATTTGTTGCATGTTCGCTTGGCAATAGAAAGCCATTTTACAAACTTGCCTGATACCGTTCCTGGTATCAAGAGATTGCTCGATGATACAAGTGCAGCACGACAAATAATGAGATCGGCAGCAGATGAACAAGCGCTGCAAAGAGTAATTGCCGAAATTTCTGCTCAACCGGCAATCAGTGGAGTTATTGCTAAGTATATCGAACTGCAAGGCCAACAAGGCGCTGTGCCCCCAACTCAATTACAAGTTAAATGGCTGCTTAGAGTGCTTGATTCGCTTGAAAAAATCAAAAACGAATCAAAAGATTCATCGGACAAATTACTTTTAAGCGCAAAACAAAAAGAACACGCAAAAGAGATAGCGCTGTTGCGAAGACAATCGCAAGAAGTTTCAGAGCAGGAGCGCGAACTGTTTAACTCTTCCAGAGTTGCATCGTCGTTTGGGGCGGCACTGGAGCGCGAGTTATTAGCGGCACAGCAGGGTGGAGACGTCAATTGGTTGACTCTGAAGAATTTGCTTGGACGCCTGGTTGAGCCGAATCCAAATATAAATTCTGCGCTAACACCTAGTTCGCCAGTCATAACCGTATCTGGAGTCAACCACCAAGCGACAAAGTTGGCTAAAAGATTATTTGGTGAGCAAGCAATCGATCTCTTGCTTGGCGATTCATCGATGCGGTCGGTTTTACAAAGAGTCATACGTGATGGCGAAGGCCACTGGTCGTTTAGAGTTGGAGAGGATCCGGCATCTATTTCCGCTCGTTTGATTCAGGCTATTGAAAGCAATAGACAGTCTTTGCATAACGAATTGGACGGTTTGCATCAGATACAAATAAGAGATGGAAACAGGTCTGGATACTGGACTCGTCGCTCAGAGATTTTGGCTTATTATGGTCAGTCGAAGTTGGCTGAAGGTCAAAAACAGTTCATCGAAATTTGGCGCAACCCAAGAAAAATGGAAGGTCTAATTGCTGAATACAGAGCACGAGTTGGTGATGAGCAATTTCAAAGAGATACGCACTTTGATAATTCAAACCGCAATCGTGGTGAAGCTGCAGCCTCTAGTTCTGGTGGCAACAATGACGATGGCAAAGTAGTCTCGTTCACTGGAAAAAGAGTAAGAGATGTTCCAATCGTTCAAGACACCGGAATAGTGAAACCCGGCAGACCGCAAGAAGTGCAGGTGCAAAAGCCAGAAGATTTAGATGACAATCTTTTGACTGCACAAAGGCGTCTTGCCAAGTTTTACGAAAAGGTCGAAACTCAGAAATCGATCGCTCGCTCTACTGATACAGTGCAGCCGCTTGAGCAGAGCTTGCGCGATGTCAACGATGCACTAGAATATTTCTTTGAAGTTACTGGATTGAACAAACTAGAAAGTGGGTCAATCAATAATTTTGAAAGACTGAACGATTTAAATGCCATTCTTGCTCACTTCAATTTCTTGATGGGTGAGCGAGGAGTCAAATCTGACATTACTACTCTATCTCATGCATACAAGTATTTGAAACTTGAAACAGACGCCTGGCAAATGTTGCAGCGCGCTAATGAACAAACTAACGGAATCTATAATGGAACTCGTCTCAATAAATTGAACGACTACAACGTTCAACCAGAAGAGCGTCATCTTGCCTCTGAGTTTGAATCTGATCGAAGCAAAGTAAGCGTCATTATTGATGCGCGTGATAATTCAAGATTAATAGACAATTACCGAGTTATTCAATCTATATCGGCTGACAATCAGACTCATATTGGTTTCGTTTTTGACAAAGATCTGGACGTGATTCAAAAACTAGTCATAAACGAACATGAGTTCGTGCCGGTTGAACCAAACTCAACAATGTTTACACGAGCCGGGGCTGGAAAAAATGATGATTTGTCATACGTGACTGTTGATTCAGATCATCAATTCATGACTTTCTTGCCGGATTCAGACCAAAGAGCTCGAAATGTTCAAAAGCTTGTGGTAAGGCTCGATAGTATAGTTGAAGAACATCGCGGTTTTGACGAAATTACTTATTATCACCTGGACGATTTTGATCAAAACGGCAGACCTCGCTATTCAGACCTCAATTTATCTGAGGCAAAAGAGGCTGTTGCGCGCTCCATTGCTTCTTTGCCCGACGAAGGATTAGTGGTGCAATATGTTCCAGATGAAGCACCAGTTCAAAAGTCTGCTCAGAAAGTCGTGCATCTGGAGCGCGAGTTTGAAAGCGGCAGGCTGAGAGACGACCACATAAGTCAATACAATCATTATGTACAAAACGAAAATGCTTTGCTTCAAAGAGACGCCAAGCAGATTATGCAGCGCATCATGGATGGACCTTATTCTGATGAGTTGAAGACTCAGTATTTTTTCCATTTTCAATCAATGATGAGCAGTTTGCGCAGTGAATTCAGGCAAGATGGAATATTCATGGGAATTTCTCACGCTCAAAGTGTTTGGGACCCGTTTTTTGCTGCAGTTAGTCTTTTGCATGGTGCCGCGGATTCGTTAGAAAAGCTCGGTATCAAAGAGATTCCAATTATCCACATTTCAGAACGTGATTTTGCTGGCGAATCCACATATATTGGTGGTACAAGACGCTTTGTCACGACCAATCCAGATGTAGTGATGGAGGTTACGCGCGATGGTTCTGCAAGACTGATAGTTAACGACGAGCTAGTGGCAAGCCAGTCTGCTACAGCAACTAAATTACTCGAAATAGAGCGCAGTAATGGACAGATCTCCTCAGTAAATCTATGGCATGAGGGTAAAGTACAGAAAATCGAGGGATACTTCGAACCTATTTATGAAGCAGACGGAACGTTGATTTCCTTGCGCCAGTATGGAAGCGATGGTAATTCTCAATCAATTATTCGACTTGATGGCAGTATTGAAGAAATCGGTCACTTAAGTGATGGAAACTATTTAGTCAAAGAAGTTAAGACCACTCTCGATGATGAAAGATTGGCTTTGGACCATCTTGTTCGTAAGCTTTATGTTCAAGCCGATCAATTTATAGGGCGAGATTTAGATCATATTCGCGACACCATACTTGATGGCTTGGGTGATATCCAGTTTTTAGCAAGCCCATTCTTCCAGCCAGGACGTATTGACCCGCGTGTCACTCCAGAGGTGCATGCTTATCACCTTCATCAAATGCGAATGATTTTGTCTGGTTCGCGAAGAAATGTGGAAGTTGCAACACTCATTCAAGATGCAATGTCATACTATCGCAGTACTTTGGGCAACAGAAACAGAGCGACAGATCCAAGATTACAAAAAGCTCTTATTTTGAGCGACGATACTGTAACAGTAAGCCGAGCACCGGATGCCGAAATAAGTCCGGCTGCATACAAGAGTGGAATTGATCAAGAAGCAACTTCAATAACTAAGCCGGAATTGCAGCTGATTGAGTTTAGAAATAAAAGCGACACAATTCCTATTTCTCACACTGAATCTGTTTCTACTGAGTTTGTCCAGCGGGTGGATCATACTCTTAGCCGTTATTTAAGCCAGTTTGCAGACGATCGTATGATGCTTGAGGAACTCGGCATTCCGGTGGTAATAGTTAGAAATATTGATGAGATTTTCCCGGGCATGGGCAATGAGGTTCCTGTGGGATGGGGTACAAGAGGAACGTTTGCAAATATGCAGACGTTTGTCATCATGGATCATCAGAATCCAAGAAATAACAAAATTGTGGTGGTGGAGAAACCGGCAAATGTAGAGCAAAGTACGGTCAATCAAAATTTACCTGGTAATTTGTCTCATGAAATAGGCCATATTCTCAAAGTCATGCACGATGAGCAGGAGCTTGATGCCGCTTTGTCTAACAGCTTGAACAAAGACCTTGCAGTAAGAGCTGGCGGCTCGATGACACAAGAGCAGTTTGCCGAGCGTTACGGTGTTTTTCTCGCTCGAGAACAAGGCGGACTCCATACAAAAGAATCCGATGCGCTGCATGAATTGTATGCTGCTGTTCGTGCTGCTATACGTGGATATTCATCAGGAAATTATGCACCTGATGAGTTGCAACTAGCTTTTCCTTCTGTCATGGAAACCATTAGCAGAAGCCTAGATACCGTTGTAAAACGTGTTGAATCGGTGCGTAATCTGGAAAGGGAGTTTGCACATTTTGACCAGGCTGGCAGAGTTGAACTGGTAAATACGATAGAAGCAGTAACCAAATCTTGGAAGGACATGGGAGCTGAGCCGCAGCGCTTTTACTATGAATTTGAGCTGGAAAGGCAGAAACTCCTTTTATCGGGTTTTGGTCAATCTCAACTTAAAGAGCGGCTTGGATTGTTGCAATCACAACTTGAAGAGAGACTCAAGGCACATGATTATTTCAGGATAATTGAAGCCAGGAGAAATGAGCTGGTAGGTGCCATAAATCAATTCCGCCGCAAACGTGGACTCAATGAGATTTCTATTGCGTTTGAGTATAGTCTTTATACATCTGCGTCATGGTCAGAATTTGATCATGTGATGTATTTGCATCCCAAAATGCTTGGTACTCCAGCTAATATCAGAAGATTGCCAGGAGTGGCAGCACACGAACAATTGCACAATTTACAAATAGGCGGAAATTTGGCTCTCTATTTACTGCTTCAGTTGAAAATAGCCGGGCGCTCATTGAAAGGTAATGAAAATACACTCTTCAAATATGCTGTCTCAAAATTGCATGCCATGGGGCTTGTCAATGGTGCGAATGCAATTCATAACCTCATAGGCTACAGCGATGTATTCAATCGCACTTCAATGAACAAGCTGTCCAGGATGGTAAGAAAAAATCCAGAGCTTCTGCATTTGAGCGAAAAAGAAATTGCAAGAGCACAGGACTATTTTGACACTATGTTTGACTTTGCGGCGGAAGGAAATTTGGTCTCGGCTGGTAGTCAAATTTTTTGGTACAAACATTTTTCTAATCGAAATCTTGTTGAATTGTTTGAACAGCTGAATAATAGTCGCTTTGGTGCAAATTTGACTAATTTACTTTTTGGCGGACGTCAGAATATTCCGCCTTCAGTCCTTGCAGCTCAGCAAATTTGGCGCGGCAATAAACCGGTATTCCCTGAAGCACGGTCGAAATTTGAAAGTGAGAACAAAGCAGCTATTGATGATCTAAATGCTTTTTTCGCTAAAAAATACCAGGAAGCCTTAGAGAGCAGAAGAGAGAATTATCGCGAGACTCTTCTGGAAGATGAAGCTCATTTGGTGCAGTCTCTGGTTGATAACGACCGAGCAAGGCTTGAGGCATCCGCTAAATCAGAAGGAATTACTGTCAGACCGTCTCCAACCGTTTACGATCGATCTGTTGGCTCATTGGAAATGCACCCAGATGTTATTGGTATCGCTAATGGTGAGGCGTTGGTGGCGGAGAGTTTGAGCCAAATTCCACGAGGGCTGATCGAGTTCTTAAGGCGCGAGAGTTATCGGGTGGAATTGTCTGATTCACCAACAGAAGGTGTTCGTTTAAATCACAATAGTAAAATTATTTTCGTTCCGCGTTCTGTACTGGAGACTGGGCATTCGAATGAAGTAGCTAGTGAATTGATTATGGCTATAGCACCGGTATTTATGCGGTCGCTGAATTCGGACCTTGATCAGAAATTTGTTTCAAAAACTCTAAGACGCGACATAAGTGCTCTTTACTCATATAAGAGCAAGTCTAGAGTCGCCAATTTCGTCTCACGCCATAGTGATTTGTTAGATCATCAACCCGGCAATCGCTTGACCGTCCGCGAAATAGATAGCGACGCCTTGCTGGTGCAAATGATGTTGGCCGTTCGCACGGTTGAACAGTATGGTGATGGTTTAAGTGTCAGACAATTAATTGAAAAATACGATATCAGAAACACCAATCAAGCTAAGGCGCGAGGACAGCTGGATGGGCGTCTCGAAGAAGCTCTAAGGTTAATCAATGATTTTAGATATTTTCATGATTTAGTTCTCTGGCGCTTGGAAGTAACTGAAGGTGCAACTACATTTGGTCGCTCTATGAGCCGAATCAGACTAGATTTGCCTTCAGAGAAGTATGTAAAAGTAGAGCCGATCCGAGCAAGAGTTATTAAAAAGGATGGAGAGCCCTTACCAGACTGTAAGGCTGGAGACTATTTTGTTTATCCCAGTGACCGAATTAGAGAAGTAGGTTATACGGTTCCACGAAATGATTTCTTGAGAGATTACGCGCCGGTACCAGGCAGAGCCAATCAGTGGTTTAAGGTCGAAATAGTTAACGCACAGGTACTGCAAGAACCTCTTTCAATAAGAGTTGGTAAGCGTAGAGATGGAAGTTTCATAGAACAGACGTTTTTTGCTGGAGATGTATTAGTTTCCAACGAGTCGGGAACCGTTCAGTACGGAGTGAATAGAAGCAGTTGGGATACTCACTATGCTCGATATTCTGAAGGGAAAGCGGTTGAAGCAGACTCGCTTTTAGTTCCAAAAAGTGATGCTCCTGTCGAACAATTGTCCGCGTCACTGACCAGGCAGCGTTGGGAAAATAACGGTGAATCAGGAGCTACTTATGTTTATCGAAAAGGTGATGAAGTTCGCACAGTCGTTAGCAACCATACAACAGGAGTTCGCAAGGAATATGTAGGGAATCAGCTTGAAGTAACCGTTTCACGCACACTCGCACAAGACCATACTCGTCTGGTTCGACGAAAAGTCAGATACGACGACGGCATTAAAGCTCATAAATTGGAGCCTGTTGATGTGACTGTTGCAAGGCTTGAGTCCGCTCCTTCCTTTGCAAAAGCGCGAGAAGTGGCATTGAGCCACAGGATCGATTATGACCCAAGCTCTGCACGAGACAGAACAATGGATACAAAAATATTCAAACAACGTTTTCGTGCATTAATGCAAACTGCCGAGCGGCAAGAAAAGCCCCAACTTGATTTGTTTGTTGCATTGCCGGGAGCTGGCAAAACAACTTTGATGAGAAGAATCAGAGATGCGCAAAAGAGTATGGTGGCAGAAGCCGATGACATCAAGCTTGACCTTGATGGATATCACATTCCGCTGTCTGATGATTTGCAGGAAATTATAGGATCTGAATTTGCTACCGAAAATGGATTGGGTGCGACCGCTTTGATGGAGCGCAGCAATAGAATTAACGACCGAATAATTAGAGCAGCGATGCGTCTTGGTTATAACTTAATCGTTCCTGGCACAGGCGCTGGAAATATCAACTGGACAATCAATCTACTGAAGCAAGCAAAGGAGAAAGGCTATCAGGTTAATTTGCATTTCGTGGAGATTCCGCCTCAAGAATCAGCTAGAAGGGTAGCCGAGCGCTTCTTGAAAGATAGACGATTTGTAGATCCACGTTTCATGATTTCGCATGGAAATACTCCTCGTCGCAATTTCGAAAGAATGATAAAGGAAGGATTCACTGAAGGTGATTTTGTTGATAGCTATGAAATTATTTACAACTTTGGTGAGAAACCTGGACTGATTGAGTCGGGGCGGCGTGTTCGTCGGACTCAGCGTGGGTCTGATTCTAGTGTTCATCGAGTTTCGGATATTCAGCCAGCACAAGTAGGCGACGTTATTGTTTCTTCTGCTGAAATGCCTTTCCATAGCGTTGTAACTCCAGATTTTGGACTATCTGGCTTTGCTGATAGAGGAGTCAGTTATCAAAACTGGTTGGAGTATGTCGAGCGAGGAAACTTAGACTCTGCTTATCCGACTCTCAAAATACTGAATCCCGAACAGCTCATCAATGATTTGTTAGTCGCCGAAGGTAATAACAATAAAATTGTTGCACTATTTGGTGAAGGCGGTATACCTCCTGCTATTGAACGTCTCATGCGTCATTATCAATCCGCCGAAGCCATGCAAATTAGAGGCGAGCGCGCAAGAACATTGATCGTATTGCGCAGCGAGTTAAATGAATATTTGAATAGACTGGCCAAGCTGCAGAATATAGACCTTGATCTTTTACATCCTTAAAAATCGGCATTCAAAATAGTGAAAAAGAAAACAACGATATTGAATACAGCGACGAATGACAGAAAGTCCCTGGCATCTGAAGCTTTGAAAGCAAAAGATCATTTGGGTGTTTCAAGAATTCTTTTTCCAAAAGTCACCAAGCAAGAAATACATTATTTAATTGCTCACGCATTGCGTAGTGAGAAACTATCGATAGCCGATTCGGTCTCGATTATGCAAGACATCAATCCAAGACATTTTCAGTTAGCCCTAAAGCATATCGAAGAAAGTTATGACCAGTCCAAACCGCAATCAGAAGAACTGGCGTATCTGATCAAGAAAAAAGCGATTGAAGATGCGGACGGAGCTTTTGCACATGTTATCGAAATGAAAATGAAGAACCATCGAGCGGCGTTGGCGCTCATCTCCACCATGGGCGGTTCTAACTGGCAAAATTATTTGAATATGATGAAAGGCTATGGAGTCAACGCGCATGATGCTGCATCAATTTTTCACCTGCGTGTTCCAGAAGAACAAACAGGGCTTGCGCAGCTCATATTCGAGAATCTGGGCAAAGTCTCGAGTTATGTCAAATATACACAATTCTATATGGGTATGCACATAGAAAGCGCTTTGTCTGGATTAAATGCATTCGAAGCCATTTCTCGCAATTGGCCTGTAGTGCGTAAGTATAAAAATGACCTTAGCTTTGGCGCTATGGTCAAACAGAGCAAATGCCCCAACTATAAAGATATTCTCGACCCGAAGTTTGAAATCGAAGCTGCCCGAGCCGGTCTTGACCACAGAAAATTTTCACGCGTCCAAGACATGTATTTGTTATCCAAAGACACACCAGTCGCTTTGCCGACTTTGAATAACCCGTGGGTTTTAAGTAAAAAAGGGAAAAAGATAACTTTTCGCCGCTGGGAAAGTAAGGCTGGCATAAGTCCTGTCGTTGGATTTTTTGCAGACAAATCCAATTACAAAAATCTTTTCTATGGCGAGTACACCAATAGCAACGATAAATTCGAAGGGCAATATCATCTGCTATTGCAATATTTTCAACAATCGCCCGAAGCTACCTTTTTTGTCGTAACACTAAAAGATAATCCAAATGGGATTATTGCTCAATCTCCGGTGATTAAGCGCGGCAATACTCTGATCATAGAAAGTATCGAAACTGCAGGACAGTTAGATTATATTGAGGCTGTGGAGGAAGTCTATCAGAAAGCGGCAGATTCTCTAGTCCAATATCATTTTGAAAGAGTGGAGCTGGCAACCACGCTCGATATGAAGAATCTGGGTATGGATTTCGAGCATTGGCCTCATTCTAATTCGGCTAAACAAAAATATCCCAAAGGATATAAGGGTCCATCAGATTACTGGACAGTCGAGTTTTTGCCAGAATTTTCAACCAGAGTGCTTGCAGTCAACAAAAATTATGTCAAAGCTCGTGCCCAGTTAGACAATCCAGAAGCTGTCACCATGCAATTGACGTCGCCAGACGTCTATCTTAGCCTTGTCGATGAAGTCGATCGCGATGATTTGCAAGAGCTGGCACAAACTATTCGTGGAAATCAATACGAGTTAAATGCACCAATCGAATCGATCATAACTTTGAGAACGCTTGCTGGAGAAATAATCGGTTATGCAGATGTAGATAGAAATTTGCGTATAGTTTATGAGGTCACATTCAAGAAGGGCACAAGCAACGAAGATATCGCAAAACTTTTAAATGCAGTTGCCAGTCGAATGAAGCTGGTTGGCGGCGACTGGAAAATTGCAGAGCAAAGTGATGCTTGTGAGCAACTTTCAAAACTCATCCACTATGATGAGGATGAAAAGTTGAATATCGACATCCTCAGCCAGGCATCTAAAGGTCAATATCGTTCCAAAAACGTAGCCGAAACAAAACACAAACTGAAGTGGTGGAATATTTCAACAGAATTCAAACGTGTGGTGGACTGAGTTTGAAGATCAGTGCTTGTTTTTGACCTGTTTGTCCCAGTTGTTTGCCTGATTAACGCATGCTTCACCAGCTAAATGCAAGCTGCCAAGAATGGCTCCAGCTGAAGCTATTGCAATAATCTCTGGCGTTTCAGCCACCACTGCAGCAGTGGTCAGTCCTAAAACAGCGACTGCCTCAAATCCTTTGCGTGGGTCTTTTTTTACTTCTTCAATTACATTATTGAGCATCGAAGGTCCATGTTTTTGAAAATCGCCAACAGTCAATTTCCCAAATGAATATGCGTCTTCCAGCAAATGATTTATTACTTGCATCCCTGGAGACTGTTCTGATTTGAACTGTTCGGATTTGAATGACTCAAATTTAAATGATTCAGATTTATTGAAATGGTTTTCGGGGTGTGACATTGCGCTTCTCCTTAACTTGCTTTGTGAGTTGCCTCAATAGCAATTTAAGCCAGGGTCTGGCGAATAACACTGTTCAATTGCACAGTCTTTAGCGATCTGGGTATTTGATTGCTTAGAGCGTTGATATTTTCGCCTCTCGAAACCCTTGTGCAGTAAGGCTTTTAAATTGCATTTGTGAGAAAAGTGGTTCGTTTTTACTTTTGGCTGAGCACAATGCTGGAAAGCTAAAGCCCGTCAGGCGCTAGTAAATTTGGATCACTTTTCTGAGAATGAGCTTGGAAAGGCAGTCAGGGCAAGGCTTTCAAAAGGCACTTTTGTTAAGACTCTAGGCGAGCAGAAAGGCTGGTTGAAACGAGTTTGTTAGGAGCGGTCGATAAGGCGCGTAATCGAAGCTCTTCTTTCTTTGAATTCCTGGCGGGCTTTGAGATAAGTTACCACCATCAAAGCAAGGGCTTTTCCCACCTGGCGGTCGCTATCGTCTGTGCCAAGCGGCGGGGCTGCCTCGCTCAAGTGCAGATATTTGGTGTCTATGCTTGATGCCATCATATGAATGTAATGAGCGGCTCGCTCTGGGCTGATGCCAAAAGGTGTGCGTGCGCTAGAGGGCATGTCTACTATAGAGTCCATATCGAGTTCGATGCCTACGGGATGCACGTCTTGCAAATACTTGCTTGATTCTTTCAGGCAATCGTCGAATGTAATAGTTTTTCGAATGGCAATATCTTCCCACGAAAATCGTAAAAATTCGGCTTCGTCAAAGCGTTTGAGCATATCGAGCGAGTTGTAATTTTCATGCAGACCAAGAACACAATATTTTTTCAGGTAGCCGGCATTATGCGCGTAGGTGAAACCATTTCCGCTGTGTCTTCCTTCCATCAAGCGAAAATCGGCGTGAGGGTCGCAATTTACTACTGAAAGACCAAGTTCTTTTTTGCCTGTTCTTTTACGCAGCGATTTTAAAACACCTTCCATAATAGGAAAAGAATTGTTATTGCCGCCGCCAATTACAATCGGTTCAAGCCCTGCATCTACTATAGACTCGATAACCGGTGATACGCCCTCATCGAGCTTCTGGCACAAATGGCGCAGTCCATCTATGTCGTCGCTGTGAGCTTCGCTCATCAGATCGTCGACTTCAATTTCGCCCAGAATCAGAACTTTATTCGCGTCCAAATGAGCGTTATGCTGCATATTTAGAAAATATTGCAAAAAGGCTTCTGGTCCTTTGTTCGCGCCAGCTCGTCCAAGATTGGCTCTGGGACCGATATCTTCTGGAATCAGCAAAATGCAGTGCTGCACACCTTCTTTTTGAGCGGCTTCAAGACGAGCAGCAAGTGTTTGTAATTCTTGAGTGACTTTTATACTTTCGCCCAGTTTGGTTTCACCAAGGCGAACACTTGTATATTTTGCAAGATCTGCTTTTGTGTACAATTTTGCGGTGATACCAGTTTCCATAAGTTTGTGCTCCTGTGCAATTCCGAGCCAGATTAATCGATTACTTTTGCAGCAAAAATCAAAGTGATATTTTTTATGATCTCAGCTACTTCATCCATATCGGTCTTGTCCAGTCCGTAGTGTGTGACTGCGCGTGCCATGCGGTTTGGCATGAAAGAGACAAGCACGCCTTGAGCTTTTAGTTGTTTGTGAAAATCAATTTTGAGATCGGCAGGCAAATTGACATCGAAAAAAATCATATTTGTTTGCACGCTTGAAAGATCAATTTTTATAAACGGGATTTCTGCCAGGCACGAAGCTAGATAACGAGCATTTTCGTGGTCTTCTTCAAGACGCTCGAACATATTATCGAGCGCATAACTGCAAGCCGCAGCAAGCACCCCGGACTGTCTCATACCGCCACCTAGAGCTTTGCGGGCGCGTTTTGCTTTGTGGATAAAAGACTTGGTCCCGCATACAATCGAGCCGACCGGTGCTGCCAGTCCTTTGGAAAAACAGAGCTGGACGCTGTCTACATATCTTGTGAAATTGCTGAGCGGCTGTTTGAGGGCGATTGCTGCATTGAAGAGTCTGGCACCATCAAGGTGTGTCGCCATTTTGTGATTGTAAGCGATTTCTTTTACTTCGCTCAGATACTCTGGTCGCAACACTTTTCCATCTTGGGTATTTTCAAGACACACTAGTTTGGACACCGGACAGTGGACGTCGTCCATGCGTACAGCGTTTGAGATGTCGTCCAGAAGCAGGCTTCCGTCATTTTGATTCTCGAGTACACAAGTGCTCACACCAGCAAGCGATGCTGCAGTTCCTTGTTCCCAGGCAAAAATGTGTTGCTTACGCCCGACAATTATTTCGTCGCCTCTGTGCGTATGAGCCAGTATCGAAACCAGATTGCCCTGGGTTCCGCTTGAAACAAATAGTGCATCTTCTTTGCCTGTAAGTGCGGCACATTTTTCTTCAAGCGCATTAATACTCGGGTCTTCGCCATACACGTCATCTCCCACCTGTGCCTCAGCCATGACTTTGCGCATTTCTTGGCTTGGCTTGGTTACAGTGTCGCTTCTTAGATCGAATATTTTTTCGGTCATAATTTCTCCACTTCTTTTATAGTTTCGATAAATGCCATTAAATTTTCAGGGTCGTCGCTTACGATGCCATCGACTTCAAGTTTCATTAACCGAGACCAGTCGCGGTCTGTGTTTGCGACCCAGCCAAAGACTTTTATCGAGCCCTTGTGCGCTTCTTCTAGAGTGTCTTCATTTATATGGTCTTTTTGACAATGAAAATAAGTCGAGCCAATATCTTCGCAATAGTCTTGCACCGCAGCTGGTGCTCCAACCATGAGCAAAGCAGTTTGAATTCGACCTTTTAGTTTTTTCAAAATTCTGTGATCGAAAGAGCTTACAACAACCTTGCTCGTATCATAACCTTCAAGCATTGCCAACAAATCTTCTTCGATATCTTCGTATGAATGAGGAAGATTTTTGATTTCGATATTGAGCATTATTTGCCCTGCAACCAAATCGAGCACTTCTTGCAAGAGTGGCACTTTCTCTTCTCTGAAAGAAGCGTCGAACCAGGCTCCAGCAGACAGTCTTTTGATTTCGTCCAGGCTGCAATCTTTAACCGAGCCAAAACCATTTGTAGTACGCGACAAATCCTGGTCGTGAAAAACTACAAGCTCACCCGTTTGCACACGTTGAATATCGAGCTCGATAGCGTCGACCCCTGCTTCAAGACTTTGTCTGAAAGCCGACATTGTATTTTCTGGCGCCCAGACTTTGCCTCCGCGATGGGCAATAATCAAAGGGACGTGCATCTAGATGATGTTCAAAGATTTTTGAGGTTTGATGAAACCCATGTCTACTGTTACGACAAGCTTGGGTGGTTTCACTTCGATTTTATCTAATGGCACTTCAAGTCCGTGTTCGACACCAAGAAGTCCGTCGATTTTTTTGAGAACCAGGACGCCTTTTTCTTCGCCGACTTCGAAAGTCACCACATTTTCTTTTTTGATGAAAATGTCGCCGAGCTGTTCTTTTGTAGGATGTTGATTGGTTATTTTAATTGTGTTTGCGCTGCGAGTGATTTTTGTCACTGCTGCAGAAATCGCTTTGATAATCTGTGGGATTGAATCGTGCGAGCCAAAAGTTTCGGTTAAAACGCGCTCGACCAGGCTACCTTCAAGCGGCTCATTCTCAGGACGCTGGTGCAAAAATTTGATAACACCGGAAAAAGGATCGGAAGCGGCGCCCACTACGCGCTTGGCCTCATCGATAACAGCTTGAGCGTCGAGCGATGTATTTTCGGTTGTCACAAATAAATCCCCACATGTGTAAGAAAGGCAGATTCTACTACATTTATATGCATCTATATATATCTTTGCTTATTTTAACTGCTTAGCGCATTATTCAGCCTCGTAGATGCTCTAAAATACTAACTTTGGACCACTATTTGCGTGTGCGAGAAACAAAATTGGCTTTGAATCCTGACCAGGTCGCAATTATTATCCCTGCAAGATACGCTTCTACGCGCTTTCCGGGCAAGCCGCTCTGCTCTATTGCCGGCACGCCGATGATTGAGCACGTATACAAGCGAGCGCTAAAATCTAAGCTTGCATCGTCTGTAATCGTCGCCACCGACGACGAGCGCATAGCACGAGCTGTTGAGGCTTTCGATGGCGAGTACATCATGACGCGCTCGGATCACGCCACTGGCACCGATAGACTGGCTGAAGTGGCAATGAAAATGCCCCAAATCGAAGTTATAGTCAATGTCCAGGGCGACGAGCCCTTGATTGACCCGGCAAATATAGACAAAGCAATCGAGCCTTTATTGAATGACGATAATGTCAAGATGTCGACTCTAGCTTACGAGATGACTCAAGAGCAAGAGATGCAGAACCCAATGATTGTAAAAGTGGTTCTGGACAATAACGGATTCGCTCTTTATTTCTCGCGTGCTGCAATTCCTTTCTATAGGGATAACACTGGAGACCAGATTAAAAGACTTGGTCATACTGGTTTGTATGTTTACAGACGTCAGTGTTTACTCGATATTGCAAAGATGCCCGTAGCATCGCTCGAACAAGCAGAACAACTGGAGCAGCTGAGAGCTTTGCAAAATGGAATCAAAATCAAAGTGATGGTGGCAGCTCGCAGCGCACCGGCTGTGGATGTGCCAGAAGACGTTTTGAAAATCGAAAAAATCATGAGCGAATTAGGAGCGGTCTCGAAATGAAAAATTTGAAAATAGTGCTTGCTATTTCATTTATTCTCTCAAGCAGCGCCATTGTGTCGGCAGACGCTGCACCTTACAGACAGGGCGATTCGCGCTTACCCAGATATTCTCCTGCAGCCGGTAAAAATCTGGCACCCGCAGGAACCATGGACCCAAAAAACGTTCCAGATTTTGCCGCAAGTCAGCAGAGTTTTAATGCCGCTCCCGCTCCAAGTCTTAACGGCAATGGAGGGACAGGAACCGCACTTCGAGCAGACTTGTCTTCATCGACAGTGCCTGTTGCAACGAGATTCAAACTGGTTCTGGAAAGTGCAGTGGATGCAAGAACCAGCAAACCAGGTGATATTTTCGAAGCCCATGTCAAAGACGACATGTATCTTGGAACTACACTTTTGTTGCCGCGCGGGACTTTAGTGAGAGGACGTGTAGCCAATGTGGTGAAGCCTCGTCTTTTGAGTCGTGCTGCCAAAATTGGCTTGAGACTGGAGCAAATGGTCACACCTGCTGGTGACGTTACTCCGCTTGATGCAATGCTCGAATTCAAAAAAGGCATGACTAACAAAAAAGGCGAATTAGATCCCGGCACCAGTTTTGGTACCCGAGTGGAAAAGAATGTTCGCAGCGTCACTGGACTTAACGAAGACGGCAAAAATAACAATGCCTTGCTTGCTGCAAATATAGCCACACTTGGCGCACCGGCTGTAGCGACTGCGCTTGGAAGCTCTGCGATTGCTCTCTTTTCACAAGGAGACAATGTGAGCCTTGCACCCGGACAAGAACTCGAATTGCAACTGACCAATGATTTGGGCGTTCAGTTGAATTAGACTAATTTTGTCACGTAATAAACTGCGATTATAAAAAAGACTGCCATTGTTTTTATGCAAGTAATGGCAAAAATGTCACGGTAAGACGATTTGTGCGTAAGCCCGGTGACGGCTAAAACTGTGATTACCGAGCCATTATGAGGCAGGGTATCCATGCCGCCAGACGCCATCGAGGCGACACGATGCACGACTTCTAATGGAATATTTGCAGCGTTTGCAGCAGCAATAAAATCGCCAGACATTGCAGCAAGAGCAATACTCATTCCGCCTGATGCAGAGCCTGTTATACCTGCAAGCGTGGTTACTGTAATTGCTTCGTTTATAAGTGGATTTGGCACCGCGCGCAACGCCTGTGTGAGCAGGACAAATCCTGGCATGGCAGAAATGACTGCGCCAAATCCGTATTCAGAAGCAGTATTCAAGCTTGCAAGCAGAGCGCCTGCAATGGCTGGTTTGCTGCCCTCGGCAAAACGTTCTTTGATTTGTTTGAAAGCAAATACAACTATTGTGAGAATGCCAAGAAGCAAAGCGCCTTCTACTGCCCAGATAGCGGTTATAGACGCAATGTCGGTTACAAGCGGTTTTGCATGACCGGCTAACTGAGCTGTGTGCGTGGTGGTACCATAAAATTGAGGAATGAGCCTTGTGAAAACTTGATTCATCACTCCCACCACCAGTAGTGGCAAGAGAGCAATTGCCGGATGAGCTAGCTTTTCGTCTTCGTAATGCTCAGGCTCGTTATGAAGGACATCGCCGTAACCTTCGCCTTTCTTCTGGGCATCTTTGCGCCGCCAGTTCAAATACAAAAGACCGCAGGTCAATATAAACAGTGCGCCGATACTTCCAAGCCATGGAGCTGCAGTAGTGGTAGTGTGAAAAAATGTGGTCGGAATAATATTTTGAATCTGTGGAGTGCCAGGAAGCGCATCCATAGTAAAAGTAAAGCCACCAAGCGCTATAGTGCCTGGTATCAATCGTTTGGGAATATTGCTTTGTCTAAATAGCTCAGCTGCAAATGGATAAACAGCAAACACCACTACAAATAAAGACACGCCACCATACGTAAGCAGCGCACACACAAGAATAATAGAAAGCATTGCGCGCTCGCTTCCGAGTAGCTTAATTACCGCCGCCACGATAGACTTTGAAAAGCCGCTCATCTCGACCATTTTGCCAAAGATGGCACCAAGCAAAAAGACCGGGAAATAGAGACGCAAGAAATTAACCAGCTTCTCCATGAACACACCGGTGAATACTGGCGGGACTAAACTGGGATCGGTCAGAACGACAGCCAGAAGCGCGCATATGGGCGCAAACAAAATGACGCTGTAGCCGCGATAAGCAACAAACATGAGCAGGCACAAAGCGCCAAGGACAATGAGAAAACTCATTTTTGCGCTTTCATTTTTTGTTTAACTGCAGCCAAATTATTTTGATAATCTTTGTTTGCCGGATCGAGTCTTGATGCGCGGGTAAACTCGTCTAGCGCATCTTCATAATATCCACGCTTCAAGAAAAGTACGCCGACGTTGTTATGCACTTTAGCATTCTTTGGATTGAGCTTGAGACAGATGCGCAACTCTTTGATAGCTTCGCGCAAATTGCCTTCGTCCATTAATACATTGGCCAGGTTGTAGTGCGCTTCTAGCGAATAGAAGTTTTTAGCGATTGCTTTGCGATAATGCTTTGCAGCTTCTTCGTATTCTTCCTCGGCTCTATATATGGTGCCAATATTGATATTGGCTTGCACGTCGTCTGGTGTGTGGTCCAGATACTCTTTGAAGCGCTTGATAGCTTCGCGGTTGCGTCCCTGCGCTTGCAGGCACATGGCACCAAGCAAACGTGCGTTCCAGTTATTTTTGTCGTAGGAGAGGCACTTGTTCACTTCTTTTAGAGCCAGTGTGTAGTGCCCTTTTTTCATCAATAGTTTGACACGATTCAAAGTTATAGTCGGGTCTTCGTGTGTCTTAGCGCCGAGGTCTTGTTCTGCAGCTTTAATCAGATTGCGTTCAGACTCAAGCAGAGTTTTCTGGTTCTCTTTGGCGGTTCCTTCTTCAGAATCGTCGTCGCTGTCTTCAGATGCTTTCTTGGTTGAATCTTTGTTTTCGCTTGTATCACTGGCATCGTCGGAAAGGGTGTCTTTGCTTTCTTTCTCCAGATCGTCGTCAGACTCGACTGGATTGACTTTAGATGGGTCTGTGAGGCTGCTTCCACCACGAACGAACGGCACTGGCGCGAGCCCGTTGCTGAAATCGATGCTGTCTAGCGGTCCCTGCGCAAATGACGCGGTTGCAGTAAAGTCGGGAAGTCCGATAGAAACAAGTGTTGCGGTCAAAAGCGAGTATTTGAGCCTTTTTGAAATACGCTCGGTTGTCATGTGCGGCATGCCTTCGGTCGGTGATACTTGAAGACTATACTACGAAAGGTGGCTTCCTTACTGGAATTTCTCTTTAGAGTCGAGTATCAGCGTTACCGGTCCGTCGTTTACAAGCGCAACTTTCATATCGGCGCCAAAGCGCCCAGTGGCGACGTTTACACCCTTGGATTTAACCTGCTCGACGAAATGTTTGTACAGCTCCTCGCCCTGTGCAGGCGGCGCTGCCTTGAGAAAGCTTGGTCTGCGCCCTTTGAGCCAATCGGCAAAGAGCGTAAACTGCGAAATTATCAGCGCTTCGCCTTTGATATCGAGCAGGGACCGGTTCATTTTGCCCTCGTCGTCCGAAAAGATGCGCAGGTCGACCATCTTTTGAGCCAGAAACTCGCTATCTTTAGTTGTATCGGCGTGCTCGACACCGCACAAAACCATGAACCCGTCCTGGATTTCGCCGGCTATTTCGTTTTCTATGGTGACACTGGCTTTAGTGACGCGCTGGATGACTATTTTCATGATTATTAGTTTCTGTTTATGAGAGGTGCCAGGGTTTATGTTACCATTCGCAAATCTTGATCGACCGGGCTGGCTATGCGTGCCCAAACTAAGTTAGTATTAGATAGGTCAAATCAATGACGCGGGGTGGAGCAGCCTGGTAGCTCGTTGGGCTCATAACCCAAAGGTCGCAAGTTCAAATCTTGTCCCCGCAACCAAATAAAACCATGATGAATCGGCGTTCTTGAAAGAGGAGCCGATTTTTTATTGGGGTAGCCTCCAGGGGGCGCCTTACCCTTTGCCTTACCCGGACGCAAAAAACCGAAAACGGCCGTTTCCGTTCATTCATCTGCGTTTCCAAATTTCTATTTTTATGCGTCAGGATAGAACGAGAGCATCAAGCTTCTTTTGCAGAATATGATCAATCGCGTCTTGGTCTCCACAAATCAAAGCATCTGCTAAAGCAACAAGATCACTATCTGTTAGAACAAGCACGTAACCTCGGCCGTCGATCAAGCTGGACTTGCAGCGCGAAAGCATCGCCTTCTCATCATCAATCGACCTGCATAAAAGTATTCCGAAATTTCCTCTGTCTCTACTGAAACGCCCGGTCAATTGGTCATACTCTTTATTTTCAGGATCGTTCGAATAATTCTTGCACTCGAAATAAATATATGGACATTTTGCATGCTTATCTAAGTGGTTAAAGAAGCCCTTCGTAGCGACGTTTCTGAACGTTATATCAATGCGTTTTTGACCATTGTGAATTCGTGTTTCCTTATGCACGTCGGTCAAAGGCCCTGCAAAAACTCTGCTCAACACCTCAATGCAAAGGTCGTGATAGTCATTTGCGGCTTCGGTACCGGGCTTTATGTTGGCGAGCCTCTCCTGTAGGTTAGCCACCGCGACAAGCTGACTGGGATTAGACTTTTGTTTTCTTCCTTCGGCTGTTAGCTTCAGTTTCAACTCGTCTGCATGTTCGAGCCATCCAGCGCTCAAGCAATAGCTAAGACCAACATTTACTTGGTCTCGCGGGATTCCGCTATTGAGTACTTCCATCCACCCAACACCCAATTGCAGTCTAATTTGCTCCTGAACCGAACGCTCAAGCACTGCAAGGCCTTTTGAAAGGGCATCCTTTGCAAAGTCTGCAAACTCTGTGACACCGAGCAATTTTCGATAGCCTTTCATGGTAATGATATTCAAATTTGTTCGAGGCTTACCTGCTTCTCGCGGAAGCTCAAATTGTCTAATCCAGCCATGCTCCAAGCAGATGTTCAAACCCAGTCCGCTATTTTCTGGGATAACATACCCCCAACCGACCTTCGAGTTCACTCCCCGCATCGCAATGTTCTGCTGGATGTTTTCCATAGAGGTGAAAGCGCCTCCACCGTTTTCATGCGCTTCGCGTAAAACATTCAAAGCCGCTTCGTCAGCTAAGTCCACTACCTTGTTCCTCACAACGCTTTATATGGGCACACTCATGTATGCAGATGAAGGGTTCGAAAACGTTGGCATCATATGAAACGGATTGCGACTAGAAACGGCTTCCAATACCTTGGTCTTAAACACCACCGATAACTCCTGACCTTGTTCAAAGGCATAAATAAGCTC
This sequence comes from uncultured Candidatus Obscuribacterales bacterium, assembly GCA_964572515.1. GTDB lineage: Bacteria > Cyanobacteriota > Vampirovibrionia > Obscuribacterales > Obscuribacteraceae > Aved-18. The sequence continues at coordinate 19,006 of CAZNEW010000003.1, read as the reverse complement.
TTCGAGTGTGGACAATACAACCACTTTCTGGGTTAGTGCAGTCCTACACGACTCCACAGCGCCGCTGGTGTAGCCCGATGCCGAAATGTAGATACCGCGCACGCCATCACGGCTATACAAGCGCACCAAATGTGGTGCCACATCTGCGACATCCAAAGGCTTGTTGTACCATTTGACCTCAACCAGGTAAATATGTCCGCTAAACTCCACAACACCATCAATTTGCTCGACGATGCCTTGAGATTGATCTCCCTTTATTGTGAATGACTCTTTGACCAGAAAGCCGGACATGGAGAACAGTTGATTTAGCAAACTTTCGAACTCTTTTCCTCGCTTCCAGGGATCAGCCATTTTAAACAACCCGAAAATCTGTTGTTTCAACTCTGCTAGTCTTCCTCGAACTTCATTTTCACGTTGAAGCTTCGCTCGTTGCTCCGCACGATGCTCCTCAACCACCCGCTCCTTTTCTTGTTGCATACGGGTGAATGAATCCTTGACATTAACTACACGCCTAATCTCGGCCACCAGTCCTTTAGCCGACAGCTGATTATTCGCGTATAGAGTGGAAAAGTCTTCGAACTCCACAATTCTCTTTAAAATTTCGGGCCTTTCTCGAAGTGTCCTTTCTCCAGCCTCATTCAATCGCTGCAAAATCGTGCGCGTGATGAAATATTTATCGATATTTTTCCGGTCTCTTTGAACTCTTTCTTGCAGATCAGCGAACAGGCTTTCATGTATGCCGGCGCCGCGAAAAAACAGCAGCAGCTCATTCTTGCTGTTGAATAACACCGGAATCGCTTGCCCCAAAAGATTCATCAGTTCTGGAGGGTAGTGATAAGTTACATCCACTTGAAAAGCCTCGCCGCGATCACGCCTGTCACAAATATTCGATCTTAGCATCTGATAAAAGCGGCGTTAAGAGATCGTCCGCATATATGGCGCATATCGATCCGTTCGGCGTGCATTATCGAATATATGCATGAGGATCGCAGCTCACCATTCGCTTCTTCATTAGTGTGTTCATCTGGCTTCCTCCATGCATGTCTTGACGTGCAGATGCTGACACTACTCCCGCATGCTTCCAATGGCAGGCCCCTGCCGGGGCGCGCAAGCGCGTCCATTGGGCATACGAAAGTTGTGTCCTCTGAGACGGCACTAACAAGCACTGGAGGTGCCACCATGAACAATACCATTACGATAATTGGTTACGTGGGACAGAACCCGCATGCTATCTCATTCGATGACACTGGCAATAAAGTCGTAAAATTCTCCGTAGCGGTAAAAGAGTTTTCCGCCAATACGGACGACAACAAAACACTATGGCTCGATGTCGATGCCTGGAACGGGCTTGGCGAGCGCGTTCTCAAAACTATCACCAAAGGCCGCGAAGTCGTGGTTCACGGACGACTCGCGATGTCAACCTTCAATAAAGAAGCGAATGGCGCCAAATTCGAAATAACAAAGCCGGTGATTAAACTTACGAGCTTCCACCTATGTGGCCGCAAGCCCTCTGAGCCTTCGACCGACACTGTTACAACCGCAGCTAAAAAAGGGCGATTGTCAGCCGTAAAGAACTAATCAATTCTCAAAGGGCAAGAACATTCGTTCTTGCCCTTTTCTTTGGTCGCCTAGATACCGTTTTCCGTAGACTTGTGACTCGCCTTGACACACCATGCCTTTGTATGGTATTCCAAATATTGGAATCAATTCTCTCTCAACATCCGGCTGATATTGTTTCGTCCCCGGCACCGTGACACGCTTTTAAGGAATTCTGCCTGACCGTGATTGCTAAGATCTAAATTCAATCACCCCTTATATGCTCGACATATACTCCCTGAAAGCGTCTTTTGATAGCGAACACGGGGCATAATTCAACTGTGGACATTTGGGATTCCCGCAATGGCAAACGCTGAACAAATCAAGGCGCTCGTGAAATGTCATCTCGATGGAGATGATGAACGATTCCTTGCAATCGCGATGCAATTAGCTGCAACCGCAGCCAGACAAGGGCATGGAAAGTTTGCCGATGAACTAAAAAAACTCGTTGACCAGGCGAGGTCTAAACCACTTGAGGCGCTAGCCGGAAAGACGGGACCCGTTCCAGTAGTACAACCCAGGGGTGAGCTTGCAGGACTTTTGTCCGTTCAATACTCCAAGCTTCGATTATCTGACCTAATTTTGGACGATTCGATCTCGATTCGCTTAAAGCGAGTTGTTAGTGAACATGCTCAACAGCACAAGATAAAGTCATTTGGTTTGTCTCCAAGACGCAAACTTTTGCTCGTCGGTCCCCCGGGCAGCGGAAAGACAATGACAGCCTCGGCGCTCTCAGGGGAAATGAATTTACCCCTGTTTACTATTCTTCTCGACGGTTTGATTACGAAGTACATGGGAGAGACGGCGGCGAAACTTAGAGTAATTTTTGATGCCATTCAGAAGACTCGAGCTGTCTATCTCTTTGATGAATTTGATGCCGTTGCCGGAAAAAGACACACCCAAAATGATGTGGGAGAAATTCGAAGAGTTTTGAATTCTTTTCTTCAGTTCCTTGAACAGGATCAATCCGACAGCGTCATCATTGGCGCTACAAATCACCCAGAACTGCTTGACCGCGCCGTATTCAGGCGGTTTGATGATGTTATCGAATATTCAGCTCCAAACGATGAACAAATCAAAAAATCAATTCGTGACCGACTAAGTATGTTCACCATTCAAAAACTCGACTGGGAGTCGATTCTTAATGAGGCACGTGGACTGAGTTACGCTGACATAACAAGCGCTTGCAATGATGCTGCTAAGGAAACTATTTTAAGTGATGCCGAAGAGGTCACCACGAGTATTCTGAGTCAGGCGCTATCCGCAAGGCGAGCGGTTCGTAGAGACGAACAGGGCTAAAGTGGCGGATCACATATTCGTAAATGGCTGGATAAAGAGAGAAAATTTCACGTCACCTGGATCTGGCCGGAACAATATAAAAACACCAGGACGAGATCGCGCACTACACGGTTCATCGTTGAAGAAGAAATTCGAACAGGCTTGGGATACGGCGAAAACAAGGAAAAGTACAGTCGCGGTTGTCTCAGGAAATCCTGATGGATTCTACGTTGAGTTTGATAGCGACAAAAACTTTCCACTCGATCTTGAGAAACTCGATCTACAGTCACACGGAATCGAGCTCGTTGCGGTCAGGCGACAAAACGAAATTGAAAGAGCAACTGTCTTTATCCCGGAAGGCAAAGTCCAACTTTTTCTGAAGCGATTCGAAGATTATTTAGCCAACGACACGCGTTTTGGAAAACCGATGAATAGGTCGCTGGTAGAGAGTATCGGAGACTTGCGACTGGCCACACTTGAGTCTTTTTGGACAGAGGAGCTGGAACCATTTCCACCGCTTGACGAGAAAATTTGGTGGGAAGTCTGGCTCCGAAACGACAACGGGAATGAATTGATCGGTTTTCGCGAACTTGCAGAACGGCTTAATTTGACCATTGGCAGCGGTCACCTTACCTTTCCGGACCGAACCGTAGTATTGGCATTTGCTTCGCCAGCCGAGCTGACTCAGTCTTTGGACCTCCTCAATTATTTTGCTGAACTCAGGAAGGCAAAGGAGCTTCCTGCATTTTTTGCACGGCTGGCTCCTACAGAACAAATGCAATGGATTGAAAACCTTCTGCAAAGAACCACGTTGCCTGATGCGAACGCGCCCGCCGTCTGCATTCTTGATACCGGCGTGAATCGAGGGCACCCCCTCCTAGAAGACTCACTAAATGCGACTGACATGCATGCTTTTGCTCAAAACTGGGGGACGAACGACCACGATGGACACGGATCAGAAATGGCTGGTATTGCCCTTTTTGAAGACCTGGCAGCCAAACTAACATCCAATGATGCCATTGAGATTTCGCACAGATTGGAGTCAGCAAAAATTGTTCCGCCTGCCGCCCTTGGAACAAATCCACCTGAGTTGTATGGAGTGATTACGGCGGATGCAGCTGCGAGAGTTGAAATAGCCGCGCCTGATAGACAACGCGTTTTCTTAATGGCAATTGCCGCCGCCGATCAGCGTGATCGCGGACTGCCGACGAGCTGGTCATCGGAATTGGACTCGCTATCTGCTGCCGTCGAAGATTCCGAACATGGCGTGCGAAGACTGTTCGTCTTAGCCGCTGGAAACCGAACGTCTGAATTAACACAACAATATTTTGATGACTGTCTTCTTGACTCGATTCATGATCCTGGTCAGAGTTGGAATGCCCTTACGGTCGGAGCATATACCGAGAGGGTTTTAATCACTGATCCTGATGTCGCTGACTGGCAGGTACTTGCTCAAGCGGGCGAACTTTGTCCTCAGAGTACAACCTCTACAATTTGGGCAAGTCAATGGCCGATTAAGCCAGACATTGTGATGGAAGGCGGAAATTATGCTATTTCTCCCGATGCCACGATGATTAGTAGTTTTGATGATCTGTCTTTGCTTAGCACATCGCATCTAATACCGGCCAGATATTTTACCACCACTGGCGATACCAGTGGTGCAGCAGCTATGGCTTCCAACATGGCGGCTGTAGTGCAAGCAAAGTACCCTAATGCCTGGCCCGAGACCATTCGCGCGGTTCTTGTGCATTCGGCTCGATGGTCGCCTCAAATGAAAGCGCAGGCGGACTACGATGAATCGAAAGGCAGAAAAAACCTCAGCGTGCTCCTTCGCAGTTTCGGTTATGGTGTGCCGAGCCTAACAAGAGCATTGGAGAGCACTTCAAATGCGTTGACTCTTATTGCACAGGAGCGAATCTACCCCTACGAGGCTGACAAAACCAAAGAAATGATCCTGCACACGCTACCGTGGCCCAAGGATCAATTACTGGCGCTTGGCGAGACTGAAGTTCAATTGAGAGTGACGCTCTCTTACTTTATCGAACCAAATCCAGCAAGACGGGGGTGGAACAAGCGCCACCGATATGCTTCGCACGGCCTGCGTTTCGATGTAAAAACAGCCACGGAATCTGTAGATCAGTTTAGAAGTAGACTGAATAAGCAAGCCAGGGATGAAGAAGAAGAGTCTATTACAGCTGGCGATTCTAAAGCATGGTCACTTGGTACCACGCTTAGAAGCAAAGGCTCAATTCATTCGGATGTTTGGACAGGCACAGCAGCTGACCTGGCAGAGCGCGGATTTATCGGAATCTATCCGGTAATTGGCTGGTGGCGAGTTCGCCATAAGCTGAATCGCTGGCAGCTTGGAGCACGTTATTCTCTTTTAGTCTCGATAGAGACTGCCGCGACCGACGTTGATCTCTATGTGCCGATAACGACACAGCTGGAAACAGCAATTCCGACAGAAACCTAACCATCGCCTGTTTGAAGATTGCTCGCTGAAAACCCCTATAGGCGACAACAAGCCTAAAATGTAGCGCTTTTGCCACGTGTCCATCCTTATACATGGCATTTCCGCTACATTTCGGCTTAATTTAGAAACCAATCCTTAAGGTTGCCAGGCACGCGTTTGTACATTGACCGGTTATACATAGCACTTTATTACGTGTTTACCCGGTCAGTGTACAGAGCGGTTGCGCCACTGCGTGAGGTGGATGTCCTGAGCCCAATATTCGAATCCAACCGTGATCGATTAGCAATCCGCCGGAATCGTAAACGATGGCACCAAGTGGAGATCTGCTTGTTACCTGAGTTTCGAAAAGAGCTTCTTCGCGTTGTGGTGAACTCGGCGGTAAAACCTCGACGTGATTCTTCGCCTGGTCGATCCATTCTTGAACAATTTTCCAACCAGGCTCTTCCAGGTTAATCAGTTCTTTTAGGGGGCGTTTGTTCATGGCTAAGTTTTAGGATATTAAAGAGTGTCGATTGAAAAAATTAGTGATACCAAAAATGGTGGATTGGTTTACGCCGGGAATAGTGCGAATTGAGTAGTTTGTTTTAGTTAGTTGATTGGTTTGCCCCATCGCCACTGAATAATGGTGCCGTTGTTTGAAACTGCTGGGCATCCAATAACTTCGCGAATATTGCCATCACCGTATTCAATCGTCCAACCCCAAATATCCGATTCTGAAAAAGGTGGCGTTTGATATGGATCTTTTGGTCCAGTAAAAAATGCGAACATTTCAAGATATCTAACAGCGGCTTCAGTTAATTCTAAGTCCCCAACCATAGACATGCCTTCGCGGGTGGGATTCTGAATTGTGCCGATGAGTTGTGATTTGTGAATTAACTTCATCATTTATGAATCTCCAGAAACCGGCTGCACTCTTTTACTCGCGCAACGATTCTAAAGGAATACCTTCTTTCTTGAAATAGTCGATCTCTTCTTTTAGAGCGTCGCGAGCTTTTAGATTTATTGACTCAGTCGAATCCATCTTAATCACCATGTTGAAGTCGTCGAAGGCACCCTGCAAATCGCAATCATGCCATTTTGCATAAGCGCGTCGCCTATATGCAAAATACGAGTTCGGTTCGAGCTCCAAAGCTTTATTCGCGTCCTTGAGAGCAAGTGCGTCCTGATTGGTATCTGAGTAAGTCTTGCTTCTAATGCAGTAATATTGCGAGTCCTTTGGATTGATGGCAATAGCTTTATTGATATCCTCAAACGCCTGTTTGTAATTTTCCTGGCGATTGCAAACATCGGCGCGCAAAGAGTAGAAATCTGGAACATGTGGATTCTTTTCTATTGCTGTAGATAAGTCATGAAAGGCTTCTGGATACTGTTTCAAATATTTTTCAGTTAAGCCCCTTCCCCAGTATCCAATACAATTATTGGGATCACTTTCGATAACGTGGTTGAAATCTTGAATCGCTTCCTTGAATTTGCTTTTACCGAAATTTTCAATTCCGTTTTGAAGGTAGTTCGGCTTTGGCAAGAACTCACTTGTCAAAAGTGCGCCGTCAAATAAAAACACAGCTAGGGCCACTGCAAAAGCTGGCGGTTGAATCATTGAAATTGTTTGTTTGAAAAGCTGCATGGCGCTCACTGGTTTCTATACAACCACCTTATCCTGTCATGGATAAACTGTCACTGGTGCAATCACCACTGGATCTGAAATCGGAAATAAGGGAAGTATCACGGGCTCGTGAAACAGACTGAACGGATGGTAAAATACCCTCTGGAGACTTATCAAAAACAAGATGTTTTCAGCGAACCAACTCAAATTCAAACTTGCAGTCAGTATTTTTATAGTGGCTGTCATTCTTGGCTTCTCAAGCAACTTAGCGCTTGCTCAAAAGCACGAGGAAAATAATGCATCTTCCAATTTGAAGACTGCTGGAGCGAATTCGTCTTTAGTTGCTGAAAGAATAAATTCAGTTTTTCAAATGGTAAATAAATTACAGAAAGCTAAAGGCGCGGATCTCAAGGCTTTTGAGAAGATCACCGCTCAGGAATTTGACTGCTTAAGTACTTTTATGTATCTTTCCGAATACAATCCAAATAGCGACATTACGCGATTTGAAATGCCTTTCAACAAGAACTACAAAATTTTGTATGTGGAATTTTCAATCAATCCAGACTTTGTAATTACCTTACGTGATGTGCGAAAATGTTTTGGTAAATGGGAAAGGCAAAGTAAATCGAAGGGGAACGCAGAAGAAAAAATTCTTCCTGAGTATCGATGCTATTTCGATCATGGTTCGCTTGCATTCAACTTTCGCTCTCCAAACCACAAAACATTAACAAGTATTACCGTTTATTATGATCGCTAAAATCGATACTAAAAGCCGATCCTTACTTCCAATTCTATCGATTGGAATGATCATATTGGAGTTCCATCTGGAATTCAGTCAGCCAATACTCGCAAAGGATGTATCCGCGAGAGAGTCAGATCGAATTTCTCTGAAGAAAAGAAAACAAGCTGTTTTTCAATTGGTTGGCCAATTGAATAGGATGAATAATCCGAGTAAAGGCAGTCTTGAATCGCTATTTAAACGTGAACTTAAGAGCAAGCGACTCGGGTTTTATGAGTCTGATGTGCATCCGGAAATGGATATGAAATCATTTCAAGTCTCTTATGGACGAAATGATGAAATTGTTTGTGCAAATATCTATTTAGATCAAAATCTAAATTTGCAATTAGCTGACGCAAAAAAACATTATGGCAATTACCAATCGAAATTTAGCGACAGTCTTTTTATAGAAAACAAAAATTTTCCAGTTTTAGTTTATGTGTTTAACTCAAAAAGGAGAAAGATTTATTTTTCGTTTTTGAAGAAAAAGTCTCAAGCCGTGGAGATACATGTAAGCTTCGAGTAGGGGCTATTTTAGGAAACTCGAAAGTTGATTTTTGACAAGAGAAAGTGTTCTGGGAAAATATCTTGCAAGTTCTTTGTATTGACTGGATTTCAACAGATAGTCTGCCGTTAGTTCAGCAAATAATTCTTGCTTCGCGCGAGAGAAATCTTTTTGATTGTTTATCAAATCAGGTGCTGTGAAATAATGAAAGTCTTGTATAACTTTTGGACTTAACGCTGAAATATCAGCATGGTAAGCCTTATCAAAAGCGGTTTTTTGCGTGAGTCCACTCAATACCGCCTTATCCAAAGCGTGTCCCAACTCATGCCAGCCATTGCGTTCGATTGGTGCATAGCGAGACGCTTTAGGATCGTAATTTTTTAGCGGTCCAAAATCCTGAATGCCTTTTTGACTTTGCTTCTTGCGCGTTTCTTCTACATCGTCTTTCCATTTTTGTTCTACCAAAGTAAGCTCAGGTTTCTCTATGAAAACCAGAGATTTGCTACGATGCTCATAAAACATCGGCAGGTGCTTGGTGCTTTGGTCTTGTGAATGGCCACGGGCATGTTGATTAGCTAAATTCGCAGGGACATCCGAAGAATGTGCATAGACGGTAATGCTTACGCCGCTGCGCACGAGAGCATCTTGCATAGCTGACGGAATTTGCCGCGAGAAGTAGTCGACTCAAGCGCGAAACTCTTTAGACACATTAGGGTTGACTAGCTGTTTCATTTTAGATGGTGGAAAATCTTGAGTTGGAACAGAAGCATTGGTAATTTGATGTTCCAGATTCTCTGGAGGCGGCATCACTAGCGGTGCATCAAATATCGGTTGTGTGCTTGCAATTTGCTCTAATCGTTCCGTTTGCTGGCTTCTTCTAAGCTCATTCAGCGTTTCTCTTTCAATTGAGCCTTTCGCCAGTCCGCGCACGAATTCTGCCAACTGTTGGACAACGCCCAGTACTGGATCTTTCGTCTGCTTTTCCAAGGCTTTCAACTGTAACTCAGAGTGAGAAAAGGTTTCGGATGTTTCGTCTATTAATTCAAAACGATTAGACTGAATTTGAGCGACTCGCGGATCTGCAGGATCCAGGGCTTTCAATTGCAACTCAGAAATGCTGTCCTGGTTAATGCACGACTGAGCACTTTCAAGCACTTTCTGCTGGCTTGAATCAGTTACTATAGCGTCTTTGGCTGTACGCGATATAACATCATCAGAATTGCTGCTGATGTGTCTTTCTGGGGAGTCGTAGCAGTCAGATTGCTTTGACATGGTTAAGCTCTATATACCCAAGCTTGAGGAGGAAAATTCGCATATAATTACCGCAGGGGTTTAGCTATGCCGCAAGATGAATCTAATAAAATTCGAGTCAATGACAGCGATGATGAATTAGTCGAAACGCTCCTTGAGCGCCTGGAGCAGGCAACGTTGTTATTAAACGATGAGTCTCCTGATATGAAGCGCCTTTATGAGGTACTTCATAGGACATGGCAGCATATAGATCGACTTGAGCGGTATTCGGAGCTTCAATCGAAATTCCTTGAATTCTCTTTGTGGTTTATAGAATATGAACATTTAGAAGAGCAGGCTTTACTCTATGCCTCAGATGCTGGACGTTATTGCAGCAAGGAAGATTTCGATAAAGCAAGTCCCATCTGGAAGAAATTTTTGAAAAACAATTCTGACAGTGAGTTCATTTCTGCTGTTGCTGGCAATTTTTTTCTAGTGCATGATACCGAAGAGGGCGAAAGGCTGCTAAAGCGAGGTATCCAGAAGTTGCCTGAGGTCTGGTTTTTGCCCAAGATTTTGATGGAGCATTTCTTTGCTGAATGGATCCGTTGCGAAGAGGACGATGTAAATAAAAAATCCTTTGCGCAAAAAGTCGTTTGGACTGCACCACATATAGTGACTCATCTAGATTCCGGGCGACCGCCTGAAGTTCCGCAAATTGCAGAATGCGCATGGTATCTGCGCGATATAGAGCTTTGTAAGAATCTTGCCGATTTATTGTTGCACCGAGAACATCCCTATTATTGGAATAGGCAAGGGGCAGCTCTATTTGCCCTCATAGATTTTCACGAAGGTCGCAAAGAAAAAGCGCTCGAGTTTTTTCACAATGATATCGTGGACTACTTCCCTGATAGATTGTCGATTGCTCTAGTGCAAGAGGCATTAAGACGCGGTGAGCGTGAGATAGTTCTTGATTTTGTGGAACGAAAGTATGGACCTGATATTCATAAGCAAATAGCTGTGCAAGAAATTAAGGAAGGCAAAATTCCGCACTTCACATGGTGGCGGTACAACCTTGAAATTTACAAAAAAAGATTGGAAGCCCAGGCGGAATAATGGTATTAGTAAAAAGAGAAAGCTTCAATATATTTTGCTTCTTTGTTTAATCTGTTCACTCATCTATAAAAGTAATATATTGTCCTCCAAAATCGCTGAAAGCGACTTTCGGATTTTGATAATTTAAAATCCATTTTCCGCCAGCATAGTGCTCTGGAATACGCTTGACAGTAAAATCTGCTTTCTCGCAAATGGAGCCGCGTCCGAGAGGCATTCACTGTTGAAATAATTGTAGTAAAACTCATTCCAGAGCGTTCTGCCCTGGTTTTCGCCAACGTAAAGCGCCACCGCCACCAAAATGGCAGTTGGGACGGTTCGATTTAGTTTGAGCTTCGTGCGAGCGATGTTCATATCTTACTAACTTATAAATGTTTTGGAGATTATGCCGCGTCTATTTTTTTAAAACGAAATGTCACTTTCGTGCCCAGTCGCGCCAGGTATTTAAGAAGTAAGTCGACGCTGAAGTAAGTTGTGTTGAAAGAATGTATTTCGGCTATTCGCGGTTGACTAACACCTAGCACTTTTGCGGCTTCACGTTGAGACCAGCCGTTGGCGGAAATGATGTCTCTGATTTTCAACATCAACTCGAATCTGGCCATTAAATTGGCTGCCTCAGCATCGCTGAACCCGCTATCTTTGAAGATGTTTCCCGAGCTAGGCGTGATTTTAATTCGAGGTCGTTTTTTTTCGGATTTCTTGGATTTGGGCATATGCGTCTCTCGCTCTATTTAAGTCATATTTTGAAGTCTTCTGAGTTTTTTTCTGGAAAACATGAAGGACATAAACAGCTTCAGGAAATTTAGCAACAAAAATAACTCGGTATTGCCCTTGTTGACTAATCCTTATTTCCATAGCACCTGGACCAACGATACTCATCGCTTTCCAGTTATTCGGCTCTCTTCCCAATTGAACCAATGCAAGCTGGTTGTCCGCAATAATTTTGGCTTCGGTAGGAAAAGACTTGAGTACTCGCTGGGATTGGCCTAGCCATAAAATCTTCTTGGGAAAATTTTCATTATCCGTGTTTTCGTATCGCTTTGTCAAGTCCGCATCCTCTCGGCAAATAGAGACGAAAGACAACAGCAAGCGCCTTTCATTCCTCTAAGTATTTAGACGAACAACGAACGAATTCAGTTCAAATTAGTTGCGACAAACTGACAAGGGTCTACTAATGCCGACATGGATAATTCAAGAAACTCAGCACGATATCTGCAAAACCTAACTTCGCTTTCATTGCTGACCGCGCTAGTCGCAATATTTGCCAACGCGCTTCCAGCCTACTCTCAAGGAGAGGCAGACTTTCTGAAAAAGGTTTTGCAAACCACCGCACTAAGTCCTGTGGAGAAAGCCAGCAACGACGCAAGTCAGGCGTTTCAAAAAGGAAGCTTCGAAGAAGCATTGCGTTTGCAGCAGAAAGCAATCACCGACGTGAACAGAGCTGAAACGCCCGATATAAAAATGTATAAGATGTACGAGCATCTGACCAAATACGCTGAGAAAGCGCATAACTGGCAGGTCTATCAGGAATCTTTGTATGGGCAGCTCGATTATTTGCGCAAGCTTGATGACCAAAGCCGCGTTAAAAGCGGTTGAAGGCAAAGGTCATGTCTTCGATGAATGTGTTTGTAACTTGTACTTGGCTCTCATTTGCGAGAATCAGAAAAATGCGACTGCAGCTAAGACGCACTATGAGAAAGCGGTCGGTCTTATGTCGAAAAGAGAAATTATTCCTAACACTTACAGCATTATTGAGAAGAGTACTCTGCTTGATCTAACTAAGGCTCGGCTTGGTGCGATTGAGGGGAAGGCGGGGAAGATTAATATCGGCATTTCGGTGTGAGTTGAAATGGCAACAGATTTTTCAGTACGCATTTTGCATAACCCCACTTGCGTAATGATGCAAAATGGCTGGGGAAGCGAAATAGAGGATTTTAGAAAAATATGTAATATTAAAAACGCAGTTCCAAAGCGGACATTTGTGCGTTGACGATTGCGTAGACTTACAGCTTCTCTCTTAGCTCTTCAGCCAACTGGTTAATTTCCTCATCTCAGACGCCTAAAGCTTTTGCTTAGCCAGCATCGCTTGCACATCCTTAAGACCCATCATGTTGTACTTATCGCTTGGCTCCAGTATCACTGCAATCTTCAAATCTTCCAGTGCGCCTTTTAAATCTTTCAAGTCAACTTTTGCGCAAGCGCGCCTTCGATACGCATACCGATGGGTCGAGCAAAATCGCATGAGACAAATCTGCCAGTGCACTCTCGTCCTTATGCAATAAACCCTCGATGTAAGCCCGCTGTCCAAACGCAATCGCAAACAACGGATCGGCTTGCGTGGCTTCAGTAAAAGCGCTCAGTGCAAAACCTTCGTTGCGCATCTTCAAATAGGTCTCGCCAAGTTCGAGATAACCCAACACAAAAGACGGATTGCAATCGATTGCCTTTTGGAAATGCTCGACGGCTTTATCGTACTCTCCAGCGAAGGATGCGATGCGTCCAAGCTCAATGTGAGCCAACGCAAAATTGGGATTGATGGCGAGTGCCTTTTGAATCTCTTCTTCGGCAATTTTAGAAAACTCGCTGTGCCCCCAGATTGGTCCTCGACGAAGTTGCCTTGTAGCTTGCGCGTTGCGCTTGACCAAATTGGCGTCGGGATTGGGATCAACACTTGCTAGATACTTCTGAATTTTTTCTTTGGCGCCATCCTTGAAGACAAGATGGTTTATCTGGCATTGACCGGCTATCATTTGCAGATCAAAGCGCATCCGAACATAAAGGTGAGGCATTTCAGGCTTGGACAAATCGATAAGGACGTCTAGCGCATAAGGTCTTCGACCTCGGGGCTCGTGTAGAAGCGGGCTGTTTTGCGACATTTTTGAAAGTTAGGCTGTTCGTTGTCGAATGCTTTGGCGGTCCACCACGAAATGAATTTACTCGGGTTGTTACAGGGGGCTGCGTCCGAGAGGCACTCGCGATTGAAATAATTGTAGTAAATCTCATTCCAGAAGGTTCTGCCCTGAGTCGCGCCAACGAACAATGCCACCGCCACCAAAATAGCGATGGGGATGGTCTGAGTTAGTTTGAGCTTCGTGCGAGCGAGGTTCATATCTTACTAACTTATATTGGATGGGGCGGTTTGTCACTGGAAAACTCACATACCAGGAATTCATAGTGTGACGGCTGAATTTTTGGAATAAACCCCCGAATATATGAATTTTACAGTGTTGTGATATATTTGTAGTTGATAGATTGTTGCGTAGTATAAATAGGTGAGTGTGACATGCCAAAAAAAGCGTTAGAGGAAATCGGACCGTGCCTTACGTCAAAACTATCCAGCTATCTTAGAGATAGGGATGGAATTTCGGCAGAGAGTGCTCGAAAACGGATTCAGCGATCTCTTGAGACGGGTGCAGTACAAGCTCTGCAGACTGTTAATTTTGCCCATAATCAAAAGTTTGTGTACCTTCGTGTACACACAGGTACACGGCAATTCTATGACCGATTGTTTGAGGCAATGAATGAAGCTAATTCTATTCTTCGACTTCCGCTGGCAGCCATGAGAGCAAGAGGAGGTGCGATTCCAGAAAAGATGTTCGCTACGATAAGCGGGCTCCCAATAAAAAGTGATTTCAAGCAAGACTCAAACGGACTAAAGAAAACCTTGACGGATCTTGGTTTTATTGAAAAAGAAGGTGAGTATCTGCACTTGTCCAAGAACAGTCAAAAATTCAGACTATCATCCACTCAGCTTGAGGCAATAATTCAAGCTGAAAATTCTCTCCTGAAGGCATTAGCGGATTGGCTGCAGCGTCAAAGATTGATAGGAAATCAAATGACTTTTCGTTTCAACGATGAAATCCCCCAAACCGGTCATTTTCAATGGGATTTTGTTGCTCCTTCGTACATTGCGCCATTGGCTACCAGGATGCAAGGAAAGGCTACTCCAGGATTTATCGTAGCTGACGTGATTCTAGGACGGTCTATCACTAAACATGAAGTTCAGTATTTTGTTGAAAAATGCGCAAGCATTCGCGTCCATAGAAATAACAGACCCTTTATGGCCTTTCTTATTGCTGACTGGTTTGAAGAAGATGCTCTTAGACTGGCCCAATCAAATGGTGTCATTTTTACAACCCCCAAAATGTTATTCGGTCGTAATTTTGCTGAAGCTTTGGAAGAATTCCGCAAAATACTTGAGGAACAAACTTTGGTTATAGAAGAGCAAGCTGTCAGAATATCTGAACTACTTAAGAAGACAAGTGAACTCGCTTTTGCCGACAAACTGAATGAAAACTTGCGTGGACAACTCTTTGAACTAGTTGTAGGACACTGTCATAGCAAGATTTTCCCCGGTACAGTTCAGCTTGGAAAGAAATTTAAAGATCCAATGGTTGATAAGAAATGGGATTGCGATGTTCTGCAAACTGCGCAGGGCACTTCACTGCGAGCTTGCGAATGTAAGGCCTACAGGAGAGAAAATCAGGTAAGTATTGACGAAGTAAAAAAATGGTTCGTGAAGATAGTACCAGCAATCCGCGATTATTTTCCAAAGGATGATTATCCAGAGCAAGAATTTTCTATTTGGACTTGCGGAAACTTTGATGATGACGCCCTTGAGTGGATTGAAGCTTTTGCTTCTCAGAACAGGAAGTTTAAGGTGTCATACAAAAAAGCAGAAGATTTAGATGCCCTGGTTAACAAAGTCGGCGATCCGACAATTAAGGATGCTTATATTCGTTGGTTCACATTGATAAGTCCTAAAAAAGAATCCGCAGCCTAAAATCACCCTGTACGTCCGGCTCGTGTATTAACCAGTTTGTAACTACTAAGCATGGATTCTGTTTAGATTGCAGTTGAAAGATTCGGAGCTTTAAAACTCCAATTAACTTTTAAATTTCTCTGAGGTTTGAACTAATATGAATGACACTGTAGACTTTGAGGAATTTTTGTTCGCTGACACGAGCATATTCTTAGAGTGCAAACCCCTTGTAGACATCGACTTTTCGCAGGTTTTAAGCGGAGAAGTTTGTATAATTGTTTGCCCGATGGTCCTGCGAGAACTAGATAATCACAAAAGCTCATCATCTAGAAGGAAAAAGGATCGAGCTTCAAAAGCATTGAAGAGATTTTCGGAATTGCCTAATCGTAAAGTTCCATCTCGACTTAAAGAAGGTTTGTATTTGGGTTTTGATCCTCGCGACTATAACAATTTTCTAGAGCACAATTTAAATCAGTCAGTGAATGATGATCACTTGCTTCTGTCAGCTATAAATTTTCGTCAATCAAATCCCCATAAGAAGGTGCGAATTTTTTGTAAGGACGAAGGTTTAGCGATAAAAGCTGAATTCAAAGATTTTGAGATTTTAAAACCAACCGAACTATGGCTGCTACCTGAGGAAAAAGACGATTTACAAAAAGAAAATGAAAGACTGAGATCTGTAGTCGAAAGATTTCCAAAATTAGAAATCGAATTTCACAATTCAACCAATCACTTAAAACATGAGCTCTTTGAATATGAGATATCCAATTCGGAGAAAATGATTCAAGCAGCGATGGACATATTGAAGAAATCTTATCCTTTTGCGTCAGAACTGTCAGTTCATAGTTTAATGCACGCGAGACTGGGAGGGCGTTCTGTTAATTCTTACAATAGAGAGCTCTTGGAGTGGTTTGAAAAATGCGAAAAAGTTTTTCGAAAACAGTTAGATTTTAGACTTGATATGCAGCGTATAGTTCCTATTAATCTGACTTTGAAAAATTTAGGGAAAAGCCCTGCCAGTGAACTCAGGCTGAAGGTGCACATTCCCGAAGGGCTCAAAGTTTCATTTCTATTTCCAGAACTACCAAAGATACCGCCTCCGCCAGATACCTTAAGTAGCTTTCCTTCAAAAGGCAGCTCTATTCTTGCTCTGCAAAGTTTTTATCGGAAATCGTTAGTTATACCTGATATCCATTCGCCGAAATGGACTCAAAAGGACTCAGTGATCGAGTTCAACGCGCGATCACTTCAGCATCAAGATTTTCTAGAATTACCAACAATTATCTTGAATTTCGAAAAGGAAACGATCCCAAAAGGATTTACTTTAAAGACCGAACTCATAGCAGATGAAATTCCAGAGATAATTTCAATTGATTTGAATATTGAGATTGAATTGCAAAAAGAAAAATTCGAATTTGATTTGAATTTTGAATAGCTGCCATGACCCCCAATTGAATTAGATAAAAATTCCGATTGCGGGCGCTTGGAAACCGGATGCGATCTTGACGCACTTGACTAGCTGCAAGGATTATAATTTAGGCTTGCTTCTTGTGGAGAAACAATGGCTCAGAAAGACAAAAATGGTGGCAATTTGGGCTTTGAGGCAGAGCTGTTTAAGGCTGCTGATAAGCTGCGCGGAAATATGGAGCCAAGCGATTATAAACATGTCGCACTAGGACTCATATTTCTAAAATATATATCTGATGCGTTCGAAGCTCGTCATGCCGAACTCCTCAAAGAGGATGCTGCTGCTGCAGAGGATAAAGACGAATATCTCGCAGATAATATTTTTTGGGTTCCAAAAGAAGCTCGCTGGTCGCACCTTCGTGCAAATGCAAAACAAAGTAGCATCGGCACTATGGTTGATGACGCAATGCGCGCCATCGAGAAGGATAATGAATCGCTAAAAGGCGTGCTTCCGAAAGACTACGCTCGTCCTGCCCTTAACAAGGTGATGTTGGGAGAATTGATTGATTTGATTTCAGGCATCGCACTGAATGAGGGCAAAGATAAATCCAAAGATGTGCTAGGTCGCGTCTATGAATATTTCCTTGGTCAGTTCGCAGGTGCGGAAGGCAAACGAGGCGGCGAGTTCTATACTCCTCGCTCTGTTGTTCGGACCTTAGTTGAAATGTTGGAGCCTTACAATGGTCGCGTTTACGATCCTTGTTGCGGTAGTGGTGGCATGTTTGTGCAGAGCGAAAAGTTTGTTGCAGAACATGGTGGACGTATTGGCGACATTGCTATCTACGGACAAGAAAGTAATTACACCACCTGGCGGCTAGCTAAGATGAACCTTGCGGTGCGCGGAATTGATTCTAATATCAAATGGAACAATGAAGGCAGTTTTCACAAGGACGAACTGCGAGACTTGAAGGCTGACTTCATTCTCGCTAACCCACCTTTTAATATTTCTGATTGGGGTGGAGAGCGTTTGCGCGAAGATGTGCGCTGGGTTTTTGGCGCACCACCAGTGGGGAACGCAAACTACGCATGGTTGCAACACATCGTGCACCATTTGGCACCACATGGATTTGCCGGCGTTGTGCTCGCTAATGGCTCGATGAGCACGCAGCAAGGTGGCGAAGGCGAAATTCGTAAGGCAATGATCGAAGCAAATGTAGTTGATTGTATGGTCGCATTACCAGGTCAGTTGTTCTATTCCACGCAGATTCCTGCTTGTCTTTGGATTTTGTCAAAAGATCGAAGCAATGGGCTAGTGAAGAATACGAAATTGCGTGATAGGCGCGGAGAAGTACTTTTCATTGATGCGAAAAAGCTGGGAATTTTGGTGGACAAAACGAGGCGTGAATTGACTGAAGAAGAAATTTCCCGTGTCGCTACCACCTACCAGGCATGGAGGGGCGAAATAGCTGCTGGTGAATATGTCGATGTGCCAGGCTTTTGCAAAAATGCTCACATCGAAGATATTCGTAATCATGGGTATGTTCTTACGCCAGGACGCTACGTTGGCGCAGAGCTTGAAAGCGACGACGATGAAGCCTTTGAGGAAAAGATGCGTCGTTTAACTGCGCGACTAGGTGAGCAAATGGTTTGCGGAGCGGAATTCGACGAAGTTATACGTGAAAAGTTGGAGATTCTTGGATATGTTATCTGAGTGGAAGCGTGTCTCTCTAAATGAGATTTACGAATTCAGTTCCGGTTTATCCAAGCCTCGTTCCGATTTTGGTAGTGGATATCCCTTCCTTTCCTTCAAGGATGTCTTTTACAATTCAGCCGTTCCACTGTTGACAGAACTAGTTAATTCTACAGAACAAGAGCGTTTCAGATGCTCGGTTAATCGCGGCGATGTATTTCTGACAAGGACTAGCGAAACAATTGATGAACTTGGAATGAGCAGCGTAGCGTTGACGGATATTCCGAATGCAACCTTTAACGGTTTCACAAAGCGTCTGCGCCCGAAAAACGAAAAACATATTTTACCTGAATTTGCACGCTACTATTTTCGCAGCCCGCAATTTAGATGTAGCATTACAGCCATGTCGTCATTGTCAACTAGGGCTAGTCTTAATAATGAGATGTTGTCAAGGCTGGCGCTAGTCCTACCCTCACTTGTTGAACAACGTTTTATTGCTGAATCTCTTGGTGTATTTGACCTTGCCCCAAACGTCGATCCGGTCTTTAAGAGACATTTGCCAAATCTACAT